>NZ_JBIBWF010000006.1:174276-462735 GCF_043081085.1 Streptomyces sp. NPDC014891 | reverse complement strand
CGCGGTGGTGGCTTCCGCCGTGACGACCGGCGTGATGAGCGTCCGTCGTCGTTCCGTCGGGACGACCGGCCCTCGTACCCCTCGCGTGACGACCGTGGCGGGGACAACCGCGGTGGTGGCGGGTTCCGTCGTGACGACCGTGGTGGCGACAACCGTGGTGGAGGGTTCCGTCGCGATGATCGTGGTGGCGACAACCGTGGTGGTGGGTTCC
The DNA here is from genome assembly GCF_043081085.1 of Streptomyces sp. NPDC014891. Classification (NCBI taxonomy): domain Bacteria; kingdom Bacillati; phylum Actinomycetota; class Actinomycetes; order Kitasatosporales; family Streptomycetaceae; genus Streptomyces; species Streptomyces sp. NPDC014891. The sequence goes on along the minus strand of NZ_JBIBWF010000006.1, from coordinate 462,524 downwards.
GTCGTGACGACCGTGGTGGCGACAACCGCGGTGGTGGCTTCCGCCGTGACGACCGGCGTGATGAGCGTCCGTCGTCGTTCCGTCGGGACGACCGGCCCTCGTACCCCTCGCGTGACGACCGCCGTGACGACAACCGCGGTGGCGGCTTCCGTCGCGACGAGCGTCCCTCTTCCTTCCGTCGGGACGACCGGCCCTCGTACCCGTCGCGTGACGACCGTGGTGGCGACAACCGCGGTGGCGGCTTCCGTCGTGACGACCGGCGTGACGAGCGTCCCTCCTCCTTCCGTCGCGATGACCGTGGCGGCTTCCGCCGCGACGACCGTGGCGGGGACAACCGCAGTGGCGGCGGGTTCCGTCGTGACGACCGTGGCGGCGACAGCCGCGGTGGGTACCGCGGGCGCGACGACCGCGGTGGTTTCGGGCGCCGTGACGACCGCGAGCGCAGCGACCGCGCGCCCATCAAGCGGCTGCCGATCCCCCCGGAGGTCACCGGTGAGGAGATCGACCCGGACGTGCGCCAGGAGCTCATGAGCCTGCCCAAGGGGCTCGCCGAGGACGTCTCGCGCAACCTCGTCATGGTCGCCCAGCTGATCGACGAGGACCCGGAGAAGGCCTACGGATACTCCCGGGTCGCCCTGCGGCTCGCCTCCCGTGTCGCCGCCGTGCGCGAGGCCGCCGGCTTCGCCGCGTACGCCACGCAGAAGTACTCCGAGGCGCTCGCCGAGTTCCGTGCCGCCCGCCGGATGAGCGGCGGCGTGGAGCTGTGGCCCGTCATGGCCGACTGCGAACGCGGACTCAACCGCCCCGAGCGCGCGCTGGCGATGGCCGGTGAGCCCGAGGTGCAGAAGCTGGACAAGGCCGGCCAGGTCGAGATGCGGCTCGTGGCCGCCGGCGCCCGCCGGGACCTCGGCCAGCTCGACGCGGCCATCGTGACGCTGCAGAGCCCCGAGCTCGCCTCCAGCGCCGTCCACCCGTGGACCGCGCGCCTGCGCTACGCCTACGCCGACGCGCTGCTCGCCGCCGGCCGGGAGCGCGAGGCCCGGGAGTGGTTCGCCAAGGCCCTGGAAGCCGACAAGGACGGCTCCACGGACGCCTCGGACCGCCTCGCCGAGATGGACGGCGTCGAGTTCGTCGACGCGTTCGACGAGGACGACGAGATCGAGGCGTCCGTGGAGCGGGGCGAGGCCCTCGACGCCGATGCCGACCTCGATGACGATGAGGACGACAACGACGACAGCGTCGGCGACAAGAGCTGATCCGGTCGGACGGTGAGAAGGGCGGCACCCCTGCGGGTGCCGCCCTTCTCGCGTTCTCCTGGGCCCCTCAGTCCAGCGCCAGGCTCCGCAGGACCAGGCCGGTCGCCGGCTTCGGGCCGAACGAGGTGGACTTGCGGGGCATCGTGACGCCCTGGCGGGCCAGGTCCCGTACGACCTCCTCGCGTACCGGATGCATGAGGACCGCCGTACCGCCGCGGCGCTCCGCCTGCTCCACCGCGGCCTCGGTGTCGTGGATGTACGCGATGTCCTCGGGCGCGTCCGGGATGTGCCAGACGTGCTCCAGGAGCGTCGAGTGCAGGACCGTGGCGTCCAGGGTGCGCCAGGCGTCCGGACGGTCCGTACGGATCGTGCGGTCGAGCAGCGCGGGGTCCGGACGGTCGACGAGGTGGAAGCCGCCGTCGCCGGCCAGGAGGAAGGCGTTGCCCTCGGCGGACGCCTCGGCCAGGGCGTTCATGGCCGTCCGCAGGGGGCCGTCGACCGGGCGCACCCGGAAGGAGCCGTCGAGGGCCCCGAGGGCGTCGGCGAGCGGCAGGCGGTTGAGGAGCCGGTGGATCGCGCGGACCCGGAGCGGGTAGCGGGCGGTGTCGATGAGGAGGACCAGGCCGTAGTTCCAGGGGCCGGGGGAGAGGTGCTCCTCGCGGAGACGCAGATAGGTCGCCCAGCGGTGGTGGCCGTCGGCGATGAGGGCCTGGTGGCGGGCCAGGTCGGTGGAGACGGCGGCCTGCTCGGCCGGGTCGGTCACGGCCCAGAGGCGGTGGTGGAAGCCGTCCTCAGTGGTGGTGGCGAGCAGCGGCGGGCGCTGGACGGTCCGCTCGACGACCTCGTCCGCGCCGTCCCCCTCGCCGACGTACGTGAGGAGCAGCGGCTCCAGGTTGGCCGCGGTGGTCCGCATCAGGGCGGCCCGGTCCTCGACGACGTGCGGCATGACGTCCTCGTGCGGGAGGACGACGCCCTCCGCCGGGGTGGAGAGCTCCAGGGCCCCGATGATGCCGCGCTGCAGGATCCCGTCGCCGTGCTGCTCGTACACGTAGAGCGCGGGCTCCGGGTCCGGGGCGAGGACGCCGTCCGCGAGCCAGCGGTCGAGGGTGACGGCGGCCTTGCGGTGCCGGGTGCCGGCGGTGATCGCCTGCGGGAGGATCAGCCGGACGATGTTGTGGGGATCCGCGGACTCCAGATGGAGGAGTCCGTCAGGTCGTACGACGACGTCGTAGGGCGGGGACGTCACGGCGGCGAGGCTGCCGACCCGTTCGGGGACGTAACGGAGCCCGCGGAACGGCGCCAGGCGCAGGCCGGCTGCGTCGTCGCGGACGTCGTCGGCCGCGTGACCTGAGGTGTTCATCTCGTCATCGTATGTGGCCGGGATGATGAGCGATGATCGGGGGAGCGGGGAACCCACCCGGTGAGGCGAGGAGTGCGCGGTGACGGTGCGGAACGGCCAGGAGCGGCAGGGCGAGGGCAGGCGGCGGCCGGGAGGCAGCGCGGCTCCGCTGAGCGAGGCGTACGACACGGCGCTCCTCGACCTGGACGGGGTCGTCTACGCGGGCGGGGAGGCGGTTCCGCATGCCGTGGAGGCGCTCGGGACCGCCCGGGCCGGCGGGATGCACCTGGCGTACGTCACCAACAACGCGCTGCGGACGCCCGACGCGGTGGCCGAGCACCTCACCGAGCTCGGGGTGCCCGCCGAGGCCGCGGACGTGATCACCTCGGCGCAGGCCGTGGCCCGGCTGATCGCCGACGACGTGCCGTCCGGGTCCCGGGTCCTCGTCATCGGCGGCGAGGGGCTGCGGGTGGCGCTGCGCGAGCGCGGCCTAGTGCCGGTGGACTCGGCGGAGGACGGTCCGGTGGCCGTGGTCCAGGGGTACGGCGGGCCCGAGATGCCGTGGGGGCGGTTCGCCGAGGCGAGCTACGCGGTGGCGCGGGGTCTGCCCTGGTACGCGTCGAACACGGACCTGACGATTCCCGGTGCGCGGGGGATCGGGCCCGGGAACGGGGCGGCGGTGGAGGTCGTACGGATCGCCACCGGCGGCCGGGTCGAGCCGAAGGTCGCGGGGAAGCCGCTGCCGCCGATGCACCGGGAGACGGTGCTGCGGACGGGCGCGCGGCGGCCGCTTGTCGTCGGCGACCGGTTGGACACCGACATCGAGGGCGCGTTCAACGGCGGGGTGGACTCGCTGCTCGTCTTCACCGGGGTGACGGACGCGGCGCAGCTGCTGCGGGCCGTGCCGGAGCACCGGCCGACCTATGTCGCAGCCGATCTGCGGGGGTTGCTGGACGCGCAGCCCGAGGTCGTCGCGGAGGGGGACGGGAGCTTCGTGTGCGGGGACTGGCGGGCTTCCGTGAGCGCGCCGCGCGGGGGCGAGCTGGTGCTCGACGGCCCGGCGGGGGCCGGGGCGGGCCCGGCGGATCCCATGGACGCCGTGCGGGCCCTGTGCGGGGCGGCCTGGTCGGCCGCGGACGCGGGGGACGGCGGGGCGCCGGACGCGGGCAAGGTGCTCGCGCGGCTCGGACTCTGACATCCGACCGGACGAGGAAATTGGGTAGGCTAACCTAACTTCATCGAGGCAGTCGGGTACAGGAGTACGGTCATGGATGGTCGGCAGCAGCGGCTGAGCGCGGAATCGGTCACCCTGGCGTACGAGCAGCGGGTCATCGCCCGCGACCTGTCCGTCGAGATCCCCGACCACTCGTTCACCGTCATCGTCGGACCGAACGCCTGCGGCAAGTCGACCCTGCTCCGCGCGCTGTCCAGGATGCTGAAGCCCAGCGAGGGGCGTGTCCTGCTCGACGGGCAGTCGATCCAGTCGATGCCCGCCAAGAAGGTCGCCAAGACCCTGGGGCTGCTGCCGCAGACCTCCGTGGCGCCCGACGGGATCACCGTCGCCGACCTCGTCGCCCGCGGGCGCTACCCCCACCAGGGGCTGCTGCGGCAGTGGTCGCCGGAGGACGAGCGGATCACCCGGGAGTCCATGGAGGCGACCGGCGTCGCTGAGCTGGCCGAGCGGTACGTGGACGAGCTCTCCGGCGGTCAGCGGCAGCGCGTCTGGATCGCCATGGCGCTCGCCCAGCAGACACCGCTGCTGCTCCTGGACGAGCCGACGACGTACCTCGACATCCAGCACCAGATCGACGTCCTCGACCTCTGCGCCGAGCTGCACGAGACGCAGGGGCGGACGCTCGTCGCCGTCCTCCACGACCTCAACCACGCGGCCCGGTACGCCACCCACCTCATCGCCGTCCGCGACGGCGAGGTGGTCGCCGAGGGGCCGCCGGCCGAGGTGGTGACGGCCGAGCTGGTCGAGCGGGTCTTCGGGCTGCGCTGCCAGGTCATCGCCGACCCCGAGACGGGGACGCCGCTGGTCGTGCCCGCCGGGCGGAAGGCGCGGGTCCCGCGCCCGGCGGAGCCCGTCGCCGGCGGGTGAGTCGCCGGCCCCTCCGGGTGCGCGCGGCGGCCGTGCCGGGTGCGGGCAGGCCGTGCCCGGAGTCGGCCGTTCGTGCCCGGAGCGGGCAAGACACCCCCTAGAGGAGGGAGCGGAGGCGGAGCAGGTCGCGGAAGCCCGCCTCCAGCCTGACCCGGCCCGAGGCCCAGGCCTTCGCGAAGTTCAGGTCCCCGCGCACCATCGACACCAGGTCGTCGCCGGTCATCGCCAGCCGGATCTGCGCCTTGCCCGGAGGCGGGCCCGGCACCGTGGACGCGACCTCGATCCGGCCGTCCGCGAGACGGCCCGTGAACGTGGTGTCCAGGTCGGTGATGTGGCAGCTCAGGGTGCGGTCGAAGGCCGCCGCGCCCCGGACGTCGCCGTCCGCCCGCGCCAGGTTGTCCGAGAGTGTGTCGAGTGCGTCGCGGCACTCCGTGATCGTCGCCATCGCCGTCGACCGTACCCCAGGGGTTCGCGGTAGCGTCGGGACCATGAACGACGCGATGGCCGAGCCCGAGCCCGTGGACGCCCTCCCCGACCCCGGGACCCCGGACGCGCAGGCCCCGCGGGACGGCGCCCCCGAGCCCGCCGCGGCCGCGCCGCTGGAGGTCGTACGGGAGCTCACCGGGCACCCCGGGGTCGACGCCCACCTGGCGCGTCTCGCCGAGGTCGACGACCTCCCGGCGGACGGGCACCCGGAGGTGTACGAGGATGTACACCGTGGACTGCGCGCCGAGCTGACCTCGCTGGACGCGCACCCCGCCCCTCGTCCGCACGACAACAGGAGCTGAACCGAACGTGGCAGGAGTGGCACGCCGCCGTCTCGACGCCGAGCTGGTCCGGCGCAAGCTCGCGCGCTCGCGCGAGCACGCCAGCCAGCTGATCGCCGCGGGCCGGGTGACCGTCGGCAAGACCGTCGCCACCAAGCCCGCCACCCAGGTAGAGACCGCAGCGGCCATCGTCGTCGTCCAGGACGACTCCGACCCCGACTACGTCTCGCGCGGCGGCCACAAGCTGGCCGGGGCCTTCGAGGCCTTCGTCCCGCTCGGGCTGAAGGTCGAGGGCCGGCGCGCCCTCGACGCGGGGGCCTCCACCGGCGGCTTCACCGACGTCCTGCTGCGGGCCGGCGCCGCCCACGTCGTCGCCGTCGACGTCGGCTACGGACAGCTCGCCTGGTCGCTGCAGAGCGACGAGCGGGTCACCGTGAAGGACCGCACGAACGTCAGGGAGCTGACACTCGACGCGATCGACGGCGTGCCCGTCGACCTGGTCGTCGGCGACCTCTCGTTCATCCCGCTCGGCCTCGTGCTGCCGGCCCTCGCGGCCTGCACGGCGCCCGACGCCGACCTCGTCCTGATGGTGAAGCCGCAGTTCGAGGTGGGCAAGGAGCGGCTCGGCACCGGCGGGGTCGTCCGGAGCACGGAACTCCGCGCCGACGCCGTGAAGAACGTCGCCCGGCGCGCCGCCGAGCTCGGCCTGGGTGTCCTGGGCGTCACCGCGAGCCCGCTGCCCGGCCCCTCCGGCAACGTCGAGTACTTTCTGTGGCTGCGGGCCGGGGCGCCCGCGCTGGATCCGGCGGATGTCGACCGCGCCGTGGCGGAAGGACCTCGTTGAGCTCAACGGCAGCAGCACCAGAGACCGCACCCCGTACCGTCTTCCTGCTCGCGCACACCGGCCGGCCGGCCGCCGTGCGCAGCGCCGAACTGGTCGTCCTCGGACTGCTGCGCTGCGGCATCGGCGTCCGCGTCCTGGAGGGCGAGGCGGCGGACCTGCCGCTGCCGCCGTCCGTCGAGAAGGTGAAGGAGGACTGCTCCGACGCGCTCGACGGCTGCGAACTCCTCGTCGTCCTCGGCGGCGACGGCACCCTGCTGCGCGGCGCGGAGTTCTCCCGCGCCTCCGGCGTCCCGATGCTCGGCGTCAACCTCGGCCGCGTCGGCTTCCTCGCGGAGGCCGAGCGGGACGACCTCGACAAGGTCGTCGACCGGGTCGTGACGAAGGCGTACGAGGTCGAGGAGCGGATGACCCTCGACGTCGTCGTGTACGAGAACGGCGACGTCCTGCACCGCGACTGGGCGCTCAACGAGGCGGCCGTCCAGAAGGTGTCCCCCGAACGGATGCTGGAGGTCGTCCTCGCGATCGACGGGCGCCCGGTCACCGGCTTCGGCTGCGACGGCGTGATCTGCGCGACACCCACCGGCTCCACCGCGTACGCCTTCTCGGCGGGCGGCCCGGTCGTCTGGCCCGAGGTCGAGGCCCTGCTCATGGTCCCGATCGGGGCGCACGCCCTCTTCGCCAAGCCGCTCGTCACCACCCCCGAGTCCGTGCTCGCCGTCGAGGTCGAGCCGCACACCCCGCACGGCGTGCTGTGGTGCGACGGGCGGCGGACGGTGGAACTCCCGGCGGGCGCCCGGGTCGAGGTGCGGAGGGGCGCCGTGCCGGTCCGCCTCGCCCGGCTCCACCACGCCTCCTTCACGGACCGGCTCGTGGCGAAGTTCGCCCTGCCCGTGTCCGGGTGGCGCGGCGGGGCCCGCTGACGCGGGGCGCGCCGCACGCGGCTCCGGCCGGCGGCGCGCCCGCCCGCATCCGGTCCCCGGACCGGCCCCGGCGGGGGCGAACGATCGGCACGCCGGAGAGTTACGCCCGGGGGTGATGTCGCATCGCACCCGGGAAACCTCGTATGGTCTGGGGCGTGCTGGAGGAGATGCGGATACGGTCGCTCGGGGTCATCGACGACGCGGTGGTCGAGCTGTCGCCCGGCTTCACCGCGGTGACCGGTGAGACCGGTGCGGGCAAGACCATGGTGGTGACCAGCCTGGGCCTGCTGCTCGGCGGCAGGGCCGATGCGGCCCTGGTGCGGATCGGCGCGGCCTCGGCCGTCGTCGAGGGGCGGATCAGCGTGCCCGCGGGCGCGCCCGCCGCCGTGCGCGCCGAGGAGGCCGGTGCGGAGCTGGAGGACGGGGTGCTGCTCGTCAGCCGCACCGTCTCGGCCGAGGGACGCTCGCGCGCCCACCTGGGCGGGCGCTCCGTGCCCGTCGGGGTGCTCGCCGAACTCGCCGACGAACTCGTCGCCGTCCACGGTCAGACCGACCAGCAGGGCCTGCTCAAGCCGGCCCGGCAGCGCGGGGCGCTCGACCGGTACGCGGGCGAGGCCGTCTCCGCGCCGCTCGCCGCCTACACGGAGGCGTACCGGCGGCTGCGGGCCGTCACCGGAGAACTGGACGAGATCACCACCCGGGCCCGGGAGCGTGCCCAGGAGGCCGATCTGCTGCGCTTCGGGCTCGGCGAGATCGAGGCGGTCGCCCCGCTCGCCGGAGAGGACGTCGAGCTGGCCGCCGAGGCCGAGCGGCTCGGCCACGCCGAGGCCCTGGCCTCCGCCGCCGCGCTCGCGCACGCCGCGCTCGCGGGCGTTCCCGAGGACCCCGAGTCCGTCGACGCCACGACCCTGGTCGCGGGCGCGGGCCGGGCCCTGGAGGCCGTACGGGCGCACGACCCGGCGCTCGCCGCGCTCGCCGACCGGATGGGGGAGATCTCCATCCTCCTCGGCGACGTGGCCACCGAGCTCGCCGGATACGCCGACAACCTGGACGCCGACCCGCTGCGGCTCGCCGCCGTCGAGGAGCGGCGTGCGGCGCTCGTGCAGCTGACGCGGAAGTACGGCGAGGACATCGCCACGGTCCTCGCCTGGGCTGAGGAGAGCGCGGGCCGGCTCGGCGAGCTGGACGGCGACGACGACCGCATCGGGGAACTCACGGCCGAACGCGACCGGCTCCGCGACGAGCTGTCGGTGCTCGCGCAGCGGCTGACCGACGCGCGCACGGAGGCCGCCGACCGGTTCGCCGACGCCGTCACCGCCGAACTCGCCTCGCTCGCCATGCCCCACGCGCGCGTGTCCTTCGACATCCGGCAGACCGAGGACGCCGACGGCGTCGAGGTCGGCGGCCGCCGGGTCGCCTACGGCCCCTCCGGCGCCGACGAGGTCGAGCTGCTGCTCGCGCCGCACCCCGGGGCGCCGCCGCGGCCGATCGCCAAGGGCGCGTCCGGCGGCGAGCTGTCCCGGGTGATGCTGGCGGTGGAGGTCGTCTTCGCCGGGGTCGACCCGGTGCCCACGTACCTCTTCGACGAGGTCGACGCCGGCGTGGGCGGCAAGGCGGCGGTCGAGATCGGCCGCCGGCTCGCCAAGCTCGCCAGGACCGCGCAGGTCGTGGTCGTCACCCACCTGCCCCAGGTCGCGGCGTTCGCCGACCGTCAGCTGCTCGTCGAGAAGACCAACGACGGGTCCGTGACCCGGTCCGGCGTCACCGTCCTGGAGGGCGAGGAGCGCGTACGGGAGCTGTCCCGGATGCTCGCCGGCCAGGAGGACTCCGAGACGGCCAGGGCCCACGCGGAGGAACTGCTGGCCACCGCCCGCGCGGACGGCTGACCCCGCCCGGAGGCGACCGGGCGCCGGGGCGGCCGGGCGCCCGGCGCGGGCCGCCCGGCGCCGGGACGGGCGCGGGCCGCCGGCGCCCCGGTGCGGCCCGCGCACACCTGGGGGCGCGCGGTGTCGAGCGTGCGCTCCCTCAAGTGGGTGAACCCGTGGATCGGGTGCCGGGGCCGTACGCCTCCCGTACAGGGGAACGACGCCACTTCGGTGCCGGAACGTGCGTACGGTCGGTGGCACGGGCTGGCATTCTTGGGCGCGTGACACAGCTCCGTACGGTCCAAGTGCTGGGCGGCGGCGGCGCGGGAAGCAGCGCTCACGTCCGATCACTCGCCTCGGGGCTGGTGGCGAGGGGCGTGCGGGTGACCGTGTGCGCCCCGGCCGAACTCGACCGCGTCTACGACTACCTGGGGGCCGGCGCGCACTTCGTGCCGCTGCCCCGCCTCGGCGACCCCGCGACCGTCGCCGCGCTCCGCGACGCCTGCATCGGCGCCGACGTCGTCCACGCACACGGTCTCGAGGCCTCCGTGCGGGCCGCGCTCGCCCTCTCCGGCGGCGGGGACCGCGCCCCGCTCGTGACCACCTGGGACAGCCGCCCCCGGGCCCGCGGGGCCGCGCAGAACGGAATGCTCCGGCTGCTGGAGCGGCGGACCGTGCGGGCCGCGACCGTCGTCCTCGGCACCTCCTCCGAACTCGTCGACCGGGCCCGTCGGCGCGGGGCACGGGACGCCCGGCTCGCGCCCGTCACCGTCCCGCCCGCACGAGGGCCCGTCTGCCTCCACGACGGCAAGGCCCGCGCCGAACTGGGCGCCGTCGAGAGGCCGTTGATCATGGCGGTCGGAGCGCTGGAACGGGGCCGCGGCTACCGGACGCTGCTCGCCGCGGCCCGGTCGTGGCGGGACCTGGACCCGCAGCCGCTGCTCGTCGTCGCGGGGGAGGGCCGTGAACGGGCCGCCCTCCAGCGGCAGATCGCGGCCGAGGACCTGCCCGTACGCCTGATCGGCCGGCGCGAGGACGTCGCCGAGCTGCTCGCAGCGGCCGATGTCGCCGTCCTGCCCTCGCGGTGGGAGGCCCGGTCCCTGCTCGCCCAGGAGGCGCTGCGGCTCGGCGTGCCGCTGGTCGCCACGGCCGTCGGCGGAGTGCCCGAACTCGTCGGCGACGCGGCCGAGCTGGTGCCCTACGGGGACGCCGAGGCGCTCGCCGGGGCCGTGCGGGGACTCCTCGAGGACGTGGAGCGGCGGATGGACCTCGCGGCGGCCGGACGGGTGCAGGCCCGGACCTGGCCCACGGAGGACGAGACGGTGGCCCACGTGCTGAGCGTGTACGACGAACTGGCGGGGCGGTAGGCGCCCGCCCCTCCCACCGGGGAACGGGCGCGCGTCCTACGGCGTGTGGCGGCGGGCCCTCAGGGCCAGGGACAGGGCCAGCACGGTCTGGGGGTCGTCCAGGTCCGTGCCCAGGAGCTCGGAGATGCGGGCCAGCCGGTTGTACAGGGTCTGCCGGTTGAGGTGGAGCTCGCGGGCCGTCTCCGCCTTGCGGCCCGCGTGCGCCAGATACGTCTCCAGCGTCGGCAGCAGCGGCGGGCGGGAGGTGCGGTCATGGTCGCGCAGCGGGCCGATCGCCCGGTCGACGAAGGCCGCGAGGACCGTGTCCCCGTGGAAGTGGAGCCGCCACAGCAGCAGGTCGATGTCCAGGCGCCGGGCGTCGTACCAGGGCCGGTCCGAGAGGCCCTGGGCGGCCGTCGCCGTCTCCGCCGCGTGCCGCAGCCCCGCGGACGCCGCCGCCCAGCTGCCGGCGACGCCCACCACGACGACCGGCGGATGCACCCCGGCGCGTTCGAGGCCGGCGCGCTCCACGCCCGCGCGCAGCGCCGCCGCGACCCGGTCCGCCACCGCCGTGCGCTCCGACTCCGAACGCAGGCCCAGCAGGAGCGGCACCCGGCCCTCGACCGGGCGGACGCCCAGCAGGACCGGCACGCCGACGGAGGACAGCTCCTCCAGGACCGCGCGGGCCAGCAGGGCCCAGTTCCCGGAGGGCGACAGCTCGGACGCCAGGCGCATCACCACCGGCAGGAGCGGCCCGTCGCCCGGCTTGAAGCCGAGGACCCGCGCCTGCGCCGGCGCGTCCTCCGCCGTGATCCTGCCCTCCGCCAGATCCGTCAGGAAGTCGCCCCGGCCGCGCGCCGCCAGCTCCTCCTCCTGACGCGCCTGCATGAGCACGACCGCGAGGAGGCCCGCCGCCCGCTCCGCCGCCATCCGGTGGACGGGGGAGAGGGCGCCGGACACGGACAGCAGGACGAGGCGCGCCCGTACCGACGCCGTCCCCGGACCGCCGCCCGGCACGTCCACCAGGACCGTGCCGCTGGGCGGGCCGGACTCGCGGGCCGCCCGCCCGCCGCGCAGCCCGTCCCAGACCTGGAGCGGGTCGGCGGGCCCCGACTCGGTGCCCGCCGCGTACAGCAGCTGGCCGTCGGCGGTCTCCAGGAAGACGGGGTTGGCGGCGAAGTCCGACAGGATGCGCAGGACCTGCGGGATGCCGCCGCCGCCCAGCAGCGCCTCCGTGCACTGCCGGTGGACCTCCTCGGCCTGCCGCAGCAGCGCGTAGTGGCCGTTGACGATCTCGGTGTGGATCTCCTCCGTCACCGCCACGAAGGGGACCTCGCGGTGCAGCTGCACCAGGGGCAGGCCGGCGGCCCGCGCGGCCTCCACTATGGTCGCGGGGAGGCGGGCGAAGCGCGGCCCCAGCTCCACCACGAGCGCGGCGATGCCCCGGTCGGCGAGCCGCCGCACGAAGGCACGCTGCTCGGCGGGCCGGGTGCCCAGCCCGAGGCCGGTGGTCAGCAGCAGCTCACCGCCCTTGAGGAGCGACGCGATGTTCGGCACCTCGCCCGCGTGCACCCAGCGCACCGTGCGGTGCAGCCGGTCCGCGCCGGCGATCACCTCCGGGAGCCCGCTGCGCAGCCCGGGGAGTTCGAGCGCCCGCTGCACGGTGATCCCGCCCTGATTGTCCATGGGGCCGGACGCTACCCGCGTCCGTGGGCCGACGACATCACCCCACGGTCACGGGAACCGGACGGTTCGTCCACGCAGGCGACAACTCGTCCAGTCGCGGAGGCACTTGCCCGACCACCTGCCGACTGTGTCCTGCGTCACCCCGGCCGCTCAGCCGGCCGGGACGATGTTCTGGTTGAAGCGGAACACGTTCTCCGGGTCGTAGACGGCCTTCACGGCGGCCAGCCGGCGGTAGTTCTCCTCGCCGAAGGAGGAGACCACCCGGTGCTCACCCTCGGCGCCGACGAAGTTCAGGTAGACGGAGTCGATCGCCCAGGGCCGGGCGTCGGCCCGGACGTCCCGCACCCACTGGATCTCCGCCTCGTCCATCGCAGGGTCCTCCCAGGTCGCGAACGGGTGCACGGCCCAGGGCGCGACGCGCCAGGGCTGCGGGTAGGAGTCCGCCCCGGCCGCCACCGCGCCGCCCTGCATGAACAGCACGTGCTGGGTCGCCGCGGGCAGCGGAATCCCCGCGCCCCGGTCGCAGAACACGTCCACGGCCTCGTCCGGGAGGGAGGTGAGGTACTCGGCCGACCAGTAGTTCCGCAGCCCCGGCGGGTCGTCGAGCATGGACTGCAGCTCCGCGTACGGCAGGTCCGCCACGATCTCGATCACGGGCCTGAGGCCGAACAGCGCGGACGACAGCTCCCGTACCTCCTCGACCGGGCCCGCGTACGTCAGCAGGGTCCCGCACAGCAGCCGGCCGACCAGCTCCAGGCGGCACGAACGGCTCCGGCGGCGCCGGCAGGTAGATCGCCCCGCCGCCCACCTCGTCCGGGGCGCTCTCCGCGATGTCCCGGAAGGCGCGCACGACCTCCGGCGCGTCGTCCGGCAGGAAGAACAGCATCACGATGCTCATCCGGGGCAGCTCGTGCAGCCGCAGCGTCAGCGAGGTCGCCACCCCGAAGTTCCCGCCGCCGCCGTGCAGCGCCCAGAACAGGTCCGGGTGCTCCTCGGCGTCCGTGTGGACGTGCCGGCCCTCGGCCGTGATCAGGTCGACGGCCAGCAGGTTGTCGCTGGCCAGCCCGAACTTCCGCTCCAGCCAGCCGGATCCGCCGCCCAGCGTGAAGCCGCCGATCCCGGTGGTGGACACCCGCCCGCCGGTGGTCGCCAGGTGGAAGGGCTGGCAGGCGTGGTCCATCTGCCCCATCGTCGTCCCGCCGCCGACGCGGACGGTCATGTCCTCGGGATCCACCACGACCGTGTGCATCCGCCGCAGGTCGACCACGAGCGAGCCGTCGATCACCGACGTGCCGGCGACGCTGTGGCCGCCGCCGCGGACCGCGATCGGGAGCTCGCACGAGCGGCCGAAGAGGACGGCGTTCGACACGTCCGCCTGGCTCTCGCACTGGGCGATCACCGAGGGTCGGTGGTCGATCATGCCGTTGTGGAGGGCGCGCGCCTCGCCGTAGCCCGGGTCACCGGGGACGATCACGTCGCCCGCCAGGTCCTCGACGAGGCCGGACAGCGCGCTCTCGGAGATGTGGGGGCCCATGGGAACCCCCCTTCCGTGCGGGGGGACCGGACCCTTTCATCGTAGGTCCGGGGCCCCTCCCGCGCGTGCCGGAGTGAGCCCCTCCGGCACGCCCGGTCCGCGGGCGGACGCCGGCTCAGCCGCCGTAGGCCCCGCTCGCGGTCAGCCGCAGCGCGGTGTCGATCAGCGGCACGTGGCTGAAGGCCTGCGGGAAGTTGCCGACCTGCCGCTGGAGGCGCGGGTCCCACTCCTCGGCGAGCAGCCCCAGGTCGTTCCGGAGGGCCAGCAGCCGCTCGAAGAGCGAGCGGGCCTCGTCCACCCGGCCGATCATCGCCAGGTCGTCGGCCAGCCAGAACGAGCAGGCGAGGAACGCGCCCTCGTCGCCCTCCAGGCCGTCGACGCCCGCCTCCTCGCCGGAGGTGGGGTAGCGGAGGACGAAACCGTCCTCCGTGGACAGCTCGCGCTGGATCGCCTCGATCGTGCCGATGACCCGCTTGTCGTCCGGCGGCAGGAAGCCCATCTGCGGGATCAGCAGGAGCGAGGCGTCCAGCTCCTTGGAGCCGTACGACTGCGTGAAGGTGTTCCGCTCCGGGTCGTAGCCCTTCTCGCAGACGTCCCGGTGGATGTCGTCGCGCAGGGCGTGCCAGCGCTCCAGCGGGCCGTCGGCGTCCCCGGACTCGATGAGCTTGATCGTGCGGTCCACGGCCACCCAGGCCATCACCTTGGAGTGGACGAAGTGCCGGCGCGGGCCGCGGACCTCCCAGATGCCCTCGTCGGGCTGGTCCCAGTGCTTCTCCAGGTAGTTGATCAGCTTGATCTGGAGCAGCGAGGCGTAGTCGTTGCGGGACAGGCCCGTCATGTGGGCGAGGTGGAGGGCCTCGGTGACCTCGCCGTAGACGTCCAGCTGGAGCTGGTTGGCGGCGCCGTTGCCGACCCGGACCGGGCCGGAGTTCTCGTAGCCGGGGAGCCAGTCGAGCTCCGCCTCGCCGAGCTCCCGCTCGCCGGCGATCCCGTACATGATCTGCAGGTTCTCCGGGTCGCCGGCGACCGCGCGGAGCAGCCAGTCCCGCCAGGCGCGGGCCTCCTCGCGGTAGCCGGTGCGCAGCATCGAGGACAGGGTGATGGCCGCGTCGCGCAGCCAGGTGTAGCGGTAGTCCCAGTTGCGGACGCCGCCGATCTCCTCGGGCAGCGAGGTGGTCGGCGCGGCCACGATCCCGCCGGTCGGCGCGTACGTCAGCGCCTTCAGGGTGATCAGGGAGCGGATCACGGCCTCCCGGTAGGGGCCGTGATAGGTGCAGTGGTCCACCCACTCGCGCCAGAAGTCGGCGGTCGCCTCCAGGGAGCCCTCGGGGTCCGGCAGGGCCGGCGGCTCCTTGTGGGAGGGCTGCCAGGACAGCGTGAACGTGATCCGGTCGCCCGGGTTCACGGTGAAGTCGGAGTACGTCGTGAGGTCCTTGCCGTGCGTCTCGGCGTCGGTGTCCAGCCACACCGAGTCGGGTCCGGCGACGGCCACCGTGCGCTCCCCGACCTTGTGGACCCAGGGCACGATCCGGCCGTAGCTGAAGCGCATGCGCAGCGAGGAGCGCATCCGGACCCGGCCGGAGACGCCCTCGACGATGCGGATCAGCTGCGGTGCCCCGTCGCGCGGCGGCATGAAGTCGGTCACCCGGACCGTGCCGCGCGGGGTGTCCCACTCGGACTCCAGGATCAGCGAGTCGCCGCGGTAGCGGCGCCGGTCGGCGGGGGCCGGTTCGGCGTCGGCGGGCCCTGCCGGTCCCACCCGCCAGAAGCCGTGCTCCTCGGTCCCCAACAGCCCGGCGAAGATCGCATGGGAGTCGAATCGGGGGAGACACAGCCAGTCGACGCTGCCGTCCCGGCAGACCAGGGCAGCGGTCTGCATGTCTCCGATGAGTGCGTAATCCTCGATGCGCCCGGCCACGTGCTTCACTCCAGTCGAACGGCCACGTTCGCCCCGCGGGGCGCTTGCTCAGATGCGCCGGCTGGTTGTCAGCCGGATCTGCGTGTGTCAGCGGTCAAGGGATCTTCGACGAGCTCTTGGTCCGGATGACGGGCGGGGTGGTGCCGCTGGCCGGCCGGCTCGGCGGGCTGTGTCCGAGCAGGATACGTCGCACTCCAGGGACCCGGTGATCACGTCGGTGACGACGTTGCTCCGATCAGGTGAACGAGTCCGGTTCGTCTGGTGAAGGTCCGCCGTCCGTGACAGGCGGACCCGGGGGAGCGCCGGCCGGCGGGCCCGGCGGCCGTGCGGTGCGTCGCAGGTGAGTGACGTGGCGACTCCTCCCTTCCGGCTCGGCGGGAGGTCCCTCCCCCCCACCCGGTGAGGGTGTTTCCCCCACCCTCCGGGAGACTCCGCATGCCCTCGCGTCGCGGTCCGTGAACACCCGACTCCCGCGTGTGGCCGGAAGCGGTCTCCCGATGTCGCTGATACCCTGGTACCCCGTGGACCGGTGGGAAACGGCGACAGCCGAGGACCCCGAAACCGCAGCGACGGCACCCCCCGATTCTTCCGGAGGGGACGCCGGTACGCACCTCCAGAACGCGACCACGGGAGCCCCCTCTTGGCGATGCCGCCCAAAACCACGACGACCAAGCACATCTTCGTCACCGGGGGTGTCGCCTCCAGCCTCGGCAAGGGCCTGACCGCCTCCAGCCTGGGTGCGCTCCTCAAGGCCCGGGGCCTGCGGGTCACGATGCAGAAGCTCGACCCGTACCTGAACGTCGACCCGGGCACGATGAACCCGTTCCAGCACGGAGAGGTCTTCGTCACCAACGACGGGGCCGAGACGGACCTGGACATCGGCCACTACGAGCGCTTCCTCGACGTGGACCTCGACGGCTCGGCCAACGTCACCACCGGCCAGGTCTACTCCCAGGTCATCGCCAAGGAGCGGCGCGGCGAGTACCTCGGTGACACCGTGCAGGTCATCCCGCACATCACCAACGAGATCAAGTCCCGGATCCGCCGCATGGCGACCGACGACGTCGACGTGGTCATCACCGAGGTCGGCGGCACGGTCGGCGACATCGAGTCGCTGCCGTTCCTGGAGACCGTCCGCCAGGTCCGCCACGAGGTCGGCCGCGACAACGTCTTCGTCGTGCACATCTCGCTGCTGCCCTACATCGGCCCCTCCGGCGAGCTGAAGACCAAGCCGACCCAGCACTCGGTCGCCGCGCTCCGCAACATCGGCATCCAGCCCGACGCGATCGTGCTGCGCGCCGACCGCGAGGTCCCGACCTCCATCAAGCGCAAGATCTCGCTGATGTGCGACGTCGACGAGGCCGCGGTCGTCGCCGCGATCGACGCCAAGTCGATCTACGACATCCCCAAGGTCCTGCACACCGAGGGCCTGGACGCGTACGTCGTCCGCAAGCTCGACCTGCCGTTCCGCGACGTGGACTGGTCGACCTGGGACGACCTGCTCGACCGCGTCCACAACCCCGACCACGAGGTCACCGTCGCGCTGGTCGGCAAGTACATCGACCTGCCCGACGCGTACCTCTCGGTCACCGAGGCCATGCGGGCCGGCGGCTTCGCGAACAAGGCCCGCGTCAAGGTCAAGTGGGTGACCTCCGACGACTGCAAGACCCCGGCCGACGCCAGGAAGCAGCTCGGCGACGTCGACGCGATCCTCATCCCCGGCGGCTTCGGCGACCGCGGCGTGAGCGGCAAGGTCGGCGCGATCCAGTACGCCCGCGAGAACAAGGTGCCGCTCCTCGGCATCTGCCTCGGCCTCCAGTGCATCGTCATCGAGGCGGCCCGGAACCTGGCCGACATCCCCGAGGCCAACTCCACCGAGTTCGACCCGGCCACCGCGCACCCCGTCGTCTCGACGATGGAGGAGCAGCTCGCGTTCGTCGAGGGCGCGGGCGACCTGGGCGGCACGATGCGTCTGGGCCTGTACCCGGCGAAGCTCGCCGAGGGCTCGATCGTCCGCGAGGTCTACGACGACCAGCCGTACGTCGACGAGCGGCACCGTCACCGCTACGAGGTCAACAACGCCTACCGCGCGGAGCTGGAGAAGAAGGCCGGCCTGGTCTTCTCCGGCACCTCCCCGGACAACAAGCTCGTCGAGTACGTCGAGTACCCGCGCGAGATCCACCCCTACCTGGTCGCCACCCAGGCGCACCCGGAGCTGCGGTCGCGCCCGACGCGTCCGCACCCGCTCTTCGCCGGTCTGGTGAAGGCGGCCGTGGAGCGCAAGACGGGCAAGCCGGCGCAGTAGTCGTCGCGCGTTAACGTTGCCGGGGTACGGGTCCTGACGGATCCGTACCCCGGTTTTTCGTGGTTTTCGTGTTTTCGTGTGCGGTTCGTGGGAGGACGCAGATGGAGTTGCAGGACACCCCGGAGGAGTGGCGGGTCGTCGCGACGACGACCCCGTTCCAGGGAAACAAGACGAGTGTCCGCACGGACGACGTGGTCATGCCGGACGGGACGGTCGCGCGCCGCGACTACCAGGTGCACCCCGGCTCGGTGGCCGTCCTGGCCCTCGACGACCAGGACCGGGTCCTGCTGCTCAAGCAGTACCGGCACCCGGTGCGGCAGAAGCTCTGGGAGATCCCGGCGGGGCTCCTCGACGTGCCCGGCGAGAACCCGCTGCACGCGGCGCAGCGGGAGCTGTACGAGGAGGCGCACGTCAAGGCCGAGGACTGGCGGGTCCTGACGGACGTCTACACGACGCCGGGCGGCTGCGACGAGGCCGTACGGATCTTCCTCGCGCGCGGGCTCTCCGAGGCGGAGGGGGAGCGGTACGCGGTCTCCGAGGAGGAGGCGGACATGGAGCTGGCGCGGGTGCCGCTGGACGAGCTGGTGTGGGGGGTGCTGGCGGGGGAGCTGCACAACAACTGCCTGGTGGTGGGCGTGTTGTCGCTGGCCGCGGCGCGGGCGTCGAGCGGCGGCGTGGCGGCGCTCCGGGCGGCGGACGCGGGGTGGCCGGCGCGACCGTTCGTGGCGTAGGGGCCCGGAGCGGCGCCTGTGCGGGCGGGGGGCTGGGCCGGGGTCTTGACCGGCCGAGCCTGTTCCCCCGCCGTGGGGGCGGCGGGCGCGGTCCGTCGTGGCGGGCGTGGGTTCGGGGGGTGGGCAAAGGGTTGGTGTGAAGATCCGCTGATCCGATCGGGGGACGTGTTGGTCGTGCTCCGCCAGGTCCCGCACGTGCCCTGAACTACGCTCGGGATCGCCCGTGCGGAGCCCCCCGCGGGATCGGCTCGTGCGCAGGTGGACGGGAGCGTGGCCCGTGACGGATCAGGCGGTGGCGGCGGCCGGCAGCCGGCAGTTCTTCGGCCGGCAGCGGGAGCTGAAGGCCCTGCGCGCCGACATCGAGCGGACCGGCCTCGACACCCTCACCGGCCGCAAGGCCCCCCGCGCCCGCGTGCTCCTCGTCGCCGGCAAGCCCGGCTCCGGACGGACCGCGCTCGCCGAGGAACTCGCCGCCGGACTCTCCGACCGGTACCCCGACGGGATCTTCCGCGCCCGGCTCACCGAGCCCGGCGGCGACCCCGTCCCCACCGCCCGCGTCGCGCAGGAGCTCCTCGCCGTCCTCGGCGTCGCCGAGCCCCCGGGCGCCGCCGAGGACGAGCTGACCGAGCTGGTCCGCGCGGCGCTCGGCGAGCGCCGCGCCGTGCTGGTCCTCGACGACGCCGTGGACGCCGAGCAGGCGGACCCGCTGATCCCCGACAACCCCGACTCCCTGGTGATCGGCGTCGCCCGAGGACCGCTCACCGGCATCCCGGACGTGCGCCCCTGCACCCTGGGCGGCCTCGACCCCAAGTCGGCCATCGAACTGCTCACCGCCTTCACCGGCTCCGTGCGCGTCACGGTCGATCCGCAGGCCGCCGAGACCCTCGTCGAGGAGTGCGGCGGGCTGCCCTCGGCGGTCGTGCTCGCCGGGGGCTGGCTCTCCTCCCGTCCCAAGGCCTCCGTCGCCGACCTCGCCAAGCGGCTCCGCGCCCTCTCCGGCGACCCGCTGACCCGGGCCTTCCTGCTCGTGCACGAGGGGCTGCCCGCGACCGCCGCCCGGATACTGCGATTCCTCTGCCTGGCCCCGCTCGGCCGGGCCGACGCCCACACGGCCTCCGCGCTGGCCGGCTGCTCCGTCTCGGCCGCGGCGACCACCCTCGCCGACTTCGCCGCCCTGGGGCTCCTCGAAGGCGGCGAGGACGGGCAGTACCAGGTCCCCGGCCACCTCGTCCCCCTCCTTCGCGCCCAGCTGGAGGAGCGCGACCGGCCCGCCGAGGTGCAGCTCGCCCGGGCCCGGATGCTGGAGCGGACCGTACGGCTCCTCCAGTCCTGCCGTGCGGTCACCGAACCCGAGGGCTCGCCGGCCCGCCGGAAACTGGCCGGCCTGCCGCGCGCCCTGCGCTTCCCCCACACCGCCGCCGCGGCACAGTGGCTGGACTCCCGGCAGGCCTTCCTGCTGGCCGCCGCCCGGCTCGCCGTCGCCGACGGGGAGCTCGACACGCTCGCCCGCCGACTGGTCGCCTCGCTGGTCCGGGCGCTGGCCGCGCACCGGGGCGCCGAGGCGGCCGCACCCCAGCTGTACGGGCTCCACCAGCTGGTCCTCGACGTGGCCGAGCGGCGCGGGCTGCACCGGGAGCGGGCCGCGGCCCTGCTGAACCTGGCCGACCTCGACGCCCGCACCGGTCGGACGAAGGAGGCTCTGCTGCGATATCGGTCGGCTTTGGATGCCGGACGCGCAGCAAATGACCCGTACGCGACCGGTCGGGCAATGGAATCCGTAGGTGGCTCGTATCAGGAGCTGGGGGACTGGCAGCGGGCCGGCGACTGGTACGGGCGGGCGCTCGCGCAGCGTCTCGCCCGGGACGAGCGGGCCGATCAGGCCAGGCTGTACGGCCGCCTCGGCGCCGTGCACACCTATGCGGGCCGGTACGGCGAGGCCCTGCGGAACTGGCGGGCCGCCGCCGCGGGTCACCGGAGGCTCGACGATCTGCCGGGCTACGCGCGGGCGTTGAGCGAGGCGGCCAGGGTCCAGGAGTACGCCGGCCGCCCCGAGGAGTCCCTCCGGACCTGCGAGGACGCCGTCGAGTGGGCCCGGCGTGCCCAGGACACCCGGCTCCAGGCCGCGCTCCAGCTCCGGCTCGCCGACACCCTCGACCGGCTCGGCGACCCCGCCGCCGCCCGGCTGCACCGTGCCGCAGCGGAGAGACTGCTGGAAACGGAACGATCAGCCTACGAAATCCGCAGTGGGTCCATCGAAGATTAGTACTTTGAAAGGCTAGACAGCGGGAACTCCTTCATTAGACTGGGTGCGCCGCGTTCGAACGTGGTCTGCCCCGGTGCGCCGCAGTGCATCCGGGTATGTATCGCAGTGCCCCATGTATCCCCCATGATTCAAGGACCGTGATCGACGATGAAGGTCGGCATCCCCCGCGAGGTCAAGAACAACGAGTTCCGCGTGGCCATCACCCCTGCGGGTGTCCACGAGCTCGTCCGCCACGGCCACCAGGTCTTCATCGAGCAGAACGCCGGTGTCGGCTCCTCGATCACGGACGAGGAGTACGTCGCCGCCGGCGCCGAGATCCTCCCCACCGCCGACGAGGTCTGGGCCACCGCCGACCTGCTGCTCAAGGTCAAGGAGCCCATCGCGGAGGAGTACCACCGCCTCCGCAAGGACCAGACGCTCTTCACCTACCTGCACCTCGCCGCCTCCAAGGAGTGCACGGACGCGCTCCTGGCGTCCGGCACCACCGCCATCGCGTACGAGACCGTCGAGACCGCCAACCGCGCGCTCCCGCTGCTCGCCCCGATGTCCGAGGTCGCGGGCCGCCTGGCCCCGCAGGTCGGCGCCTACCACCTGATGCGCTCGGTCGGCGGCCGCGGCGTGCTCCCCGGCGGTGTCCCCGGCACCCACGCGGGCGAGGCGGTCGTCATCGGCGGCGGCGTCTCCGGCTGGAACGCCACCCAGATCGCCGTCGGCATGGGCTTCCACGTGACCCTGCTCGACCGCGACATCAACAAGCTCCGCGAGGCCGACAAGATCTTCGGCACCAAGGTGAAGACCGTCGTCTCCAACGCCTACGAGCTGGAGAAGGCCGTCATCGAGGCCGACCTCGTCATCGGCGCCGTCCTCATCCCGGGCGCCAAGGCCCCGAAGCTGGTCACCAACGAGCTCGTCGCCAAGATGAAGCCCGGAAGTGTCCTTGTCGACATTGCGATCGACCAGGGCGGCTGCTTCGAGGACTCCCACGCGACCACCCACGCCGAGCCGACCTTCCAGGTCCACAACTCGGTCTTCTACTGCGTCGCCAACATGCCGGGCGCGGTCCCGAACACCTCCACCTACGCCCTCACCAACGCCACGCTGCCCTACATCGTGTCGCTGGCGAACAACGGCTGGGTCGGGGCGCTGCGCCGCGACGCCGCCCTCGGTCTGGGCCTCAACACCCATGACGGCAAGGTGGTTTACAAGGAGGTCGCCGAGGCGCACGGGCTCGAGCACGTCGAGCTGAGCACCCTCCTGGCCTGACCCCCGCGGCACCGCCGTCAACGCGTGCCGTCAATGCCGCACCCCCGGCCGGACCTTGTTCGACAAGGTCCGGCCGGACGCGTCTCGGCACCCGGAGGAACGTTCGGGCAACTCGCCTCGAACGTAACCCTTTAACCGTTTCGCGCACCCCTGAAACGTGCGGATGCATGCCTGCGCACCCTTGACAGAGAGGTGTTCGGTTGCCGACACATCGGGCCGGGTCCGGCGGATTGTGTTGCTGCGGAGCGGTGACACGCCATAGAGTCGCCAACCGTCGGCATGGTGCCACGCTGACCTATCGATAAATGTTCCTGGTGACATCCAAGGAGGTAAGACGACTTGTGAATGAGTCGACAATTACTCCCGGGAGCGGTGCGCCAGGTGCTCCGATCGGCTCCGTCGCGGTGCGGACCTTCGCGACGCACCAGCCCATGACGACAGCCCACACGATGAAGACGATGGACGGCCTACACGTGAACGCCACGGCCGGCAACGAGATGGGCCGAGAGTCCACCCACTTCGCCGCCTTTGACGAGGTGCCCGAGGGGCACTTCTACGACCCCGACGCCGAGTACGAGCCCGACCCCGAGTACGCGGCCACCCTCGCGCCCGACGCCGCCCGGCAGCGCCGCGAGCGGATCGGCCCGACGGGACGGCCCCTGCCGTACTTCCCGATCCCCGGTCCGCTGACGGACCACGGACCCGCGAAGATCATCGCGATGTGCAACCAGAAGGGCGGCGTCGGCAAGACCACGTCGACCATCAACCTGGGTGCCGCGCTCGCGGAGTACGGACGACGGGTCCTGCTCGTCGACTTCGACCCGCAGGGAGCCCTGTCGGTCGGCCTCGGCGTGAACCCGATGGAGCTCGACCTCACCGTCTACAACCTGCTCATGGAGCGGGGCATGTCGGCGGACGAGGTCCTCCTCAAGACCGCCGTGCCCAACATGGACCTGCTGCCGAGCAACATCGACCTCTCGGCCGCCGAAGTCCAGCTCGTCAGCGAGGTCGCGCGCGAGTCGACGCTCCAGCGCGCCCTGAAGCCGCTGATGAACGACTACGACTACATCGTGATCGACTGTCAGCCCTCGCTCGGCCTGCTGACCGTGAACGCCCTGACGGCGGCTCACAAGGTCATCGTGCCGCTGGAATGCGAGTTCTTCGCGCTCCGCGGAGTGGCGCTGCTGACCGAGACCATCGAGAAGGTCCAGGAGCGGCTCAACCCCGAGCTGGAGCTCGACGGCATCCTCGCCACGATGTACGACTCCCGCACCGTGCACAGCCGCGAGGTCCTCGCGCGGGTCGTCGAGGCCTTCGACGACCACGTGTACCACACGGTCATCGGGCGGACGGTGCGCTTCCCGGAGACCACGGTCGCCGGCGAGCCCATCACCACGTACGCCTCCAACTCCGTGGGCGCCGCCGCCTACCGCCAGCTCGCCAGGGAGGTGCTCGCCCGGTGTCACGCCGAGTGAGTCTGCCCGGCGCCGACGAACTCTTCCGTACGACCGGGGGGACGGCGCTCCAGGCGTCCGCACCCCGCCGGGCCGTCCCGGCACCCGCGGGCGAGAGCGACACGACGGCGGCCGAGGGCTCCGCGGAGCACACCGCCGCGGACTCCGAGGCGTCGGAGCCGAGGGCCCGGACGGCGGAGCCCGAGGGCGCCGCCGTCCCGAAGCCCGCGACGTCCCCCGCCGCGGCGCCCGCCCCGGCGGCGGCCCGGCGGCGCGGCGGCCGTACCCCGAACCGGCGGCCCAGCGGCCGTGAGCGCCACGACGAGAAGATCACGGTCTACGTCTCCGCCGAGGAGCTGATGGACCTGGAGCACGCCCGGCTGGTGCTCCGCGGTGAGCACGGCCTCGCCGTCGACCGGGGCAGGATCGTCCGGGAGGCCGTCGCGGTCGTCCTGGCGGACCTGGAGTCCCGCGGCGACGCGAGCATCCTCGTGCGCCGCCTGCGCGGCCGCTGACGGTAGCCTGCGGGCTGCCGCGCCCCCGCTCCCCTGGACCTCCATGCACCACGCCCCTGACGAAACGTCCCGCCCCCCACGCCGCCGCGCCCTGGGGCGGGGCCCGGGCGACCCGCCGGCCGCGCCTGAGGAGGCACCGGAGGATTCCGCCGCGGCCCCGCTCGGGGAGGACGGCACCGAGGGGCCGGCGGCGGCACCGGTGCCGGCACCGCCTGTGGTGACGGCAGCGCCCGCGGCGATGGCACCGCCTGTGGTCACGGCAGCGCCCGCGGCGGAGGCACGGCCTCTTGCGACCGGGCCCGAGCAGGCGGCGGCACGGCCTCCGGCGGCCGCACCGACACCGGCGGCGGCACCGACTCCGGCGGCGGCACCGACTCCGGCGGCGGCACCGACTCCGGCGGCGGCACCGACCCCGGCGGCGGCACCGACACCGGCGACCGGGGCCGCGGCGGGGGCTCCCGCGCCCACGGCCGAGCCGGTCCCTCGGCTTGAGCCCGGGCCTGAGCACGCGCCCCAGGGGGAGCCCGCGGCCGGCCCCGCGCCCGCGCCTCAGCCCGAGCTCCAGCCCGCGGCCGCCGCCGACAGCGGCGACGGCCGGTTCACCGTGCGGCTCGCGAACTTCGAGGGGCCCTTCGACCTGCTGCTGCAGTTGATCACCAAGCACAAGCTCGACGTCACCGAGGTCGCGCTCTCGCAGGTCACCGACGAGTTCATGGCGCATCTCCGGGCCCTCGGGCCCGACGGCGACCTCGACCAGACCACCGAGTTCCTGGTCGTCGCCGCCACCCTGCTCGATCTCAAGGCCGCCCGGCTGCTGCCCGCCGCCGAGGTCGAGGACGAGGCCGACCTCGCGCTCCTGGAGGCCCGCGACCTGCTCTTCGCCCGGCTCCTCCAGTACCGCGCGTACAAGCGCATCGCGGCGATCTTCGAGGAGCGGTGGGAGGCCGAGGGCCGACGCCGTCCCCGTACCGTCGGACTCGAACCCCACCACGCCGAGCTGCTTCCCGATGTGGTCATCTCCATCGGCGCCGAGGGCTTCGCCCGGCTGGCCGTGAAGGCCATGCAGCCCAAGGCCGAGCCGCAGGTGTACGTCGACCACATCCACGCCCCTCTCGTCAGCGTCCGCGAGCAGGCCGCCGTCGTCGTCGCGCTGCTGCGGGAGCGCGGGACGGCGCTCTTCCGGGAGCTCGTCGAGGACGTGGGCGACGACACCCTCACCGTCGTCGCCCGCTTCCTCGCCCTCCTGGAGCTCTACCGGGAGAAGGCCGTCGCCCTGGACCAGGAGACCGCCCTGGGGGACCTCACGGTCTCCTGGACCGGCGGGGAGGCGGATCCCGCGGGGGCCGTGACCGACGAGTTCGACCAGGAGACCGCCGTATGAGCGACGTGAAGCCCGCCCTCAAGCCCGCGCTCGAAGCGGTCCTGATGGTCGTCGACGAGCCCGCGACCGAGGCGCACCTCGCCAGGGTCCTGGAGCGCACCCCCCGCGAGGTGGGCGACGCCCTGCGCGAGCTCGCCGACGAGTACACCGTCCAGGGCCGCGGCTTCGAGCTGCGGCAGGTCGCCGGCGGCTGGCGCTACTACACCCGCGCCGACCAGGCCGCGGCCGTCGAGGCCTTCGTCCTGGAGGGGCAGCAGGCCCGTCTCACCCAGGCGGCCCTGGAGACCCTGGCGGTCGTCGCGTACCGCCAGCCGGTCAGCCGTTCCCGGGTCTCGGCGGTGCGCGGAGTGAACTGCGACGGCGTCATGAGGACCCTGCTCCAGCGGGGCCTGGTGGAGGAGGCGGGCGCGGAACCTGAAACAGGTGCGATCCTGTACAGGACGACGAACTACTTCCTGGAGCGGATGGGCCTGCGCGGCCTGGACGAGCTCCCCGAGCTCGCGCCCTTCCTCCCCGAGGCCGAGGCGGTCGAGCCGGACTCACTGGAAGGGGTCCCGTCGTTCGATCCGGATGCCCCGGATCGTGAGGACGACGACGACAAGACGGAAGTTTGATGCGAAGCAGCAGCGGCAGGAACAGCAGCGGAAACAACGGCGGGAGCCGTGGTGGCAACAGCGGCGGCCGCGGCGGCAGCAGCGGTGGCGGCCGTGGCAACGGCGGCGGCGGTGGCGGCTACCGGGGGTCCGGTGGCGGCTCCGGCAGCGGCGGCGGATACCGGGGCGGCAGCGGCAGCGGCGGTGGCGGCGGCTACCGCGGCGGCAGCGGCTCCGGCGGCGGGTACCAGGGCGGCGGCCGTGACGGCCAGAAGAGCCAGAGCAACCCGCGCCGGCCTCGCCCCGAGGAGCGCACCTACGACGTGAGCCCCCCCGAGGCCCCGAAGAAGGGCCGCGGCTCCGCGGCCCGCGGCGGCGCCAAGGGCGGCCCCAAGGCCCCGCAGGGCGGCACCCCGCCCCGTCGCGGCCCGCACGGCCAGCGTCAGACCCCGGCCCGCTCGCGCGAGCTCGACGCCAAGATCGAGCAGCGCAACCGGGAGCGGTACGAGAACCGGCCCGAGATCAGGACCCCCAAGACCTTCCCCGGCGCCGAGCAGGAGGGCGAGCGGCTGCAGAAGGTCCTCGCCCGCGCCGGCATGGGCTCGCGGCGCGCCTGCGAGGAGCTCATCGAGCAGGCCCGCGTCGAGGTCAACGGCGAGATCGTCCTGGAGCAGGGCAAGCGCGTCGACCCGGAGCGGGACGAGATCAAGGTGGACGGCCTGACCGTCGCCACCCAGTCGTACCTGTTCTTCGCGCTGAACAAGCCGGCCGGTGTGGTCTCCACGATGGAGGACCCGGACGGCCGCCAGTGCCTCGGCGACTACGTCACCAACCGCGAGACGCGGCTCTTCCACGTCGGCCGGCTCGACACGGAGACCGAGGGCATCATCCTGCTCACCAACCACGGTGAGCTGGCCCACCGCCTCACGCACCCCAAGTACGGCGTGAAGAAGACCTACCTGGCCGCCATCACCGGCCCGCTGCCCCGCGAGGTCGGCCGGCGGCTCAAGGACGGCATCCAGCTGGAGGACGGCTACGCCCGCGCCGACCACTTCCGCGTGGTCGAGCAGACCGGCAAGAACTACCTGGTCGAGGTCACGCTGCACGAGGGCCGCAAGCACATCGTGCGCCGCATGCTCGCCGAGGCGGGCTTCCCGGTCGAGAAGCTGGTCCGCACGGCCTTCGGCCCGATCGGCCTGGGCGACCAGAAGTCGGGCTGGCTGCGCCGCCTCACCAATACGGAGGTCGGCATGCTGATGAAGGAAGTCGGCATGTAAGGCCCCGCGCCGCCGTACGAGAGAGCCCGCGACCGCCCGTCGGTCGCGGGCTCTTCCGCGTCCGGGTCCCGGAACGGTCCGGTCCCGGAACGGTCCGGTCCCGGAACGGTCCGGTCCCGGAACGGTCCGGTCCCGGAACGGTCCGGTCCCGGAACGGTCCGGGTCCCGGAACGACGGGGCTTGTGGCCGAAGGCCGCCGCCCTTTATAGTCAACCTGACTCTAAAGGAGGCGGGCGTGAGCCTCGCAAGCATTCTCGAACCCCTGCAGCAGCCGCTCTTCACGATCCTGGACACCCCGGTCAGCTGGACCGAGGTCCTGGGCTTCGGCAGCGGTGCGCTCTGCGTCTGGCTCGTCGCCCGCCAGCACCTCGCGAACTGGCCCATCGGCATCGCCAACAACCTGTTCTTCGTCCTGCTCTTCACGCAGGCCGGGCTGTACGCCGACGCCGGCCTCCAGATCGTCTTCATCACCCTCGCCGTGTACGGCTGGTGGACCTGGACCCACGGGGGTGGACCAGGCTCCGACACCCTCCCGGTGCGCCGCACCACGCGCACCGAGTGGACGTGGCTGCTCGCGGCGGGGGTGGTGGGGACCCTCGCGCTCACCCTGCTGCTCGACCGCGCCACCGACTCGACCGTCCCCTTCTGGGACGCCCTGACGACCGCGCTCTCCCTCATGGCGACCTACGGCCAGTGCCGCAAGCGCCTGGAGTCCTGGTGGCTGTGGATCGCCGCCGACCTGGTCTACGTCCCCCTGTACGCGTACAAGGAGCTCTACCTGACCTCCCTGCTGTACGTCGGCTTCATGACCCTCTGCGTCCTCGGCCTGCGCGGCTGGACCAGGGACCTCGCCGCCCGCCCCGCCCGTGGCATGGAGGTGGCGGCGTGACCCGCTACGGACACGGCCTGGTCCTCGGCAAGTTCTATCCGCCGCACGCCGGCCACCACCACCTCGTCGACACGGCCCTCGACCGCTGCGAGCGCCTCACCGTCCTCGTCTGCGCCTCCTCCGTGGAGAGCATCGCGCTGGAGGACCGGGTCGCCTGGATGCGGGAGGTCCATCCCGACGCCCTCGTCGTCGGAGCCGTCGACGACCACCCCGTCGACCTCCAGGACCCCGACGTCTGGGACGCCCACATGGCGGTCTTCCGCGCCGCCGTCCCCGAGCCCGTCGACGCCGTCTTCACCTCGGAGCCGTACGGGGAGGAGCTCGCCCGCCGCTTCGGCGCCGCGTCCGTCTGCGTCGACCCCGGACGCGTCCGCCACCCCGTCTCCGGGACCGCCGTCCGCGCGGACCCCACCGGCACCTGGGACTTCCTGGAGCCGCCCGTACGCGCCGCGCTCACCCGCCGCGTCGTCGTCCTCGGCGCCGAGTCCACCGGCACCACCACCATGGCCCTCGCCCTCGCCGACCACTACCGGCGGCGCGGCGGAGTCTGGGCCCGGACCCGCTACGTGCCCGAGTACGGGCGCGAGTACAGCGCACTCAAACTCGCCGAGCTCCGCGCCGAACGCCCCGGCGCCACCTGGTCCGACGTCGCCTTCCACTCCTCCGACTTCCCCGTCATCGCCCAGCGCCAGGCCGAACTGGAGGAGGAGGCGGCCCGCGACGGCTCACCCGTCCTCTTCTGCGACACCGACGCCTTCGCCACCACCATCTGGCACGAGCGCTACATGGGCACCACCAGCGCCGCCACGGGAGAGATCGCCGCCCGCGGACGGCAGCACCTCTGGCTGCTCACCGACCACCGGGGCGTCGACTTCGAGGACGACGGACTGCGCGACGGGGAGCACCTGCGGCCCTGGATGACGGCGCGGTTCCTCACCCAGCTCGCCCACAGCGGGCGCCGCACCGCGGTCCTCACCGGGCCGCACGAGGAGCGGCTGGCGGCCGCGGTCGCCGCCGTCGACGGACTGCTCGCCGAGGGCTGGGACCTCGCCGACCCGCTGCCGGAGCGCCGGTGACCGGGCACCGGGCGGCGGGCGCGGGCCCGGCCGGCCCGCCCGGGGCCGTGCCCGAGGACTACGACCCGCACGCCTTCGAACCGTTCGCCGTCACCGTCGACCTCGCCGTCCTCACCCTCCGCGAGGAGCGCCTCCACGTCCTGCTCGTCGAACGCGGCCAGGCACCGTACGCCGGGTCCTGGGCGCTCCCCGGCGGCTTCGTCCTGCCCCGCGAGTCCGCCGAGCTGGCCGCCCGCCGCGAACTCGCCGAGGAGACCGGACTCTCCGGAGCCACCGTCGCCGGACTCCACCTCGAACAGCTCCGCACCTACAGCGAACCCGACCGCGACCCGAGGATGCGGGTCGTCTCCGTCGCCTTCGCCGCCCTCCTGCCCGACGCCCCCGAACCCCGCGGCGGCGGGGACGCGGCCCAGGCCCGGTGGGTGCCGTACGGGACGCACGGGACGCTCGCCTTCGACCACGACCGCATCCTCGCCGACGCCCACGAACGGGTCGGCGCCAAGCTGGAGTACACCTGCCTCGCGACCGCCTTCTGCCCGCCCGAGTTCACCCTCGGCGAGCTCCGGCAGGTCTACGAGACGGTCTGGGGCGTCGAACTCGACCGCCCCAACTTCCGGCGCAAGGTCCTCGCCACGCCCGGCTTCGTCCGGGCCGTGGAAGGCCCGCCGCGCCTCACCGGCGGACGGGGGAAACCGGCCGCCCTCTACCGGGCGGGCGAGGCCGTCACCCTCCACCCGCCCCTCCTGCGACCGGAAGGACGATCCACATGAACCCGAACCGCACCGCGGTCAAGCGGGCCGCGACGGGCTCCCTGGTCGGGCTGGCGCTCGGCGACGCGCTGGGCTTCCCGACCGAGTTCAACGACGTGCCCGCGATCCTCGCCAAGGTCGGACCCTGGCGGGAGATGCCCCTGCCGGTCCGCGGCGGGACGGCGTACGTCACCGACGACACCCAGATGGCCCTCGCCCTCGCCCGGGGCATCCGCACGGCCATGGACCGGGGGCCGCTGTCCCCGCACGCGCTCGCCGGGCCCGCCCGGGCCGAGTTCGTCGACTGGTACCACTCCCCGGACAACAACCGCGCCCCCGGCAACACCTGCCTCCGCGCCTGCGGCCTCCTCGACGGCGACCGGCCCTGGCAGGACGCCAGCCAGATCGGCTCCAAGGGCTGCGGCGCCAACATGCGGGTCACCCCCGTCGGGCTCGTCCCCGGGCTGAGCGAGGAGCAGCGGGCCGGGGCCGCGCAGCTCCAGGCGGCGCTGACCCACGGTCACCCCACCGCGCTCGCCGCCTCCGACCTGACCGCCCGCGCCGTGTACCTCCTCGCCCAGGGCGTCGACCCGGCCGGACTCGTCGGACAGCTCCGCTCCTACGCGTACGAGAACCGCTCCCGCTACCACCAGGACTGGCTCGGCGACCTCTGGACCCGCTCCCAGGACCCGTCCGCCCGGCACTTCGTCGAGCGCGGCTGGGACGAGTGCCTGGCCGTCCTGGAGCGCCTCGACGCCGTCCAGCGCACGGCCGACCCCGAACTCGACCCCTGCACGTACACGGGAGACGGCTGGATCGCCGAGGAGGCCCTCGCGACCGCCCTGCTCTGCTTCCTCCTCTTCCCCGGCGAACCCCTCACCGCGCTGCGCCGGGCCGCCTGCACCCGGGGCGACTCCGACTCGATCGCGGCCCTCGCCGGTGCCTTCGCCGGGGCCCACCTCGGCGCGGACGCCTGGCCCGAGGAGTGGGAGGAGCGCGTCGAGTACCGGAGCGACCTCCTGACCTTCGGCGCCCTCTGGGACGCTTGACCGATGACGCTCTCCCTCGCATCCGCGCTCGACGCCGACCTCGCCGCCGTCGTGGCCGAACAGCCCGACCCCCTGCTCTTCGCGACCGTCTCCGGCGCCCACCTGTACGGCTTCCCGTCCCGCGACTCGGACGTGGACCTGCGCGGCGCGCACTTGCTGCCGGTGGAGGCGCTGGTCGGGCTGCGCGAGCCCGAGGAGACCCGCAGCCGTATGTGGGACCGGGACGGCGTCGAGATGGACCTGGTCACCCACGACCTGCGGAAGTTCGCCCGGCTGATGCTGCGCCGCAACGGCTACGTCCTGGAGCAGCTCACCTCCCCGCTCGTCGCGCACACCACGGAGGTCCACGCGGAGCTGGTCTCGCTCGTGCCCGAGGTGCTCACCTCGCACCACGCCCACCACTACCGGGGGTTCGCCGGCACGCAGTGGCGGCTCTTCGAGCGCAGCGGCGAGCTCAAGCCGCTGCTCTACACCTACCGGGCGCTGCTGACCGGCATCCACCTCATGCGGTCGGGTGAGGTGCAGGCGCACCTGCCGACCCTTGTCGGGGAGGTCGCCGAGGCACCCGCCCGGCTGCCCGACCTCGTCGAGGCGAAGGCGGCCGCCGAACACGGGCTCGCGGAGGCGGCGGTCGAGGACGTACGGGCCGAGACCGAGGCCCTGCACGCCGTCCTGGACGAGGCGCAGGCCGCGTCGGGCCTGGTGGAGACGTCGGAACGGGCCCACGCCCAGCTGCACGACCTGGTCGTCCGGGCGAGGACGACCGCGCCCTAGGACCGGGCGCGGGGCCAGGCCCTGTCGTCGAACGACACCCCTAGGCCCGGAGCTCGGCCGTCGCGGAGGCGCGGCGCGCGCGGATCAGGAAGTCCTGCACGCGCGCGTGGTCCGGCGCCGCCGGGAGCGGGGTCGCGTCGAGGGCGTGGTCGGCCTCCTCCTGGAGGCGGTTCATCCAGGACTCCACCTCGCTCCAGGCCACCTCGCCGCGCTTGACCGCGAGGAGGCGCTCGCGGTCCTCGCCGACGTCGATCCGCAGCTCGCCCGAGCGCAGCAGGTCCCGGCAGCTCGTCAGCAGCCGCAGCAGGTGCATGGCGTGCTTCCAGCGCGGGTGGCCGTACTGGCGGACGTCCGCGTCGAGCTTGCGGCGCTGCCCGCCGGCGTAGCGGACGAAGGTCTGGTGGGCCTGCCGGGAGAGGAAGGCGTCGCGGAGCGCGAGCAGTTCGCGGCCGAGGTCGTCCACGTGCTCGACCACGGGGGAGTGGAGGCACTCCAGGACGTTCGGGTTGTTGCGCAGGGCCAGCTCGCAGAAGCGCTCCAGCTCCCAGCTGAACTGCTCCTCGCCG
Source organism: Streptomyces sp. NPDC014891 (assembly GCF_043081085.1). Classification (NCBI taxonomy): domain Bacteria; kingdom Bacillati; phylum Actinomycetota; class Actinomycetes; order Kitasatosporales; family Streptomycetaceae; genus Streptomyces; species Streptomyces sp. NPDC014891. The sequence goes on along the minus strand of NZ_JBIBWF010000006.1, from coordinate 430,063 downwards.
GGGCCCTCCACGTGCGCGGGGGGCTTGTCGAAGTGCCAGAACAGCGGCGTCGGGGCGAGGTACACGCCCCGGACGTCCGTGTCGCTGTCCTCGGTCGCGAGACCGAAGGCGCGCGAGCCCATCACACAGGAGTAGATCGTGTGCTCGCGCACCAGCTCGTCCGGAGTCATGCCGGTCAGGCTACGTCAGGGCGGTGACAGGGCTCTGTCAGGGGGACGGGGGCGGGTGGTACGGGCCCGGGGTGGGTCCTGGACGGGTCCTGGATGGCCCTGGGCGGGTCCTGGGCGGGGTCCGGTGGCGCGGGCCTACGCCAGGGTGATCGAGTCCCCCGAGACGGTGATCCGCTCCGGCGGCAGCGGGCGCGTCGCCGGTCCCGTCACCACCGCGGCGTCCGTGACGCTGAACCGGGAGCCGTGACAGGGACAGTCGATGGTGCCGTCCGCGACCTTGTTCACCAGGCAGCCCTGGTGGGTGCAGACGGCGGAGAACGCCTTGAAGTCACCGGCCGAGGGCTGGGTGACGACCACCTTCTCCGCGGCGAAGACCTTGCCGCCGCCCACCGGGATGTCGGCCGTCGCGGCCAGGCGCTCGCCTGCGGGGGAGGCGCTGGTGCCGACGGGCGTGCTCGGCGCGGCGGGCGCGCTCGTGCCCGCCGTCGCGTCGGGGGTGGCCGGGGCGTCGGTGGCCGTACCGCCGTCGCCTCCGTCGTCCGAGCCGCAGCCCGCCGTCAGGGCCGCCGCGGCGACCAGGACGGCACGGCGGCTCGTGGCGAGTGCGGTCGGGTGGGTGAGGCGTGAAGTCATACGGCCACCTTGGCGCCGCGGCACCGCCGGGCCGGGCAACACGCCTACACCCGGGCCGTCAGCTCCCTCGCACGGCCGTCCGCGTCCCGCCGCACCTCCAGCACAGAGGTCACCGCCTCCCGCTCGATCGGCCCGTACACATGGGGGAAGAGCGTCGCCCCCGCCCCCTCCCGGCGGACCTCCGCGGCCAGCCGCCCCTCGTCGATCACCAGGACCAGGAGCGGGCCCGGCACGTCCCGGTAGCGGGTGTCGGCGATCACGAGGGCAGCCGCCTCGTCCGGCGAGCAGTGGACGAAGCCCTCGGCGGCGAGGGACGGCGGGGCGTACGGGGCATCGGGGGCGGCGGACCAGTCGGCCAGCGGTACGACGTGCAGCAGCATGCCGACAGTTCTACCGCGCGGGACCACCGGTCCGGCCCCTACCCCGAGTGGCAGAACGTACCGGTTCGGGTGACATTGAGGCTGTTCCGAACCGGACGAAAGGCAGGACCATGGCGGGAAACGACCTCGGCAGTCTCCTCGGAAGCCTCCTCGGCGGCAGCGGCGGCAGCGGCGGCAGCGGCGGGCAGAGCGGCGGAGCCGGAAACATCCTCGGCGCCCTGATCGGCGCCCTCGCCGGCGGCCAGGGCGGTGCGCAGGGCGGCGGCGCGGGCGGTGCGTCCAACCCGCTCGGCGGGCTCCTCGACATGCTCACCAAGTCGGGCCTCACCGACCAGACCCGCTCCTGGGTCGGCACCGGCGAGAACCAGTCCGTCAGCGGCGCCCAGATCGCCGAGGCCCTCCCCGACGAGACCCTGCAGAAGGTCGCCCAGGACGCCGGCGTCAGCCCCCAGGAGGCCGCCGACGAGATCGCCCGGTCGCTGCCGCAGGCCGTCGACAAGCTGACTCCGGCGGGCTCCGTGCCCCAGGGCTCGCTGGAGGACATCATCCGCGAGCAGCGCCTCTGACGGCGCTCCCGGCGCCCCGGCGGCCCCGGACACGCCCACGGGCGCCCGCCCTCCGTCTCGGAGGGCGGGCGCCCCGGCACGCCGTCCGGCCGCTGACTAGGCTGAACGGAGCACTGACGCAGGCGAAGGAGACGACGTGGCGGTACGAGCGGTCCGAGGAGCCGTCCAGCTGGAGCGGGACGAGGCCGGGCACATGAGCGAGCAGGTCGAAGAACTGCTCACCGCCGTCCTCGAACGGAACGGACTCGACGCCGACGACCTCATCAGCATCTGGTTCACCGCCACCCCCGACCTCCACAGCGACTTCCCCGCCGCCGCGGCCCGCCGCACCGGCATCGTCGACGTCCCCCTGCTCTGCGCACAGGAGCTCGACATCGAGGGCGCGATGCCGCGGGTCGTCCGCCTCCTCGCCCACGTCGAGACCGACCTCCCCAAGTCCCGGATCGCGCACGTCTACCTCGGCGCCGCGGCCGCTCTGCGCAAGGACATCGCCCCGTGAGAACAGCCCTCGTCATCGGCACCGGACTGATCGGCACCTCCGCCGCGATCGCGCTCGCGGGCCGCGGCGTCACCGTCCACCTGCGCGACCACGATCCGGCGCGGGCCAGCACGGCCGCCGCGCTCGGCGCCGGCACCGACGAGGCGCCCGAGGGCCCCGTGGACCTCGTCATCGTCGCCGTGCCCCCGGCGCACGTGGCCGCCACCCTCGCCGAGGCCCTCACCGCCGGGCTCGGCCGTGGCTACCTGGACGTGGCGAGCGTCAAGGGCGGCCCCCAGCGCGAGCTGCGGGCCCTGGGCCTCGACCTCTCCGCGTACATCGGATCGCACCCCATGTCCGGCAAGGAGCGCTCGGGCCCGCTCGCCGCGACCGCCGACCTCTTCGAGGGACGCCCCTGGGTGCTCACCCCGACCCGGGACACCGACACCGAGGTCCTCAACCTGGCCCTGGAGCTCGTGGCGCTGTGCCGGGCCGTGCCCGTCGTCATGGACGCCGAGGCCCACGACCGCGCGGTCGCCCTGGTCTCCCACACCCCGCAGCTCGTCTCGTCGATGGTCGCCGCGCGGCTGGAGGAGGCCGACGAGTCGGCCGTCCGCCTGTGCGGGCAGGGCATCAGGGACGTCACCCGGATCGCTGCCTCCGACCCCCGCATGTGGGTCGAGATCCTCTCCGCCAACCCGGGCCCCGTGGCCGACGTCCTCTCCGGGGTCGCCGCCGACCTCGACGAGACCGTCCGCGCCCTGCGCTCCCTCCAGTCCGCCGACGAGGACAAGCGGCGGGACGGCGCCTCGGGCGTCGAGGACGTGCTGCGCCGCGGCAACGCCGGCCGCTCCCGCGTCCCCGGCAAGCACGGCGCGGCGCCCACCGCCTACGAGACGGTCGCCGTCCTCATCAGCGACCAGCCGGGCGAGCTGGCCCGGATCTTCGCCGACGCGGGCCGCGCCGGGGTCAACATCGAGGACGTCCGCATCGAGCACGCGACGGGCCAGCAGGCCGGTCTCGTCCAGCTCATGGTGGAGCCCTCGGCGGCGCCCGGGCTCGGCGCGGCCCTGCAGGAGCGGGGCTGGGCCCTGCGGACGAGCTGACGCGGCACCCGCCCCGCACGGGCCGCGGTGCCCGCCCCACCCCGCACGCCCGCGCATCCCGCCCGCGACGGGCGGGACCCGCGGGGCGGGCGGGGCCGCCGGGCGGGACCGCCCCCGCGGGCGGGGCCGAACGGGTGCCGGGGACTCGGTAACCTTGTGGGGGTCCCCCGCACTCCGCCGGGCCCGCCACTCACCCCAGGAAGGTGTTCCCACCGTGGAATCCGTGATCGTCGCCATCGACGGGCCCTCCGGCACGGGCAAGTCCAGCACCTCGAAGGCGGTCGCCGCCAAGCTGGGTCTGAGCTACCTCGACACCGGTGCCCAGTACCGGGCGATCACCTGGTGGATGATCAGCAACGGCGTGGACGTCCACGACGCCGAGGCCGTCGCCAACGCCGCCGCCAAGCCCGTGATCGTCTCCGGCACCGACCCGGCGCGGCCCACGATCACTGTCGACGGCCTCGACGCGGCCGGACCCATCCGGACCGACGAGGTCACCTCCAAGGTCAGCGCCGTCAGCGCCGTCCCCGAGGTGCGGAGCCTCATCACCGAGCTCCAGCGGTCCATCGCCCGCGGCGCCGAGCACGGCATCGTCGTCGAGGGCCGGGACATCGGCACCACCGTCCTGCCCGACGCCGACCTCAAGATCTTCCTCACCGCCTCGCCCGAGGCCCGCGCCGCCCGCCGCTCCGGCGAGCTCAAGGGCGTCGACGTGCAGGCCACCAAGGAGGCCCTGGTCAAGCGGGACGCCGCCGACTCCAGCCGGAAGACCTCGCCGCTCGCCAAGGCCGGCGACGCCGTCGAGGTCGACACCACCGAGCTCACCCTCGACCAGGTCATCGAGTGCGTCGTCACCCTGGTGGACGAGAAGCGCGGAGCCGCCAAGTGACGCTGCCCTCGGAGAGGGGCGCCGCCGTCGGCAGACGCATCGGGATCGGGCTGATGTACGGCTTCTGGAAGCCGCGCGTGCTCGGCGCCTGGCGGGTGCCGGCCTCCGGCCCCGCGATCTTCGCCGTCAACCACGCGCACAACATCGACGGCCCCATGCTCATGGGCACCGCGCCGCGGCCCGTGCACTTCCTCATCAAGAAGGAGGCGTTCGTCGGCCCGCTCGGCAGCTTCCTGGAGGGCATCGGGCAGCTCAAGGTGGACCGCGACAGCACCGACCGCACCGCGATAGGCAACGCCCTGGGCGTCCTGGAGCAGGGCGGAGTCCTCGGGATCTTCCCCGAGGGCACCAGGGGAGAGGGCGACTTCGCCTCGCTCCGCTCGGGCCTGGCGTACTTCGCCGTCCGCAGCGGCGCGCCGATCGTCCCGGTGGCCGTGCTGGGAAGCACCGAGCGCCGAGGACGGTTGGTCAAGGCACTGCCTCCGCTGCGCGGCCGCGTCGACGTCGTCTTCGGCGACGCCTTCGACGCGGGTGACGGCTCCGGCCGCCGCACGCGCAAGGCGCTCGACGAGGCCACCGTACGGATCCAGGGGAAGCTCACCGACCACCTGGAAAACGCCAGGCGCCTCACGGGGCGCTGAGCGAGACTTTCAGTAGTGGGCCCCGCGGCCCGGGGACCCACCGACCACGAATGATCAAGGAACGGACTTCATGAACGACCAGCACGACCACGGGGCACTTGGCGACGCCGAGTACGCGGAGTTCATGGAGCTCGCCTCCGAAGAAGGCTTCGACGCCGAAGAGGTCGAGGGCGCGATCGAGGAGGCCGGTCACGGCCCGCTTCCTGTCCTCGCCGTCGTCGGCCGTCCGAACGTCGGCAAGTCGACCCTGGTGAACCGCATCATCGGCCGCCGCGAGGCCGTCGTCGAGGACAAGCCGGGCGTCACCCGCGACCGCGTCACCTACGAGGCCGAATGGGCCGGGCGCCGCTTCAAGGTCGTCGACACCGGCGGCTGGGAGCAGGACGTCCTCGGCATCGACGCCTCCGTCGCCGCCCAGGCCGAGTTCGCCATCGAGGCCGCCGACGCCTGCCTCTTCGTCGTGGACGCCACCGTCGGCGCCACCGACACCGACGAGGCCGTCGTCAAGCTGCTGCGCCGCGCCGGGAAGCCGGTCGTCCTGGCCGCCAACAAGGTCGACGGACAGTCCGGCGAGGCCGACGCCGCCACGCTGTGGTCCCTGGGCCTCGGTGAGCCGTTCCCGGTCTCCTCGCTGCACGGCCGCGGCACCGGCGACCTCCTCGACGAGGTCCTGAAGAAGCTGCCGGAGGCCCCCGAGCAGCGCTTCGGCAACACCGTCGGCGGCCCGCGCCGCATCGCCCTCATCGGCCGCCCGAACGTCGGCAAGTCCTCGCTGCTCAACAAGGTGGCGGGGGAGGACCGCGTCGTCGTCAACGAGCTGGCCGGCACCACCCGCGACCCGGTCGACGAGCTGATCGAGCTCGGCGGCGTGACGTGGAAGTTCGTCGACACCGCGGGCATCCGCAAGAAGGTCCACCTCCAGGAGGGCGCGGACTACTACGCCTCCCTGCGGACGGCCGCCGCCGTCGAGAAGGCCGAGGTGGCCGTCATCCTCATCGACACCACCGACAAGATCTCGGTCCAGGACCAGCGCATCATCACGATGGCGGTCGAGTCGGGCCGCGCCATCGTCATCGCCTACAACAAGTGGGACGAGCTCGACGAGGAGCGCCGCTACTACCTGGAGCGCGAGATCGAGACGGAGATGCAGCAGGTCGCCTGGGCGCCCCGCGTCAACGTCTCCGCCAAGACCGGCCGCCACATGGAGAAGCTGGTCCCGGCCATCGAGACCGCCCTCGCCGGCTGGGAGACCCGCGTCCCCACCGGCCGGCTCAACGCCTTCCTCGGTGAGATCGTCGCGGCGCACCCCCACCCGATCCGCGGCGGCAAGCAGCCCCGCATCCTCTTCGGCACGCAGGCCGGCACCAAGCCGCCCCGCTTCGTGCTCTTCGCCTCCGGCTTCCTGGAGGCCGGCTACCGCCGCTTCATCGAGCGCCGCCTCCGCGAGGAGTTCGGCTTCGAGGGCACCCCGCTCCACATCTCGGTGCGCGTGCGCGAGAAGCGCGGCCGCAAGAAGTAGGCCCGGTCGTCGGGCCGGTACACGGCGGAGGGCCGGGGCGATCGCGCCCCGGCCCTCCGCCGTCTACCCCCCCCCGGTGCGCCCTCCGCGCTACACGCCCCTCCGGGGCCCCGGAGGCAGCGCCGCCTGGGTGTGGGCGGGGGCGGGCGGGTACGGCGCGGACCACGCCTGCGGATACGCCGTCCCGTACCGGTGGCCCTGCCCGTGGCCCTGGCCCTGCCCGTACACCCCCGTGCTCACCGCCGTACCGAACGCCCGGAACGTGAGGTCCTCCTCGCCGCTGCGGTCACCCGGCAGCGTGCGGAACGTCCTGAGGTACTCCGAGTACAGGGCGTCGTAGATCGGCGTGGGCGAGGCCCCCGCCGTGACGTCCTGCGCAGGGCGCATCGACGGGATCGGACTCGGATACGGCTGGAGGAAGGGGTCGTATGCGTGCACGTAGGTGCCAACGACCCCGCCGCCCGTCGGATGCGGGCGGCTCTCCGAAAGGGGGGCCCGCCGGGGACGCGGCACGGTCGGGGCCCCGGGGCCGCCGGAGCCCGTCGGCCCCGCCGGCACGCCGTGCACCCTCGCCCACCCCATGCCCGGCCGGCGGCCCTCCATCAGGTGCCGGCCAGCGGCATCGCGGCGGCGACCAGGCGCCCGTTCGCGGCGGCCTTCTCCAGGGCGTCGCGCAGCAGGTCCTCGCGCGGCTGCTGGCCGATCGAGCCGACCGGGGCGGCGAAGACCAGCACCGTGTGCGACTTGTTGGCCGCCGCGCGCCAGCCCTCGGTGACCTGGAGCGGCTGGTGGGCCTGCCACCAGGCGGCCTGCCCGGCGCCGCCGGGGCCCGGCTGGAGGACGGAGTGCAGCTGGCCCATGGCCACCAGGACCGACCAGCCCGGCAGCGCGGCCGGCTTCTCGTCGAGCGTCACGACCCGGTGGAAGCCCTGGTCGGCCAGGAGCGGCAGGAACTCGTCGGTGAGGCCGTCCGAACCCGGACGGGCCACCGGCGCGGTCGGCTCCACGACGAGGGCCGGGTGCAGCTCGCCCTGGATCAGGACGAGACCGCTGGTGACCCCGAGCACGGCCTGCTCGGGGTGGGCGGCGGACAGCGCGTCGGCGGTGTCCGAGGCCGTGATGGAGGCGACGGCGCCCTGCAGCTGCTCCTCGGCGACCCGGACCACCTGCGACGGGATGCAGGTGGCGTGGGCGAACGCGAGGACCGCGGTCTCGTCGCCGACGAACAGCACCGTGCTGGTGCGCTCCTGGTCGGAGTCCCCCGGCGTGCGGCAGGACGTGCAGTCGTAGCTGCCCGGGGCGTTGTCGCCGGCGAGCAGCCGGTCCGCTTCTTCGTCGCCGATCTCGGCGCGTACGTCCTCGCTGACGTCGAGCATGCGCGGCACGGGGGGCTCCCTGGACTCGGTACGGGGGGACGCCGGGCCGTTCCCGGTCGTCTCATGACGAGTTCAACGGGTCAGGCTCGGCCGGGGTCACGCGTGGAACCGGGGCAACTTGCCGCCGGCCCGCGCGGAACCGGTCGCGGGCGGGCCGGGCGGACGGCGCGGGAAGGGCGCGACGGCGGGTGACTCCGACCGGGTGGGGTGTGAACGGTGTTCCGCGCGGCACGGGCCGGGGGCGCCGGGCCGCTGCCTAGCCTGCCTCGATGTCGAAGATCCGATTTTGGACGACGGGCTCGCTCGTGGCGGCGTCCGCCGCCGCGCTGCTGGCCCTGGCCCCGGCACCCGCCCAGGCCCGGGACGTGCTGGACGGGCCCCGGAACACGTCCGCCGTGCTCCGTGACGTGTCGGAGGGGCTGCGGGCGTCCGCCGCCGTGCCCGCCTACCCCTGCGCCCGCGACCAGTGGCCCTGGGGATGCGTCGCCGAGTGCGAGAGCAGCGGCGACTGGCACACCAACACCGGGAACGGCTTCTACGGAGGCCTCCAGTTCTGGCACCCGACCTGGGTCGAGCACGGCGGACTGCGGTACGCGCCGCGCGCCGACCTGGCGACCCGGGCCCAGCAGATCGCCGTCGCCGAGGAGGTGCTCCGCACCCAGGGGTGGGGGGCCTGGCCGGTCTGCTCCAAGCGGTACGGGCTGAGCGGACGCGTCCACACCGTCCAGCGGGGGGACACCCTCAGCTCGATCGCCCGCCGCTTCGCGATCAAGGGCGGCTGGCAGGCGCTCTACCAGGCGAACCGGGCCCTCATCGGCCCCGATCCGAACCGGGTCGTCGTCGGCACGATGCTGCGGATCGCCCCCCTCTGAAGGGGCCGGGGGCGGACCCGCGCGGCGGGCGGAGCAGCAGCCGGCCCGCGGCCCCGAACACCCGTCAGTCCGCGGCCGGTTGACAGGGCGGCCGGAGCCGGGCCGGCCAGGGCGAGGTGCCGGGGAGCCGCGCGGCCGTGCCCCGGATCGGTCACCGCCCGTGAACCTCCCCGGTCACCGCCCGCGAACGGCGCCCCCTCGACCGGCGTTACAGTCGGTCGACCGATCAACTGACCGGGGGGAACCGGCAGCGCGATGCGTATCTCCTTTCTGCTCCACAACGGCTACCACTACGGCGGCACGATCCGGACGACGTTCACCCTCGCCGAGGAACTGGCGAAACGTCACGAGGTCGAGATCGTCTCGGTGTTCCGCCACCGCGACCGCCCCTTCCTCGGCCTGCCCGCCGGGGTGACCCTGCGCCACCTCGTCGACGTCCGCAAGGACAGCCCCGGATACGACGGCGACCACCCCGACTTCCACCGTCCCGCCGAGGTCTTCCCGCGCGGCGACGGCCGCTGGAAGCAGTACAGCGCCCTCACCGACGCCCGGATCGGGGAGCACCTGCGCGGCGTCGAGGCCGACGTCCTGGTCGGCACCCGCCCCGGGCTGAACGTGCAGCTCGTCCGGCAGGCCCGGCGGGGGCCGGTCCTCGTGGGACAGGAGCACCTGATCCTCGACGGCCACACCTTCCGGCTCCGCCGCGACATCGGCCACGAGTACGCGCTCCTGGACGCCGTCACCACCGTCACCGAGGCGGACGCCCGCGCCTACCGGCGTCTGCGGCTGCCCGGCGTACGCGTCGAGTCCGTGCCCAACAGCGTGCCCGCGCCCCCGGTGCCGACCGCCGACCCCGCGGTGCGGACCGTCGTCGCGGCGGGCCGGCTCACGCAGGTGAAGCGGTACGACCTGCTGATCGACGCCTTCGCCGAGGTCGCGGCGGACCACCCCGACTGGAGGCTGCGGATCTACGGCAGCGGGGACGCCGCGCAGAACCTGAAGGGGCCGCTGACCCGGCAGATCGAGGAGCGGGGGCTCACCGGGCAGGTCTTCCTCATGGGGTCGGCGAACCCGCTGGAACCGGAGCTGGCCAAGGGCTCGATCGCCGCGGTGACCTCGCAGCGCGAGTCCTTCGGCATGACCATCGTCGAGGCGATGCGCTGCGGTCTCCCGGTGGTCTCCACCGACTGCCCGCACGGGCCGGGCGAGATCATCGAGGACGGAGTCGACGGCTTCCTCGTACCGGTCGACGACACGGCGGCGTTCGCGCGGGCGCTGCGCCGGCTGGTCGAGGACGACGAGCTGCGGGCCAGGGCGGCCCGGGCGGCGCTGGAGGCGTCCGAGCGGTTCGACCCGGCCCGGATCGCCGCCCGGCACGAGGCGCTCTGGGCGGACCTCGTGGAGCGGGGCGCGGGCCGCCGCACCCACGGGCAGGGCCGGGCGGCGCTGCACACCGCCACCGGCCGTGCGATCGACGCGGTCTACGGCCTGAAGGCCCGGATCGGCCGGCTGGTCCGCCGCTTCCGCTGACCGGGACCGCGCTCGCACGGTCCACGCCTCCCGCGCGGCCGGCGCCCTCGCGGTACGCCCGGCGCCCGGCCCGTGCGGCCGCTGGCCGGGCCTCGCCGTCCGTCGGCGCGCGGGCCGACCCCGCCGTGTGCTCCTGGGCGGGGCGGCCGTCCGCCGGGCGTTCGTGCGCGGCCCGGCGTCCCGCCTGTTCGTGCGCGGCCCGGGGTCCTACCTTTACGCGCGGCCCGGCCCCGCCTGTGTGTGCGCCCCGGTCGTCCGCCGTTCGTTCATCGAGGACAGAACTCGTCCGCGAGGGCTGGCAGACTCGCGTCCATGTTGGAGACCTCAGCACGGCTCTTGCGTCTGCTCTCGCTGCTCCAGGCCCACCGCGAGTGGTCCGGTGCCGATCTCGCCGACCGGCTCGGGGTCACACCCCGGACCGTGCGGCGGGACGTGGACCGGCTCCGCGAGCTCGGCTATCCGGTGAACGCCAGCCCCGGGACGGGCGGCGGCTACCAGCTGGGCGCCGGGGCCGAGCTCCCGCCGCTGCTCCTCGACGACGAGGAGGCCGTCGCGGTCGCCGTCGGCCTCCGGGCCGCCGCAGGGCAGGGCGTCGAGGGGATCGGCGAGAGCTCGGTCCGCGCCCTGGCCAAGCTGGAGCAGGTGCTCCCGGGGCGGCTGCGCCGCCGGGTGAGCGCCCTGAACGCCTTCACCGTCCCGATGCTCCGCACCCCGCGCGAGCGGATCGACCCGGCCGTCCTCACCGAGCTCGCCCACGCCTGCCGGGACGGCGAGCGGCTGCGCTTCGAGTACCGGGACCACGGCGGGGCGAGCACACGCAGGAACGTCGAGCCGCACCGCCTGGTGTGCAGCGAGCGGCGCTGGTACCTGGTCGCCTGGGACGTGGAGCGGGACGACTGGCGCACCTTCCGCGCCGACCGGATCGTGCCGACCCCGCCGCACGGGCCCCGCTTCCCGCCCCGCGAGCCGCCCGCCGAGGACCTCGCCGCCTATGTGGCGAAGGGCGTGTCCACCGCGGCGTACACGACCGAGGCGACGATCCGGCTGCACGTGCCGCTCGCGGAGGCGGCCGCGGCCGTCGGTGCGGCCGACGGCGTCCTGACGGCGGACGGGCCCGACGCCTGCTTGCTGCGGACCGGGGCGCACAGCCTCGACGTGATGGTGATCCACGTCTCCTTGATCGGCTTCGAGTTCGAGGTGCTCGATCCGCCGGAGCTGGTCGACCGGGTGCGGGCGCTCAGGGACCTGCTGTCCCGCTCCCTCGACCGGTCTGCCGGGGCTCCCGCTGACACGTAAGCATGGTGTAAGGGAAGAGTGGGCGGCTCGCGTACGCGTCGCCGAGACAATTCGGGACGGGCGGAGCCGGAAGCGCCGAATTACCGCCCGGTATCCGCGCTTCCGGTTCCTTGGTGCGAACTACCCGAGGCCGCTCGGAATTACTGGAGAAACGGCCGGAATCCCTGGCCGACAGTGACCGGGATCATGCCGAACACGCGTCGAGAACCTGTGACACAAGCGTGACCGCCAAGGGACTAACGTGAGGGCCATGGCATCCACATCGCGCACTCCCGAACCGCCTCGCGACGCCCCCGAGTCCTATGTGGGCCTCGACGGGGACAGCGCCGAACGGCGCGCCAGGACGCGGGGCTGGAGCACCGTCAGGTCCCTTCCACCCGGCTCGATCATCACCATGGAGTACCTCGCCGCACGCATCAACTTCGAGGTCGAGGACGGCACGGTCACCCGCTGCTGGGTCGGCTGAGGCGTCGGCGGCGGGCCTCCGGGCGCCGCCCGGAGACGCCCTGACCCGGACACGCGGAAGGGCCCCGGCCGATCGTCGGCCGGGGCCCTTCCGCGTGCGCGGGGGTCCCGCGGTCAGCCGCGGGTCGCCGGAGCGCGGCCGCCGGCTACTCCGGCCGGTCCGCGGACCGGCTCCTCGGAGCCGGGCGGACGCTGCGGGAAGTACCCCGGGCGGGGTCCTCCGGAGGCCACGGGCAGCGAGGGGACGAGACGGCGGCGGTCCCGCAGCCGGTCCCGTACGCGGTCGCGCAGGGCCAGGATCCACGACTCGGCGACGGCGATCACCGGCTCGCACCAGGGCAGGGCCAGCAGGATCAGCAGGCCGGCGGCCCAGCCGAGGAGGACGTCGCTCAGCCAGTGCGTGCCCAGGTAGACCGTGGTGAGTCCGACGCCGAGCGCGACCACCGCGGAGAGCGCCGACAGATAGCGCCGGGCCCGCGGGGTGGTCGCCAGGTAGGCGAGGATGCCCCAGGTCACGACCGCGTTGGCGGTGTGACCCGAAGGGAATATGTCGCCGCCGGCGAAGAGCTCGGCGGATCCGACCTCGGTCGCGTAGTGGGGTCCGAGACGGCCGAGCCCGAGCTTGACCGCGCCGACCGTGACGTTGAGCAGCAGGAGGGCGGCGCCGAGGCAGAGCAGGGGGCGCAGGGTGTGCTGGCGCCAGGAGCGCCAGCCCAGCCAGGCGGCCACCATGACGGCCGTCGGACCGCGCTGGCCGAGGACGACGTAGTAGTCGAGGAAGCCGTGGATCTCCGGCCACTGCTGGTAGGGCCGGAAGAGCATGATCTTCCAGTCGAGGGTCACCAGCCACGTCGAGAGCAGCACGGCGACGACCATGGCGAGATAGAACGCCGACGTCCCGCCGAAGAGGGCGAGACGCGTGCGGGTCATCCGCGGGACCTCTATCTTCGGCGGTTCCGGCTCCCGGTCCAGCCGGGCAAAGATGTCGGTACGCACCCAATCGACGTTACAGGGAGTGAGAAGCAGACCCGGTCGTTCCGGTCTGTTCGTGATGTTGATGTGATGTGGAGTAGGTCTCAGTGGGCGTCCTTTTACCGGCGTCCGTCGGGAAATCCGATGACCTTCCGCCCTATTGTCACGGGACCGATTCCGGAAGCGTGTTTGAACACGCGGAATTCGCTTCAAACGCCCGTCCGTACGGAATTCCATGCGACACGGGGTCCGACCCGAGTGGCGTACGCCACACCGCGCGGCCCGCCGGGGTGAGAGCTGCACCACGCGCTCGGGCCTTGAACTCGCGTACGCTGACGGCTCACTCGCCCGTCGATGCCGGGCCCCCGGGGGGTATAAGCCCTGGTCGGGACCCACCGAGCGCGAGAGCTTCACTGGGAGGTACGTATATGTCGCGGACGAACACGGCCCCAGCACGACCCCGTGCCGCAGCCGGCGGGGGAGCCAACCGCTGGGTCGTCCTCGTCGTCCTCTGCGTCAGCCTCCTCGTGGTCGCCCTCGACTCGACCATCCTCCACGTGGCCATCCCCTCGCTCACCGAGGACCTGCGCCCGAGCTCCACCGCCCTGCTGTGGATCGTCGACGCCTACCCGTTGATCTGCGCCTCGCTCCTGATCCTCTTCGGCACCCTGGGTGACCGGGTCGGGCGGCGCCGGGTCCTGCTCCTCGGATACGCGCTGTTCGGCATCGCCTCGGCGGTCGCCGCGCTCGCCACCGAACCCTCGGTGCTCATCGGGGCCCGGGTGCTCCTCGGCGTCGGCGGCGCGATGATCATGCCCGCCACGCTCTCCATCCTCCGGGCGGTCTTCCCCGACCGGCGCGAGCGGGCCACCGCCATCGGGATCTGGACCGCGGTCGCCGCGATAGGGGCCGCCACCGGGCCCGTGCTCGGCGGCTTCCTCGTCGAGCACTACTGGTGGGGCTCCGTCTTCCTCATCAACATCCCGCTGATGGCGCTGATCCTGCCGCTCGGCCGCCGCCTCCTCCCCGAGTCCCGCGGCGGCGCCGACGGACCCTGGGACGTCCTCGGCGCGCTCATGGCCGCGGCCGGCGTGCTCGGCTGCGTCCTCGGGGTCAAGCGCGCGGGCGCGGGCGAACCGCTCCTCGCGTTCCCCACCGCCGGGCCGCTGCTGCTCGGCGCCGGGCTCCTCTACCTCTTCGTACGGCGCCAGCGCCGGCGGCCCCATCCGCTGATCGACATGCGGCTCTTCTCCCGCGCCGCCTTCACCACCTCGGTCGGCTGCATCGTGCTCGCCATGCTGGCCCTGGTCGGCCTGCAGCTCATCGCCGTCCAGTACCTCCAGCTGGTCATCGGGCTGAGCCCGCTGGAGACGGGGCTGCGCCTGCTGCCGCTCACCTTCGCCGCCATGGCCGCCGGCGCGACCGGCTCGTACACCCTGCGCAGGATCGGGCCGCGCCGGATGGTCGGCTGGGGCTTCGTCCTCACCGCCGCCGCGGTGCTGCTGCTCACCTTCATGGGGCAGCACGACCGGCCGCTGCTGCTCACGGTGGGCTTCGTGCTGCTCGGCTTCGGCCTGCAGACCACGCTCTTCTCGGCGTACGAGTCGATGCTCAGCGAGGCGCCGCAGCGGAGCGCGGGCGCCGCCGCCTCGATCGGCGAGACCTCGTACCAGCTCGGTGCGGGCATGGGCACCGCCCTGCTCGGCAGCGTGATGAACGCGGCGTACGCCCCCGGGCTCGCCGCGATCCCGGGGGTGCCCGCGGAGGCGAGCCGGGCCGCGGCGAACTCGCTGGGGGAGGCCTATCAGGTGGCGGGCCGGCTGGGCGGGGAGGCCGGCGGAGCGCTGCACCAGGCCGCCCGGCACGCCTTCGTGAACGGGCTGCACATCACGCTCTTCGTGAGCGCGGGGCTGCTGCTGATCGGTGCGGCGATGGCACTGCGCCTGCCGCGGGTGATGGAGTGCCCGGTGGATCCGGAGGAGCCGGTGTCCGCCGGGGTGGTGGAGGGAGAGCGGCCGGTGCCGTCGCAGCCGGCACCGCCGGAGCGGGACGGGGCCGTGCCCGGCCGGTCCGTGCCGGTGCCGTCGAAACCGGCGGGGGAGGCGCGGGCCGCGGAGCCGTCGGAGCGCGCGAAAGCGTCCGAGCCGCGGGTGCCCGCGACCCGGGAGGCGATCGAGCCCGCCGGCTCGGGGCGTCCGGCGCACTGACCCGATCGCTCGGGGGTGCCCGGCCGGCGGACCCGCTCAGCTCTGGTTGAAGAAGCCGTCCTGCCGGCGGCGGCCCGTCTCGCCCGTGACGATCTGGGTGTCGGCGGGGGTCAGCAGGAAGACCCGCGTCGCCACGCGCTCGATCGAACCGCGCAGACCGAAGGCGAGGCCGGCGGCGAAGTCGACCACGCGCTTGGCGTCGTTCGACTCCATCGCGGTCAGGTTCACGATCACCGGGACGCCGTCCCGGAAGAGCTCGCCGATGCCGCGGGCGTCCCGGAAGCCGTCCGGGGAGACGGTCGCGATCCGGCGGCCCCGGTCCTCGGCGGTGTCGGTGGCCACCCGGACGCGGGGGTCCGTCACCCAGGCGTCGCCGCCCTCGGCACCGTCGGCGTACTCGTCGTCGTAGTAACGCTCGTCGTTGTCCTCGACGAGGCCCAGCCAGGCGCTCGCCTTGCGCACCGATCCCATGGACGCCTCCTTTCAGCGCGGTCACTTGTGGTTCCGCATTTCCCTATCGTCCTTCATGATGCGGATCGCGCGCCAAGTGGATAGTCGGCGCGCAGGGGATTCGTGACGGTACTGGTGCAGAACGTGAGCACCGTTTTCTGGCGATTCGTCAGGAATCATGCGGTATGCGGGGCCTGAGGGAGGGCCATGTAGCTGAAAATATGAAAGTCGTGCCGGAAGGGTGACGATGGGCGCGTACGGGTGAACGGGCCCGCTCGTTACGATGCCGCGAGGCCGCCCGGCGGTCCATAGCCAGGCGCAGATCCACGCTCCACGGGGGAGACCATGTTCGGAATCGTCAGACCCTGCACGCATCGGCTCACCGACGGGCTCAAGACCGCGTGGATGGCCCATCTCTGCGGCCTCTGCCTGGCACTTCGCGCCGACCACGGGCAGTTCGCCCGGATCGTCACCAACTACGACGGGCTGATCGTCTCGGTCCTGACGGAGGCTCAGACCGGCGTCACCGAGGCGGGCCGCCGCACGGCCGGGCCCTGTGCGCTGCGCGCCCTGCGGACCGCCCCGGTGGCCAGGGGTGAGGGCGCCCGGCTCGCCGCCGCCGTCTCCCTGGTCCTCGCCTCGGCGAAGATCCGCGACCACGTGGACGACCGGGACGGCCTGTTGGCCCGGCGGCCGGCCGCCGCCGCGGCCCGCCGTGTCGCCCGCTCCTGGGACCGGGCGGGAGCCAGGACCGGACGCGCCCTCGGCTTCGACACCGCCGTCCTCGTCGACGCCGTCGACCGCCAGACCGGCATCGAGGCCCTCGCCGGCCCCGGCACCTCCCTGCTCACCGTCACCGAACCGACCGAGACCGCCACCGCGGCCGCCTTCGCGCACACCGCCGTCCTCGCCGGCCGGCCCGGCAACGCGGAGCCGCTCGCCGAGGCGGGCCGGCTCTTCGGCCGCCTCGCCCACCTCCTCGACGCCGTCGAGGACCAGACCGCCGACGCCGAGAAGGGGGCCTGGAACCCGCTCACCGCGACCGGCACCTCCCGCGAGGAGGCCCGCCGGCTCGCCGACGACGCCCTGCACGGCATCCGCCTCGCGCTGCGGGACGCCGAGTTCGCCGACGGCAAGCTGGCGCACGTGCTGCTCGCCCACGAACTGCGCACCTCGGTCGACCGCGCCTTCGGCACGACGAGCTGCTCGCACACCGGAGCGGCGCAGGGCCAGGGCGCCCCGCACGCGCACGGCCCCGTCCCAGGGAACCCCTACGCCGCGCCGGGCGGCCCCGGCCCCGGCAACCCGTACGCCCCCGGGCCCGGCGGACCCGGAGGTCCCGGCGGGCCGCTCCCGCCCGGCCCTCCGAACCGCCGCGGGATGATCGCCGGCTGCGCGCTCTGGATCGGACTGGCCTGCACCTGCCAGATGTGCTGCGGCACCTTCGAGGACCCCTGGAGCCGCCAGCGGCGCGAAGGGCTCTGCCAGCAGTGCGACCCCGGGAGCTGCTGCGACTGCTGTGACTGCTGCAGCAACTGCTCCTCCTGCTGCGAGGGCGACGGCTGCTGCTGCGGCGACTGCAACTGCGGCTGCGACTGCTGACCTTCCGCCGGGATCCCCGCGCCGCTACTTCTTCGGCGCCGGGATCTCCGGCGGGGAGATCCGCGAGGTGGCGATGCCCGACCCGGTCACGCCCCACTTCCTCAGGATCCGGTCGTACGTGCCGTCCGCCTTCAGGCCGTTCACCGCGGCCTGGAAGGCGGGCGCGAGCGGCGTCCCCTTCTTGAAGGCGAAGCCGACGTCCAGCCGCCGGTACTCGTTGAGGAACTTCACGTTCTTCTGCTGCGTCACCGCGTACCGCACCCCGTTGATCGTGTTCATCACGACATCGCTGCGGCCCTGCTGGAGCGACATCCAGATCGCCCCGGTCTCGCTGTAGACGTTCACCTCGTACGGCTTCCTGCCCGCCTCCGCGCACCGGCCCTTGTTCTGCTCCAGGGTCCGCTCGAAGGTGGTGCCCGCGTTCACGGCCACCTTCAAGCCGCACAGCTGCGTGAGGTCGGTGACCGCCTTCAACGGGCTGTCGGCACGGCTCGCGAACCCCTGGCCGTCGTTGATGTACGTCACGAAGTCGATGGCCTTGCGCCGCTCCTCGGTCACCCCGAAGTTCCCGGTGCCGACGTCGTACTTGCCGCTGCCGAGGGCCGGCAGGATCGCCTCGAACCCGACCACCTCGCGCTTCACCTCCAGGCCGAGGGACTTCGCCACCGCCGCGGCGAAGTCGGCGTCCACCCCCACCACGGTCTTCCCGTCGGGCAGGTAGGCCGAGCTGGGCGGGGTCGCCACCGAGGCGGCGAGCGTGAAGACGCCCCGCTGCCGGACGTCCGCGGGGAGCAGCCTCGCCGCGGCCTCGTTCTTCTTCACCGCCGCCACCACGTCCTCGGTCGGAAGTCCGCCCTGCGCCGCCCCCGCGGCGCCCGGAGCGCCCGACGCGCCGGCCGGGGCCGTCGCGGGATCGCCGCCCGCGCAGGCGGTCAGGGTCAGGGCGGCGCCGGTGATCAGGGCGAAGACGAGAGCGGTGCGAGCGGTGCCGGGACGCGTGCGCGTGGTCATGGCTTGGGTCTCTCCAGGAGTTTCTCGAACGGCAGCGGGCCGATCGACTCGGGATCGGCGGACACGTCGAAGAGCGGGCGGTAGCCGCTCGCCAGATAGAGGCCCCTGGCCTCGGGCTGGCGCGGTCCGGTCGTGAGGTAGAGGCGGGAGTAGCCGCGGGCGGCGGCCTCCCGTTCGAGCACGGTGAGGACCCGGCGGGCGAGTCCGCGCCTGCGGTGCGCCGAGTGGGTCCAGATCCGCTTGAGTTCGGCGGTGTCGTCGTCGTAGCGGCGGTAGGCGCCGCCCGCTACCGGCCGGCCCTGCTCCAGCAGGAGCAGGAAGGCACCGTGCGGCGGGGTGAACTCCTCCGCCGGGTAGCGGCTCAGATCGTGCGCCGAGCCGTACCGGGTCGTGTACTCGTACGCCAGCTCGTCGAGGAGCGGGCGCGCCAGGGGGTCGGTGGTCGTGGTCCGGTGCACGGACAACGCGAAGGTCATGACGGTCCTTCAGGACGAAGGAGACGAAAGAGCCGCAGCCCTCCGGAACGAAGGAGGACGGCAGGGCGGAACGAGGGGAGGGGAGGGCTCAGGCGCCGAGAGGGCCTGGGTGTGAAGGCGCCGCGGAGGACAGCACGCGGACGGGGCGGAGCCGGACCACCGGCTCACCGAGCAGAGGGTCGGCTCAACAGGAGGAGGACCACACGCGACCGAAGTCGATGTGGGAGCGCGTGACCAGCTGCTGCGAATGCATGGCCACAGTGGAACAGGCATCCGTGCCCACGTCAACCACGATGAGACGTACGGCTCACAGTGCGGACACCCTTGACAACAGGGCCTGTTGACCGCATAGCCTCGAAGGGCGGATCGGGCTGAGGGGCTCGGTCCCGTGCTCGTCGCGTGTGAAGGCGCACCCCCGTGTTCGATCCGCCTCTGGCATCCACGGAGTCTTCGTATGTCCGCGACCCTCGTGAAAACCCCCTCGCCGGCCCCGCCGGCCGAACCACCGCCCCGCATCGTCCCCACCCGCCGCGCCGGACAGTGGGCGGCCGCCGGCCTCGTCCTCGTCCTCCTCGCGCTCGGCCTCGTCTCGGTCGTCCGCAACAAGGCCTTCCAGTGGGACGTGGTCGCCGAGTACTTCACCTCCACGTCCGTCCTGCGCGGACTCGGCCTCACCCTGTGGCTGACGGCCCTCGTCATGGTGCTCGGCTTCGTCCTCGGCACCCTGCTCGCGGTCCTGAGGCTCTCCGACAACCCGGTTCTCCGCGCGGTGAGTTGGGGCTACGTCTGGTTCTTCCGCTCCACCCCGATCCTGGTCCAGCTGCTCTTCTGGTTCAACATCGGCGCGCTCTACCCGCAGATCCTGGGCGTCAGCACCGTCAACCTCCTCGGCCCGGTGTCCGTCGCCGTCATCGGCCTCACCCTGCACGAGGCCGCCTACGCCGCCGAGGTCGTGCGCGGCGGCATCCTCTCCGTCGACCGCGGCCAGCTGGAGGCCGCCCAGTCCCTCGGTCTCGGCCGGTGGCGCCGGCTCTCCCGGATCGTGCTGCCGCAGGCCATGCGCGCGATCGTCCCGCCGGCCGGGAACATGCTGATCGGCACCCTCAAGGGCACCTCGATCGTCTCCGTGATCGCCGTCCAGGACCTGCTCTACTCGACCCAGCTCATCTACCACCGCACCTACGAGGTCATCCCGCTCCTCCTCGTCGCCACGCTCTGGTACGTCGCCGTCACCTCCGTCCTCAGCCTCGGCCAGCACTACGTGGAGCGCCACTACGCCCGCGGCACGGCGGGTGCGCGGTGAGCCCGCGCCCGTCCCTGGTGATCGTGGGAGCCGGTCCGCGGGGGACCGGCTTCCTCGAACGGCTCGCCGCCAACCTGCCCGAGCTGTACGGCGACCGCCCCCTCGACCTGCACCTCGTCGACCCGCACCCGCCCGGCCCCGGCCGGATCTGGCGCACCGCGCAGTCCCCGCTGCTCTGGATGAACTCCCGGGCCGAGGACGTCACCATGTTCACCGACGAGACCGTCGACCTGACCGGCCCCGTGCGGCCCGGACCGACGGTCGCCGAATGGGCCGGCATCGACGGCCGCAGCTTCCCCACCCGGCTCCAGCAGGGCGCCTACCTGCGCTGGGTGTTCGAGCAGGCGCGGGCCGCGCTGCCCGCCTCCGTCTCCGTCCACGAGCACCGCACCACCGCGCTGCGGATCGGCGGCCCGCGCGAGGGGCGCCAGCGGGTCTGGCTGGAGGGCTCCGCCGCGCCGCTCGCCGCCGACGCCGTGATCCTCACCGTCGGCCACCTCGACGCCGAACCCGACCCGGAGCAGCGGGCCCTCGCCGGCTTCGCCGCCCGCCACGGCCTCGTCCACCTGCCGCCCGACTTCACCGCCGACACCGACCTGTCCGCCCTGCCCGCCGGCCGGGACGTCCTCGTCCGCGGCTTCGGACTCGCCTTCGTCGACCTGATGGTGCTGCTCACCGAGGGCCGCGGCGGTCGCTACGAGGGCGAGGGCGACGCGCTGGTCTACCGGCCCTCCGGCAGGGAACCGGTGCTGCACGTCGGATCGCGCCGGGGCGTCCCGTACCACTCCAAGCTCGGCTACGCCCTCGACGGCGAACGGCCCCCGCTGCCCCGGTTCTTCGGACCCGAGCAGACCGACGCCCTGCTCCGCCGGCCCGGCCGCGTCGACTTCCGGCGCGACGTGTGGCCGCTGATCGACAAGGAGCTCGGCTGGGCCCACTACCACCGGCTCTTCTCCACCCACCCCGAGCGGACCGCGCTCGGACCCGACGACTTCGCACGGGCCTACGCCGCGGCGCCGCCGCGCAGCGCCGAGCTCGCCGCCCTCGTCGCCGCGGCCGTCCCCGACCCGGCCGACCGGCTCGACCTGGACGCCCTGGACCGCCCCCTGGACGGCATCCGCTTCGCCTCGCCGGAAGCCCTCCAGAACGGCCTGCGCGCCTACGTCGCCGACGACCTCGCGCGCCGCCACGACCCCGCCCACAGCGCCGACGCCGCCGTCTTCGCCGGACTGCTCTCCGTCTACGGACAGCTCCTCCGGCTCGGGGACCGCGTCGACACCGGCGACTGGTGGCACGGCTTCTTCAGCTACCTCGCGTCCGGGCCGCCCGGCCCCCGGCTGCGCCAGCTCCTCGCCCTCTCCCGCGCGGGCGTCGTCCGCTTCCTCGGCCCCGGCCTCACCGTGGAGGCCGACGAGGAGCGCGGGGTCTTCCGGGCCGCGTCCACCGCCGTGCCGGGGGAGTGGACCGAGGCGCGCGCCCTGGTCGAGGCCCGGCTCCCCGACCCCAGCCTCGAACGCACCGGCAGCCCGCTGCTGCGCGCCCTGCACGAGGAGGGCGCCCGCGCCACCACCAGCGGCCTCCTCGTCGTCGACCCGGTCGACGGCCGGATCCTCGAACGCGACGGGCGCCCCCACCCGCGCCGCTTCGCGCTCGGTCCGCACACCACCGCGCGGACGGACAGCGCCTTCACCCGGCCCCGCACCGGCGGGGTCGCCTTCCGGCAGAACGACGTCGCCGCGCGCGAGGCGCTGACGCTGCTGCGCGACGGGGCCTGTCGGCTCCCGGCCCCGCTGTCCGCCTGATCCCGCCGCCCTCCGGCCGCCCGACCCCCTCCCGAGGAACCGCCATGTCTCTCACCAGCGATCCGCCCGCCACCAGAGCCGTCCCCAAGGAACCGGCGGCCGCCCCCGAGCTCGTGGTCGTCCCCGTGCGGCAGCCCTGGCGCTGGGTGGCCGTCGTCGTCACCGCCGTCCTGCTCGTCCAGTTCGTCCACGGACTCGTCACCAACCCCGGCTGGGAGTGGGACGTCTTCGCCGCGTTCTTCACCACCGAGACCGTCCTCCGGGCCGTCTGGGTCACCCTCCAGCTCACCTTCTACGGCACCGCGCTCGGCTTCGCGATCGGCATCGTGCTCGCCTTCATGCGCCTGTCGGCCAGCCCCTTCCTGCGGTCCGTCGCCTTCGGCTACATCTGGGCCTTCCGCTCGATCCCGCTCATCGTCCAGCTGCTCTTCTGGTTCAACCTCGCCTACCTCTACAAGGAGCTGAGCATCGGCATCCCCTTCGGGCCGAGCTTCCTCTCCTTCGACACGATGGGCCTGGTCGGCGAGATGAGCGCCGCCGTCCTGGGGCTCGCCCTGCACCAGGCGGCCTACGCGGCGGAGATCGTCCGCGGCGGCGTACTCGCCGTGGACGAGGGCCAGTTGCAGGCCGCGGCCTCCCTCGGCATCCCGCGGCTGCGGCAGGTGCGGCGGATCGTCCTGCCGCAGGCGATGCGCTCGATCCTGCCCAACGCCGCCAACGAGATCATCTCGCTCTTCAAGGGCACCTCGATCGTCTCCGTCATGGCGATCGGCGAACTCTTCTACCAGGTCCAGGTCGTCTACGGCCGCAACGGACGGGTCGTCCCCCTCCTGATGGTCGCCACCGCCTGGTACGTCCTGCTCACCACCGCGCTCTCCGTCGTCCAGCACTACGTCGAACGCCACTACGCGAAGGGGAGCGTCCGATGAGCTCCGTCACCGCAGACCCGACCGCCGCCCCCCGGGCCGCCGACACCGCCAAGGTCGAGATCCGGGCCGTCCACAAGACCTTCGGCCCGCTCCACGTCCTGCGCGGGATCGACCTCGACGTCCGCGCCGGCGAGGTCACCGTCGTCCTCGGCCCCTCCGGCTCCGGCAAGTCCACCCTCCTGCGCACCATCAACCACCTGGAGAAGGTCGACAGCGGCACCGTCAGCGTCGACGGCACCCTCGTCGGCTACCGCCGCTCCGGCGACAAGCTCTACGAACTGCGCGAGCGCGACATCCTCAAGCAGCGCACCCGGATCGGCTTCGTCTTCCAGAACTTCCACCTGTTCCCGCACCTCACCGTCCTGGAGAACATCGTCGAGGCCCCGGTCTCGGCGCTCAAGCGCCCCCGGAAGGAAGCGGAGGCCGCGGCCCGCGGACTGCTCGCGCGCGTCGGACTGGCCGACAAGGCGGAGGCGTACCCCAAGCAGCTCTCCGGCGGACAGCAGCAGCGGGTCGCCATCGCCCGCGCGCTCGCCCTGGAACCGGGCCTGCTCCTCTTCGACGAGCCGACCTCCGCGCTCGACCCCGAGCTGGTCGGCGAGGTCCTCGACGTCATCAAGGACCTCGCGGCCTCCGGCACCACCATGATCGTCGTCACCCACGAGATCGGCTTCGCCCGCGAGGTCGCGGACACCGTGGTCTTCATGGACGAGGGCCGGATCGTCGAACAGGGGCCCCCGGCCGAGGTGCTGGACAGCCCCCGCCACGAACGCACCCGCGCCTTCCTCTCCAAGGTCCTCTGACCACACGCCCCTTCACCCACCCACCTCTTCCCTCTCAGGAGTAACGCCATGAAGACCCGTCGCACCCTCCTCACCGCCCTCGCCTCGCTCACCGCCCTCGGCGTCCTCACCGCCTGCGGCTCGGGCGACGCCGCCACCGAGACGATCAGGCCCGAGGGCGAGAAGGCCGGCAACGGCATCAACCTCAGCCCCGAGCAGAACCGCGTCCACACCCCCAAGGTCGACGCACTCGCCGCCAAGCTGCCCGAGGCCGTCCGCAAGAGAGGCACCCTGGTCCTCGGCGTCTCCGCCACGAGCAATCCGCCGCTGGCCTTCCACGCCACCGACGACAAGACGCTCATCGGCGTCGAGGTCGACCTCGCGACCCTGGTCGCCGACGCCCTCGGTCTGAAGCCCGAGTTCAACCCGGTCTCCTGGGAGAACCTCTTCGTCGGCCTCGACAGCGGCAAGTACGACGCCGTCTTCTCCAACGTCACCGTCACCGAGGAGCGCAAGGACAAGTACGACTTCGCCACCTACCGCCTGGACGACCTCGCCTTCGAGGCGAAGAAGGGCTCCGGCTGGACGGTCAAGGGCCCCGAGGACGTGGCGGGGAAGGCGATCGCCGTCGGCTCCGGCACCAACCAGGAGAAGATCCTCGTCGACTGGTCCGCGCAGAACGAGAAGGCCGGGCGCGAGCCGGTCGACATCAAGTACTACCAGAACACCTCGGACTACTACCTGGCGCTCCAGTCCGGCCGCATCGACGGCTACCTCGGCCCCAACCCCGTGGCCGCCTACCACGTGCTCTCCGCCGGACAGACCGAGATCGTCGGCAAGTTCTCCGGTGCCGGCGCCGGCCTCCAGGGCAAGATCGCGGCCACCACCAAGAAGGACAGCGGACTCGTCGCCGCCTACGCCGCCGCCATCGACCACGTCGTCGGGAACGGCACCTACGCCCAGGTCCTCAAGCGGTGGGGCCTCGACAGCGAGGCCGTGACGAAGTCGGAGATCAACCCGCCGGGGCTGCCCCGCACCAAGAACTGACCGCGCGCCGCCGTCCGCACCACGCCCTTCCGAGAGAGACCGCATGACCAGCAGCCGAACGCTCCACCTCGCCGCCGAACTCGCCCCGGGCGCCGGCGACCGGCCGGGCGGCCCGTCCGCCGTCCGCACCGCCGCACCCGCCGTCGCCGGCGCCGCCGCCCGTACGGTCGCGCTCGCCCGGCTCGCCGAGGCCGCCGGGCTCGACTTCCTCACCCACGACGACTCCTTCACCCGGCCCGGCCTCGACGCGCTCGCCGTCCTGGCCCGGGTCGCCCCCGAGACCCGCTCGGTCGGCCTCGTGCCGACCGTGACCACCACCCACACCGAGCCCTTCCACGTCCAGGCCGCCGTCGCCACCCTCGACTGGGTGAGCCGGGGCCGGGCGGGCTGGCGGATCGCGGTCTCCCCGACCGGGGCCGAGGCCCGGCTCTTCGGCCGCCGCCCGGCCCCGCCCACGGCCGAACTGTGGCAGGAGGCCGGCGAGGTCGCCGAGGTCTCCCGCAGGCTGTGGGACAGCTGGGAGGACGACGCCGAGATACGGGACACCGCGACCGGGCGGTTCGTCGACCGCAGGAAGCTCCACCACGTGAACTTCCAGGGGGCGACCTTCTCGGTCTCCGGCCCCTCGATCGTCCCCCGGCCCCCGCAGGGCAACCCGGTCACCGTCGTCGACGCCACCCGCCCCGCCGCCCGCGACACCGCCGCCCACCACGCCGACGTGGCCCTCATCAGGGCCTCCTCCGCCGAGGAGGCCGCCGCCCTGCGCGCCGAACTGCACCAGGGGGCCCGCGTCCACGGCCGGGACCCCGGACAGCTCCGCGTCCTGCTCTCGGCGACCGTCGACCTCGACGCGTACGAGGGCGGGCCCGGCGCGCTCGCCGAACTGATCGCGGGCTGGCACGGCGGCGGAGCGGTCGACGGCTTCCACCTCGTGCCCGCGGTCCCCGAGCGGGACCTGGAGCGGTTCACCGCCGGCACCGTCGCCCCGCTGCGCGACCGCGGCCTCTTCCGCACCTCCTACGAGGGCGCCACCCTCCGCGACCACCTGGGGCTCGTCCGCCCCGTCAGCCAGTACGCCACCGAAGCACCCGCGACGACGGGAGCACGCGCATGAGCACCCGCGAGGGACGCCGGCGGATGCACCTCGCCGCGCACTTCCCCGGCGTCAACTCCACCACCCTGTGGGACGATCCGCACTCCGGCTCCCAGATCGACTTCTCCTCCTTCGAGCACCTCGCCAGGACCGCGGAGCGCGGCCTCTTCGACTTCTTCTTCCTGGCGGAGGGGCTGCGGCTGCGCGAGCACAACGGACGCATCCACGACCTCGACGTGGTCGGCCGGCCCGAGTCGGTCACCGTCCTGAACGCGCTCGCCGCCGTCACCGACCGGCTCGGCCTGGCCGGCACGGTCAACGCCACCTTCAACGAGCCGTACGAACTGGCCCGGCGGCTCGCCTCGCTCGACCACCTCAGCGCGGGCCGGGCCGCCTGGAACGTCGTCACCTCCTCGGACGCCTTCACCGGGGAGAACTTCCGGCGCGGCGGCTTCCTGGACCGGGCCGACCGGTACACCCGGGCCGCCGAGTTCCTCGCCACGGCCCGGGAGCTGTGGGACTCCTGGACCCCGGAGGGCCGGCCGCGGCCCTTCGCCCACAGCGGGCCGCAGTTCGGGATCGAGGGCGAGTTCACCGTCCCGCGCTCCCCGCAGGGGCACCCGGTCGTCATCCAGGCGGGCGACTCCGCCGAGGGCCGGGAGTTCGCGGCCTCCGCCGCCGACGTGGTCTTCACCCGGCACTCCACGCTGGAGGCGGGCCGCGCGTTCTACGCCGACGTCAAGGGACGGCTCGCCCGGTACGGGAGGGAGCCCGGCGATCTGAGGATCATGCCCGGCGTGACCTACGTCCTCGGGGACACCGACGCCGAGGCGCAGGAGCGCGCCGCGGAGATCCGCCGTCGGCAGGTCTCCCCGCAGAACGCGATCCTCGCCCTGGAACAGGTCTGGGGCCGCGACCTCTCCGGCTACGACCCGGACGGGCCGCTGCCCGACGTCGACCCCGATCCCGACTCGACGCTGGTCCAGGGCCGGGTACGGGTCGCCGACCCGGTCGGGGTGGCCCGGAAGTGGCGGGCGCTCTCCGAGGCCAAGGGACTGTCGATCCGTCAGACGGTCGTCGAGTCCACGAGCCGGCAGTCCTTCGTGGGCAGCCCGGCGACGGTGGCGGCGGCCCTGGAGGAGTTCGTCGTCGCGGACGCGGCCGACGGCTTCATCCTCGTCCCGCACCTGACCCCCGGCGGGCTCGACGAGTTCGTCGACCGGGTCGTGCCGCTGCTCCAGGAGCGGGGTGTCTTCCGGACGGAGTACTCCGGCACGACGCTCCGGTCGCACCTCGGGCTTCCCGACCCCGTATGGAAGGGTTGAGCACCATGAGCACGCACCACGACAGCGGCACGGGCACGGACCCGGCAGCCGACCCGCGGCAGGAGTGGCGGCACTGGCACGAGCAGCGGGAGGCCGCGGTCTCCTCCTCGTACGGCCCGCTCTCCCTCACGGGCACCCACTGGCTCTCGGACGCCCCGGAGGGCCGCATCCCGGGCGTTCCGGGGGAGTGGCGGGAGGACGGCGACGAGGTGCTCCTCAGCGCCGCCGCCGAGGACGGGATCACCGTCGACGGCAAGCCCTTCACCGGCACGGTCCGGCTCACCGCCGATCACGGCCCGATCCACGAGTCCCGCGTCGAGTCGGCGGGCCGGCGGCTTGTCGTGCTGCGCCGCGAAGGGCTCTGGGCCGTAAGGGACTTCGACCCCGGTTCCGAGGCCCGCGCCGCCTTCCGGGGCATCGAGGCCAACCCGTACGACGAGCGCTGGGTGGTGCCCGGCGTCTTCCGCCCGTACGAGGCGACGCGGAGCGTACGGGTGGAGAACGCCGACGGCCGCGAGCGGGGCCTCGGGCTCTCCGGTGAACTGGCCTTCGAGCTGCACGGCGGTGAGCACACCCTCCAGGTGGCCGTCGAGGACGACGGCTCCCTGTGGGCCGTCTTCGCCGACGCCACCAGCGGCCGGGACAGCTACCGCTTCCGCTTCCTGCGCCCGCCGGCCCCGGCGGCGGACGGCTCGGTGACGGTCGACCTCAACCGCGCGCTGCTGCCGCCCTGCGCCTTCGCCGATCACTTCATCTGCCCGTTCCCCCCGCCGGGGAACACCCTCGACACCGCCGTCACGGCGGGCGAGCGGCGGCCGGCCGAGGGCTGACCGGCTGCGCCGAACCCTGGCCGGGGCGGCGCGCACCGCCGCCGGAAGTCCCTTTGTGAAAGCTTTCGCAAATGGACTTCCGGCCCCTCCTCTCAGGCCCTTCTCCGCCCCTTTCCGCAGGTCGCCGGGTGTCGAATGGAGACACAGGAGAAACCGGGACCCACAAAGGAGAGCCGGCCATGGAGACCGAGGAGAGGGTGGACGGACTGGTACGGGAGGCCCTCGGGGCACTCGACCGGTTCACGGAGCTCGACCAGGAACAGGTCGACCACATCGTCAAGAAGGCCTCGCTCGCCGCGCTGAGCGCCCACGGCGACCTGGCGAAGCTCGCCGTCGAGGAGACCGGCCGCGGCGTCTTCGAGGACAAGGCCGTCAAGAACCTCTTCGCCTGCGAGCACGTCACCCACTCGATGGCCGGCCTGAAGACCGCCGGAGTCATCCGCCGCGACGAGGTCGACGGCATCACCGAGATCGCCGAACCCGTCGGCGTGATCTGCGCGATGACCCCCGTCACCAACCCCACCTCGACCACGATCTTCAAGGCGCTCATCGCCCTCAAGACCCGCAACCCGATCGTCTTCGCCTTCCACCCCTCCGCCCAGCGCTGCTCGGCCGAGGCCGCCCGGATCGTCCGCGACGCCGCCGTCGCCGCCGGCGCGCCCGCCGGCTGCGTGCAGTGGATCGAGGAGCCCTCCATGGCGGCCACCGGCCTCCTGATGCACCACGAGGGCGTCTCCACCATCCTCGCCACCGGCGGGAACGCCATGGTCAAGGCCGCCTACTCGTGCGGCAAGCCGGCCCTCGGCGTCGGCGCGGGCAACGTCCCCGCGTACGTCACGAAGAGCGCGAAGCTCCCGCGGGCGATCCACGACATCGTGCTCTCCAAGGCCTTCGACCACGGCATGATCTGCGCCTCCGAGCAGGCCGTCATCCTCGACACGGAGGTGTACGAGGACGGCGTCGCCGAGTTCGAGCGCCTCGGCGGCCACGTCCTCACCGCCGCCCAGAAGACCAAGCTGGAGGAGTACGTCTTCGGCACCACCGCCCACGCCACCGACTGCGCCGGCGCGAAGCTCAACGCGGCCGTCGTCGGCCGGTCCCCCCACTGGATCGCCGCACAGGCCGGCTTCGAGGTCCCCGAGAGCACCTCGGTCCTCCTCGCCGAATGCGCCGAGGTCGGCGAGGGCGAACCCCTCACCCGCGAGAAGCTCTCCCCGATCCTCGCCGTCCTCCGCGCCGACTCCACCGAGCACGGCCTCGCGCTCTCCGCCCGCATGGTCGAGTTCCACGGCCTCGGCCACAGCGCCGCCGTCCACACCGAGGACGAGGCCCTCGCCGAGGAGTTCGGCCGCCGCGTCAAGGCGGTCAGGGTCATCGTCAACGCCCCCTCCACCTTCGGTGGCATCGGCGACGTCTACAACGCCTTCCTGCCCTCCCTCACCCTCGGCTGCGGCTCCTACGGGCACAACTCCGTCGCCGGCAACGTCACCGCGGCCGACCTGATCAACATCAAGCGGATCGGACGGCGCAACACGAGCATGCAGTGGTACAAGGTCCCGCCGAAGATCTACTTCGAGCGGGGCGCCCTCCGCTACCTCGGCGAGATGGAGGGCCTGGAGCGGGTCACGATCGTCACCGACCGGACCATGGGCGAGATCGGCCTCGTCCGGAGGGTCACCGACATCCTGAACGGCCGCCCCGAGCCGGTCACCGTCCAGGTCATCGACTCCGTCGAGCCCAACCCCGAGCTCGCCACCGTCCGGGCCGGTGCCGCCGCCATGCGGGAGTTCCGCCCGGACACCGTCATCGCCCTCGGCGGCGGGTCCCCGATGGACGCGGCGAAGATCATGTGGCTGATGTACGAGCGGCCCGAGGTCGAGTTCGCCGACACCAGGGAGAAGTTCTTCGACATCCGCAAGCGCGCCTACCGCTTCCCCAAGCTCGGCGAGAAGGCCAGGCTCGTCGCGATCCCGACCACCTCGGGCACCGGCAGCGAGGTCACCCCCTTCGCGGTGATCTCCGACCCGGAGGCGGCCCAGAAGTACCCGCTCGCCGACTACGCGCTCACCCCCGACGTCGCCGTCGTCGACCCGGAACTGCCGCTCCACCTGCCGCCCACGGTCACCGCCGACTCCGGCTTCGACGCCCTCACCCACGCCACCGAGGCCTACGTCTCCGCCTACGCGAACGACTTCACCGACGGCCAGTGCCTCCAGGCCATCAAGCTGATCTTCGAGAACCTGGAGACCTGCGTGACGAAGGGCGCCCGGGCGCCCGAGGCCCGCGAGAAGATGCACAACGCGTCCACCATCGCCGGCATGGCCTTCGCCAACGCCTTCCTCGGCCTCGTCCACGCCATGGCCCACACCCTCGGCAACACCTTCCACGTCGCCCACGGCCGCACCAACGCGCTGCTGCTCCCGCATGTGATCCGCCACAACGGCACCGTCACCCACAAGGCCGTGCCGTGGCCGAAGGCCGAGGTCTACCGGGCCCCGGAGCGCTTCCAGGAGATCGCGCGGATGCTCGGCCTGCCGGCCGCGACCCCCGAGGAGGGCGTGGAGTCCTACGCCCGGGCGGTCGAGGAGCTGCGCACCCGCTGCGGCATCCCCGCCTCCTTCCAGGAAGAGGGCGTCGACGAGGAGGCCTTCCTCGCGGCCCTGCCGCAGCAGGCGATGAACGCCTACGCCGACCAGTGCGCACCGGCGAACCCGAGGATGCCGATGATCGACGAGATGAAGGAGCTGATGACCCGGGCGTACTACGGCCGGTAGTGCGCCGCGGTACGACGGTGCCGCCCCGCGCGAGGACGCGCGGGGCGGCACCGGGGTGTACCCGGCCGGGCCCAGGGGTGGTGCGGGAGACGGGGCTCTGCGCGCGGGGGCTCAGGGGACGCCGGCTCAGAGGGCGTCGGCTCAGAGGACGCCGGCTCAGAGGGCGCGGGCGAACTCCAGGCGGTCGGCGAAGTTCACGTACCCGGCGCGCGTGAAGGCCCGGGCCATCGCCACGTTCGCGGCGTCGCAGTCGCCGCGGATCTCGGTGGCCCCGGCGGCGGCCAGGATGCGCGTGCCCCGGACCACGACCGAGGTGGCGTACCCCCTGCCCCGGTGCGCGGGGGTGACGCCGACGAAACCGATCACCGGGACGGCGGGGTTCTCGGCGGGCAGGCTGATCACGGCGACCGTGCCGTCCGCGGCGTAACCCAGCTCCCACCAGCCGGGCTCGTGCTTCAGCTCGGCCGTCTCCTCGAAGAGCAGCTCGGCCGCGCGCCGGGCGCCGTGCCGGCGCACGTCGGCCGCGAGGCGGGCGTCGGCGGTGTCCGCGAGCAGCTCGGCGAGGGCCTCGACGAAGGGGCCGCGGCCGAGTTCGGCGAGCGAGCGGAAGGTGAGCCGGGGGTCGTCCGCGGGCAGCGCGTCCGGTGCGCCGGGGCTCCGGTGGACGAACCGGCGTCCGTCGCGGACCACCGCGAAGCCGGACGCCCGCAGCAGCTCGCCGCGGTCCTCCGGGTTCCGCTGGAACTGCGGGGCCTGGGCGGGGGAGTCGACGACGTGCTCCAGCTCCGTCGCGCCCAGCTTCCCGGCCTCGGCGGCCGCCGCGTCGAGCAGGGCGGCGGCCGTCTCCGGTGCGTCCGGCGGCGCCTCGAACAGCACCAGGGCGAGCGGGACCTCCTGTCCCGGCAGGGTCCACAGCACCACGCTGCCGGTGGGGCGGCCGTCGCCGTCCTCGGCGACCAGGCACCACTCGGGCCGGGTGCACCCGCTGTCGAGGAGCTGGGCGAGGTACGCGCGGGTGGCGGCGTTGCGCTCGGGGTCGTCGGGGTGCTCGACCAGGGCGGGGAGTTCGTCGGGACGGGCGGGGCGCACAACTGTCACGGAGGGCCTTGTCGTTCGGGGGCGGTCGGTCTGCCCCGCGAACGTAGCGGCCGTCGGCCGGACGGGCCAGCGGTTTGCGGGGTCAGGGGGTCGGCGCGCCGCCCGCGGCGCCGACCTCCTCCGCGATCGGCTCCGATCCCGGCTTGCGCCTGAGGGAGGACATCACCAGGGTGACGACCACGCCGGCGACCGCCCAGGCCGAGAGGACCAGCATCGAGGCGGTCATGTCGTTGCCCTTGAAGTAGGCGATCGAGCGGGCGGCCCAGGTGCCCGCGCCCGGCGGCAGGGCGGGGCCGATCGCGTTCCAGAACGGCGGCAGCATCGGCAGCGGGAACGCGCCTCCCGCGCTCGGGTTGCCCGCGACCACGATGAGCAGGATCGCCAGGCCGATGCCGACGATCCCGAAGACCGACTGCAGGGCGAGGGTGGCGGCTCCGACGGCGAAGACGACCAGCGTCCCGAGCCCCCACAGGGCCGCGACGCTGCCGGGCAGGGCGCCCAGGATCGGGCCGACGATGAGCGCGCCGCCGAGCCCGCCGAGGACCGAGTAGACGGCCAGCACACCGAGGCGGATGATCGCGCGTTCCCGGTTGGCGGGCCGGGAGCCGGCGCTGATCGCCAGGATCGCGGCGCAGATGTAGCCGCCGACGCACCAGCCGACGACGAGGTAGAAGGCCGAGAGGCCGTCGAAGTCCTCGGGGGACGCGGGGGCCACGTCGACGGTCCGCACGGCGCGGTCCTGGCTCGCCTCCACGCGGGTGAGCATCGCCTGCAGCGTCGAGGAGAGCACGGTGCCGCCGCCGGAGGCCACGAGCAGGGTGTCGGTGCGGCCGGCGGGGTCGACCACCAGAGCGCCGTCGATGTCCCGGTTCAGGATCTGGTTCCGCGCCGTGGCCGCGTCGGCGACCGCGCGGGCGTCGAGCGGGGAGCCGGGGAGCCGGTCCAGCTCTCCGACGAGCTGCGCGGAGACCCGCTGCGGCGCGACGACGCCGAAGGGGACGTCCCGCGGCTGGGGGTGGTGCAGGGCCCCGACATACGAGGTGATGAACAGCAGCTGGAGGGCGAAGACGCCGACGACCAGGAGGGCGGCTCGGGGGGTGACGGCGCTTTTCAGTTCGTCGACGAGGCTCATGCCCCCACGCTCCGGGGCGGGGTGTGTTCGCGCAGGTGGGACGCACCTGAATGGCTGAGTGGAGGACGCCCCGGCGTGCTTATCGTACGTGCGTTCGATATGGGTTAGAGTGAGGAACGAGGGGGTGGGAACGTACGTACGATTTCGATGCGGGAGCCGGGAGGCGCGCCATGCCGGGGTTCACGCATCTGCACACCGCCTCGGGCTACTCCCTCCGGTACGGGGCCTCCCATCCCGAGCGGCTCGCCGGGCGGGCCGCCGAGCGCGGCATGGACGCGCTCGCCCTGACCGACCGCGACACCCTCGCGGGCACGATCCGCTTCGCCAAGGCGTGCGCGAAGGAGGGGGTCCGCCCCCTGTTCGGCGTGGACCTCGCGTACGAGGCGACGGCGCCGGGACCCTCCGGACCGGGTGCGTCCGCGTCCGGCGGCGGCCCGCTCGGCGCCGCGCGGACGCCCGGCCGCGGCCCGCGGGAGATCCGGCGGGTGCCCGTCCGCGGCGGCGCCTTCGTCGACGAGTCCGCGCCCCGCGCCGTCTTCCTCGCCCGTTCCCGCGTCGGCTGGGCCTCGCTCTGCGCGATGATCACCGCCGCCCACGCCGGGGGAGGGGAGCGGCCCCTGCTGCCCTGGTCCGCCCTGTGCGACGACGGGGTCTTCGTCCTCCTCGGGCCCGACTCCGACGTCGGACGCGCCCTCGCCGCCGGACGCCCCGACCGGGCGGCCCGGCTGCTCGCGCCCTGGCGTGAGCGGTACGGCGACGCACTCCGCCTCGCGGCCGTCGACCACGGGCGCTCCGGCACCGGACACGGCTCCCTGCGGCTCGCCGCCCGGACCGTCGGCTTCGCCGCCGAGCAGGGCGTCCGGCCGGTCCTCAGCAACGCCGTCCGGTACGCCGACCCCGGCCAGGGCCCGGTGGCCGACGTCCTCGACTCGGCCCGCCGCCTCGTCCCCGTCGACCCCCGCAAGGAGCTCGACAGCGGTGCCGCCTGGCTCAAGGGGGCCGACGGCATGCTGCCCGCCGCCGAGCGGATCGTCGAGGCCGCCGGATTCCGCCGGGACACCGCCCACCGGCTCCTTGACCGGACCGCGTCGGTCGCCGCCGCCTGCCTGGTCGACCCCGAGGACGACCTCGGCATCGGCTCCGCCCACTTCCCCGAACCGCACCTCGTCGGCGCCGAGCACCGCACCGCGCAGCGCGTCCTCGCCTCCCGCGCCGCCGCCGGCATGGTCCTCAAGGGGTACGAGGGACGGGGCGCCTACTGGGACCGGATGCACCGCGAGCTGGACGTCATCGCCCACCACCGCTTCGCCCCCTACTTCCTGACGGTCGCCCAGGTCGTCGACGACGTACGGGGCATGGGCATCCGGGTCGCGGCCCGCGGCTCCGGCGCCGGCTCCCTCGTCAACCACCTCCTCGGCATCGCCCACGCCGACCCGGTCGAGCACGGCCTCCTGATGGAGCGCTTCCTCTCCAAGCGCCGTACCGTCCTGCCCGACATCGACGTCGACGTGGAGTCCGCCCGCCGACTGGAGGTCTACCGGGCGATCATCGACCGCTTCGGCACCGCACGCGTCGCCACCGTCTCCATGCCCGAGACCTACCGGGTCCGGCACGCCGTCCGGGACGTGGGCGCGGCCCTCTCCCTGGACCCGGCCGAGACCGACCGGATCGCCAAGGCCTTCCCGCACATCCGCGCCCGGGACGCCCTCGCCGCCCTCGACGAACTGCCCGAACTCAGGGAACTCGCGGGGGAGCGGGAGAAGTACGGCAGGCTCTGGGAACTCGTCGAGGCCCTCGACGCCCTGCCGCGCGGGACCGCCATGCACCCCTGCGGGGTCCTGCTCTCCGACGCCTCGCTGCTCGCCCGCACCCCCGTGGTGCCCACCAGCGGCGAGGGGTTCCCCATGTCCCAGTTCGACAAGGAGGACGTGGAGGACCTCGGGCTGCTCAAACTCGACGTCCTCGGGGTGCGGATGCAGTCCGCGATGGCCCACGCCGTCGCCGAGGTCGAGCGGGCCACCGGGACCCGCCCGGACATCGACGCGATTCCGGAGGGGGACCCCGAGACGTACCGGCTCATCCGCTCCACCGAGACCCTCGGCTGCTTCCAGATCGAGTCGCCGGGCCAGCGCGACCTGGTCGGCCGGCTCCAGCCCGCCTCCTTCCACGACCTCGTCGTCGACATCTCGCTCTTCCGGCCGGGCCCGGTCGCCGCCGACATGGTCCGCCCCTTCATCGAGTCCCGGCACGGCCGCGCGCCCGTCCGCTACCCGCACCCCGACCTGGAGGAGACGCTCCGGGAGACGTACGGCGTGGTCGTCTTCCACGAGCAGATCATCGAGATCGTACGGATCATGACCGGCTGCGGCCGGGACGAGGCCGACCAGGTGCGGCGCGGGCTCTCCGACCCGGAGTCGCAGGGCCGGATCAAACTCTGGTTCGCCCGGGAGGCCTCGGGGCGCGGATACGCGGACGAGGTCGTCGCCCGCACCTGGGAGATCGTGGCCGCCTTCGGCTCGTACGGCTTCTGCAAGGCGCACGCGGTGGCCTTCGCCGTGCCGACGTACCAGTCCGCCTGGCTCAAGGCGCACCACCCGGCCGCCTTCTACGCCGGACTGCTCACCCACGACCCCGGCATGTACCCCAAGCGGCTGCTGCTCGCGGACGCGCGGCGGCGGGGCGTGCCGGTGCTGCCGCTGGACGTGAACCGGTCGGCGGTCGCCCACCGTATCGAACTGGTGTCTGAATCCACGGTGCGGTGGGGGCTCCGGCTGGGCCTCACCGACGTCCACGGCATCAGCGAGGCCGAGGGTGCGCGGATCGAGGCCGGGCAGCCGTACGCCTCCCTCCTCGACTTCTGGGAACGGGCCCGCCCCCGCACCCCCGTGGCCGAACGCCTCGCCCAGGTCGGCGCGTTGGACGCCTTCGGCGCCAACCGCCGCGACCTCCTCCTGCACCTCACCGAACTCCGGCGCATCCAGCGGGGCGCGGCCTCGCACGGCGGCCAACTCCCGCTCGCCCAGGGCGGGAAGACGGCCCCCGTGGGCCTGCCCGACCTGGACGAGACGG
Source organism: Streptomyces sp. NPDC014891 (assembly GCF_043081085.1). Lineage (NCBI taxonomy): Bacteria > Bacillati > Actinomycetota > Actinomycetes > Kitasatosporales > Streptomycetaceae > Streptomyces > Streptomyces sp. NPDC014891. Next base: position 394,240 of record NZ_JBIBWF010000006.1, on the reverse strand, counting down.
AACGGCTCAGCGCCGAGCTCGGCATCCTCGGCATGGACGCCTCCCGGCACCTCATGGGCGACCACCACGCCTTCCTCCGCGAGCTCGGCGTCGTCTCCGCCCAGCGCCTGCGCGAGACCCCGCACGGCAGGACCGTCCTCGTCGCGGGCGCCAAGGCCGCCACCCAGACCCCGCCGATCCGCTCCGGCAAGCGGGTCATCTTCACCACCCTCGACGACGGCACCGGCCTGGTCGACCTCGCCTTCTTCGACGACGCCCACGAGCGCTGCGCCCACACCGTCTTCCACTCCTGGCTGCTGCTGGTCCGGGGCGTGGTGCAGCGGCGCGGTCCGCGCAGCGTCAGCGTGGTCGGCGCCGCGGCCTGGAACCTCGCCGAACTCGTCGAACTCCGCGCGTCCGGGGGCCTGGACGCGGTGGGCGAACGGCTCGCCGAGCCCGACCCGGCGGACCCGGCCGACGACACCGCGGCCGCCGGCGGACGCGGCGACTCCGGGCGGCGCATCACGATGTCCACGGGGTACGAGATGAACCCCTGGGCCGACCTCAAGCCGGCGGGCGAGGGGACCCCGAGCGGACGGAAGCTGTGGCACAGCAGCCCGGGCTCGGCGGGATGACCGGCCCGGGCCGCGCGGGTGGGCGGCCCTGCCCGGGTGCGCGGCCCTGCTTCGGCGTGGGGTCCCGCCCCGGCGTCCGGCCCTGCTTCGGCGCGCGGCCCTGTCCCGGCGCGGGGGCCCGCCCCGGCTCAGGCGGTCGCTGCCCCGGAGACCGCCGTGTCGACGGAGGCGTACGTCACCCCGTGGTCGGCGAGGACCTCCGCGACGACCCCACCGGTCGTGGTGAGCGCGAGCAGGATGTGCTCGTCGCCGATCTCCCGGTCCTTGCGGGCCAGCGCCACCCGGAGGGACTTCTCCAGAACCGTCTTGGCCTCCCGCGAGAAGGACCGGCGGCCCGACCGCCGCCCCGGGTCCCCGCGGTCGCCGGCCAGCGCGCCCGCACCGTGGGTCTCCTCCACCCGGGCCACGATCGCGCCGACGTCGATACCGAGTTCCGCCAGGGCCTCCTGGTCCGCGCGGGAGAGGCCCGCCCGGCGCCGCGCGTCGGCCAGGGCGGCCGCCAGGGCGGGGCGGCGGTCCGGCGGGCACAGCGTGCGCAGGGCGTCCGCCGCGCGGGTGCCCTCCCCGTCGAGGAGGGCGAGGAGCAGGTGCTCCGGGGTGACGGCCGTCGCGCCGCCCCGCTCCGCGTGCTCGACCGCGCCCTTCACCACGGTGCGCGCGGCCTTCGTGAACCGTTCGAACATCACTGCCTCCCGTACTTCTTGTGGACGGCCTGCCGGCTGACACCCAGCTCGGTGGCGATCTCCTGCCACGACCAGCCCTGGTCGCGCGCACCGCGCACCTGGACGGCTTCCAGCTGTTCGAGGAGTCGCCGGAGGGCGGAGACGGCCCGTAGCCCGACCCGTGGGTCGCGGTCGCCCGCCCGTGCGGCGAGATCGGTCGCATCGGTCATGACGTCAACTTACGTTGACAGCCCGCCAGCCGTCAACCCAGGTTGACGGCTGTTCGGACTCGCACAAACATTCGAACATGCTCTAGTGTGGAAGGACGGGAAGGGGCGTTCATGGGCAAACAGGGACAGTCGGCGGGACGAGGAGCGGAGGGCGGCGACATGATCCTCTGCGTACGGTTCCGCCTCGACGGGCCCGCCTTCGCGAGCGGTGGGGCCGAGGCCCTGCTCCCCCCGCTGATCGACCTGCTCGCCGAGTTCACCCCCGTCGTCGAGGCGGCCCCGCCCCGCGAGGCGCTCGCCGACGTGCGGGGCGCCCTGCGCTACTTCGACCGCGGCCCCGCCGAGCTCGCCTCGGTGATCCGGGTCAGGGCGCTCGCCCTGTACGGCGTCGACTGCGTGATCGGCGCCGGGCCCAACCCGATGCTGGCCCGGATGGCCGCGAGCGAGGCCCGGCCCGGCGCCACCCTGGTCGTCGACGACCCCGCGGCTTTCCTGCGCGACCGGCCGGTCGTCGCACTCGACGGCGTCGGCCGTGCCACCGCCCGCACCCTCTGCGGCTACGGACTCGACTCCGTCGGCCGCGTCGCGGACGCCCCCCTCGCCGTGCTCCAGCGGCTCGTCGGAGCGAAGACCGGCCGCGACCTGTGGGAGCGGGCCCGGGGCATCGACCGCACTCCCGTCGTCCCGCACGCGGTCTCCCGCTCGGTCGCGGCCGAGCGCTCCTTCCCGCACGACGAGACCGACCGGACGCGCCAGCGCCGGGCCCTGCTCTCGCTCGCCGAGGAACTGGGCACCCGGCTGCGCACGGAGGGGCAGGTGTGCCGCTCCCTCGCCGTCACCGTGCGGTACGCGGACCGGACCACGACCACCCGGAGCCGCGCCCTGCCCGAACCCACCGCCCACTCGGCCGCGCTCACCGCCCTCGCGTACGCGGTCCACGACTCCTTCGGCCTCCAGCGGGCCCGGGTGCGGGGCGTTGCCCTGCGCGCCGAGGGCCTCGCGGGTGCGGAGGGGGCGGCGCACCAGCTGTCCCTCGACCCGTCGGACGAGAAGGCCCGGCGGATCGAGGCGGTGGCGGACAGGGCGCGGGCGAAGTTCGGCCCGCGGGCGGTCCTGCCGGGATCGCTGGCGGCCTGAGGGCCCTTCCGCCGGGCCTCGGTGACGACACATCAGTTTTTACCGACGCGTAACTTCCCAGCCAAGGCTACCCGTGCGTAGCTTGGCTGAAGCGCATCCCCACCGCGCATCCCCACTTGTGGTCCGGACCGCAGGGCGTAGCACCCCCACCATCCCCTTGAGCCGCAAGGAGATCGCCCGATGCTGCCCTGGAAACACGCCGTCAGAGCGCTGTCCGTCCTGCTGCTGGCCGTCGCCGCCGTCCTCGCCCCGACCACCGCCGCCTCGGCCCGGGCCGAGACCGCCACCACCAGCCGTGGCTGGAACGACTACTCATGCAAGCCCTCCGCCGCCCACCCGCGGCCCGTCGTCCTGGTCCACGGAACCCTCGGCAACTCCATCGACAACTGGCTCGTCCTCGCGCCGTACCTGGTCAACCGCGGATACTGCGTCTTCTCGCTCGACTACGGCCAACTGCCGAACGTCCCGTTCTTCCACGGCCTCGGCCCCATCGAGGCCTCCGCCGGACAGCTCGACGCCTACGTGGACCGGGTCCTCGCCGCCACCGGCGCCCCCGAGGTCGACATCGTCGGGCACTCCCAGGGCGGCATGATGCCGCGCTGGTACCTCAAGTTCCTCGGCGGGGCCGAGAAGGTGAACGCCCTGGTCGGGATCGCCCCCGACAACCACGGCACCACCCTGCTCGGCCTCACCAGGCTCCTGCCGTACTTCCCCGGAGCCGAGGGCCTGATCAAGGCCAACACCCCCGGGCTCGCCGACCAGATCGCCGGCTCGCCCTTCATCACCAAGCTCAACGCGGGCGGCGACACCGTGCCGGGGGTCCGCTACCACGTCATCGCGACCCAGTACGACGAGGTGGTCACCCCGTACCGCTCGCAGTTCCTGAGCGGCCCGAACGTCACCAACGTCCTCATCCAGGACAAGTGCGCGCTCGACCTGTCCGAGCACGTGGCGATCGGCACGGTGGACCGGGTCGCGTTCCACGAGGTCGCGAACGCCCTCGACCCGGCCCGCGCGACCCCGACCACCTGCCTCTCGGTCGTCGGCTAGACGGCCTAGCCCTGGGTACGGCGCCGGCGCGTCGACCCGAAGAGCACGGCCGCGCCGATCGCGAGCACGGCGGCGCCACCGACCGCGAGGTACGGGGTGGTGGAGTCGCCACCGGTCTCGGCGAGCACCTCACCGGAGCCGGCGTCCGAAGCACCGGCGGGAGCGGGCGCGTTGGGCGCGGCGGAGGAGGCCTCGGCGGACGGGGCGGGCTGCGTCTCGTGGCCCGCCCCCTGGCCCGTCTCGTGACCCGTCTCGTGGCCCGGGGCGGGCGCGGTCGCCTCCGCGCCCGTGGAGGCGTCACCGTCCCCGTGCCCGCCGTGCTCCACCGAGGACTCGTCCTGACCGTCCTCGATCTGCTCGTCGCTCGGCGCGGAGGCGGTCGGAGCCGGGGCCGTACCGCCGCCGCTGTCCTTCCCGAACACCACGTCCGAGCAGGTGTAGAAGGCCTCGGGGGAGTCGGAGCGCTGCCAGATCGAGTAGATCAGGTGACGGCCCGACTTCTTCGGCACGGTGCCCTGGAAGACGTAGTCGCCGCTCTCCATCCGCGGGTCGGTCACCGTGGCGAACGGCTTGTCCTCCAGGTCCGACCACTTCAGCGGCTTCGACGGGTCGTACCCGTCCTTCGTCACGTACAGCTCGAAGGAACCCCGGTGCGGCGCGGTCCCCTTGTAACGGAAGGTGTGCGCCCCCGAGGCCAGCGTGCTGGCCGGCCAGTCGGCCCGCGCGAGGTCGAGCCCCCGGTACTTGTCGTTCCCGGCGCTGCACAGCTTGCCGTCCGGGATCAGGTCACGGTGCTTCCCGGCGGCGTTGGCGATGTTCACCGCGTTCCAGTCGTAGAACGCCTGCGCCCCACTCGCCGCCACGGCCGCCTTGCAGGCCGCCGACTTGGGCGACTCGGGCCCCTCCGCGTAACAGGCCGACACCCGGCTCACCGGATCGGTCATCGACCCGTGCGCGACAGCGACCCCGGACCCGATCCCGACCCCGGACAGGGCCAGCACCGTGGTGGCGGCGACGGCGGATGCAGTGCGACGAGAGGTCATGGGGGGACAGCTCCTTCACGAGGGTGAGGTGGGGGGACGCCGAGAAAGCTAGCCGCCCGAATCCACGAAATCCCTGCTGGAAAGCCACGGAGGCCGATCCTTAGGACCGCTTTAAGGAACCACTAAGCAGCGGCTGAGGAAGCCCCTTCCACCCGTCGACCGCCTCACCCCAACCGCCGGTACCGCCGTTCCGGCCGGCCCGTGCCCCCGTAGCGGAGGGTGACCTCCGCGCGGCCCGTCTCCGTGAAGTACTCCAGGTAGCGGCGGGCGCTCACCCGGGACAGGGAGCCGGCTTCCGCGCATTCCGTGGCCGAGAGACCCTCCGGGTGGGCGCGGAGGACGGAGTCCACCAGGTCGGCCGTGTGGGCGGCCAGGCCCTCGGGGAGTTCGCGGGAGCCGCGCGGGCGGGTGCCGAAGATCTGGTCGACGTCCTCCTGGCGGGCCTCGTCGAGGTCGTCGAGGCGGCTGCGCAGCGACGCCACGTGACGCAGCTGCTCGTGCAGCGCCGCCTGGCTGAACGGCTTGATCAGATAGTGCAGCGCCCCCGCCCGCAGGGCCGGGGTCATCCTCGGCCCGGCCGCCGAGCAACAGCTCCGCCGCGCCCTGCAGATCAGCGACGGCTCGGTGTCCGGTCTGGTGAACACCCCGTTCTCGATCGCCGTGTACACGGCCGTCGTCCTGCTGCTCGGCCGGCCGCTGCTGAGGAGGGTGATCGTCCGGCGCCGTAACGTGTCGGCATGACACACGACATCCGCCGCGCCACGAGCACCGACGTACCGGGGGTGAAGGCCGTGACCGACGCGGCCTACCACCACTACATCGAACGGATCGGGGTCGTGCCGGCCCCGATGGAGGCGGACCACGCGGCGGACGTGGCCGCCGGGCGGGTGTTCGTCGCGGGGGACCCGGTGGTCGGCCTGGTGGTCCTCCGGACCGAGGCCGACCACCTCTACCTCGACAACATCGCCGTCCACCCCGACGCCCAGGGCACCGGCCTGGGCCGCCGGCTCCTCGGATTCGTCGAGTCCCGGGCGCGCGAGCTGGGACGCCCCGAGGTCCGGCTGCTGACCAACGCGATGATGTGGGAGAACCAGAAGCTCTACGAGCGGTACGGGTACGAGGCCGTCGAGCGGCGTACGGACGGACGGTACGACCGTATTCACTACCGAAAGGTTCTCAACTCGCCCCCGATCGGGTGAGTTCGGACAGTCGGCGACCGGATCCGGTATCCCTGGCGGGCAGTACCATCCCCCCACCCCGAAGGGATCCCGCTCATGCGCGTCCGACTCGTCCTCGCCGCAGGCGTTCTGCTCGCCTCCGCCGCCGTCGCCCCTCTCGCCCACGCGGAGGGTGCCGGAGGCCGCACCGGAGGACCCGTCCCGGACGGCCCCGCCGCGACCGGCGACAGCCGTGCCCTCGACGACCTCTCCGTCTACGGCTACGGGACCGTCGGCGAGGACAGCACGGTGACGCTCTCCGGCATGTACCGCTGCCTCGACGACAGCGCCGGCCCCGTCTTCGTGGGTTCCACCCTCGTCCAGGGGGTCCGTTCCGCCGGAATCGGCGGCACCCGCGCCGTCTGCGACGGACACCTCCACGAGTGGGTCAACACCGCCGTCGTGAAGGACCCCGCGTACCGGCCGGGCGCGGCCACGGTCCGCGCCGCCCTAATGCAGCTGACGACCGGCGAGGCGGGCCTCCCGGAGCCCGGCTACCTCGCCACGGAGGACGCGTCCGTCGAACTCCGCTGACGCCGTCCGCGGCGGGGCGGCGCGGGGACCGGCCCGGCAGCACGGTCCGAGACCGGGGCGCGCGGGGCCGGTCCGGTGCCGCGGAACCGGCCCGACCGGGCTCACGGCGCCTACCGCAGCAGGGCGATCAGCCCCTCGCGGCCCAGCACCTCCAGCTCGTCCAGGGCCACCACGGCACACGCCGCCGCCTCCGGGTCGGAGGCGGCGAGGCCGCTCGCCGCGAACTCGTCCTCGTCGAGCCGCAGCACCTCGCTGCCGTCCGCCGACACCCACAGGTCCAGGTCCAGGTCCTCGACGACCACCCCGGAGCCGTCGATCACCGCCGGCCGGGTGATGTCGCAGTACCAGCCCTTCAGGGAGCCGTCGGCGGACCACACCTCCTTGACCGTGAACCAGCGGTCGCGCCAGAAGTGCTCCACGAACACGTCGCCCGGCTCGAACCGCACGAAGCCGAAGTCCCGCACGCCCTCCGCCGCCCACGGCGCGCGCACCGAGAGCCGGGCCGCGTCCTCCGCGAGCACCTCCGCCGGGTAGCGGATCTTCGTCCGGCCCGCCTTCGTCAGGGTGACCTCAACCGATCTTCCGGACATGCCGTACCTCCCGTGCGGCGACCTGGTAGCCGAACCACTCGTTGATCGCCAGCATCGGCGCGTTCCCGGTGTCGTTCCCGGTCAGGGCCTCCGTGCGGCCCGCCGCGCGGGCCCGGTGCAGCGAGGTGTTCTTGACCAGCTTCGCGAGCCCGCGCCCCCGGTACGCCGGCGCGGTGCCCGTCATCCCGGTGTTGTAGCGGCCCAGGCCGTCGGTCTGCGCCGCGGTGAACGCCGCCGGCACGTCGTCCACCACCGCGACCGTCGTCAGGGCCCGGTCGAACAGCGGGTGCTCCCAGGTGGTCGCCAGCCAGTGCGCGTAGTCGTCGAGCTCCGCGCCCACGTCGCCCGGCTCGTCGGCCGTCGTCAGCGCGTCCAGCTCGAAGAGCGGCCGCGGGTCCGCCGAGAAGTCCTCCGCGGTCAGCAACTCGACGCCGGCCGGGGGAGCCTGGAGCGGCGGCAGTTCGGCGGCGGTGAGGTCGAGCCGCAGGAAGTAGGCGGACCGGCTGGGGGCGTATCCGCGCCGCTCGGCCCAGGCCAGGTTCTCCGGCGCGTCCACGACCCAGCTGTACAGGGTCCGCGCGCCGTGCTCGGCGAGATGCTCCTCGGCGGCGCGCAGCAGGAGCGATCCGCCGCCCCGCCCGGCGTGCGCGGGGTCCATGTACACGTTGACGGAGCCGATGCCGGGCTCGGGGGCGTCATGGGCGATCCGCACCTGCGCGGTCCCGATGATCCCGCCGTCCTCGGCCACCGCGACCAGGGGACGCTCGTGGCCGTCGGGGTGGGCGTGCGTCCAGTCGAAGCGGAGCTGCTCGGCGGTCGCGAGCATGAAGGGGAGCGCGGCCCGCCGGACGCGGGCGAAGCCCTCGGCGTCCTCGGCCCGTACATCACGGACGATCACAGTCATGTGGTCGCACGCTACGGGCCGGGGGCGTGCCGCCGCCTCCCATTTTCCGGTGGGGTGGGGGCAGAATCGGCGGGGTGACACTCACCATCGCCGTGGACCACGAATCCACCACCGCTCCGTACGAACAACTGAGGGCCCAGATCTCGGAGCGGGCCCGGTCGGGCAGGCTGCCGGTCGGATACAAGCTGCCGACGGTACGAGGACTCGCGGAGCAGCTGGGCCTCGCCGCGAACACGGTCGCCAAGGCGTACAAGGCGCTGGAGGCGGACGGGGTGATCGAGACGCGCGGGAGGCACGGCACGTTCGTCGCCGCCGCCGGGGACGCGGCCACCCGCCGGGCCGCCACCGCCGCCGCCCAGTACGCCGAGGAGGCCCGCCGCCTCGGACTCAGCCGCGAGGCGGCGGAGGCGGCGATGAACGAGGCCCTGCGCGCGGCCTACGACAGCTGATCCACCGGGCCGGGGACCCGGCGGGGCCCCGGCCGTCCTACAGATACAGGCCCGCCCCCGCCGTGCGGGGTTCCGGGAGGTCCGCCGGGGGCGTGCCGCGGCGCAGGGCGAACAGCTCGGCCAGCGTCGCGCCCTCGCGCGGCACGTCGTCCGCGCGCCCGAGCCACTCCACGGACTCGGCCCGGGTCAGCGGGCCCACCTCGATCCGGGCCAGGCAGCGGCCCGGCCGGACCACCGCGGGATGGAGCCGCTCCAGGTCCTCGTTGGTGGTGACCCCGACGAGGACGTTGCGTCCCTGCCCGAGCAGACCGTCCGTCAGGTTCAGCAGCCGGGAGAGGGCCTGCCCCGCCGTGTGCTTGGCCTCGCCCCGGATCAGCTCGTCGCAGTCCTCCAGGAGCAGCAGCCGCCAGCGCCCCTTCGCCGTGCCCTCGTCCTCCCCGATGGCGATGTCCATCAGATAGCCGACGTCGTTGAACAGCCGCTCCGGGTCGAGGACGCAGTCCACCTGGCACCAGTCACGCCAGGACCGCGCCAGGGTGCGCAGCGCGGACGTCTTGCCCGTGCCGGGCGGTCCGTGCAGCAGCAGGAGACGACCGGAGATCGAGTCGGGCGTCACCCGCATCAGCCGGTCCATCGACTCCGCGACCGGCGCCGAGTAGTTGGGCCGGACCTCCTCCCAGGTCCCGGCGCTGATCTGCCGGGTCGTCCGGTGCGGGCCGCGCCGCGGGGAGACGTACCAGAACCCCATCGTCACGTTCTCCGGCTGGGGCTCCGGCTCGTCCTTGGCCCCGTCGGTGGCCTCCTTCAGGATCCGGTCGGCGAGCTCGGGGTCGGAGGCGGTCACGGTGACGTCGGCGCCCCGGTTCCAGCGGGAGACCAGCAGCGTCCACCCCTCGCCCTCGGCGAGCAGGGCACTCCGGTCGTCGTCCTTCGCGGCGCGCAGCACGGTGGCGCCGGCGGGCAGCAGGGTCGCCTCGGGCCGGACCCGGTCCACGGTGGTGCTGTGCGAGTGGGGCTGCTCCCCGGTCGCGAAGCGGCCGAGGAACAGCGCGTCCACGACGTCCGCGGGCGAGTCGCTGTCGTCGAGGGTGAGCCGGATCGGCAGCGACCGCTGCGGCTCGGACGGTACCGGTGGGGTGTCAGCCATGGGCCCCATGATCGGGCAACCGGGCATTCCGTGCACCGGGTTTTGAACGGGGCGATTCCCCGAGGGTCCGCCTCCCCGAGCCGGACCTGGGGCTCAGATCCAGTGACCCCGCGCCGCGCCCCGGGCGCGCCGCGCGAGCGCGTACCCCTTCGTCAGGGCCCGGTCCGCGGCGAACGTCCGGGCGATCGCCCGCCCCTCCACGAGCCGGGTGAACTCCTCGACGCCGGTGGACCGGCGCACCGTGACCCGCTCCAGGGCGTACGGTCCCTGGCGCCGCCTGGCCAGCGCGTTGCCGACGGCGAGGGCCTGTGTGAAGCCGGCCTCCCGGACCGTCCGGCGGACCCGGCGGCTGGAGTAGCCGTACGGGTACGCGAAGGAGACCGGCGCCGTTCCGAGTTCCTCGCCGACGATCTCCCGGCAGCGCAGCGTCTCGAAGCGGAGCGTGCGTGCGTCCAGCTGGTCCAGCTGGGGGTGGGTGTGGCTGTGGCCGCCGATCTCCGTTCCCGCGTCGGCGAGTTCGCGCACCTGAGCCCAGTCGAGCATGGTGTCGAGGGCGCCGCCCGTCTCGTGCCGGCCGCGCAGCCAGCCGGTCGAGACGAAGACGGTGCTGGCGAAGGAGTGCTTGCCGAGCACCGGCAGGGCGTACCGGTGGACGCCCTCGTAGCCGTCGTCGAAGGTGACGAGCAGCGGTCGCGCCGGCAGCTCGCCGCCGGTGCGCCAGGCCGCGGCGAGCGCGGCGGTGGTCAGCGGGGTGAACCCCCGCTCGGCGACCACGCCCATCTGTGCCGCGAAGGCCTCGGGGGTCACGGAGAGTCCCAGGGTCGCGGGCGCGGGGTCGGGGTCGACCGCGTGGTACATGAGGATGGGGACGGGGGCGGTGGAGCCCTCGGCCGGGCCGGTGCCGGTCACCGGGCCCCTCCTTCGGAGCCCACGGCCTCCGCCGGCCGCGCCTGCGTGCCCGCGGTGGCGGGTTCGTCGCCCGGCGCGGGCGCGCTGGTGGCGGCCTCCGTGCCCGCGGAGCCGGTCAGCGCCCTGGTCAGCGCGGTCCCCTCCGCCGCGGTCCCGGCCCGTTCGATCGGCCCCCAGGAGAAGGTCGTGCCGTGCCGCCGGGCCCGCAGGGTGCCCAGGGCGTAGCCGCCGGCGGCGACCGTCACGCCGGTGACGATCGCCCCGGCCCGGCCCGCGCCGCCGGAGCGGCCGCGCAGCGCGTCGCGCATCCCGCGCAGGACACCGGCGGGCAACACCCGTGTCGTGTAGCGCCGTTCGGACTCCAGGCCCTTCTGTGCGCCGACGCTGCGGGCGACGAGCGCCTTCGAGAGACCCTCGGCGTAGACCCGGGTGCGGAAGTAGGCGAAGCGTTCCCGGACGGCGGGCACCTTGTGGTGGATGACCGCCCGGTCGTCGATGAGGAGCACCGCCTCGGGCACGGCCTTGGCGAGCCGGATGCACAGCTCGGTCTCCTCGCCGCCCAGCGGCCGCCGGTCGCCGTCGCGTCCGATGCCGGTGGCGAACCCGCCGGCCGCGTCGAAGGCGGTGCGGCGGAAGGAGGCGTTGCCGCCGAGTACGTTGCGCACCGGGACGCGGCCGCCGGGCAGGCCCAGGTACGTGCAGCCGACGACCCAGTCGAACTCCTCGGGGAACCAGGCCGGTCTGCGGCCGGAGGCCCAGGAGGGCAGGGTCCGGCCGCCGACGGCCATGACGCGCGGGTCGTCGTAGGCCGCGGAGAAGTGGTGGAGCCAGTCCCGTTCGGCGACGGCGTCGTCGTCGAGGAAGGCCACGAACTCGCCGCGGGCGGCGGCGATTCCGGTGTTGCGGCCGGCGGAGAGGCCGCGGGGGCCCGCGTTGGCGAGCACCCGGACCTCCTCGGTGGGCCGCGGTTCCGCGTACTCCTCGGTCAGCCGGGACAGGAGCCGCTCGTTGTGGTCGACCACGAGCAGGGTCTCCAGGGCGGGCAGGGACTGGTTCTGGACGGAGTCGACGGCGGTGAGGATGTCCTCCCACCGGTCCTCCGTGTAGACGCAGATCACCACCGAGAAGCCGTGCGGGGACGTGCGGTCGTTCAAGACGCCTCTCCCCGGGGGACGCTGACCGAGAACGGGGCGGGCCTGCGGCGGGCGGCCCTGCTGACCGCCTTCTCCTTGAGGATGACCTTCAGGACCCGGATTCCGTCGCGTACGGCGTTGAGGTTGCTGACGCCGTGGATGCGGTTGTATTCGTGGCTCGGCACCTCCTGCACCTTGAGGCCGGCCGTGACGACGCGGATGTTGATGAGGGTCTCGATCTCGAATCCGGTGCAGTCGAGGGTGATCTTGTCGAGGCAGTGCCGCCAGAAGGCGTTGTAGCCGTAGCAGAGATCGGTGTACCGGGCGCCGAACTTGCGGTTGACGAGGGTGCAGAGGGCCCAGTTGCCCAGTCTGCGGATCGTCGTCATGTCGTCGGTGCCGCCGCCGTTGGCGAAGCGGGAGCCCTTGGCGAAATCGGCGCCGCCGACGAGTGCGGAGACGTACGAGACGATCTCCTGGCCGTCCGCCGAACCGTCCGCGTCGACCATCACGATGATGTCGCCGGTGCAGGCCGCGAAGCCGCTGATCAGCGCGTCGCCCTTGCCCTTGCCGACCTGCTTGACCACCTTGACGTCGGGCCAGAGCTCACGGGCGACGTCCACCGTGTTGTCCGTGGAATTTCCGTCGACGAGGACGACTTCGTGAATCCATTCCGGCAGCGTCTTGAAGACGTACGGAAGATTTTCGGCTTCGTTCATCGCGGGAATGACGACACTCACCGGCGGAGTGATCGCCAGATGAGAGGTGATGGCCCGGTACTGGGCGGCTATTCGACTCGGCTCGGTTATTTCTTCGCCCGAGACGGATGGGCGCAGGAACGAGCTCATAGGTCTGGTCTTCCCTCTCGTCCGGTGGGACCGCCCACCCCTTGGGCGGTCCGATGGTGTGTCCGGTTCGAAAGGGGGGTTCTCGCCACGCCCGCGCGGATGCACGATCTCCTTGCGGAATCGGCGAGTTGGCATGTCTGGCCGCGCGGTACCCGCGACCCGGCGCACATTCGAACACCGAGCACGGCACCCCCCTACCGCGCCCCGCACCGAGGCCATCGGCGACGCGAGAGCCCTCCCCTGAGCCGCTTGCGTGATGGATCGGTGCGGGTGAGATGTACGACGGTATTGATGAATGGGACTGTATGGCAAGTCCCTGATCTGTGGCCCGCTTTTCCGTAGTTTGGCGAAGCTTCGACGGTCAGATGTGCAACCATCCCGATCGGATTCGGTCAATCCGTTTGCGTGCAGAGAACACTGAGGTGAAGTCAGTCTTCTGTGCTTTGTTGTGCGAATGTGTCGCGTTCACATGTGATCGTTACGCGGGACCGGAGCTTCCGCTTCCTGTCTTGATCCGACCACTCCCTGTCGATCGGTGACGCCGCCCGCTCCTGGCCGAAACCCGACGGTCCATGACGGAGGGTCGGATGATGTTCACCCTCACTTTTGACATGAACACTTCCGGCGCGGCGGATCCGATGCTACTACCTGGTAGCGCAGAGATCCTGCTAAAGGGAGGTTCCATGAGACTGTCCCGTTTTGCCGCCGTTTCGTCCTCGCTCCTCCTCGGTGCCGTCCTCGCCCTCACCGGGGCGGGCGCCGCCCAGGCCGCCGAGACCGCCGCGCTCGACTACGTGGCCCTCGGAGACTCGTACTCCTCCGGCGTGGGCGCCGGGAGCTACGACAGCGCCAGCGGCGACTGCAAGCGCTCCACGAAGGCGTACCCGGTGCTGTGGAAGAACGCGAACGCCCCCTCCTCGTTCGCGTTCACCGCCTGCTCCGGCGCCCGAACGGGTGATGTGACCGCCAATCAGCTCGGCCCTCTCTCCGCCGCCACCGACCTGGTCTCCGTCACGATCGGGGGAAATGACGCCGGTTTCGCCGACGTCATGACCACCTGTGTGCTGCAGTCCGAAGCCACCTGCATCAGCCGTGTGAATCAGGCCAAGAGCTATGTCGACACGACGCTCCCCGGCAAGCTCGACTCCGTCTACACGGCGATCAGGAACAAGGCCCCCGCCGCCCACGTCGTCGTCCTCGGCTACCCGCGCTTCTACCAGCTGAGCGGCAGCTGCATCGCGGGGCTGAGCGAGAACGAGCGCCGCGCCATCAACGGAGCCTCCGACTACCTCAACGCGGCCGTCGCCAAGCGCGCGGCCGACCACGGCTACAGCTTCGCCAGTGTCGTCCCGGCGTTCACCGGACATGAGATCTGCTCCGGCTCCGCCTGGCTGCACAGCGTCAACTGGCTGAACATCGGGGAGTCCTACCACCCGACGGCCTCGGGCCAGTCCGGCGGCTACCTGCCCACCTTCAGGAACGCGGTGTAGCGCGAACCCTCAGGGGCGCGGTGTGGCGGAACCGCCGTCCGAGGCGCCGGGGTCGGCCGGAGCGGTGCTCGTGACACCGCCCGGCCCGGGCCCGGTGCCGCTCTCGTCGTCGCGGACCAGGTGGTACGCCAGCGCCCCCGCGATGAGCAGCGCGCCGACCACTCCCGCGAGCACGACATGGGACCGCCGGGGCGATCGCGCCCGGACGGGCGGACCGGCCGGGTCCGGCGCCGCACCGACGCCCGCCGCGGAGACGCTCCCCCCGCGGCCCTCGCCGTCGCCCTCGTCCCGCCGGCCCCGCCCCGCTCCGGCGCGACCGGCGGACGCGCCGGACGGGGCTACGGAGGGTCCGGCGGTTCCGGCCGAGCCGGTCGGCGCGGGCCGCGTCCCGCCCGCCGCCAGCCGCCGCAGCTCCCGCTCGACCCGATCCGGGTCCGCGGGGTGGTCCCGGTCCTCGCCCGCCGACTCCTCGGCGAGGGCGCGCAGCTCCCGGACCCCCTCGTCCTCCGCGGCCGACGGCGGCGGCAGCGCCGCCGCGAGGAGCCGTCCGAGGGCGCGCCGCTCGGCCGCCGGCCCCGGATCGTCCCCCGGGGCGGTGCCGAAGCCGGTGACGACGATCCGTCCGTCGTTGGCGAGGAGGACGTGCTCGGGATCCACCTCCCGGTGCGGGACGCCCGCCTCCCGCTCCGCCCGCAGCCCGGCCAGCACCTCGGCCCCCACCCGCGCGGCCTCCCGTGCCGGCAGCGGCCCGTCGGCCTCCAGCGTCTCGGCGAGGGTGAGGCCCCGTACCAGTTCCATGGCGACCCAGGGCCGGCCGTCCTCCGTGGCGACGCCGAGGACCCGCACGACGGCGGGGTGGGAGATCCGGGCGGCGGCCCGGGCCTCGCGCTCGCGCCGCGCGTAGAGGAGGAGCGCCTCGTCCGCCGGGAGGTCTTCCGGGGCCCGGAGTTCCTTGAGGGCCACCTCGCGGCGGTCCGTCTCGTCCAGGGCGCGCCAGACGGTGCCCGTCGCCCCCTCGGCGAGGACGTCCAGCAGCCGGTAACGACCCGCGATCACCGTCATGGATCCACGGTAGCCGAGGGGGGTCCTCCCGTCCCCGGTCCTGCGCCGGTGTCCTGGCCGGCCGCGCGCGGCGCCGCGGTGGCGATCTTGGTGGTGGAGATCACACGGATCCGGGTAGGCGGTGGGGAGGGTCAGGAGGGCAGGATGGTTCGTGACGGTTCGGCAGGTGTTCGAGCCCTGTCCAACTCGCCCTGGAATCAGACGGATTCGGACGGTGACCGTCAACCCCCGTACGAGTGCCGTGAATCCCGTCGCCGGGATGCACGGGTGTCACCGCGGGGCGATAGGGTTAACCTGCCCTGGGTCGGGTGCCCTTGTACGGGTGGGGAGTGACATGGAACAGATAGCAATGCGCAGCAGGCCGCGAGTGCCTGCCATCACCTGCGGGAGCAGCGCGACGAGTTCGCGCCTCGACCGCCACCTCGCGGTGCTCGGCGGTCCCGCCATACCGCAGCGGGAGGTGGCCGAGGCGACCCTGCTGATGCGCGAGCTCACCTCGCGTGCGCCCGAGGTCCCGGTGCACGGTCACCGCAGCCGCAGCGCGCGGGTCTCGCTCTTCGCCCCGCTCCGCCGCCTGCGCCGCTCCCTCTTCGGAACGCGCCGCTAGCCGCCGGGTGCGCCGGGTCGAGCGACCCCGAGGTTCCCGCCCGCTCCCGCCCGGTCGCCCGTACGACTCCGACCGAACGACCACGAGATCGCCGGACGTGTCCCCGCCCGTCCGGCGTTCCGTCGTGTCCGGCCACGGGCCCGACCCCTCCCCGTACGGGGCCGGGCGGTCCGCGGTCCTCAGGCGACCACCCCCGCCCCCCTCAGCTCCCTCACCTCGGCCTCCGGCACCCCGAGTTCCCCGAGGATCCCGTCCGTGTCCTGCCCGAGGGCCGGGATCCGGCCCATGCGCGGCTCGGGGGCGTCCGGGAACACGAGGGGCGGCAGCAGCGAACGCAGCGGCCCCACCTGCGACTCCACCTCCCGCCAGCGGTCCCGGCCGGTCAGCTGGGGGTGGTCGGCGAGCTCCGCGACCGAGTTGAGCCGGGCGCAGGCGATCCCCGCCGCGTCGAGCCGGGCCAGCGCCTCGGGCGCCGTCAGCGGGGCCAGCGCCGCGGCGACGACCGCGTCCGTGGCCGCCCGCCCGGCCACCCGGGCCGTGTTCGTCGCGAAGTCCGGGTCCTCCGCCAGCTCGGGCCGGCCGATCACCTGTTCCGCGAGCCGCCGCCACTCCCGGTCGTTCTGCACGGAGAGCAGCACCAGGCCCCCGTCCGCGGTCGGGTAGGCGTCGTACGGCGCGATCACCGCGTGCGCGAGCCCCGTTCGCGCCGGGGGCGTGCCCCCGTGCATGCCGTGATGCAACGGGTGCCCCATCCACTCCGCGAGCGAGTCCAGCAGGGACACCTCCACCGGACCGCCCCGGCCGGTGGTGCCGCGCCGCACGAGCGCGGCGAGGACACCGGAGAAGGCGTACATCCCGGCGGCGATGTCGGCCGCGGGGATCCCCGACTTGACCGGCTGCTCCGGCGTGCCCGTCACCGAGACCAGACCCGCCTCGCACTGGACGAGCATGTCGTACGCCCGCCGGTGCGCGTACGGTCCCGTCGCCCCGTACCCGGAGACGTCCACCGCGATCAGCCGCGGGTGGGCCGCGCACAGGGCGGCGGCGTCCAGGCCGAGCCGGGCGGCCGCGCCCTGGGCGAGGTTCTGCACGAAGACGTCCGCGCCCGCCACCAGCCGGCGGACGAGGGCCAGACCGCGCGGGTCCTTGAGGTCGACCGCCACGGACTCCTTGCCCCGGTTGCACCACACGAAGTGGGAGGCGAGTCCGCGCGCCGCCGTGTCGTACCCCCGGGCGAAGTCCCCGCCGTCGGGGCGCTCGACCTTGATGACGCGCGCGCCGAGGTCGGCGAGCTGCCGCGTGGCGAAGGGAGCGGCGACGGCCTGCTCGACGGCGACGACCGTGATGCCGTCGAGGGGGAGTGGCTGAGTGCTCATGAGAACCCTGCCTACCCCGCGGGGCCGGTCCCTGTCACCAGGGGACATGTCACCCGCGGACCCCGGCCCGGGCTGCCGGCACCGCCGGAGGGGCCGTCAGAGCAGCATGAACTGGCCCTCCGGGCCCTCCTCCTGGTGGTCGAGCACGGAGGCGGGCCGCCGGGACCCGGCCGGCGGCGGCAGCACACCCGCGCCCCGCAGCTCCTCGCGGTCCGCGGAGGCCGCCGCCTCCGGGGCGAGAGCGGCCCGCTCCGCCTCCCGCGCGCCGAGCAGCGCCAGCACCGTGACCAGGTCGAGCAGCTCAGAGGTCCACTCCTGCGGCCAGGCCGCCGGACCGATCGCGTCGAGCGTCCCGGGCTCCACCGGTGCGGTCCGGTGCGCGAACCACTGCTCCAGGACCCGCGTCCCGCCGACGCTGTACTCCCAGGCCTCCACGGGCACGGGGGAGACGCGGCCCGCGTCGAGGCACAGGGCCTCGTCGCCCGCCTCGTAGGTCAGCGTCCGCGGGCGGGGCGGCACGGCCGCCCGCACGTACGGGCGGCGCCCGCCCGGCAGTCGCGGCTTCGTCCCGCTGAGCGCGCCCCGCGCCTGGACGTCGACGAGTTCCCGGCCCAGGGCCACGCCCGCCGTCCAGACCTCGGGGTCCGCGGGGAGCGGCACCCGACAGCCGGCCGGCGAGGGCCGGGCCGCCGCCACCGTCCACGCGAGCCACTCCAGGGCGTCGACCCGGCGCCCGTACCGCTCGCCGAGAAAGGCCAGGAGGCCCGGGGCGAGATTGGGCTCCACCCCGCCGGGACGCCGGAACAGCGGGCGGATCCGGCCCGGACGGCCCGCGGGGGAGCGGCCCTCGGGCAGCGCGGACGTCACCAGGACCGCGGGGCCGGCCGCCCCCGGCACGTACCCCTGCTCGACCGCGAAGAGCTGAGGCTTCCCGGCGACCCGCCACAGCTCCGGGCGCGCGGTGTCGATCAGCCGGTGGTCGGGCAGCAGCAGCTGCTCGTCGAAGGGCCCCCGTGCGACCCGCACGGGCTCCGGGCACGGCCCCGACTCGCGGGACCAGCGCACGGTCCCGGTCCGCTGGCCCGGCAGCGCGGCGACCGCGCTCGCCGGGGTGCGCGCCCGGCTGGGGCGGAACAGGGCCTCCCGCTCGGCCCCCTCGGCGGCGACCAGGCGGTCCCAGCGGGACCGCAGCGTCCGCGCGTCCGGCGCCACGATCCACGAGCGGCCGAAGCGCAGCGGCGCGACGGACCACGGCATGAGGTCGTCGAGGAGGGGCAGGTCGTCGACCGGCGGCGCGCCGACGGGGCGGGGCGGATCGGCGTCGTTCGCTCCGGGGGCTTCCGTCACGCCCCGCATGCTAACGACGACCGGCCGCGGGACTCCACCGTCGGCGGGATCCCGCCGGTGCGGGGTGCGGAGTGCGGAGTGCGGGGGTGCGGGGGGTGCGGTGCAGGTGGTGCGGCGGGGTGCGGCCGGGTGAGGGGGTGCGGCGATGCGGTTCGCCGGGGGTGCGGGCCGTGCGGCGGTGCGGGCTCGGGTGGTGGCGGGCGGGAGGTCCCGGCTCGGCGGGGCGACGGCTCGACGGTTCTACTGGGCTTCGACCGTGACCGTGAAGGAGAAGCGGTCGCCGCGGTAGCGGATGCGGGCCACGTCGACGACCCGGCCCTCCTCGTCGTACGTCACGCCGGTGTAGTGGAGGATCGGCGACAGGAGCGGGACCTCCAGGAGCGACGCCGTCTCCGGGTCGGCGAGCCGGGCCTCGACCGTGTCCGTGATGCGGCTGATCCGCACCCCCACGACGTCCCGCAGCACCTTCGTCATCGGCCAGCGCTCCAGATCGGCCGGATCGACCGCGGCGGCCAGCTCGGGACGCACCGCGTTCTCCGCCCAGTTGGTCGGCTCGCCGCTCTCGCCGTCGCGGCGCAGCCGCCGGTACGCCACGATCTCCGCCAGGTCCGGGAAGTGCTCGGCGAGCTCGCCCGGCACCGGCGCGGCGCCGTGTCCGAGGACCGTCGTCCGCTCGCCGGACTGCTGGGCCACGATCGCGTCGATCGAGCCGAGCAGCCGGCGCGGGGTGGACCGCCGCGCGCCCGGCTCGATGAAGGTCCCGCGCCGCCGGTGCCTGCTGATCAGGCCCTCCTCCTCCAGTTCCTTGAGGGCCTGGCGCATCGTGAGCACGCTGACGCCGTAGTGCGCCGCGAGCTGCTCCTCGGTGGGCAGCCGCAGCGAGGCGTCGGGCGTGCGCCCCAGTATCGAGGCGCGCAGCGACTGCGAGACCTGGTACCAGAGCGGCAGCTTGCGGTTCAGGACCAGCGAGTCGGGAGCGAAGGCGGTCACGGGTTCTCCGTACGAAGGCTACGGGCTTACGGCCGAGACACTACGGCCGGAAGTGGCGCTCAAGACCCTGCCATACGTCGTCGTATCCGCTCTGCAGGTGGTCGGCCTCCGCGGCCTGCGGGGTCGCGGTCACCGGCCAGCGGGTCTCGAACATGAAGGCCAGGCCGTCGTCGATCCTCTGCGGCTTGAGCTCGGCGGCGCTCGCCCGGTCGAAGGTCTCCCGGTCGGGGCCGTGCGCGGACATCATGTTGTGCAGCGAGCCGCCGCCGGGGACGAAGCCCTCCGCCTTCGCGTCGTACGCGCCCTCGATGAGGCCCATGTACTCGCTCATCACGTTGCGGTGGAAGTACGGCGGCCGGAAGGTGTCCTCGCCGACCAGCCAGCGCGGGGCGAACACCACGAAGTCCACGCTCGCGAGCCCCGGGGTGTCGGAGGGCGAGGTGAGCACCGTGAAGATCGACGGGTCCGGGTGGTCGTACGAGATCGTCCCGATGACGTTGAAGCGGTGCAGGTCGTACACGTACGGGGTGTGGTTGCCGTGCCAGGCGACGACGTCGAGCGGAGAGTGGCCGTACGTCGCCGACCAGAGGTTGCCGCAGTACTTGTTGACGACCTCGACCGGACCCTCGACGTCCTCGTACGCGGCCACCGGGGCCCGGAAGTCGCGGGCGTTGGCCAGGCCGTTGGCGCCGATCGGGCCCAGGTCCGGGAGATGGAACGGGGTTCCGTAGTTCTCGCAGACGTAGCCGCGGGCGCTCTCCTCCAGGACGTCCACCCGGAAGCGGACCCCGCGCGGGATCAGCGCGACCTCGCCGGGGTGGACGGCGAGCAGGCCGAGCTCGGTGCGGAGGAGGAGCCCGCCGCGCTCCGGCACGATCAGCAGCTCGCCGTCCGCGTTGCCGAAGACCCGGTCCATCGAGGCGTTCGCGTGGTACAGGTGCACGGCCATCCCGGCCCGCTGCGTCGCGTCGCCGTTGCCGCCGAGGGTCCACAGGCCGGCCAGCCAGTCGGTGCCGGGGGCGGGGTCGGGCAGCGGGTTCCAGCGGAGCCGGTTGGGGTCGGGCACGGTCTCGTCGAAGGGCGCCGAACGGACGGCGCCGTTGTCGATCCGGGTGAACGGCGGGTGCGCCGCCGAGGGACGGATCCGGTAGAGCCACGAGCGCCGGTTGTGCGCCCGCGGCTCGGTGAAGGCACTGCCGCTGAGCTGCTCGGCGTAGAGGCCGAGGGGTGCCCGCTGCGGCGAGTTGCGGCCGTGCGGCAGTGCGCCGGGGATCGCCTCCGAGCTGTGCTCGTTGCCGAATCCGGTGCTGTAGCCCAGCGCCTCGGCCGTCTTCCTGGCCCGCTCGCGCCTCTCGGCCTGCTCCGTGGTCATCGCCCGCTCCTGTCCTGAGCCCACAAGGGAAGCCCACAAGGGAATCCTATGCATGACCGTAGGATTCCGCGCGTCCCACGTCAACGGGGTGCCGGCCGGCGGGTGGCGGGAAAGGGCTCCCGCCGGCGCGCGCGGTGGCGGCGGGGTGCCCGGAAAACGGGCCTGCGCGAGGGGGTCCCAAAAGATGAGCATTGCTCTACTCTCACGCGCATGTCCTGGACCCGAAGGTTCGTCCTCGCGCTCTCGGTCGTGCTCGCGGCGCTCGCCGCGAGCCTGCTCACCGCCCCCGGGGCCCAGGCCCACGAGGAGCGGCCCGTCACCTTCCCCGACGGCTCCGGCAGCGTGCCGGAACTCCGCACCGGGGAACCCGACCTCCTCGTCTGCAAGACCGACCGCGCCGCCTTCGAACGCCGGATCGCCGGCTTCCCGGCCCCCCTCAAGGCCCGCAACCTCACCCTCTACGAGCGCTGCGCCCGCGACGGCTACCGCCACCTCCAGCAGGCCGTCGACGCCGTCGACCGGCCCGGCCTCACCATCGCGATCCTCCCCGGCCTGTACGAGGAGGAGCCCTCGCAGCCCCCGCCCACCGGAGCCTGCGCCGCCCTGGAGGCGCGCACCTCCTCGCTCGGCTACCAGATCCTCAGCTACGAGCAGCAGCGCCAGTGCCCGCACAACCAGAACCTCGTCGCCGTCCTCGGCAAGAAGAACCTCCAGATCGAGGGCACCGGGGCCTCGCGCCTGGACGTGGTCATCGACGCCGGGTACCGCAAGCTCAACGCCCTGCGGGCGGACGGCAGCGACGGCGTCTACTTCCGCAACTTCACCGCCCAGCGCACCACGTTCAACTCGCTGTACGTCCTCGCCGCCGACGGCTTCGTCATCGACGACGTCCTCACCCGCTGGAACGACGAGTACGGCTTCCTCACCTTCGCCTCCGACCACGGCCTCTACAAGAACTGCGAGTCCTACGGCAACGGCGACTCCGGCATCTACCCCGGCTCGGCCTCCGACATCAACGACGGCCGCGGGTACGACGTCCCCCGCTACTCCATCGAGATCACCGGCTGCCGGAGCCACCACAACATGGTCGGCTACTCCGGAACCGCCGGCGACTCCGTCTGGGTCCACGACAACGAGTTCGACCACAACATGGGCGGCGCCTCCATGGACTCCGCCTTCCCCGGCCACCCCGGCCTGCCCCAGAACCACGCCCGCTTCGAACGCAACCTCATCCACGACAACAACCAGAACTACTACCGGTACGTCGCCGACGGCACCTGCGCCCGGCCGCCCGTCGACCGCGGCTACGAACAGGGCGTCGTCTGCCCCCAGATCTCGATGCCCCCCGGCACCGGCATCATCACCGCCGGCGGCAACTGGAACCTCTACGAGGACAACTGGGTCTACGGCCACCAGCGCGCCGCCTTCTACCTCAGCGCCGTCCCCGCCTTCATCCGCGGCGAGTCCGCCTGGGGCAAGCAGACCGACACCTCCCACCACAACCGCTACGCCGGCAACCGCCTCGGCGTCGACAGGGCCGGCACCGCCCGCCCCAACCGCACCGACGTGTGGTGGGACGGCCAGGGCAGCGGCAACTGCTGGCAGTCCGACGCCGGCGCCGCCAGCCCCGGCGCCCTGCCCGACTGCGGGGCGCGCCGGGGCGACGTCTCCGGCGGCACCGACCGGCTCGTCGGCGAACCCGTCAAACTCGCCCAACTCCTCGTCTGCGCCGACTACAGCGTCCAGGCACGCCGCCTCCCGGCGGGCTGCGACTGGTACGGCGCCCGCGGCCTCCAGCGGGTCGAGACCCAACTCGCCCTCGGCAGTTCCCTCGTCCTCGCCCTGGCGGGCCTCGCCCTCTGGCGGCGCCGGCTGCGCGGCCACCGCCTCGCGGGCGTCGCCATGCTCATCGGCCTCGCGGGCCTCGCCCTCGACGTCGCGGGCTCCACCCTCGCCCTCACCCCGACCGCGGTCCCGGCCCTCGCCCTGCTCCTCACCGGCGTCTGGTGGACCCTCCTCGGACTCGCCCTCCGTCCCGTCCGCCCGGTCCTCGCCGCCGCCACCGTGCTCCTCGGCGCCCTGACCCTCCTCGACGCCTTCGACAAGGCGATCCTGATGGTCCCCGGCATCCCCGTGAGCCCCGCCTGGCTCCGCCTCCTGCTGGGCGTCGTCTGGGTGCTGTGGGCGGTCGTGGCAGCGGGAGCCCGCGGCCCGTCCCCGACCCCGGCCGCCCCACCGCAGCCCGATACCCCGCGGAACCCCGACGCGGACACCCCGCGGAACCCCGAGCAGGACACCCTGCGGAACCCCGACGCGGACACCCCGGGCGGCCTCGGGGCGGACACTCCGAGTGGCCCCGCGGCCGGCGCGGGCGCGGGCGCCCCCGGCGGCGCGGGCGCACCGGGGGAGACCCGACCGCCCGGGCGCACCGGGGAGGCCCGACCGCCCGGGCGCACAGGGGAGACCCGGCCGCACGGCGAGGCCTCGGCGTGAGGCGGCCCCTGACCGGCGCGTCCCGCCGGCCGCATGCCCTGGTCGCGGTCCTCGTCGCCGTCCTGCTGCTCGCCGGATGCGGCGGCCGGGCCACCACCCACCACAAGCCCGGCACTCGTCACGAGGAGGCCACCGGCGGCGCCGGCACCCTGCTCTCCGCTCGGGACGAGGGCGGACACCGGCTGCGTGAACTCCCCACGTCGCAGGCGCCCGCCGTCCGGGTCGAGACCCGCCCCGACACCGAGGGCGGGTGGAACATCCACCTCACCGTGGAGAGGTTCCGCTTCACCCCCGACAGCACCGGCGGCGCGGCCCTCCCGGGCCGCGGCCACGCACGCCTCCTCGTCGACGGCCGGGAGGCCGGCCGCCTCTACGGCCCGTGGGGATACGTGCCGGCCGGCACCCGCACCGTCACCGTCCGCCTCCACGCCGACGACCACACCGCCTGGGCCGTCGCCGGCGTCCCCGTCCAGGCCACCGTGCGCCTGGACGGCGCGTCGCCCCCGACCACGCCTCCGGCTCCTCAGCCCGCACCGACCCCCACCGGACGCACCGTCGACATCGCCGTCTCCGGATCGACCGTCGCACCACCCCCCTCCCGCATCGAGCTGAAGAAGGGCGAGCGCCTCACCCTCCGGGTCACCTCCGACCGCGCCGACACCCTCCACGTGCACGGCTACGACCGCGAACTCCCCCTCGCACCCGGCACCCCGGCCACCCTCACCCTCACCGTCGACCGCACCGGCCTCTTCGAGGTCGAGACCCACGGCTCCGGGCTGCTCCTGACCCAACTCGTCGTCCGATGACCGGCCTCCTCTCCCCGACCCTCACCCCGCCGACCACCGCGCTCGCCCCCGTCCACGCCCTCCCGACCGGCCCCGGCCCGGGACTTCCGCTCGCCCACGGCGTGGGCGCGCAACACGACCTCCCCCTCTCGCCCTTCTACGCCTACGCGGGCGCCTTCGCCGCGCTGCTCGTCTCCTTCCTCGCCCTCGGGCTGCTCTGGTCCTCCTCCCGCTTCCGCGGCGACCTGTCGGGACGTCCGCTCCCCGCCGCCCTCCAGCGGGTCGCGGACGCCCCCGCCACCCGCGCGGCGCTCCGGCTCCTCGGCGCGGCCGCCGCCCTCCTCGTCCTCCTCCACCTCCTCCTCGGCCCCGACGACCCCGACCGGAACCCCGCGCCCGGCGCCGTCTACGTCCTGCTCTGGGTCGGACTCGTCCCCGCCTCCCTCCTCCTCGGCCCCGTCTGGCGCCTCCTCAACCCCCTGCGCGCGCTCCACTCACTCCGTCCGCCGCGGAACCCCCGCCCCCTGCCCGCCGGCCTCGGCATCCGCCCGGCCGCCCTCGGTCTCCTCCTCTTCACCTGGCTCGAACTCGTCGCCCCCGACAACACCTCCTCCGCCACCCTCCTGGCCGCCCTCGCCGTCCACACGGGTGTCCTGCTCCTGGGCGCCGCCCGCCACGGCGACCGGTGGTTCGCCCACGCCGACCCCTTCGAGGTGTACTCCTCCCTCCTCGCCCGGCTGTCCCCCCTGGGCCGCCGCGCCGACGGCCGACTCGTCCTCCGCTCCCCCTTCCACGGCCTCGACGCCACCCCGCAGACACCCGGCCTCGTCGCCGCCGTCTGCGTCCTCCTCGGCTCCACCGCCTACGACGGCCTCTCCGACAACCCCCGCTGGATCACCGCCCTCCAGACCTCACCCCTCGGCCCCGTCCCCACGGCCACCCTCGGCCTGCTCGCCTCCGTCGCCCTCGTCGCCGCCTGCTACGGATTCTGCGCCGGCGCCCTCCGCCTGATGAACCGCACCCTCACCACGCCGCTCACCTCCTTCGCCCACTCGCTCCTGCCCATCGCCCTCGGCTATCTCGTCGCCCACTACTTCTCGCTCTTCGTCACCGAAGTACCACGCACCGTCATGATGGCAGGGGGCACTGACAACGCCCCCGCACCCGCCCCGTTCCTGGCTCCCGGCGGCCTCGCGACGCTCCAGGTCGCCGCGATCGTCACCGGTCACGTCCTCGGCGTGGTCGCCGCCCATGACCGGTCCGTGCGCCTCTTCCCGGCCGACCGCGCGGTCGCCGGGCAACTCCCGCTGTTCGCGCTGATGATCGCGTACACCCTCGGCGGCATCGGCCTGCTGATCGCCTGACCCGCCCGCCTCCCGGCCGGGACCGGCATCATGGACCCGTGCCCCAGTCCCACGCCCCCGCCCCGTCCACGCTCCGCCGCACACCCGTGCAGCAGCGGAGCGCCGAGCGGCTCGCCCGAATCCTCGACACCTGTGCCGAACTCCTCGACGAGACCGGCTACGAGCAGCTGAGCACCCGGGCGGTGGCCGCCCGCGCCGGCGTCCCCATCGGCTCCGTCTACCGCTTCTTCGACAACAAGCGGGCGATGGTCTCCGCACTCGCCCACCGGAACCTCGACCGGTACGCCGAGCGGATCGCCGCCCACCTCGACGCCGCCGCCGACCCCGACCCGCACGCGGCCATCGACGGCGTCCTCGACGAGTTCATCGCCATGAAGCGGACCGTCCCCGGCTTCGCCCTCGTCGACTTCGGCGTGCCCGCCGCCGAGGAGGCCGGCGAGGACCCCAACGCCCTGGTCGCCGAGCGGATCTGCGACCTGCTCGCCGACCACCTCGGCCGCCCGGCCGACGAGGCCCTGCGGCGGAAGGTCCGGGTGGGCGTCGAGACCGCCGACACCCTCGTCCGGCTGGCCTTCCGCGCCGCCCCCGAGGGCGACCCCGCCGTCATCGACGAGACCCGGCAGCTCCTTCACGCCTATCTCGCGCCCTCCCTGTCGTAACCCTCCCCGGCGTGCCTACCGGTCGGTATGCTCGCGGCGGGCCGACGCCCCGGCCCCGACCGCCGCCCCAGGGAGACGCCATGCCCACCGCCCTGCGCATCTGCCCGCTCTGCGAAGCGACCTGCGGACTGACCCTGACCGTCGAGGGCTCCCGGGTCACCGGGGCGCGCGGCGACCGCGAGGACGTCTTCAGCCAGGGCTTCATCTGCCCCAAGGGGGCCGCGCTGCCCGAGGTCGACGCCGACCCCGACCGGCTCCGCACGCCGCTGGTCCGGAAGGACGGCCGACTCCAGGAGGCGACCTGGGAGGAGGCGTTCGACACGATCGCGGCGAGAATCCGTCCGCTGATCGAGGAGTACGGGCCGGATGCCGTGGGTATCGTCCTGGGCAACCCCAACGTGCACACGATGGCCGGCGCCCTCTACCCGCCCCTGCTGATCGGCGCCCTGCGCACGCGGAACCTCTTCACGGCGTCGACGATCGACCAGATGCCCAAGCACGTCTCCAGCGGCCTCCTGTTCGGAGACCCCTTCGCGATCCCCGTCCCCGACCTGGACCGCACCGACCACCTGCTGATCCTCGGAGCCAACCCCCTGGACTCCAACGGAAGCCTCTGCACCGCCCCCGACTTCCCCGGCAGGCTCAAGGCACTGCGCCGACGCGGCGGCACCCTCACCGTCGTCGACCCCCGGCGCACCCGCACCGCGCGCCTCGCCGACCGGCACGTCGCGATCCGCCCCGGCACCGACGCGCTCCTCCTCGCGGCCCTCGTCCACACCCTCTTCGAGGAGGACCTCACCGACCTCGGCCCGCTCGCCGCCCGGGTGGAGGGGGTCGAGGAGGTACGGGAGGCCGTGCGGGACTTCCGCCCCGAGGCGGTCGCCGAGGCCTGCGACGTGGACGCGGACACCCTCCGCGCCCTCGCCCGGGAACTCGCCGCCGCGCCCACCGCCGCCGTCTACGGTCGGATGGGCAGCTCCACCGTCGCGTACGGCACCCTCGGCAACTGGCTCGTCGACGTCCTCAACATCCTCACCGGCAACCTCGACCGGGTCGGCGGCGCCCTCTTCCCGCTCTCCGCCACCGCGCCCGCCCCGCGCCCCGCGGGACCCGGCAGGGGCTTCGACCTCGGCCGCCGGCACAGCCGGGTCTCGCACCACCCCGAGGTCAAGGGGGAGTTGCCGATGGTCGCGCTCGCCGAGGAGATCGAGACCCCGGGGGAGGGGCGCATCCGGGCGCTCCTCACCGTCGCCTCCAACCCCGTCCTGTCCGCGCCCGACGGGGACCGCCTCGACGCGGCGCTCGGCTCCCTCGACCTGATGGTCGCCGTCGACCCGTACCTCAACGAGACCACCCGCCATGCCGACGTCCTCCTGCCCCCGCCGCCGCCCTCGCGCAGCGCCCACTTCGACTTCGCCTTCAACGCCCTCGCCGTCCGCGACCAGGTCCGCTACACCCCGCCCGCCGTCCCCCTGGAGGCGGACCGGATGGACGAGTGCGAGATCCACGCCCGGCTCATCCTCGCCGTCTCCGGGATGCACGGGGCACCGCCGTCCGCGGTCGACCAGCTCGCCATCGACACCACCCTCGCCAAGGCGGTGACCCAGGAGCACTCGCCGGCCCACGGCGCGGACCCGGCGGAGTTCGCGGCGGGGCTCAGCGGGGAGACCGGGCCCGAGCGCCGGCTCGACCTGATGCTGCGCCTCGGTCCGTACGGGCTCACCCTCGACGCACTGCGGGCCCACCCGCACGGCATCGACCTCGGCCCGCTCAAGCCGCGTCTCCCGCAGGTCCTCAAGACCCGCAGCGGGCGGATCGAGCTGTTCGCCGCGCCGCTCGCCGCCGACCTGCCCCGGCTGCGCGCCGCGCTCGACGAGGTGCCGGACGCCGGCACCGTACGGCTCGTCGGCCGCCGCCACCTCCGCTCGAACAACAGCTGGCTGCACAACACCCCCGTGCTGAACGGCGGCACGAACCGGTGCACCCTCCAGGTGCACCCGGACGACGCGGCCCGGCTGCGGCTCGCCGACGGCGGCCTCGCCCGCATCAAGGGCGAGGGCGGTGAGCTGGAGGTCCCGGTCGAGGTGACCGACGGGGTGCGTCCCGGGGTCGTCAGCCTGCCGCACGGCTGGGGGCACGACCGGTCGGGCACCCGGCTGGCCGTCGCGTCCGCGCGCCCCGGAGTCAACGTCAACCAGCTCCTGGACGGCTCCCGGCTCGACCCGCTGTCGGGCACGGCGGTGCTGAACGGCTTCCCCGTCGAGGTGTCGCCCCTACCGTGACCCCGTTTTGACCTGGGGTTTTGCTCGTATTGCTCACGCGTCAACACCTTGCTGACGGCGGAAGGGGGCACTTAGCGTCGTCCGGGCCGCCGCCGCTCGGCGGGAGTTCAAGGGTGAACGTGAGGTGTCCTCCATGCTGACCGTCCTCGGCTTCGCCATGATCGCGACCTTCCTGGTCCTGATCATGATGAAGAAGATGTCGCCGATCGCGGCACTCGTCCTGATCCCCGCGCTGTTCTGCGTGGTGGTCGGGCAGGGTGCCCGGCTCGGCGACTACGTCATCGAAGGCGTCGGCACGCTGGCGCCGACGGCGGCGATGCTGATGTTCGCCATCGTCTACTTCGGGGTGATGATCGACGTCGGTCTCTTCGACCCGATCGTCCGGGGCATCCTGCGCTTCTGCAAGGCCGACCCCGTACGGATCGTCGTGGGCACGGCGGTGCTCGCCGCGATCGTGTCGCTGGACGGCGACGGCTCGACCACCTTCATGATCACCGTCTCGGCGATGTATCCGCTGTACAAGCGGCTCGGCATGAGCCTGGTGGTCATGACGGGCGTCGCCGCCACCGCGAACGGCGTCATGAACACCCTGCCCTGGGGCGGCCCCACGGCCCGCGCCGCGACCGCGCTGAAGCTGGACGCGAGCGACGTGTTCGTCCCGATGATCCCGGCGCTCGGCGCGGGCCTGCTCTTCGTGTTCGTCCTCGCGTACGTCCTCGGGCGCCGGGAGCGGAAGCGCATCGGCTACCTCACGCTGGACGATGTCCTCGTCTCCGGGGCCGACCCGGTGCTCGTCACGACGGGCGGCGGGGGCGGCGGGACCGTGGACCTGACCAAGAGGCCCGCGGGCGGCTCCGGCGACGCGCCGGGCGCCGGACCGGAGGATGCGCGGGGCCCGGGCGAGGCCCCCGGCGGGGACGAGGGGTTTCAGGGGCTCGACCCGAACCGCGCGACCCTGCGCCCCCGGCTGTACTGGTTCAACGCCGGCCTGACCGTCGCGCTGCTCGCCGCGATGATCCTCGAACTGATGCCGATCCCGGTGCTGTTCCTGCTCGGCGCCGCGCTCGCGCTCACCGTGAACTACCCGCGGCCGGCCGAGCAGAAGGCCCGTATCGCGGCCCACGCCGACAACGTCCTCAACGTCTCCGGCATGGTCTTCGCCGCAGCGGTCTTCACCGGTGTCCTCACCGGTACGGGCATGGTCAAGCACATGGCCGACTGGCTGGTGGGCGCCATCCCCGAGGGCATGGGACCGCACATGGGGCTGGTCACCGGTGTGCTGAGCATCCCGCTCACCTACTTCATGTCGAACGACGGCTTCTACTTCGGCGTCGTCCCGGTCCTCGCGGAGGCGGGCGCCGCGCACGGGGTGTCGCCCGTGGAGATCGCACGGGCCTCCCTGGTGGGTCAGGCGCTGCACATGTCGAGCCCGCTGGTCCCCGCCGTGTACGTCCTCGTCGGCATGGCGAAGGTGGAGTTCGGCGACCACACGAGGTTCACCGTGAAGTGGGCCGCCCTGACCTCCCTGGTGGTGCTCGGGGCGGGGATCCTCTTCGGGATCATCTGAGCGCGAACGCGAACGCGAACGCGAACGCGAACGGGAGTCCGTCGCCGTCCTGCGGCCCGGGGGAGTGGGCCGTACGGGTGGAGGCGGCGGAGGCGGGTCGCGTCTTCACCGGCTGGGTCCCGATCGTGACAGATAGTCGGATTATCGAATCATCTGTTCGTTCTGTTCTCTTGCGATCCGAGGACCTCCACCATGACGGCTCCGCCCCACCGCAGGTCCTCGCGCCTCACGCGCCGCCGGCGGCGACTGTTCCGGCTCGCCAGGACCGTGACGGTCGCCGGGGTCCTGGTCGCCGGAGGCTACTGGTGGACGGGTGACGAGGAGCCCGTCGACCCGGTGCTCGCCGCCGCCCCCGCCGTGGCCGGCCGGGCGCACGGAGCGGGCGGAGCGGACGGCGATCCGGCGGCCCTCGACCACAAGGCGAAACCCGAGCAGCACCCCGAGAAACCCGAGCAGCACCCCGAGAAGCCCGAGCGGAAGTCCGAGTCGAAGGCGGCCGCCGGGCAGGGGACGACGTCCGGGGCGGGTGCCGCGGGGAAGGCGGGGGCGAAGCCCCGGGCCGCCCACGGCGCACGGCCGAAGGCGGCTCCCGCGCCCCGCCCGCCCGCACCGCTGGCGCGTTCGCGCCCGACCACCGTCGCCGTTCCGGCGATCACCATCGAGGCCCCCGTGATGGACCTCGGTCTCGACGCCGGGGGGCGGCTCGCCACGCCGCCCGTCGACAACCCCGACATCGTCGGCTGGTACGCGAAGGGAGTCAGCCCGGGCGAGCGGGGGACCGCCGTCGTCGTCGGCCACCGGGACACCCGGACCGGCCCCGCCATCTTCGTCAGCCTCGACTCGCTCAGCCCCGGCAACACCGTCCGGGTCGCCCGCGCCGACGGCAAGGTCGCCGTCTTCACGATCGACCGGGTCGCCACGTACTCCAAGGCCGACTTCCCCGACAAGGAGGTGTACGGCTCCACCGGGCGGCCCGAACTGCGGCTGCTCACCTGCGGCGGGGCCTTCGAGCGGGGGAAGGGCTACGACGCGAACATCGTCGTCTTCGCCCACCTCACCGACATCGCCCAGAAGATCTGAACGACGGGCCCCAGCCGCGTCCGTCGTTCCGTCCCGCGGAGCCGCCGTCCGTGCCACGGCGTCCGCGGCCGACCCCGCCCCGGCGGGCCGCGCCGACCCGGCGCGCGCCCACCGGGGCGGGGTCGTGTCCACGCCACCGCGCCGCGCCGTCCGTGGACAGGGCCGGGCCGGGGGCGGCACGATCGGTGGGGAGGGGGTCGCGGTCCGGCGACCGCCGTGCGGTGTCCCGGGTGAGACCGGGGGCACGTGCGGAGACCCTGGCGCCCAAAAACTATCAGCGCTAGTTTGGGTGTCGAACCGGTCGGCAGTGTGAGGAGACATCGGATGAAGGCGCACGACGCGATGTACATCGACGGGGAGTGGCGCCCCGCCGCCGGCCCCGACACGATCGCCGTCCTCAACCCGGCGGACGAGCAGGTCATCGCCCACGTCCCGGCCGGCACCGCCGAGGACGTCGACGCGGCGGTGCGCGCCGCCCGTGCCGCGCTGCCCGGCTGGGCCGCCACCCCGCCCGCCGAGCGCGGAGCCCGGATCGCCGCCCTGCGCGACGCGCTGGCCGCCCGCGCCGAGGAGATCGCCGCCACCGTCACCGCCGAGCTCGGCGCCCCGGCGCAACTGGCCGCGGCCGTGCACGCCGGCCTGCCGATCGCCGTGGCGGGGACGTACGCGGAACTCGCCGCCACCCACCCCTTCGAGGAGAAGGTGGGCAACTCCACCGTCTACGCCGAGCCCGTCGGCGTCGTCGCCGCGATCACCCCCTGGAACTTCCCGCTGCACCAGGTCGTGGCCAAGGTCGCCCCGGCCCTCGCCGCCGGCTGCACGACCGTCCTCAAGCCCGCCGAGGACACCCCGCTGACCGCCCAGCTCTTCGCCGAGGCCGTGCACGAGGCGGGCCTCCCGGCCGGAGTGTTCAACCTGGTCACCGGCCTCGGGCCGGTCGCGGGGCAGGCCCTCGCGGAGCACCCGGACGTCGACCTCGTCTCGTTCACCGGCTCCACCGCCGTCGGCCGCCGCATCGGCGCCCTCGCGGGCGGCGCCGTCAAGCGGGTCGCCCTCGAACTCGGCGGCAAGTCCGCCAACGTCGTCCTGCCCAGCGCCGACCTCGCCAAGGCGGTCTCCGTCGGCGTCGCCAACGTGATGTCCAACTCCGGTCAGAAGTGCAGCGCCTGGACCCGCATTCTCATCCCCGCGGACCGGTACGAGGAGGCGGTGGCGCTGGCCGCCGAGGCAGTCGCCAAGTACGTCCCGGGCGAGCGCCTCGGCCCGCTGGTCAACGCCAAGCAGCTGGAGCGCGTCCGCGGCTACATCGAGAAGGGCGTCGAGGAGGGCGCCCGGCTCGTCGCCGGCGGGGCCGAGGCCCCGCTGGAGACCGGCTACTACGTCGCCCCGACCGTCTTCGCCGACGTCACCCCGGAGATGACCATCGCGCAGGAGGAGATCTTCGGGCCGGTCGTCTCGCTCCTGCGCTACGAGGACGAGGAGGAGGCCCTCGCCATCGCCAACGGCACCGTGTACGGCCTCGCCGGTGCGGTCTGGGGCGAGCCCGGGCAGGCCGTCGCCTTCGCCCGCCGCATGGAGGCCGGCCAGGTCGACATCAACGGCGGCCGGTTCAACCCGCTGGCCCCGTTCGGCGGGTACAAGCAGTCCGGCGTGGGCCGGGAACTCGGCACGCACGGTCTCACCGAGTACCTCCAGACCAAGTCCCTCCAGTTCTGAGGGGGCGGCCGGCCCCGACGCCCCGGCCCGACACACGGCCGGCCCCGACGCCCCCGCCCGGCAGACGGCCGCGCCCGACGCCCGCCCCGGCCCGGGGCTCGGCCCCGCCCCACGCCCCGATCGGCCCCGGACCCGCCCGCCCGACGCCCCGACCCGTCCACGCCACTCCCGAGGAGCACCGCACGTGAGCCTGATCCGCGCCGCCGTCCTGCCCGCCGTGGGCTCCCCGCTGGAGATCACCGGCATCGAACTCCCCGAGCCGGGCCCCGGCCAGGTCCGGGTCCGGCTCGCGGCCGCCGGGGTCTGCCACTCGGACCTGTCGCTCTCCAACGGCACCATGCGGGTTCCGGTGCCGGCCGTCCTCGGCCACGAGGGCGCGGGGACCGTCGTGTCCGTCGGCGAGGGCGTCGCCCATGTCGCCCCCGGCGACGACGTCGTCCTCAACTGGGCGCCCTCCTGCGGCAGCTGCCACCCCTGCTCCCTCGGCGAGGTGTGGCTCTGCGCCGAGGCGCTCACCGGCACCGGGAACCTCCACGCCCGCACGGAGGACGGGCGGGAGCTCCACCCGGGTCTGAACGTCGCCGCGTTCGCCGAGGAGACCGTCGTCGCGGGGAACTGCGTCCTCCCCGCGCCCGAGGGCGTGCCGCTGACCGACGCCGCCCTCCTGGGCTGCGCCGTCCTCACCGGCTGGGGCGCGGTCCACCACTCGGCCCGGGTCCGCGCGGGGGAGACCGTCGCGGTGTTCGGCGTCGGCGGGGTCGGCCTCGCCACCCTCCAGGCCGCCCGGATCGCGGGCGCCTCGACGATCGTGGCCGTGGACGTCTCGCCGGAGAAGGAGGCACTCGCCCGGGCGGCCGGCGCGACCGAGTACGTCGTCGCCTCCGCGACCACGGCGAAGGACATCCGCGGGCTGACGGGGGGCCGGGGCGTCGACGTGGCCGTCGAGTGCGTCGGTCGGGCCGTCACCATCCGCACCGCCTGGGACTCCACCCGGCGCGGCGGCCGCACCACGGTCGTGGGCATCGGCGGCAAGGACCAGCAGGTCGCCTTCAACGCCCTGGAGATCTTCCACTGGGGCCGCACCCTCGCGGGCTGCGTCTACGGCAACTCGAACCCGGCCGCCGACCTGCCCGTCCTCGCCGGGCACATCCGCGCCGGCCGGTTCGACCTGGGCGCGCTCGTCACCGAGCGGATCACCCTGGACGGCATCCCGGGCGCCTTCGAGAACATGCTCGCGGGCAAGGGCGGCCGGGCCCTGGTGGTCTTCCCCTGACACGACCGGCACGCGCGGAGGCCCGTACCGGCCCGACGGCCGGTACGGGCCTCCGCGCGTCGGCGCGGTACGGGGGGTGTCCGCGCGCGACGGGTCACAGGTCGAGCACGAGGCGGGCGCCGCGCGAGCGGCCCACGCAGATCATCATCGTCGTGCCCGAGGCCTTCTCGTCCTCACCGAGGACGGAGTCGTGGTGCTCGGGCGTCCCGGCGATCACCTTGGTCTCGCAGGTCCCGCAGAACCCCTCCTCGCAGGAGTACGCGACCCCGGGGACGACGTCGCGGACGGCGTCGAGCAGGGTGCGCCCGGGCGGGACGCGCACGGTCCGACCGCTCCGCCGCAGCTCCACCTCGAAGCCGTCGCCGGTGCCGGGGTCCGCCGCGAGGCCGGCGGCCGGGGCCGCCGTGAAGCGCTCCGTGTGCAGGGGGCCGGGCCAGCGGTCCCGCACGGCCCGCAGCAGCCCTTCCGGCCCGCAGCAGTACACGGCCGTCCCCGCGGGCAGCCCCGCGAGGACCCCTTCCAGGTCGGGCAGTCCCGCCGTGTCCTGCGGGACGAGCGTGACCCCGGGAAGCGCGGCCAGCTCCTCGCGGTACGCCATGGACGCCAGGTTCCGTCCGCCGTACAGCAGGGACCACGACCCCGCCGGGAGCGAGCGCACCATCGGCAGCAGCGGGGTGATCCCGATGCCGCCCGCGACGAACAGGTACCGCTCCGCCGGGACCAGCGGGAAGCGGTTGAACGGGCCCCGCACCCCGAGGACCGTGCCCGCGCCGACGGCCGTGTGGACCTCCTCCGACCCGCCGCGCCCGCCGGCCTCCCGCAGCACCCCGAGCCGGTACGTGCTCCGGTCCGCCGGGTCCCCGCAGAGCGAGTAGTGCCGGACGGCCCCGGACGGCAGCGTCACCTCCAGGTGGGCGCCCGGCTCCCAGGGGGCCAGATCTGCCCCCGAGGGGTCGGCGAGGACCAGGCCCAGCACGCCCTCGGCCTCGGGGACGACCGACCGGACCGTGAGCCGGGCGGTGGTCGGGACTGTGGCGGACATCGTCACCTCGGGACTCGTGTCGGCGGCAGCAGCGGCTCGGGCCACACCCGGCACAGCACCCCGTAGACCACGGCGGCGACCGCGAAGGAGGCCGGCAGGCTCAGGTCGACGCCACCCGTGAGATCGGTCAGCGGGCCGGTGTACAGCGGGTTGTTGACCCAGAGCACGCCGACGGCCGAACCCAGCACGAAGGCCGCGGCGGCCCTCGGGTTCACCCCGCGGGTGTACCAGTACCGGCCGCCCCCGCCCGTGGTGAAGGTGCGCAGCGCCTCCGCGTCGTACCGGCCGCGGTGGAGCACGTAGCCGACGGAGAGCACCGCCGCCCAGGGGGCGACGACGGTGAGCAGCAGCGTCACGAACGCCGACATCGCGTCCATGGCGTCGTACACCACCGCCCCCAGGTACAGGACGGCCGCCGCCAGGACCGCGACCACCGTGGTCACGGCGGCCCGCGAGGAGCGCCAGAACACGGAGTTCGCGGAGAGTCCGGCCGCGTACAGGCAGAGTCCGGCCTGCGGCAGGGTGCCGGCGAAGCCGAACACCACGACGGCGACCGCGAACCAGCCGGGCACCGCGTCCGTCAGGCCCTGGAGCCAGGGCTCGTCGGGGACGGGGAAGAGCGTCGTCACGTACGCGCCGGTGAGCAGCGCGGCCAGACTGCTGAGGAACATGGAGGTCCCGCTGGCCCGCACGACCCGGCCGGTGGGCGTGGAGGCGGGCATGTAGCGGGTGTAGTCGCCCTGGAAGGTGGCGTAGGACAGGGGCACGGTCGCGGAGGCGGTCGCCGCGAGCAGCCAGGTGTGCAGGGTGCTGTCGAGCGCCAGTGTCCCGCCGGCGTAGCCCGGGTCGAAGTCCGGGGCGAGGACCAGGGCGGTGCCGAGGAGGACCGCGCCGCCGGTGACCGCGGTGATCTTGTACGTGCGGACGAGGGTCCCGTGGCCGCGCACGGCGACCAGGGCGACCGCCGCCGCCGTCACGAACATCGCGACGGTCAGCGCGCCGGGGCCGGTGGGGGTGGAGAGCAGGCGGTGGCCCGCGACCATGACGGCGGTGCCGCCCGTCCAGACGGCGATGGCGAAGAAGCCGAGCGCCGTCACCACCGTGAGGACGTTGCCGACGACCCGGCCCCGGACACCGAAGTGGGCGCCGCTCGACACGGGGTCGTTGGTGCCGGTGCGGACGCCGAAGCGGGCGAGCGGCGCCAGCAGCGCCGTGCCGACGGCGGCGCCGACGGCGATGGCGCTCGCCGAGGCCCACCAGCCGAGGCCGAACACGACGGGCAGCGCGCCGAGGACGACCGTGCCGAAGGAGAACTGCGCGGAGGGCCAGATCCAGCCGAAGTCGCCCGGGGTCGACGTCCGTTCGGCTTCGGGGACCGGCGCGATGCCGTCGTGGTCGGCCGCCGCGCGGGGCGGCGTCGCGGTGGACGCCGTCCCCGTCGGTGTGGTGGTCATGAGGCGCCCCCGGACGGTGCCGCGCCGGGAGCCGCGGCCGCCTCGGCGGAGGCGGCCCGGGCCGTGTCGTGCGCGGGGTCGCGCTGCTCGGGGACCGACAGGTCGCCCGGCAGCACGTCCACGACGCGGAGGGAGGCGCACGCCGCTCCCGACAGGCGCTCCCCGCTGCTCAGGTCGAAGGTGGTGTGGTGCAGGGGGCAGGTGATGCGCAGCCTGTCCCCGTCGACCCTGCCGTACTTGAGCCGGCCCCCGCGGTGGGGGCAGAGGGCGGCCGCGAGGACCTTGCGGCCGCCGACCTCGACGAGGACCAGGTCCTCGGTCACCTGGCGGACGGCGGGCTCGTCGGAGTCCCGCCGGCGCCCCGCGGGCACGGCCGTCATGCGGCCGTCTCCCGGGCTCGCGCCACCGCCGCCTCCGTGGCCGTGCCGACGATGTCGGAGGCCAGGCGCACGCCGGCCCAGATCTTCGCCAGGTCCGGCTCGTCGAGCGAGCGGATCGCCGTCCGCATGTGGTTGCTGTGGTACGAGTCGATGTACAGGTGCTCGGTGTAGTAGGCGTCGTGGGTGATGCCCAGCCGCCGGGCCGCCCGGGCGAAGCTCTGGAAGGCGTACAGCACGCTGGTCTCGAAGTAGGCGTACGCGCCCAGGAAGTACTGGGGCGAGGGGGCCCGGCTCGCCAGCCAGTGGAACATGTTGACGTAGGCGAAGCACTCCGGAACCGTCTCGTCGAGGTAGTCGTCGAGCCGGAGGCTCAGTCCGAGCTCGGTGAGCAGGTCCCGGTAGAGCTGGGAGTGGGCCTTCTCCTCGTTGCCGCAGCCGAGTTCGTCGATGAGGACGCGGAAGACCGCCATCGCCGAGCGGTACGGCAGCCGGGGCACGACCGGGAGCAGCGACTCCGACTCGGTGAGGCCGTCGAGCGCGAACTGCCGGACCACGGTCTTGAACTGGTCGAGCGTCGCGTGCTCGGCCAGGAAGGTGGCGCTCTCCGGGAGCGCGGCCTCCTCCTCGGCGAGGAACTCCTTGAGCGCCTGGAGGAGTTCGCCGGGCGAGGAGAAGCGGGGCGCGGAGGCCTCGTACGCCCGCGCCTTGGGCAGGATCCAGCGTTCCTCGATCGCGGTCATCGAGCCGTAGTCGCCGAGGTTGGGGACCCGGCGGTAGAGACCGTGCAGCTCGCGCTGCGCGGTCGCGGCCGGGGCCGTGATCGAGTGGGCGGCCACCGGGACGTCGGCCGGGGAGGGAGCGGCGGGGGTGGTGCTCATGCCGCCTTCGCCTCCTCGTGCACGGTGGGGGAGGCGATCACGCCGCGCTGGTGGAGTTCCTTCTTGACCCAGCGGTACCAGTCGTCCTTGAAGACGCCGTACCGCTCGCAGACGGCGTTGATCTCCGCCTGCCGGTCGGGGGTCGGGTCGACCAGCATCGCGTTGCAGAGGGAGGGTTCGAGGTTGGCCAGCGGGCCGATGAACCCGTCGATGCCGCGGGCGTCGACGAGGAGGTTCTCCCAGCCCTCGAAGACCGGGATGCCGGTGCCGGCCTCGGCCATGTTCCGGGTGAAGGCGGCGTCGCCGCTGGACTCCTTGATGCCGACGATCCCCGGTATCTCCTTGCAGATCCGGATCAGGGTGTCGAACTCGATGCGGTTGCCCGAGAGCGCCTCCTCGTTGTAGAGGAAGATCGGGATGTCGAGGGCGGCGCGGATCGCCTTGTAGTGCTCGACGATCGCGTCCTGCGTCACGTCGGTGCCGAACGGCGTGGTGACGACGACGGCGTCGGCGCCGATCGCGGCCGCCGCCCGGGCCCGCTCGATCACGGCGTCGGTGTCGGGGAGCTGGATGCCGGCCAGGACGGGCAGGCCGCCCGCGTGCCGGACGGTGTACGTGACGACGTCCTGCCACTGCCGAGGGTCGAGCTTCCAGCCCTCGCCGGAGGTCAGGGCCGGCATGAAGCCGCTGACCTCGTTGCGGATGTGGTCCAGGAGGCGGACGACGCTCGCCTCGTCGACGACGCCGTGCTCGTCGAGGGGGGTGATCAGCGGGACGACGGTCCCGGAGTAGGTGCCAGGCATGAGTGGAGTGCCCTTCGGAACGAGTTCAGAGGGTTTCGGAGACGACCTTCAGGACCAGCGACCGCTGGTAGAGGTCTTCCAGGTACGCCGGGAACGAGGGCTCCTCGCCGGGGGCGGGAGCGTCGGCCGGGTCGAGCGGGACCAGGGGGACGACGGGCAGCGCGGCCGCCGTGCGGACGAGCCGGGGGCTCGCCGTGTGGAGCACGCCCCCGCGGCCGATGACCTGGGAGAGCAGCAGGCGTTCGTGGGCGGGCAGTCCGTCGAGGGCGGGCTCGTCGAAGGCCCGGCGGACGTCGTCCTCGGTGTAGGGGATCCGGTCGACGGCCAGGTCCGTGTGGAGGACGTCCATGAACGGGTAGTACTCGTCCTGCAGTCCCCGCTCGTATCCCCACACGAGGTCGTCGCAGCGGCCGACCTGCTCCCAGCTCATGACGACCCCGCCCGCCTCGCCCGCGGCCAGCCGGCCGGCGAAGAAGGCCTTGGCGGCCGTGCGGACCGCGTCGTCCTTGCTGTGCATGCCCATGAACGTCGTGGCGTCGATGAACACGGGTCCGAGGTCAGACGGCATAGCGCTCGAGGACCTTCCGCATCCGCTCCATCGCGCCGGCGAACAGCTCCGGCTCGCGGGCCAGGGCCAGGCGCACGAAGCGCTCGCCCTTCTCCTTGGTGTTCCAGTAGAAGAAGGTGCCCGGCAGGACGTACACCTCCTCGTCGAAGAGGACGGCCTGCAGCTGGGTGGCGGTCAGGTGCTCGGGCTTGATCCGGAACCAGGCGACGCTGGTGCCGACGACCGGCTCCTGGAACTCGAGGATCGTGCCGCTGAGGGCCTGGCGGGCGGCCTCGCCGTTGGTGCGGATGATGTCGCGGACGGAGGCGAAGCCGTCGGTGATGGAGTCCTCGACGTACTGCGTGACCATGTTGAGGACGAACGGCGAGACGTTCAGGAGGACGCTGGTGTGGAGGTTGTAGACCTCCTCCTGGATGTCCTGACTGGCCGTGATCATGGCGCACTTGGCGTCCTGGATCGGCCAGGTCTTGCCGGTGTCCTCCATGACCATGTACGTCACGCCGGACTCCTCCAGGAGCCGGTAGATGTCCACCCGGCCGATGCCCTCGTCGCAGAGCGCGAAGGAGGCGAAGCAGAAGTCCATCACCAGGACCTTGTCGTGGTCCACGCAGAAGCGGACGACCTCGCGGAAGCCCTCCAGCTTCTCGGCGAGCAGGGTGAACCCGGTCGGGTTGTTCGGGTCGACGAGGTAGATCGCGTCCGCGGTGATCTCGTCGACGAGCCGCTGGTAGATGGAGTCCTTGTCGTGCAGCGCCGACTCGGCGAACGGGGCGATCGGCACCTGCATGTTGCGCAGCAGGTCGACCAGGTTGTCGAAGCAGGGCTCGACGAGCTGCACCGACATGTCGCGCTGCTTGAGGAACATGCCGGCGACCATCGTCGAGACGCTCGCCGAGTACGACAGGAGGGTGCGGCCCATCGCACGGGCGGTGGGCTGCTGGTGCAGCCGGAAGAAGGCGTCCAGGAACTGCCGCTCGAAGTGCGCCTGCTGCTTCGACTCGGACTCGTGCCAGAGCTCGGGGAGCCGCGAGACGATCCGCTCCTGGGAGGTGGACTGCCGCTGGTGGGTGTGCGCGTCGGCAAGGTTGAACCGGGTCTTCAGGGCTTCGATCTCGTGCTGGGTGAGGTCGACGAACGTGCTGACGTCTGCCTTGTCGGTCAACGACATGAAGAACTCCCGCTGTCGAAACGAATCTCCGTCCGGAATTCCGGCGGCGTGAATGACTGTAGGAGCTTCGAGCGGCCTTGCGAATAACGGCCGGGTCACGCAATTAATAATCACCGCGATGTTCTGCGGGCCGAAAAAAGGAACGACGGGCAGGCATTCCTCGAAAAGGAATGCCTGCCCGTCGTTCCGGTGCTGCGCCGCCTGTTCGGCGGTGTTTCAACTATTCAGTGGCGGCCTTCAGGAGGATGTCCTCGAATACCTTCGGGTCGTCCGAGCCGATGACCGGCCAGCCGATGCCGTAGGCGCCCTCCCAGTCGACCTCGATGCCGGGGTTGGCGTGGTCGGAGCCGTCGGGCAGGAACAGGTGGGGGCTGCAGTTCACCCGGTCGCTCTGGGCGAGCGCCGACTGGTCCGCGAGGGTCCGGCGGGCCCGCCCGTCGTCCAGGGCCTCGGCGAGCGCCCCGACGTCGACGGCGCCGGTCTCGGCGGCCACGTCCAGGATCACCTTGCGGTGGCTGATGCAGCGCGACTCGGCCCAGAAGGCGCGGCGCAGCCCCAGGTCGAGCAGCTCGGAGGCGCGCAGGCCCTGCTCCTTGGCGGCGAGCACGGCCTCCAGGGCGGGCAGGGTCGTCGACGGGTAGAGCCAGTCCTTGGCCTGCCACAGCTGCCAGCCGGCGGCCGGCTCCAGGCTGGCCATCCGGGCGACCTCGCTGTCCGTGCCGGGGCGCGGGCTGGGGGCGTCGTTGAGCAGTTCGAGGGGGAAGGCGCGCAGGTCGAAGGAGACCTGCTCCTCCAGGCCGAGGCGGGCCCGGGTGGCGTGCAGACGGTGGATCGCGATGTGCGCGAAGGAACACCAGATGTCGGAGAAGACGGTGACGACTCCGCGCGGCGGCGTCAGGTCGGCGGTGGTCGGGTCGAACATGGTTCTCCTCGGTTCGTGCGGGGATCTCAGGCGGCGGGCGGCGGTTCGACGGCGTCGAGCGCCGCCTCCAGGTCGAGGTCGGCGCCGGGCAGCCAGGCCGGCAGGGAGGGGATGCGGGCCATCGCCTCGAAGAGCCGCGGCACGGCGGCCTCGCGGACGGTCGGCCCGTGGGCGCTCAGCAGCTTCGCCGGGCGCAGGGCGGCCAGCTCGTGCACCGGCGCCAGGAACTTCGTCTCGTCGACCAGCGCGGTCCACGGGGCTATCGCCCGGTTGAGGACCTCGAAGCCGTGGAAGAATTCCGCCTCCGAGAGGTCGGTGAACTCCTGGCTGATTTCCTCGACTACGGTACCGAAACTGTCGGAGCTGTAGAGCGTTCCATCGGAATGGTCGAACACGGCGAGCGTGCCGGGTGAATCGAAAGTGGGCGGCCGGTGAAAACTCAGCTCGCGGTCGCCGACTTTCACGCGACTTCCCGGGTTCGCGGTCACGACACGTTCCTGCGGAATGGTGAACTCTTCCGATATTCGCGTCACCGATATCGCGTTGGCGAGCACCTTCGCGTTCGGCGCCGCCTCCAGGATGCGGGCGAGGGCGCCGGTGTGGTCGCGGTCGTCGTGGGTGACGACGACCCAGCGCAGGTCGGCCGGCTCGATCAGCGACCAGAGGGAGTCCAGGAAGCCCTCCCGGTCCACGGGCATGCCGGTGTCCACGAGGATCGGCTCGCCGGAGCGGAGGAGGAAGGCGTTGACCGGCTGGTCGCCGAGGCCCGGGATGGGCAGTGCCGAGGGGAGGACGTGGAGGTCCGGCCCGGCGGTGTAGGACGCTTTCATGGCACACCTTTCATGACGACCGGGCGGGCCGCGCTCCCCCGGGAAGGGGTCCGGGGGAGCGCGGCCCCGGTCAGACGAGCTGGATGGTCAGGGAGCCGGCGATCAGCAGGGCGAGGCCCACGGCGCGCGGCTTCGTGAGGGAGCGCTGGGGGAGCTTGAAGAGGCCCTTGTGGTCGATCAGGGCCGAGGTGAGCTGCTGCCCGGTGACGGTGAGGGCGATGGTGACGGCCGCGCCGATCTCGGGGATGAGCAGGAAGGTGCCGGTGACGTAGGCGGCGGCGCAGGCGCCACCGAGCCAGCCCCACCAGGGCATCTTCTTCAGCGGGGCGATCTTGGGCGCCGGGGTCTTCCGGGTCGCGTACAGCACGAGCAGGACGACGGCGATGGTGAAGGTCGCCACGGCGAAGCTGATCACGGCGACGGTGACGGGCTGCTGGAGCTGGGCGCGCAGCTGGGCGTTGACCGCGCCCTGCACGGGCAGCACGGCTCCGGCGACGATGCCGAGGGCGAGCCAGCCGACCCGTCCGGCGCTCGACATCTTGGGGGCGCCGGGAGGCGCCGCGGCCTTCATGCCCCGGATGATCACGACGATGCCGGCGAGCACGGCCACGGCGCCGATGACGATCCCGGCACTCAGGTCCTGCTGCTGGAGGCCGAGCAGACCGAAGAGGTCGAGGGCGAGCGAGGCGAACATCTGCCCGGTGACGAAGAGTCCGACGGCCGCGAGGGCGCCGAGCCGGGGGAAGAGCAGGATGCCGCTGGTGATGTAGAGCGGACTGGCGAGTCCGCCGAGCAGCTGCCAGGGCTCGACGTCGGGCAGCTTGCCGAGCGCGCCGAGCGCTCCGGCCGCCACCGCGAGCACGGTCAGCAGACCGGTCGCGACGCCGAGCTGGATGGTCGAGGCGCCGTACGGGGTGCCGACGGCCGAGTTGAGCTGGAGGTTCACCGAGGCCTGGACGGCCAGGAGGCAGCCGACCAGCAGGGCCGCGGCGAGGAGCGCGGTGTGCATCTGGATCTCCCTGGGGCGGGGATGGCGAGCGGGTAAGTGGACACTGAGTCCGTTTAGCATGCCACGCGACACGTCAAACGGACAAGGTGTCCACTTAGCTGCGGGGGAAGTAAGGTCTGACCCATGAGCGACGACGAGCAGCGGGGTCGTGGAGCAGCCTCCGTCCACCGGGTCGGCGGGCTCCTCGGTGATCTCCAGGCCGCGGACGAACAGCCGGTCGCCCCGCGCAGACGCGCGGACGCCGAACGCAACCGCGCCCAGATCCTGGCCGCGGCCGAGCAGCTCTTCGCCCAGCAGGATCCGCGGACGGTCACCATGGATCGGATCGCCAAGGCCGCCGGAGTGGGCCGGGCCACGCTCTACCGGAGCTTCCCCGACCCCTCGTCGGTCGCCGTCGCGCTGCTCGACGAGCACGAGCGCAGGCTCCAGGGCCAGCTCATCTACGGGCCGCCGCCGCTCGGCCCGGGCGCTCCGGCGGGGGAGCGGCTCGCGGCGTTCTACCTCGCGATGCTCGACCTCCTGGAGCGGCACCTGCCGCTGGCCCTCGGCGCGGAGACCGGGCCCGCGCGCTTCCGCACGGGTGCCTACGGCTTCTGGCGCGTGCACGTCCGCACGCTGCTCGTCGACCACGGGATCCAGGACCCGGACCCGCTGATCGACATCGCGCTCAGC
Organism: Streptomyces sp. NPDC014891; assembly: GCF_043081085.1. Classification (NCBI taxonomy): domain Bacteria; kingdom Bacillati; phylum Actinomycetota; class Actinomycetes; order Kitasatosporales; family Streptomycetaceae; genus Streptomyces; species Streptomyces sp. NPDC014891. The sequence goes on along the minus strand of NZ_JBIBWF010000006.1, from coordinate 350,584 downwards.
CCGCTGTCACCCGAGCTCTTCCAGTTCCAGCGGCACGAACTCGGCCTGTCGGCCGAACGCGTCGGCCGCTCCCTCGCGGACTTCGCCCGGCAGCTGCTGCGTTCGGGGGAGTGAGGCGGGCGGCGTTCGTCTCCGGGCACACCCCGGGGAGGGGCGTCCCGCGGGCGGAAAGGGGCGTCCCGCGGGCGGCAAGGGCGTCCCGCCGGCCGGCGCGGCGGGTCCGGCGGGACACCCCCGGGTCGGCGCCCCGCCGATCACGCCGGGCTCGTGCGGCCCGGTGCCGCTCCCCGGGCCGGCCCGATCGGCAAGGCTTCGCTAGGCCCCGGGCCGTCGCCCGGCCGGGTGGACCAGGCCGGGGAGGATCAACTTCCAGATACGGTCCAGCCGTTGCTCGGCGGGACCGTGCAGGGCGGCGCTGTCCGCGCCTCTCGGGTCCTCGGTGGGCCAGCACTCGTCCGACGGGCCGTTCGGACAGCGCATCTCCAGCTCGACGCCGGTGATCACGTAACCGATCAGCGCCGCGACCGCGGTCGCGTCCACACCCGGGCGCAGAGCCTTCTCGGCCTCCGCGTAACGAGCCAGGCGCGCCACCTCGCGCCGCCAGGGGCAGTCCCGGGATAACCCCGGGCCGGCTAAGTGGAGCTCCCGCGCCAGACGTTCACCCGCCCGCGCCGTCGGGTCGGTCTCGAAGAGCCGGATCAGCGCGTGCGTGGCGATGACCAGCTTGTCGATCGATGTCCCGCCGACTCCCTCCGTGGACAGGCAGGCCGACTCCACCGTGATTCCGGTGACCGCCCGGGCCCGCCCGTGGACGGCCGTCGCCAGCTCCGCCTTGGTGGCGAAGTGGAAGACGAGCGCGCCGGTGGTGACCCGGGCCTCGCCTGCGATCCTGGCGAGCGACGCCCGCTCGTACCCCTGCCCGTCGAACACTTTCGCGGCCGCGGACAGGATTTCCTGTCTTGTGCGTTCCGCCCTCTGCTGAATCGCCATGAGCTCCCCCGTCGGCTTCCGAGAAGGTGCCGGAGCGTTGTGTTCCGGCCCGCGCCTGTGACCGACTCGAAACTATCCGGCCGAGGGGCCACGAAACGTACGCTCTCGCCGCGGGGGCCGAAACTGGGGCTTGACGCGCTCCTCCCGTCCAGGTCGCGGGCGCACACCCGGCGCCGGCGGCCGGTGAAGTGTCCGGAACCGAAGCCATGCCCTGTCAGGTGGATTCGGCCGTTCCGGCGCCGGCGGAGGTACGCGCCCGTGAGCGGGATACGGCCACCCCGGCGAGGCACAGCGCGCCGCCCGCGAGGGTGAGGAGCCCCGGCAGTTCGCCGAGCAGCAGCCAGGCCATCAGCACCACGAGGGCCGGTACGGCGTACGTCGTCGCGCCCATCCGTCCCGCGGTCGTCCGGGCCAGCGCGTAGGCCCACGTCGTGAAGGCGAGCGCGGTCGGGAACACCCCCAGGTAGACCATGTTCAGGGTGGCCGGCAGCGGCGCCCGGGCCGCCTCGTCGACCAGCTGCCCGGCGAACGGCAGGCAGGCCGCCGCGCCCACCAGGCATCCGAACGTGGTCACCTGGAGCGCGCTGCCGTGGGCGAGCGCCGGCTTCTGCGCCACGACCCCGCCGGCGTACGCCATCGCCGCGAGGAGGCAGAGGAGCACCCCGAGCAGCGAGGCGTGCGCGCCGGAGGAGTCCCGGGACATCGAGAGGCCCACGACCACGGCCCCGGCGAAGGACACCGCCATGCCGGCCAGCAGCCGGGGTGGGAGGGACTCCTCGAGGAAGCGGGCGCCGAGCAGCGCGATCAGGACCGGTCCGATGTTCACCACCATCGCCGCGGTGCCCGCGTCGACCTCCTGCTCACCCCAGTTGAGCACCACCATGTACACCCCGAACCAGAGCAGTCCGGAGACCAGGATCCCCGGCCAGGCCGCCCGGGGCGGCAGCCCCTCCCGGCGCACCAGGAGCACGGCTCCCAGCACGAGGCCGCCGGCGAGCAGCCGGCCGAGCGCCAGCGCGCCGGGGGAGTAGGCCTCTCCCGCGCTGCGGATGGAGACGAAGGCGGAGGCCCACAGGACGACCGTGACACCGGCGGCGGCGAGGGCGAGCCGCGAGGATTGCTTCTGCATGGCTCGACCGTAGGGCGCGGATCCTTCGGCGCTCACCGCAATATCCCGGGGCCGCCGGGCCGGAACGGCCTCCCCGCGCCGTCGCCGTCGCCGTCGCCGGGGCGCGAGCTGGTGCGGCCTCCCCACGTCATCGCCCGGGCCGCCGGAGAGCCCGGTGCGCCGGAGCGGCTGGGGCAGCCGGAGCCGCCGGCCGCCGGAGCCGCCCGGGCCGCCTGGGGCCGGGCGCGGACTCACCGGAGTTCCTCCGGCGCGATGCCCAGGTGCGCGTGGAGCTCGCGCTCGCCCCGCGCGGTCACCCTGACGGCCCGCTCCGAGCCGATCCGTTCGCACCACCCCGCCTCCAGCGCGTGCCGGCACAGCGCGGCGCCGGAGAGCCCCGCGAGGTGGGGCCTGCGCTCGGTCCAGTCGAGGCAGCCGCGCGCGAGGGGCCGCCGTCCGCGGCGCACGAGGGGCACGCCCAGCTCGTCGAACCAGGCCAGACCCCGGTCCGTGAGCGCGAACCCGGTGTCCTGGCGCAGCAGTCCGCGGACCGTCATCGCCTCGGTGATCGCGATGCCGAGCCGTCCGGCGAGATGGTCGTAGCAGGTCCGGCCGCGGGCCATCGCCCGCCCGGCGCTCGCGGCGCCCAGGGAGCGGGGCGGCGGTGCGACCGCCGGTTCGGAGCGGGCGGCCAGGTCCTCGACGAGGTGCGCGACGCCGGGGTCGGCGAGGCGCACGTACCGGTGGCGCCCCTGCCGTTCCTCGGCGAGCATCCCTCCGGCGACGAGCTTCCCGAGGTGCTCGCTGGCGGTGGACGGCGCCACGCCCGCGTGCCGGGCGAGTTCCCCGGAGGTCCAGGCCCGTCCGTCCAGCAGGGCAAGGAGGAAGGCGGCGCGGGTCTCGTCCGCGAAGAGCGCCGCGAGGGCGGCGAGGTCACTGGCTGCCATGCACCCAGCGTCCCGCACTCACGCTTCGGCGGCGGCCGAACCGTCCCGTCGTCCCGGGGAGCCGGCGGCGGGCCGGGCGGCGGCGCCGGGCGCCAGGGCCTCGTACTGCAGGCGCAGCCCGTCGAGCAGCGCCCGCAGTCCCGTGGTGAAGGCGCCCTCGTCGACCTTCTGGCGGTGCTCGGCGAGCCGGTGCGCCTGGCCGAGGTGGGGGTAGTCGGCCGGGTCGTAGGCCGTCTCGTCGTCGACGAAGCCCCGCGCGAAGGAGCCGAGGGCGGAGCCGGTCACGAAGTACCGCATCAGCGCGCCGATCGAGGTGGCCTGGGCCGGTGTCCAGCCCGCCCGGACCATCGCGCCGAAGACGGCGTCCGCGACGCGCAGTCCGGCGGGCCTGCGGCCGGGGCCCTGGGCGAGGACCGGGACGATGTGCGGGTGGTCGGCGAGGGCGGCGCGGTAGGAGACGGCCCAGTCGTGCAGCGCCGTCTGCCAGTCGCGGCCGTCGTCCTCCGCGAACATCGACAGGTCGATCTTGGCGCTCACCGCGTCGGCGACCGCGTCCAGGATCTCGTCCTTGGTCCGGAAGTGGTTGTAGAGGGAGGGTCCGCTCACTCCGAGTTCGGCCGCGAGCCGCCGGGTGGAGAGCGCGCCGAGGCCCTCCGCGTCCACGAGCGCGCCCGCCGTCTCGACGATGCGGTCTCGGCTGAGCAGGGGCTTGCGCGGTCGGGCCATGGCGCACATAGTAGGCCTGCACGCTGAAAACTAGCAGTGGTAATTAAATGGTCGGGTGAGGTGGGCGCCACGTGAATCTGGAACCGAGCGAGGAGCAGGAGGCCGCACGGCGGCTCGCCGAGGACTTCGTCGCGCGCGAGGTCGCTCCGCACGCCACCGCCTGGGACCGCGCCGAGGAGGTGGACCGGGCGATCGTGAAGAAGCTCGGGGCCGTCGGCTTCCTCGGGCTCACGATCCCGGAGGAGTACGGCGGTTCGGGCGGCGACCACCTCGCGTACTGCCTCGTGACCGAGGAACTGGGCCGCGGCGACTCCTCGGTGCGCGGCATCGTCTCCGTCTCCCTCGGCCTGGTCGCCAAGACCGTCGCCGCCTGGGGCGACGAGGACCAGAAGCGGGAGTGGCTGCCCCGGCTCGCCTCCGGCGACGCGCTCGGCTGCTTCGGCCTCACCGAGCCCGGCACCGGCTCCGACGCCGGGAACCTCGCCACCCGGGCCGTGCGCGACGGCGACGACTACCTCCTCAGCGGCACCAAGATGTTCATCACCAACGGCACCTGGGCCGACGTCGTGCTGCTCTTCGCGCGCACCGGAGGCGCCCCGGGCCACCGCGGGGTGTCCGCCTTCCTCGTCCCGGCCGACAGTCCCGGCCTCACCCGGCGGGCCGTCCACGGGAAGCTCGGACTGCGCGGCCAGGCCACCGCCGAACTCGTCCTGGAGGACGTCCGCGTCCCGGCGACCGCGATGCTCGGCCCCGAGGGCAAGGGCTTCGCCGTCGCCATGTCCGCCCTGGCCAAGGGCCGCATGTCGGTCGCCGCCGGCTGCGTCGGCATCGCCCAGGCCGCCCTCGACGCGGCCGTCCGGTACGCGGGGGAGCGCGAGCAGTTCGGCAAGCCCATCGCCTCGTACCAGCTCGTGCAGGAGCTGATCAGCGACATCGCCGTCGACGTGGACGCCGCCCGGCTGCTCACCTGGCGGGTCGCCGACCTGATCGACCGCGGCCGGGACTTCGCGACCGCGGCCTCCAAGGCGAAGCTGTACGCCTCCGAGGCCGCCGTCCGCGCCGCGAACAACGCGCTCCAGGTCTTCGGCGGTTACGGCTACATCGACGAGTACCCGGTCGGGAAGCTCCTCAGGGACGCCCGCGTGATGACCCTGTACGAGGGCACCAGCCAGATCCAGAAGCTCATCATCGGCCGGGCGCTGACGGGGTTGTCCGCCTTCTGACCCCGGACCCTTCTGAGTATCCGGCTGAGTACGCGGACGGATGTGGTGCCGGCCACATCCGGCCGATGCTGTGCCCATGAGTGACACACCGGTCAAGCAGCAGAACACCGCCGCCTACTACGCCCAGGCCGTCGCCTCCTTCTCGCTCGCCCTCGCGGCGGTGGCCATCGGCATCTACCAGCTGGAGGCCAGCGCCTGGGTCCGCGCCTTCCTCGCCGTCGCCGTCCTCTACCTCACCACCTCGTCCTTCACCCTCGCCAAGGTCGTCCGCGACCGCCAGGAGGCCGGGCAGATCGTCAGTCGCGTCGACCAGGCCCGGCTGGAGAAGCTGCTCGCCGAGCACGACCCCTTCCAGAAGCTCTGACCGCTCCGCGGGTCCTGAGCTGCCGTTCTCCGTCTCTAAGCGCTTGCTCACCCTCGTTGGTATGGTGGGCGTCCTGACGGGTCCGAGAGGGAGTGTGGGATGAGCGCGGCGGAGGAGACGCCCGGGGGCGAGGACATGCCCTGGGGCGAGGTCACGCCCGAGGCGGCCCGGCGACTGCTGGTGGCCGCCGTCGAGGCGTTCGCCGAGCGCGGCTACCACGCCACCACCACCCGGGACATCGCGGGCCGCGCCGGCATGAGCCCGGCCGCGCTCTACATCCACTACAAGACCAAGGAAGAGCTGCTCCACCGGATCAGCCGCATCGGCCACGACAAGGCCCTGGAGATCCTCCGGGCCGCGGCCGCCGGCGAGGGCACGGCGGCCGAGCGTCTCGCCGACGCCGTGCGCTCCTTCGTCCGCTGGCACGCCGAGCGCCACACCACCGCGCGGGTCGTCCAGTACGAGCTCGACGCCCTCGGCCCCGAGCACCGGGCCGAGATCGTGGAACTGCGCCGCCACTCCGACGCGGCGGTCCGCGGGATCATCGACGAGGGCGTGGCCGCGGGCGAGTTCGACGTGCCGGACGCCGCCGGCACCACCGTCGCCGTCCTGTCGCTCTGCATCGACGTCTCGCGCTGGTTCAACGTCCAGGGCCGCCGCTCGCCCGACGAGGTCGGCGCGCTCTACGCCGACCTCGTACTCAGGATGGTCGGCGCTCAGAAGTAGTAGCGGGAGACGGACTCGGCGACGCAGACCGGCTTCTCGGAGCCCTCGCGCTCGACGGTCACGGCCGCCGTCACCTGGACCCCGCCGCCCGCCTCCTCGACCTTCGTCAGGACGGCCGTGGCGCGCAGCCGCGAACCGACCGGCACGGGCGCGGGGAAGCGCACCTTCTCCGTGCCGTAGTTGAGGCCCATCTTCATGCCCTCGACCCGCAGCACCTGCGGAACGAACAGCGGCAGCAGCGACAGGGTCAGATAGCCGTGCGCGATGGTGGTGCCGAACGGGCCGGTGGCCGCGCGCTCCGGGTCCACGTGGATCCACTGGTGGTCCCCGGTCGCGTCCGCGAAGAGGTCGATCCGCTTCTGGTCGATCTCCACCCAGTCGCTGTGCCCCAGCTGCTCGCCGACTCCCGCGCGCAGCTCCTCGGCGGAGGTGAAGATCCTCGGCTCGGCCATGTTCCTGGTCCCTTCTGGTCCGGCATGCCCCACACCCGGTACGGCATACCCAACGGTCGGTATCTAAGCGCTTGCTCAGCATGTGGGGTGAGCGGTCCGCTGTCAACGGACCGGACCAGTAGGGTCGCGGGGTGCCGCAGATTCCAGAGAAGATCCACGAGCTCACCGTCGGCCAGCTCTCCGCCCGCAGCGGGGCGGCCGTCTCCGCCCTCCACTTCTACGAGGCGAAGGGGCTCATCAGCAGCCGCCGCACCACCGGCAACCAGCGCCGCTATGGCCGGGACGCCCTGCGCCGGGTCGCGTTCGTCCGCGCCGCGCAGCGGGTCGGGATCCCCCTGGCGACCATCCGCGAGGCCCTCGCCCAGCTCCCCGAGGAGCGCACGCCGACCAACGAGGACTGGGCCCGGCTCTCCGCGGCCTGGCGCACCGAGCTGGACGAGCGCATCAAGCAGCTCGGCCGGCTCCGCGACCACCTGACGGACTGCATCGGCTGCGGCTGCCTCTCCCTGGAGACCTGCGTCCTGTCCAACCCCGACGACGCCTTCGGCGCGCGCATGGCGGGCTCCCGGCTCCTCCCCGTCCGCCGCCCCGCCGCCGAGGAGGAGGCCTAGGCCTGCCGCTGGGGCGGCCGCGAGCCGGTCGCGACCCGCGCCGCGGCGACGAGTTCCGCGTTGGAGCGCGCCGCCGTGCCGTCCGGCAGCAGCACGGTGTCCTCCAGGCCGATCCGGGCGCCGAGGCCGAGGCGACCGGCGAGCCGCAGCACCGGCCACGCGCCGGGCCCCTCGCCGTGCAGCAGCACGGGGGTCCCGGCCGGCGGGCCCAGTTCCGACAGCAATGAGCGCGCGGCCCGTTCGGCGTCGCCGCCGGCCGACGGGTGCGGCACCTTCACCAGGATCCGCCGCACCCCGGGCACGAGCGCCGAGCCGGCGAAGCGCTCCGCTCCGTCCGTACCGGCCCACAGCCCGGCCTCGACCCCGATCCCGCGCGCCATGAGCGCCTCCGCCGCGTCCTCGGCCCCCGGCTCGTGCCAGTCGACCGACACCAGGTCGGGCAGCACCGTCCAGGACCGGATCCGCTCCACCCGGCGCCCAGTGTCGGGCTCGGCGGTCACCGCGGTCGTGATCCGCACGCCGCCGCCCACCGCCGCCCGCACCGCCTCCAGGACCGGTCCGAGCACCCGGGGCGAGAGCGACGTACTCCCGCACGGCGTCCGGGGGTGCACCCGCACCTCGCCCGCGCCCGCCTCCACCGCCCGCGCCGCGGACTCCGCGAGAGACTCGGGCGACATCGGCACCCCGGCACAGTCCCCGGGCCCCCGCGTCCCGTTGAGGCAGACCTGGAGCACCGGCGGCACGTCGTCCCGCCCCGGACTCACGCCGCCGACGCGAGGGAGCGGCTCCGCTCCCCGCGGGCGCGGGCCAGCGCCCCCGAGGTGAGCACCGCGCGCGGCACGCCCACCCCGCAGTCCCCGCAGACCGGACCGAGCCACGGCTCGTACGTGTCGCCGCCGGTCCACTCGATGCGCGGCCCCGTACACACCGGGCACCGCTCGCCCGGGTCGCCCTCCAGGGCGGTGATCAGCCGCCGCAGCACCTCGGGCAGCGGGTCCGAGGGGTGCACGGCGGGATCGCCGCACCGCACCACGCCGTTGCCGCCCCACACCCGCCGGTGCCAGTCGTCCAGGGCGCCGAGCCCGCGCAGCCCCTCGTGCTTCTCGCGCCGCCTCCGGGCGGCGAACTCCTCCTCGTACGCGAGCCACACGGCCCGCGCCTCCTCCAGCTCGTCGAGCGCGGCGATCAGCCGCCCGGGGTCGAGCTCCCGGTCCTCGGGTCCGAACCTGTGCCGGCGGCACAGGTGGTCCCACGTCGCCCTGTGTCCGTACGGCGCGAACCGCTCCAGGCACTTGCGCAGGGAGTACCTGCGCAGCGCCGTGTCGCACCCCGGATCGCGCACCTGTCTCGCGAGACTCCGGAAACCGGCCATCTCCCGCCACCTCCGTCGCTGGTCGTTCCGCGGTATCAGAGGGACGAACGAGCGCCCCGCGGTGTTCCATCGAAAATCGGATGGCAGCCATCAGCGGTGGCCCCGGAGCGCCGGAGACGGGGCGGAACAGAGGAGTCCTCAGGAGCCCGAAGCGGCCCGGGTGCGCGCCCGGGATGCCCCCGCGACCCTCCTACCTGCCCGTTCGCGCGGCCGACACCACCACCCGGGCCAGCTCCGCACGGCAGACGTCGCCGTGGGAGCGGACCACGTCCGCCGTGTCGACGCTCACGCAGCCCGAGGCCGGCACTCCCTCCCGCAGGACCGCCGCCAGCGGCCGCACCACCGTCCCCGGCACCGCCTGGACGCCGTCGTGCCCGATCGCCGCCCAGCGCGGATCGCCCGGCCCGAGCAGTCCGGCCGGGGCCAGCGAGGCGGAGTCGCCCGCCAGCCGGGACGCCAGCGGGTAGAACACCCCGAGCGCCGTGTCGTGCCGCGAGTAGCAGGCGACCACGGGCCCCCGGACCCGCTCCTGCAGGCCCCGCAGGGAGCCGGCGCGCCCGGGGTCGTGCGGCAGCCGCGCCGCGAACGCGTAGTGCGAGAAGGCGCCTTGGAGGAGGGTCACCGAGGCGACCGGGCGGGCCCCGGGCGGCAGCCCCTTCAGCGCGTACGCGACGAGCCGCGCGCCCATGCTGTGGCCCACCAGGTGGACCCGGAGGCGCGGGGCGGCGCGGGCGACCTCGCCCAGCAGGGGCCCGAGGCCGAACTCGCCGACCCGCCCGGCCCGCTTCTTCATCACGTAGTACGTGGCCTGGCGCAGGGCCTCCCGGGCTCCCTTCCAGTACCGGGCGAGCCCCTCCCCGAAGCCCTCCGCCCGCCCGGCCGCGCGACCGGAGTCCGGCCCGGCCCCCTCCAGCGCCTCGGTGAACAGGGCGCACACCTCCACCGGGTCCGCGACCAGGAAGGCGGGGACCGGCTCCCGGGGCCCGGCGGCTCCGGGCCCGCCCGGCCCGCCGCCGTCCACGTCCGTCAGCTCCCGCAGCAGCGCCCCGAACGCGGCGAACGCCGCCTCGTCCGCCGGCGCCGTCACCAGGAGTTCGGTGAGCCGGTCGAGGACCGGCTCCTTCTCCGGCAGGACCGTCACCAGGGCCCGGTAGTCGGGGACCGGCTCGCCGGTGAACATCATCGAGGGCCAGATCACCCCCGCGTACCCGGCCTCGACGCCGGGCGCGAGCAGCCCGGGGAAGGGTTCGAAGAAGTCGGAGCAGAGCCGGGTGGCCCCGGCCGGTGAGCTGTTCCACCCGTGCGCGAACACCACCAGGTCGGTGACGCCCTGCCGGGCGAGTGCGGCGAGGGCCGCGGGCTGACCCGCGGGCCCGTCGCCCTCCTTGTCGAACGTGATCTCCCGGTACGGCTCCACACTCATCCCGGTCACGGCCCGGCCCTCTCCGTCGAGGTGGCCGTCGCACCCAGGACGCGCCGTGCGCGGGCGGCGGCTCCAGGCCAGCATGCCCGCGCGCGCCCCCGGCCAGACCTGGGACCCGTCGCCGGACGGGTCCCGGGCCGTGGCGGTCCCGGACAGCCCGGACGGCGGCCGTCCCCGTGCCGCACCGGGCGTCCCGGCCGTACCTCCCGCCTCAGCGGATGCGCGCCGCCGTGATCCGGGGGAAGTGGATCAGCAGGTCGTACCCGGTGGAGAGGCGCGCCGGATACACGGCGTCCGGCCACGGGTAGGCCGTACCGATGCCGCGGGTCGGGCGGGGGACGGCGAGCCACTCCCGCGCGGCCGGTGACGCCCGCCGCATGTCCAGGTAGAAGGGGGCGGGCGAGACCCGGTCCAGGGTGTGGGCGTTGCTGTCCGGTCCGAGCGTGCCGAGCGTGAAGACCCGCCGCGGCTCCCCGGGGGCCCCGGTGTCGTGCGCGGTGAAGGAGCCCTGCCCGAAGGAGGCGCCGACGCTCACGTAGTCCCGTCCGAGGGCGTCCCGCAGGAAGGCACCCTGGATCCGCGGGTACTGGTCGGCCTTGGGTGTCTCGTAGCCGACGTGCCCGTTGTGCGCCGAGAGCACGATCCGGTCGCCGGTCTGCCGCTGCCACCACACGGTGTTGTCGGCCATGGTCCGGTCGCGGTAGAGCATCGCCGCGGCCACGCCCTCCGGAGTCTCCAGGTCGTGGGCGTACTCGGTGCCGACCTGGGCGATCGCCCGCGCGTGCTGCACCGCCCACTCCGCCGCCTCCCGCGCGCGCGGGTCGCGCGCGGCGGGCGGCTGCCGCTCCAGGAGGGCGAGGGCGGTGTTCACGTCGGCGGCCATCCGCTGCCGTTCGGCCCGCGGCCGGCCCATGTACCCCCGCATCCACGCCTCGACCCCGCCGGTGGGGCGCGAGCTCCGGTACAGCTCCTGGACGCGGGGAAGGAGCGCGGGCCGGGTGCGGGCCACGTACGAGGTCACCTCGTCGAAGACGTTCGCTCCCGCGTACCCGAGGTCGTTGCCCAGGAAGCGGACCGGGTGGTCCGGATGGCGCTGGTTGTGCCGCCGCATCCACTGGAAGAGGTCGAGGTACTCCTCGGTGTTCCAGAGCCGGTACGACTCCTGGAACTCGTCCCGCATGATCGCCCGGATGTCCCCCCGGCCCGTGCGGACCCACTCGTCGACGAGCAGGCCCGTGGACCAGTTCGCCTCCAGGGCGAAGGCGGTGAAGCCCTTGCTCTCCACGAGGTGCTCGAAGACGCGGTGCTTGGTGGTGAAGAACTCCGCGGAGCTGTGCGTGGCCTCGCCGATCCCGACGACCTTGGCCGACCCGATCATCCGGTCCAGCGGCCGGAGGTCGGTCAACGGCTGCGCGGTGCGCGCGAGTTCGCGGGCGGGATCGACGGGGGGCGGGGGACCGGCGGCCCCTGCGGCGGGTGCCAGGGAGCCGAGGCAGGCGGCGAGGAGGAGACCGACGACGGGCAGGCGGCGCCGTAACGAGGAGGGGAAGCGGTTCATGGGGTCCAGCCTGGTCGGCGGGGCGGGCGGGGGACATCCCGCCCGCACCCCTGTCGATCATGGGGGCAGCCCCACCCCGTCGGCCCCGCCCCGTCGGCCCCACCCCGTCGACCCTGCCCCGCCAGGCGCGCCGTGAGCCCGGGTGATCCGGCGCGACCGCGCCTCACCGGTACAGCAGGTACTCCCTCCGCACCGCGCGGAAGGCCGCCAGGTCCGCCTGCCACGCGCCGACGACCTCGTCCACCCCCGCGCCCGCGTCGATCATCGTCCGCACCCGGGTCGACCCGGTCAGCTTGTCGATCCAGTGGTCCGCCCGCCAGGCGAAGCCGGACCACGAGCTCCGGGCGGTGATCAGGAGCCCGATGCCGGTCCGCACCGGATCGAAGGACTCCCGGTCGTGGACGTGCAGTTGCACGCCGCCCACGGTCTTCCCCTGGAACTTGGAGAAGGTCGGCGCGAAGTAGGCCTCCCGGAGGCGTACCCCGGGCAGGCCGAGCGCGTTCGCGGCCTCCGCCCACCGGCGGTCGATCCCCTCCGCGCCGAGGAGCTCGAAGGGGCGGGTGGTGCCCCGCCCCTCGGAGAGGTTCGTCCCCTCGAAGAGGCAGGTGCCCGAGTAGACCAGGGCGGTCTCCGGGGTCGGCATGTTGGGGCTGGGCGGCACCCAGGGCAGCCCCGTCGCGTCGAAGAAGTCGCCGCGGCGCCACCCCGTCATCCGCACGGTCTCCAGCGCGACCGGCGCCGCGAGGAACTCGCCGTTGAAGAGGCGGGCCAGCTCGGCCACCGTCATGCCGTGCGCCTGCGAGATCGGCTCGCGTCCGACGAAGGTGGCGAACGCCCGGTCCAGGACCGGACCCAGCGCCGCCCGCCCGGTGACCGGGTTCGGCCGGTCCAGGACCACGAACCGCTTCCCGGCGAGCGCGGCGGCCGCCATGCAGTCGTACAGCGTCCAGATGTAGGTGTAGAAACGGGCGCCGGCGTCCTGGATGTCGAAGACGACCGTGTCCACGCCGGAGGCGGTGAAGACGTCCGCGAGCGGCCGGCCGCTCTTCAGGTACGTGTCGAAGACGGGCAGCCCGGTCGCCGGATCGTCGTACCGCCCCTCGGAGCCGCCCGCCTGCGCGGTGCCCCGGAAGCCGTGCTCCGGCCCGAAGACCGCCACCAGGTCCACCCGCTCGTCGGCGTGCATCACGTCCACGAGGTGCCGGGCGTCCCGGGTGACTCCGGTCGGGTTGGTGACGACGCCGACGCGCTCGCCGGCGAGGAGGGCGTACCCGTCGTCGGCGAGCCGGTCGAAGCCGGTCCGCACCCGCGCGTGCCCCTGCCCCTGTCCCTGTCCCTGCCCCTGTCCCTGACCCGCAGCCGCGGCGCCGGGCGCGCCGGCCGCCACCGCCCCGAGGGCGCCACCGGCGGCCAGCAGACTCCGTCGCGACAGGCCCATGCGAAACCTCCTCGATCGCCGTCCCCGGCCGGGGCGCGTGACATGGGCACGCACGCTAGCGGTCCTGACCGCCCACGGGAACGAGGCGGGCCTCCGACACTCTTCCGTCTTTCCATACCGACTGGTTAGTCTGTCCCCGTCGTCACAGGTCACCACAGGTCGTCGAGCGGAGGGGTGGGTCCATGAGCGAGGGCACGAACCAGGTCCAGGGCGCCGGAGTCGTCGTCACGGGAGCGGGCGGCGGCATCGGCGCAGCCCTCGCGCGCCGGTTCGCCGCCGAAGGGGCCCGCGTCGTCGTCAACGACCTCGACCCCGCGCGCACCAAGGCCGTCGCCGAGGAGATCGGCGCCCTCGCCGTGCCCGGCGACGCCTCCGCCGTCGTCGACGAGGCCCGCGAGGCCCTCGGCGGCACCGTCGACATCTGGTGCGCCAACGCCGGCCTCTCCTCGCCCGGCGACGCCTTCGCCGAGGAGGACGTCTGGGCCGCCGCCTGGGACGTCAACGTCATGGCCCACGTCCGCGCCGCCCGCGCCCTCCTCCCGGACTGGCTGGAGCGCGGCAGCGGCCGCTTCGTCTCCACGGTCTCCGCCGCCGGACTGCTCACCATGATCGGAGCCGCGCCCTACAGCGTCTCCAAGCACGGCGCGTACGCCTTCGCCGAATGGCTCTCCCTCACCTACCGGCACCGCGGCCTCGCCGTCCACGCCATCTGCCCGCAGGGCGTCCGCACGGACATGCTCACGGCCGCCGGGACGGCCGGCGAACTCGTCCTCGCCCCCACCGCCATCGAGCCCGAGGACGTCGCCGACGCCCTCCTCGACGCGATCTCCGCCGAGCGCTTCCTGGTGCTGCCGCACCCCGAGGTGGCCGGCTACTACCGCAACCGGGCCACGGATCCGGAACGCTGGCTCGGCACGATGAACCACGTCCAGCAGACCTGGGAGACGGGTACGCGCTGACCGGGCCCCGCCGGATGCGAAGATCTACCGGCGGGAACTCGTTCCCCTGACCGGAAACCAGCATCGAGAACCACCCGAGAACGACCACCAGGAAGGCGGCGGAGCATGGCCAGGACGACGGACGGGAGCGGCGCCCCCGTCCCCCAGAGGCTCCTCGCCGCCGCCACCCGGCTCTTCGCCGAGCGGGGGTACGACCGCACCTCCGTCCAGGAGATCGTCGAGGCCGCGGGGGTCACCAAGGGCGCGCTCTACCACTACTTCGGCTCCAAGGAGGACCTCCTCCAGGAGGTGTACTCCCGCGTCCTGCGCCTCCAGCAGGAGCGCCTCGACGCCTTCGCGGACGCCGACGCGCCCGTCGAGGACCGGCTGCGCGGCGCCGCCGCCGACGTCGTCGTCACCACGATCGAGAACCTCGACGACGCCGCCATCTTCTTCCGCTCCATGCACCACCTGAGCCCGGAGAAGAACAAGCAGGTCAGGTCCGAGCGGCGGCGCTACCACGAGCGGTTCCGGGCCCTGATCGAGGAGGGTCAGCAGGGCGGGGTCTTCTCCGCGGCGACCCCCGCCGACCTGGTCGTCGACTACCACTTCGGCTCGGTCCACCACCTGTCCACCTGGTACCGCCCGGACGGCCCGCTCACCCCGGAGCAGGTCGCCGGCCACCTCGCCGACCTCCTCCTGCGGGCCCTGCGCCCCTGACCGCACCCCCGCCCGGGGGTGCGGCCTGCCGGGGCGGTCCTACAGGTACTTCTTCAGCTCCCGACGCGCCAGCGACCGCTGGTGCACCTCGTCCGGACCGTCCGCGAGCTTCAGCGTCCGCGCCGCGGCCCAGAGTTCGGCCAGCGGGAAGTCCTGGGAGACCCCGCCCGCCCCGTGCGCCTGCACCGCCCTGTCGATGATGTCGACCACCGCCCGCGGGGTCGCGATCTTGATGGCCTGGATCTCGGTGTGCGCGCCCCGGTTGCCGACGGTGTCCATGAGCCAGGCCGTCTTGAGGACGAGGAGCCGCAGCTGCTCGATCTGCACCCGGGCGTCCGCGATCCAGTTCTGGACGACGCCCTGCTGGGCCAGGGCCTTGCCGAAGGCGGTGCGCGAGACGGCCCGGCGGCACATCAGCTCCACCGCCCGCTCGGCCATGCCGATGAGCCGCATGCAGTGGTGGATGCGGCCGGGGCCGAGCCGGGCCTGGGCGATGGCGAAGCCGCCGCCCTCCTCGCCGATCAGGTGCGAGGCGGGGACGCGGACGCCGTCGAAGACCACCTCGGCGTGGCCGCCGTGGGAGTGGTCCTCGTAGCCGTAGACCTGCATCGCCCGCCGCACCTCGACACCGGGGGTGTCGCGCGGCACCAGGATCATCGACTGCTGACGGCGCGGGTCGGCCCCGTCGGGGTCGGTCTTGCCCATGACGATGAAGATCCGGCAGTCGGGGTTCATGGCCCCGGAGATGTACCACTTGCGGCCGTCGACGACGTACCCGTCCCCGTCCCGCCGGATCCGGGTCTCGATGTTCGTCGCGTCGGAGGAGGCGACCTCCGGCTCCGTCATCGCGAACGCCGAACGGATCTCGCCCGCGAGCAGCGGCTCCAGCCACTGCTTGCGCTGGGCCTCGTCGCCGAACTGCGCGAGCAGCTCCATGTTCCCGGTGTCCGGGGCGGCGCAGTTGAGGGCGGTCGGCGCGAGGTGCGGGCTGCGGCCGGTGATCTCGGCGAGCGGCGCGTACTGGAGGTTGGTCAGCCCGGCGCCGTACTCCGCGTCCGGCAGGAAGAGGTTCCAGAGGCCCTGCCGCCTGGCCTCCGCCTTGAGCTCCTCGACGACCTGCGGGGTGTCCCACGGCGAGGCGAGCCGGGCGCGCTGCTCCTCGGCGACGGCCTCCGCCGGGTAGACGTGCTCGTCCATGAAGGCGAGGAGCCGGGCCCGCAGGTCCTCGGTGCGGGCGTCGTACGCGAAGTCCATGGCGGATCAGCCTTCCTGAAGGGTCGTGAGGCCGTGCTCGATGAAGACGGGGACGAGTTCGCCGATGCGGTCGAAGCCCGCGCCGACGGTCTGGCCGAGCGTCCAGCGGTAGTGGATGCCCTCCAGGATCACGGCGAGCTTGAACCAGGCGAAGGCGGTGTACCAGGCGAGCGCGGAGGTGTCGCGGCCCGAGCGGGCGGCGTAGCGCTCGACCAGTTCGGCGGCGGTCGGGTGCCCGGGTGCGGTGGCCGTGGTGGAGATGGGGGAGTCGGGCAGGTCGAGCGGCGTGCTGTACATGACGAGCAGACCGAGGTCGGTCAGCGGGTCGCCGAGCGTCGACATCTCCCAGTCGAGGACGGCCCCGATGCGGTCGTCCTCGCCGATGAGGACGTTGTCGAGCCGGAAGTCCCCGTGGATCACGGTCGGCTCGGGCGAGCGGGGGAGCGCGCGGCCGAGGGCGGCGTGCAGCTCGTCGATCCCGGCGAGCTCCCGCCCGCGCGAGGCGTCGAGCTGCTTGCCCCAGCGCCGCAGCTGCCGGTCGAGGAAGCCCTCGGGGCGCCCGAAGTCGGCGAGCCCGACGGATGCCGGATCCACGGCGTGCAGGGCGACGAGGGTGTCGACCAGTCCGAGCACGGCGGCGCGGGTGCGCTCGGGGCCGAGGGGGGCGAGCTCCGCCGCCGAGCGGTACGGCGTCCCGTCGACGAACTCCATGACGTAGAAGGGAGCTCCGAGCACGGAGTCGTCCTCGCAGAGCAGCAGCGTCTCCGGCACGGGCACGTCCGTGGCGTGCAGCGCGCTGATGACGCGGTGCTCGCGCCGCATGTCGTGGGCGGTGGCGAGGACGTGTCCCAGGGGCGGCCTGCGGACCACCCAGCGGCCGGTGCCGTCGGTCACGACGTACGTGAGGTTCGACCGGCCGCCCTCGATGAGCCGGGCTTCGAGGGGGCCGGACACCAGGCCGGGGCGCTCGCGGTCGAGGTGGCGGCGCAGCTGCTCGGGGTCGAGGCCTGGTGGCGGGGCGGAACTCATCGATGCGTACCTCCGGATCGGCTTCGGTCGGCGTTCATGATGACCGACCAGTCGGTATGTCGTCCAGAGGGGTGCCGTGAAACCGTCCCGCACACTCTGGTCATGGATCTCATCCCTGAATAGGGTTCACATATGGATGCGAAGCTGCTTGTCGACCACGTCCGGGTGACCCCGATCCTCATCGCCGACCCGCCCCTCCTCAACGTCCAGGGCGTTCACCAGCCCTATACGCCCCGGCTGGTGGTGGAGGTGGTCACCCGGGGCGGGGTGACCGGCCTGGGGGAGACGTACGGCGACGGCGTCTACCTGGACCTGGCCGGCCCGCTGGCCGAGGCGCTGCCAGGGCATGCGGTCACGGATGTGAACGGCCTCTTCGCGCTCGCCGAGGCGCTCGACGGTGGGGCGGGCGGGGGAGCGGCCGACACCGCCGGGGCCGACGGAGCACGGAGCCGCGTGACCGGGAGCGGCGGGGGACGGAGTGACGTGCCCGGGACCGGCGAGGCGGGGGTCGACGCGGCCGGCCTGCGCGGAGTCCACACCGCGGAGAAGCTCCGCCTCTCCGTCGTCTCGGCCTTCGAGACCGCCTTCCTCGACGCCCTCGGCAGGACCCTCGGGCTGCCCGTCCACGCCCTCCTCGGCGGCAAGGTCCGCGACTCCGTCGAGTACAGCGCCTACCTCTTCCACCGCTGGGCCACCCACCCCTCGTCCGGACCCGTCGACGACTGGGGCGCCGCCCTCGACCCCGCGGGCATCGTCGCCCAGGCCCGCCGCTTCGAGCGCCTCCACGGCTTCCGCTCGTTCAAGCTCAAGGGCGGCGTGTTCGCACCGGAGCGCGAGGTCGCCGCGATCCGCGCGCTCGCCGAGGAGTTCCCCGGCAGCCCGCTCCGCCTCGACCCCAACGGCGCCTGGTCGGTGGCGACCTCGCTCTCCGTCGCGCACGAGCTCCAGGACGTCCTGGAGTACCTGGAGGACCCGGCGTCCGGCACCGCGGCGATGTCCGAGGTCGCCGCCGGCACCCGCGTCCCGCTCGCCACCAACATGTGCGTGACCACCTTCGAGGAGGTCCCGGAGGCCTTCGCGAAGGGCGCCGTGGGGATCGTCCTCTGCGACCACCACTACTGGGGCGGACTAGGACGCACCCGCGAACTCGCCGCGCTCTGCCGGACGTACGGGGTCGGGCTCTCCATGCACTCCAACACCCACCTGGGGATCAGCCTCGCCGCCATGACGCAGGTCGCCGCGACCCTGCCCGGGCTCCGGCACGCCTGCGACACCCACTACCCGTGGCAGACCGAGGACGTGGTCACCGCCCGTCCCGTCTTCCGGGACGGGCGGCTCGCCGTCTCCGACGCGCCCGGCCTCGGCGTCGCACTCGACCGGGAGGCGCTCGCCGCCCTGCACCGCCGCTGGCTCGACGACGACGGCACCCTGCGGAACCGCGACGACGCGGCCGCCATGCGGGTGGCGGACCCGGGGTGGACCCCGGGCGGCTGGTAGCCCCGCCGGCCGGGCCCGCGACGGGCAGTCGGGCGACCCGGGGGAGCCGGTGCCGCCCACCCGCCCCCACCCCGGGCGTGCCGGGCTACGCGTGGCAGGCCACCGGCACCCCGCCGTTCATCGCCGCCATGTCGCCGAAGACCGCCACCGGGTCGAGCGGCGACCCCTCCGGCAGGCCCGCCAGTTCCGCGTACGCCCGGTGCAGGTTCGCCACCAGGCGCACGCTCTCCCGCCACGCGGCGAACTCGCCCGGCTCCGCCCGCCGCGCCGTCTCCAGCGGCGTCGCGCCCCTCGCGTGCCCCTCGGCCGCGAGCTCCCGCACCCAGAGCAGATACCGCTCGGTCGCGTCGTACACCGAGGGGTCGGTCACCTGCCCGTGCCCCGGGACCACCGTCGGCGCGTCGAGCGAGCGCAGCACGTCGAGCGCCCGCAGCGACCCGGCCAGCGAACCCATCGGCAGGAACGGCGTCCCGCCGTGGAAGACCAGGTCGCCGGTGAAGACGACGCCCTGCTCGGGCAGGTGCACGATCGAGTCGCCCGTGGTGTGCGCGGGACCCGGGTGCACGACCCTGACCTCGATCCCGCCCACGTACAGCGTCAGCCGCTCGCGGTAGGTGACGGACGGCGGCACGATGTCGACCGTCCCGAAGTCCGTCTGCGGCCAGAGCAGATGGAGCTGGTGTCCGGCGGCGAGCTGCTCGCTCCGGCAGTTCTCGTGGCCGACGATCCGGGCCTCCGGCAGGAACACCCCGTTGCCGTAGGTGTGGTCCCCGTGGTGATGGGTGGAGACGATCGTCCCCGGCAGCGGGAGGCCCTCCGCGAGGACCGCGTCCCGCAGCAGCCGCGCCCGGCGCTCGGTGGCGGCGGTGTCGACGAGCAGCGTCTCGCGCGCGTCGCCGAGGAAGCCGGCGTTGTTCAGGCACCAGCCCCCGTCGGGCTGGAGGAAGGCGTGGACGTTCGGCGCGAGCGCGACCACATGGGGGGCGCGGGCGTCGTGGGCGGTGGTGGCAGGCACAGGGATTCCCCCGGTTGAGAGGCGTGAGAGCCCGATCGGACACGGAGAGTCTCCCCGGTTGCGGGCGGACACCGCTGCGCGGAGGGTCGACACCATGAAGGCGATCAGCTACCGCCGGTACGGCGGCCCCGAGGTCCTGGAGTACGGAGAACTGCCCGATCCCAAGGTCGGGCCCGACGCGGTGCTGGTCGCCGTGCGGGCCGCCGCGGTCAACCCGGTCGACTGGAAGTGCCAGGCGGGCTACCTCGACGGGATGATGGACGCGGTCTTCCCCGTGGTGCCCGGCTGGGACGTGTCCGGGGTGGTCGTCCGACCCGGCGTATCCGTCACCGAGTTCGCCGAGGGCGACGAGGTCATGGGCTACGTCCGTGAGGACTTCCTCTCCCGGGGGACCTTCGCCGAGTACGTCGCCGCGCCCGTCCGCACCCTCGCCCGCAAGCCGCGCTCGGTGGGGTTCGAGGAGGCCGCCGCACTGCCGCTCGCCGGCCTCACCGCCTACCAGGCGCTCCGCGGGCCCCTCGCGGTCGGTCCCGGCGACACCGTCCTCGTGCACGCGGCGGCCGGCGGGGTCGGCTCGATGGGCGTGCAGATCGCCCGCCACCTCGGCTGCCGGGTCATCGGCGCGGCGCGCGAGGCCGGCCTCGAACGGGTCGCGCGGCTCGGCGCCGAGCCGGTCGTGTACGACGAGGCGCACTTCGCGGATCAGGTCCGCGCGCTCGCCCCGGAGGGCGTGGACGCGGTGCTCGACACCCTCGGCGGACCGTTCCTGCGGATCTCCGCCGGGCTGCTGGCGCCCGGCGGCCGGCTCGCCTCCATCGCCGACGGCGAGGTCCTCGCCCTCGGCGGCCGCTACTTCTGGGTCCGGCCCGACCCGGTCGACCTCGCGGCCCTCGCGGACCTGGTCGACGAGGGCGCGCTCACCGTCCGGGTGGCCAGGACGTTCCCCCTGGAGCAGGCCGCGGACGCGCAGCGGGCCAACGCGGCGGGCGGCCTGAACGGCAAGGTCGTCGTCACCGTCCCCTGAGCCGTCCCGGCCCCGCCCGCGGGGCCGCTCACCAGATCAGCACCGCCCCGAACACCGCGAGCGCGATCGTGCAGCAGGCCGCGAGCAGCGCGCCCCGGTGGGAGAGGGGCTGGGGCCGGGCCGGGCTCAGGGAGCGGATCCGGCGGTGGGCGACGGCCAGGAACCCGATCCACACCAGCGCCGACAGGGCGAGCCCGGTGAGGCCCGCGGCGGTGGTCTCGTCGCTCACGGCCAGTTTGACGGCGAGCACCGCCACCACCGTGCACGACAGGGTCGTACGCCGCCACGCGAGCCGGGTCCGTTCCGGCTGGAGCCCGGGATCACGCGCGTCGATCCCGGACGCGGCCGCCGTCACCGCCCCGCCCAGCCGAACAGCACGACCACGACCATCGCGACCGCCACCACGGCCACGACCAGGCTCAGCACCGCCGGGAATCGGGATCCGGGCAGGTCCTCGCCGCGCCGCATGGCCCGTTCACAGCGCACCCAGTGGTTCACCGCCCGCAGCGCGCAGAGCACCCCGGCCGCGAGCAGGGCGAGTGCCAGCCCGACCCGGACGCCCCAGCGCAGGTCCGGCAGGAACTGGTCGACGGCGAAGCCGCCGCCCACCAGGGCGAGCGCGGTCCTGATCCAGGCCAGGAAGGTCCGCTCGTTGGCCAGGGAGAACCGGTAGTCGGGCGTCTCGCCCTCGTCCCGGATCCGCTGCGGCGCGAACCACAGGCGCACGCTCTGTACGAAATCGCTCACACGCGCACCCTAACGTTCGGATGATCGGACCGCCGGGCGCCGGGGGGGCCACCGACCGCCCCGCCCCGCACCCCGGACCTGCGCAGCCCGGACCGACGCCCTCCAGCACCGACCGCCGGACCCGCACACCCCGGACCAGCGCCGCCCGCACCGACGCCCGCCGGTCCCGGCCGCCGGACCTGCACACCCCGGACCTGCGCTCCCGCCCTCTCGGCCCGCGGGCTCAGCCCGGGAGGTGCCCGCCGCCCGCCGCCCCGTGCTCCCGCAGCCGCTCGTACGCCGCCAGCCCGTCCGGCACCCACGGCCAGTCGCCGAGCCGCTCCGCCAGCTCCGCCTCCGTCAGGAAGGCGTGCCAGGCGACCTCCTCCGCCTGCGGGTCCACCGGCAGCTCGCAGCGCACCTCGTAGACCGCCGACCACCACCTGCCGGCCACGCCCGCGGAGTCGTACAGAAAGGTCAGGACGGGCTCGGGCCGGGGCAGGCCCCGAACCCCCAGCTCCTCCTCGGCCTCGCGCAGCGCGGCCTCGTCGTAGGACTCGCCCGCGCCGACCACCCCGCCGACGAACATGTCGTACATCGACGGGAAGACCAGCTTCACGGGCGTCCTGCGGTGGACGAAGATCCGGCCCTCGGCGTCCCGGACCCGGACGAAGACGCAGCGGTGGATCAGGCCCCGCGCGTACACCTCCGCGCGCGGGGCCCGCCCGATCACCCGGTCCTGCTCGTCGACGACGTCGAGGATCTCTTCAGCGGCACTCATCCCGCCATCCAAGCAGCACGGGCCGGAAGCGGCACGGGTCCGGAGAGGCGGGGCGCCGCGGGGTCACTGCCCCATGACGTACTTCACCGTCGGCCCGGTGGTCCAGCCGCCGTCCACCGCCAGCTCCGCGCCCGTCACGTACGAGGCGGCGTCCGACAGCAGGAAGACGACCGCGCCGGCGATCTCGTCGGCCTCGCCGACCCGGCCCATCGGCGTGTTCGGGTACCGGCCCGGGCCGCGCTCGATCCCGACCGCCGCCGTCATCGGGGTGTACGTCATGCCCGGGTGGACCGAGTTGACGCGGATGCCCGCCGTGCCGAGCTCCACCGCGCCGATCTTCGTCAGGCCCCGGACGCCCCACTTGGAGGCGCCGTAGCCGGCGGTCAGCGCCAGGCCCATCAGGCCCGCGGCCGAGGAGATGTTCACGATGGAGCCCCCGCCGGAGGACTTCATCGCCGGTATCGCGGCCTTCATGCCGATGAACACGCCGGTCAGGTTGATGTCGAGGACCTTGCGGAAGTGCTCGACGGACTCGCTCTCCAGGAAGGAGCCCGTCGAGATGCCCGCGTTGTTCACCAGGCCGTGCAGCCCGCCGAACTCCGCCACGGCGTACGCGACGGCCGCCGCCCACTCCTCCTCGGAGGTCACGTCGTGGTGCAGGAACCGCGCCCGCTCGCCGAGCGCCTCGGCGGTCGCCCGGCCGTCCTCGTCGAGGACGTCGGTGAGGACGACGTTCGCGCCGGCCGCGACCGCCTGCCGGGCGGCCTCCGCGCCCAGGCCGCGGGCGCCGCCGGTGATCAGCACGGTCCTGCCGGTGAGGTCGTTCATGGAAGATCCTTTCGGGGGAGGTGCGCCTGCTCCGGCTGTGCGGCACGCAGCAGGGCGGTGGTGGTCTCGACCAGATCGGCGAGGAAGAGCGCCTCACCGGTGAGGGGTTCGGTGCCGTCGAGGTACTGCCGGGCCCGGTCCGCCATCGCCGCGCCCACCAGGGTCAGCGCCAGGTCGAGGCGCTCCAGGAGCAACGGCCCCGGCAGCCCGTCCGCGCCCAGGCACTCCGCGATCCGCTCGATCAGGCGCCAGTAGCCGGTGCCGGCGAGCGTGGGGTGCGGGGTCCGGGCGCGGACCCCGCTCTCATGGCTGAGCTGCGCGGAGATCCGCAGGCAGCGGCGGCCCCGGTCGGTGCGCAGTTCGCTCGCCTCGGCCGTGACGAGCGCGGCGACCAGCTCGCGCGGGGTGTCGGTCGCCGCCGCGAGGAGCGGGGCGAGCACGGCCTCCGTACGGGCCTGGCGGCCGGCCATCACGGCGTCGAGCAGTCCGGCGCGCGAGCCGAAGTGGTACTGCACGGCGGAGGGGTTGGCCTGTCCGGCCAGGCTCACGACGTCCCGCAGCTGCGCGCCGTGGACGCCGTGGGCGGCGAAGAGCTCCTCCGCCGCACGGATCAGTCTGTCCCGGGTCTCGGGACCCGATGTCCTTGCCATGCATTCATATTAATGCTCGACATTAGAAAGCGGGAGGGGGTGCCGCTCACGGCCCGCGCGGCGAAAAGGTTGACTCGATACATCTGTGTATCCAAGATGCGGTCCATGTCCTACGACGCAGATGTGATCGTGATCGGGGCGGGTCTCGCCGGCCTCGTCGCCACCGCCGAGCTGGTCGACGCCGGCCGCACCGTGATCCTCCTCGACCAGGAACCGGAGCAGTCCCTCGGCGGCCAGGCCCACTGGTCCTTCGGCGGCCTCTTCCTCGTCGACTCGCCCGAGCAGCGCAGGATGCGCGTCAAGGACAGCCATGCCCTGGCCCTCCAGGACTGGTACGGCACCGCCGGCTTCGACCGGACCGAGGACCACTGGCCGCGGAAGTGGGCCGAGGCCTACGTCGACTTCGCCGCCGGCGAGAAGCGCTCCTGGCTCCACGCGCGCGGCGTGCGGTTCTTCCCCGTCGTCGGCTGGGCCGAGCGCGGCGGCTACGACGCCACCGGCCACGGCAACTCCGTCCCCCGCTTCCACATCACCTGGGGGACGGGCCCCGGCCTCGTCGCCCCCTTCGCGCGCAAGGTCCGCGAGGGCGCCGCCCGCGGCTTGGTCGACCTGCGCTTCCGGCACCGCGTCACCGGCCTCGGCCGCACTGCCGGGACGGTCGACACCGTGACCGGCGAGATCCTGGAACCCTCCGCGGCCGAGCGCGGCACGGCCAGCAGCCGCACCGCCACCGGGGCCTTCGAGCTGCGCGCCCAGGCCGTGATCGTCACCTCCGGCGGCATCGGCGGCAACCACGAGCTGGTCCGCGCGCAGTGGCCCGACCGGCTCGGCACCCCGCCCGCGAAGCTGCTCTCCGGCGTCCCCGCCCACGTCGACGGACTGATGCTCGGCATCGCCGAGAAGGCCGGCGCCAGCCACATCAACCGCGACCGGATGTGGCACTACACCGAGGGAATCGAGAACTGGAACCCCGTCTGGGCCAGGCACGGCATCCGGATCCTCCCCGGGCCCTCCTCGCTCTGGCTGGACGCGACCGGCAAGCGGCTCCCCGTCCCGCTCTTCCCGGGCTTCGACACCCTCGGCACCCTCGAACACATCATGCGGACCGGCCACGACCACACCTGGTTCGTCCTCGACAAGCGGATCATCGGCAAGGAGTTCGCCCTCTCCGGCTCCGAGCAGAACCCCGACCTGACCGGCAAGTCGATCCGCGACGTCATCGGCCGGGCCCGCGCCGACGTCCCCGGCCCGGTCCAGGCGTTCATGGACAAGGGCGTCGACTTCGTCGTCGAGGACGACCTCTCCGCCCTCGTCCGCGGCATGAACCGGGTCGCGGGCGAGGACCTCATCGACGAGACGGCCCTGCGCCGCGAGATCAGCGCCCGCGACCGCGAGATCGCCAACCCCTTCACCAAGGACCTCCAGGTCACGGCGATCCACGGAGCCCGCAGGTACCTCGGCGACAAGCTCATCCGCACGGCCGCCCCGCACCGCATCCTGGACCCGAAGGCGGGCCCGCTGATCGCGGTCCGCCTCAACATCCTCACCCGCAAGTCCCTCGGCGGCCTGGAGACCGACCTGGACTCCCGCGTCCTGACGGAGGGCGGCGAGCCGCTGCCGGGCGTCTACGCGGCGGGCGAGGCGGCCGGCTTCGGCGGCGGAGGCGTCCACGGCTACCGCTCCCTCGAAGGCACCTTCCTCGGCGGCTGCATCTTCTCGGGCCGCGCGGCGGGCAGGGCGGCCGCTAAGGCGGTGGGCTGACGGGGGAGGCGGTGAGCTGACGGAGGAGGGCCCGCCGGGGCAAGATGACGGTGTGACAAGACGTGTAATGCTTATCGCCGTTGGCGGGTTCCTGGCCCTGGGCGGCCTGGCCGCCTTCCTCGTCCTCCAGGGGCTGGACGCCGCCGACAAGTGGAGCAGCGTCCTGAGTCTGTTCTTCACGATGGCGGGCTTCGCACTGACCGCGTTCGGCCTGTTCAACCGCCCCGCCGCCCAGTCGGCGGACCGGGCGACGACCGGCGGATCGCTGCACCAGATCAGGAACGTCACCGGGGACGTGGTGATCAGGATCGGCGGCGGCACGGGCACCCCGCCGACCCCCGCCGCCGCCCCCACGGAGGGGCAGGGCGGCGGTACGCAGTCGGCCCACGGCGCCCGGACGGCGGGCGAACTGCATCAGATCGACGGGGTGGGCGGCTCGGTCCGCGTCGAACCGCCGACCTCCCCGACCCCGTGAGGGGCCTCTTCAAGCGCTGGACGGCACGCCAGTCGGCGCCGGGAGCCACCGTCCAGGGCCCCCTCACCCAGATCAGCGGCGTCCAGGGCGATGTCCACGTCACCCTCGCCCCCGTCCCGCCCCAGCCCGGACCGCCGGAGATCGAGTCGGCCCGCGAGGCCTACGCCACCCGCGTCCGCCAGCGCTACGGCCGTCTCGACCTGGAGGTCCTCACCCCCCTCCGGGAACAGGACGAGAGCCCGGTCCTGCACCTGCGGGACGTCTTCGTCCCCCAGTCCGTACGGGCCGACCCGCCGCCCGTGGAACTGCCGCAGGAACTCCTGCGCCGCCTCATGGACCCGGCGGAGGCCGAGCTGCACGACCTGCCGCCGGGCATCGACCGGGAGACCGTCGACCGCGTCCGCCGCGCCTACCGGGACCGGCCACCGCTGCCCGTTCTCGACGTCCTGGTCCGCCCCGAGCACGACCGGGTGGTCCTGCTCGGGCACCCCGGCTCCGGCAAGTCCACCCTGGCCCGCTACCTGGCGCTCGTCCTCACCTCCCCCGAGCCGCCCCCCGGCCTCGCGGCACTGCATGGCACCCTCCCGCTGATCGTCGAACTCCGGGAGTACGCGCAGCCCGCCTGGCGCGAGCGGACCTTCGAGGACTTCCTGGCCCACCAGTACGCGACGGAGGGCCTCGGCCTCCCGCCGGAGACGCTGACCGCGGTCCTGGCGGGGGACGGCACATATCGCGCCCTCGTCCTCTTCGACGGCCTCGACGAGCTCTTCGAGAAGGACGTCAGGGACGCGGTCACCCGCCGCATCGCCGGCTTCGCCGCCCGCCACCCGCGGGCGAGGATCGTCGTCACCTCACGCGGCTACGGCTACCAGCGGGCCGTCCTGGACGGCGCGGGCTTCACCGACTTCATGCTCCAGGACCTCGACCGGGAACAGATCGGCGTGTTCGCGGGGCAGTGGTTCGCCCTGGCCTGCCCGGGCGACCCGGACCAGGCCCGGCGGCTGATCGAACGCGTCACGACGGCCGTCGACGCGTCGACCTCCGTCCGTGAGCTCGCGGGCAACCCCCTGATCCTCACGATCCTGGCCATCATCGGCCGGCGCCGCGAACTCCCGCGCGACCGGCGGACGGTGTACGAGCACGCCGTCGACGTCCTG
The DNA here is from genome assembly GCF_043081085.1 of Streptomyces sp. NPDC014891. Classification (NCBI taxonomy): domain Bacteria; kingdom Bacillati; phylum Actinomycetota; class Actinomycetes; order Kitasatosporales; family Streptomycetaceae; genus Streptomyces; species Streptomyces sp. NPDC014891. The sequence goes on along the minus strand of NZ_JBIBWF010000006.1, from coordinate 323,791 downwards.
GTGGAGCACTGGGACCCCAGCAAGTACCTCAGGGACCGCCAGGTCGAGGAGCACCTCCCGTACCTCGGCCCCGAGGACAAGCGCGAACTCCTGCGGCTGATCGCCCGGCAGATGCAGGAGGGCCACGGCGGCATCTCCGGCAACCACATAGCGGGCCCGGACCTCTTGAAGAGCTTCGAGGAGTACCTGAGGGACCGCTACGCCCTCCCACCGGACCGCGCGGCGACGGCGGCCCGCGTGATGCTGGACCAGTTCCGCCACCGCAACTTCGTCCTCAGCCGCTACGGCGGCGAGATCTACGGCTTCGTCCACCGCACGTTCCTGGAGTACCTGGCGGCGACGGACCTGGCCCACCGCTTCAACCACGAACGAAGCCTGTCGGAGGAGGACCTCCAGAACCTCTTCGCGGACAAGGTCCACGACCCGACGTGGCACGAGATCCTGCTGCTGCTGGTGGGGCTGCTGGACGAACGGTTCGTGGCGGGCGTGATCGACCGGTTGCTGGCGCCGCGGGCGATCGCGGTGCCGCTGGGGACCCGTCATGACGACGCGTTCGCCGAAGTCGCCTTCGTGGCCCGCTGTCTCGCCGAGGTACGCCGGCTGGGGGTGCTGGCCCCGCAGAGCGCGGCCACGGTCCGGACGGTGATCCGGCTGTTCGAGTGCGCCAGGGTGCTGGACGTACCCATCTTCCACCCTTACACCCACGTGGAGTCCCTCGGCCCGGCGCTGGCGGCCCTCGGTGACGACTGGACGGGACGGGAGGTGTACGCGCGCTGGCACGAGGGCTGGCGGCTCGACGAGGGGGCCTACGGCGACTGGTCCCTCGCGCTGAACTCGACGGACCAGCTCGCCACGAACATTCTCCTGTGCCTCCGGGGCGGGGGAGCGCTGCCCCGCACGGCCTACCTCGCGGAGACCTTCCTGCACAGTGACGACACGATGGCGAGGCTCGGGGCCGCCCGCCTGCTCGTCCGCTCCACGGGCCGGGATCCGGCCACCATGGACCTGGTGGACCGTTGCCTGCGCGCGGGCCCGGGCGCTGACGCGCGAGCGGCCCTCCTGGGACACCTGTCGGTCGCGGAGGACGTCGACCCGGACTGGGCGGCCCGAGTCGCCGTCGAGCAGCTGGCGGACGACGACCTGCGGGTCCAGATCGCGGCACTCCATTGTCTGCAAGGCCGCCGGACCGACAGCCCGGAGACACGTGCCGAGATCGCCCGGGTGATCGACGACGACTTCGACCCCTTCGTCCGCCGACAGGCCGTGCGCCCGCTCGTCGCGCACACCGAGGACGGGGCGCGGGCGCTGGAACTCCTGCGGGAGACCCTTGCGGACCCCGACCCCGGACTCCGGGCCGCGACGCTGTCCGCCGTGGCGGCGCGGGCCGGCGACGAGCCGGACGTCCGCGCCTTCGTCCAGGAGTGGATGAGAGCCGACGAGAGCCCCGAGGTCGTGGCCGCGGCGATAGACGCCGTCCGGCAGATCGGCTCCGACGCCCCGGACACCCACGCGCTCCTGCACGAACTGTCCGCCCACCCGGACACCGCGGTGCGCAGGGCGGCCCTCCGCTGTCTGGCCGAGGGCGTCACCCTGGACCCGTCGGCCGTGGAACTGCTTTCTCACAGGTTGGCGCATGATGAGTCCCGCTGGGTCCGGGAGACCGCGCTCCGGCTCTACGCGACGCACGTCGCGGACGACGCGGCCGTCGCGGGCGTCCTGCTCGACCGGGTGCGGAACGATCCGATTTCCTCGGTCCAGAACCAGGCTCTGATCGGGCTGGTTGAGCTGGACCGCGAGCTCGCTCGGGACCTGGTCGTCGACCGGGCCCGGACCCACCCCGACGAGGAAGGCCGGAAGGCGGCCTTCGGCCACTTGCTGACCACGTACGGAGACGACGCCGAGGCGGTGCGCCTGGTCTTCGGCCAGGCCATGCACGCCGAGGACGACGTCATACGGTTCGCCGCCCTGGACAGTCTCCGGGCGCTGAGCTCCGGTCCCGAGCTCGCCGCCGTCGCCCATGACCGCTTCGTCCATGACACCGACCCGTCGGTGCGGCTCATCGCCCTCCGCATCCTCGCCGACCTCCGTCGCGATGACCCCGCGCTCCTCCCGCTCGTCCGCCGGGCGACCGGGTCCGAGGACCGGAGGATCCGCGACCTCGCCGAGGCGCTGCTCACCGTCCTCGCCCCTCAGTCCCCCTGAGCCGCCTCCAGCCGTTCCACCACCTTGAACCACTCCACGACCAGCACCGTCTCCTCGTCCACCACGAACTCCGGGTCGCCGAGCGCCTCCCGCATCTCCTCGCCGTGCCAGAAGCTCTCGTGGCCCGCGCGCCACTCCGCGACCGAGCGGTAGCCCTCGCCCTCGCCGAGCGCGAGGCGGAGGGCCGCCTCGCCCAGGGGCAGGACCTCGACCTCCGTGATCTCCACGACCGCCACCTCGCGACCGTCCGAGTCGATGAGCGCCGAGCGTTCGCCCGCCTCCGGCAGTTCCTCGTTCTCGACCTCGTACTCCACGAGGAGCCCCGTCGTGGCGGTCTTCTCGCCGGAGAGCACCGCCGCGACGAGCCGGTCCCGCAGGGGGCCGGGGTAGGCGAGGAGGAAGGGCTTGAGCGCGTGGGGGCCGGTCATGGCCGACAGTCTGTCAGCCACGACCGGCCCCGGAGCCGTGTCGGACGCGCCGGCTACAGCACCAGCGACAGCAGCAGGACGAACACGATGCCCACGACCGAGATGATCGTCTCCATCACCGACCAGGTCTTCACCGTCTGGCCGACGGTCATGCCGAAGTACTCCTTCACCAGCCAGAACCCGGCGTCGTTGACGTGGCTGAAGAAGAGCGAACCCGCGCCGATGGCCAGGACGAGCAGTGCCGCCTCGGTCGTCGACATGCCCTCCGCCAGCGGGGCCACGAGGCCCGCGGCGGAGATCGTCGCCACCGTCGCGGAGCCCGTCGCCAGCCGGATCGCGACCGCGATCAGCCAGGCGAGCAGCAGGGCGGGGATGGACCAGTCCTCGGAGAACTCCAGGATCATCTGGCCGACGCCGATGTCGATCAGGGTCTGCTTGAAGCCGCCGCCCGCGCCGACGATCAGCAGCACGCCGGCGATCGGGGCGAGGGACTTCTCGACGGTCGAGGACAGCCGCTCCTTGCTGAAGCCGGCGGCGCGGCCCAGCGTGAACAGCGCGACTATGACGGCCGCGAGCAGGGCGATCAGCGGGGAGCCGATGACGTCCGTGACCTTCTGGACGCCGTTCTCCGGGTCGTCGACGACGATGTCGACGAGCGCCTTCACCAGCATCAGGACGACGGGCAGCATCACGGTCGCGACGGTGACGCCGAAGCCGGGGCGCTTCTCGAGGTCCTCGGAGGGGCGCACCGGGATCATGTTCTCCGGGGCCGGGATGTCCACCCAGCGGGCCGCGTACCGGGAGAAGACCGGCCCGGCGATGATCACGGTCGGGATCGCGACGACGAGACCCAGGGCGAGGGTCACGCCCAGGTTGGCGCCGACCGCGTCGATGGCGACGAGCGGTCCGGGGTGCGGCGGGATCAGCCCGTGCATCACGGAGAGGCCGGCGAGGGCCGGGATGCCGATCCGCATCAGCGAGTAGTTGCCGCGCTTGGCGACGAGCAGCACCACCGGGATCAGCAGCACGATGCCGACCTCGAAGAAGAGCGGCAGACCGATCACCGAGGCGATCAGGACCATGGCCCACGGCATGGCCCGTCCGCTCGCCCTGGCGAGGATGGTGTCGACGATCTGGTCGGCGCCGCCCGAGTCCGCGAGCAGCTTGCCGAGGATCGCGCCGAGGGCGATCAGGACGCCCACGCCGGCGACGGTGTTGCCGAGGCCGGTGGTGAAGGACTTGATGGTGTCCGCGAGCGGTGCGCCGGCGAACGCGCCGAGGGCGAGCGATCCGATGGTCAGCGCCAGGAACGCGTGCAGCTTGAACTTGGTGATGAGCAGGACGATGACGGCGATGCCGGCGAGAACGGCGATGCCGAGCTGGGCGTTGCCTGCCGAGGTGATCGGTTCGGCGGCGTCCGCTGCCAGGATCTCGACGCTGAGACTGGTCACGGTGGTGTCCTTCGTACGAGCGGGGGGACGGGCGGGGCGGGAGGGGCGGGGGCCGGGGGGATCAGCCGGCGAGGCCGCGCAGCGCGGCCGCGGCCCGGGCGGCGATCTCCTCGGGGGTGCCGGACACGTCGACGGCGACACCGGTCTCGTCCTGCTGCAGCGGCTGCAGGGTGGCGAACTGGGAGTCGAGGAGCGCCGTCGGCATGAAGTGGCCTCTGCGGGCCGTCATGCGCTGCTCGATCAGCTCCCGGTCGCCGGTCAGATGGAGGAAGACGACACCGGGGGCGGCGGCGCGGAGCCGGTCCCGGTAGCTGCGCTTCAGCGCGGAACTGCTCACCACACCGCCGAGCCCGGCCCGGTCGTGCGCCCAGGCGCCGATGGCGTCCAGCCAGGGCTCGCGGTCGCGGTCGTCCAGGGGGGTGCCCGCCGACATCTTGGCCACGTTGGCCGCCGGGTGGAAGTCGTCGCCTTCGGCGTAGGGGAGCCCGAGGGCCTCCGCGACCAGCGGACCGATCGTGGTCTTGCCGGTCCCGGCGACGCCCATCACGACGACGACGGCCCGCGTCCCGGGCCGGGGGGTGGAGTTCATGGGTACTGCCTCGCTGTCTTCTTCGACATCGATCCGTCGCGCCCATGAAACCCATTGGGTACGACGTATTCAAGAGGCTGTGACATAAAAGTAGTACTTTTAATCGCGGAGATGATCGAGGTGATCATCCCCGCGGGCGCGCATAGGCTTGTCGCCATGACGACACCGGCCCAGGGGCTCCACTCGCACGTCCTCGCCACCCTGGGTCTCGCGATCACCGCGGGGGAGTACCCGCCCGGCACCGTGCTCCGCACCGACGAGCTCGCCCAGCGCTTCGACGTGTCCCGGACCGTGATCCGCGAGGTCGTCCGCGTCCTGGAGTCCATGCACCTCGTCGAGTCCCGCCGCCGCGTCGGCGTGACCGTCCTTCCGACCGCCAGCTGGAACGTGTACGACCCCCAGGTCATCCGCTGGCGGCTGGCCGGCGCCGACCGCCCCCGCCAGCTCCGCTCGCTCACCGTGCTCCGCTCGGCCGTCGAGCCCGTCGCCGCCGGCCTGGCCGCCGAGAACGCCACCCCCGAGCAGTGCCGCGAGCTCACCGAACACGCCCTCGGCATGGTCGCCACCTCCCGCGGCCGCCGCCTGGAGGAGTACCTCGTCCACGACATCGCCTTCCACCGGGTCGTGCTCGACGCCTCGGGGAACGAGATGTTCGCCCGCCTCGGCGACGTCGTCGCCGAGGTCCTCACCGGCCGCACCCACCACCACGTGATGTTCGAGGACCCCGACCCGGCCGCCGTCACCCTCCACGTGCAGGTCGCCGAGGCCGTCCGGGAGCGGGACGCGGCCCGCGCCGAGGAGCTCACCCGGCAGATCGCGGTCGGCGCCCTCCAGGAACTGGACGTCCTCGCCCCCTAGGGAGTGCCGGCGAACCCCGCCCGAACGCTCCTCCACCGTGCCGTAAAGCGCCGGTAAAGCTCTGAACTAGCTCAAATATGGGCGTTCAGTGACATGCGCCACAGTCAGCCGCCGCACCTTGCCGTGAGGATGTGCGCTGGCCGTGCCGGGGACACCCCCCACCAGGCACGGCCGGGTACCGCACAGCCCCCTCACGAAGGCGAACCAGTCCATGAGTGACCGCGTCATCGCGGCCGACCCGCTGTCCGCCGCCAAGGCGAACCCGGCCGCCCCCCACGTCGACGCCGGCGACGCCGGATACCGCAAGGACCTCAAGTCCCGCCACATCAACATGATCGCCATCGGCGGCGCGATCGGCACCGGCCTCTTCCTGGGCGCCGGCGGCCGGATGGCCCAGGCGGGCCCCTCCCTCTTCATCGCGTACGCGGTCTGCGGCGTCTTCGCCTTCTTCGTCGTGCGGGCCCTCGGCGAGCTCGTGCTCTACCGCCCCTCGTCCGGCGCCTTCGTCTCCTACGCCCGCGAGTTCATGGGCGAGAAGGGCGCCTACACGGCCGGCTGGCTGTACTTCCTCAACTGGTCGACCACCGCCGTCGCCGACATCACCGCGGCCGCGACCTACGCCCACTTCTGGTCGATGTTCAGCGACGTCCCGCAGTGGATCCTCGCGCTGATCGCCCTCGCGGTCGTCCTCGCCGCCAACCTCATCTCCGTGAAGTACTTCGGCGAGATGGAGTTCTGGTTCGCGATCATCAAGGTGGGCGCCCTCGTCGCCTTCATGCTGGTCGGCATCTTCCTCATCGTGACCTCGCACGACGTCGGCGGCAGCACCCCGGGCCTCGCGAACATCACCGACAACGGCGGCATCTTCCCCAACGGCATGATGCCGATGCTGCTGCTCATCCAGGGCGTCGTGTTCGCCTACGCCTCCGTCGAGCTGTGCGGCGTCGCCGCCGGCGAGACCGAGAACCCCGAGAAGATCATGCCGAAGGCGATCAACTCGATCATGTGGCGCGTGGGCCTCTTCTACGTCGGCTCCGTCGTCCTGCTCGCGCTGATCCTCCCGTACACCGCGTACTCCGGCGACCAGAGCCCCTTCGTCACCGTCTTCGACAAGCTGGGCGTCCCCGGCGCCGCCGGCGTGATGAACCTCGTCGTCCTCACGGCCGCCCTCTCCAGCCTCAACTCGGGCCTCTACTCCACCGGCCGCATCCTGCGCTCCATGTCGCTCTCCGGCTCCGCGCCCAAGTTCACCGGCGTCATGAACAGGGGCGGTGTCCCCTACGGCGGCATCCTGCTCACGGCCGCCTTCGGCGTCATGGGCGTCGCGCTCAACTACGTGATGCCCGGCGAGGCCTTCGAACTGGTCCTCAACTTCGCCTCCATCGGCATCATCGGCACCTGGGCCATGATCATGGTCTGCTCGCTCCTGTTCTGGCGCAACGCCCAGGAGGGCCGCCTGAACCGCCCCGGCTACAAGCTGCCCTGGGCCCCGTACACCCAGATCGTGACCCTGGTCTTCCTCGGCTCCGTCCTCGTCCTCATGTGGATGGACGGCGGCATCAGCCGGACCACCGTCAACTGCCTCCCGCTCATCGCGGCGGCCCTCGTCGCCGGCTGGTTCCTGGTCCGCAAGCGGGTCCGCGCGACCGCCGCGGCCACCCGCGACTGACCCTCCCCCCACGGGAACGGCGAGACCCCCGCAGGCACGGCCTGCGGGGGTCTCGCCTTTTGTCAGGAGATAGTGGTACGCAAGAGCCTTACAAGATCCGGTCGGAGGAAGGGAAGTTCGCGATGCCGCAGCACGTCCAGGGGGTCATCGCCCCCGGCAGGAACGAACCGGTACGCGTCGAGACGATCGTGATCCCCGATCCCGGCCCCGGCGAGGCCGTCGTGAAGATCCAGGCCTGTGGCGTCTGCCACACCGATCTCCACTACAAGCAGGGCGCGATCAACGACGAGTTCCCCTTCCTGCTCGGCCACGAGGCCGCCGGAATCGTCGAGACCGTCGGCGAGGGCGTCACCGACGTCGAGCCCGGCGACTTCGTGATCCTCAACTGGCGCGCCGTGTGCGGCCAGTGCCGGGCCTGCCTCCGCGGCCGCCCCTGGTACTGCTTCGACACCCACAACGCCAAGCAGCGGATGACCCTCCTCGACGGCACCGAGCTGTCCCCGGCCCTCGGCATCGGCGCCTTCGCCGAGAAGACCCTCGTCGCCTCCGGCCAGTGCACCAAGGTCGACCCCGCCGTCGCCCCCGAGGTCGCGGGCCTCCTCGGCTGCGGCGTCATGGCCGGCATCGGCGCCGCGATCAACACCGGCGAGGTCGGCCGCGGCGACACCGTCGCCGTCATCGGCTGCGGCGGCGTCGGCGACGCGGCGATCGTCGGCTCCCGCCTCGCCGGAGCCGCGAAGATCATCGCCGTGGACATCGACGACCAGAAGCTGGAGACGGCCCTCACGATGGGCGCCACCCACACCGTCAACTCCCGCTCCACCGACCCCGTCGAGGCGATCCGCGAGCTCACCGGCGGCTTCGGCGCCGACGTCGTCATCGAGGCCGTCGGCCGCCCCGAGACCTACCAGCAGGCCTTCTACGCCCGCGACCTCGCCGGCACCGTCGTCCTCGTCGGCGTCCCCACCCCCGAGATGAAGCTCGAACTCCCCCTCCTCGACGTCTTCGGCCGCGGCGGCTCGCTCAAGTCCTCCTGGTACGGGGACTGCCTGCCCTCCCGCGACTTCCCGATGCTCGTCGACCTGCACCAGCAGGGCCGCATCGACCTCTCCGCCTTCGTCACCGAGACCATCGGTCTCGACGACGTCGAGAAGGCCTTCGGCCGCATGCACGAGGGCGACGTCCTGCGCTCGGTGGTGGTCTTCTGATGGCCGCCCGCATCGACCACGTCGTCACCTCCGGCACCTTCAGCCTCGACGGCGGCACCTGGGACGTCGACAACAACGTCTGGATCGTCGGCGACGACACCGAGGCGATCGTCATCGACGCCGCCCACGACGCCGAGGCCATCCTCGCCGCCCTCGACGGCCGCGCCCTGCGCGCCATCGTCTGCACCCACGCCCACAACGACCACATCGACGCGGCCCCGGCGCTCGCGGCCGCCACCGGCGCCCGCATCCTGCTTCACCCCGCCGACCAGCCGCTGTGGAAGCAGACCCACCCCGACCACAGCCCCGACGGCGACCTCGCCGACGGCCAGGTCCTCACCATCGCCGGCACCGACCTCACGGTCCTGCACACCCCCGGCCACGCCCCCGGCGGCATCTGCCTGTACGCCCCCGACCTGGGCACGGTCTTCACCGGCGACACCCTCTTCCAGGGCGGCCCCGGCGCCACCGGCCGGTCCTTCTCGGACTTCCCGACGATCGTCGACTCGATCCGCGAGAAGCTCCTCACCCTCCCGCCGGAGACGGCGGTCCGCACCGGCCACGGCGACAGCACCACGATCGGCGCCGAGGCCCCGCACCTCCAGGAGTGGATCAACCGAGGCCACTGAGGGCCAGCCGGCTCCCGAACCGCCTCGGCGCACCCGTGAACGGGTCGGTGAACTCCAGCGTCCGCGCCAGCAGCTGCAGCGGACGCCGGAAGTCCTCCGGCCCGTCCTCACGCACCACCGGATAGACCGGATCGTGCAGGATCGGCAGCCCGAGCGCGTTCATGTGCACCCGCAGCTGGTGCGTCCGCCCGGTCTCCGGCACCAGCCGGTACAGACCGAGCCCGCCCCGCCGCTCCACGAGCGCGATCCGGCTCTCGCTGTTCGGCTCGCCCGGCACCTCCCGGGCGGCCATCACCCCGCGCTCCTTCTCGATCCGGCTCCGCACCGTCACCGGCAGCGCCACCGCCGGGTCGTACGGCGCCACCGCCGCGTACTCCTTGCGCACCAGCCGGTCCCGGAACAGCGTCTGGTACGCCCCCCGGTCCTCCGGCCGTACGACGCACAGCACGAGGCCCGCCGTGAGCCGGTCGAGCCGGTGCGCGGGCTGGAGCCGCGGCAGGTCCAGCTCCCGCCGCAGCCGCGCCAGCACGGTCTCCGTGACGTGCCGGCCCCGCGGCATCGTGGCGAGGAAGTGCGGCTTGTCGGCGACGACGATCCGGTCGTCCCGGTACACCACCCCGACGGGGAACGGCACGGGCTCCTCCGCGGGGAAGTCCCGGTGGAACCAGACGTACCGGCCCGCCGTGTACGGGTCGTCCGCGGCCACCGGCCCGTCGACCCCGACGAACCGCCCCGCGCCGAGCATCTCCTCGATCCGCCCGGCCCCGACGGCCGCCCCGTACCGGTCGAGCAGGTGCTCCCGCACGGTCGCCCAGACCCCGTCCGGATCCTCCGGCAGCCGCAGCCGCACGGGATCGACCCCGTCCCGCTGCGGCAGCGGCGCCACCGGCGCCTTCGCTCTCCCTCTCACCGTTCCGCCTCGTGACCGCAGGTACACGTACGCATGCCGAAAGTCCCGGTCGATGAGATCGACCGGGACTTCCGTGTGGTGTCCGAGGGGGGACTTGAACCCCCACGCCCGATAAAGGGCACTAGCACCTCAAGCTAGCGCGTCTGCCATTCCGCCACCCGGACAAGGTGTCTGCCGTCCTGGCCGCTGGGCCCTTCCGACGAGGAAAACCATAGCAAACATTCGGGGTGGCGGATCACCACCCCGGGTGGCCCCCGTCATGTGACAGCCGCATGTCGGCCGGGGGCCGCCCTTGGGCGGGAAGGGGGCCACGCGGGAGGATGGAGCGAGGACCGAAGCAACCACGTGGGGCACGTAGTGGGAGGAAGCAGCGTGAGCGAGTCGAACACGAGCCGGAACGGCGCCGCCGGGACCGCCGAGAACGAGGTCGTGGACCTCTGTCGCGACCTCATCCGCATCGACACCAGCAACTACGGGGACCACTCCGGGCCCGGCGAGCGCGCGGCGGCGGAGTACATCGCCGAGAAGCTCGCGGAGGTCGGGCTCGAACCGCAGATCATCGAGTCGCACAAGGGGCGGGCCTCCACCGTCGCCCGCATCGAGGGCGAGGACCCCTCGCGGCCCGCCCTGCTCATCCACGGCCACACCGACGTCGTCCCGGCCAACGCCGAGGACTGGACCCACCACCCCTTCTCCGGGGAGATCGCCGACGGCTGCGTCTGGGGCCGCGGGGCCGTCGACATGAAGGACATGGACGCGATGACCCTCGCGGTCGTCCGGGACCGGCTGCGCAGCGGCCGCAAGCCCCCGCGCGACATCGTCCTCGCCTTCCTCGCCGACGAGGAGGCCGGCGGCACCTACGGCGCCCGGCACCTGGTCGACAAGCACCGCGACCTCTTCTACGGGGTCGACGAGGCGATCGGCGAGGTCGGCGGCTTCTCGTTCACGGTGAACGAGAACCTGCGGCTCTACCTGGTCGAGACCGCCCAGAAGGGCATGCACTGGATGCGCCTGACCGTCGAGGGCACGGCCGGCCACGGCTCGATGACCAACGACGACAACGCCATCACCGAGCTGTGCGAGGCCGTCGGCCGCCTCGGCCGCCACCAGTGGCCGGTGCGGGTCACCAAGACCGTGCGCTCGTTCCTGGACGAGCTCTCCGACGCGCTGGGCACCCCCCTCGACCCCGAGGACATGGACGGCACCCTCGCCAAGCTCGGCGGCATCGCCAAGATGGTCGGCGCCACCCTGCGGAACTCGGCCGCCCCGACGATGCTCGGCGCCGGCTACAAGGTGAACGTCATCCCCGGCCAGGCCACCGCGCACGTCGACGGCCGCTTCCTGCCCGGTTACGAGCAGGAGTTCCTCGCGGACCTCGACCGGATCCTCGGGCCGAACGTGAAGCGGGAGGACGTGCACGGCGACAAGGCCCTGGAGACCAGCTTCGACGGGGCCCTGGTCGACGCCATGCAGCTCGCGCTGCGCGCCGAGGACCCGATCGCCCGGGCCGTGCCGTACATGCTCTCCGGCGGCACCGACGCGAAGTCCTTCGACGACCTCGGCATCCGCTGCTTCGGCTTCGCCCCGCTCCAGCTGCCGCCGGAGCTCGACTTCGCCGGCATGTTCCACGGGGTGGACGAGCGGGTCCCGGTGGAGGGCCTGAAGTTCGGCGCCCGCGTCCTGGACCGTTTCATCGACGCCTGCTGAATTCGTCCGCGCGTTTGCATGTGACCGGAAAGAGTGAATGAACACGGGGGCTCGTAGCCCCCACCATTCCCCCTCGTTACAGGTGGTGCGGTCCGCGGCTGGGACCGCATTTCCAACTAGGAGGAATAATGATCAAGAAGGTCGTCGCTGCTGCGGCTGCCACTGGCGGTCTGGTTCTCGCGGGCGCGGGCATGGCCGTCGCCGACTCGGGTGCCCAGGGTGCGGCCATCGGTTCCCCCGGTGTCCTCTCGGGCAACGTCGTCCAGGTGCCGGTTCACGTTCCCGTGAACGTGTGCGGCAACACGGTCTCCGTGATCGGGCTGCTGAACCCCGCCTTCGGCAACACCTGCGTCAACGCCTGACGTTGTGCCTCGCCCCGTGAGGGTGTGAGCCGGTCCGGCCCCGGAGTGCGTGCCATGCACTCCGGGGCCGGTGGCCATTTCCGCCCCGGGTGTTCCACCCGGTGGCACTCTTTCGAAGCCGAGCAGGCAGGGAACGAACTATGCGACAGGTCACGCGCAAGGGTCTGATCACCGTTGCGGCAGCCGGCGGTGTCTTCGCCGCGGTCGGCGGCGGTTACGCGCACGCCGACTCCGCTGCGAACGGCGCGGCCGCCAACTCCCCGGGCGTCGCGTCCGGGAACTCCGTCCAGGTCCCGGTCCACGTACCGGTGAACGCCTGCGGAAACACCGTCAACGTCGTCGGACTGCTGAATCCGGCGATGGGCAACAAGTGCGCCAACACCTCCAAGCCGGGGAAGCCCGGCAAGCCGGGCGGCGGGTCCTCCGCCGGCGGACACACCGGCAACTCCCCGGGCGTCGGCTCCGGGAACACCGTCCAGGTGCCCGTCGACGTCCCGGTCAACGTGTGCGGCAACAGCATCACGGGCGTCGGCCTGGGCAACGCCGCGGCGGGCAACACCTGCGGCAACGGCATCGAGCCGACGCATCCCGGGAACCCCGGGAACCCCGGGAATCCGGGCAACCCCGGGAACCCTGGGAATCCGGGTAACCCCGGCAACCCTGGCAACCCCGGTAACCCCGGTAACCCTGGCAACCCCGGTAACCCGGGCAACCCCGGGAATCCGGGTAACCCTGGCAACCCTGGCAACCCTGGCAACCCTGGCAACCCCGGTAACCCTGGGAATCCGGGTAACCCTGGCAACCCCGGTAACCCGGGTAACCCCGGTACTCCGGGTACGCCCGGCACTCCGGGAACCCCGGGTACGCCCGGTACCCCCGGTGGCGAGAACGGTCCGAACACCCCGGGTGCGCACGGCACCCCGCCGCGTGCCGTCGAGGAACTCGCCGAGACCGGTTCCGGTCCGCTCGGCGTGATCGTCCCCGCCGGCGCGGGCCTGCTGCTCGCCGGTTCGCTGATCTACCGCCGCACCCGCAGCGCCGCCTGACCCGCGCCGCCGTCCGATGCCCCGCCGACCGGACACCCGGACGGTGATCCGGGCCGGGCGGCGCCCCGGCCGGCGCACCACGCAGAGGGGCCCCGCACACCGCGGGGCCCCTTCTCGTCGCGCTACCAGGTCGCGCGGACCTGGCGGATGATCCGCCGTTTCAGCCGCACTCTGCGGCTTCCGTCCCGGTGCAGGGTGAGACGGTCCAACTCCCAGTGTCCGTACTCGGCATGGTCGGTCAGCAGGCGCGTCGCCTCCTTGCGGGAGACACCGCGCGGCACGTACACGTCGACAAATTCGTATTCCGGCATCGCATCTATTGTGCGGGCACGGGCCCGCTACGGATAGCGTGCGTCCCATGTCTGATGCTGCGCAGCCCACCGCTGCCGAGGTACGCGCCGCCGCCGAGGCGGTCAAAGCCGCACTGGACCGTCACCTCACGGCGGTCGAACGCCGCACGGGTGACGACGACCCGGCCGTCTACGAAGCCTTCAACGCCCTCGCCGGAGCCGCCGAGGCGTACGACGAACTCCTCTACGACCGGTACGACGAGGTCACTCCCTTCGAGATCCCCGGCGCGGACGGCGCACTGCCGCCGTACGCCGGACCCGACGCACCGCACGCACTCAGCCTCCTGATCCGCCGCGACTACGCCGTCGCGGAGCCCAATCGCCTGCTCGCCCAGGCCCGCCGCGTCGCCGAGGCCGACGGCGGCGCCGACCCCACCGGACCCGGTGCCCGGGCCGGGGTCTCGCCGCTCGCCGCCCTCGGGGTGCTCTTCGGCGAGTACGAACCGGACGAGATCGCCTCCCGGCACAAGGAGTTCGGCCTGGAGGAGGGCGACTCCACGCTGTGGGTCACCGCGGCCGAGGAACTGCCGGAACCGGGGGAGTGGCTCAACGCCCCCTTCGAGCAGGCAGATCCGGAGCGGATCGTCTGCCGCTTCGACGTCAGCTCCGTCTTCGACGACGACCTGGAAGACGCCGAGGACGCCGACGAGACCGACGAGGCGGAGGACGCCGACACCGGCCGGGAGGCCGGGGCCGGCGCCCCCTGAGGCAGCCTCGGGGGAGCGCACGGCGCGGGGAGACGGCGGAGGGCCGGGACACCACGATCGGTGTCCCGGCCCTCCGCCGTTCCGCGTCCTACTCCTCGGGCACGGCGAGCAGCGCCTCCAGGAGCGGACGCAGCCGGGTCGTCCGTTCCGGGGCCGTTCCTTCGGCCACCGCGCGCGGCAGCGCCTGGTCCACACCGTGCACGACGGACAGATGCCGCTCCGCGCGGCCGAACGCCGTGTACACCCACGGCCTGCTCAGGCCGCCGGCGGCGTCGCCCGGGAGCGCCACGACCACCGCGGGCCAGCGCATCCCGGCCGCCTGGTGCGCGGTGACCGCCCAGCCGTGCCGCAGCGACGCCTCCACTCGCTCCTTAGGTACAAGGACTTCGGCGTCGCCGCAGCGGAGCCGCAGCCCCTCGGCGTCGGCCGACAGGACCGTGCCGGTCACCGTCCGCCCCGGCACCTCCGCGTACGCGACCCGGTCCCCGGGGTCGAAACCGCCGAAGCGGCCGGGGCCGGGGTTCAGCCGCTGCTTCAGCGCGGTGTTGAGGGCGCGGGTGCCCGCGGAGCCGCCGTGGCCGACGGTGACCACCTGGGTCTGGTCGGCCGGCACCCCGATCGCCCGCGGCACCGAGTCGGCGACCAGCTGGACGGTGCGGTGCACGGCCTCGCCGGCGTCGCGCACCGGGACGATGACGATCTCCTTGCCGGGGGCCTCGACCTGGTTCAGCTCGCCGGCGCCGATGCCCGACACCAGCTCGCCGAGCGGCCCAGGATCGGGCAGGCGCGAGGCGATCCGCGGGCACACCCGGGCCGCGAGCAGGTCGCCGAAGACCTGGCCTGCTCCCGGCGCACCGAGGACGCCCGGGTCGCCGCCCAGCACCAGCCGGCAGCCGTCGGGCAGCGACTCGACGAGCATCGCGGCGGTCTCCACGTCCAGCTGCGGGGCGTCGAGCACCACCAGGAGGTCCAGCGCGAAGGCCCCCTCCTCGTCGCGGCCGGGACCGGCGGCTCCGGAGAGCAGCGCGGCGACGGTGACCGCGTCCGCCCCCGCGGGGCCGAGCGCGCGCCGGCCGGCGTCCGCGTGGACGGCCACCAGGGCGCGCAGTCCCCGCGCGCGGGCGGCCGCGGCCAGGGCGACCGGCTCGGCGCGGGAGGCCTCGCCGCCGGTGTGCAGGACGAGTCCGTGCGCTCCGGCGGCCCGTTCGAGCTCGGAGCCCTCCCAGGTGTCGGCCGTCGCCGTCCGGACCAGACGGGCCAGTCCGTCCGCGAGGCTCTCCTCGGCGAGCGCGTACCGGTCGAGCCCGAGCAGCACCGGCGAGGCGGGCCCCTCGGGGGCCTCCGGGCCCTCCTCGTCCTCCTCGTCCCCCGCGGGCGGCTCCTCGGCCGTCTCCTCCTGGAAGACGAGCACCGCGCCCGCGGACACCGCCTCCTCGACGCCCGCTCCGGGATCGGGCACCGCGTGTCCGGCGAGCCCGGCACGCACGGTGTCGATCTCCAGCGCCGTGTGGCCCTGGAGCGCGGCCCGCTCCAGGAGCCACACGGTCAGGGCGACCGCCCGGCGCGGGTCGTCGGGGCCGCACTCCGCTCCGAGCAGGGCCCGGGCGAAGCCGTCGGCCTGCTCGGGGCGCACTCCGGAGACCGCGAGCAGCTGCCAGGGGTCGTCCAGCAGGGCCTGGGCCGCGCCCTCGCCGAGAACGGCCGCGACCTGCCCGGCCAGTGCCTCGGGCGCACCGCCCTTGGCCAGTACCTCCCGGACGGCGGCGGTCGTGCCGGGGGCGGGCGCGGGCGCCTGCGCGGGGACCGGCGGACGCACCGTCATCACGGGGGCCGCCTCGGGGGCGGTGCGGCGGGGCGCGGGCTCGGGGGCCTCGTAGAACGTGCTGCCGGAGGCCTTGCCGCCCTCCACGGCCCGGACGGCCGCCAGCAGGTCGGCCGCGGTGCCGCTCAGCTTGGCGCCGCTCGCCAGGGGCCCCTCCTTCTCGGCCTTCCGCGCCTCGATTCTCGCCCGCAGCTCCCGCTGCGCGGCGAGCTCGGCCTGCGCGTCGCTCAGCTCGGGCGTGTCAGGGGCCGCGGTCTCAGCCGAGCCCCCGGCCGCCTGCGCCGTCCCGTCCCCGGCGGACCCGGGGCTGTCGGACTGCTGTTCCGGGGCGTCCCCGGCGGCCTCGTCCGGGGCCTCGTCCGGGGCCTCGGACGCACGGTCCCCGGCGGGCTCGTCCGCCTGGTCCGTCCCGTCCGCCTCGTCGGCGACGCCGGGCTCCCCCTCGGATGCGGCACCCGCGTCCGCCGGCGGCTCCCCGCCGACCGCGGACTCCTCGGCCGTGGCCGGCTCCTCGGCCGCCTCCGGCGCCGGGGGCTCGGCGGCTCCCTCGTGCGCGTCCTCCCGTGCGTCGTCGGTGGGTGCCCCGTCCTCGGGTGCCTCGGGCGCGGTCTCCCCGGCAGGCTCGGTCACAAGGTGCTCCAGTCGTGATCCGGATAGCGGTGCACGGGCGCCGACACATCGTCCAGCGCCCGACAGATCTCGTCAGGAAGACTAAGGGTCTCCACCGACAACGCGGCCGCGAGCTGACGCGCCGTGCGCGCGCCGACGATCGGCGCGGTCACCCCGGGCCGGTCGCGGACCCAGGCCAGCGCCACGTGCAGCGGGGTCGTCGCCAGGCCCTCCGCCGCCGTCGCGACCGCGTCCACGATCCTGCTCGCGGCATCGTCCAGGTACGGCTCCACGAACGGCGCCATCGTCTCCGAGGCCCCGCGCGAGTCGGACGGCGTCCCGCCGCGGTACTTGCCCGTCAGGACCCCGCGGCCCAGCGGGGAGGAAGGCAGCAGGCCTATCCCGAGGTCCTGCGCCGCCGGCAGGACCTCGCGCTCCACGCCCCGCTGCAGCAGCGAGTACTCCAGCTGCGCCCCCGCGAGCCGGGTCCGGTCCCCGCCGAGCTGCCAGGTGCCCGCCTTGGCGAGCTGCCAGCCGCAGAAGTTGGCCACCCCCGCGTACCGCGCGCGCCCGCTGCGCACCGCGATGTCGAGGGCCTGGAGCGACTCCTCCAGCGGCGTGTACGGGTCGAAGGCGTGCAGCTGCCACAGGTCCACGTGGTCCGTGCCGAGCCGGGCGAGGGAGGCGTCGAGCGCGGCGAGCAGGTGGCCGCGCGAGCCGTCCGTGCGCCGGTCGGGGTCGGGGACGCTGCCCGCCTTGGTCGACAGCACCAGGTCCTGCCGGGACACCAGCCGCTCCATGAGACGCCCGAGCAGGTACTCCGCCTCGCCCCCGCCGTACACGTCGGCGGTGTCCACGAGCGTGCCGCCCGCGTCCCAGAACGACTTCAACTGCTCGGCGGCGTCGTGCTCGTCGGTGTCCCGGCCCCAGGTGAGGGTGCCGAGTCCGATGCGCGACACACGCAGGCCCGTACGTCCGAGATGCCTCTGCTCCATGGCCGCGAGATTACTGGCCAGGGCACCACGCGGAGAGAGCCTGTGGACAACCGCGTCCTGACGGCCGCCCCGGCCGCGCGCTAGAGTCCCGCCCACAAGGACGTTACCGATGGGTAAGGGGTGCGTGGACATGCGGCTCGGCATCAACCTCGGCTACTGGGGTGCGGGCATGGACGGCGACAACCTCGCCGTCGCTCAGGAGGCGGACCGCCTCGGCTACGACGTCTGCTGGGCCGCCGAGGCCTACGGCTCCGACGCGCCCACCGTGCTCGCCTGGGTCGCGGCGAAGACGGAGCGCATCGACGTCGGCTCCGCGATCATGCAGATCCCGGCCCGTCAGCCGGCCATGACGGCCATGACGGCCGCCACCCTCGACTCGCTCACCGGCGGCCGCTTCCGCCTCGGCCTCGGCGTCTCGGGGCCGCAGGTCTCCGAGGGCTGGTACGGCGTGAAGTTCGACAAGCCGCTCGCCCGCACCCGCGAGTACGTCGAGATCGTCCGCAGGGCGATGACCCGCGAGCGCCTCAGCTACGACGGCGAGCACTGGACCCTGCCGCTGCCCGGCGGCCCCGGCAAGCCCATCAAGCTCACCGTCCACCCGGAGCGCGAGCACATCCCGCTCTACATCGCGGCGATCGGTCCCAGGAACCTGGAGCAGACCGGCGAGATCGCCGACGGCGCGCTGCTGATCTTCCCCTCCGCCGCGCACCTGGAGGAGACCGCGCTCCGGCACATCCGCGCGGGACGCGAGAAGGCCGGCCTGACGATGGACGGCTTCGACGTCTGTCCGACCGTGCCGCTGGCCCTGGGCGAGGACGTCGACGCCCTCGCCGACGTGTTCCGTCCGTACACCGCGCTGTACGTGGGCGGCATGGGCAGCCGCAAGCAGAACTTCTACAACCAGCTCGCGCAGCGCATGGGGTACGAGAAGGAGGCCGCCGAGATCCAGGACAAGTACCTGTCCGGAGACAAGACGGGGGCCGCCGCGGCCGTGCCGCAGAGCCTGATCGACCAGACCTCGCTGCTCGGCCCGGTGGAGCGGATCGCCGAGCGGATGACGGCCTACGCGGAGGCCGGGGTCACCACCCTGACCCTGGCCCCGGCCGGCTTCACCCTCGACGAGCGGGTGGCGGCGCTGCGGGCCGGCGTCGAGGCCATGGAGCGCGCCGGCCTGGCGTGACGCACGGACCGCCCGCCCGGCCCCGAGCCGGTGGCCATGGCGGGCGGATCCCGGCCCGGCCCGGCGAGGACGCCGGGTGACGTGAGCGCGGTCCGCGCGGGGTGGTCTGCGGCCGTGGTGGGGGCTCGGGGGTCTTCCCCGCCACGGCCGTCACGCTGCACAACGGCTCCGCGGGCCCTGCGGTTACGCCCTCGGGACTCACTCTTTCGGCCGAGCCGTCCGGCCCTCCTGTTGCCCCGGGCGGCGGAGCGCACTTGACTCGTTGTCCCGGGGGCCGGACGGAGTGCGGACTTGCGCACGGAGGTGGCGGCGATGCTCACGGCCAAGGGCCTGTTCCAGGAAATCATCGACAACGACGAGTCCTTCCGGCTCTTCTGCTCGATCGCGGCGAGCGGCGAGACCCAGGGCGGCTGGGAGAACGGCCGGATCGCGGCGCTCGTCGCCCCCGGGATGAGGGACCTCGCTCCCAAGATCACCCGGCACGGCGCCGACGAGGACAAGCACGGCCGGATCTTCAACGCGCTGATGAAGAAGCGCGGCCTGGAGCCGGTCCCCGTGCCGCCCGACACCGACTACACGATGCTGCTCGAACAGCGCGGCATCGGCCTCGCGCACGACAAGCTGCGCCGCGAGGAGCCGCTGAGCGAGGAGGACATCATCGTCTACCTCGCCCACAGCCGGGTCACCGAGCAGCGGGCCGCCGACCAGATGGACATGCTCGTCACGTACTTCGGGAGCCATCCCGAACTCGGCAAGGCCATCCACATGATCGACAACGACGAGGCGAACCACCTCGCCTACTGCCACGAGGAACTGCTGCGCCTCGCGCGCGCGGGGCACGGCCGGCTCATCCAGCGGACCCTGCGCGAGTCCGCCCTGGTCGAGATCGGGGTCTACCGCGACGTCAGCCTCGCCGTGATGGCGCACATGGGGCGGAT
This sequence comes from Streptomyces sp. NPDC014891, assembly GCF_043081085.1. Lineage (NCBI taxonomy): Bacteria > Bacillati > Actinomycetota > Actinomycetes > Kitasatosporales > Streptomycetaceae > Streptomyces > Streptomyces sp. NPDC014891. The sequence continues at coordinate 304,131 of NZ_JBIBWF010000006.1, read as the reverse complement.
CCTGCGCTGGCCCCGGCCTAAGGCCGCCGTCCTCGCCGCGGGCATCCACGGCATGTACGCCTGGGAGCGCGCGGCCGGCTGGCACCGGATGGTCGGCCTGAAGATGCCCGAGCGACTCGACGCCCTCGGCGGTCCCGCGACCCCCGCGCCCGCCTTCTGACGGGGTCCGGGGCCCGCCGCGCGGCGGGCCCCGGACCCCGTCACATCCAGCCGCGCCGCTTGAACAGCCGGTACAGCGCCGCCTCGATGACCACCATCACGACGATCACCACCGGGTACGAGGCCGTCCAGTGCAGCTCCGGCATGTGGTCGAAGTTCATGCCGTAGATCCCCGCGACCATCGTGGGCACCGCGGCCATGGCCGCCCACGCCGAGATCTTCCGCATGTCGTCGTTCTGCCGCACTCCCATCTGCGCGAGATGGGCCGAGAGGACGTCGGACAGGAGCCGGTCGAGGCCCTCCACCTGCTCGTTGGAGCGCAGCAGGTGGTCGTTGACGTCCCGGAAGAAGGGCTGCGACTGCTCGTTGACGAACGGCACCGAACCGCCCGTGAGCCGGGCCATCGGCCCGGAGAGCGGCCCGGCGGCCCGGCGGAACTCCAGGACCTGCCGCTTCGCCGTGTAGATCCGCTCCGCCGTGTTCGAGGGATTGCCGCCGGTGGGGGCGAAGACGTCCGCCTCCAGCTCCTCCAGGTCGACCTGGAGCTCACCCGCCACGTCGAGGTAGTGGTCCACGACCGCGTCGCTCACCGCGTACAGCACCGCCGTCGGCCCGTGCTTCAGGACCTCCTGGTCGGCCTCCAGCCGCTTGCGCACCTGCGCCAGCGGGGCGCCCTCGCCGTGCCGGACGGTCACCACGAAGGAGTCGCCCATGAACACCATCAGCTCGCCCGAGGAGACCCGGTCGCTCTCCGGCTCGTAGACGACCGGCTTGAGCACCACGAACAGCGAGTCGTCGTAGACCTCCAGCTTGGGCCGCTGATGGGCCTTGAGGGCGTCCTCGACGGCCAGCGGGTGGAGGGCGAACTCCGAGGCGACGTGCTCGAACTCCGCCTCCGTCGGCTCGTGGAGCCCCACCCACAGGAAGGCGTCCCCCGTGGCCCGCGCCTCGTCGAGCGCGTCGGAGAGGTCGGCGGGGCCGTCCGTACGACGCCCGTCCCGGTAGATGGCTGAATCCACGATCACGCGCCGTATTCTCCCTCGAACGAGTTCCCGACGCACCCATGCCCCTCCCGCTGACCTCCACACCCCGCCGCTCACTTCCCGGCAACGCCTAGGCTGGCCGCCATGGCCACGCTGATCCTCGTCCGGCACGGACGCTCCACCGCCAACACCTCCGGGGTCCTCGCCGGGCGCACCCCCGGGATCTCCCTCGACGAGCGCGGCGCCGCGCAGGCCGCCGCGCTCCCCGGGCGGCTCGCGGACGTCCCGCTCGCCGCCGTCGTCTCCAGCCCCCTCCAGCGCTGCCGGGAGACCGTGCGGCCCCTCCTGGACGCCCGTCCCGACCTCCCGCTGCACGTCGAGGACCGGATCAACGAGTGCGACTACGGCGACTGGTCGGGCCGGAAGCTGGCCGAGCTGAACGACGAACCCCTGATGGAGGTCGTCCAGGCGCACGCCTCCGCCGCCGCCTTCCCCGGCGGCGAGTCGATGCGCGCGATGCAGGCCCGCGCCGTCGAGGCGGTCCACGACTGGAACGCGCGGATCGAGGCCGAGCACGGCGAGGACGCCGCCTACGTCATGTGCTCGCACGGGGACATCGTCAAGTCCGTGGTGGCGGACGCCCTCGGCCTCCACCTCGACCTCTTCCAGCGCCTCCACGTCGACCCCTGCTCGGTCACCGTCATCCGCTACACGCGTCTGCGCCCCTTCCTCGTCCGCCTCGGCGACACCGGCGACTTCGCGGGCTTCGCCCCCCGCGAGCACCCCGACACCAGGGGGACCGCCGAGGTCGGTGGTGGTGCGGGCGCACCGTGATCCCTTCGCGCAGTAGGGTGGACGCGCCGCCGTAGTACGACTGTCGAGACGCAAGGGAGCCGGGAAACGTGTCCCGTCAGGTGTTCCTCTACGACCCACCGGAGCGTTTCGTGGCCGGTACGGTCGGGCTGCCTGGCCGCCGTACGTTCTTCCTCCAGGCGTCCGCCGCCGGCCGGGTCACCAGTGTGGCCCTGGAGAAGACCCAGGTCGCCGCGCTCGCCGAGCGGATGGACGAACTCCTCGACGAGGTCGTCCGCCGCACCGGGGGCAACGCCCCGGTCCCCGCCGTCGCGCCGGCCGAGGTGGCCGACACCGCCCCCCTCGACGTCCCCGTCGAGGAGGAGTTCCGGGTCGGCACCATGGCGCTCGCCTGGGACGGCGAGGAGCAGCGCATGATCGTCGAGGCGCAGGCGCTCGTCGAGCTCGACGCGGACTCCGAGGAGGACCTCGCCGAGGCCGAGGAGCGGCTGCTCCAGGACGAGGAGAACGGTCCGCCGATGCTCCGGGTCCGCCTCAGCGGCGCCCAGGCCCGCGCCTTCGCGAAGCGGGCCCTGGACGTGGTCAACGCCGGTCGCCCGCCCTGCCCGCTGTGCAGCCTGCCGCTCGACCCCGAGGGCCACGTCTGCCCGCGCCAGAACGGATACCGCCGCGGAGCATGAGCAGCAGCCCCCCGAGGCCGCGGGACGCCGAGCTGCTCGCCCGCGGTGAGCTGACCGTCCGCGGCCGGGTCCGCGAGGCCTCCAACGCCGTCCTGTACTGCTCCGTCGCCTACGAGGGCAGGGAGGCGGCCTGCGTGTACAAGCCGGTCGCCGGCGAGGCGCCGCTGTGGGACTTCCCCGACGGCACCCTGGCCCGCCGCGAGGTCGCCGCGTACGAGATCTCCGAGGCGACCGGCTGGGGCCTGGTCCCGCCGACCGTGCTCCGCGACGGGCCGTACGGGGAGGGCATGGTCCAGCTCTGGATCGAGGCCGACCCCGGCGCGCGCCTGCTCGCCCTGACCGAGGACGACGAGGCCGGCGAGGGCTGGAAGGCCGTCGGGCCCGCCCAGCTGGACGAGGACCGCACCGCGTTGCTCGTTCACGCGGACACCCCCGAACTGCGGCGGCTCGCCGTCCTGGACGCCGTCATCAACAACGCCGACCGGAAGGGCGGGCACCTGCTGACGGCTCCCGGGGGACATCTGTACGGCATCGACCACGGCGTCACCTTCCACGTCGACGACAAGCTGCGCACGCTGCTGTGGGGCTGGGCGGGCGAGGAGCTGCCCGCCGAGGCGGCCGACGTCCTCGGCGCGCTCGACCGCTCCCTGGCCCCCGGGGAGCCGCTCGCCACCCGTCTGGCGGAACTGCTCACCGAGGCCGAGGTGGCGGCCGTACGCGGGCGCGTGGCGGCGCTGCGGAGCTCGGGACGGCACCCGGAGCCCTCGGGGCAGTGGCCGGCCATCCCCTGGCCGCCGGTCTGACCGAACCGAAAGGTTTCGGCCATCCCTGGGAGGGGCCCTTCCAGGGGCGTGGACCCCTGGGGGGTATACACGCACGCCTCCGACCCGCAAGACCGCCTAACAGGTCAAGATCCCGGATCCGGTTCGTATCCGGAACACCTGTCCGGTTACGCTCGGGTCATGCATGCCTGGCCCGCTTCTGAGGTCCCCGCCCTTCCCGGCAAGGGCCGCGACCTCCGGATCCACGACACCGCGACCGGCGGACGAGTGACCCTCGCCCCCGGCCCCGTCGCCCGTATCTACGTCTGCGGCATCACGCCGTACGACGCGACCCACATGGGTCACGCGGCGACCTACAACGCGTTCGACCTCGTTCAGCGCGTGTGGCTCGACACCAAGCGGCAGGTGCACTACGTCCAGAACGTCACGGACGTGGACGACCCGCTCCTGGAGCGCGCGATCCGCGACGGCGTCGACTGGGTCGGCCTCGCCGAGCGGGAGACCGCCCTGTTCCGCGAGGACATGACCGCCCTGCGGATGCTGCCCCCGCAGCACTACGTCGGCGCCGTCGAGGCCATACCCGGCATCGTCCCGCTCGTCGAGCGCCTCCGGGACTCCGGGGCCGCCTACGAGCTCGAAGGGGACGTCTACTTCTCCGTCGACGCCGACCCGCACTTCGGGCAGGTCTCGAACTACACCACCGAGCTGATGCGCCACCTCTCCGCCGAGCGCGGCGGGGACCCGGACCGTCCGGGCAAGAAGAACCCGCTCGACCCGATGCTCTGGATGGCCGCCCGCGAGGGCGAGCCGAGCTGGGACGGCGGCAGCCTCGGCGCCGGCCGCCCCGGCTGGCACATCGAGTGCGTCGCGATCGCCCTCGACCACCTCGGCATGGGATTCGACGTGCAGGGCGGCGGCTCCGACCTGATCTTCCCGCACCACGAGATGGGCGCCTCCCACGCCCAGACCCTCACCGGCGAGTTCCCCATGGCGAAGGCGTACGTCCACGCCGGCATGGTCGGCCTCGACGGCGAGAAGATGTCCAAGTCCCGGGGCAACCTGGTCTTCGTCTCGAAGCTCCGACGCGACGGCGTCGACCCGGCCGCCATCCGGCTCGCGCTGCTCTCGCACCGCTACCGCGACGACTGGGAGTGGACCGACCAGGTCCTCCAGGACGCCGTGGAGCGGCTCGACCGCTGGCGTGCCGCCGTCTCGCGCCCCGACGGACCGTCCGCCGACGCGCTCGTCGAGGAGCTCCGCGACGCCCTGTCCGACGACCTCGACACCCCCACCGCGCTCGCCGCGGTCGACCGCTGGGCCGCGCTCCAGACGGCCGGGGGCGGCACGGACGACTCCGCCCCCGGACTCGTCTCCCGCGCCGTCGACGCCCTGCTGGGCGTCGCCCTGTAGCGGACGGCACCGCACGACTCCCTTGCGGGCGACCGCCCCCGGACTTCTCGCCGAAGTCCGGGGGCGGTTCCGTCGCGCCGCCGGCGACGGCCCCCGCGAGCGCCCGGAGCCGTCGGCGTGGCCGCCACCGCCGGCGCCCGCGATGCCACGAACGAGGGGCTCTCCTGGGTCCGGTCCGCGACGGACGTTCCATCAGGCCGACAGGCCGGAACCGGACCGAGGCCCGGCACGACGACGGGAGGGGCGCCCCGCAGGGCACCCCTCCCGTTCCGTTCCGTCCCTCCGGCGAGGCGGCTACGCGCCGGAGCCGCTCTCCGGGCGGCCGTCCGCGTCGGAGCCGTCGTCCGTGCCGTCGCCGGTGTCCCGGTCCGCCTCCGCGCCGTCGCCGGACTCCCGGCCCGGCTCCGTACCCGCGTCCAAGCCCTCGCCCGAACCCTCGTCCGGGGCGTCGGCCGATCCTGAGCCCGTCGCCGGGGTCTCCGCCGCGGCGCCCTCCGGTGCCGCCGGAGCGCCCGGCCTCTCAGCCGTCTGGGCCGTCTCAGTCGTCTCGGGGGTCTCAGCCGCCTCCGCTCCCGGGACCGCCTCGGGGCCCGGCTGCTCGGGTTTCGGCGGGCGCGTCCGGCCGCTGCCGGTGTCCCGCAGGAAGGGCGTGTCGCCGCCCTCCATCGCCACCCCCGGGCCGCCCGGACCCGTGCCCGGCTCGCGGCGCCGCAGATACCGCTCGAACTCGCGGGCGATCGCCTCGCCCGAGGCCTCCGGCAGCTCCGCGGTGTCCCGGGCCTCCTCCAGCGTCTGCACGTACTCGGCGACCTCGCTGTCCTCCGCGGCCAGCTGGTCCACGCCCACCTGCCAGGCCCGCGCGTCCTCGGGCAGTTCGCCCAGCGGGATGCGCAGCCCGATCAGGTCCTCCAGGCGGTTGAGGAGGGCCAGGGTCGCCTTCGGGTTCGGCGGCTGCGACACGTAGTGCGGCACCGCCGCCCACAGGCTCACGGCCGGCACACCCGCGTGGGTGCACGCCTCCTGGAGGATGCCCACGATGCCCGTCGGCCCCTCGTACCGGGTCTCCTCCAGGTCCATCGTGCGCGCCAGGTCCGGGTCGGACGTCACACCGCTGACCGGGACGGGCCGGGTGTGCGGGGTGTCCCCGAGCAGCGCGCCCAGGATCACGACCATCTCCACCCCCAGCTCGTGGGCGAAGGCGAGGATCTCGTTGCAGAAGGAGCGCCAGCGCATCGACGGCTCGATCCCGCGCACGAGCACCAGGTCCCGCGGTTTCTCGCCGCCGACCCGGACCACGGAGAGCCGGGTCGTCGGCCAGGTGATCTTCCTGACGCCGTTGTCCAGGAAGACGGTGGGCCGGTTGACCTGGAAGTCGTAGTAGTCCTCGGCGTCGAGCGCCGCGAACACCTCGCCCTTCCATTCCCGGTCGAGATGGGCGACCGCGGTGGAGGCGGCGTCGCCGGCGTCGTTCCAGCCTTCGAACGCGGCCACCATGACCGGGTCGATCAGCTCGGGTACCCCCTCGAGCTCGATCACCCAGCGCCTCCTTTTCGAAGTTCCTGTCGTACGGACCAACCTTACGGCTTTCTCCAGGTCCGTCCGCAGCCTCCGGACATCCCCGAAAACCCGTGCGGCCTTGATCGACTACCCAGGAACCCGCCTCCGCACACGGCGCCCTCACTCCTCCCAGAGCGTGCTCGGCGCCTCCCTCCGGACCACCGGCGCGATCTCCTCGGCGAACCGCTGGAGCGTCTCGGTCTGCTCGGCCGTCGACTGCCCGAAGGTGTCGACGGTGACGGACTGCAGGTCGTGCCCGTAGTGGGCGTGGTAGCCGAGGATCTTGTCGATGATCTGCTGCGGGGAACCGATGAGCTGGGGGCCGTCCGCGACGGCGTCCTCGATCGTGCGGAACGGGGTGTTGTAACCGGCCTTGCCCTCCAGGTGCGGCCTGAAGCTCTGCCGCACCTTCGCCTCGTACAGGTCCTTGTGACGGGTGATCGCCTCCTGGGTGGTGTCGGCGATGAGCAGTCCGCCGGAGCCGGCCGCCACGCGCGCGTGCGCCGGGTCGTGCCCGTACTCCTCGAACTTCTCCCGGTAGTGGGCGATGAGCCGGGCGTAGGCCTCGCGGGGCTGGATGGCGTTGGCGGTGAAGAGCGGGTCGCCGTGCTTCGCGGCGAGTTCGGGGGAGTTGAGGCTGGTGGCCGAGCCGTGCCAGATCCGGGGCGGTCCCGCGTACGGGCGGGGCACGGTGGTGACGTTCTTCAGCGGCGGCCGGAACTCGCCCTCCCAGTCGACGCCCTCCTCCGTCCAGAGCCGGCGCAGCAGCTCGTACTTCTCCTTCTGGAGGTCCCACTGGCGCTCCTCGTCCAGACCGAAGAGGTCGAAGTGGCCGGCCTCCGCGCCCTTGCCGACGACGAGTTCGAGCCGGCCGCGGGACAGCTGGTCCAGGGTGGCGTAGTCCTCGGCGACCCGGACCGGGTCGAGGATCGCGACGACGGTGACGCCGGTGAGCAGCCTGATCCGGGTGGTGCGGGCGGCGAGCGCGGCGAGCAGCACGGTCGGGGCGGAGGAGAGGAACGGGCCGGCGTGCCGCTCGCCGACGGCGTACGCGTCGAACCCGAGCCGTTCGGCGGTCTCGCCGAGCGTGACGACCTGCTCCAACCGGTCGGCGGCGGACAGGAGTTCGCCGGTGAGCGGGTGCGGGGAGTGGTGGACGATCGAGAGCACCTGGAATTTCATGCGATCCACTCTGCGCGCCGAGTGTTGCGCCGGTGTGGACGGCGTGTGGCACGCCGCGGGGGCGGCCCTCCGGAGAGGAACCGCCCCCGCGCGTACGGGATCCGGGTCCCGGTGCTACGCCTTCAGCATCGTCTCGACGCCGGCGCGGATCTCGTCCGTGGCGAGGCCGCGGATGGTCAGCGTGGTGCGGCGGCGCAGCACGTCGTCCGCGGTCTCGGCCCACTCGTGGTCGCGGGCGTAGGCCACCTGCGCCCAGATCTCCGGGGCGTCCGGGTGGATGCGCCGGGCGAGGTCCGGGTTGTCGTTCGCCATGCGCGCGATGTCGAAGGAGAGCGAGCCGTAGTGCGTCGCCAGGTGCTTGGCGGTGTCGGCGGCCATCCGCGGGCCGGGCGCCGGGCCGTCGACGAGCAGCCGGTGCGCGACGGCGTTCGGGTTGGCGATGCCGGGCAGCGGCAGCCGCTTCGGCAGTGTGGACACCGACTCGTAGTCCTCGCCGAGCGGGTGGCCGGGGAGCTGCTCCAGCTTCTTCATGACCGTGCGGCCGATGTGGCGGAAGGTGGTCCACTTGCCTCCGGCGACCGACAGCATGCCGCCGCGGCCTTCGGTGACGACCGTCTCGCGCTTGGCCTTCGAGGTGTCGCCGGGGCCGCCCGGGAGCACGCGCAGGCCGGCGAAGGCGTAGGTGATGAGGTCCCGTGACAGCTGCTGGTCGCGGATGGAGAAGGCGGCCTCGTCCAGGATCTGGGCGGTGTCCTTCTCGGTGACCTCGACCTGGCCGGGGTCGCCCTCGTACTCCTCGTCGGTGGTGCCGAGGAGCAGCATGTCCTCCCAGGGGAGGGCGAAGGTGATGCGGTACTTGTCGATGGGGGTGGCCAGGGCGGCCTTCCAGGGCGAGGTCCGCTTGAGGACCAGGTGCGCGCCCTTGGAGAGGCGTATGGAGGGCGCCGCGTTGGGGTCCTCCATACGGCGCAGGTGGTCCACCCAGGGGCCGGTCGCGTTGAGCACGAGGCGGGCGGTGACGCCGAACTCGTCGCCGCTGGTGCGGTCCTTGAGCTCGGCGCCGGTGACCCGGCCCCGGGTGAAGCGGAGTCCGGTGACCTCGGCGTGGTTGAGGACGGTGGCGCCGGCGTCGACCGCCGCGCGGACCGTCATCAGCGCCATGCGGGCGTCGTTCATCTGGTCGTCGCCGTAGACGGCCACGGCCTTCAGGTTGTCCGTCCGCAGCTCCGGCACGTCCTGCGCGGCCTTGGCGGGGGAGAGCAGGTGCCCGACGCCGTCGCCGAAGGCCGACAGGGCGCTGTAGGCGAAGACGCCGGCGCCGAGCTTGGCCGCGCCGTGCGGTCCGCCCTTGTAGACGGGCAGGTAGAAGGTGAGGGGGTTGGCGAGGTGCGGTGCCACCTGGCGGGACACCGCACGCCGCTCGAAGTGGTTCTCCGCGACCAGCTTGACCGCGCCGGTCTGCAGGTAGCGCAGACCGCCGTGGAGCAGCTTCGAGGAGGCGGAGGAGGTGGCGCCGGCGAAGTCGCCGGCGTCCACCAGGGCCACCCGCAGGCCCGACTGCGCGGCATGCCAGGCGGTGGAGATGCCCAGGATGCCGCCGCCGATCACCAGGAGGTCGTACGTCGCCTTGGAAAGCCGGTCCCGGGTCTCGGCGCGGCTCGGCAGGGAGCCGGTCGCCGGGTGCGTCCCGAGGGCAGGGACGCTCTGCAGGGTGGTCATGTCGATCTACTCCTCGTCCTCGATCCAGCCCATGGTCCGCTCGACGGCCTTGAGCCAGCTCTTGTACTCGCTGTCACGCCTGTCGGCGTCCATGCGAGGGGTCCATTCCGCCGCCCGGCGCCAGTTGGCGCGCAGGGCGTCGGTGTCCGGCCAGAAGCCGACGGCCAGGCCGGCGGCGTAGGCGGCGCCGAGGCAGGTGGTCTCGGCGACCATCGGACGCACGACGGGCGCGTCCAGGAAGTCGGAGAGGGTCTGCATCAGCAGGTTGTTGGAGGTCATGCCGCCGTCGACCTTGAGCGCGGTCAGCTCGACGCCGGAGTCCTTCGTCATGGCGTCGGTGATCTCGCGGGTCTGCCAGGCGGTGGCCTCCAGGACGGCGCGTGCGATGTGCGCCTTGGTGACGTACCGGGTGAGGCCGGCGATCACGCCGCGGGCGTCGGAGCGCCAGTAGGGGGCGAACAGGCCGGAGAAGGCCGGCACGAAGTAGGCGCCGCCGTTGTCCTCGACCGAGGACGCGAGGGTCTCGATCTCGGCGGCGGACTTGATGAGGCCCATCTGGTCGCGCATCCACTGCACCAGCGAACCGGTGACGGCGATGGAGCCCTCCAGGGCGTAGACCGGCTTCTGGTCGCCGATCTGGTAGCCGACCGTGGTCAGCAGGCCGCTGTAGGAGTTGATGATCTTGTCGCCGGTGTTCATCAGCATGAAGGTGCCGGTGCCGTACGTGGACTTGGCCTCGCCCTCGGCGAAGCAGGTCTGGCCGAAGAGGGCGGCCTGCTGGTCGCCGAGCGCCGAGGCGACCGGGACGCCGGCGAGGACGCCGTCCTTGACGTGTCCGTAGACCTCGGCGGAGGAGCGGATCTCGGGGAGGACGTTGAGGGGGACCCCCATCGACTCCGCGATCTTCTCGTCCCAGGCCAGGGTGTGCAGGTTCATCAGCATGGTGCGCGAGGCGTTGGTGACGTCGGTGACGTGCACGCCGCCGTCGGTGCCGCCCGTGAGGTTCCAGATGACCCACGAGTCCATGGTGCCGAAGAGGATGTCGCCGGCCTCGGCGCGCTCGCGCAGGCCCTCGACGTTGTCGAGCATCCAGCGGATCTTGGGGCCTGCGAAGTAGCTGGCGAGCGGCAGGCCGGTCTCGCGGCGGAAGCGGTCCTGGCCGACGTTGCGGCCGAGCTCCTTGCAGAGGGCGTCGGTGCGGGTGTCCTGCCAGACGAGGGCGTTGTGGACGGGCTCGCCGGTGTTCTTGTCCCAGAGCAGCGTGGTCTCGCGCTGGTTGGTGATGCCGATGGCCTTGACGTCGGCGGCGGCGATGCCGCCCTTGGTCAGGGCGCCGGCGACGACCTCCTGGACGTTGGTCCAGATCTCGGCGGCGTCGTGCTCGACCCAGCCCGGCTTCGGGAAGATCTGCTCGTGCTCCTTCTGGTCGACCGAGACGATCCGGCCGTCCTTGTCGAAGACGATGCAGCGGGAGGACGTGGTGCCCTGGTCGATGGCCGCGATGAACGGGCCGGAGGTGTGTGCGTCGGTCACGGTTGGCTCCAAGGGAGGTCTGGAAGAAGGACGGCTCAGGCGAACGCGATGTTGTAGATACCCGCGGCGAGGGCTCCGCCGATCAGCGGACCGGCGACCGGGATCCAGGCGTAGCTCCAGTCGGAGCCGCCCTTGTGCTTCAGCGGGAGCAGGGCGTGCACGATGCGCGGGCCGAGGTCGCGGGCCGGGTTGATCGCGTAGCCGGTCGGGCCGCCGAGCGAGAGGCCGATGGAGACCACGACGAACGCGGTGATCAGGGCGCCTATGACGCCGAGGCCCTTGCCGCTGTCGTTGAGGCCCTGGGTGAGCACGGCCAGGACGAGCACGACGGTGCCGATGATCTCGGTGGCCAGGTTCTGCCAGGTGTTCCGGATCTCGGGGCCGGTGGAGAAGATGCCGAGCACCGGGCCGGGGCCCTCGATCGGCTTCTCGCCCGAGGCCTCGGGGTCGGCGAGGTGGGCCTGGAACTGGCCGTAGTAGGCCACCCAGACCAGCGCCGCGCCGATCATGGCGCCGAGCATCTGGCCCGCGATGTAGACGGGGACGTTGCTCCAGTCGCCGTCCTTGATCGCGATGCCGACCGTGACGGCGGGGTTCAGATGGGCGCCCGAGAGGGAAGCCGTCATGTAGACGGCCGTCATGACGGCGAAGCCCCACCCGAAGGTGATCGCGAGCCAGCCCGCGTTGCGGGCCTTGGAGCCCTTGAGCGTGACGGCGGCGCACACACCGCCGCCGAGCAGAATCAGAACGGCGGTACCGATGGTCTCGCCGAGGAAGATGTCGGAGCTGGACACCCGCGACTCCTTTGTCCTTCGTCCAGGGGAACGGCGGACTCCGGGTCCCTCCGGAGGTCCGCACCCTCGTGTGAGGGCTGTTTCCGGCCCTTGGCACTGCGACACTGTAACGCGTATTGCCGTCAAGTGTTCGGCATTGCCGACCGATGAACGGAAGTTTTGCCCCGGGGTTAACAGCACGTCAAGGCCCCGGGATGCGAAAAACCCGCCGATAACGCGATCGTTACCGGCGGGTTCACTCAGGTCGGGGGGCGAGGTGGCGCAGGGTCAGAACCGCCCGGCCCCCAGGTCCCGGGAGACCGCGCGGGCGCAGTCCCGGACCGCCGCGACCAGCTCGGGCCGCAGCTCCCCGGCCGGGCACAGCCGCTCCACCGCGCCCGTCACCGCCACCGCGCCCACCGGCATCCGCCGCCGGTCGTGGATCGGCGCCGCCACCGAGGCGACCCCGTCCCAGGTCTCCTCCACGTCCGCCGCCCAGCCCTTGGCGCGCGTCATGTCGAGCAGCGACTCGAAGTCGCCGAGCGCCGTGGTCGTCCGGGGCGTGAACGCCTCCCGGTCGACCTCCACGACCTCGCTGTGCGCCACCGGGTCGTAGGCCGAGAGCACCTTGCCCAGCGCCGTGGAGTGCAGCGGCTGCATGGCCCCCACCTCCAGGACCTGCCGGCTGTCGTCCGGCCGGAAGACGTGGTGCACGATCAGCACGCCCTGCTGGTGCAGTACCCCCAGGTGCACGCTCTCGCCGCTGGACCGGGCCAGGTCGTCCGTCCAGACCAGCGCCCGCGCGCGCAGCTCGTGCACGTCGAGGTAGCTGTTGCCGAGCCGGAGCAGCTCCGCGCCGAGCTGGTAGCGGCCCGAGGCCCCGTCCTGCTCCACGAAGCCCTCCGCCTGGAGCGTGCGCAGGATCCCGTGGGCGGTTCCCTTGGCGAGTCCCAAGGAGGACGCGATGTCGGACAGGCCCAGCCGGCGCTCGCCGCCCGCGAGCAGTCGCAGCATGGCCGCCGCCCGTTCAAGCGACTGGATGTTCTTCGCCATCGCCCGACCCCTCTCCCTCTCACGCTGTTCGACAATGCTGAACACTATCGGTCGATGCCGACCTCGCGTTACACATGACAGTGTCGGCCGAGAACGGGCAGAACCGGGAGTCCCCGCACACAGGATGCCGTCCGCCCCGCGAGACGCCGTGTCCACCCCGACCGGCGCGCGGTTACGCTGGCCCCGTGCACCCTCCACCGAAGGTGCAAAGCCGACAGCCGTCGCATCCCAGGGAGCTCATCCATGGCCTCGTTGCCGACCCCTTCCGCAGACAGCCGGAACCGCGCCGCAGCCCTCCGTGAGGCACTCGCCAGCCGAGTCGTCGTCGCCGACGGAGCCATGGGCACCATGCTCCAGGCACAGGACCCCAGCCTCGAGGACTTCGAGAACCTCGAAGGCTGCAACGAGATCCTCAACCTCACCAGGCCCGACATCGTCCGCTCGGTCCACCGGGAGTACTTCGCCGCCGGCGTCGACTGCGTCGAGACCAACACCTTCGGCGCCAACCACGCCGCCCTGGGCGAGTACGACATCCCCGAGCGCGTCCACGAGCTCTCCGAGGCCGGCGCCCGCATCGCCCGCGAGGTCGCCGACGAGTTCACCGCCTCCACCGGACGCCAGCGCTGGGTCCTCGGCTCCATCGGCCCCGGCACCAAGCTCCCCACCCTGGGCCACGCCCCCTACACCCTGCTGCGCGACGCCTACCAGCAGAACGCCGAGGGCCTCCTCACCGGCGGCGCCGACGCCCTGCTCGTCGAGACCACCCAGGACCTGCTCCAGACCAAGGCCTCCGTCATCGGCGCCCGCCGCGCCCTCGACGCCCTCGGCGCCGACGTGCCGCTCATCGTCTCCGTCACCGTCGAGACCACCGGCACCATGCTCCTCGGCTCCGAGATCGGCGCAGCCCTGACGGCCCTGGAGCCGCTCGGCATCGACATGATCGGCCTGAACTGCGCCACCGGCCCCGCCGAGATGAGCGAGCACCTCCGCTACCTCGCCCGCCACGCCCGCATCCCGCTCTCCGTCATGCCCAACGCCGGCCTGCCCGTCCTCACCTCCGACGGCGCCCACTACCCGCTCAGCCCCGCCGAGCTCGCCGACGCCCAGGAGACCTTCGTCCGCGAGTACGGCCTCTCCCTCATCGGCGGCTGCTGCGGCACCACCCCCGAGCACCTCCGCCAGGTCGTCGAGCGCGTCCGCGACCTCACCCCCGGCCCGCGCGACCCGCGCCCCGAGCCGGGCGCCGCCTCGCTCTACCAGACCGTGCCGTTCCGCCAGGACACCGCGTACATGGCGATCGGCGAGCGCACCAACGCCAACGGCTCCAAGAAGTTCCGCGAGGCGATGCTGGAGGCCCGCTGGGACGACTGCGTCGAGATGGCCCGCGACCAGATCCGCGAGGGCGCCCACATGCTCGACCTCTGCGTCGACTACGTGGGCCGCGACGGCGTCGCCGACATGGAGGAGCTCGCCGGCCGCTTCGCCACCGCCTCCACCCTGCCGATCGTCCTCGACTCCACCGAGGTGGAGGTGATCCGGGCCGGTCTGGAGAAGCTCGGCGGCCGGGCCGTGATCAACTCCGTCAACTACGAGGACGGCGACGGCCCCGACTCCCGCTTCGCCAAGGTCACCCGGCTGGCCCAGGAGCACGGCGCCGCGCTCATCGCCCTCACCATCGACGAGGAGGGCCAGGCCCGTACCGTCGAGCACAAGGTCGCCATCGCCGAGCGGCTCATCGACGACCTCACCGGCAACTGGGGCATCCACGAGTCCGACATCCTCATCGACACCCTGACCTTCACCATCTGCACCGGCCAGGAGGAGTCCCGCAAGGACGGCATCGCCACCATCGAGGCGATCCGCGAGCTGAAGCGCCGCCACCCGGACGTGCAGACGACCCTGGGCCTGTCCAACATCTCCTTCGGTCTGAACCCGGCCGCGCGCATCCTGCTGAACTCGGTCTTCCTCGACGAGTGCGTCAAGGCCGGCCTGGACTCGGCGATCGTGCACGCCTCGAAGATCCTGCCGATCGCCCGCTTCGACGACGAGCAGGTCGAGACCGCCCTCGACCTGATCTACGACCGCCGCCGCCCCGGACAGGGCGACGAACCCGCCTACGACCCGCTCCAGAAGCTGATGGCCCTCTTCGAGGGCGTCAACACCAAGTCGCTCAAGGCCGGCAAGACCGAGGAGCTCCTCGCCCTGCCGCTGGACGAGCGGCTGAAGCGGCGGATCATCGACGGCGAGAAGAACGGTCTGGAGGCGGACCTCGACGAGGCGCTGACCGTCCGCCCCGCGCTGGAGATCGTCAACGAGATCCTGCTCGACGGCATGAAGACGGTCGGCGAGCTGTTCGGCTCGGGCCAGATGCAGCTGCCGTTCGTGCTCCAGTCCGCCGAGGTGATGAAGACCGCGGTGGCGCACCTCGAACCGCACATGGAGAAGTCGGACGCGGACGGCAAGGGCACGATCGTGCTGGCCACCGTCCGCGGCGACGTCCACGACATCGGCAAGAACCTCGTCGACATCATCCTGTCCAACAACGGCTACAACGTCGTCAACATCGGGATCAAGCAGCCGGTCTCCGCGATCCTGGAAGCCGCCGAGGAGCACTCCGCCGACGTCATCGGCATGTCGGGCCTCCTGGTCAAGTCCACGGTGATCATGAAGGAGAACCTGGAGGAGCTCAACCAGCGCGAGCTGGCCGCCAAGTACCCCGTGATCCTCGGCGGCGCCGCCCTCACCAGGGCGTACGTCGAGCAGGACCTGCACGAGATCTACCAGGGCGAGGTCCGCTACGCCCGCGACGCCTTCGAGGGCCTGCGCCTCATGGACGCCCTCGTCGCCGTCAAGCGCGGCGTCCCCGGAGCGGAACTCCCGCCGCTCAAGCAGCGCCGCGTCCCCAAGCGGGACGCCCCGGTCGTCCAGGTCGAGGAGGCGGAGGAGCCCGGCGGCCGTTCCGACGTAGCCGTCGACAACCCCGTCCCCACCCCGCCGTTCTGGGGCACCCGCGTCGTCAAGGGCATCCCGCTCAAGGACTACGCCTCCTGGCTGGACGAGGGCGCCCTCTTCAAGGGCCAGTGGGGCCTCAAGCAGGCCCGCGCCGGCGGCGCCACGTACGAGGAGCTCGTCGAGAGCGAGGGCAGGCCGCGGCTGCGCGGCCTGCTCGACCGGCTGCACACCGAGAACCTGCTGGAGGCGGCCGTGGTCTACGGCTACTTCCCCTGCGTCTCCAAGGGCGACGACCTGATCATCCTCGACGACGACGGCAACGAGCGGACCCGCTTCACCTTCCCCCGCCAGCGCCGCGGCCGCCGCCTCTGCCTCGCGGACTTCTTCCGCCCCGAGGAGTCCGGCGAGACCGACGTCGTCGGCCTCCAGGTCGTCACCGTCGGCTCGAAGATCGGCGAGGCCACCGCCAAGCTGTTCGCCTCCGACTCCTACCGCGAGTACCTGGAGCTGCACGGGCTCTCCGTCCAGCTGGCCGAGGCCATGGCCGAGTACTGGCACGCCCGCGTCCGCGCCGAGCTCGGCTTCGGCGGCGAGGACCCGGCCGCGGTCGAGGACATGTTCGACCTCAAGTACCGCGGCGCGCGCTTCTCCCTCGGCTACGGCGCCTGCCCCGACCTGGAGGACCGCGCGAAGATCGCGGAGCTGCTGCGTCCCGAGCGGATCGGCGTGCACCTCTCCGAGGAGTTCCAGCTCCACCCCGAGCAGTCCACCGACGCCATCGTGATCCACCACCCGGAGGCGAAGTACTTCAACGCGCGGTGACCGGACCGGACCCCGTCCGCAAATCCGCGCCCTTTCGGTGATCCGGACGTACACTTGTCGGTCCAGTGCAGGCCGGTCTTCCTCCCCGTACCGGGGAGGGGGCCGGCCTTCTCGTCCCTCCATGGAGGTGTGCCGGATGACCAGTACGGTCCCCGCGTCCCTGATCCGTACGAACGGAAGCTCCGCCCTGCAGGCGGTCTTCCTCGACATGGACGGGACCCTCGTCGACACGGAGGGCTTCTGGTGGGACGCGGAGGTCGAGGCCTTCGCCGACCTCGGACACCGGCTGGACGAGGCCTGGCGGGACGTCGTCGTCGGCGGCCCCATGACGCGCAGCGCGGGCTACCTCATCGAGTCCACCGGCGCCGACATCACCCTCGCCGAGCTGACCGTCCTGCTCAACGAGAAGTTCGAGCAGCGCATCGAGCGCGGCGTGCCCCTCATGCCGGGCGCCGACCGGCTGCTCGCCGAGCTGGCCCGGCACTCCATCCCGACCGCGCTGGTCTCCGCCTCGCACCGGCGGATCATCGACCGGGTCCTCGACTCCCTGGGCCCCGACCGCTTCGCCCTCACCGTGGCCGGCGACGAGGTCGTCCGGACCAAGCCGCACCCGGACCCCTACCTGACGGCCGCCAGAGGCGTCGGGGCCGACCCCGCGCTGTGCGCCGTGGTCGAGGACACCGCGACCGGTGTGGCGGCCGCCGAGGCGGCCGGCTGCCGGGTCGTCGCCGTCCCCTCGGTCGCGCCCATCGCGCCCTCCCCGGGCCGGGTCGTCGTGCGCTCCCTCGAAGAGGTCGACGTGCCCTTCCTCCGCACATTGATCACCGGAATCTGAGCTCCTTCTGAGCTTTCCCGGGCGGAATGTCATTTCGCCCGGGGAGGCACCCCCGGGGAGCACGCCCGGGACACCCGGTGCGCGCCCGGGGAACGCCCCGGGAAAACGATCAGGCCATTCGCCGGAAAGGCCTCCGCGTGACCTTGCTCACGCAGAGTGCCGGACGGCGGGTGGCCTTCCTGCGTCCCCCGCCCGATTGGGCAGGGTTTCGGCGCCCCCATGTGTCCCGGTTCGATGGGTGCCGTCCGCATCATCCGACGCATGACTATCGAGGCCACCGCATTCATGATCACTGTGCGATTACCCCCGCCGCCGCCCGTGGTCAGGCAATAGGGACGCCGCCCACTAATCTTTCGCGAGTACTTCGCCGCATATCCCGAGTGCCCCGGCGCACACCCAAGTCGCCGTGAACACAGGACCGATCGCAACACCCGGCCCGATCGCTCCCGCCCCGACCGGGCGGCCGGCGGCGGAGTTCCACTGACCGCTGTATCCCAGTGCCGGATGAGGAGATCGTCCCTGATGAACCGCAAGACCCTGGTGCTGCCGGCCGTGGCCGGATTGCTCGCCCCCCTGCTCGCCGCCTGCGGCGGAGCCGAGGAGGGCGGAGCGATCGTCGTCGGCACCACGGACCAGTTCATCGCCACCGCCGACGCTCCCGCGCCGCTCGACCCCGCCTTCGCCTACGACACCGGCGCGTGGAACATCCTGCGGCAGACCGTGCAGACCCTGATGCACGTGCCCCGCGACAGCGGCGAGCCCGTCCCCGAGGCGGCCCAGACCTGCGGATTCTCCGACAAGGCCAGCGAGAGCTACCGCTGCAAGCTCCGCGCCGGACTCACCTTCGCCGACGGCACCCCGATCACCGCCGAGGACGTCAGGTTCTCCATCGAGCGCGTCCTGAAGATCAAGTCGGACAACGGCACCGCCGCCCTCCTCTCGAACATCGACACCATCGAGACCAAGGGCGCCGACGAGGTCGTCTTCCACCTGAAGACCCCCGACGCCACCTTCCCGTACAAGCTCTCCACCCCGGTCGCCGGCATCCTCAGCAAGGACAAGTACGAGGCCGGCAAGCTCCGCGACGGCTTCGACGTCGACGGCTCGGGCCCGTACACCATGAAGGCCGAGCTCGACGGCGACAAGGCCACCCGCTTCGTCTTCACCAAGAACCCCGCCTACAAGGGCGACATCACCCTCCGCAACGACAAGGTCGAACTGCGGGCCTACGCCGACGCCGGCACCATGGGCAAGGCCCTGGAGAGCGACGACATCGACATGATGGCCCGCTCCCTCTCCCGCAAGCAGGTCAAGGACCTCACCGAGACCCCCAAGGACGGCATCGAGGTCGTCGAGGTCCCCGGCCTGGAGATCCGCTACCTCGGTTTCAACACCAAGGCCCCCGCCGTCCAGGAGAAGGCCGTCCGCCAGGCCATGGCAGCCGTCGTCGACCGGGGCGCCCTCGTCAACCGGGTCTACGGCACGACCGCCGAGCCGCTCTACTCGCTGATCCCCTCCAGCATCACCGGCCACGCCACCCCCTTCTTCGACACCTACGGCGAGCCCGACCAGGACCGCGCCGCCAAGCTCCTCAAGGACGCCGGCGTCAAGACCCCGGTCAAGCTGACCCTGAACTACACCACCGACCACTACGGCGCCGAGACCGCCGAGGAGTTCGACGCCCTCAAGAAGCAGCTCGTCGGCAGCGAGCTCTTCGACGTCACCCTCCAGGGCGCCGAGTGGTCGACGTTCCGCACCGCCCAGAAGCGCGGCGACTACGCCGTCTACGGACTCGGCTGGTTCCCGGACTACCCGGACCCGGACAACTACATCGCTCCGTTCCTCGACAGCGACAACTTCCTCAACACCCCGTACGTCAACAAGGTCGTCCGCGACAAGCTCATCCCGAGCTCGCGCCGACAGGCCGACCGCACCGCCGCGGGCCCCGTCTTCCACCAGATCCAGAAGATCGTCGCCGAGGACGTACCGGTCCTGCCCCTCTGGCAGGGCAAGCAGTACGTCGCCGCGCGCGACGACCTCAACGGAGTCGAGTACGCGCTCAACACGTCCTCCGACCTCCTGCTCTGGGAACTGGGGCGCGGTACGGCCTAGAGCCCCCGCGGACCAGCCCCTTCGCGACACCCCCGGGGCCTGCCCACCGGACAGGCCCCACCCGTCGACAGATCGGTTACACCGGCCCCGCACCCGCGCGCGACCGGCCTGACAAGAGATCACGAGGCACGTTCTGTGAAGACGCACAACAAGTGGCTGACGGCCCCCCTCGCCGCCGGCCTGTCCGCCGCCCTCCTCAGCGGCTGCGGCACCGAGCAGGGCGGCCCGGGCGCCGCCGGCGGCGGCGTACGCGTCGGCATGTCCGACGAGATCCACACCACCGACCCGGCCGCCGGCTACGACCCCGGCTCCTGGCTGCTGTTCAACAACGTCTTCCAGTCCCTGATGGCCTTCCCCAAGGGCGGCTCCGAGCCCGAGCCCGAAGCCGCCGACAAGTGCGGCTTCGACACCGGCAGCACCGTCTACACCTGCACCCTGCGCGACGGCCTCACCTTCTCCAACGGCAACAAGCTCACCTCGGAGGACGTCAAGTTCTCCTTCGAGCGCGCCCTCAAGATCGCCGACCCCTCGGGCCCCGCGCCGCTGCTCTCCACCATCAAGAGCATCGAGACCCCGGACGAGAAGACGGTCGTCTTCCACCTCAAGGTCCCCGACGCCACCTTCCCCAGCAAGATCGCCTCCGGCGCCGGCTCCATCGTCGACCACCGCGAGTACCCCGCCGACGCCCTGCGCACCGACGGCAAGGCCACCGGCTCCGGCCCCTACAAGCTGGACTCCTTCAGCGACACCGAGGCCACCTTCTCCGCCAACCCCGGCTACCGGGGCACCGCGGAGCGCAAGAGCGACGCCCTCACCCTCAAGCTCTACGGCGGCGACCGCTCCGCCCTCGCCAAGGCCCTCACCGACGGGGACATAGACGTCGCCTACCGAGGCCTCTCCGCCGAGGACATCTCCGCCCTCGAGACCTCGGACACCACCGACGACAAGGGCATCGAGATCGTCCAGGGCAGCAGCGCCGAGGTCCAGCACCTCGTCTTCAACATGAAGGACCCGGTCGTCGGCAAGCTCGGCGTCCGCAAGGCCATCGCCCACCTCGTCAACCGCGAGGCCCTCGTCGAGGACGTCTACAAGTCGACGGCCACCCCGCTCTACTCGATCGTCCCCGCCGGCATCGCCGGACACAACACCGCCTTCTACGACACCTACGGCGCCCCCGACCCGGCGAAGGCCAAGAAGGCCCTGCGCGCCGCCGGCATCACCGAGAAGGTGAAGCTCACCCTCTGGTCCACCCCCAGCCGCTACGGCCCCTCCACCGACGAGGAGCTCAAGGCGATCGCCGGCCAGCTCAACGCCAGCGGTCTCTTCGACGCCGACGTCAAGTCCGTCGCCTTCGAGCAGTACGAGAAGGACATCGCCGCCGGCAAGTACGGCGTCTACGTCAAGGGCTGGGTCCCCGACTACCCCGACGCCGACAACTTCACCACCCCCTTCTTCGGCGAGGGCAACGTCCTCGGCAACCACTACGAGAACGCCACCATCACCGGCAGCCTCCTCCCCAAGACCGCCGCCGCCGCGGACCGCTCCGCCACCGCCGACGAGTACGGCAGGCTCCAGGACCTCGTCGCCGAGCAGCTGCCCCTCCTGCCCCTCTGGCAGGGCAAGCAGTACGCCGTCGCCCGCCAGGACGTCACCGGCCTCGAATGGACCCTCGACGCCTCGACGGTCTTCCGCTTCTGGGAGATCCGCAAGGGCTGACCCGCCCCGCACACGACGAGAGGGGCCCGGCGCGCACCCCGCGCACCGGGCCCCTCCCCGTCCCGCCGCCGGACCTACTGCCCGTTCGCCCCCGGCCGCACCAGACCGCTCTCGTACGCGTACACCGCCGCCTGCACCCGGTCCCGCAGCCCCAGCTTCGTCAGCACATGCCCCACGTGCGTCTTCACCGTCGTCTCGCTCACGAACAGATCAGCCGCGATCTCCGCGTTCGACAGACCCCGCGCCACCAGCTTCAGCACCTCGACCTCACGGTCCGTCAGGGTCGTCAGCGTGTCCGGCATCTGCTCCTCGCCCGTCGGCAGGTGCGCCGAGTACTTGTCGAGCAGCCGCCGGGTGATCGACGGCGCCAGCATCGCCTCACCGGCCGCCACCACCCGGATCGCCTGCACCAGCTCGTTCGCCGGGGCGTCCTTCAGCAGGAAGCCGCTCGCCCCCGCACGCAGCGCCTCCACCACGTACTCGTCGAGGTCGAAGGTCGTCAGCACCAGCACCTTCGCCGGACCGTCCCGACCCGGACCCGTGATCTGCCGGGTCGCCTCCACCCCGTCCATCCGCGGCATCCGGATGTCCATCAGCACCACGTCCGGCTGCAGCGCCCGCACCTGGTCCTGCGCCTGGAGACCGTCCCCGGCCTCACCCACCACCGCGATGTCCTGCTCCGCCTCCAGAATCATCCGGAAGCCGGTGCGCAGCAGCGGCTGATCGTCGACCAACAGGACGCGGATCGTCACAGGGGCTCCTTCACGGTGCTGAGCTCACGAGGTACACCGGCACTACGGCGCCGGCGGGGCCAGGTCCATTCTGCCCTGACCCGAATCGCCCGAGTCCGGCGGGCGCACCGAAACGATCTTCAACGGATAGACCGGCGGAGTCCCCCCGAACTCCGGACAGACCGCCTGGTGGTCGCACCAGCCGCACAGCTTCGTCGGCCGCGGACGCCAGTCGCCCGTCTCCGTCGCCAGCCGGATCGCCTCCCACAGCGCGAGCAGCCGCCGCTCCACCCGCAGCAGGTCCGCCTCCACCGGGTCGTACGTCAGCACCTCCCCGCTGCCCAGGTACACCAGCTGCAACCGCCGGGGGATCACCCGCCGCAGCCGCCACACCACCAGCGCGTAGAACGTCATCTGGAACAGCGCGCCGTCCCGGTACTCCGGCCGCGGCGCCTTCCCCGTCTTGTAGTCCACGATCCGCACGTCGCCCGACGGCGCCACGTCGATCCGGTCGATCACCCCGCGCAGCCGCAGCCCCGAATCCAGCTCCGTCTCCACGAACAGCTCCCGCTCCGCCGGCTCCAGCCGCGTCGGGTCCTCCAGCGTGAACCAGCGCTCGACCAGCCGCTCCGCCTCGCCCAGCCAGCCCGCCAGCCGCTCGCCCTCCGGATCCTCCGCGAACAGCTCGCCCAGCTCCGGCTTCGACTCCAGCAGCCGGTCCCACTGACCCGGCACCATCGCCCTGGCCCGCGGCGCCGTCCGGTCCGCCGCCGGATCGTCGAAGAGCCGCTCGAGCACCGCGTGCACCAGCGTGCCCCGGGTCGCCGCCGGACTCGGCTTCTCCGGCAGCCGGTCGATCACCCGGAACCGGTACAGCAGCGGACACTGCATGAAATCGCTCGCCCGCGACGGCGACAACGACATGGGCGCCCGGGGTTCCGCCGGCACCTGCTCGCTCGTACTCATGACGAAGACCCTACGACCCGCCGCCGACAACGGGCGGAATACCATCGACCTGGGACCCCGTCGCACTGCATGATCGAACCGTGACACACCGACGCCGGGTCACCCCCCGCGACGAGAGGAACCCGTGAACCAGGACGAGCCCAAGCCGCAGCGGACCGAGGATCCCGGCGGCGGGATCCTCATGGGACGGCCCTTCGGCGTGCCCGTCTACGTCGCCCCCAGCTGGTTCCTCGTCGCCGCCCTCATCACCTGGGTCTTCGGCGACCAGATCGAGCGCGTGCTGCCCGAACTCGGAGCCGCCCGCTACCTCGTCTCCCTCTTCTTCGCCGTCGCCTTCTACGCCTCCGTACTCGTCCACGAGCTGGCCCACACCATCGCCGCGCTCCGCTTCAAGCTCCCGGTGCGCCGCATCCAGCTCCAGTTCTTCGGCGGCGTCTCCGAGATCGAGAAGGAGTCCGAGACCCCCGGCCGCGAGTTCGTCCTCGCCTTCGTCGGCCCCCTCCTCTCCCTCGTCCTCGCCGGCGTGTTCTACCTCTCCCTCTACGCCGTCGAGCCCGGCACCGTCCCCGGCGTCCTCCTCGCCGGCCTGATGATCTCCAACCTCATCGTCGCGATCTTCAACCTGCTCCCCGGCCTCCCGCTCGACGGCGGCCGGATGCTCCGCGCCGTCGTCTGGAAGATCACCGGCAAGCCCATGAGCGGCACCATCGCCGCCGCCTGGGTCGGCCGCGCCCTCGCCGTCCTCGTCCTCGTCGGACTGCCCCTGCTCACCCGCACCGGCCTCCTCGGCAATTCCACCGACGACATCAGCGGCCTCGACACCGTCACCGACGCCCTGCTCGCCGCGATCCTCGCCGCGATCATCTGGACCGGCGCCGGCAACAGCCTCCGCATGGCCAGGCTCCGCGAGCACCTCCCCGAGCTCCGCGCCCGCAGCCTCACCCGCCGCGCCATCCCCGTCGAACCCGCCACCCCGCTCTCCGAGGCCCTCCGCCGCGCCAACGCGGCCGGCGCCCGCGCCCTCGTCGCCGTCGACGGGAACGGCGAGCCCACCGGCATCGTCCGCGAGGCCGCCATCGCCGCCGTCCCCGAGCACCGCCGCCCCTGGGTCGCCGTCAGCACCCTCGTCCAGGACCTCACCGACGGCATGCGCGTCCCCGCCGAACTCACCGGCCAGCCCCTCCTCGACCACCTCCGCGCCAGCCCCGCCACCGAGTACCTCGTCGTCGAGGAGACCGGCGCGATCTACGGCGTCCTCTCCACCACCGACGTCGAGCGGGCCTTCGTCCGGGCCATGGCACGACCCTCCTCGTAGTCCTTGTACTCTGGTCACATGTCCGAACCGACCGGTGCCGCCCGCCGACGCGGGCCCTTCAAGGTCGGGGACCAGGTTCAGCTGACCGACCCCAAGGGCCGTCACTACACGTTCACGCTCGAAGAGGGAAAGAACTTCCACACCCACAAGGGTTCTTTCCCGCACGACGAACTGATCGGCGCCCCCGAGGGCAGCGTTGTCCGCACCACCGGAAACGTCGCCTACCTCGCGCTGCGCCCCCTGCTCCCCGACTACGTCCTGTCCATGCCCCGCGGCGCCGCCGTGGTCTACCCCAAGGACGCGGGGCAGATCCTGGCCTTCGCCGACATCTTCCCCGGCGCCCGCGTCGTGGAGGCGGGTGTGGGCTCGGGCTCGCTGAGCAGCTTCCTCCTGCGCGCCATCGGGGACAGCGGCATGCTGCACTCCTACGAGCGCCGCGAGGACTTCGCCGAGATCGCGAAGGGCAACGTCGAACGCTACTTCGGCGGACCCCACCCCGCGTGGCAGCTCACCGTCGGCGACCTCCAGGACAACCTCTCCGACACCGACGTCGACCGCGTCATCCTGGACATGCTCGCCCCCTGGGAATGCCTGGAGGCCGTCTCCAAGGCCCTCGTCCCCGGCGGCATCCTCTGCTGCTATGTGGCGACCACCACCCAGCTCGCCCGCACCGTGGAGTCCATCCGCGAGTTCGGCTGCTACGCCGAGCCGCAGCCCTGGGAGTCCATGATCCGCAACTGGCACGTCGAGGGCCTCGCCGTCCGCCCCGATCACCGCATGATCGGACACACCGGCTTCCTCGTCACCGCCCGCCGCCTCGCGGACGGCGTCGAGCCCCCGATGCGCCGCCGCCGCCCCGCCAAGGGCGCCTATGGCGAGGACTACGAGGGCCCCAACAAGGGCTGACGTCCCGACATCCACGGCACGCCGCCGCCGAGTTCCCCGCCCGCCGGGAGAACTCGGCGGCGGCGTCCTCATGTTCGACCTGCCCCGGAGCCCGGCGGGCCGACCCCGACGGTTCCGTCCCCCTGTGACGTGTGGCACGATGCCGGAAACCCTCCGCACCACCCCTCAGGAGACGTCTCGCGTGCAGCCCTCCGCCGCCCCGGACCTCGCGGACCTCGCACACACCCACGCCCGGCCCGGCCACTGGCTGGCCACCGCCACCGCGACCGCCGCGGTCGTCGCCCTCGCGGGCCTGCTCCAGCCCGGCCCCGCCACGGCCACCGCCACCGCGCCGCCCCCGGCCGCAGCGGCCCGCCCCGCGGCCGCCCCCGAGGCGGCGGGCGTCACCTACCCCCTGGACTGCGGGGGAGCGCCCCACAAGGTCGCCGCCCGCGCCTCCGGAGACCTCGACGGAGACGGGAACCCCGAGACCGTTGCGGTCGTGCACTGCGAAGCGGGCTCCGGCACGCCGCCGAGCGGCGTCTACGTCCTCACCCGGGGCCGGCAGGACGGCGCACCCGCGCGCGTGGTCGCCACCCTCGTCGCCCCCGAGCAGCTGAAGACCGTCACCGGCTTCTCCGTACGCGGCGGAGCGGTGCACGCCACCCTGCTCGGCTACTCGTCCCCCGACGTCCCCAGCTGCTGCCCCGACGAGAAGGAGCAGGTCAGCTGGTACTGGAAGGGCGGCGCCTTCGTACGCACCGGACAGGCCGAAGCGCGCGGCGCCTGACCCGTCACTCCGCGTCGGGGCCGTACACCTCGACCCGGTCCGCGACCCGGCGCACGTGGATGCAGTCGCCCGGGCACTCCTTCGCGGAGTCCACCACGTCCTGGAGCAGCGTCAGCGGGACCGGCGTCGTCGCGCCGACCTCCTGCAGCAGCTCGTCGTCCTCGCTCTTCACATACGCGAGCCCGTCGATGTCCAGCTCGAAGACCTCGGGAGCGTACTGCGCGCAGATGCCGTCCCCGGTGCACAGGTCCTGGTCGATCCAGACCTCCAGCGCCTCCGCGGCGCCCGTGGACGGAGCCTCGTGCTGCACGGTCATATCTCCTGCCGTTT
Source organism: Streptomyces sp. NPDC014891 (assembly GCF_043081085.1). Lineage (NCBI taxonomy): Bacteria > Bacillati > Actinomycetota > Actinomycetes > Kitasatosporales > Streptomycetaceae > Streptomyces > Streptomyces sp. NPDC014891. The sequence continues at coordinate 278,033 of NZ_JBIBWF010000006.1, read as the reverse complement.
CTGCTTCTGCTGCTTCTCGCGGGTAAGTCGGGCCGCCTCCGAAGGGTGTTGGCCCCACACGACGATACAACCGCCCGCTTTCAACCAGCGCAGGGTGGGTATTCCCCTGTCGACAGGGGAAGCGCAAGGGTGAAGATCGGACACACCTCGGAGTCTTTTTGATCTAGGGGTTTCAATCACCACCCACGCAGGTAGGGTCAGGAAGCGTCCAGCTCCCCTTGGAGGAGGTGAGGACCGTGGCAGCCCACGACGACGACATCAACCGCGGCATCCGGCCGGGGCGAGGGTCTGAGGACCCCGCCGGTCAGGTTGCCTATCTCGAGCAGGAAATCGCCGTCCTGCGCCGCAAGCTCGCCGACTCTCCGCGACACACGAGGATTCTCGAAGAGCGGATCGTCGAGCTGCAGACCAGCCTGGCCGGCGTGTCCGCGCAGAACGAAAGACTGGCGAACACGCTCCGTGAGGCCCGCGACCAGATCGTGGCCCTCAAGGAGGAGGTCGACCGGCTCGCGCAGCCGCCGGCCGGCTTCGGTGTCTTCCTGCAGGCGAACGAGGACGGCACGTGCGACATCTTCACCGGGGGCCGCAAGCTCCGGGTGAACGTCAGCCCGAGCATCGAGCTCGAAGAGCTCAAGCGCGGCCAGGAAGTCATGCTCAACGAAGCGCTCAACGTGGTCGAGGCCATGCAGTTCGAGCGCGCCGGGGACATCGTCACCCTCAAGGAGATCCTCGAGGACGGCGAGCGCGCCCTGGTGGTGGGGCACACCGACGAGGAGCGGGTGGTGAGGCTCGCCGAGCCTCTGCTGGACGTCACCATCCGCCCCGGCGACGCCCTGCTGCTCGACTCCCGGTCCGGCTACGTGTACGAGGTGGTCCCCAAGAGCGAGGTCGAAGAGCTTGTTCTGGAAGAGGTCCCGGACGTCGACTACAACAAGATCGGCGGCCTGGGCAACCAGATCGAGCTGATCAGGGACGCGGTCGAGCTCCCCTACCTCTACCCGGACCTCTTCAAGGAGCACGAACTCCGGCCGCCCAAGGGAATCCTGCTCTACGGCCCGCCCGGCTGCGGCAAGACGCTGATCGCGAAGGCCGTGGCCAACTCCCTGGCCAAAAAGGTCGCCGAGGTGACCGGCCAGCCCGCGGGGAAGTCCTACTTCCTCAACATCAAGGGCCCCGAGCTCCTCAACAAGTACGTCGGCGAGACCGAGCGGCACATCCGCCTCGTCTTCCAGCGTGCCCGGGAGAAGGCGAGCGAGGGCACCCCCGTCATCGTCTTCTTCGACGAGATGGAATCCCTCTTCCGCACCCGCGGATCCGGTGTCAGCTCGGACGTGGAGAACACCATCGTCCCCCAGCTGCTCGCCGAGATCGACGGTGTGGAGGGCCTGGAGAACGTCATCGTCATCGGCGCCTCCAACCGCGAGGACATGATCGACCCCGCGATCCTGAGGCCCGGCCGGCTCGACGTCAAGATCAAGATCGAGCGTCCGGACGCCGAGGCGGCCAAGGACATCTTCGCGAAGTACCTCACCGCCACCCTCCCGCTCCACACGGACGACATCTCCGAGCACAGCGGATCCAAGGCGGCCGCCGCCCACGGAATGATCCAGTCGGTCGTCGAGCAGATGTACGCCGAATCCGAGGAGAACCGCTTCCTCGAAGTGACGTACGCCAACGGCGACAAGGAAGTCCTCTACTTCAAGGACTTCAACTCCGGAGCGATGATCCAGAACATCGTCGACCGGGCCAAGAAGATGGCCATCAAGGCCTTCCTCGACCACAACCAGAAGGGCATCCGGGTCTCCCACCTCCTCCAGGCGTGCGTGGACGAGTTCAAGGAGAACGAGGACCTGCCCAACACCACCAACCCCGACGACTGGGCCCGGATCTCCGGAAAGAAGGGAGAGCGGATCGTGTTCATCCGCACCCTCGTCACCGGAAAGCAGGGCGCGGACACCGGACGCTCCATCGACACGGTGGCCAATACCGGTCAGTACCTGTAGAACGCCCCCGGCTGCGGATGTCCGGAAACCGGGCATCCGCAGCCGTCGCATTCCATCCAGCATTTCCCCCGGCACCGCAGGGAAATACGCAATCGATCTCCCCACCAGCGCGGAGCCGCTCTAGGCTCTTCGGTAACGCCGAGTCGCGCACTGTGAGCGACGCCGGGCAAGGAGGGCCGCATGACCGTACGGCGAGTAATGGGCATCGAGACGGAGTACGGGATCTCCGTCCCGGGACACCCGAACGCCAATGCCATGCTCACCTCGTCCCAGATCGTCAACGCCTACGCGGCGGCGATGCACCGGGCGCGCCGCGCCCGCTGGGACTTCGAGGAGGAGAACCCGCTGCGGGACGCCCGCGGCTTCGACCTCGCCCGCGAGGTCGCCGACTCCAGCCAGCTCACCGACGAGGACATCGGCCTCGCCAACGTGATCCTCACCAACGGGGCCCGCCTCTACGTGGACCACGCCCACCCCGAGTACAGCTCGCCCGAGATCACCAATCCGCGCGACGCCGTCCTCTGGGACAAGGCCGGCGAGCGGATCATGGCGGAGGCGGCCGTGCGCGCCGCCCAGCTCCCCGGGGCCCAGCCGATCCACCTCTACAAGAACAACACCGACAACAAGGGCGCCTCCTACGGCACGCACGAGAACTACCTGATGAAGAGGGAGACCCCCTTCTCGGACATCGTGCGCCACCTGACGCCCTTCTTCGTCTCCCGCCAGGTCGTGACCGGCGCGGGACGGGTCGGCATCGGCCAGGACGGCCGGGAGCACGGCTTCCAGATCAGCCAGCGCGCCGACTACTTCGAGGTCGAGGTCGGCCTGGAGACCACCCTCAAACGGCCCATCATCAACACCCGCGACGAACCGCACGCGGACGCGGAGCGGTACCGGCGCCTGCACGTGATCATCGGCGACGCCAACCTCTCCGAGATCTCCACCTACCTCAAGCTCGGCACCACGGCCCTGGTCCTGTCGATGATCGAGGACGGGTTCATCACCGTGGACCTCGCCGTCGACCAGCCCGTACGGACCCTCCACCAGGTCTCGCACGACCCGACCCTCCAGTACCTGGTGTCGCTCCGCAGCGGCCGGACCCTGACCGCGGTCCAGCTCCAGATGGAGTACTTCGAGCTGGCCAGGAAGTACGTGGAGGAGCGGTACGGCGCGGACGCCGACGAGCAGACCAAGGACGTCCTGGTCCGCTGGGAGGACACGCTCAACCGCCTCGAGAACAATCCGATGAGCCTGGCCGGCGAACTCGACTGGATCGCCAAGCGGGAACTCATGGAGGGCTACCGGCGGCGGGACAACCTGGAGTGGGACGCCGCCCGGCTGCACCTGGTGGACCTCCAGTACGCGGACGTACGCCCCGAGAAGGGGCTCTACAACCGCCTGGTGGCCCGCGGACGCATGAAGCGGCTCCTGGACGAGACCGAGGTGACGCGCGCGCAGACGGCGCCCCCGGAGGACACCAGGGCCTACTTCCGGGGCCGCTGTCTGGAGCAGTACGCCGACGACGTCGCCGCGGCCTCCTGGGACTCGGTGATCTTCGACCTGCCCGGCCGCGACTCGCTCCAGCGCGTCCCGACCATGGAACCGCTGCGGGGCACCAAGGCCCATGTGCAGTCGCTCCTGGACCGCTGCCGGACCGCGGAGGAACTGGTCCGGGTGCTGTCCGGCGGCTGATCGGAGGCCCTCCGGGGGCCTGAAATGCCCCGGCACTGGGAATCATGGAATCAGTGCCCGGGCGTTGTCGAAACTGCGGGGCCGAAACAGGACCCGCCCTATAGGGTCTGATCTTGTACGGACTCAACCGAGCGGGCCGATTCGAGCGGGGTGAGGGATATGGCGACCAAGGACAGCGGCGGCGGACAGCAGAAGGCGACGCGTTCCACGGAGGAGGTCGAGGAGACCACCACGGAGGCGAGCTCCGACCTCCAGGAGCGGCAGGAGAAGCTGAGCGAGGACGTGGACTCGGTCCTGGACGAGATCGACGACGTCCTGGAGGAGAACGCCGAGGACTTCGTCCGGTCGTTCGTGCAGAAGGGCGGCGAGTAGCCGCACAGCGCGTCTGTCGTCCCCGTCCCCGGAGCCCCGGTGAAAGCCGTGGGCCCGGGGACGGATGACAAGCGGTGGCACGGGTAAGGTCCGTGCACAGCAAGCAAGATCGGCCGGCGCTTCCCACGGCGGGCCGATTCTCCCACCCGGAAGGAATCGCGTGGAAGCCAACCCTCGTAGCACCGGGCGTCTGCCGGCGGCCTTCCTGACGCCGGGCTCGTCCTCCTTCATCGACTTCCTGGCGGACCACTCGCCGGATCTGCTGCCGGGCGGGCGCAAGCTCCCCGAAGGGGTCGTCGAGGCCCCGCACGGCACGACCATCGTGGCGGCCACGTTCCCCGGCGGGGTCGTGCTCGCCGGTGACCGGCGGGCCACCATGGGCAACATGATCGCGCAGCGGGACATCGAGAAGGTCTTCCCCGCCGACGAGTACTCCGCCGTGGGCATCGCCGGCACCGCCGGCCTCGCCGTGGAGATGGTCAAGCTCTTCCAGCTGGAGCTGGAGCACTTCGAGAAGGTGGAGGGCGTCACGCTCTCCCTGGAGGGCAAGGCCAACCGCCTCTCCACCATGATCCGCGGCAACCTCGGCATGGCCATGCAGGGACTGGCCGTCGTGCCGCTCTTCGCGGGCTGGGACGAGGGCAAGGAGAAGGGCCGGATCTTCTCCTACGACGTGACCGGCGGCCGCTCCGAGGAGCACGGGTACGCCGCCACCGGCTCCGGCTCGATCTTCGCGCGCGGCGCGATGAAGAAGCTCTACCGCTCCGACCTGACCGAGCAGCAGGCCACCACGCTGGTCGTGCAGGCGCTCTACGACGCGGCGGACGACGACTCGGCGACCGGCGGTCCGGACCTGGCACGCCGGATCTTCCCGATCGTCACGGTCATCACGGACGAGGGCTACCGCAGGCTCACGGAGGAGGAGTCCTCCGTGCTGGCCCGGTCGGTCACCGAGCGGCGGCTGGAGGAGCCCGACGGGCCCCGCGCCGCCCTGCTCTGACCACTCGTCGCCCGACTGAAGCCCAGAAGAAAGGGACGGACCGCCGGTGTCCACTCCGTTCTACGTCTCACCCCAGCAGGCCATGGCCGACCGGGCGGAGTACGCCCGCAAGGGCATCGCCCGAGGCCGCAGCCTCGTCGTCCTCCAGTACACCGACGGGATCGTCTTCGTCGGTGAGAACCCGTCCCGCGCGCTGCACAAGTTCAGCGAGATCTACGACCGGATCGGCTTCGCCGCCGCCGGCAAGTACAACGAGTACGAGAACCTCCGCATCGGCGGCGTCCGCTACGCCGACCTGCGCGGCTACACCTACGACCGGGACGACGTCACCGCGCGCGGCCTGGCCAACGTGTACGCCCAGACGCTGGGCACCATCTTCTCCAGCGCGGGGGAGAAGCCGTACGAGGTGGAGCTGGTCGTCGCCGAGGTCGGTACCGAGCCGTCGGGCGACCAGATCTACCGGCTGCCGCACGACGGCTCGATCGTGGACGAGCACGGCTCGGTCGCGGTCGGCGGCAACGCCGAGCAGATCAGCTCCTTCCTGGACCAGCGGCACCGGGACGGCATGTCCCTGGCCGAGGCCCTGAGGCTGGCCGTGCAGGCCCTCTCGCGGGACACCAACGGCACCGAGCGGGAGATCCCCGCGGAGCGCCTGGAGGTGGCCGTCCTGGACCGCACGCGGCCGCAGCAGCGCAAGTTCAAGCGGATCGTCGGCCGGCAGCTGTCGCGCCTCCTGGAGGCGGACGACGCCGCGGTGGCGAAGACCGACGAGCCCTCGGACGAGGCGCCCGAGGAGTAGTCGCCGAGCCCCGGAGGGGCCCCGGACCGCACCCGCGGTCCGGGGCCCCTCTGACGCGTCCGGGCCTCAGCGGGCGGCGTGTCCGGGCCCCTCTGACGCGTCCGGGGTCCTCCGGTGTGTCCGGCCCCTCCGGGCGTGGGTCCGGAGACACGGCGGGTGTCAGGACGCCGGTGCGGGCCCCGAGGAGCCCCGGGCGACCAGGGAGACGGGCAGGGTGTCCGGGCCCGGCGTACCGCCCGCCAGGACGGCGAGGAGCGCCTCCATGCCCCGCCGGCCGAACTCCTCGGCCGGCAGCCGCACCGTGGTGAGCTCCGGCTCCACCACCGTCGCCAGCGCCATGTCGTCGAAACCGGTGACCGACAGGTCCTCCGGGATCCGCAGCCCGAGCCCCCGGGCCGCCTTGCAGACGCCGACCGCGAGGATGTCGTCGTCGCAGACCACCGCCGTCGGCCGGGGCCCCGGCGCGGAGAGAGCCCGGCGCGCGGCCTCCCACGCGTCCGCGACGTTCAGCGGCGCGCGCACGGTGCGCACCTCCGTCCCGCGCAGGGCGTCGGCGAGCGTGGCGGCCCGCACGTCGAAGGTCCACGACGGGGCCGCGGACGCCAGGTGCAGGAAGCGGCGGTGGCCCAGTGCGAGGAGGTGTCCGGTCACCCGGCGCATGCCGTCGGCGACGTCGAGGTTCACATGGGCGGCGGCGCCGGCCTCGGCCGGGTCGCTGTCGAGCATGACGAGCGGCAGGTCCGTCCCCCGGAAGGCCTCCAGGGCGCCGGCGGCCATCGAGGAGGCGATGACGCCGTCGAGGGCGGCCTGCGCCGAGGCGAACGGGTCCCGCGCTGGCCCCAGGCCGTCGGGGGAGGGGTAGAGCACGACGCCGAAGCCGTGCCGGGACGCCGCCGCGGCGGCGCCCGTGTAGACGTGCGCGAAGAACTCGTTGGTGAGGGCCGGGACGACGAGCATGGCGGTCCGGGTGCGGCCGAGGCGCAGGTTGCGGGCGGCGAGGTTGGGCCGGTAGCCGAGCTCCCGGGCCGCCCCCCGGACCGCCTCGGCCGTGCGTTCGGACACACGTCCGCGCCACTTGTCGCCCAGGACGAGGGAGACGGTGGCCTGGGAGACGCCCGCGATCCGCGCGACGTCCCGGCTGGTCGGGCGGCTGCCGCCGAGCGGCTCCGGGGTCTGCACACAAGCCTCCGCGTCGGGCGGTCCGCGGACCGCTCACTGGTCGCGGGGTGGACCCGCGCGCTGCCGACATGGTACGTATGACCTCGGAAGTTATACGTAAAACCTCGGCAGGGTCCGAGGCGAGGGGAGACCACATGGCCACCGGGGCCCCGGCACGAGGCGGCTATCTCGACATACTCCGGGCGCCGCACGCGGCCCGGCTCCTCGCCGGCACCCTCGTCGGGCGCCTGCCCAACGGCGTCGGCCCCATCGCCCTCACCCTCTACGTCCGCGACCAGGGCGGCAGCTACACCCTCGCCGGCGGCCTCATCGCCGCCTACGGCGTCGCCACGGCCATCGGCCAGCCCCTCCTCGGCCGCGCCGTCGACCTCAAGGGCCAGCCCCGCGTCCAGCTGCCCGCCGCGGTCCTCTCCGCCCTCGGCATGGCCCTGCTCGCCCTCGCCGGCATCGGCCACCTCGGCCTCGCCTACGCGGCCGTCGTCCTCGCCGGACTCTTCACCCCGCCCCTGGAGGGCGGACTGCGGGCCCTCTGGCCCAGCGTCCTCGGCCGCGAGGACCGGGTCCACCGCGCGTACGCCATGGACGCCGTCGCGCAGGAGGTCATGTTCACCGTCGGCCCGCTGCTGCTGACCCTCCTCGTCTCCCTCTGGTCGCCCGCCGCCGCCCTTCTCGCCGTCAACGTCCTCGGCGTCCTCGGCGCCCTCGCCGTGGTCCTCTCGGCGCCCTCCCGGGCCTGGCGCTCCGCGCCCCGGGAGGCCCACTGGCTCGGCGCCCTGCGCTCCCCGGGCCTGCTCGCCCTCCTCGGGTCGTTCTTCTTCGTCGGCCTCGCCCTCGGCTCCATCACCGTCGCCGCCGTCGCCTACGCCGACGACCGGGGCACCCCGTCCGTCTACGGCTGGCTGATGGCCGCCCTGGGCCTCGGCGCGCTCCTCGGCGGCGTCACCTACGGCGCCCGCGAATGGTCCGGAGCCCCCGAGCGGCGGCTGCGCGTCCTGGTGCTGCTGCTCGCCGTCTGCTACCTGCCGCTGGTGCTGACCCCCGGCCCGGTCGCCATGGCCCTCCTCGCGGCCCTCGCGGGCGTCTTCCTGGCCCCGGTGCTGGCCTGCGCGTTCATCGTGGTGGACCGGCACGCTCCGCGCGGCACGGTCACCGAGGCCTTCTCCTGGCTCGTCACCACCTTCGGCGTCGGTTCGGCCCTCGGCTCCGCCGTGGCGGGCCCCGCCGTCGAACTCGCCGGGACGGTCGCCGGATTCGCCGTCGCCGGCGCGGGCGGCCTGGTCGCCCTCCTGGTCCTGCTCGCCACCGGGCGCGTCCTGCACGTGCCCGCGGCCCCCGTGACCCCCACGGCCGAGGCGCGACACGCCGTCGGCACGCCCGCCCCCGCCGCCGTACACACGGAAAAGAACACGCACTGATCGGAAAATGATCGAAACGGGAGCGCCCAACCCGGTTTCAGCACAGGCCGTCAGGCGTAATGTTCAGTCATGGACCGCCGCATTTTCGGGCTGGAGAACGAGTACGGCGTCACGTGCACGTTCAGGGGACAGCGCCGACTGTCTCCTGACGAAGTGGCGCGCTACCTCTTCCGCCGTGTCGTGTCATGGGGCCGCAGCAGCAATGTCTTCCTGCGGAACGGCGCCCGCCTGTACCTGGACGTGGGATCGCATCCGGAATACGCAACACCGGAATGCGACAACGTGACCGAACTGGTCACCCACGACAAGGCCGGCGAGCGCATTCTCGAGGGCCTGCTCGTCGACGCCGAACGCCGCCTGCACGAGGAGGGAATCGCGGGCGACGTCTACCTCTTCAAGAACAACACCGACTCGGCCGGAAACTCCTACGGCTGCCACGAGAACTATCTCGTCGCCCGCCACGGCGAGTTCTCCCGGCTCGCGGACATCCTCATTCCGTTCCTGGTCACCCGCCAGCTGATCTGCGGCGCGGGAAAGGTCCTCCAGACCCCGCGCGGCGCGGTGTTCTGCGTCTCCCAGCGGGCCGAGCACATCTGGGAGGGCGTCAGCTCCGCGACCACCCGCTCCCGCCCCATCATCAACACCCGTGACGAGCCGCACGCCGACGCCGAGCGCTACCGCAGGCTCCACGTCATCGTCGGCGACTCGAACATGTCCGAGACGACCATGCTCCTCAAGGTCGGCGCCACCGACCTGGTCCTCCGCATGATCGAGGCCGGCACGGTGATGCGCGACCTGACCCTGGAGAACCCGATCCGGGCCATCCGCGAGGTCAGCCACGACATCACCGGCCAGCGCAAGGTCCGCCTCGCCAGCGGCCGCGAGGCCTCCGCCCTGGAGGTCCAGCGCGAGTACTACGAGAAGGCCGTCGACTTCGTCGACCGCCGCGGGATCCGGAACGGCACCGTCGCCCAGGTCCTGGAGCTGTGGGGCCGTACGCTCGACGCCATCGAGAGCGAGCGCCTCGACCGGATCGAGACCGAGATCGACTGGGTCATGAAGCACCGGCTCATCGAGCGCTACCGGGCCAAGCACAACATGACCATGTCGAACCCGCGGGTCGCGCAGATAGACCTCGCCTACCACGACATCCACCGGCGTCGCGGTCTCTACTACCTGCTGCAGAAGAACGGCCAGGCGGCCCGGATCTGCAACGACCTGAAGATCTTCGAGGGGAAGTCGGTGCCCCCGCAGACCACGCGGGCCCGCCTGCGCGGCGACTTCATCCGGCGCGCCCAGGAGCAGCGGCGGGACTTCACCGTCGACTGGGTGCACCTCAAGCTGAACGACCAGGCGCAGCGCACCGTGTTGTGCAAGGACCCGTTCCGCTCGGTCGACGACCGCGTCGAAAAGCTGATCGCCGGAATGTAGACCGGTCGTACCGGCGCTGTGGGCCCCGCACCTTTACCGTGCGGGGCCCTCGACGTGGCAGAGGGGTCCCCTAGAGTGTCGGGACAACTACTGTGCCGTCTGAGATCTGAGGAACACGTGCGCCGACTTGCCGGCCTTCTCGTCGTCCCGCTGCTGCTCTCCACAGCAGCCTGCGGCAGCGACGACAAGGGCTCCGATTCCGCCTCGATGACGAACGGGCTGCCCGCCATCACCGCGGGGGCCAAGTTCGGCGAGAAGCCGACCCTCGCCAAGGGCGAGGGCGACCCGCCCAAGGAACTCAAGGTCAACGTCATCAGCGAGGGCAAGGGCGCTGAGACGAAGAAGGGCGACGCCCTCTCGGTGAACTACCTGGGTCAGGCCTGGGACTCCACCACCCCCTTCGACAACAGCTTCGACCGCGGCCAGCCCTTCAGCGTCACGCTGGGCGAGGGCCAGGTCATCAAGGGCTGGGAGCAGGCCCTCGAAGGACAGAAGGTCGGCAGCCGCATCGAGGTCGGCATCCCGCCGGAGCTCGGCTACGGCGAGAAGGGCTCGCCCCCGAGCATCAAGCCCAACGCCACCCTCGTCTTCGTCGTGGACATCCTGAAGTCCGTCACGATCCCCAAGTCCGCCACCGGCACCCCGGTCGCGCAGGACAACAAGGACCTGCCGAAGGTCGGGACGAACACCGACGGCAAGGCCCCCACGGTGACGATCCCCAAGGTCGACCCGCCGACCAAGCTCGTCTCGAACTACGTGCTCGAGGCCAAGGGCGAGGCCGTCAAGGCCACCGACACGGTCGTCGTGAACTACGTCGCCTCCCTGTGGAAGGACGGCAAGGTCTTCGACTCGACGTACACCGCGGGCAAGCCCGTGAACTTCCCGCTCCCGCAGCTCACGCTCAAGGGCCTCAAGGACGGCCTCGTCGGCAAGACGGTCGGCAGCCGCGTCCTCATCGTCGCCCCGCCGTCCGAGGCGTTCGGCGACAAGGAGCAGCAGGGCATTCCCAAGAACTCCACGCTGGTGTTCGCCGTGGACATCCTGACGAAGATGTAAGACTGTCCCGATCACGCAGTTCATCAGCATGAGGAGCAGTTCAGTGAGCATCGAGAAGCCCGAGATCGACTTCCCGGGTGGCGAGCCGCCGAAGGACCTGGAGATCAAGGACATCTGGGAGGGCGACGGCGAGCTCGCCGAAGCCGGTGACTTCGTGAAGGTCCACTACGTCGGTGTGTCCTTCGACTCCGGCGAGGAGTTCGACGCCTCCTGGAACCGCGGCGCCCCGCTCGACTTCAACCTCGGCGCCGGCCAGGTCATCCAGGGCTGGGACAAGGGCGTGCAGGGCATGAAGGTCGGCGGTCGCCGCCAGCTGGTCATCCCCGCGCACCTCGCCTACGGCGACCGTGGCGCCGGCGGCAAGATCGCCCCGGGCGAGACGCTGATCTTCGTCTGCGACCTCGTCGGCGTCACCAAGCGCTGACCCGCACGGCCCCGACCGGTTCCGGTCGGCCCGAGGGCCCCCGCCGTCCACGGCGGGGGCCCTCGGCGTGCTCCGGGCGCCGGCGGACCCCAGCGGGCCGCTGACCGGGCCCCCCGAGGCCGACCCGCCGACCCCGTCCGCGGTCCGCCCTCCGGTCCCCGCTTTGGTCCCGACACCCCGGGGCGGTACGGTCGGACGTCCGAGAAGTGGATCCGGCGAAGGGGTGCGGGGCGTCGATGGCGATTGCCAAGTCCGAGCGGCTGATGAATCTCGCGCTGTGCCTGCTCGGGACACGCCGACCGCTGAGCAAGCGGGAGCTCCGCGGCTCCATCGAGGCCTACCTCGAGGCGAGCGGCGACGATGCCTTCAACCGCATGTTCGAGCGCGACAAGGACGACCTCCGCGAGCTCGGCCTCGTCATCGAGACCGTCGAGAACCTGGAGGGCGAGACCGGCTACCTCGCCCGCCGCGACTCCAACCGGCTGCCCCCCATCACCCTGGACGCCGAGGAGGCCGCCGCGCTCGGCCTCGCCGCCAAGGTCTGGCAGCAGGCCCGCCTCGCCGGCGCCGCCAGCGGCGCCCTGCAGAAGCTCCGCGCCGCCGGCATGCCCGAGGCGGAGGACTCGTACGACACCCAGCCCAGCGCCCTCGAACCGCGGATCCCCGTCCACGAGACCGCCTTCGAACCCCTGATGCTGGCCTGCCGCGACCGCCGGCCCGTCGCCTTCGACTACCGCAAGGCCAACGCCGCCCGCCCCGAGGCCCGCCAGGTCGAGCCCTGGACCCTCGAATGCTGGCGCGGCCACTGGTACCTGGCCGGCTGGGACCGCGACCGCGGCGCCGAGCGCGTCTTCCGGCTCTCCCGCATCACCGGCAAGGTCCGCTCCCGGGCCGGCGCCTTCACCGCGCCCGTGCCCGACGTCGTCACCGTCCGCGAGACCGTGGAGAGCTGGGCCGGCGAGACCGCCACCCGCTCCGCCCGGATCCGGCTGCGCACCGGCTGCGGCTACCCGCTGCGCGCCCGCGCCCAGTCCGTGGCCGAGGGCAGCGACGGATGGGACGAGCTGGAGATCCCGTACGGGCACGGCCTCGACGCCTGGCTCGTCGAGTTCGGCCCCGACGTCGTCGTACTGGAACCGGCCGATCTGCGGGCCGACGTGGTGGACCGGCTGCGCGCCGTCGCCAAGGGCTGAGGGGGACACGTACCGCATGGCTGCCAACGCGATCGACCAGACGAGGCGGATGCTCTCGCTGGTCACCTATCTCCGCGAGCGCCCCGGCGCCCACGTCGCCGACGTCGCTCGCGCCTTCGGGATCACCGAGGACGAACTGATCTCCGACCTGGACGTGCTGCCCATGTGCGGCACCAGCTTCCGCGGCGGGGACCTCCTCGACATCGACACCGACGGCGACCGGATCTGGTGGCACAACCCGGACGACGTCGCCGCGCCGCTCCGGCTCGCCGCCGACGAGGCGACCGCCCTGCTGGTCGCCGCCCGCGCCGTCGCCACCCTCCCCGGACTCCGGGAGAGCGACCGCGAGGCACTCCTGCGCGCCACGGCCAAGCTGGAGGCCGCGGCCGGCGAGGCCGCCGGAGCCAGCTCCCGGCTCTCCGTCACCTTCGAATCCGAGGGCGGCGTCTTCGCCGAGGTCGACCGGGCCATCTCCGAGCGCCGCCGTCTCTGGGTCCGCTACTACTCGCCCGCCCGCGACGAACTCACCGAGCGCGAGGTCGACCCGATCCGTCTCTTCGCCGTCGGCCACACCTACATGGAGGCGTGGTGCCGGCTCTCCGAGGCGCGCCGCACCTTCCGCCTCGACCGCGTGGCCGAGATCCGCATCCTCGACGAGCACGCCGCGCCGCCGGAGCTCGAACTGCGCGACCTCTCCGCCGGGCTGGTCCAGCCCTCCGCCGACGACCCCGAGGTGGTCGTCGAGGTCGGCCCCGGCGGGCGCTGGGTCGCCGAGTACTACCCGCACGACCGGGCCGAGGAGCTGCCGGACGGCGGCCTGCGGATCACCCTGCGCACCCCCGACCCGGCCTCCCTGCGCCGGCTCGCGCTGCGCCTGGGCAGCGACGGGCGGATCGCCGAACCGCGGGAACTCGCCGACAACGCCAGGGCCGCGGCCGCCGCCGCGCTCGCCGCGTACGAGGGCGCGTGACGCTCCCCGCCCAGGGGAGGCCGTGACAGACAGATGACCGGCCGCGGGCCGGTGGCGCGAGGGGAGCGGTGACCGGTACCGGTCGCCGGCCCGCCGGGCCGGAGCAGGCACGGACACGGGAGCCGCGCCTGCGGACGTACGCGCTGCGCGTCGCGCGGGGTGCGGGAGCCGAGAGATGAGGGAAATGTCCGTGATGCACGATCTTACGGCGACGATCGCCCCGGTCCTCTTCAAGGCCGCCTGCCCCGACTGCCGCTCCCGCTGCGAACTCTCCGCGAACGCCCTGCGCCTCGCCATCGGCGCCAGCCGCCGCACCACCTTCTACTCCTTCACCTGCCCCGAGTGCGGCAGCTCCGTCCGCAAGCCCGCCGGCGAGCGGATCGTCGAACTCCTCACCGGCGGCGGCGTCCGGACCCTGCGGCTGCACACGACCGTCTGAGCGGCGACCGGACGCCCGGCCCGCCACGCCCAACGTCTAGGCTCGCCTCATGTTCTGGCCCATGCTCGCCATCGCCCTCGGATTCCTCGGCATCGCCGTCCTCGGCGTCCTCGCCATCAGGGTCTTCGTCGAGGTCCAGCGCCTCGGCCGTCAAGTGGCCCACACCACAGAACGGATCAACCGCGCCGCCGAAGACCTCGAAACGGCCGCCGTCGGACTGGCCCGCACGGGCGACTCGCTGCGCTGATCCCGTGCCGTACCCTGCGTGAAGTGGCCCCGGACCGGTCACGTACGACGCAATCGGGAGTATGCAAGGGCATTGCCCTGCGTTTACTCCTGCGGGTTACGATCGCAGACAGCGCGGTGGCCGGACGCATGTCCGACCCGCCGGGCACGCACTCCATGTCGCCTCGGTGAAGAAGGTAAACAGCTATGGGTAGGCTCGGCCCCACCGAGATCATTCTCATCCTCGTCGTGATCATCCTGCTGTTCGGCGCCAAGAAGCTCCCGGACATGGCGCGCTCGCTCGGCAAGTCCGCCCGCATCCTCAAGAGCGAGGCCAAGGCGATGAAGTCGGACGACCAGCAGAGCGCCCCCGCCGACCCGCCGCAGGCCGGCGCCGCCGCCCCCGCCGCCCAGGAGCCCGCCCCGCGCACCATCCAGGCCGCTCCCGGCGACGTGACCAGCGCACGTCCCGTGACCGAGCCCTCGGACACCACCAAGCGCTGACCCGGTCCGCCGCGGCCGCCGCACCGGGCGGCGGCCTGCCGCATGAGATGAGGACGTGGGTTGCCCAAGTCTGCCCGCAAGCAGGACAAAGACCCCGAGGGCCGGATGCCCCTCGTGGAGCACCTGCGTGAACTCCGCAACCGACTGGCGAAGGGTCTCCTCGCCGTCGCCGCGGTGACGATCGTCGCCCTCGTGTACAGCGAGGAGCTGATGCAGTTCCTGACGAAGTCGGTGCCCACCTGCGGCCCGAACGTCACCAGCAACGGTGGAAACTGCGCGATCGTCTCCTTCAACACGCTGATGGCCCCGTTCAGCACGACGATCCAGTTGTCGCTGACGACGGGCCTCGTCGTCGCCAGCCCCATCTGGCTCTACCAGCTGTGGGCCTTCGTCGCGCCCGGACTGCACAAGAGCGAGAAGAAGTACACGTACGCCTTCGTCGGCGCCGCCGTACCGCTGTTCTCCGCCGGCGCCTACCTCGCGTACCTGATCCTCCCCATCAGTGTGAAGGTCCTCATCAGCCTCACTCCTGAGGGCTCCGCGAACATTCTCTCGCTCGGTGACGTGCTCGACTTCACCCTGCGCATGGTGCTCGTCTTCGGCCTCGCCTTCGAGCTCCCGCTCGTCCTGGTCATGCTCAACCTCACCGGCGTCCTCACGGGCCGCCGGATGGCCGGCTGGTGGCGCGGCGTGATCATGGGCGTCTTCGTCTTCGGTGCCGTCATCACCCCGACCACCGACCCCGTCGGCATGATCGCCCTTGCCGGACCCATCACCGTCCTGTACTTCGGGGCCGTCGGCTTCTCCCTCCTCAACGACCGGCGGCGCAGGCGCAACGACCCCGACGCCGAGCTCGACGACGACGAAGCATCGGTGCTGGACCTCCACCCCGAGTCCGTCGGCGCGATCGAACCCGTCGGCGCCGCCCGGGCTCTGCCCGAGCAGGCCACCGGCGAACCCGGCGGCGCCGGCGTCCACCGCGCCAACGGGTACGACGACATCACCTGACGCCGCCCCCCGCACACCCGTACGCCCCTCCGGACGCCGTCCGGAACACGACGACCCCGCCGCGGCCCCGCGGCGGGGTCCTCGCGTTCCCACCGGGACGGCGGCGCATCCGAAAAGCCCGGAACCCGGCGCTCCACATCCCCTCGATAAAGATCGCGTCACTGTCACAGGCGACGGGTAGGCTCGAGAACAAGATGACAGAGGACCTCACACCAGCCGAGGCGTACGCGGCCGCCCGCGCCCGCAACGCCGATGCGGCCACCGCGCTGGCCCCCTTCCGCGAGATGTACGAGTTCGGCCTGGACCCCTTCCAGATCGAGGCATGCCAGGCCCTCGAAGCGGGCAAGGGCGTGCTCGTCGCCGCGCCCACGGGCTCCGGCAAGACCATCGTCGGCGAGTTCGCCGTCCACCTCGCCCTGAACCAGGGCCGCAAGTGCTTCTACACGACCCCGATCAAGGCGCTCTCCAACCAGAAGTACGCCGACCTCGTCAAGCGCTACGGCAACGACAAGGTCGGCCTCCTCACCGGGGACAACAGCGTCAACGGCGACGCGCCGATCGTGGTCATGACCACCGAAGTCCTCCGCAACATGCTCTACGCGGGATCCCAGGCCCTCTCCGGCCTCGGCTACGTGGTCATGGACGAGGTCCACTACCTCTCCGACCGCTTCCGCGGTGCCGTCTGGGAGGAAGTGATCATCCACCTCCCCGAATCGGTCACCCTCGTCTCACTCTCCGCGACCGTCTCCAACGCCGAGGAGTTCGGCGACTGGCTCGACACCGTCCGCGGCGACACCGAGGTCATCGTCTCCGAAAGCCGCCCCGTCCCCCTCTGGCAGCACGTCCTCGCCGGACGCCGGATGTACGACCTCTTCGAGGAGGAGACCGACCACGGCGGCCGCGGCGCCTCCCGCCGCGAGGTCAACCCCGACCTCCAGCGCCTCGCCCGCACCGAGAACACGCGCACGTACAACCCGCGCGACCGGCGCCGCGGCAAGATGGTCCGCGAGGCCGACCGCGAGCGCGAGCGCCGCCAGCGCTCCCGCATCTGGACCCCCGGCCGCCCCGAGGTCATCGAGCGCCTCGACGCCGAAGGCCTCCTGCCCGCCATCACCTTCATCTTCAGCCGCGCCGGCTGCGAGGCCGCCGTCCAGCAGTGCCTCTACGCCGGACTCCGCCTCAACGACGACGACGGACGCCGCCGCGTCCGCGAGATCGTCGAGGAGCGCACCGCCGCCATCCCCACCGAGGACCTCCACGTCCTCGGCTACTACGAATGGCTCGAAGCACTGGAGCGCGGCATCGCCGCCCACCACGCCGGCATGCTCCCGACCTTCAAGGAAGTCGTCGAGGACCTCTTCGTCAAGGGCCTCGTCAAAGCCGTCTTCGCCACCGAGACGCTCGCCCTCGGCATCAACATGCCCGCGCGCACCGTCATCCTGGAGAAGCTCGTCAAGTGGAACGGCGAGCAGCACGCCGACATCACCCCCGGCGAGTACACCCAGCTCACCGGCCGCGCCGGCCGCCGCGGCATCGACGTCGAAGGCCACGCCGTCGTCCTCTGGCAGCGCGGCCTCGACCCCGACCACCTCGCCGGCCTCGCCGGCACGCGCACCTACCCGCTGCGCTCCAGCTTCAAGCCGTCCTACAACATGGCGGTCAACCTCGTCGAGGGCTTCGGCCGGCACCGCTCCCGCGAACTCCTCGAAACGTCCTTCGCCCAGTTCCAGGCCGACCGCTCCGTCGTCGGCATCTCCCGGCAGGTCCAGAAGAACGAAGAGGGCCTCGAAGGCTACCGGGAAGGCATGACCTGCCACCTCGGAGACTTCGAGGAGTACGCGCGGCTCCGCCGCGACCTCAAGGACCGCGAGACCGAACTGGCCCGCCAGGGCGCCGCCCAGCGCCGCGCCCAGGCCGCCGGATCCCTGGAGAAGCTCAAGCCCGGCGACGTCATCCACGTCCCCACCGGCAAGTTCGCCGGCCTCGCCCTCGTCCTCGACCCCGGCATCCCCGCCGGCCGCACCAACAACCACCGCGGCTTCGAGCACCACGACGGCCCCCGCCCCCTCGTCCTCACCGCCGAACGACAGGTCAAGAGGCTCGCCTCCATCGACTTCCCCGTCCCGGTCGAGGCCCTGGAGCGGATGAGGATCCCCAAGTCCTTCAACCCCCGCTCCCCGCAGTCCCGCCGCGACCTCGCCTCCGCCCTGCGCAGCAAGGCCGGACACATCAACCCCGAGCGCCACCACAAGCAGCGCTCCGCCGCCGCCGACGACCGCGAGATCGCCCGGCTGCGCACCGAGATCCGCGCCCACCCCTGCCACGGCTGCGACGAGCGCGAGGACCACGCCCGCTGGGCCGAGCGCTACCACCGCCTCCAGCGCGACACCCAGCAGCTGGAGCGGCGCATCGAGGGCCGCACCAACACCATCGCGCGCACCTTCGACCGGATCGTCGCGCTCCTCACCGAACTCGACTACCTGCGCGGCAACGAGGTCACGGAGAACGGCAAGCGGCTCGCCCGGCTCTACGGCGAACTCGACCTCCTCGCCAGCGAATGCCTCCGCGACCGCGTATGGGAAGGCCTGACCCCGGCCGAACTCGCCGCCTGCGTCTCGGCCCTGGTGTTCGAGGCACGTCAGTCCGACGACGCCGTCGCACCCAAGCTGCCCGCGGGCAACGCCAAGGCGGCACTCGGCGAGATGGTGCGGATCTGGGGCCGCCTCGACGCCCTCGAAGAGGAATTCAAGATCAACCAGGCGGAGGGCGTCGGCCAGCGCGAACCCGACCTCGGATTCGCCTGGGCCGCCTACCAGTGGGCCTCCGACAAGAGCCTCGACGAGGTGCTGCGCGAGGCCGAGATGCCCGCCGGCGACTTCGTCCGCTGGTGCAAGCAGGTCATCGACGTCCTCGGACAGATCGCGGCGGCGGCACCCAAGGAGAACAGCACCGTCGCCAAGAACGCACGCAAGGCCGTCGACGCGCTGCTGCGCGGAGTCGTCGCCTACAGCTCGGTGGGCTGACGACCCGCCTCCACCCCGCAGGCCGAGTGCCCGTGGCGACCACGCCACGGGCACTCGGCCTTTCCGTTTCTCCCGGCCCGTGATCGTCCACGGCGGCGCGGCCTCCGCCTGTCCGATGGTCATACCGAGCCGGTCGACCCCCCGTCGTCCACAGGCCGTCGTCCACAGGGGTGGCGCCCGCCCGGCCGTTCCGATTGCATGGACTCACAAGCAGGAAAGGCCAGTTGGGGAGGGACGTTCATGACCACGCAAGCCGGTCGTTCAAACACGGGGGCCCAGGACGAAGGGCGGCCGCCCACCGGGAAACGCGGCGAGCAGCATCCACCGCAGACGCGGGCGGAGACACCGCACGAACCACCGACCGCGGTTCCGGTTGTCGTCGACGGACCCCGCGGCATCCCCCTCCTCGGCAGCCTCCCCGCCTTCGGGAAGGACCCACTGGCCTTCTTCGAACAACTCCGGGACCGCGGCGACATCGTCCGCTGGCGCTTCGGCCGCAAACCCTCCCTCTTCATCGCCCACCCCGACACCGTCGGCGAACTCCTCACCGAGGTCGAGCGGACCTTCGACCAGCCCGACCTCGGCATCGCCTTCCGCACCCTCCTCGGGAACGGCGTCATCGTCTCCAAGGGAGCCGACTGGCGCCGCAAGCGCTCCCTCGTGCAACCCTCCGTACGCCCGAAGCAGGTCCGCTCCTACGCGGCCACCATGTCCGAATGCGCCGTGGACCTCGCCGACCGCTGGTCCGACGGCGCGCACATCGACATCAAGAAGGAGATGGCCGCCCTCACCCAACTCGTCGCCGTCCGCACCATCTTCGGCGTCGACACCGCCGCCGACGCCGACGCCATCGGACAGGCCATGGACGTCGCGCAGAAGGAGATCGGCGCCGAGTTCAGCGGCATCGGAGCCATCCTCCCCGACTGGCTGCCCACCCCCGGACGCGCCCGCATCAAGCGCGCCACCGCCGTCATCGACGCCGAGGTCGCCCGCGTCGTCTCCCGCCACCGCGACGGCGACACCGAACGCCCCGACCTCCTCAGCCGCCTCCTCGCCGCCCGCGACGAGACCGGCGCACCCCTCTCCGACCAGGAGATCCGCGACGAGACCGTCACCCTCTACATCGGCGGCCACGAGACCACCAGCTCCACCCTCGTCTGGACCTGGTACCTGCTCTCCCGCAACCCCCACGTCCGGGCCACCCTCACCGAGGAACTCGACCGGGTCCTCGCCGACCACGAACCCGGCTACGACGACTACGCCTCCCTCACCTACACCCAGGCCGTCATCAAGGAGACCCTCCGGCTCTACCCCACGATCTGGCTGCTCACCGGCCTCGCGAAGGAGGGCGCCACCCTCGGCGGCAAGCCCGTCCCCGTCGGAACCCGTGTCTGGTCCAGCCAGTGGGCCACCCAGCGCGACCCCCGCTGGTACGGCGACGCGGAGGCCTTCCGCCCCGAGCGCTGGATCGAACGGGACGGACAGCCCGCCGAGGAGATACCCGAATACGCGTGGTTCCCCTTCGGCGGCGGTCCCCGCGTCTGCCTCGGCACCCGGTTCGCCCTCGTCGAAGCGGTCCTGATCCTCGCGGTCCTGGCCCGCCGCTACGACGTGGACGTCACCACCGAGGAGGTCCTCCCGGTCCCCAGCCTCACACTCCAGCCGGACCGGGACGTCCTGGCGACGGTACGGGCACGGGGCTGAACACGAGGCTGAACCCGGGGGCGCCGTCCTCGGCCGGGCGGAGGACGGCGATCACGGAATCGATGGTCAGCGATCACGGACCGACCGATGGGCGGCGATCGTGGGCCGGCCGAGGACGGTGATGACGGGCCGGTGGATCGCCGGCGACCACTGGCCGGCGACCGGCGGCCGACCGCCGGTCAGGGGAGTGCGGGTTCGGGCCGGCGGTGGTCGGCCCCCGGAGTGAGAGGGTCGCGGACGCCGCGGTCAGCAGGACGATCGCCCCCGCGCCCGCCGCCGTCGCGCCGTCCGGAGCGAGCAGGGCCTGGCCGCGCAGGGCCTGCCAGGTCAGCAGGACGAAGGTCGCCGAGTACGCGGCGGCGGCCGTCAGGGTGAGGCGGAGGCGCACGCGTTCGTCGGCGAGGCGGGTGAAGCGCGGTGCGAGCGCGGCGAGTACGAGCAGGAGCAGCGGCAGCACCTGGAGCGCGTGCATGCCGAAGAAATGCGGGATGCGCAGGTCGCCGCCGTCGCTCGCCCAGCCGGTCACGGGCATCGACGGGCCCCCGTCCGGTACGCCGACGGAGTGGGCGCCCACGATCGGGGAACCGTCGACCGCCTGCTGCTCCGGTGTCGGACTGACCATCAGGAAGCCGACGGCGGCCCCCGCCAGGGCGATCAGCGAGGACAGCCGGACGGCCCAGGCCGTCGCCCGGTCGAGGATCCTGGCGCGCAGCAGGAGGACGGCGATGGCCAGCGCGCCCAGCCAGAGCACGAGGACGGTGGCGCCCATGAGTTGGAAGACGGTGTTGTCGAAGGGCGTCGCCTGGTTGAAGTGACTCCGCTCGCCCCGGATGACCTGGAGGGTGATGAGCACCATCTCGGCGGCGCTCGCGGCGGTCACCACGGTGCCGGCCCACCAGCCGACCCGGCGCCCCCGGGGGAGCAGGGTCAGCATCCAGGCGAGCGAGAGCGCGTACGCGACGAACGAGACCGAGAACTTGAACGGCTTGGTCCAGATCGGTACGCCGACCAGGACGCGGTCGTCGACGGCGATGCCGACGGCGGAGACGAGGGCGAGGACCCCCATGGAGGCGGCGAACCAGACGAGCGGCCGGTGGAGCCGTGCCGGTGCGTCGGTGGGCGATAAGGACATACGGATCCCCCCCGTGGGAAAGTATGGATAGCGGCACTAGCCGCTATCTGATAGCGCCACTATCTATGATGGGGAGTCGGTCGGCAAGGCCGAAGCGGGAACAGAAGGGTGAACGCGCTTTGCGCATCGGAGAGTTGAGTCGCAGGACCGGGGTGTCCATCCCGACGATCAAGTTCTATGTACGGGAGGGACTGCTGCCCGCTGGGGAACTGACGAGCCCCAACCAGGCCTCGTACGGAGAGACGCACGTGCAGCGCCTCCGCCTGATCCGGGCGCTCCTCGATGTGGGAGGTCTGTCGGTGGCGGCGATCCGCGAGGTGATCGTCGCGGTCGACGACCCCGACCGCTCGGTGCACATGATGCTGGGCACGGTGGCCTCGGGCCTGGTGCCGCGCTACGACCGCGAACCGCACGCCGGGATCGAGGAGGCGCGGAAGCGGGTCGCGGCGCTGATCGCCGCGCGCGGCTGGCGGGTCGACCCCGGCAACCCGGCGTCCGAGGCGCTCGCGGTGGCCCTGGCCGCCGTCGACGAGGCCGGACACGGCGCGTTCGTGCAGGTCCTGGACACGTACGCGGACGCGGCGGAGCGGGTGGCGCGGACCGACCTCGACTACGTCGCGGGCAACGTGGCGCGCGAGGAACTGGTGGAGAGCGTGGTCGTCGGCACGGTCATCGGCGACGCGATCTTCTCCGCGCTCCGGCGGATGGTCCACACCGACACCTCGGACCGCATGTTCGGAGAGGCGACCTAGCGGACGTCCGGCCGGGGGAGGGGCGCGGGCCGCCCGGTGCGGCCCGGCCCGGCGTGGCGCGGCCTGGTCGAGCTGCGCCGGCCGGTCCCGGCCGGCCGGCTCCGGGAGTCGCGGGTGTGAACGGCGCGGGGCCCGGAGGCTCTGCCCCCGGGCCCCGCTCGCACGGTGAGCCGGTCTGCCGGCTCCGTGCCTCAGTTCTCCTGCTCGCGCTCCACCTGGTCGTTCCACTCGCGCTTGATCGCGCGCCAGGCCTCGTCCGACTTGCCCAGGCGCCAGTAGCCCGAGATGGACAGCCGCTCGCGCGGAACCCCGCGGTCCAGGCGCAGATGGCGGCGGAGGTCCTTCACGAAGCCCGCCTCGCCGTGGACGAAGGCGTGCACGTCGCCCGCCGGGAAGTCCAGTCCCTGCACGGCCTCCACGAGCGCCGCGCCCACCGGGCGGTCGCCGCGGTGCAGCCAGGTGACCTCGATGCCGTCCTCCGTCGCGAACTTCTGCTCCTCGGCGCCGTCCGGGATCTCCACGAACGCGTGCACCCGGGCGCCCGAGGGCAGCCGCTCCAGGGCCGCCGCGATCGCCGGCAGCGCGCTCTCGTCGCCCGCGAGCAGGTGCCAGTCCGCCGCCGGGTCCGGCGCGTAGCCGCCGCCGGGGCCGAGGAAGCGCACCGTCTCGCCGGCCTGTGCCCGTGCCGCCCAGGGGCCCGCGAGCCCCTCGTCGCCGTGCACGACGAAGTCGACGGTCAGCTCGCGGTGGACCGGGTCCCAGGCCCGCACGGTGTACGTCCGCGTCGTCGGCCACTCCTCCCGGGGGAACTCCGCCCGGATCCGGTCCATGTCGAACGGCTCCGGATAGGCGACGCCCTCGGGGGCGAAGAGCAGCTTCACGTAGTGGTCGGTGTACGTGCCGACCTCGAAGGCGTCGAGGCCCGGGCCGCCCAGGACGACCCGCACCATGTGCGGGGTGATGCGTTCGGTGCGGACCACGCGCGCTTCGGTGGCCTTCGGTGCCTTGCGGGGCTGCTCCGCCACGGGTGGCTCTCCTGACTCGACATGACTCGACGCCGATGCGGCGTAAGGGTTACTTAGGTATGCCTAAGCTAGCACCCCGGGGCGTGGTCGCCCCAGTGCGGCCCGATTCCGTCAGTGCGCCAGGACCGGGAGCAGACGGCCGACCGCCCCGCCCAGGCCCCAGCGCTTCGCGAGGGCGTCGAGGGCCGCCGGGTCGCGGGGGGCCTTCGGCAGGGTCGCGTCGAACTCCGGCAGCGGTACGTCCCCGGCGACGCGGACCACCGTCGGGGCGACGTCCAGATAGGCGGCCGCCTCCACGATGCCGCGCCGCTTGGCCGGCGTCAGCTTCGACGTACGGTCCCCGGCCGCCGCCCGTACGCCCGCCAGGTCTCCGTACTCCGTGACCAGCTGCGCCGCCGTCTTCTCGCCGATGCCCTTCACGCCGGGGAGGCCGTCGCTGGCGTCGCCGCGCAGCGCCGCGAAGTCCGCGTACTGGTCGGGGCGCACCCCGTACTTGGCGGCGATGAACTCCGCGTCCACCAGGTCGCAGTCGCCGACGCCCTTGCGCGGGTACAGGACGCGTACGCCCCGGGCGTCGTCCACCAGCTGGAAGAGGTCCCGGTCGCCCGTGACGATGTCCACCGGCCCGGGCGCACGGCCCGCGAGAGTCCCGATCACGTCGTCCGCCTCGTAGCCCGCGGCCCCGATCCGGGCGATGCCGAGCGCGGCCAGGACGTCCTCGATCACCGGCACCTGCGGGGACAGGGTGTCCGGGATCTCCTCCTCGTCCGGGCCGGTCTCCGTCTCCTCGGCCACCCGGTGCGCCTTGTACGAGGGGATCAGATCGACCCGCCACTGGGGGCGCCAGTCGTCGTCCCAGCAGGCCACGAGCTCGTCCGGCCGGTGGTCCTGCACCAGTCGGGTGATGAAGTCGAGGAGTCCGCGCACGGCGTTCACGGGCGAGCCGTCGGGGGCGCGGACGGAGTCCGGCACGCCGAAGTAGGCGCGGAAGTAGAGGCTGGCGGTGTCCAGGAGCATCAGGCGTCGAGTCACCTGCGTGATCCTAGGCCTCGGGACGCTTGCGGGGTCGGGGGACGCGTGCGTCGCCCGGGCGGGGGTCCACCGGCAGGGGGCGAGCGCCCGGCAGCGCCCGCCCGCTCATCGCCCCCGTCCGTACGCTCCGCGCGCCCGCACCTGTCGTCGTGCCCCTCGCGGACGCACACGGTGCCGTTCGCGGTTCCGGATCCCCTCGCGTGACCCCCGTCACCTTTGCGTTTGCACTCTCGGGGCCCGGGCAGGCGCGAGCCCGGAGCGGAACCCGGTACGGGATTCAACAAAAGGATCCCCGTACGCGACGGGCCCGCGGGCCGATCCCGCCCGCTCCACGGCCCTACCGCGCGGGGGTGGCAGGGGCCGTTTTTCGTTGCTACCCGTGAGGTTCATGTGTCAAGGCTCCAGGCAGATCACCTGTTCAAGGTGTTCGGCAGACGACCTGAGGAAGCCGTCCGCAGGCTCGCCGCCGGCGCCGACCGGGAGGAGCTGCGGGCCGAGGGGACGACGGCGGCTGTCGTGGACGCCGGTTTCGTCGTGGAGCCCGGCCAGATCTTCGTCGTGATGGGCCTCTCCGGGTCCGGCAAGTCGACCCTCCTCCGCATGCTGAACGGCCTGCTGGAGCCCACCGCCGGCCGGGTCCTCTTCGACGGGCGGGACCTCACCGCGCTGTCGCCCCGCGAGCTGCGCGCGGTGCGCTCCACCAAGATCAGCATGGTGTTCCAGCACTTCGCGCTGTTCCCGCACCGGAACGTCCTGGAGAACGCCGCGTACGGCCTGGAGGTCCAGGGTGTCGCGCGTGCCGAGCGCGAGTCCCGGGCCGCCGAGGCCCTGGAACTCTGCGGCCTCGCCGGCTGGGAGAAGTCCTGGCCCGACGAGCTCTCCGGCGGCATGCAGCAGCGCGTCGGCCTGGCCCGCGCCCTCGCGACCGACGCCGACCTGCTCCTCATGGACGAGTCCTTCAGCGCCCTCGACCCGCTGATCCGCCGCGACATGCAGGACCAGCTCCTCGTCCTCCAGCAGCGGCTGAAGAAGACCATCGTCTTCATCACCCACGACCTGAACGAGGCGATGCGCCTCGGCGACCGGATCGCCGTCATGCGCGACGGCCGGATCGTGCAGCTCGGCACCGCCGAGGACATCCTGGTCCGCCCCGCCGACGACTACGTCGCCTCCTTCATCCAGGACGTCGACCGCTCCCGGGTGCTCACCGCCTCCGCCGTCATGACGGCCGGCGCCACCCCCGCCGAGTGCCCCGACGACTGCCCCTGCCGGCCGGTCGGACCGGACACGCTCGTCGCCGACCTGTGCGCCGAGGCCGCCCGCGCCCCGCACCCCGTGACCGTGAAGGACTCCGACGGCGCCGTCCTCGGAGTCGTACCGGCGGAGCGGCTGCTCGCCGTGATGGGCGGACTGGGCGCCCGGGACGCCGACCACCCGGACGGCGCGTCCGCCGGTGGCCCCGCCGCCCCCGGCCGGACGTCCCGCGGAGCCGCGGACGACGTGCCCGCCGGCCCCGAGGGCGACGCGGACGACACCGCGGCCGCCACCCGCGCGAAGAAGGAGCTGACCGCCCGTGCCTAGGCTTCCCCTCGGCGACTGGGTCGACAGCTCCGTCGACTGGCTCCAGTCCCAGTTCTCCTGGCTCTTCGACGCCGTCAGCGGCGGCGTCACCGGCCTCTACGACGGCATCGACGCCGTCCTCTCCGCGCCCCAGCCGCTGATCTTCGCCGGCATCCTCGCCGTCGTCGCCTGGTGGCTGCGCGGGCTCGCCGCCGGCGTGCTCGCCTTCGCCGGCTTCGTGCTCGTCGACTCGGTCCAGCTGTGGGACGAGGCGATGGCGACGCTCTCGCTCGTCCTCGTCGCGACGCTGGTCACCCTCGTGATCGCCGTACCGCTCGGCATCTGGGCGGCCCGCTCGAAGCACGTCAGCGCCGTGCTCCGGCCGGTCCTCGACTTCATGCAGACCATGCCGGCCATGGTGTACCTCATCCCCGGCATCATCTTCTTCGGCGTCGGCGTCGTTCCCGGCATCATCGCCACCATCGTCTTCGCGCTGCCCCCGGGCGTCCGCATGACCGAGCTGGGCATCCGGCAGGTCGACGGCGAACTCGTCGAGGCCGCCGAGGCGTTCGGCACCACGCCCCGCAGCACCCTGCTGCGCGTGCAGCTGCCGCTGGCCCTGCCGACGATCATGGCGGGCGTCAACCAGGTCATCATGCTCGGCCTGTCCATGGTCGTCATCGCCGGCATGGTCGGCGGCGGCGGGCTCGGCGGCGCCGTCTACCGCGCCATCGGCAACGTCGACATCGGCCTCGGCTTCGAGGCGGGCGTCTCCATCGTCGTCCTCGCCATGTACCTCGACCGGATGACCGGCGCCCTCGGCCGCCAGGTCTCCCCGCTCGGCCGCCGCGCCGCCGCCAAGGCCCGCGCCGCGCTCTCCGCCAAGCGTCCCGGGGCCAAGCTGTGGGCCCACCGCCCCCAGCCCGTCACCGCGCTCGTCGGCGTCGTCGTCCTCGCCCTCGTCGCCGGCGGCACCGGCATCCTCGGCGGCCACGGAGCGGGCTCGGCCACCGCCGGCAACGGCAAGAAGGTCAGCATCGGCTACATCCCCTGGGACGAGGGCATCGCCTCCACGTTCCTCTGGAAGGAGCTCCTGGAGCGCCGCGGGTACGAGGTCGACACCAAGCAGCTGGAGGCCGGCGCGCTCTACACCGGCCTGGCCGGCGGCCAGCTCGACTTCCAGACCGACTCCTGGCTGCCCGTCACCCACGCCCAGTACTGGGAGAAGTACAAGAACAAGCTGGAGGACCTCGGCTCCTGGTACGGCCCCACCTCCCTGGAGCTCTCCGTCCCCTCGTACGTGAAGGGCGTCGACTCGCTCGCCGACCTCAAGGGCAAGTCCGGGCAGTTCAAGGGCCGGATCGTCGGCATCGAGCCCAGCGCCGGCATGATGGGCATCCTCAAGGACAAGGTCGTCAAGGAGTACGGGCTCCAGGGTGAGTACAAGGTCGTCGACGGCTCCACGCCCGGGATGCTCGCCGAGCTGAAGCGCGCCTACGAGCGCAAGGAACCGGTCGTGGTGACGCTCTGGTCGCCGCACTGGGCCTACTCCGCCCACGACCTGAAGAAGCTCGCCGACCCCAAGGGCTCCTGGGGCAAGGGCGACGGCGTCCACACCCTGGCCCGCAAGGGATTCTCCGCCGAGAACCCCGAGGTCGGAGCCTGGCTGAAGAACTTCGAGCTCACCGAGAAGCAGCTCACCGACCTCGAAGCCGTCATCCAGGAGACCGGCAAGGGCAAGGAGCAGGAGGCCGTCCGCACCTGGCTGGACGACAACCCGGGCCTCGCCGAGAAGCTCACGCCGCAGTAGACCGGCGGCCGCCTCCCGGCGGCCGGCGGAGACAGGTGAACAGTACCTGTCCGAAAAGGGGTGGTCGCCGAACGTGTTCGGCGACCACCCCTTTTCGTCACGACGCGAAACCCCGCCCCAAAGCTGCGTAAGGTTCAGGTAACCGCCCGGTACGGGTACGCACGAGGCACGAGGGAGGGGGCCGACATGGACGAGAAGGAATCACCCCGCGTGGGAGCGGCCGTCAAGAGGCGACGCAGAGCGCTCCAGCTGACGCTGGCCGTCGTCTCCTCGCGCAGCGGACTGTCCGTGCCCTTCCTCAGCCAGGTCGAGAACGACCGGGCCCGCCCCAGCTCCCGCTCCCTCGGGCTCGTCGCCGACGCCCTGGAGACCACCGCGGCCGAACTCCTGGCCGCCGCCGAGGCCTCCCGCACCGTCGACGTCGTCCGGGCGGACGAGACCTCCCCCGCCCTCCCGCCCGGCGTCCGGGCGATCGTCCGCGGCCGCCACCAGCTGCACGCCCTGGAGTTCACCGGCGAGCAGGACGCGGGACGCGAGTTCCAGCACCGCAACGACGAACTGCTGTACGTGGCCGACGGGGCCGCCGAGGTCGAGGCGGAGGGACGCGCGTACCGCCTCGGGCGCGGCGACACCCTCTACCTCTCGGGCGGGGTCCGGCACCGCTGGCGCGCCACGGAGGCCGGCACCCGGCTCCTCGTCGTCGCCGTCGCCGAGCACGTCGAGGCCGAGGAGGAGTGAGCGCCGGCCGCGGCACGGTCGCCAGGGTCGTCTCCCTGGTGCCGTCCCTGACCGAGGCCGTCGCCGTCACCGCGCCCGGCCTGGTCGTCGGGGCCACGGACTGGTGCAGCCACCCCGCGGGCCTCGGCGCGGCGCGGATCGGCGGGACCAAGAACCCCGACGTCCACGCGATCGCCGGCCTCCGCCCCGACCTCGTCCTCGCCAACGAGGAGGAGAACCGGGCCGCCGACCTCGCCGCACTCCGGGCCGCCGGGCTCGACGTCCTGGTCACCGACATCCGCACCCTCGACGAGGGCTTCAGCGAGCTGGAGCGGGTCCTCGCCGCGTGCGGCGCGCCCCGCCGGCCCCGCTGGCTCGACGACGCCGAGGCGGCCTGGGCCGCGGTCGCCCCCGAGAGGGAGTCCACCGCCGTGGTGCCGATCTGGCGGCGCCCCTGGATGGTCCTCGGCCGGGACACCTTCGCCGGCGACCTGCTGGCCCGCCTCGGCGTCCGCAACCTGTACGCCGACCACCCCGAGCGCTACCCCCGGCTGCCGCTCGACGAGCTCCGCGCCGCCGCGCCCGACCTCGTCGTCCTGCCCGACGAGCCGTACCGCTTCACGCCCGACGACGGCCCCGAGGCCTTCCCCGGGACCGCCGCCGCGCTCGTCGACGGACGTCACCTCACCTGGTACGGCCCGTCCCTCGTCGAGGCGCCGCGGGTGCTGGAGCGGGCGCTGCGGGCAGCGCGCCGCTGAGCAGGCCGCGGACCGTGTGGGTCCCGGCCACCAGCCAGGCCGCGACGAGGAACACGTACAGGCCGATCGCGAGCCACCGGAACGCGGCCAGACCGGTGTGCTGCGCGAGCCCCTCGGCGCCGGTCACACAGGTCCCGACGGGGAACGTGAACGCCCAGAAGGTCATCGCGAAACCCATCCCGCGCCGCCGTGCCCGCAGCACCAGCGCACCGGCGAGCGCCAGCCACAGCAGGGCGAAGCCCATCACGGGCACGCCGTAGAGGACGGCGAAGGACGCGAAGCCGTGCGCGTACGGGGCGGGGAGCACGCCCGGCGCGACGTCGGCGAACTTGTTCGCGGCGGTCGTCGACTGGCCGAGCGGGCCGAGGACGAGGAAGAGGGTGGGGGTGAGGGCGAGGGGCAGCGGGCCGCCCGTCACCAGCCGGCCGAACACCAGCGGCAGCATGACCAGCGTCGCGAGGAGGCTGAGGCCGAACATCCCCCAGCAGGCGAGGAGCAGGGTCTCCTGGGCCTGGCCCGCGGGCAGGTGGGGCACCAGCAGCGGGCCGAGCGCGGCGGAGACCATGGGGGCGACGACCGGGAGCAGCCACACCGGGGACGCGCCCTCGATCCGGTGGTGCACGACCATGAGGTACGGGATGCCGACGGCGGCGGCCAGTCCGACGACCGTGCCGACGGTGAACAGGACGGCGTCCAGCGCGACGGCGGCGGGCAGCCCGATCCAGTCCCGGCCCACGATCACGGCGCCGCCGCCGACCGCGAGCAGCGCCATCGACAGACAGCCGTAGAACGGCGCCACGGCCGGGTCCAGGAGGTGGGCGCGGGCCTGGTCGCGGTGGCGGACCCAGTGCGCGGTACGGGCGGCGACCAGGGCGAGCAGCATCGCGAGGGACAGCGCCCAGACCGCCGCGCAGGCCGTGCGGAGGCCGGGGAGGTCGACGGGGAGCCCCGCGCCCGCACTGGCCACGATGGCCGTCCCCATCACGGCGGCGTACCAGTTGGGTCCGAGGTGGCGGACGGAGCGGGCCGGTGAGGCGTCCGGCCGGGCGCCGGGGGTGGTGGCGCGGACGGCGGGGAGGGGAGGTGCGAGGCTTGCCATGACTCCACCGTCGTCCGATCGCCCCGCCCCCACCAGGGATCATGCGGCTATGACGTCATAAGCTGGCTTTATGGCCAGCAACGGGGAGCACCGCGGGGAGCGGCACGAGGAGCAGCGGGCGGGCGGGCACAGGACCGAGGCGTACGGCTCCGGGGGCCGGGCCCAGCTCCATCACCGGGTCCCCGACCTCGGGGCGCTGGAGCTGCTCCTCGCCGTCGCGCGGCACGGGAGCCTCGGCGCGGCCGCGCGGGAGGTCGGCATCACCCAGCCCGCGGCCAGCAGCCGGATCCGGTCGATGGAGCGGCAGCTCGGGGTGGCCCTGGTCGACCGTTCGCCGCGCGGTTCGCGGCTCACGGACGCGGGCGCGCTCGTCACCGACTGGGCGCGGCGCATCGTCGAGGCGGCCGAGGCCTTCGACGCGGGCGCGCAGGCGCTGCGGGGGAGGCGGGACTCCCGGCTGAGGGTGGCCGCGTCGATGACGATCGCCGAGTACCTGCTGCCCGGCTGGCTGATCGCGCTGCGCGCCGAGCGCCCTGGCACGGCGGTGTCGCTCCAGGCGGGGAACTCGGCGGTCGTCGCGGAGCGGTTGCTCGCGAACGAGGCGGACATGGGCTTCGTGGAGGGCCTCGCGGTGCCGGACGGCCTCGACGGGGTCGTCGTCGCGCACGACCGGCTGGTGATCGTGGCCGCGCCCTCGCACCCCTGGGCGCGCCGCCGCGGCCCGCTGGACCCGGCGGAGCTCGCCGCCACCCCGCTGGTCCTGCGGGAACGCGGCTCGGGCACCCGGCAGGTGCTCGACGCGGCCCTTTCGGGCCACGGCGGCCTCGCGCAGCCGCTGCTCGAACTCGCCTCGACGACGGCGGTCAAGGCCGCGGCGGTCAGCGGGGCGGGGCCGGCCGTCCTCAGCGAACTCGCGGTCGCCGAGGAACTGGCCTCGCGGCGACTGGTCGCCATCCCGGTGGAGGGGGCGCGGCTGCGCCGCGACCTCCGCGCGGTCTGGCCGTCCGGCCACCGCCCGACGGGCCCGGCCCGCGACCTCCTGTCCCTGACCCGGGCCCGTCCCACGGGCTGAACGGCGGGGCGGGCGCGCGCCACCGTCGTGCGTTCGTCAGACCCCCGCGGCCCGGTGCGTGATCCGGCCGTCCAGGACCGTCAGCAGGACCGGGAGGTCCGGCAGGTCCGTCGCCGGGGTCGTCAGCGGGCTGTCCGCGAAGACCGTGAGGTCGGCGCGGAAGCCGAGCGCGAGCCGTCCCGCCTCGTGCTCCTCGCCCGCCGCGTACGCCGCCGCCGTCGTCATGCCGCGCAGCGCCTCCAGCGCGGTCAGGGCCTGCTCGGGGCCGTGCGGCGGGCTGCCGAGGTCGCGGCCGGGGCGCCGGTGCCGAGCGCCGGCCATGACGCCGAGCGGCGGGAACGGGGCGATCGGCCAGTCGGAGCCGAGGACCACCGCGGCCCCCGAGTCGACCAGGTCCCGGCAGCGCCACGCGCGCGAGGCGCGCTCCTCGCCGAGGCGGCGCGACCAGTTGTCGGTGTGGTCGGCGCGGGTGAAGTCGCAGCAGTGGGTGGGCTGCATGGAGGCGATCACCCCCAGCTCCGCGAAGCGGCGCAGGGTGTCGTCCGGGACGGTCTCGATGTGCTCGACCCGGTGCCGCACCGTGCCCCGCTCGCCGCCCCGCGCCTTCTCGACGGCGTCGAGCGCGTGCCGCACGGCCGCGTCGCCGATGGCGTGGGTGGCGGTCGCGACCCCGGCCCGGTGCAGCTCGCCGACGATGCGGGTGTACGCCTCGGGGTCCGGCCAGAACGCGTGGGTGGACTCCCCGTGGCAGTCGGGCTTCTCCAGCCACGCGGTGCCGTTGTCGATGGTGCCGTCCATGAAGAGCTTCACGCCCGCGACCCGCCAGAGCGCGCCGCCGACGCCCTGCCCGGCGATGAGGTCCCGTACGCCGTCCTCGTCCGTGCCGGGCTGGCACCAGGGCGCCACCCGCAGGCGGAGCGCCAGGTCGCCGGCCGCGTCGAGCTCCCCGTACAGGGCGAGGCTCTCGCCGTTCGCGTCCATGACGTGGCCGCCGGTGAGTCCGGCCGCGGCCATGGACCGCAGGGCCGCGGCCAGCCGTTCGCGGCTCTCCCCGGCCGTCGGGCGCGGGGCGACCCGTTCGACGAGCTCGCAGGCGGCGTCCTCCTGGAGCAGTCCGGTCGGCCGGCCGGAGGCGTCGCAGACGACCTCGGCGGAGGCCTGGGCGAAGGTGCGGGGGCCGTCGACCCCGGCGAGTTCCAGGGCGCGGCGGCTGGCGAGCGCCGAGTGGGCGTCGAAGAGCAGCAGGAAGGCGGGGACGCCGTCGAGGACCGCGTCGAAGGGGGCGATGCCGACGGGGTGGTCGCCGAAGACGTTCGGGTCGAGGCCCCAGCCGAAGAGCCAGTCGCCCCGGCCGAGGTTCCGGACCTCGCGGGCGAGGGCTTCCCGTACGTCGTCCAGGTCGGAGCAGTACGACAGGTCGAGGCCGTGGGTCAGCTCGGCGCCGGTCACGGGGTGCACGTGCCCGTCGACGAGCCCGGGGGTGACCACGGCGCCCTTGAGGTCCACGACGGTGGTGCCGGGCCCGGCGAGCGCGCGGATGTCGCGGTCGTCGCCGAGGGCGGCGATCCGGCCGTCGTCGGCGACGGCCAGCGCGGTGTCGGGCAGGAACGCCCCCGTGCCGGGGTCGAGCAGGCGGGCGGAGAGCAGGGCGAGTCGGATGCGCACGGGTGGCTCCAGGGAGGGACGGGGGAGGGGGTGAGGGTGGGGGCGGGGGTGTGGGGGTGGTGGTCGGAGGTCCCGGGGGACGGGACGGCGGGGCGGCCCGGGGTACGGGTCGGTCCCGGGTTCGGCGGCCGGCACGCGGGGGAGGACCCCTCGGGGCGCCGGGCCTCCCGGCCGCGGTCCGGCGGACGGGCCGTCACCCGGCGCCGCGTGACGGTACGCGGCCGTCGCCGCGTGCTGTCGCCGGACGGCCGGACGCCGGACAGCGCGTGCCGTCGCCGGACGCTGCGCGATGTCCGGCGGGCCGGGACCGGCACCCGGTGCCGGGGCGGGTGTGGGTGTGGTCGGCCGGATCCGCCCGGCCGGGCGCAGGTGCCGTCAGGCGGGTTCCCCCGGCGGCGGGACGTCGGACAGCGCGCCGTGCGGCAGCCCCAGCTCGCGTTCGGCGGTCGTGAGAGGCATGCGGGTCACCGCCGCCGGCCGGTCGGTCCGGTCGCTGTTGGCGTGGGCGCCGAGGCCGTCGAGCACCACCAGGATCTGGATGGCGGTGGCGCGCGGGTCGTCCGTGCGGAACTCGCCCCGCTCGACGCCCTCGCGGATCAGCTCCTCCAGCCGGTCGTCGGAGGCCAGCTCCTGCTCGGTGACCCGGTCGCGCAGGACGGGGCGGTAGCGGCTCAGGTGCCGGGCGTTGATCCACAGGCGGCTGATGTCGTCGTACTCCTCGCCCGCGGAGAGGGCGAAGTAGCGCGCGAGGTACTGCGTGGGGGTGCCGTGCGGCCGCTCCGCGGGCAGCAGGGAGTCGAGCTCGCCGGTGGCGGCCACGCTGAACGCCTCGCCCACCAGATCCTCCGCCGAGGGGAAGTAATGGCTGATCAGCCCCGGTCGGACGGCGAGCTCCTCGGCGATCCGCCGGAGGGTGACGCACTCCAGCCCCTCGGTCAGGGCCACCCGGGCGGCGGTCTCCACGATCTCCGCCCGCCGGGCTTCCGGGGTCTTCCGCACTCTCTTGCGCTGGACGCTTGACGACATAACCGTGATGCTATTGAGTGTGCGACCAATAAGCAACCAGGTGGGCACCCCACGCACCGGAGGGCCGCATGACTTCCACGATCCCCGACCCGCACCCGGGCTCCCGGGCCGCATCGGTCGCCCCGCGGGACGCCGACCGGCCCGGCCGGATCGAGGCCCACGGCATCGACCACATCCCCGACTCCGAGCGCCACGGACACCCCCGCGAGCTCTTCTCCGTCTGGGCGGCCGCGAACGTCAACTACCTGAGCCTGGTCATCGGCGGCGCCCTCGTCCTGATGGGCCTGAGCCTCTGGCAGGCCGTCGGCGTGATCGTCGTGGGCAACCTGCTCTGGGTGCTCCCCGGCCTCCTCGCCACCTCGGGCCCGGCCGCCGGCGCACCCAGCGAGGTCATCACCCGGGCCGTGTACGGCGTCCTCGGCAACCGCGTGAACAACGCGGTGGGCGGCTGGCTGGTCTCCGTCTGCTACTTCGCCCTGAACCTGGCCGCCGCGGCCACCGCCGCCTTCGCGCTCGTCGAGAAGGCCGGCATCACGGCCGGCACCCCCGTCGAGGTGGCCGTCATCGTGGTCATCGCCGCGCTCACGCTGATCATCAGCGTCTACGGACACGCCCTGATCGTCCGGCTCTACCTGCCGATCACCCTGGTCCTCGCCGGGGCCTTCGCCGTCGTCGCGTTCGCGGTCCTGCGGCACGCCGACTTCTCGTACGCCCCCGCGGAGCCGGCCCGCGGGGGCGAACTCTGGGCGCTGTTGCTCGCCGGCACCGCGATGATCGCCTCGGGCCCGCTCTCGTACACCACGAGCGCCGACTTCTCCCGCTACCTGCCCCGCACCGCCTCGAAGCGGGCGATCGCCGCCTGGACCGCGTTCGGTGCGTTCCTGCCCAGCGTCGTCGTCTGTTCGCTGGGGGCCTTCGCCGCCACCGCCGTCGACATGACCGACCCGCAGACCGCGCTCCAGGAGATCCTGCCCGGCTGGTTCGTCCCGCTCTTCCTGCTCGCCCTGGTCCTCGGCACCATCGCGATCAACGCGCTGACTGCGTACAGCGCGGGACTCGCGCTCCAGGCCGTGGGCCTGCGCGTCCGGCGCTCCGTCAGCGTGCTGTTCGACGGGGCCGTCGCCGTCGCCCTCACCCTCTACGGGCTGCTCGTCTCCAACTTCCTGGACACCGTCAGCAACGCCCTCCAGGTGATCATCGTCCTCAGCGGCCCCCTGATGGCGATCTACGCGACCGACGTGCTGCTGCGCCGGTGCCGCTACGACGGCCCCGCGCTCTCCGACGAGACCCCCGAGAGCCCCTTCTGGTACACCGGGGGCGTCAACCCGGCCGGCGGCCTCGCACTCGTCGGCGGCGTCACCGCGGCGGCCCTCTGCGTCGACACCCTCTACACGGGACCGGTCGCCGCCGCCCTCGGCGGGATCGACCTCTCCCTCCCGGCCGGCATGGGCGTCGCCGCCGCGCTCTACGCCCTCCTCATGCGGAAGGACCGCACCCTGCGCGAGGCCCGGGCCGGGGGGTGACCGGACACCGCCCCTCCCGCCCCGGACGGACGGCCGCCCCGGACGTGCGGCGGCGGCCTGTCCGGCGACGCCCGGAGACCGGGCCCGGCTCAGGGCGCCCCGGCGCCCGCCCCGGCCTGGCCCCCGGACGCCACCGGCTCCCGCGGGGCCGGCGCCGTCGGGGCCGGGCCGGCCGCCGCGCGCGCCGCCGCCGCTTCGACGAGTCCGCGCATCACCCGCAGGTCCTCGCCCATCTCCGGATGCCACTGGACGCCCAGGGCCCAGGCCGGGGCGGCCAGCTCGACCGCCTCGACGGTGCCGTCCTCCGCGTGGGCCGAGGCCGCGAGTCCGGCGCCGAGCCGGTCCACGGCCTGGTGGTGGTAGGTCGGGACCTCGGCGAGCTCGGGCACCAGGGCGGCGTACCGGCTCCCCGGCACCGGCTTCACCGGATGCCGGCCGATCACCCCGACCGCCTCGACGTGCCCGTCCAGGTGCTGCACCAGCGTCCCGCCGCGGGCCACGTTCAGGAGCTGCATGCCCCGGCAGATGCCGAGCAGCGGGGTCCCGGACGCGAGGGCCGCGTCGATCAGGGCCAGCTCCCAGGCGTCCCGCTCCCGGGCCGGCGGACCGGTGCGCGGGTCGGGCGCGGCCCCGTACCGCACGGGCTCCACGTCCGCCCCGCCCGCGACCACCAGGCCGTCGAGCCGGGCCACGACCGCCGCCGCGGCCTCCGGCGCGTCCGGCGGCAGCATCACCGCGATCCCCCCGCTCTCCTGGACGAGCCGGGGGTACGGCGCGGGGAGCAGCGCGGCCCGCATGTCCCACACGCCCCAGCGGGCCTGGTCCAGATAGGTGGTCACGCCGATGAGCGGCTTGGACACGGAACGTCCTCCGGGAGTACGGGACTGCGGGAGTGCGGGGCGGACGGGAGCTGAGGGGCGGTCGGGCGGTCGGGGTCAGTCACGTGCGAGTTCGGCCTCGGCGGCCGCGAGTGCCGCGAACTCCTCCTCGGGCGCCCGGGCCACCAGATGGTGTCGACTGTAGAACGCGAAGTAGGCGAGGGCGATCGCGTACACCCCGACGGCCATGAACGCCGCCGTCCGGTCGACCAGGAACGTCGCGACGAGGGCCGACAGGGCCAGGACGAAGGCCACCGACGAGGTGACGATCCCGCCGGGCGTGCGGTACGGCCGGTGCAGCCCCGGCTCGCGGCGCCGCAGCACGATGTGGGAGAGCGCCATCAGGGCGTACGAGATGGTGGCGCCGAACACGGCGATGTTCAGCATCCGGGCCCCGTCCCCGGTCCCGGCGGCCAGCGCGAAGCCGATCGCGCCCGGGATGAGGAGCCCCAGGTACGGCGACTTGCGGCGGCTGGTGAGGGAGAGGAAGCGGGGCAGGTAGCCCGCGCGGGAGAGGGCGAAGAGCTGGCGCGATCCCGCGTAGATGAGGGAGAAGAAGGAGGCGACCAGGCCGGCGAGGCCCGCGTAGTTCACGAAGCGGCTGAGCGCGGTCGGGTCCCCGTCGCCCTGGAGCGCCACGACCAGCGGGTTGCCCGCCTCGGAGACGGCGGCCGAGCCGCGCGCCCCGGTCGCGGCGAAGAAGGTCATCACGGCGAGCAGCACCAGGATCCCCATGGAGATCGCGAGGGCCTTCGGCATGGACCGCACCGGGTCCTTGGCCTCCTCGGCGGCGAGCGGCACGCCCTCCACGCCGAGGAAGAACCACATGCCGAAGGGGAACGCGGCCCAGATCCCGAGCAGACCGAACGGCAGCCAGGAGTTCGCGCCGAACGCCTCGCCGTCGACCGGGATGTCGTTCAGCCCGTCGACGTGGAAGTCGGTGAGGGCGCCGAGCGCGAAGACGACGAGCGCCGCGACCGCGATCGCCGTCACGATCAGGCTGAAGCGCAGGGCCTCGCCCACGCCCCACAGGTGGATGCCGATGAAGAGGGCGAAGCAGACCAGGTAGACCGGCCAGCCGGACTCCAGCCCGAACAGGCCGAGGGACTCGACGTAGTCGCCGATGAAGATGGAGATCGCGGCGGGCGCCAGGATGTACTCGATGAGGATCGCGGTGCCGGTGAGGAACCCGCCCCAGGTGCCGAGCGCCCGGCGGGCGAAGCCGTAGCCGCCGCCGGCGGTGGGCAGGATGGCGGAGAGCTCGGCGAGGGCGAAGACCAGGCAGGCGTACATCGCGCCCATCAGGACCGTGGCGATGGCGAGTCCGCCGAAGCCGCCCTTGGAGAGGCCGATGTTCCAGCCGGAGAAGTCCCCGGAGACGACGTAGGCGACGCCGAGCCCGGTGAGCAGCAGCCACCCGGCGCTGCCGCGGCGCAGTGCGCGGCGTTCCAGGTAGTCGTCCTGCGGTGGGGTGGTGCCTCCGGCACTCCCGGTGGTGTCTTCGAGCGTCATGGCAGCGTCAGCTCCCCGCAACGGGCCCAATGGATTGGTGCCATACCTTTGCGGTGCCGACCGGAGAGCGCAACCCCCGTGCGTTACTTTCGGGTTACGTACCCGGGGGCGCCCCGGTCGTACACCCGGGGGTTCCCGGGGGCGCCCCGGTCGCGTACCCCGGGGCGGCCCGCCTCATGTCAGGAAGCCCCGCAGCAGCGCGGCCGTCCCCGAGCAGTGCTCCCGCATCACCTCGCGCGCGGCGTCCGCGTCGCCGTCCAGGACCGCGTCCACCAGGGCGGTGTGCTGGTGCTGGGAGTGCTCCAGGTTGCGGACGAGCAGCGGGATGCAGTCCAGCAGGTCGTTCACCGTCGCCCGGACGGCCGCGTACTGCGCGGTGAGGGTGGGGGAGCCGGACAGCTCCGCCAGCGTGAGGTGGAGCAGGGTGTCCTGGCGGCGGTAGTCGGCGAGCGGGGCGTCGTGCGTCGCGGCCACGGCCGTCCGCAGCCGCTCGGCGCCCGCCGCGTCGAGGCCGTGGGCCGCGCAGAGCCCGGCCGCGCCGACCTCCAGGACCTCGCGGAAGCGCAGGGTGTCCTCCATGTCGACGGTGGCGATCCGGCGGCGCAGCTCGTCCTCGTCGGCGGTCTGGACGCGGGGCAGCACGAACGTCCCGCCGTAGCGGCCGCGCCGGCTCTCCACCAGGCCCTGCTCCTGGAGGACCTTGAGGACCTCGCGCAGGGTCACCCGGCTGATCCCCATCCGGTCCGCCAGCTCCCGCTCGGCGGGCAGCCGCTCGCCGCCGGGCACCAGCCCCAGCCGCACGACCTGGAGGATCTGCTCCAGGGCCTCCTCGAAGCCGTTGCCCGCCCGGACGGGCCGCAGCACGGGCGTCAGCCGGTCCGCCGGTTCACTCGTACGGGACACGTTCTCGATTCCCTTTCTGTCAGCACTTCCCAAGCAATGGTCTTCCGCAATACCTTATGGCTTCCGGCAGGCCGAAGGAGGAGCAATCCCGTGGCAGACCGCACACCCCCGCTCACCGTCGAGGAGCTCCGCGCCCTCGTCGCGAGCGGCGACATCGACACCGTCGTCCTGGCCTTCCCCGACATGCAGGGACGGCTCCAGGGCAAGCGGTTCGCCGCCCCGTTCTTCCTGGACGAGGTACTCGGCCACGGCACCGAGGGCTGCAACTACCTCCTGGCCGTCGACACCGAGATGAACACCGTCGACGGCTTCGAGATGTCCTCCTGGGACCGCGGCTACGGCGACTTCGCCATGCACCCCGACCTCACCACCCTCCGCCGCCTCCCCTGGAACGAGGCCACCGCCATGCTGACGGCGGACCTCGCGTGGGGCGACGGCAGCCCCGTCGTCGCGGCGCCCCGCCAGATCCTCCGGCGCCAGCTGGAGCGCCTCGCGGAGCACGGTTTCACCGCCCACGTCGGAACCGAGCTCGAGTTCATCGTCTTCAGGGACAGCTACGAGCAGGCCTGGGACGCGAACTACCGCGGCCTCACCCCCGCCAACCAGTACAACATCGACTACTCCGTCCTCGGCACCGGACGCATCGAACCCCTTCTGCGCCGCATCCGCAACGAGATGACCGGCGCCGGACTCACCGTCGAGTCCGCCAAGGGCGAGTGCAACCCCGGCCAGCACGAGATCGCCTTCAAGTACGACGAGGCCCTCGCCACCTGCGACGGACACGCCGTCTACAAGACGGGCGCCAAGGAGATCGCCGCCCAGGAGGGCTACGCGCTCACCTTCATGGCGAAGTACAACGAGCGCGAGGGCAACTCCTGCCACATCCACCTCTCCCTCCAGGACGCCGCGGGGACGAACGTGATGGCCGGCGACGACCGGTACGGGACGTCGGCGACCATGCGGCACTTCCTCGCCGGACAGCTCGCCGCCCTCCGCGACTTCTCCCTCCTCTACGCGCCCAACATCAACTCCTACAAGCGCTTCCAGCCCGGCTCCTTCGCACCCACCGCCGTCGCCTGGGGCCACGACAACCGCACCTGCTCGCTCCGCGTCGTCGGCCACGGCCGCTCGACCCGCTTCGAGAACCGCCTCCCCGGCGGCGACGTCAACCCGTACCTCGCCGTCGCCGGCCTGGTCGCCGCCGGACTGCACGGCATCGAGCAGAAGCTCGAACTCCCCGAGCCCTGCACCGGGAACGCCTACACCGCCGACTACGCGCACGTGCCCACCACCCTGCGCGAGGCCGCCGAACTCTGGGAGACCAGCGAGATCGCCAAGGCCGCCTTCGGGGACGAGGTCGTCGCCCACTACCGCAACATGGCGCGGGTCGAGCTCGACGCCTTCGACGCGGCCGTCACGGACTGGGAACTGCGCCGCTCCTTCGAGCGCCACTGAACCGCGCCGCCCGCGCGCCCCCGCTCCAGACGACTCCGCACCACCTCCGAACCGCCGCTGAGAGGAACGAGTTGCTCCAGGTACTGAACCCGGCGACCGAGGAGCCGGTCGCCACCGTCCCCGCCGCCACCCCGGCCGACGTCGACGCCGCCGTCGCCCGCGCCGCCGCCGCCCAGCGCGGCTGGGCCGCCGCCGCGCCCGCCGACCGGGCCCGGCTGCTCCGCCGCTTCGCCCTCGTCGTCGACGACCACGTCGAGGAACTCGCCCGCCTCGAGGTGACCGAGGCCGGCCACACCATCGGCAACGCCCGCTGGGAGGCCGGCAACGTCCGCGACCTCCTCGACTTCGCCGCCGGGGGAGCGGAGCGCCTCAACGGCCGCCAGATCCCCGTGGCCGGCGGCCTGGACGTCACGATCCTCGAACCCCTCGGAGTCGTCGGCGTCATCGCCCCCTGGAACTTCCCCATGCCGATCGCCGCCTGGGCCACCGCACCCGCCCTCGCCGCCGGCAACGCAGTCCTCCTCAAGCCCGCCGAGACCACCCCGCTCACCGCGCTCCGGCTCGCCGAACTCGCCCTGGAGGCGGGCCTGCCCGAAGGCCTCTTCCAGGTACTCCCCGGCACCGGACCGGTCGCGGGCGACGCCCTCGTCGAACACCCCGGCGTCGCCAAGATCGTCTTCACCGGCTCCACCCGGGTCGGAAAGTCGATCATGGCGAAGTGCGCCGGCCAGGTGAAGCGCGTCACCCTCGAACTCGGCGGCAAGAGCCCCAACATCGTCTTCGCCGACGCCGACCTCGAAGCGGCCGCCGCGGCCACCCCCATGTCCTTCCTCGACAACAGCGGCCAGGACTGCTGCGCCCGTACCCGCATCCTCGTCCAGCGGAGCGCGTACGACCGCTTCATGGAGCTGCTCACCCCCGCGATCGAGGAGATCGTCGTCGGCGACCCCGCCGACGAGCGCACCCAGATGGGCCCGCTCATCTCCCGCGCCCAGCTCGACCGCGTCCGCTCCTACGTGCCGGACGACCTCCCCGGCATCCGCGGCAAGGCCCCCGAGGGCCCCGGCTTCTGGTTCCCGCCGACCGTCCTCACCGGCCTCCCCGAGGACGCCCCCTGCGCCGTCGAGGAGGTCTTCGGACCCGTCGCCGTCGTCCTCCCCTTCGAGGACGAGGCGGACGCGATCCGCCTCGCCAACGCCACCGAGTACGGCCTGTCCGGCTCGATCTGGACCCGTGACGTCGGCCGCGCCCTGCGTGCCTCCCGCGCCGTCCGGGCCGGCAACCTCTCCGTCAACTCCCACTCCAGCGTCCGCTACTGGACCCCGTTCGGCGGTTACGGGAAGTCCGGCCTCGGCCGCGAACTCGGCCCCGACGCACTGACCGCCTTCACCGAAACCAAGAACGTCTTCATCAGCACGGAGGCCTGAGCACCCATGACCAGCACCAGCACCGAAGAGATCGTCTGCCGCCGGCTCGTCGGCCGCACCGCCGTCATCACCGGAGCCGGCAGCGGCATCGGCCTCGCCACCGCCCGCCGCCTGGCCTCCGAGGGCGCGAACGTCGTCTGCGGCGACATCGACGAGACCGCCGGCAAGGCCGCCGCCGAGGAGGTCGGCGGAACCTTCGTGAAGGTCGACGTCACCGACCCCGAGCAGGTCGAGGCGCTGTTCAGGACCGCCTTCGAGACCTACGGCTCCGTCGACATCGCCTTCAACAACGCCGGCATCTCGCCCCCCGACGACGACTCCATCCTGGAGACCGGCCTGGAGGCCTGGAAGCGCGTCCAGGACGTCAACCTCACCTCCGTCTACCTCTGCTGCAAGGCCGCCCTGCCCTACATGCGCCGCCAGGGCAAGGGCTCCATCATCAACACCGCCTCCTTCGTCGCGATCATGGGCGCGGCCACCAGCCAGATCTCCTACACCGCCTCCAAGGGCGGCGTCCTCGCGATGTCCCGCGAGCTGGGCGTGCAGTTCGCCCGCGAGGGCATCCGCGTCAACGCCCTGTGCCCCGGCCCGGTCAACACCCCGCTCCTCCAGGAGCTGTTCGCCAAGGACCCCGAGCGGGCCGCGCGCCGCCTCGTCCACATCCCGGTCGGCCGCTTCGCCGAGGCCGAGGAGATCGCCGCCGCGGTCGCCTTCCTCGCCAGCGACGACTCCTCCTTCGTCAACGCCAGCGACTTCCTGGTCGACGGAGGCATCGCGGGCGCGTACGTGACGCCCCTCTAGACCGCCGCCGCACCCCCCACACCGCCACACACCCCCACACCCCCACACCCCCACATCCCCACCCGGCAGCCGGGCGTCGCGAGGCGCCCGGCTGTCCGGCGTCCGCCGCAGCCCCCGACAGGAGAGTGATCATGAACCAGCAGGTCCGGCTCCGCTCGTCCGCCGTCACCGCCGTCACCGCCGCCCTCGCCCTCGCCCTCGCCGCGACGAGCCTCGTCCCGGCCACCGCCGCCGAGGCCGAGCCCCGGGACCCCCGCACGCCCCGGCCCTGCCCCACCCTGCGGGTCTCCGAGGGCTGGCACGGCGACAACGAGGCCCGGATCGACGCCCTCGTGGCCGCGCACTGCCACGACAGGGGACGGAAGCCCGTCGCGGTCTTCGACTGGGACAACACCGTCGTCAAGAACGACGTCGGCGACGCCACCTTCCACTGGCTCCTCCGCAACGACCGCGTCCGCCCGCCCCGGGACGGCGACTGGTCCACCACCAGCCGCCACCTCACCCCGGCGGCCGCCGCCGCCCTCGGCGAGGCCTGTCCCACCGGTGGACGCGTCCTGCCCACCTCCACCGACACCCGCTGCGCCGACGAGCTCCTCGCCGTCTACGCCTCCGGCACCACCACGGCCGGGAAGACCGCCTTCGCCGGCCACGACCGCCGCCGCATGGAGCCCCCGTACGCCTGGCTCGCCCAGCTCCTGCGCGGCTGGACCACCCGCCAGGTCGAGT
This sequence comes from Streptomyces sp. NPDC014891, assembly GCF_043081085.1. Classification (NCBI taxonomy): domain Bacteria; kingdom Bacillati; phylum Actinomycetota; class Actinomycetes; order Kitasatosporales; family Streptomycetaceae; genus Streptomyces; species Streptomyces sp. NPDC014891. Next base: position 234,723 of record NZ_JBIBWF010000006.1, on the reverse strand, counting down.
CCTTCGCCGCCGCCGCCCGCGCCGAGAACCTCGCCGCCCCACAGGGCGCCACCCAGCGCGTCGGCACCTCCCGGGTCACCGGCTGGGTCCGCTACTACCCGCAGCAGCGCGACCTGATCCGCACGCTCGAGGAGGCCGGCTTCGACGTGTGGATCGTCTCCGCCTCGCCCGAACCCGTCGTCGACGTCTGGGCGAAGGGCGTCGGCATCGACCCCTCGCACGTCCTCGGCATCCGCAACACCACCGAGGGCGGCCGGCTCACCGCCCACCTCCAGGGCTGCGGAACGGTACGGGACGGCGAGGACACGACGATCACCTACATCGACGGCAAACGCTGCTGGATCAACCAGGAGATCTTCGGGATCCGCGGCCCCGCCGCCGAGCGCGTCCAGCCCGCCTCCCGGCGCCCGGTGTTCGCCGCGGGCGACTCCGACACCGACGTGTCGTTCCTGCGGGACGCCACCGGCCTGCGCCTGGTCCTCAACCGCAACAAGAACGAACTCATGTGCCGGGCGTACGAGAACGGCGACGGCCGCTGGATCGTCAACCCCATGTTCATCGAGCCCAAGCCGCGGAAGGCCGCCCCGTACCCCTGCGCGACCACCGGCTACACGGCGGGCGACGGCACGCCGGAGCCGGTCCGGCGGCCCGACGGCAGCGTGATCCCGGACCAGCAGGACCGGGTCTTCTGAGAAGCTCCGACGTCGGCTCAGGTCTCCCGACCGAGGAAGCCCGGCGACCCCCTAGAGGAAGGTCCGGCCCTCGCCCCGGTACGTGGGCACGGTGGCCGTGATCCGGTCGCCCTCGATCAGCCGCAGACTCGCGAACCGCTCGCACAGCTCGCCCGCCTTCGCATGGCGGAACCACACCTTGTCGCCGATCCGCAGGTCGTCGGCGGGCGAGCCGAGCAGCGGGGTCTGCACCTCGCCGGGCCCCTCCTGGGGGTCGTACGCCAGCCCCTCGGGCAGGTACGGCACGGGGAGCCGGTCGGGCCCGGCGGCCCCCGAGGCCGGGTAGCCGCCGCCGAGGACCGTCACCACCCCGACCCCCGGACGGCGCACGACGGGCTGCGCGAAGAGCGCCGCGGGCCGCCCGCTGAACGAGGTGTAGTTGTCGAAGAGCCGCGGCACGTAGAGCCCCGAACCCGCGGCGATCTCCGTCACCGCGTCCTCGGCGGCCGTGTGCTGCACGCTGCCGGTGCCGCCGCCGTTCACGAACTCCAGGTCCGGCGCCACCGCCCGGACCGCACGCACCACAGCCGCCCGGCGCTCGGCCAGCTCCCGGCGGGCCGCCGCCTGCATCAGCCGGATCGCCCGCGACCGCAGCGGCCGGCCCGCCACCGCGTCCCCGACCCCCGCGACATGCCCCTCATACGCCATGATCCCGACCAGCCGGAAACCGGGACGCCGCACCACGGAACGGGCCAGCTCCGCCAGCTCCGCGGGCGTACGCAGCGGGGAGCGGCGGGCGCCGACCCGGATCCGCCCGCCGAGCAGACTGAGCGCCGTGTCCAGCTCCAGGCAGACCCGGACCTCCTCCGTCCCGCCCGCGCGGGAGGCGTCGACCAGATCCAGCTGCGCCACGTCGTCGACCATCACGGTCACGGCCGCGGCCAGCTTGGGATCGCGCGCCAGCTCACCGAAGCCCGCGCGGTCCGCCGACGGATAGGCGAGGAGCACGTCCTCGAACCCGGCGCGGGCCAGCCACAGCGACTCGTCGAGCGTGAACGACATGATCCCGGCGAAACCCGGCCGCGCGAGCACCCGCTCCAGGAGCGCCCTGCACCGCACGGACTTGCTCGCGACCCGGATCGGCTTGCCGCCGGCCCGGCGCACGAGGTCGTCCGCGTTCGCGTCGAAGGCCTCCAGATCGACGATCGCCACGGGCGCGTCGAGATGAGCGGTGGCCCGGTCGTAACGGGCCCGGTCGGCGGCACGGGGAGTCATGGCCCGAGCTTGCCAGACAGGTTTACGGGTGGGTAGCCCCTGGGTTCCCGTACCAGGGGGAACAGCCCGTAGAGTGACGGGCATTGTCGACACGAGCGGGGGGACGGGGATGACCGGCGAACAGCGCCCCGGCACGACCTCCCGCATCACGGACGCCCTCCTCCGCCCGGACCCGGCACCGGCCCCCTCCGATGTGGAGACGACGACCCGGCTGCGCCCGATCGGGCCGGCCGACGGGCCCCCGGGACCGGCCGCCCCCGCGGCGCCCCCGAAGCCGTCCGGCGCCACGGCGCCGACCGCGACTCGGGCCGCCGCAGCGCCCGGCGCGGCGACGGGCACGCCGCCGCGCCCCGCCGGCACCCCGGCCGCCCCGACGGCTCCGCCGAGGGCGGGCTCGGGCACCGCGAGGCCGCTGCCGCCGACGGCGGCCCGGGCCACCCCCGCCGGGGCCCCGCCCCGCCCCGCCGACAGCCCCGCCGGACCGGCACCCGTCCCCCCGGCCCGGCCGCCGGCCGCCCCCTCGCGCCCCGCGACTCCGCCCACCCCCGCCGTTCCCCCGGCGGACACCCCGAAGGCCGCCGCAGCGCCGCTGCCCCCGGCCGCTCCGCCGATCCCCACCGCCACCGCGAGGGCCACCGTCCCGGGCACGTCGGCGGCCACTCCGTCCGCCCCGGCGCCCGGAGCCCCCTGGCAGCCCGCGTCCGCCGCCCCGGCCGCCCGTCCGGCGCCCGCACCCCTCCGTACGACGATCCCCGCGAGCGCCCCCGCCCGCCCGTCGTCCCCGGCCACCGGTCCGGCTCCGGCGGTCCCCGGCCCGCTCCCGGCCGTTCCCGCGCCCGCGGGCCCCGCCGCCGGCCCGCTCCCGCGGCCGGTGCCCCACCACGCACGCCCCCACAGCACCCCGTTCGGCCACACCCCCCTCCACGGCCACGGCCCCCACCGCGCCGTCCTGCCGCCCGAAGCCCCCGTCGAGACCACCACCCGGCTCCGGCCGGTACGGGAGCGGCGCACCGGCCGGGCCGTCGCCGTCGGCGTCTGCGCCGTCCTCGGGATCGGCCTCATCGGCGGCGCCCTCACCGGGATGTGGCTGGCCGCCGCCGAACCGGGCGCGCCCACCGAACCCCCCGGGTACACCGAGGCCAAGGACCTCTGGCACAACGCCCCCGTCGACACCCTCTTCCCCCGCACCCTCGCCGGACCCGGCGCCGGCCCGGGCGCCGCCGCCCGCACCTGGACCCGGATCGTCGTCGCCCCCGACGCCGCCTGCACCCCCGCCGTCCTCGCCGAGGGCCTCCTCGCCACCGTCCGGCCGCTGGGCTGCGAGCGCGTCCTGCGCGCCACGTACACCGACGCCACCGCCAGCAGCGTGATCACCGTCGGCCTCGTCTTCACCGACGCCGAGGCCGCCGTCCAGAGCACCCTCGGCCAGGGCCTCACGAGCCGCCTCGGGCAGGACGTCCCCCCGTCGCTTCCCGGGCCCGGCACCGTCGCCGCCCGCTTCGGCGTACAGCAGCGGGCCAGCTGGTGGCTGAACGCCCCCACCGACCTCCCCGTCGTCGTCACCGCCGTGTCCGGCTTCGCCGACGGGCGCCGCGTCGACTCCCCCCAGCCCGCCGACCGGGCCATGACGTCCGGCCGCACCGACGCCACCGCCCAGTCCGGCCTCGGCCACGAGGCCAAGAACATCACCGTCCGCTTCGAGCAGCTGCTGCGCACCGCCGTCGCCCCGCCGGCGAAGGACGCGGACGGCGAGGCGAGCCGCGACGGCGACGGCACGGGGGAGGATGCCCGGTGATCCGCCTCCGCACCCCCGCGGCCGTCCTCCTCGCCACCGCGTTCGCCGTGCTCCCCGCCACCACCACCCCCGCGTACGCCGACACCATCCGGGCCCGGCAGTGGGGCCTCCAGGCCCTCCACACCGAGGAGGCCTGGCGGACCACCAGGGGCGAGGGCGTCACGGTCGCCGTCCTCGACACCGGCGTCGACGCCGAGCACCCCGACCTCGAGGGCTCGGTCCTCGCCGGCCGCGACCTCGTCGGCTTCGGCGCCTCCCGCGGCGACCGCGCCTGGGCCCGGCACGGCACCGCCATGGCCGGGATCATCGCCGGGCACGGCCACGGCCCCGACGGCGGCGACGGCGTCCTCGGCATCGCGCCCGACGCGAGGATCCTGCCCGTCCGGGTCATCCTCGAAAGCACCGACACGTCCCGCGACAAGGCCCGCAAGACCCGCGGCACCGCGCTCGCCGACGGCATCCGCTGGGCCGCCGACCACGGCGCCGACGTCATCAACATGTCCCTCGGCGACGACTCCAAGTCCGCCCACCCGGACGCGGGCGAGGACGCCGCCGTCCAGTACGCCCTCGCCAAGGGCGTCTCCGTCGTCGCCTCCGCCGGCAACGGCGGCGAGAAGGGCGACCACATCTCGTACCCCGCCGCGTACCCCGGCGTCATCGCCGTCACCGCCGTCGACCGCTACGGCACCCACGCCTCCTTCTCCACCCGCCGCTGGTACGCCACCGTCAGCGCCCCCGGCGTCGACATCGCGATCGCCGACCCCGACCGGCGCTACTACGAGGGCTGGGGCACCAGCGCCGCCGCCGCGTTCGCCTCCGGAGCCGTTGCCCTCGTCCGCTCCGCGCACCCCGACCTCACCCCGGCCCAGGTGAAGCGGCTCCTGATCGACACCGCCCGCAACCGGCCCGAGGGCGGGCGCAGCGACGCCAAGGGCTACGGCACGGTCGACCCGGCCGCCGCGATCGAGGCCGGCGCGAAGATCGAGGGCGGCGACCCCAAGGCCGCCTCCACCGGCTACCGCGGCCGCCACTTCGGCCCGGGCCCGCTCCCCGCCCCCGAGGAGAGCCGCCCCGTCGGACTCCTCGCCCCCGCCGCCGGCGGCCTCGGCGTCCTGCTCCTCCTCACCGCCGTCGTCCTCCGCCGCGCCCACCGCGCGGACTGAGCCGCCCCGCCGGGCGGAGCGCCCGGGCCGGGCGGTTAGGCTCGGTGCGTGGCGCTCAAGAACATCCCGGACCCCGGTTTCTCCGACGACGACGGCACCGCCGACCCGCGGCTCGCCGCGGCCCTCGCGGCCTGGGCGGAGGACCGGACCGCCCACGGCCCCGTCCTCGACGCGCTCCGCGACGCCCGGCTGCTCGTCCCCGTCGTCGCCGTCCTCGGCGAGGTCGAGACCGACGAGAACGGCCTGCGCCGCGAGAAGACCAGCGACATGGCCGTCCCCACCCTCACCGCGGGCGACCGGCGGGCCCTGCCCGCCTTCACCTCGATCGCCTCGCTCGCCCTCTGGGACCCGGAGGCACGGCCGGTCGCGGTCCCGCTGCACCAGGCGCTCCAGGCGGCCGCGCACGAGAAGGCCGACACGGTGGTCCTCGACCTCGCGGGCCCGGTGCCGTACCAGCTGACCGGCCCGGCCCTGCTCGCCCTCGCCGAGGGCCGCGCCAGCACCGACCCGCTCGACGACCCCGCCGTGCGGGAGGCCGTCCGGGCCGCGGTCGCCGCGGAGCCCGCGGTGCTCCGCGCCCACCTGGGCCCCGGCGCCGCCGACGGCACCCTCGCCCTGGTCCTCGACGGTGGCGGCTCCCCCGCGGAGGCCGCCCAGCGCGTGGCCCGCGCGCTGGCGGCCGACGAGACACTGAGGGCCCGCCTGGTGCGGGGCCTCGACCTGGCACTCCTGCCGGCCTCGGCCACCCCTCCCGGCGAGCCCTTCTACGTGAGGAACTAGGTACGCCCGCGTACCCGCGGACGAGATCGGTCCTAGCCGAACACCGGCCCGGTGTACTTCTCGCCCGGTCCCTGGCCCGGCTCGTCCGGGACCAGGGAGGCCTCGCGGAAGGCGAGCTGGAGGGACTTCAGGCCGTCCCGCAGGGGAGCGGCGTGGAAGGACGAGACCTCCGTCGCCCCGGCGTCGAGCAGGCCCGCGAGCGCGTGCACCAGCTTCCGGGCCTCGTCGAGGTCCTTGTACTTGTCGCCCTCCTCGGTGAGCCCGAGCTTCACCGCGGCGGCGCTCATCAGGTTGACGGCGACGGTCACGATCACCTCGACCGCGGGGACCTCCGCGATGTCGCGGGTCATGGCGTCGAAGTCGGGGGAATCGGCGGTGTCGGGGGACTCGTTCTGGGGCGTCTCGCTCATGCCTCATACGATATGCCGGTCCTCGGTTAGCGGAGACCGCCGGGTCCTGCTAACCTTGTGTAACGACCGGCCGGACACCTGTGTGCCCGGCCCACAAGTGGAGGCTCCGATCTCCCACCTGACCACCCTCGCGGGTGGCGGGTCACCGGTCAGGTGGCGCCCATCGTTCCGTACGGACGATGGAGCCGCCCGATGTGCGCCCCGCGGTTGACCGCGGCGGTGCTCCGGTATTCCCCTGGAGCCCCGCCTGTGTCCCGTCCGGGGCATTTTTCATGTACCGGCTCGGTTGGTCTCACCAGATACAGACATGCGCGTCCGTCCGCCAGGCGGTCGCGTGGTGCTACCGAGGAGGATCCATCAGCGCCGAGCCCCGCATCAACGACAGGATTCGCGTTCCCGAGGTGCGACTTGTCGGACCCAGCGGCGAGCAGGTCGGGATTGTTCCGCTTGCCAAGGCCCTGGAGCTCGCACAGGAGTACGACCTCGACCTGGTCGAGGTCGCGGCGAACGCCCGTCCGCCCGTGTGCAAGCTCATGGACTACGGGAAGTTCAAGTACGAGTCGGCCATGAAGGCCCGTGAGGCGCGCAAGAACCAGGCGCACACGGTCATCAAGGAGATGAAGCTCCGGCCGAAGATCGACCCGCACGACTACGACACCAAGAAGGGTCACGTCGTCCGGTTCCTCAAGCAGGGTGACAAGGTCAAGATCACGATCATGTTCCGTGGTCGTGAGCAGTCCCGTCCCGAGCTTGGCTTCCGGCTGCTGCAGCGGCTGGCGTCGGACGTCGAGGAGCTTGGCTTCATCGAGTCCAACCCGAAGCAGGACGGCCGGAACATGATCATGGTTCTCGGCCCGCACAAGAAGAAGACCGAGGCCATGGCCGAGGCGCGTGAGGCCCAGGCCGCACGCAAGGCCGAGCGCCAGGGCGTCGCCTCCGAGGAGACGCCCGCGGCCGCCGGCACCGAGGCTCCGGCCCCGGTCGCCGAGGCCGAGGCGGAAGCCCCGGCCGAGACCCCCGAGGCGTGATCCGCGGGGCTGCCAACCAGGCAGCCCCGGGCCCCGCCCGGAACCACCGAACGAAGAACTGACGCTCCCGGATCTCCGGTGCCCGCACCGGAGGGGAGCGCCACTGACGAGGAGATACGGCGCGATGCCGAAGAACAAGACGCACTCCGGTGCCAAGAAGCGCTTCAAGGTCACCGGCACCGGCAAGATCCTGCGCGAGCGCGCCGGCAAGCGCCACCTGCTCGAGCACAAGTCGTCCAAGCTGACGCGTCGCCTCACCGGCAACGCGGAGATGGCCCCGGGCGACGCGGCCAAGATCAAGAAGATGCTGGGCATCTGATCTGATCACCCGCCCTCGGCGACGAGGGCCACCGGCCAGGTCCGGGACCCATTCGTTTTTCGGGTCGTGTGAGTCCAACCACGACCCCGCTACAAGGAGTCAACAAGTGGCACGCGTCAAGCGGGCAGTCAACGCCCACAAGAAGCGCCGGGCGATCCTCGAGCAGGCCTCCGGCTACCGCGGTCAGCGTTCGCGCCTGTACCGCAAGGCCAAGGAGCAGGTCACCCACTCGCTGGTCTACAACTACAACGACCGCAAGAAGCGCAAGGGCGACTTCCGTCAGCTGTGGATCCAGCGCATCAACGCCGCTGCCCGCCAGAACGGCATGACGTACAACCGCCTCATCCAGGGTCTGAAGGCCGCCAACATCGAGGTGGACCGCAAGATCCTCGCCGAGCTGGCCGTCAACGACATCAACGCGTTCGCCGCGCTGGTCGAGGTCGCGCAGAAGGCCCTCCCGGCCGACGTCAACGCCCCGAAGGCCGCCGCCTGATCTCCCAGGCCGCAGTACTTCCGCCCGGACCCGCAGACGCGCACGCGCCTGCGGGTCCGGGTGCGTCCGCCCCTGAAGGGTGTTCGGCGGAGGCGGGCCCCCGGCCCGACGCGCCACCGCCCCCGGTCCCGCGGACCGGCCCGCAGCGCCGTGGAACCGGCCGCCCGGGCCCGGACCGTCCCGGACACCGCAGCCCACCGGCACCGAAGAGAGAACCGCCGCACCTCATGGTCACCCCCGAGCTGATCTCCCCGCGTTCCCCGCGCGTCGTCGCCGCCCGGCGGCTCGCCAAGCGCAACTTCCGGGGCAAGGACCGCCTCTTCATCGCCGAGGGCCCGCAGGCCGTCCGCGAGGCCGCCGAGCACCGCGGCTCCACCGGGGAGTCCACGCTCGTGGAGCTCTTCACCACCGTCGAGGCCGCCGAGCGCCACGGCGCCATCATCGAGGCCGCCCGCGCCGCCGGGGCCCGCGTGCACCACGCCTCCGACGCCGTCCTCGCCGAGGTGTCCCAGACCGTCACCCCGCAGGGCCTCGTCGGCGTCTGCCGGTTCCTCGACTCGCCGTTCGAGGAGATCGTCGCCGCCCGCCCCAAGCTGGTCGCCGTCCTCGCCCACGTACGCGACCCCGGGAACGCCGGCACCGTGCTGCGCTGCGCCGACGCGGCCGGCGCCGACGCGGTCGTCCTCACCGACGCCTCCGTCGACCTGTACAACCCCAAGTCCGTCCGCGCCTCGGTCGGTTCGCTCTTCCACCTGCCGGTCGCCGTCGGCGTCCCCGTCGAGCAGGCCGTCGCCGGGCTGAAGGGCGCGGGCGTCCGGATCCTCGCCGCCGACGGAGCCGGTCAGGACGACCTGGACGCCGAGCTCGACGCCGGCACCATGGGCGGGCCCACCGCCTGGATCTTCGGCAACGAGGCCTGGGGCCTGCCCGAGGAGACCCGGGCTCTCGCCGACGCCGTCGTCCGCGTCCCCATCCACGGCAAGGCCGAGAGCCTCAACCTTGCGACGGCCGCCGCGGTCTGCCTGTACGCCTCCGCCCGCGCCCAGCGGCCCCGAACCTCCGCCTGAGGGGTCCATTCCGTTCTCTCCGCCCAGTAGAGTGACGCACTCGGGGGCCCACTGCGCTACACGGAGGGGTGGGGGTACGGCGATGACGGTCGGCACGGACAGTCCCGCGGAGGCACGGAGCTCCGCGCCGCACGCCCAGGAACCACCGGAGACCGCCCCGGAGGAGTCCGGGACCGCCGCCGGGCGGCCCGGCGGCGACGGCGGGCCCCGGGAGGGCACAGGCCCGGGGGACACCGCCGGGGACCCCGGGGACGGCGACGCGTTCGCCGGCGTCCTCCCCGACGACCTGCCCGACGGCCTCGTCGTCGCCGACGAGACCGGCCGGGTCGTCACCTTCAACGCCGCCGCCAGCCGCATCACCGCCGTCCCCGGCGAGCGAGCCCTCGGCCTCCCCCTCGACCTGGCTCTGCCGCTCGAAGACCTCAAGGGACGCCGCTGGTGGGCCCTGACCGACCCCTACGGCGGCCTCGCCACCCGCCGCGGCCAGCCCGAACGCAACCTGCTGCTGCCCGGCGGCCGCGAGGTCCTCGTCTCCGCCCGCTACGTCCGCGAGCACCCCACCGGACCGGTCCGCCGGGTCGTGGTCTGCCTCCGCGGCACCGAGGCGCGCCGCCGCACCGAGCGCAGCCACGCCGAGCTCATCGCCACCGTCGCCCACGAGCTGCGCTCCCCGCTCACCTCCGTCAAGGGCTTCACCGCCACCCTGCTCGGCAAGTGGGACCGCTTCAACGACGAGCAGAAGCGGCTCATGCTGGAGACCGTCGACGCCGACGCGGGCCGCATCAAGCGGCTCATCGCCGAGCTCCTCGACATCTCCCGGATCGACTCCGGACGCCTCGAAGTGCGCCGCCAGCCCGTCGACATCGCCGCCGCCGTCGGCCGGCACGTCCAGGTGCACACCACCGGCGGCCAGTCGCCGGACCGGTTCTTCGTGCGGATCGTGCCCGGGCTGCCCGCGCTCTGGGCCGACCCCGACAAGATCGACCAGATCCTCGGGAACCTCCTCGAAAATGCGGTGCGCCACGGCGAGGGAACCGTCACCATCGAGGTGGCACCCGCCAGGACGTGCGCCGACGGAGAAGAGGGGACGGAGGTCACCGTGAGCGACGAGGGCCCCGGCATCCCCGAGGAGTCGATGAGCCGCGTCTTCACCCGCTTCTGGCGGGGCAGCAAGCGCGGCGGCACCGGCCTCGGCCTCTACATCGTCAAGGGCGTCGTCGAGGCCCACGGCGGAACCATCACCGTCGGCAGGGGCCCCCGAGGCGGGGCCGAGTTCCGATTTATGCTGCCCGTCGGCACCCCGGCCCATCTCGCCTGACGAGATCCAGCACGAAGTCCGACCGGATCGGACAGGATCGGACGAGATCGAAAGCCGCCCGGGGCGCCCACGGGCTCATTCGCATCCCCCCACCCCGTTAGACTCGTCCTTTGGCACGTTTGCGCCCTTGACGTCGAGCGGGGCCGCCCAGCCAAGCCAACGGAAGCACGGGAAGAGATGTCCGCACCCAATAAGTCGTACGACCCGGTTGAGGTCGAGGCACTGAAACCGGAAGAGATCGAGCGCATGCGGGACGAGGCGCTCGCCGCCTTCGCCGCCGCGGGCGACCTCGACGCGCTCGCGCACGCGAAGACGGCGCACACCGGCGGCACCTCGCCGCTGGCGCTCGCCAACCGGGAGATCGGCGCCCTGCCCCCGCAGGCCAAGGCCGCCGCCGGAAAGATCGTGGGCCAGGCCCGCGGCACCGTCTCCAAGGCGCTCGCCGCCCGCCAGGCGGAGCTGGAGGCCGAGCGCGACGCCCGCGTCCTCGTCGAGGAGGCCGTCGACGTCACCCTGCCGTACGACCGCGTCCCGGCCGGTGCCCGCCACCCGCTGACCACGCTCATGGAGCGCGTCTCCGACGTCTTCGTCTCCATGGGGTACGAGGTCGCCGAGGGCCCCGAGGTCGAGGCCGAGTGGTTCAACTTCGACGCCCTGAACTTCGTACCGGACCACCCGGCGCGCCAGATGCAGGACACCTTCTTCGTCGAAGGACCGGCCGGTACCGGCGGCGACGAGTCCGGCGTCGTGCTGCGGACGCACACCTCGCCGGTCCAGGCCCGCACGCTCATCGACCGGAAGCCCCCGGTCTACGTGGTGTGCCCCGGCCGCGTCTACCGCACCGACGAGCTCGACGCCACGCACACCCCGGTCTTCCACCAGATCGAACTGCTCGCCGTCGACGAGGGCCTGACCATGGCCGACCTCAAGGGCACCCTGGACCACATGGTCCAGGCGCTCTTCGGCCCGGACATGAAGACCCGGCTGCGCCCGAACTTCTTCCCGTTCACCGAGCCGTCGGCAGAGATGGACATGCTCTGCTACGTCTGCCGCGGCGAGTCCGTCGGCAACCCCGACCGCCCCTGCCGCACCTGCGGCAGCGAGGGCTGGATCGAGCTGGGCGGCTGCGGCATGGTCAACCCGAAGGTGCTCGTCGCCTGCGGAGTGGACCCCGAGAAGTACAGCGGATTCGCCTTCGGGTTCGGCATCGAGCGGATGCTGATGTTCCGCCACAACGTCGACGACATGCGAGACATGGTCGAGGGTGACGTCCGGTTCACCCGGCCGTTCGGGATGGAGATCTGATGCGGGTCCCGCTTTCTTGGCTGCGGGAGTACGTCGACCTGCCGGCGACGGAGACCGGCCGCGACGTCCAGGCCAAACTCGTTTCGGCAGGCCTCGAGGTCGAGACCGTCGAGCAGCTCGGCGCCGGCCTGACCGGCCCGCTGGTGGTCGGCAAGGTCCTCACCATCGAGGAGCTGACGGAGTTCAAGAAGCCCATCCGCTTCTGCACCGTCGACGTCGGCCAGGCCAACGGCACCGGCGAGCCCCAGGAGATCATCTGCGGCGCCCGGAACTTCGCCGCCGGCGACAAGGTCGTCGTGGCCCTGCCCGGCGCCGTGCTCCCCGGAGACTTCCGGATCGCCGAGCGCAAGACGTACGGCCGGGTCTCCCGGGGCATGATCTGCTCCGGCGACGAGCTCGGGATGGGCGACGACGGCACGCACGGCATCATCGTGCTGCCGCCGGAGCTGGAGATCGGCATCGACGCCACGAAGCTCCTGGAGCTGTACGACGAGGTCCTCGACATCGCCGTCACCCCGGACCGCGGCTACTGCCTCTCGATGCGCGGCGTCGCCCGCGAGACTGCCATCGCGTACGGCCTGCCGCTGCGCGACCCGGCGCTGCTCGACGTGCCCGCGCCCAACGCGTACGGCCACCCGGTCCGGGTCACCGACCCCGTCGGCTGCGACCGCTTCACCGCGCGCACCGTCGTCGGTCTGCAGCCCGAGGCCCGGTCGCCGATCTGGCTGCGCCGCCGCCTCCAGAAGGCCGGCATGCGGCCGATCTCGCTCGCCGTCGACGTCACGAACTACGTGATGCTCGAACTCGGCCAGCCGCTGCACGCCTACGACCGGAGCCGTCTCGACGGCCCCATCGGGGTGCGCCGCGCCGAGGCCGGCGAGAAGATCACCACGCTCGACGGCACCGTCCGCGTCCTGGACGCGGCGGACCTGGTCATCACCGACGACCGCGGTCCGATCGGCATCGCCGGTGTCATGGGCGGCGCCAACACGGAGATCGCCGACCCGGAGACGGACCCGGAGACCGGCGTCGTCACCGGCACCTCCGAGATCGTCATCGAGGCCGCGCACTTCGACGCGATCTCGATCGCCCGCACCGCGCGCCGCCACCGGCTGGCCTCCGAGGCGTCCAAGCGCTTCGAGCGCGGCGTCGACCCGCAGGCCGGGGCCGCCGCCGCGCAGCGCTGCGTCGACCTGCTCGTGCTGCTCGCGGGCGGCACGGCCGAGGCCGGCGTCACCGAGATCAGCGCCCCGCCCGCGCCGCGCACCATCACCATGCCGGCCGACCACCCGGACCGGGTCGCGGGCGTCGGCTACGGCCGCGAGACCGTCGTCCGCCGCCTCCAGCAGGTCGGCTGCGACGTCTACGGCCAGGACGAGCTGATCGTCACCGTGCCGTCGTGGCGCCCCGACCTCAACGAGCCGAACGACCTGGCCGAAGAGGTCATCCGGCTGGAGGGCTACGAGAACCTGCCCTCCACGCTGCCGAAGCCGCCGGCCGGCCGCGGGCTCACCGACCGCCAGCGCGTCCACCGCCGCGTGGGCCGCGCCCTGGCCGGCGCCGGCTACGTCGAGGCGCTGAACTACCCGTTCATCGGCGAGCAGGCCCTGGACAACCTCGGCCTCGACGCGGACGACGCCCGCCGCCGGCTCGTGAAGCTGGTGAACCCCCTCTCGGACGAGGAGCCCGCGCTCCGTACGACGCTGCTGCCGGGCCTGCTCGGCGCGCTGCGCCGGAACGACAGCCGCGGCAGCCACGACCTGGCGCTCTTCGAGACCGGTCTGGTCTTCCGGCCGGAGGGACAGCCGGGCGTCGCCGTCCGGCTGCCCGTCGACCGCCGTCCCACCGACGAGGAGATCGCCTCGGTGAACGCCGTGCTGCCCGCGCAGCCGCGCCGCGCCGCCGTCGTCCTCGCCGGAGCCCGCGAGCAGGCCGGCTGGTGGGGCAAGGGCCGTCCGTCCGACTGGGCGGACGCGGTCGAGGCCGGCCGTACCGTGGCCGCCGAGGCCGGGGTCGAGCTGATCATCAGCGCCGACCAGCACGCCCCGTGGCACCCGGGCCGCTGCGCCGCGTTCCACGTCGAGGTGGACGGCGAGAAGATCGTCGTCGGCCACGCCGGCGAGCTCCACCCGCGCGTGGTCAAGGCCTTCGGCCTGCCCGCCCGCACCTGCGCGATGGAGATCGACCTGGACCTCCTGGAGAAGGCGAACGAGGGGCCCGTGAAGGCTCCCCGGATCTCCTCCTTCCCGGTCGCCACCCAGGACGTCGCCCTGGTCGTCGCGAGCGGCGTCCCGGCCTCCGAGGTCGAGGCCGCCCTCACCGAGGGAGCGGGTGAACTCCTGGAGTCCATCCGGCTGTTCGACGTCTACACCGGCGACCAGCTCGGCGAGGGCACCAAGTCCCTGGCGTACGCGCTGAAGTTCCGCGCCGCGGACCGCACCCTCACGGTCGAGGAGGCCAGCGCGGCCCGCGACGCCGCAGTCGCCCTGGCGTCCGAGCGCACCGGCGCCGTACTGCGCGGCGCCTGAGCGCCGTAGCGGAACCGCACTCAGGAGGGCCGCCCCGGGGAATCCCCGGGGCGGCCCTCCGCCGTTCCCCGGGCCCGGCGAGTCGTTCAGGAGAACGGTCCTCGTGCACCCGTGCCGGTGGCGCGGGCCTGGCGCGGGACGGCGCGCCGAGGGCTCTCACTCCTTCGGGTGAGATCGCCGGGCGGTGTTCCCCGGTGGTCCCCGCGGTCGGGAGAATCGACGCGGCCGCAGGGGCGGACCTGTGGGCCGCAGGGCCTTCGGGCGCTGTCGGGGGCTCCGGAAGGGCCGTGCATGATCCGTACGAGGTCGTCGCTCGCCGAAGGCTCCCGGCTCCGCCGGCTGGCCCCGCTCGCTCTTCCCACCGCCTGGGGCGTGGTGGCCGTGGCGTGGAGGTTCGGCTGTCCGCCGGCCGGTCAGCCGGGGCCGGCGATGAGGATCGCCACCAGCGTCGTCTTCCTCAGCGTCGGCATCGGACTGGTGATCGGGCTGCGGCGCGGCCCGGCCCGGGAGCTGGCGCTGATGCGGGCCGTCGCCGACGCCGCCCAGCAGGTCCTGCTGCGCCCGCCGCCCGCCCGGCTCGACGGGCTCTCCCTCGCCGCCGGGCAGTCGTCCGCCTCCCGGGGCGCGTCCGTCGGCGGGGACCTGTACGAGGCGGTGGCCACCCCGTACGGCGTGCGCATCGTGATCGGGGACGTGCGGGGCCACGGTCTCGCGGCGCTCGGCGCCGTGGTCGCGGTGCTGGGGAGTTTCCGCGAGGCCGCGCACGACGAGGCCGAACTGGCCGGGGTGCTGCGGCGTCTCGAGCGGGCCCTGGAGCGGCATCTGCGGGAGCGGGCACGGGACGAGCACCCCGCGAGGGCGGCGGCGGCCCCCGAGCATCCGGCGGCGGAGGAGTTCGTGACGCTGCTGCTGCTGGAGGTCCGGGCCGACGGGCGGCTCTCCGTGCTCAACTGCGGTCATCCCGGGCCGTACCGCCTCGGGCGCTCGGTGGAGCGGTTGCCGGTGGGCGACCCGCTGCCGCCGCTGGGGGTGCTCCCGCTGCCCGCCGCGCTCGCGCCGTACACCGGGGCCCGGCTGGCACCCGGCGAGACGCTCGTCCTGCACACCGACGGCGCCGAGGAGGCGAGGGACCACCGGGGCCGGTTCTTCGGCCTGGAGGCGGTGCTCGCGGAGGCGTGCGGGGCGGCTCCCGAAGGGGTGGTCCGCGCGGTCCACACCGCTCTCCTGCACCACACGCGCGGGCGGCTCACCGACGACGTGGCCCTCCTCGTCGTGCGGAACGACCGTGTCCGGGTGCCGGCGCAGCCCGCCGAACCCGGGCTGCGCCGCCCCCGGCCCGCCCCCTCCACCCACGGGTGAGCGGCGGGGCCGGTGCCGGTGCCGCCCGCCCCGCCACGGAGTGTCGGGCAGATCAGCGGGGCGGGCGACACGGACCGGGCGGCCGCACTGTTTGAGGGGGGAGCCGGCGGCCCGGTCTTCGCCTTGCGGCGAGAAGCACAGTCAACCGGTACGGGGAGGAGCGCGGCAGAGCGCGCGGACCGGAAGAACGGGTACTTCGTTCACACCCCGTGCGAAACCCGCCTGCAGCGGTGGGCCGAGGCGATGCCGAGGGGGTTCTCCCGCTGGTTCGCTCCGTACGAATTCGGCCACCGCTACGCTGAGTTCACCGCGCTCGGAGCCGAGCGAACGGAGCGACCGGAGCGGTCATGCAGCCCAACACCTTGCTCGACGCCCTGCTCGACGAAGCAGGCGTCTCGAACGCCGGCCTCGCCGCCCGTGTGAACCGGGCCGGCCGGGCCAGGGGTCTCACCCTGCGCTACGAACACACCGCCGTGGCGCGCTGGTTGAAGGGCCAGCGGCCGCGCGGCCAGGTGCCGGACCTCATCTGCGAGGTGCTGGCCGCCCGGCTGCACCGGCAGGTGACCCTGGACGACATCGGCTTCGGGGTGCCCGGCGGGCCGGCGCCGGCGGTCGGTTCGCCGCTGTCCGGGTTCGTGGAGCGGGCGGCCGCCCTGTGGCGGTCCGACGAGCAGCAGCGGCCGCACATAGTCGCCGCCCCCGCGGTGACCGGCACTCCGGCCGTGATGCCGGTGTGGGAGTGGGAGAACCCGCCGGAGGACGTGGACGTCTCCCGGGTCGGCCGGACGACGGTGTCCGCCGCCGACATCACGGTGCTCAGCGCCGCCCGGTCCCACTACGAGCAGATGTACCGCAAGGCCGGGGGCATCGCGACCCGCGCCCGGATCGTCGGCTTCCTCACCGCCGAGACGGCGCCGCTGCTGCGCGGCTCGTACAGCGACGCCCTCGGCCGGCGGCTGCACCGCGCGACCGGGGGACTCGTGGCGGTGGCCGGCATCTGCGCGTACGACGCCGACGCGCACGGTCTCGCCCAGCGCTACTTCCACCAGGCGCTGCGGCTCGCCAAGGCGAGCGGGGACCGGGGACTCGGCGCCTATGTGATCGCGCTCCTCGTCAACCAGTCGCTGTTCATGGGGGAGTACCGGCAGGCGGTGGCGTTCGCGGAGGCGGCGCTGCGGACGGCCGGGCGGCAGATCACCCCGGCGCTCACCGCGGATCTGACGGCGATGCAGGCGAAGGCGTACGCGCACCTCGGCGACGGGGCGGCCGCCCTGGCCTGCATCCGGCGGGCGGAGACGGCGGCCGAGCGGATCAGTCCGGGGGACGAGCCGGCCGAGACGGGCTATGTGCAGCCGGGGCTGGTCAACGTGCAGGTGGCCGAGGCGCTGCTCGATCTGGGCGATCTCTCCGCGGCCCACGAGCACGCGTCGACGGCGGTGCGGGCCCCC
This sequence comes from Streptomyces sp. NPDC014891, assembly GCF_043081085.1. NCBI lineage: Bacteria > Bacillati > Actinomycetota > Actinomycetes > Kitasatosporales > Streptomycetaceae > Streptomyces > Streptomyces sp. NPDC014891. The sequence goes on along the minus strand of NZ_JBIBWF010000006.1, from coordinate 217,764 downwards.
TCGCACGACCGGGGCCGGGTGCACCGGCTGGCCATGCTGTGCCAGATCGAGCTGCGCCAGGGGGAGGCGGACGCGGCGGCGCGGACGGCGGTCGAGATGACCGAGCGGGCGCGGGGGATGGAGTCGCGGCGGCTGCGCGACCGGCTGCGCCAGGTGCGGGAGTCTCTGCTGGCCAGCGGCGGCGGCGACGCCCGGGAGGCGGCCGCACTCATCGACGGGGCGCTGCGCGTTCCCCTGTGACCCGCTGACTGCTGCGATATTGCCACCAAACAAGCACCGACCAGTCGGAAGGTGGCAAGAACGTGCAGTGGACGAAACTGAGTGAACACTCTGTCTATGAGAATCGCTGGTTCCAGGTGAACCTCGCGGACGTCGAACTCCCGGACGGCCGCCACCTCGACCACTATCTGATCCGGCTCCGCCCGGTCGCCGTCGCGACGGCGGTCAACGAGGCCGACGAAGTCCTGATGCTCTGGCGCCATCGCTTCATCACCGACAGCTGGGGCTGGGAACTGGCCGCAGGAGTCGTCGAGGACGGCGAGGCGGTCGAGGCCGCCGCCGCCCGCGAGATGGAGGAGGAGACCGGCTGGCGGCCGGGGCCGCTGCGCCATCTCCTCACCGTCGAACCGTCCAACGGCCTCACCGACGCCCGCCACCACCTCTACTGGGCGGAGACGGCCACCTACACCGGACCGCCCGAGGACGACTTCGAGTCCTCACGGCGGGCCTGGGTCCCGCTCAAACAGGTCCCCGACATGATCGCCCGGGGCGAGGTCCCGGCCGCGAACATGGCGGCGGGGCTGCTGATGCTCCACCACCTGCGCCTGGGCTGAGGCGCCCGGGCCGGGGCGGCCCGTGACATGCCGGACGGCCCGTACCTGTGCGTGTGTACGGGCCGTCCGGGGTCGGGGGGATCAGGAGTACGGGTAGAAGCCCGAGCCCGTCTTCCGGCCGAGCCGGCCCGCGTCCACCATGCGCTGGAGCAGCGGGGGAGCGGCGTACAGCGGCTCCTTGAACTCGGAGTACATCGAGTCGGCGATCGACGCGATCGTGTCGAGGCCGATCAGGTCCGAGAGCTTCAGCGGGCCCATCGGGTGGGCGCAGCCGAACTCCATGCCGTTGTCGATGTCGTCGCGGCTGGCGATGCCCGACTCGAACATCCGGATCGCGGAGAGCAGGTACGGCACGAGGAGCGCGTTGACCACGAAGCCGGAGCGGTCCTGGGCGCGGATCGCGTGCTTGCCGAGGGTCTTCTCCGCGAAGGCCTGGGCCCGGCTGATGGTGCCCTCGGAGGTGGTGAGGGCCGGGATCAGCTCGACGAGCTTCTGCACCGGGGCCGGGTTGAAGAAGTGGATGCCGATGACCTGGTCGGGGCGGGAGGTCGCCACGGCCAGCTTGACCAGCGGGATGGACGAGGTGTTCGAGGCCAGGATGGCGTCCGGCCGGGTCATCACCTGGTCGAGGACCTGGAAGATCTCGGTCTTGACCTGCTCGTTCTCCACGACCGCCTCGATGACGAGGTCGCGGTCGGCGAACTCGCCCAGGTCGGTGGTGAAGCTGAGGCGGGCGAGCGTCGCGTCCCGCTCCTCCTCGCTGATCTTGCCGCGTTCGGCGGCCTTGGCCAGCGAGTTGTAGAGCCGTGTGCGGCCGATCTCCAGCGCCTCGCCGGTGGTCTCGGCGACCTTCACCTCAAGGCCGCTCCGGGCACACACCTCTGCGATGCCCGCGCCCATCTGGCCGCAGCCCACCACTCCGACGCGCTCAATGTCGGCCATGGAGTCCGTCACCTCGTGCCTTTCGCTCTTCTCTGGCGGCGGGGGCCCGTGCGATTCCGGTGCGTCCGCCTCGACCCCACGACGTTACCGCTCATTAACCGATGATCGATCGCCCGGGGCGGGCAGGCTGTCCCGGTGGGTGTGACGTATCCGACATGCGGGGGGTACAAGTGCGGCCTATCGGCAGAAGAGGCCTCGCGGCGGGGGCGGGGCGGGGGCGGGCGGCGGGGCGGCCCGAGCCGTGTCGACCGAGGGCTCGACGTGAGGATCTCCCCACGACGCGCGAAGAGGCGACGTGAGGAGATCCTCACGACGAGCAGAGGGGCGGGACCCGGTCGGGGAGAGGTCCGCCGTCGTGGCGGACGTCCGCCCGGCCGGGTCCCGGAGCAGGGGCGGGGGCCGGTCCGGACTCAGCCCGCGCCCTCCTCGGGGTGGTGGCGTACGACGGTGTCGGGACCCGGGGACATCAGGGCCTCGTGGCCGTCGTCGTCGAACTTCACGCGGTACGGGGGCGTGCCGTTCTCTCCCAGTACCTGAAGGATCTCGGCCGTACGGTCGTGGTGACCGACGGTCCGGCCGTGCACCAGCAGTGTGTCGCCCACGTTCGCCTGCATCGGGGATGACCTCCTCGAGACCGGGCCTGTGCTGTTCCGTGCGTATGCCTGCCATTGTGTCGCGGATCGCCCCGATCCGCCGGGCCGGCGGCGTCAGCTCCTCGACCGCTGGGTCACCGCGATGCAGACCAGCACGGCCACCGCCGCGAGCGGCGCGGCGAGGGGCAGGGTCTCGCCGAGCAGCGCGACCGACCAGACCAGGGTGAGCAGCGGCTGCGCGAGCTGGAGCTGGCTCGCCCTGGGGATGCCGATCGAGGCCATGCCCCGGTACCAGACGTACAGGCCGAAGAAGGTGGAGCCGATCGCCACCCAGGCCAGGCCGATGACGCCGTGGGCGTTCAGGTGGACGGGTTCCAGGGAGAGGGCCACGACCGAGCCGGCGGCCATCGGCGGGAGGCAGAGGATCAGGGCCCAGCCGATGACGTGCCAGCCCGGCATGAGCCGCGCGAGGCGCCCGCCCTCGGTGTAGCCGGCCGCGCAGACGAGCAGCGCGCCGAACAGGTACAGGTCGCCCCGGGACACCGCGCCGCCGCTCTGCTGGACCGTGAAGGCGAGCACCACGACCGCGCCCGCCACGGCCGCGCCCCAGAAGGTCCGGGACGGCCGGCGCCCGGTGCGCAGCGCGGCGAACGCGGCCGTGGTGAGCGGCAGCAGGCCGACGACCACGGCGGCGTGCGAGGTGGTCGAGGTCTGCAGGGCCAGGGTCGTCAGGAGCGGGAAGCCGACGACGACACCGGCGGCGACCACGGCGAGGCCCGCCCAGTGGCGCCGGTCCGGCAGCGGTACCCGGCCGGCGAGGAGGAACCCGCCCGCGACGAGGGCGGCGAGGGTGGAGCGCACGGCCACGAGCGACCAGGGTCCGAAGCTCTCCAGGCCCCAGGCGGTCGACGGGAAGGTGAGCGAGAAGGCGACCACGCCGAGGGCGGCGAGCAGGGTGCCGCGGGGGAGCGGGTCGGCGGTGCCGGTGCCCGCGCCGCCGGGTGTCCGGGGCGCCGCGCCGCGGCCGGCGCTGCCCGCCACCACGGTGCCTCCCGTGCCGCCGGCCGCCGAGGTGCCGTTCGCGACGGCGGCGGAGCCCCCCGGACGGGCGGCCGCGTCTCCCGCGGAGTCCCCGTGGCCCGCGGAGTGACCGTCGGCGGGTCCGTCCGTCGTGGTAACCGCTATCGTCCTGGAGGCAGTAGCGCTATTCTGTGCTCTCATGAGTGAGCGTAGCAGCGTCGCGGAACTGGCGCAGTCCCTGAAAGCCGAGCTCGACCGCTACTCTCCTGGTGGAAAGCTGCCGTCGAGTCGTGCCCTCGTCGAGCGCTACCGGGTCTCCCCGGTGACCGTGACCCGGGCGCTCGCCCAGCTCGCCGCCGAGGGGCTGGTCGTCACCCGCCCCGGCGCCGGCGCCTTCCGCGCCGAGCCCCGCACCGCCGCGCCCGTCACCGGCGACACCTCCTGGCAGGAGGTCGCCCTCAGCGCCGACACCGCCACCGAGCTCGTCCCCCGCGCCGTCGACGCCTCCGGCGTCCTCGTCACCCTGGCCGCCCCGCCGCCCGGCGTGATCGAGTTCAACGGCGGCTACCTCCACCCCTCCCTCCAGCCGGAACAGGCCCTCGCCGGGGCGCTCGCCCGCGCCGGACGCCGCCCCGGAGCCTGGGGCAGACCGCCCACCGACGGCCTGCCCGAGCTGCGCGACTGGTTCGCCCGCGAGATCGGCGGCGGCGTCACCGCCGCCGACCTGCTCGTCACCGCCGGCGGCCAGTCCGCCATCACCACGGCCCTGCGCGCCCTCGCCCCGCCCGGCACGCCCGTCCTCGTCGAGTCGCCGACCTACCCGGGCATGCTCGCCGTGGCCCGCGCCGCCGGACTGCGCCCCGTCCCCGTCCCGGTCGACGCCGACGGCGTCCGCCCCGAGCTGCTCGACGCCGCGTTCCGGGCCACCGGCGCCCGCGTCTTCGTCTGCCAGCCGCTCTTCCAGAACCCCACAGGGGCGGTCCTGGGGCCCGAGCGGCGCCGCGAGGTGCTCCGCATCGCCCGCGCCGCCGGCGCCTTCGTCGTCGAGGACGACTTCGCCCGCCGGCTCGTCCACGAGGGCGCGCCGCCCCTCCCCGCACCGCTCGCCGCCGACGACCCCGACGGCGTCGTCGTGCACGTCTGCTCCCTCACCAAGGCCACTTCGCCCAGCCTGCGCGTCGGCGCCCTCGCCGCCCGCGGCCCCGTCCTGGAGCGGCTCCGCGCGATCCAGGTCGTCGACAGCTTCTTCGTACCCCGCCCGCTCCAGGAGGCCGCGCTCGAACTCGTCGGCTCGCCGGCCTGGCACCGGCACCTGCGGGGCGTCGCACGGGAACTGAGGAGCCGGCGGGACCTGCTGACCGCCGCCCTCGCGCACCGGCTGCCCGCGTTCGGCCTGCCGCACGTCCCGTACGGCGGTTTCCACCTCTGGCTCCGGCTCCCCGACGGCGTCCCGGAGGCGGGGCTGCACGCCGCGGCCCTGCGGGCCGGGGTCGCCGCGGCCCCCGGTCGCCCGTACTTCTGCGCCGAACCCCCCGCCGGCCACATCCGGCTGAGTTTCGCGGGTGTCGCCGGCCCCACGGAGATCGCGGAGGGCGTGCGCCGCCTGCGCACGGCCCTCGACGAGCTCACCGCCTGAGCGCCGACGGCCCGGCGGGCGGCGCATCCGCCGCCGCCCGCCGGGCCTCCGCCGCACCGCGGGCCGGGCAAATTCACCTGACAAACCCCGGAGTCACTGGAACGCTTCGCGCATGAGCGACAGCGCCGCCACGGACACCCCCGTCATGCACGGGGCGTACGAGATCTCAGCCGACGCCGCCCGGATCGACGCCGCCCGGGTCCACCACTGGCTGTCCACCGACTCGTACTGGGCCCACGGCCGACCTCGGGATAAGCAGGACCGGGCCATCGCGGGCTCGCTCAACCTCGGCGCCTACCACCGCGAGACCGGCGAGATGGCCGCCTACGCGCGCGTCGTCACCGACTACGCCACCTTCGCCTGGCTCTGCGACGTCTACGTCGACCGCCCGGCCCGCGGCACCGGCCTCGGCACGGCCCTCGTCGCCGCCGTCCGCGACCACCTCGCGCCCTGCGGACTGCGCCGGATCATGCTCGCCACGGCCGACGCGCACGGCGTGTACGAGAAGGTCGGTTTCGCGCCACTCCAGAATCCGGACAAGTGGATGGCTCTCGGGCAGCAGTGAGCCGGAGCCCCTCCGGCCCCGGCGAATGACCCCTTGACCTGCGGAGCCTCCGGCCCCACGATCGCGGCCATGGGTCTCAGGGTGACGCTCGTCACGGCGGCACGCAGCTCCTCCCTGCTCGCCGAGCGCTTCGAGGACGACCGGCCGCTCGACGAGGCCGGCTGGTACGACGTGCAGCAGGCCGCGCCCGCCCTCATCCCCCTCGGCGCGGCCGAACTGCGCTACTGCTCCCCGACCCCGCGCAGCCGCGCCACCGGAACCGCCCTCGGCTACGCCCCCCTGGCCCAGCCCGCGCTCCGCGACTGCGACATGGGCCGCTGGCGCGGCCTGACCCTCGCCGAGGTCGCCGCCCTCGAACCGGAGGCCGTCGACGCCTGGCTCGCCGACGCCCGCACCGCCCCCCACGGCGGCGAACCCCTCCTCGCCTTCATCACCCGGATAGGGAACTGGCTCGACACCCGCCCCGCCGACGACGTCGAGATCGTCGCCGTCGCAGAACCCTCCGTGGTCCGGGCCGCCCTCGTGTACGCCCTGAAGGCGCCGCCGGCCACGTACTGGAACGTCGACGTCCGCCCGCTCTCCACCGTCACCCTCACCGGCCGCCCCGGTCTCTGGCACCTCCAGCTCGACGCCGCCCTCCGCTGAGACGGCCGGTCGGCACGTGGCGGCGGGAGGGACCGGCCACGACCGGCTAGCCTGAGAGCACGATGAACCGTTTGACCACGTCATGGGGCGCCTTCACGCTGACCCGCCATCCCGAGGACCCGCGCGACCAGTTGCGCGCCTGGGACGCGTCCGACGAGTACCTCCTGGCCAGACTGGCCGAGGAGGGCACCGACCTGTCCGGCACCGTCGCCGTCCTCGGCGACCGCTGGGGAGCCCTCGTCACCGCCCTCCAGGCCGCCGGCCCCGGAGAGCTCGTCCAGATCTCCGACTCGTACCTCGGACGGCGGGCCACCCGGACCAACCTCGCGCGCGCCGGAGCAGCCCGGGACTCCGTCCGGCTTCTCACCACCCAGGACCCGCCGCCCGAGCGGATCGACGTCCTCCTCGTCCGCGTCCCCAAGAGCCTCGCGCTCCTGGAGGACCAGCTGCACCGGCTCGCGCCGGCCGTGCACGAGGGCACCGTGATCCTCGGCACCGGCATGGTCAAGGAGATCCACACCTCCACCCTCCGGCTCTTCGAGCGGATCCTCGGGCCCACCCGCACCTCGCTCGCGGTGAAGAAGGCGCGGCTGATCCACACCACGCCCGACCCGTCGCTCACCCCGCGCCCGAACCCCTGGCCGCACCGCTACGACCTGCCGGCCGACACCCCGGCCCCCGGTCTGCCCGGTCTGACCGTCACCAACCAGGCCGGGGTCTTCTGCGCCGACCGCCTCGACATCGGCACCCGCTTCCTCCTCGCGAACCTGCCCGGCGGCATCGGCCGCGTCCGGGTCGCCGACCTCGGCTGCGGCAACGGCGTGGTCGGCCTCGCCATCGCGCTGCACGAGCCGCAGGCCGAACTGGTCTTCACCGACGAGTCGTACCAGGCGGTCGCCTCGGCAGAGGAGAACTTCCGCACGCACGTGGGCGAGGGGCGCAAGGCTGAGTTCCTCGTCGGCGACGGCCTCGCCGACGTCCCCGACGGCTCGGTGGACCTCGTCCTCAACAACCCCCCGTTCCACAGTCACCAGGCCACCACCGACCGCACGGCCCGCCGGATGTTCTCCGACGCGCGGCGCGCGCTGCGACCGGGCGGCGAACTCTGGGTCATCGGCAACCGCCACCTCGGCTACCACGTCACCCTCCGCCGGATCTTCGGCAACAGCGAACTGGTCGCGAGCGACGCCAAGTTCGTGGTCCTGCGCGCGGTACGGCAGGCCTAGGAAGGTTCTGTCATGACGTCGACAGGGGCGCGGCCTTCCGGCCGCGCCCCTTCGTCATGAGGGCCGGACCCCGCGAGCCCGGCCCGACCGCCAGGACATCCCCTGGGTGAGGCCGGGCCGGGCGGGTCTCCCCGGGGAGTCCGTCATGCCAGGCCCACCAGCCCCCGGTACTCCTCGCTCCACAGGTCCTCGTCCGCGTCCGGCAGCAGCAGGACCCGTTCGGGGCGCAGGGCGTCGAGCGCCTGCTCGTCGTGCGTGACCATCACGATCGCGCCCGGGTAGGTGCCCACGGCGGCCAGGACCTCGTTGCGGGAGGCGGGATCCAGGTTGTTGGTGGGCTCGTCGAGGAGCAGGACGTTGGCGCCCGAGTGGACGAGCGCGGCCAGGGCGAGCCGGGTCTTCTCGCCGCCGGAGAGCACCCCCGCGGGCTTCTCCGCGTCGTCGCCCCGGAACAGGAACGCGCCCAGGACCGCCCGTACCTCACCGTCCGTCAGTCGCGGAGCCGCGTCGGCCAGGTTCTCGCGGACCGTACGGGCCGGGTCCAGCGTGTCGTGCTCCTGCGCGAAGTAGCCGAGCCGCAGCCCCGGCCCGCGCACGACCCGCCCGCTGTCGGGCGCCTCCCGGCCGGCGAGCATCCGCAGCAGGGTCGTCTTGCCCGCCCCGTTGAGCCCGAGGACGACGAGCCTGCTGCCCCGGTCCACCGCGAGGTCCACCCCGTCGAGCACCGGGCGTGTCCCGTACGCCTTGGAGAGCGCGACCGCGCCGAGCGGCATCCGGCCGCAGGGCGCGGGCTCCGGCAGCCGGATCCGGGCGACCCGTTCGGCCTGCCGTGCCGGGTCGAGCCCGGCGAGCATCCGGTCGGCCCGGCGCGCCATGCTGCGGGCCGTCGTCGCCGTCGCCACCCGGGACTTCATGCGGTCCGCCTGCGCGTGCAGCGCCGCCGCCTTGCGCTCGGCGTTGGCGCGCTCCCGCACCCGGCGTCGCTCGTCGGTCTCCCGCTGGGCGAGGTACGCCTCCCAGCCGGTGTGGTGGACGTCGAGCGCGGCGCGCCCCGGGTCGAGGTGGAAGACCCGGTTGACGGTGTCGGCGAGGAGCCGCACGTCATGGCTGATCAGGACCAGGCCGCCCCGGTGGGCGGCGAGATGGCCGCGAAGCCAGCCGATCGAGTCGGCGTCCAGGTGGTTGGTCGGCTCGTCGAGCAGCAGGGTGTCGTCCCGGCCGTGACCGGCGAAGAGGATCCTGGCCAGCTCGACCCGGCGCTTCTGGCCGCCGGACAGCCGGCCGACGGGCCGGTCCATGGCCTCGGCGGGCAGGCCGAGGCCGGCGGCGACCCTGGCGGCCTCCGCCTCGGCCGCGTAGCCGCCGCCCGCCTCGAAGGCGGCCTCGGCCCGGTCGTACGCGGCGAGCGTCCGCGCGTCGGCGTTCTCGCCGAGCCGGCGGGCGGCCTCCTCCAGCCGCCGCACCGCCCCGTCGAGCCCGCGCGCGGAGAGGATCCGGTCGGTGACGGTCACGGTGGGGTCGGCGGCCCGCGAGTCCTGGGCGAGGTGCCCGACGGAGCCGGTACGGGTGACGGTGCCGGCGGCGGGCGGACGCAGCCCGGCCAGGGTGTCGAGGAAGGTGGTCTTGCCGGCGCCGTTGCGGCCGACGAGGCCGATCCGGTCGCCGGGGGCGACGTGGCAGGAGACGCCGGACAGCAGGAGCCGGGCGCCGACGCGCACGTCGGCACCACGAACGGTGATCATGGGGTAACGCTCCGAAAGGGCTTGAGGACACACGGGTGGCGTGGGTGCGGGTCCTCAGCTAGGAGATTCGGGGCGTGGACATGCTGCCGAGGCTAGCGGAGCGGGCGTCCGGGCGCGCCGGAGTTTCCGTCCGGGGCCGCCCTCCGGGCGGGAGGACGGCGAAGGCCGGCTCGACGCGGGGGTCGTCGAGCCGGCCTGCCGGGGGTGTCGGGCACGGGTGCGCGACGGGGGAGTCGAGCGCGCGGTGCCCGACCGGAGGGGGTCAGTCGGTGCCGAACTCCATCGCGGCACGGTCCAGCATCTCGTCCTCGTCGGCGGCCTCGCCGCGGGACGCGATGGCCTCGGCGCCGCCCTCGGGGAGCTCGGTGAGGGTGCCGATGAGCCCGGTCGCTGCCGCCTGGGCGGCGCCGACGGCGGGGCTGTCGGTGCCGAGCAGGCCGAGGCCCGCGTACTGCTCCAGCTTGGCCCGCGAGTCGGCGATGTCGAGGTTCCGCATGGTGAGCTGGCCGATCCGGTCCACCGGCCCGAAGGCCGAGTCCTCGGTCCGCTCCATGGAGAGCTTGTCCGGGTGGTAGCTGAACGCCGGGCCCGTGGTGTCGAGGATCGAGTAGTCCTCGCCGCGCCGCAGCCGCAGGGTCACCTCGCCTGTGACGGCCGTGCCGACCCAGCGCTGGAGCGACTCGCGCACCATCAGGGCCTGCGGGTCCAGCCACCGGCCCTCGTACATGAGCCGGCCGAGGCGGCGGCCCTCGTTGTGGTACTGCGCGAGGGTGTCCTCGTTGTGGATGGCGTTGACCAGCCGCTCGTAGGCCGCGTGCAGCAGGGCCATGCCGGGCGCCTCGTAGATGCCCCGGCTCTTGGCCTCGATGATCCGGTTCTCGATCTGGTCGGACATGCCCATGCCGTGGCGGCCGCCGATGGCGTTGGCCTCCATGACGAGGTCGACGGCGGAGGCGAACTCCTTGCCGTTGATGGACACCGGCCGGCCCTGGGCGAAGCCGATCGTGACGTCCTCGGTGTCGATCTCGACCGACGGGTCCCAGAAGCGGACGCCCATGATGGGCTCCACGGTCTCCACGCCGGTGTCGAGGTGCTCCAGCGTCTTGGCCTCGTGGGTGGCGCCCCAGATGTTGGCGTCGGTGGAGTACGCCTTCTCCGTGCTGTCGCGGTAGGGGAGGCCGTGGGCGACGAGCCACTCCGACATCTCCTTGCGGCCGCCGAGCTCCGTCACGAAGTCCGCGTCCAGCCAGGGCTTGTAGATCCGCAGGTGCGGGTTGGCGAGCAGACCGTAGCGGTAGAACCGCTCGATGTCGTTGCCCTTGAAGGTCGAGCCGTCGCCCCAGATCTGGACGTCGTCCTCGAGCATCGCCCGCACGAGGAGGGTGCCGGTGACGGCGCGGCCGAGCGGCGTGGTGTTGAAGTACGCGCGGCCGCCGGAGCGGATGTGGAACGCCCCGCAGGTGAGTGCGGCGAGCCCCTCCTCGACCAGCGCGGCGCGGCAGTCGACCAGGCGCGCGATCTCGGCACCGTAGGTCTTGGCACGGCCGGGCACCGAGGCGATGTCGGGCTCGTCGTACTGACCGATGTCGGCGGTGTAGGTGCAGGGGATGGCGCCCTTGTCGCGCATCCATGCGACCGCGACGGAGGTGTCGAGGCCGCCGGAGAAGGCGATGCCGACGCGCTCGCCGGCGGGCAGGGAGGTGAGGACCTTGGACATGGGAAGAGTATGCATCATCTCGCATGGTCATGCAAAGGGGGCCTCGCCGGGCGGCGGGGAGCCGCTCGATCGGGGTCCTCGTGAGGGGTGGGTCGGCGTGCGGGGGGAGGGGGGTGAGGCGCGTCCGGGTGGCCCCCGGGGTTCGTCGCCCGGGGCTGGAACCGGGCGACCCGCCCGCCTGCCCGTACGTCGTTGCATAAAACTGCGGCGCCACGTATAGTCATGCCATCCATGAGGAGGGTTTCGATGACGGTACGAGTAGCAGTGGCGGGTGCGAGCGGATACGCGGGCGGAGAGCTCCTGCGTCTCCTCCTCGCCCACCCCCACGTGGAGATCGGCGCCCTGACCGGCCACTCCAACGCCGGCCAGCGGCTCGGGGCCCTCCAGCCCCACCTGCTGCCGCTCGCCGACCGCGTCCTCGTGCCCACCACCGCCGAGGAGCTCGCCGGGCGGGACCGGCCGCACGACGTGGTCTTCCTCGCCCTCCCGCACGGCCAGTCCGCCGCCGTCGCCGAACAGCTCGGCCCGGACGTCCTCGTCGTCGACATGGGCGCCGACTTCCGGCTCAAGGAGCCCGGCGACTGGGAGGCCTACTACGGCTCCCCGCACGCCGGCACCTGGCCCTACGGCCTCCCCGAACTGCCCGGCGCCCGCGCCGCGCTCCAGGGCTCCAAGCGGGTCGCGGTGCCGGGGTGCTACCCGACGGCCGTCTCCCTCGCCCTCTTCCCCGCGTACGAGCACGGACTCGCCCGGCCCGAGGCCGTGATCGTCGCCGCCTCCGGCACCTCGGGCGCCGGCAAGGCGGCCAAGCCGCACCTGCTCGGCAGCGAGGTCATGGGCAGCATGTCGCCCTACGGCGTCGGCGGCGGCCACCGGCACACCCCCGAGATGATCCAGAACCTCAGCGGACCGGCCGGGGAGCGGGTCACCGTCTCCTTCACGCCGACCCTCGCGCCGATGCCCCGCGGCATCCTCGCCACCTGCACCGCCGCCGCGAAGCCCGGCGTCACCGCCGAGACCGTGCGGGCCGCGTACGAGAAGGCCTACGCCGACGAGCCGTTCGTCCACCTGCTCCCCGAGGGGCAGTGGCCGGCGACCGCCTCCGTCTACGGCTCCAACGCCGTCCAGGTACAGGTCGCGTACGACGCCGCGGCGAACCGGATCATCGCGATCAGCGCCATCGACAACCTCACCAAGGGCACCGCCGGCGGCGCGGTGCAGAGCATGAACATCGCCCTCGGCCTCCCCGAGAGCACCGGACTTTCCACGATCGGCGTGGCGCCGTGAGCGACGCGCGCGCAGCCACCGGTCCGCAGACGACGAAGAAGCCCGCACCGCCGCTCCTCCCGCCTCCGGCGGGCGGTACCCCCGGCGCCGGCGGAGAAGCGAACGGAGAAGCACAGTGAGTGTCACCGCAGCGAAGGGGTTCACGGCAGCGGGCATCGCCGCCGGAATCAAGGCGAACGGCAACCCGGACCTGGCCCTCGTGGTCAACACCGGGCCCCGCCGCGCCGCCGCGGGAGTCTTCACCTCCAACCGCGTCAAGGCCGCCCCGGTCGTCTGGTCCCAGCAGGTCCTCGCCGACGGCGAGCTCACCGCCGTCGTCCTCAACTCCGGCGGAGCCAACGCCTGCACCGGCCCCCAGGGCTTCCAGGACACCCACGCCACCGCCGAGAAGGTCGCCGAGGTCCTCAGCGCCGGCGGCGCCGAGGTCGGAGCGGGCGAGGTGGCCGTGGCCTCCACCGGGCTCATCGGCCTCCTGCTCCCCATGGACAAGCTCCTCCCCGGCGTCGAGAAGGCCGCCGCCGAACTGTCCGAGCACGGCGGCGAGAAGGCCGCCATCGCCATCAAGACCACCGACACCGTCCACAAGACCGCCGTGGTGACCGCCGGCGGCTGGACCGTCGGCGGCATGGCCAAGGGCGCGGGCATGCTCGCCCCGGGCCTCGCCACCATGCTCGTCGTGCTCACCACGGACGCCGACGTCGACAGCGCGGGCCTGGACGGCGCCCTGCGGGGCGCCACCCGCGTCACCTTCGACCGGGTCGACTCCGACGGCTGCATGTCCACCAACGACACCGTCCTCCTCCTCGCCTCCGGCTCCTCCGGCGTGACGCCCGAGCAGGACGCGTTCACCGCGGCCGTGCGGGAGGTCTGCGACGACCTCGCCCGCCAGCTCATCGGCGACGCCGAGGGCGCCAGCAAGGACATCCGCATCGAGGTGGTCAACGCCGCCACCGAGGACGACGCCGTCGAGGTGGGCCGGTCCATCGCCCGCAACAACCTCCTCAAGTGCGCCATCCACGGCGAGGACCCCAACTGGGGCCGGGTGCTCTCCGCCATCGGCACCACCCGGGCCGCCTTCGAGCCCGACCGGCTGAACGTCGCCATCAACGGCGTCTGGGTCTGCAAGAACGGCTCCGTCGGCGAGGACCGCGACCTCGTCGACATGCGCTACCGGGAGGTCACCATCACCGCCGACCTCGCCGCCGGCGACGAGTCCGCCGTCATCTGGGCGAACGACCTCACCGCCGACTACGTCCACGAGAACAGCGCGTACTCGTCATGAGCGACCCCAGGAACCCCGAGAGCACGACCCGGAAGCACACCGCGCTCCCCAAGGCGCAGACCCTCATCGAGGCCCTGCCCTGGCTCACCCGGCACAACGGCAAGACGGTCGTCATCAAGTTCGGCGGCAACGCCATGATCGACGAGGACCTCAAGGCCGCCTTCGCCCAGGACGTCGTCTTCCTGCGCCAGGCCGGCCTCAAGCCCGTCGTCGTGCACGGCGGCGGCCCCCAGATCAGCGCCGCCCTCGACCGGCACGGCATCGTCAGCGAGTTCAAGGCCGGCCTCCGGGTCACCACCGAGGACGCCATGGACGTCGTGCGGATGGTCCTCGCCGGACAGGTCCAGCGCGAACTCGTCGGGCTGCTCAACCAGCACGGCCCGCTCGCCGTCGGCCTCACCGGCGAGGACGCCCACACCATCACCGCCACCCGGCACCGCCCCTTCGTGGCCGGCGAGCACATCGACATCGGACGCGTCGGCGAGATCACCGCCATCGACACCGGCGCGATCCAGGCCCTCCTGGAGGACGGCCGGATCCCGGTCATCTCCTCCATCGCCCGCTCCCAGGACGACGGACATGTCTACAACGTCAATGCTGATACGGCGGCTGCGGCACTCGCTGCGGCGCTGGGCGCCGAGACCCTGATGGTCCTCACCGACGTCGAAGGCCTCTACGAGGACTGGCCGCACAGCGACGAGGTCATCAGCAGGCTCACCGCGAGCCAGCTGGAGAAGCTGCTGCCCGAGCTCTCCAGCGGCATGGTCCCCAAGATGGAGGGCTGCCTGCACGCCGTACGGAACGGGGTCACCACGGCCCGCGTGATCGACGGCCGGGTCCCGCACTCCATCCTGCTGGAGATCTTCACCGACGAGGGCATCGGCACGATGGTCGTGCCGGACGGACAGGGGGACTGATGAGCGGCACCACGCAGACCGGGAACGAGCAGCTCACCGCACGGTGGCAGGACTCGCTCATGAACAACTACGGCACCCCCCGGCTGCCCCTCGTCCGCGGCGAGGGCGCCCGGGTCTGGGACGCCGACGGCAACACGTACCTGGACTTCGTCGGCGGCATCGCCGTGAACGCCCTCGGCCATGGCCACCCGGCCGTCGTCGAGGCCGTCACCCGGCAGATCGGCACCCTCGGCCACGTCTCCAACCTGTTCGTCGCCGAGCCGCCCGTCGCCCTCGCCGAGCGGCTCCTCGCCCTCTTCGGCAGGCCCGGCAAGGTCTTCTTCTGCAACTCCGGCGCCGAGGCCGTCGAAGGCGCCTTCAAGATCGGCCGGCTCACCGGCCGCTCCCACATGGTCGCCACCCGGGGCGGATTCCACGGCCGCACCATGGGCTCCCTCGCGCTCACCGGGCAGCCGGCCAAGCAGACCCCGTTCCTGCCGCTCCCCGGCGACGTGACCCATGTGCCCTACGGGGACGCGGAGGCGCTCCGCGCCGCCGTCACCGAGGACACCGCCCTCGTGGTCATCGAGCCGATCCAGGGCGAGAACGGCGTCGTCGTCCCGCCCCCCGGCTACCTCAAGGCGGCCCGGGAGATCACCCGCGCCACCGGCACCCTCCTCGTCCTCGACGAGGTGCAGACCGGCATCGGCCGCTGCGGCCACTGGTTCGAGTACCAGGCGCACGAGGGCGCCGACCCCGACGTCGTGACCCTCGCCAAGGGACTCGGCGGCGGCCTCCCGATCGGCGCCACCGTCGCCTTCGGCCCCGCGGCCGACCTCTTCGGACCCGGCCACCACGGCACCACCTTCGGCGGGAACCCGGTCGCCTGCGCCGCCGGGATCGCCGTTCTCGACACCCTCGGCGCCGACGCGGCCCTCGACCACGTGAAGGCGGTCGGCGAGCGGCTGCGGCAGGGAATCGAGGGTCTCGGCCACCCGCTGGTCTCCCACGTCCGTGGTGCGGGCCTCCTGCTGGGTATCGTGCTCACGGAGTCCCTCGCACCCCAGGTGCAGCAGGCGGCTCAGGACGCCGGCCTCCTGGTGAACGCGCCCGCCCCCGATGTCGTACGGATCATGCCTTCGCTGCTCCTCACCGACGCCGAGGCGGACGCCTTCCTCCAGGCCCTGCCCGGAGTCCTCGACGTGGTGAACGGGCAAGGACGAACCGGAGAATGAGACGACGATGACCGACGCGCAGGAAAATGAGCACGGCGGGCCGTCCGTTCCGCAGACCCGCACCGCACGCCACCGCAGGATCGTCGACATCCTCAACCGGCAGCCGGTGCGCTCGCAGAGCCAGCTCGCCAAGCTCCTCGCGGACGACGGGCTGAGCGTCACCCAGGCGACGCTCTCCCGCGACCTCGACGAGCTGGGCGCGGTCAAGATCCGCAACACCGGCGGCGAGCTGATCTACGCGGTGCCGAGCGAGGGGGGCTTCCGCACCCCGCAGGCCCCGCTCGGCGAGTCCGCGAAGGAGGAGCGCATGCGGCGCCTCTCCGGCGAACTGCTGATCTCCGCCGAGGCGTCCGCGAACCTCGTGGTCCTGCGGACCCCGCCGGGCGCCGCCCAGTTCCTCGCGTCGGCCATCGACCAGGCCGAACTCCACGCGATCCTCGGCACGATCGCGGGGGACGACACCCTGCTGCTCATCAGCCGCGACCCGGCGGGCGGCCAGGCGCTCGCCGACCACCTGCTGAAGCTCGCGCAGCAGTAGCCCGGCCTCAGTAGCGCGTGATCGCCGTCGGACCGCCGCGCGTTCCGACGGCGATGTGCGGCCGGCGCGCGGGATCGGCCCAGGCGAGCACCGCACGCATCGCCTCCGCCGGCACGGAGACGCAACCGGCCGTCGCCCCCTTCCCGTTGACGTGCAGGAAGATCCCGGCACCGCGCCCGCGCACCGGCCGGTCGTAGTTGAAGCCGATGACGAGCCCGTGCGCGTACGGCCGCCGGTAGGTGACCAGGTGCTCGGCCTCGGCGGCCCGGCAGTCCCGCGGCAGCCCCTCGACCCAGCGGTTGTACGCGCGCGAGTCGCCGTCCTGGCACCACCAGGAGCGCTGCGTCACGCGCGCGTAGCGGTACGAGGTCCCCGGCGGCGCGGCCTCGATCCCGAAGGCGTACGGCAGCCGGTAGAGCCCGGTGGGGGTGGTGTTCGTGCCCTGCCGCCGCCGCGTCCCCTCGACCAGCCCCTTCGCGCCGAACCGGGCGGGCGCCGACCCCGCCTTCACCCACCGGCCACCGCGCCGGTCCCACCAGGTCAGGGTGCCCGTGGTGGAACCGGTCCCGGCGGCCTCCGCGGTGATCAGCTGGGAGCCGCCGCCGGTGTCCGCCATGCGGGCGGGCAGCGGCACGGGTGCGGGCCCCGCGCCGAGCGACAGCAGGGCGACCGCGAGGACGGCCAGGGTGCGGGGGAGTCCGGTGCGCATGGCCGCGACACTAGGCCGTCTCTTTCGGATCTTGCCTGACCCGCGCCGCCCGGCACCGCACCTCGCCGCGTTGTCGAGGCACCCGGGTACGCCCAGTACACGGGTACCTCTCCGCCTTGCGATGCACGGCACCGGACGACGCGGGCTTGACCGGCAAGATCCGAAAGAGACGGCCTAGCCGCGCCCCCCGCCCCGCGCCCGCGGGGCGCGGCTAACCGGCGGTGTGCGGCTGCGGCGGCAGCGGGAGCGGCAGGGCCGGGAGGCCGTCGAGGCTGGTGCCGATGTGGTCCTTGCGCTCGCAGTACGCGTTGAACTCCTCGTCGGTCTTCCGGTTGAAGTACTCGGCGTGCATCCCCCGGTCCTCCTGGTACTCCATCAGCGGGACCGCGAACCCGCACGCGTCGCTGATCCGCCGCGCGTGCACGAGGACGATCGCCCGTGCGCTGCCCTGGCCCTCGACCGCCTCCGCGGGGAACCGCGCGAACAGCTCCGCCCAGCGCGGGTCGTCACGGAACACCGCCTCCCCGGTCCCGTGCACCCGCACGACGGTCGGCGGCCCCGAGAACGCCGTCCACATCAGGGTGATCCGCCCGTTGCCCGGCTCCCGCAGGTGCGCGACCGTCTCCGCGCTGCTGCCCCCGAAGTCGACGTAGGCGAGCGTCAGTTCGTCGAGCACCACGAGGGTGCCGCGGCGGCCCTTGGGGGAGAGGTTGACATGGCCGTCCCCGGAGAGGGGGGCGGTCGCGGTGAAGTACACCGGCTGGGCCTCGATGAAGGCACGGAGACGCCCGTCGATCCGCTCGTACGTTTTTCCCATGGTCGGGATTCTTTCCGAACGGCGGCTCCGACGCGAAGCCGTTCCGCTCCGTGGCCGGACCTCAGCGCCGCCGCGCCGCCCGGTTCCGCCGCCGTATCTCCTCGTACCAGAGCGGCAGCGCGGAGGCATGGCGTTCCACGAGCCGCCGGATCTCCTCCCCGTGCGGACCGCCGACCTCCTCGTCCAGCCGCCGCAGGGCGTGGACGGCCCGGAGCCGCGCCTCCCCGCGCAGCGCGGGGTCGGTGTCGTCGGCCAGCCGGAGGGCGGCGAGCAGGGCCCCGGCCTCGTCGTGGTGGCGGACCAGGGCGAGCCCGACCGCGCGCTGGGCGAGCGGACTGCCGGGGGCCGCGAGGCCGAGCACGAAGGGGAGCGGAAGCTCGGAGGCGTTCCACCCCACCACGCGCCGCGCCACCCGCGTCACCCGCGGATCGGGGTCCTCCAGGAAGGGGACGGCCTCCCGCCAGTCGAGCCCGTGCCGGGAGGCCAGCAGGTCGAGCGCCGCCGCCCGCACATCCCCGTGGGCGGTGGCCAGGCAGGCGCGCAGGGCGTCGGGGAGGCGGCGTACGGCCCGGAGGGCGGTGTGCCGCACGGCCCGGTCGGGGTCGCCGGCGAAGGCGACCGGCGCGTCGCCGGGCAGGGCGCCGAGCATGCGCAGCGCGCCCACCGCGCGGGCGCGTACCGGGCCGCGGGGATGGCGGGTCAGGGCGTGCAGCAGCGCCGGGTCACCGGGGCCCGGGCGCTCCGCGAGGCCCGTGACGGCGGCCGGGGTGACGGCCGCCGGGTCCGCGCACAGGGCGCGGTACACCGGGTGCGCGTCGCCCCCGTCGGCCTCCAGCTCGCGGCGCGCGACGGCGCGCACCGAGGCGTTCGCGTCCGTGAGGTGCCGGGTGAGTTCGCCGGCCCGGCCGGCGGACCGCAGCCGGGCGACGGCGGCCCTCCGGGCGGCGGCGTCGCGGGCGTCCGCCAGGGCGTCGAGGTACGGGGTCGGATCGTGCTCGGCCAGCAGTGTGCCGAGGGCGTGCCGGCGCGTTCTCGGTTCGGGCTGGCCGACGGCCAGCCGTGCCAGGTCCTCGGCCCGCAGGAGCCCCGACGCGTGGGCGGCGGTCAGGGCGGCCCGGCCGAGATCGGGGTCCCGGCGGGCGGCCATCAAGGAGTGGAAGGGGGCGAGCGCCGCCGCGCGGGTGGGGCCGCCCGGCGCGTCGAGGGCCCGGCGGGTCAGGCGCGCCGCGGCGCGCGCCGCATGGCCGGCGACGCCCACGTCGGCCTCCGACTCCGCCATCGCGTAGGCCCCGGCCGCGTCCAGCAGTCCCGCCGACTCCGCGGCCCGCACCCCGGCGGTGCGGCATTCCGGCCGGCGGCTCGCCAGCAGTTCGGCCACCGCGTCGGCCGGGACGCCGCCGGTCCGGGCGAGGACGGCCTCCCGGGCCCAGCCGCCGTGCCGCCGCAGGTCCAGGAGCAGCGCGAGCGGGGCGAGGGCCCGTACGGTCGCGTCCCCGGCCGCGTCGAGCATCCCGGCGAGGACCGGGCGGGCGAGCCCGCGCACGGTCCCGTCCGTGTCGGCGCACCGGAGGAGCACCAGCGGCAGGGCGGCGGCGGGCAGTGTCCCGTCCGCGGAGAGCCGGAGCGCGGCCGCGCGGAGCCGCGGGTCGTCGTGGCAGAGGGCCAGCGCGATCTCGGACTCGGTGGGCGGCCGGGACCAGGCGACCCCGGCCGGACGTCCGTCCGGCCCCGCCTCGTGCCAGTGCGGGGGTGCGCCGTGGGCGTCCAGCTCGCGGCTGTCGAACCAGTGGAAGCCCACCCGGACGCGGCCGCTCGACCGGGCGGAACCCGTCCACCAGGTGGCGACGTGTGCGCTCAGGTCGAGCCTCGTCCAGTCCTCGGCGCGGACCCCGTCCGCCGCCGCGGCGATGCCCTTGCCGTGCAGCAGTCGTTCTCCGGGGGAGCGGTGCCGGGTCGGCAGCAGGGGCGGCAGGGGCTCGGGCGGTGTCATGCGCGGGACTGTAGTGGTCCGATGCCCCCGTCCACCTGCGAATATCCCGCCCGCGGGCGGAGCCGACCCGGCCAGATTGACGAATCATGCAGAGTTCTGCATACTCATGCATATCGATGGTCGCGAAGACTGAGGAGCAGTTGTGAGCAGCAACAACGGTGACGTGCGGCTCTGGGGCGGACGGTTCGCCGACGGGCCCGCCGAGGCCCTGGCGAAGCTGTCCGCGTCGGTGCACTTCGACTGGCGCCTCGCGCCGTACGACATCGCCGGTTCCCGTGCCCACGCGCGCGTGCTGCACAAGGCCGGGCTCCTCACCGAGGACGAGCTGACCCGCATGCTCGCGGGCCTCGACCGGCTGGAGGCGGACGTCGCCGACGGCACCCTCGTCGGCACCATCGCGGACGAGGACGTCCACACCGCCCTGGAGCGCGGGCTCCTGGAGCGCGTCGGCCAGGACCTCGGCGGCAAGCTGCGGGCCGGCCGGTCCCGCAACGACCAGGTCGCCACCCTCTTCCGGATGTACCTGCGCGACCACGCCCGGATCATCGGCGGCCTCGTCGCCGACCTCCAGGACGCCCTCGTCGGTCTCGCCGAGGCGCACCCAGACGTCGCCATGCCCGGCCGTACGCACCTCCAGCACGCCCAGCCGGTGCTCTTCGCGCACCACGTGCTAGCCCACGCGCAGTCCCTCGCGCGGGACGCCGAGCGGCTGCGGCAGTGGGACACCCGCACGGCGGTCTCCCCGTACGGCTCCGGCGCCCTCGCCGGCTCCTCGCTCGGGCTGGATCCGGAGGCGGTCGCCAGGGACCTGGGCTTCGAGCGCGGCTCGGTCGGCAACTCGATCGACGGTACGGCCTCCCGCGACTTCGTCGCCGAGTTCGCCTTCATCACCGCGATGATCGGCGTCAACCTGTCGCGGATCGCCGAGGAGATCATCATCTGGAACACGAAGGAGTTCTCCTTCGTGACCCTCCACGACGCCTTCTCCACCGGCTCGTCGATCATGCCGCAGAAGAAGAACCCGGACATCGCCGAGCTCGCCCGGGGCAAGTCGGGCCGCCTGATCGGCAACCTCACGGGCCTCCTCGCCACGCTCAAGGCGCTGCCGCTCGCCTACAACCGCGACCTCCAGGAGGACAAGGAGCCGGTCTTCGACTCCTGCGACCAGCTGGAGGTCCTGCTGCCGGCCTTCACCGGCATGATGGCCACGCTCACCGTCAACCGGGAGCGCATGGAGGAGCTGGCCCCGGCGGGCTTCTCCCTCGCCACCGACATCGCGGAGTGGCTGGTCAAGCAGGGCGTGCCGTTCCGGGTGGCCCACGAGGTCGCCGGCGAGTGCGTGAAGGTCGCCGAGTCCGAGGACAAGGAGCTCGACGAGCTGACGGACGAGCAGTTCGCCAAGATCTCCGAGCACCTGACCCCCGAGGTCCGCACCGTCCTCAACGTTCCGGGCGCCCTCGCCTCCCGCAGCGGCCGCGGTGGCACGGCCCCCTCCGCGGTCGCCGTCCAGCTCGTCGAGGTCAAGGCCGATCTGGTGATCCAGCACGCCTGGGCCGCCGCCAAGAGGAAGTAGTCCGCCGCCCTCGGGGCGTCACAGCGCCGCCGCCCAGTCCGCGAGCGCGTCGAAGTCCGGCCGGAGCAGTCCGAACCGGGGGTCGACGTGCAGCAGCAGGGCGGCGGCGAGGTGGTTCCGCTCCACGAACTCCCGGTCGTACGGGGTGATGTCGTCGTCCACCCAGGCGAACGGCCGCCCCGCCGCGTACTCCAGGATGTACTGCGTCTTCCAGAAGGTCCCGCGAGGGGCCTTTCCGTGCATCACGGGCCAGTCGATGAACGGCAGCGCGGGCAGCCCGAGGTGCGGTCCGATCCAGTCGTTCGCCTCGCCCTTCCAGGTTGTCGCCCAGACCAGCTCGTACGCCTCCGCCAGCGCGCGCAGCTCGTCCCCGTGCCCGGGGTTCAGCCACACCCGGAGCGGCTTCGTCCCGTCCCAGCCGCCCGGCCGCATCCGGTGGGTCGTGTACCCCTCGGGGCGCCGCTCGCGCTGCGCCGCGTAGGGGTTCAGCGGCCCGTCGACGTCGAGCAGCAGCAGTGGCTTCGTCATGTTCACGGCATTCCGTTCCCGCCCCGGGTGAGGCGTCGAATTATTGAATGAGACATAGATGTCTCATCGGGTGTATGGTCGTCTCATGTCAGTCGATCGCACCCAGGTGCTCCACGCAGCCGCGGCCCTGCTCTCCCGCAAGGCGACCGCCACGATGGACGAGGTCGCCCGGTCCGCCGGGATCGGCCGGGCCACGCTGCACCGGCACTTCGCCGGCCGGGACGCGCTCGTGCGGGCGCTCGAGGAGCACGGGCTGCAGGAGATCGAGGCCGCGCTCGAACGGGCCGAGCCCGAGGCGGGGTCCGCCGACGAGGCGGTGCGCCGGATCGTGGCCGAGGTCGAGCACCTCGCCCCGCTGCTGTCGTTCCTCGTCACCGAGAACCAGCTCTTCGAGGGCGACCAGCAGAACGAGGGCTGGGCCCGCATCGACGCCCGCGTCTCGGCGCTCTTCCGGCGCGGCCAGGAGGACGGCGTCTTCCGGATCGACCTGACCCCCGCCTGGCTCACCGAGGCCTTCTACGGGCTCATCGGTTCCGGCGCCTGGGCCGTACAGGACGGCCGGGTCGCCGCCAAGGACTTCCAGTACATGATCGTCGAGCTGCTGCTCGGCGGAGCGCGCAGGAGCGTGGAGAAGTGACCACCAGCACCCTCAACACCACGGGCCATACCGAGGGCGTGCGCCGCCCCGGCCGGTGGCTCGCCCTCTCCGTCCTCGTCCTGGCCGTCCTGCTCGTGGCGGTCGACGCCACGGTGCTGGGCCTCGCCACCCCCTTCCTCTCCGAGGACCTGAAGCCGTCGGGCACCCAGCTCCTCTGGATCGGCGACGTCTACTCCTTCGTCATCGCCGGACTCCTGGTCTCCATGGGCAGCCTCGGCGACCGCATCGGCCGCAAGAAGCTGCTCCTGATCGGCGCCACCGCCTTCGGCGCCGTCTCCGTGCTGAACGCCTACGCGACCAGCCCCGAGATGATGATCGTGGCGCGCGCCCTGCTCGGCGTCGCCGGCGCGACCCTGATGCCGTCCACGCTCGCGCTCATCCGGAACCTCTTCCACGACCCGCGCGAGCGCAGTCTCGCCATCGGCATCTGGGGTGCCATGGCGTCGGCGGGCGCCGCCGTCGGACCGGTCGTCGGAGGCTTCCTCCTGGAGCACTTCTGGTGGGGCTCGGTCTTCCTGATCAACCTGCCCGTGATGGCGGTCCTGGTCTTCGTCGGCATCAAGCTGATCCCGGAGTCCAGGAACCCGAACCCGGGTCCCTGGGACCTGCCGAGCGTCGGACTCTCCCTGGTCGGCCTGATCGGGATCGTATACGCGATCAAGGAACTCGCCTCGCACGGCCTCTCCGCCGACGCGGGCCTCGCCGCCCTCCTCGGGGCCGGCGCCCTGACCTGGTTCGTCCGCCGGCAGCTGACCCTGCCCGCGCCGCTCCTGGACATGCGGCTCTTCCGCCACCGCGGCTTCTCGGGCGCGGTGCTCGCCGACCTGCTGACCATCCTCGGCCTCTCCGGCCTGGTCTTCTTCCTGTCCCAGTTCTTCCAGCTGGTGCAGGGCAGGCAGCCGCTGGAGGCCGGACTCGCCGAACTCCCGGCGGCGGTCGGCGCGGTCACGGCCGGTCTGATCGCGGGTGTCGTCGCCCGGCGCTTCTCCGTGCGGTCCGTGGTCGCCGGCGGTCTAGCGGCGGTCGGCCTCTCCCTGGCCGTCCTGACGACGCTCGACCAGCACACCGGCTACCCGCTGCTGGGCGCCGCGCTCCTCGTGGTCGGTGTGGGCGCCGGGTTCGCCTTCACCGTCACCGCGGACGTGATCCTCTCCAGCGTCCCGAAGGACCAGGCCGGCTCGGCCTCCGCGGTCTCCGAGACCGCCTACGAACTGGGCGCCGCGCTCGGCATCGCCGTCCTCGGGTCGATCGTGACCGGCGTCTACCGGGGCTTCGCCACCCCGGCCGACGTCCCCTCCGATGTCGCGTCCGCCGCCCACGAGTCCCTCGGCGGCGCGGTCGAGGCCTCCGGCGCCCTCGCCCCGGACACGGCGACCGCGCTGGTGTCCGCCGCCCAGGAGGCCTTCGTCGACGGTCTGCGGATCGCGGCCGGCGTCGGCGCCGCGGTCCTCCTCGCGACGGCGGTCGCGGCCTGGTTCCTGCTCAGGGGCCAGAAGCTGGAGGACGGCGTCGAGCACTGACGCTCCCGCACAGGGGCGTGCCCCGTACAGCCGGGCTGTACGGGGCACGCCCCTGCCGTCACGGTCGCGGCGTCACGCCGCCTTCGCCTTGGTGGCGTACATGTCCACGTACTCCTGGCCCGAGAGCCGCATGACCTCGGCCATCACCGAGTCGGTCACGGCCCTCAGCACGTAGCGGTCGCGGTCCATCCCGTCGTAGCGGGAGAACTCCATCGCCTCGCCGAAGCGGACCGTCACCCGGCCCGGACGCGGGAAGCCCGCGCCGCCCGGCTGGATCTTGTCGGTGCCGATCATGGCGAAGGGGATCACCGGGGCGCCCGTCATCAGCGTCAGCCGCGCGATGCCCGTACGGCCGCGGTACAGCCGGCCGTCGGGGGAGCGGGTGCCCTCCGGGTAGATCGAGAAGATCTTGCCCTCCTCCAGCACCCGGCGGCCGGTCATCAGGGCCGCCACGCCGCCGCGGCCGCCGTCCCGGTCCACCGGGATCATGCCCACGCTGGTGAAGAACCAGGCCATCGCGCGGCCCTTGAGGCCCTTGCCCGTCACGTACTCGTCCTTGCCGATGAAGAAGACCGGACGGTCCAGGCAGATCGGCATGATCATCGAGTCGATGAAGGTCAGGTGGTTGCCCGCGAGGATGACGGGACCGGTCCCCGGGATGTTCTCGGCGCCCTCCACGCGGGGGCGGAACATCAGGCGCATGACCGGCCCGAGCACTGCCTTGATGATCGCGAGACGGGACAACGGTTCCTCCGGTGGGATGCGGGTCAGTCGAGCTGACGGTGCAGCTGGCGACGATACTCGCGGGTCACGTCCGTGCGCACATCGGGTTCACCGACCGGATACGCAGTGTTGACGTGTGTTTCCGCCATGTTCGGCGTAGGTCTGCCGCGCGGTGGGCCCCGGTGCCTAGCGTCGGGGGCACCCGTCGACAGGTGCGGGACATGACACAGGAGGACACCACATGACCCAGGGCGAACGCCGGATCCCGGCCCGGCGCACGGTTCTCGGAGCGGCGGGCGCCACGGTCCTCGGCGCCTCCACGGCCCTCACCGGCGGCGGCGCGGCGCAGGCGGCGCCGGACACCGCCGGGGCCGCGTCCGCCGCGGCGGGCCGGGACCGCGGCTACCGCTCCCTCCCCGTCCCCACCGTCATCGCCCACCGCGGCGCCAGCGGCTACCGGCCCGAGCACACCCTGGGCTCCTACCGGCACGCCCTGGACCTCGGCGCCCATGTGATCGAGCAGGACCTCGTCCCCACCAGGGACGGCCACCTGGTCTGCCGCCACGAGAACGACATCACCGGCACCACCGACGTCGCCGACCACCCGGAGTTCGCGTCCCGCAGGACCACCAAGAGCGTCGACGGCGTCACCCTCACCGGCTGGTTCACCGAGGACTTCACGCTCGCCGAGCTGAAGACCCTCCGGGCCAAGGAGCGCATCCCGGCCGTCCGCCAGGAGAACACCCTGTACGACGGCCGCTGGACGATCCCCACCTTCGAGGAGGTGCTGCGCTGGGCCGAGGAGGAGGGCCGCCGCCGGGGCCGCCGCATCTGGCTGCACGTCGAGACCAAGCACCCCACCTACTTCCGCTCCCTCGGCCTCGGCCTCGAAGAGCGCCTCGCCCGGCTGCTGCGCCGGTACGGCCGCGACCGCGCCGACTCCCCGGTCTTCCTCCAGTCCTTCGAGCCGACCAGCGTCCGGCGGCTCGCCGAGCTGGTCGACCCGCCCGGTGTCGTCCTGCTCTCCGGCCCCACGAGCCGCCCCTGGGACTTCGTCGAGGCGGGGGACCCGCGCACCGTCGCCGACCTGGTCACCCCCGAGGGCCTGCGCTGGATCGCCTCGTACGCCAAGGGCATCGGCCCCTCGCTCGACCTGGTGATCCCCAAGGACGCGAGCGGCCGCCTCGGAGACCCGACCACCCTGGTCCGCGACGCGCACCGGGCCGGTCTGATCCTCCACCCGTACACCCACCGCAATGAGAACTCCTTCCTCCCCGTGGAGTTCCGCAGGGGAACGGACCCGGCGGCCTACGGGGACTCCTTCGGGGCGCTGCGGCGTTACCTGGCCACGGGGATCGACGGCATCTTCTCCGACAACCCGGACACGGCCCTGCTGGGCGCGGCGGACCTCACCGGCCGCGACTGAGCGGCGCGAGCGGTGTGCGGGTCCGCCGACCGGGCCCGCACACCGCCCTCCCGGGTGGTTTGGCGGCCGAAGCGCAACCAAGCCCGCGTGCCCCGGCATGGTCCGGTGCATGACCATCCCCGTGACCACTCCCGCACCCACCCGGACCGGCCTCCCGACCCCCGCCCGGGACTCGACCCCCGCCCGGGACTCCGCCGCCCGGGGCTCGGATCCTTCCGCGGACCCGGACACCGCCCCCGGGCTCCTCGCCGCTCTCGCCCCGCTGCTCGCCGCCGAGTCGGACGCCGAGGCGCCGGCCGCCGGCATCGAGGCCGGCGACCTGGAGCAGGCCGTCTGGCTCCGCCTCCTGGAGCAGCTCCGCGACACCGGAACCGCCCCCGAGCGTCCCGCCGAATGGCTGCGCCGCGCCGTCCGGGCCGAGGCCCGCCGCGCCCGCAGGACCGGCGACCGCGAACGCCCCTACCGCGACGAACCCGGCCGTGAACCCGGCGCCGCGGAGCCCGAGGGGTCCCCCGAGCACGCGCTGATGGCCGCCGAGGGCCGCCGCTCGCTGCGGGACGCCGTCACCCGGACCCCCGGCCGCTGCCCCCGGGTGCTGGCCGCGATGCTCGATCCCGAGGACCCCACGTACCGCGAAATCGCAGGAGAGTTGGGTATCTCACAGGGCAGTCTGGGGCCGATGCGTTCCCGTTGCCTGGGATGCCTGCGCAGAATGCTGGCTGCAGAGGTTCCCGCCCCCGGCCGAAGGGGAAGGGTGCGGTAGACCGGTGATCGGCAGATGAGCGGGAGGCGTGCACACATGGGCCTGAGTGTGACCATCTCAGCGGCGGACGCGGCGGACGCGGAGCACATCCTGAAGCTGCAGTACCTCTGCTACCAGAGCGAGGCGGAGCTCTACGGGGACTGGTCCATCGAACCGCTCACCCAGTCGCTCGACGGCCTGCGTGCCGAACTGGCCGAGGGCTACGGGCTGGTGGCCCGGCTCGGCGACGAGGTCGTCGCCTCCGTGCGGGCCAGGATCGACGAGGACGGCACCGTACGGATCGCCAAGCTCATCGTGCACCCCCGCATGCAGCGGCACGGTCTCGGCGGCCGCCTCCTCGACGGCATCGAGCGCCACTTCGCCGGGACGGACCGGGCGGCCCTCCGCGAGACCCCGTCGCCCAAGCGCTTCCAGCTCTTCACCGGCCACCGCAGCGAGGGCAATCTGCGCCTCTACCGCAGCAGGGGCTACGCGCAGGTCGCCACCCGGGAGCTCGGCCCGAAGCTCACCCTGGTGACCCTGGAGAAGACGGCGGCCTGACTCAGCCGGCCGTCGCGGCGCGCGACCGGCGCAGCCACCAGATGCCGCTCAGCGGCAGCAGGACCGGGATGAACAGGTAGCCGTAGCCGTAGTCCGACCAGACCGTCGCGTCCGGGAAGGCGGACGGCTCGACCAGCGTCCAGGTCCCGACGACCAGTACGCCCGCGAGCTCGGCGGCGCAGCACACCAGCGCCGCCCTGCGGGCCCTCTCGCCGCCCCGTACCAGCGTGTACGTGATGAAGGCGTAGACGACCGCGGCCACCGCCGACAGCGTGTACGCGAGCGGCGCCCGGTCGAACTCGGTGGCGATCTGGTAGATCGAGCGCGAGACCGCGCCGACCGACATGACCCCGTAGAGCCACACCAGCAGGATGCCGGGGCCGGAGACGAGACGCGCCCGCGCGCCCCCCGCCGCCTTCCGCTGCGTCTCGGTCATGGTCAGCCCACCGTCCAGATGTCGTAGAGACGCACTTCCAGCACGGCCAGGACGACCGCGCCCGCGGCCACCGTGGCCGAACCCCACCGGCTGCGCTCCGCCAGCGACATGAAGCCGGCGATGGGCACCGCGCACAGCGCCCCGAGCAGGTAGGCGACGAAGATCGTCGCGCCCTCCTCGGCCTTCTCGCCGCGCGCCAGCTGCACGATCCCGACGACCAGCTGGACCAGGACGAGGAACGTCACCACGGCCATGCCGATGAAGTGCCAGTCCTTGGTCGACTGGTCGCGGAAGGCGGCGAAGCCGCACCAGGCGGCGAGGGCGAGCGCGGCCACGGAGACCGCGACCGTCAGGGCGTCAAGCATGCGCCCGAGGGTATTACGGTGCGCGCCCCTCCCCGCGCCCGGCCCCCGAGCCGCCGCCGCGCACCCCGCGCCGACCGTGGCCTTGGCCACAACGGGGCGCCCGCGAGGACTCTGGCGCACCCCGCGCGCACGCCGCCGGAGGACGCCCGTCCCCGCTGGCCACACGGGGAGAACGGGCGGAACGAGCGCCTCCGCGGTGTCCGCATGGCGTCTCAATGGCGTCCGCTATTCGGACAGCCCCCTTTCGTTCGCACCTGCGCATGCTTTACTTGCAGACATGACCACGACGAGCAGCCGCACCCTTGCGACCGAGGCGACCATGACGCCCGGTGCTCGTTGTATGTGTCGAATGTGCGCCATCTGAGGGCCCCCGCCCGCGTCCCGCGCCCCGAAGCGGGACCGACGGCCGTGCCGTGCCACCCGCCTCGCGGCGGTGGACCGCGCCCGCCCCGCGCACCCGCCGACCCCCCGGCCACCCGCCGGAACCGGCCCCCGTGCGCCTGACTGTCCTAAGACGAATGCCCCGTGCACGACGGACCCCGCGTCGCGCACTCGACAGTGACGGAAACCCCCTGTGATCACCACTTCGGGCCTGACCAAGGTCTACGAGTCGCGCGGCCGCCAGGTCACCGCTCTGGACGGTGTCGACCTCCACGTCCGCGAGGGCGAGGTGTTCGGCGTGATCGGCCAGAGCGGCGCCGGCAAGTCCTCGCTCATCCGCTGCGTGAACCTCCTGGAGCGCCCCACCTCCGGCACCGTGACCGTCGACGGCGTGGACCTCACCGCCCTCGCGGGCAGGGGCCGCCGCGCGGGCAGGGACCTGCGCCGGGCGCGCAGCAGCATCGGCATGGTCTTCCAGCACTTCAACCTGCTGTCCTCCCGCACGGTGAAGGACAACGTCGAGCTCCCCCTGGAGATCCTCGGCGTCTCCGGAGCCGAGCGCTCCCGCCGCGCCCTGGAACTCCTCGACCTGGTCGGCCTCGCCGACAAGGCCAAGGCCTACCCGGGCCAGCTCTCCGGCGGCCAGAAGCAGCGCGTCGGCATCGCCCGCGCCCTCGCCGGCGAGCCCAAGGTCCTCCTCTCCGACGAGGCCACGAGCGCCCTCGACCCGGAGACCACCCGCTCCATCCTCCAGCTGCTGCGCGACCTCAACCGGCAGCTCGGCCTGACCGTCCTCCTCATCACGCACGAGATGGACGTCGTGAAGACGATCTGCGACTCGGCCGCGCTGATGCAGAAGGGGCGGATCGTCGAGTCCGGCACCGTGAGCGAGCTGCTCGCGACGCCCGGCTCCCAGCTGGCCGCCGAGCTCTTCCCGGTGAGCGGCGCCCACACCGGCCCCGACCGCACGGTCGTCGACGTCACCTTCCACGGCGACGCCGCGAACCAGCCGGTGATCTCGCAGCTCTCCCGCACGTACAACATCGACATCTCGATCCTCGGGGCGGCGATGGACACCGTCGGCGGCAGGCAGATCGGCCGGATGCGGATCGAACTCCCCGGCCGGTACGAGGAGAACGTCGTCCCCGTCGGCTTCCTGCGCGAGCAGGGCCTCCAGGTCGAGGTCGTCGAGGAGACGCCCACCGAAGAAACGGTTGTCCAGGACGCGGCGACCCTGCTCGTGAAGGAAGGTGCCAAGTGACCTGGTCCGAGATGCAGCCGCTGCTGGAGCAGGGCACCCTCGACACCCTCTACATGGTCCTGTGGGCCACCGTCGTCACCGTGCTCGGCGGCCTCCCGCTCGGCATCCTCCTCGTCCTCACGGACAAGGGCGGACTGCTGCAGAACCTGCCGGTCAACAAGGTCGTCGGTGCGATCGTGAACATCGGGCGTTCGCTGCCGTTCATCATCCTGCTGATCGCCCTGATCCCCTTCACCACCCTCGTCGTCGGCACCTTCATCGGCCCCACCGCGATGATCGTCCCGCTCGCGATCGGCGCCATCCCCTTCTTCGCGCGCCTCGTCGAGACCTCCATCCGCGAGGTCGACCACGGGCTCGTCGAAGCCGTCCAGGCCATGGGCGGCGGCATCCCCACCATCGTCCGCAAGGTGCTGCTCCCGCAGGCACTGCCGTCGCTGATCTCGGGCGTCACCACCACGGTCATCGTCCTCATCGGCTACTCGGCGATGGCCGGCGCGGTCGGCGGCGAGGGCCTCGGCTCCAAGGCCGTCACCTATGGATACCAGCGCTTCGACACCACGTTCATGCTGGTCACCGTCGTCGTCCTGGTCCTGATCGTGACCGTCGTCCAGCTCATCGGCGACGGAGTCGTACGACTCCTCGCCCGCCGGGGCCGCACCGCGTAACCGCCCCCGGCCACCCCAGACTTCGTCCCCTCGAAGAACACGGCCCGGACTTGTTGTCCAGGCGACCACCGCACCACCGGAAAGAGGCACTCTTCGTGCGTAAGAACATCAAGCTCACCGCCGGTATCGCCACCGCCGCCGCCCTGGCCCTCGGCCTCAGCGCCTGCGGCACCTCCTCGGACCCGTCCTCCTCCAAGGACGCGGCCGGCGCCGCCGACAAGCCGCTCGTCGTCGCCGCGTCCCCGACGCCGCACGCCGACATCCTCAACTACGTCAAGGACCACCTGGCCGAGAAGGCCGGCCTGAAGCTGGAGGTGAGGGAGTTCACGGACTACGTCCTGCCGAACACCGCCACCGAGACCGGCCAGGTCGACGCCAACTTCTTCCAGCACAAGCCGTACCTCGACGACTTCAACAAGAAGAACGACACCCACATCGTCCCGGTGGTCGACGTCCACCTGGAGCCGCTGGGCCTCTACTCCAAGAACCTCACGTCGGTGAAGGACATCAAGGCCGGCCAGACCGTCGCGGTCCCCAACGACACCACCAACGGCGGCCGCGCGCTCCAGCTGCTCGCCGAGAACGGCCTGATCACCCTCAAGCCCGGTGTCGGCACCAACGCCAAGATCTCCGACATCACCGACAAGAAGGGCCTGGAGTTCAAGGAGCTGGAGGCCGCCACCGTGCCCCGCGCCCTGAACGACGTGGACGCCGCCGTCATCAACGGCAACTACGCCATCGAGGCCAAGCTCTCCCCGGCCAAGGACGCCCTCGTCCTGGAGAAGGCGGACGGCAACCCGTACGCCAACTTCCTCGCCGTCAAGGAGGGCAACGAGAAGGACGCCCGCGTGCAGAAGCTCGCCAAGCTCCTCAACTCGCCCGAGGTGAAGAAGTACATCGAGGACACCTACAAGGGCTCGGTCATCCCGGCCTTCGGCGCCGCCCAGTAGACTCCGGCGCCCGAGGGGCCGTCAGAACGGCTCCCCCGTACAGTCCTTGAGCAGAAGGCCCCCGCACCCCGTCCGGTGCGCGGGGCCTTCGCCACACCCCCCACCCGACACCGACCCGGCCATGCGCACCGGCGGCCGCATGCTGCATGCTGTGCGTTCACGGTCGATTCGGACGGTCCACGGCATGGAGCTGCGCATGACTACCACCTTTCCGGACATCTCCATCAACACGGACCGGTTGGTGCTGCGCGCGCTGGAGGAGGCGGACGCCCCCGCCCTCGCCGAGATGATGAACGACGAACTCGTCGGCGCCTGGACCGCGGTGCCCCAGCCCTACACCGAGGCCGCCGCCCGGCACTGGATCACCGAGTACGCCCCCTCCGAACGCGCCGCGGGCCGGGGCATCGACCTCGCCGTCACCGAGTTCCTCACCCAGCGCCTGGTCGGCATCGTCCAGCTGGCCAAGACGGACTGGAAGGTCCGCTCCACCGAGATCTCCTACATCGTCGCCCCCTGGGCCCGCGGCGAGGGATACGCCTCCGAAGCCGCCCTCGCCACCGCCCAGTGGCTGTTCGGCGACCAGAGGTTCGAGCGCATCGAGCTGCGCACCGCCGCCGACAACACCGCCTCCCAGCAGGTCGCCCAGAAGATCGGCTGCATCAGCGAGGGCGTCCTGCGCAACGCGTGCATAGCCCGCACCCGCACCGAGGACGGCGGCTGGACCGAACTGCGCACCGACTACATCGTCTGGGGCCTCCTCCCGGAGGACCTCGACGGCGTCGCCGACCAGATGGCCGAGGCCGGATACTCCTCGTACACCGACTGGAGCTGACTCCCGCGACCCCACCCGGGGTACGCTCGGCACGCCCCCGACCTGCGACGACACCAGGAGACGACGAATGGCCGACCGCGTCACGGTGATCGGCTGGGACGGTTCGCCCCTCACCGAGGCGGCCCGGTCCGCGCTCTCCGCCGCCACCCTGGTGGCAGGGGCGGCCCACCACCTGGCGCTGCCCGAGATCCCGCCCGGCGCCGAGCGCATCCGCCTCGGCAGCGTCGACCTCGCCGCCCGCCGCATCGCCGGCCACCGGGGCACCGCCGTCGTCCTGGCCGACGGCGACCCCGGCTTCTTCGGCGTCGTCCGCACCCTGCGGGCCCCCGAGCACGGCCTGGAGGTCGAGGTCGTCCCCGCCGTCTCCTCCGTCGCCGCCGCCTTCGCCCGCGCCGGGATGCCCTGGGAGGACGCCCGCGTCGTCGTCGCCCACCAGCGCACCCTGCGGCGCGCCGTCAACGTCTGCCGCGCCCACCCCAAGGTCGCCGTCCTCACCTCGCCCGGCGCCGGACCCGCCGAACTGGCCCTGCTGCTCGACGGCGTGCACCGCACCTTCGTCGTCTGCGAGGAGCTCGGCACCTCCCGCGAACAGGTCTCCGTCCTCACCTCCGACAAGGCCGCCGACCACAGCTGGCGCGACCCGAACGTGGTCCTCGTCATCGGCGGCACCTCGGGCGGAGCCCCCTCCGCCCCCTGGCTGATGGGCCTGGACGCGGCGGCGCCCGCGGTCCGCGGCTGGGGCCTGCCCGCCGAGGAGTACGACTCCGCCGCGGACGACGCACCGGCCCGGGCGGGCGAGGACCCCTCCCTGCGCGCCGCCCAGCTCGCCCGCCTCGGCCCCCGCACCGGCGACCTCGTCTGGGACATCGGCTGCGCGGGAGGCGCCTTCGCCGTCGAGGCCGCCCGCTTCGGCGCCGCCGTCATCGCGGTGGACGTCGACGCGACCGCCTGCGCCCGCACCGAGCAGGCCGCCCGCCGCCACGGGGTACGCCTCCAGACGGTGCGCGGCCGGGCCCCGCACGTCCTGGAGACCCTCCCCGAACCCGACGTCGTCCGCATCGCGGCCGGCGGCGCCGCCCTGGTCACCGCCTGCACCGACCGCCGTCCCGAACGGATCGTCGCCCACGCCTCCACCCGGGACGAGGCCGAGGCGATCGGCGCCGCACTCGCCGACGGCGGCTACACCGTGGAGAGCCTCCTCCTCCAGACCGTCGGACTCGATCCGCACGACTGGTCGGAACGCGAGCGCTCGGTCGTCTTCCTGCTCTCCGGACGCAGGACCGACGCCCCCTGAGCGGCGTCCCGCCGATCACGCCGCTCCCCGGTCCGGCCCGATCGGCGCGACACCCTCCGGGCCGTGCCCCGGTACCCCCCTGGCCCGGTCCGGGCACCCCCCACCCGTGACCGTTCGGCCCGTCTGGCCAGGTAGGCTGGCCGATTGTTGTACCGCATACGGATGTTCGGCGGTACGCGACAAGGGGGGACCGCGCGACGTGGCGCAGTCCACAGCGCACCGTGGCGAATCTCCCTGCCACGAGGGCCCGGGGCCGCGACAATGTGTGGGTGTCCGCGTGTCCTTCGTGCCGCGCGGCGCGCGCGCTCGTTGTTGTCGACGGGCGCAGGTCTGAAGGAGCACACATGATGGGCGAGGGGTACGCATGACGGACACCGGCCAGGTCCCGGGCGAGGGGCTGCCGGAGAACGCAGGCATGGTCGAGCAGCCGGGCATCCCCGCACCGGGCGCGTACACCTTCCTGGACCCCTCCGAGCACACCGCAGAGGACGACGACCTGCTCCTGATGCCGGGTGCCCAGGGCGCCTGGAGCGAGCACCCGCCGGGTGTCGCGCCCGCGCCCCCGGTCGCCGTGCCGCCGCCGGCCGCACCCGTCGTCCCGCACCAGCAGGCCCCCCACCAGGGCGTGCCGGGCGGGCACCCGGCCCCCGCCGAGGCGCCGGCCCCGATCGGCGACCCGCTCACCGATCCGCTGCCCGACCCGCTCACGGCCCCGCTGGACTCCGTCGCCCTCGGCGACGTCC
This sequence comes from Streptomyces sp. NPDC014891, assembly GCF_043081085.1. NCBI lineage: Bacteria > Bacillati > Actinomycetota > Actinomycetes > Kitasatosporales > Streptomycetaceae > Streptomyces > Streptomyces sp. NPDC014891. The sequence continues at coordinate 183,433 of NZ_JBIBWF010000006.1, read as the reverse complement.
TCACGGCCCCGCAGCAGCACCAGACCCCTCCGCAGGGCACTCCGGCGCACGGCGTTCCGCTGGAGCAGCCGCAGGGCACGCCCGCCCACGGTGTCCCGATGGACCACGCCACCGGCACCCCGGCGCACGGCGTTCCGTTCGACCACGCCACCGGAACCCCCGCGCACGGCGTCCCCGCCCCGCAGGAGCCGGTGCCCACCGACCACGGCTACGAGCCCGGCATCCTCGACACCGGCGCCCACGAGGCGGCGGGCCGCGACTCCGGCTCCGTCGACCTCGGCGGCGTACGCGTGCCCCCGCCGGCCCCCGCCCCGCAGCAGGCCCGCCGCCCGCTGCACATGGGCCCGCCGGTGCCCGAGGCCGGCGGCGTCGTCCTCTCACTGGCCGACCGCGGTCCCGCCGCCGCGCCCGCGCCCGCCCCGCAGCCCGCGCAGGCCCCCGCGCCCGAGCCGCTCGTGGCCACCGGCCCCGCGCCGGTGCCGGTCCGCACCCCGGGCCCGCCGACCGGCGGCCCCGAGTACTTCGAGATCGCCCAGGACCAGCAGCTCGCGCCGCAGGGCGCCGAGCCGTGGGGCGCCCAGCCGGCGCAGCCCGAGGCCCCGGCCGTCCCCGCAGAAACGGTCGTCCCGCAGGACGGACCGTTCGTCCAGGCCGACGGCGCCGTCCCCGCCGCCTCGCACGCGGAGCCGGAGCAGCAGCAGGTCCAGCCCGAGGCGCCGGTCGCCGAAGAGGTCCCGGCCGCCGCTGAGGAGACCGCGCCGGAGGCCCCCGCTGAGGCGCAGGTCCAGGCCACCGTTCCCGCCCCGCGCGAGGGCGAGCCGGCCGCCGAGGTCCCCGCTGCCGCGCCCGCGGAGCCGGAGGAGGTCGAGGCCACGCCCGTGGCTGCGGCCGAGCAGTCCCCGGAGGCCCGCGCCGAGGAGCAGCAGGCGCCCGTCGCGGAGGCGGTCGCCCAGACCCCGGCCGAGGCGGTCGCCGCGTCCGAGACGCAGCCCGCGGAGGAGCAGGTCTCCGAGGAGGCCCCCGTGGAGGCGGTCGCCGACGAGATCCCGTTCGTACCGGAGGAGGCCCCGGAGGATGCCCCCGAGGCCCTCCCCGAGCCGGCCCCGGAGGCCGTCGCGGAGGAGCCCGCCGCCGAGGCCCCGGGCGAGGAGCCGTCGGCGCAGCCGGTGTCCGAGGAGCCCGTCGCGGACGAGCAGCCCGTCGCCCAGGCCGCCCCCGTGGAGGCCGTGGCCGCCGAGGCGCAGCCGGAGACGCTCCCCGAAGCCGAAGCCGAAGCCGAAGCCGAAGCCGAAGCCCTCGCAGCCGCCGGTGACGCCCCGGACGCCCAGGGCGCCCACGACGCCGCCCCGGACGTGGCGCCCCCCGCGGCCGCGGACGCCCCGCAGGCCACGGAGGGCACCCCGGCGGCGGACGACCCGGAGGGCCCGCAGGCCCTGCCGGAGGCGGAGTCGGCCCCCGCCCCCGGCTACGACGACGCCGAGCGCGAGGCCGTCCTCCGCGTGATGCGCGAGCGCCGCGACATCCGCAACGGCTTCCGCTCCGACCCGATCCCGCACGAGGTGCTGCTCCGCGTCCTGGAGGCCGCCCACACGGCCCCCAGCGTCGGTCACTCCCAGCCCTGGGACTTCGTCGTCATCCGCTCCGCCGAGACCCGGCAGTCGATGCACGAGCTGGCCCGGCGACAGCGCGAGGCGTACGCCAAGTCGCTGCCGAAGGCGCGGGCGAAGCAGTTCAAGGAACTGAAGATCGAGGCCATCCTCGACACCCCGGTCAACATCGTCGTGACGGCGGACCCGACCCGCGGCGGCCGGCACACCCTCGGCCGCTACACGCAGCCGCAGATGGCCCCGTACTCCTCGGCTCTCGCCGTCGAGAACCTCTGGCTCGCCGCCCGCGCCGAGGGCCTCGGCGTCGGCTGGGTCAGCTTCTTCGACGAGCGCGAGATGGTCCGCACCCTGGGCCTGCCCGAGCACCTCGAAGTGGTCGCGTACCTCTGCGTGGGATACGTCGACGAGTTCCCTGAGGAGCCCGAGCTGATGCAGGCGGGCTGGTCCAAGCGCCGCCCGCTGGCCTGGGTCGTGCACGAGGAGACGTACGGCCGCCGCGCGCTGCCCGGCGAGGAGCCGCACGACCTGCTCCAGGAGACCGTCGCCAACATCCGCCCGCTGGACGCGAAGGCGCTCGGCGAGGCCTGGGAACGCCAGAAGCGGATGACCAAGCCGGCCGGCGCGCTCGGCATGCTGGAGATCATCGCGGCCCAGCTCTCGGGACTCTCCCGGGTGTGCCCGCCGCCGATCCCGGAGCCGGCCGCCGTCGCGATCTTCGCCGGCGACCACGGCGTCCACGCCCAGGGCGTGACTCCCTGGCCGCAGGAGGTCACCGGCCAGATGGTGGCCAACTTCCTCGGCGGGGGAGCGGTCTGCAACGCCTTCGCCAACCAGGTGGGCGCGGAGGTCTGCGTCATCGACGTGGGCGTGTCGACCGAACTCCCGGCGACCCCCGGCCTGCTGCCCCGCAAGGTCCGCCCCGGCACCGCCGACTTCACCACGGGTCTCGCGATGAGCCGCGAGGAGGTGCTGGCCGCGATCGAGGTGGGCATCGAGACCGCCCGCGACCTCGTGGCGGCCGGCAACAAGGCCCTGCTCACGGGCGAGATGGGCATCGCGAACACCACCGCGTCCGCCGCGCTCATCTCCGTCTACACGGGTGTCGACCCCACCGAGGTCACGGGCCGCGGCACCGGCATCAACGACGAGACGCACGCCCGCAAGGTGGACGTCGTCCGACGCGCCCTCGACCTGCACAAGCCGGACCCGGCGGACCCGATCGGCGTCCTGTCGGCGGTCGGCGGCCTGGAACACGCGGCCCTCGTCGGCCTGATCCTGGGCGCGGCCTCCCTGCGTACCCCGGTGATCCTCGACGGCGTGTCCACCGGCGCGGCGGCCCTGGTGGCCCGCGCGATCGCGCCGGAGTCGCTCGCGGCCTGCATCGCCGGACACCGCAGCGCCGAGCCGGGGCACGTGGCCGCGCTCAACAAGCTGGGCCTGCGCCCCCTGGTCGACCTGGACCTCCGCCTCGGCGAGGGCACGGGCGCGCTGCTCGCCCTCCCGCTGGTGCAGAGCGCGGCCCGCGCGATGCACGAGGTGGCAACGTTCGACTCGGCGGGCGTCACCGAGAAGTAGCACCACCGACGCGGCCCCCACCCCCGTACGGGAGTGGGGGGCCGCGCAGGAACAGGGTTCGGGACGTAAAGCGTGATGTGTGGCGCTTACAGAAGCCGAACTCTCCAGGGCGGTGGGCGCCGTACATCATGCAGTCCCGAACCCCGTTCCGGAGCGGTCCCCACGTCACGCCCCACGGCGGGGAGATCCGTCACAGCGTGACGTGCCCCCGCCACAGATATCGTGGTCACAGGCGCCCCGCCGCCGCCCACCAGCCGCTCCATCGCAGCAGCGGCCAGCATCCGCCCTCCGAGGAGCCGCGCACCCATGGCCGAGCACGCCGATCACACCGCCCAGCCGTCGACGCACCCCGCCTACCCGGTGGGCCTGCGCCTGGCCGGCCGCCGCGTGGTCGTCCTGGGCGGCGGCCAGGTCGCCCAGCGACGCCTCCCCGCCCTGATCGCCGCGGGCGCCGAGATCACCCTGATCTCGCCCTCGGCGACCCCGTCCGTGGACGTGATGGCGGAGACGGGCGAGATCACCTGGATCAAGCGCCGGTACGAGGAGGGCGACCTCGCAGACGCCTGGTACGTCCTGGTCGCGACCACCGACGCCGCCACGAACGCCGCCGCCTCCGCCGAGGCCGAGCGGTCCCGGACCTGGTGCGTGCGCTCCGACGACGCCGAGGCCGCCACCGCCTGGACTCCTGCGACGGGCCGCAGCGAGGGCGTGACCGTCGCGGTGCTCACCGGCCACGACCCGCGCCGCTCCGCCGCCGTGCGCGACGCGATCGTCGAGGGCCTCCGGGACGGCTCGATCGCGGCCCCGCAGCGCCGCGCCCGCACCCCGTTCGTCGCCCTGGTCGGCGGCGGCCCGGGCGACCCGGACCTGATCACGGTCCGGGGCCGCCGTCTGCTGACGGAGGCGGACGTGGTGATCGCGGACCGCCTCGGCCCCCGTGACCTGCTGGACGAGCTGCCCCCGCACGTCGAGGTGATCGACGCGGCGAAGATCCCGTACGGCCGGTTCATGGCGCAGGAGGCCATCAACAACGCGCTGATCGAGCACGCCAAGGCGGGCAGGTCCGTCGTCCGGCTCAAGGGCGGCGACCCGTTCGTCTTCGGCCGGGGGATGGAGGAGGCGCAGGCGCTCGCCGCCGAGGGCATCGCCTGCACGGTGGTGCCGGGCATCTCCAGCTCCATCTCGGTCCCGGGTGCGGCCGGCATTCCGGTGACGCACCGGGGCGTGGCGCACGAGTTCACGGTGGTCAGCGGCCACGTGGCCCCGGAGGACCCGCGCTCCCTGGTGGACTGGGCGTCGCTGGCGAAGCTCACGGGCACCCTGGTGATCCTCATGGGCGTGGACAAGATCGGAAAGATCGCCGAGGCCCTGATCGCGCACGGCAAGGCCCCGGAGACCCCGCTGGCCCTGGTCCAGGAGGGCACGACGGCCGCGCAGCGCCGGGTGGACGCGACGCTGGCGACGGTCGCGGAGACGGTCCGGACCCAGGAGGTCCGCCCGCCGGCGGTCATCGTGATCGGCGACGTCGTCGCGGAGGGACCCGACCGCCTGCTCTCGTAGCACCCGGTCGCGGACGGGCGACGCACAGCGGCAGACACATTGGCACCACACCCCGGACAAGGCAGTATCACCTCGTGGCCGAACTCATCACGATCGACGACCCCGACGACCCGCGCCTGCGGGACTACACCGGTCTGACCGATGTCGAACTCCGCCGCAGGAGGGAACCGGCCGAGGGCCTGTTCATCGCGGAGGGCGAGAAGGTCATCCGCCGGGCCCGGCAGGCCGGGTACGAGATGCGGTCGATGCTGCTCTCCGCGAAGTGGGTCGACGCGATGCGGGACGTCATCGACGAGGTGCCCGCGCCGGTCTACGCGATCCAGCCGGACCTCGCCGAGCGGGTCACCGGCTACCACGTGCACCGGGGCGCCCTGGCCTCCATGCAGCGCAAGCCGCTCCCGGACGCCGCGGAACTGCTCGGCACCGCCCGCCGGGTGGTCGTCATGGAGTCGGTGAACGACCACACCAACATCGGTGCGATCTTCCGCAGCGCGGCGGCACTCGGCATGGACGCCGTGCTGCTGTCGCCGGACTGCGCCGACCCGCTGTACCGCCGCTCGGTGAAGGTGTCGATGGGCGCGGTGTTCTCCGTGCCGTACGCCCGGCTGGACTCCTGGCCGCGGGGTCTGGAGGCGGTCCGCGAGGCGGGCTTCAAACTCCTGGCCCTGACGCCGGCGGAGAAGGCGATGTCGATCGACGAGGCCGCCCCGCACCGGATGGACCGGGTGGCCCTGATGCTGGGCGCGGAGGGCGACGGACTGTCCACGCAGGCCCTGCGGGCGGCGGACGAGTGGGTCCGCATCCCGATGGCCCACGGTGTCGACTCGCTGAACGTGGGCGCCGCGGCGGCGGTCGCCTTCTACGCGGTGGCGACGGGCCGCCCGGAGTCCTGAGGCCCGGTGGGCGGGCCCCCCGGGTGCGGGGGCTCAGCCCTGGAGCGCCTGGGCCGCGGCGATGCCCAGGGCCACCACCAGCGTCACCACCACGAAGACGAAGAGGCGCTGCCGCAGCAGCCGCGGGTTGGCCGGCCGGCGGCCCGTGGACGTCGACCGCGCACCCGGCCGGGTCGCCGGACGGCCCCCGGTCCGGGGACCGGCCGAGGGCCGGGACGCGGGACCGGGCCCCCGCCCGCCGCGCTCCGTGCCGCGGTCCGCGCCGCGCTCCGTGTTCCGCTCGGACCCCCGCTCCGGCCCGCGCCCCGGCACGTCCCGGTCGGTGTACCGCTCCGTCGGCCGCACGGTGTTCCGCTCCTCGGCGCGCTCCCGCTGCACCGGCGGCCGCGCGACCGGCAGGCCCTGCGCCTCGCGCGCCGCGATCTCCTTGAGCCGCATCGACAGCTGGAGGGTGCTGGGCCGGTCCTCGGGATCCTTCGCGAGACAGGCCCGGACGAGGGGCGCCAGCGCGTCCGGCACGCCCTGCAGCTGCGGCTCCTCGTGCACCACCCGGTAGAGCATGACCTCGGAACTGCCGTGCCCGAAGGGCGAGTCGCCCATCGCCGCGTACGCCAGCGTCGCCCCGAGCGAGAACACGTCGGTGGCGGGGGTGACGGCCGCGCCGCGCACCTGCTCGGGGGCGAGGAAGCCGGGGGAGCCGACGGCGGTCCCGACGTGGGTCAGGGTGCTGGCCCCGGTCGCCCAGGCGATGCCGAAGTCGATGATGCGGGGGCCCTTGGGGGAGAGCAGGATGTTCGAGGGCTTGAGGTCGCGGTGCACGACACCGGCCTCGTGGACGGCGACGAGCCCCTCCGACAGCGCGGCCCCGATGGAGGCGACGTCGGCGGCACGCAGCGAGCCCTCCTCGGCGACCCGGTCGTGCAGCGAGGGCCCGGGCACGTACTGGGTGGCGAACCAGGGGCGCTCGGCCTCCAGGTCGGCGGCGACGAGCCGGGCCGTGCAGCCGCCGCGGATCCGTCGGGCGGCCGAGACCTCCCGGGCGAACCGGGACCGGAACTCCTGGTCCTCGGCCAGGTCGGGCCGGATCACCTTGAGCGCCACCCGCTGGCCGCGCCGGTCGGACCCCAGGTACACGACGCCCATCCCGCCGGCCCCCAGCCTGCGGTGGAGCCGGAACGACCCGACGATCCGCGGATCCTCGCGCCGGAGCCGCATCATCGCCATGTCCGTCCCCTCGTCCGTTCGACGTGGCACAGCTTACGTAGTGGCGCCCGCACGCGCTCATAGGCCGCGCCCTCGCGCCCGGATCGATTGTCGGCGGCGAGGGGCGGACACGGCGCGGGCCGCGTCCGCCCCTCGCCCCAACCCCCCGGCGGGGCAATTCAGTTGACGATCTGTCGAAGAAGCCCTCCGGGCCTCCCGGGGAGACGCGCCGGCCCCCTCCGACCAGGGCGTTCGCACGGCGCCCCGGCACGTGATCGAAGTCACGCCCCGGCCGGCCCTCCGGAGGTCTCCGGGGGACGCCTCAGGGATGACCCCGGCTTCCGCACGGCCGTCTCCACCCAGGGGAGTACGCCGTACGGCCGCACGTCATCCTCCGGGAGGCCCGCAAGTCGGTACGCGGGCATGACGTCCGGCCGCCCCCGGATCCCTAGTCTTGAGGTCAAGCGGCGGGTGCAGCACTCGTCCCCCGAGGTCACGCACCCGCCGCGCCAGACACGACAGGAGAGGAACCATGGCCCTCACGGCATCGCGGACGAGCACCCAGCCTTCGAGCCGGCGTCACCCGCTGGTCGCCACCGCCATGGTCCTCCCTCTCGCGGCCCTGCTCGTGGTCGTCTTCGGCGGCTGGGAGGCAGTGGTCACACAGGCGTCGTCCGTGGGCGTGATGCTGGGGCGCTGACCAGCGCCCCGGACCCGGGAGAGCGGCCCGGGTCGGGACATCCGGCCATCAGCCCCGTGGGGACGGGGGTGCGGCGGACGGCAGCGTGGGGCCGGTCAGCTGGGGAGCTGACCGGCCCTCGCGCGTTCCCGCCCCGTACGCTCACCCCCGTGGACCTCCCCGACCGGCCCCTCTCCGACGCCCTCGCCGCGTACGCGCACACCGCCGTCCACCCGCCGGGCGCGCCCTGCCGCTGCGCGAGCGGACGCGTCCGGGTGCTGGCCGACCGGGACGACGGAACGGTGGTCCGGCACGGGCACCTCGTCGCCAAGGCCCATGCCCCGGGAACCGACCCCGCGGAGCACCGCACGCGGATCGCGCTCGCCGCCCGTCCGGACCTCCGCGGGATCCTCCTCCCACCCCTCCCGGGCCCCGGGCACGGCGAACTCCACGGCCGGCCGGTCAGCCTGTGGCCGTACGGCGCGCCCGTCGACCCGGCCGACCCCGACGCCGCTCCCTGGGAGGAGGCGGCCGCCCTGCTCGCCGTGCTGCACCGCACGCCGCCGCCCGTGGACCCGGCGGCGGGCCCGCTCCCCGCCATGCGGGCGCCCGTGAAGGCCGCCCTCGCCGTCGACCGGATGCGCCGGACCGCACCGGACCATCCGGCCGCCGCGACCGTCCTGGCCGCCTGGCGGTCGGTCCCGGACCGCGCCCCGGCGGACGGTCCGCGCCTCCTCTGCCACGGGGACTTCCACCTGGGCCAGCTGGTCCGCGGCGGGGGAGCCCCGGACGCGGGCCCCTGGCTGCTCATCGACGTGGACGACGCCGGTCTCGGCGACCCCGCCTGGGATCTCGCCCGGCCCGCCGCCTGGTTCGCCGCCGGCATCCTGCCCCCGGAGGTCTGGTCCCGCTTCCTCGGCGCGTACCGGGCGGCGGGCGGCCCCGCGGTGGGCGCCGACCCCTGGGCCGAACTCGACGTGCCCGCCCGCGCCCTGACGGTGCAGACGGCCGCGCTCGCCGTCGCGAAGTCGACGGCGGAGGGCCGGCCGCTGGACGAGGTCGAGGACGTGATGATCGACACCTGCGCCCGTATCGCCGGGCATCGAACCGACTCGGCCGCGGTGGCGTCCACGTAGGGTGAGGCCACCATTCGAACGGCGAAGTCAGGGAGTTGAGCCGACCATGCAGTGTCCCAAGTGTCACGCGGCCATGCACACGTACAACCGCAACGGCGTCCAGATCGAGCAGTGCAGCGGCTGCCGCGGCATATTCCTGGACTACGGCGAGCTGGAGGCCCTGACCCGCCTGGAGTCCCAGTGGGTCCAGCAGGCCCCGCCCGCGCCGCCGGCCCCGCAGGCCTACCCGGCCGCGCAGCCCGCCGCTCCCGCCTGGGGCGCCCCGCACCACGGCGGCCACCACGGGGGTCACTACCGGCAGCGCGGTTTCGGCCGGATGCTCTTCTCCTCCTGACCGGGTGACGCGGTGCACCGGACCTCCCGGTGCACTCCTCCCGCCCCGCGCACGAAGAAGCCCCCGACCGCGATGCGGCCGGGGGCTTCCTGGATGGTGCGCGATACTGGGATTGAACCAGTGACCTCTTCCGTGTCAGGGAAGCGCTCTCCCGCTGAGCTAATCGCGCT
>NZ_JBIBWF010000006.1:0-174178 GCF_043081085.1 Streptomyces sp. NPDC014891 | reverse complement strand
TGCGGCCGGGGGCTTCCTGGATGGTGCGCGATACTGGGATTGAACCAGTGACCTCTTCCGTGTCAGGGAAGCGCTCTCCCGCTGAGCTAATCGCGCGGGTGATGCACACGGCGTACCCGAAGGTACTGCGTACTGCGTGCGCGATACTGGGATTGAACCAGTGACCTCTTCCGTGTCAGGGAAGCGCTCTCCCGCTGAGCTAATCGCGCGGGACGGTCCATGCGGACCGGATCTTCGGTTGTTCTGCGTGCGCGATACTGGGATTGAACCAGTGACCTCTTCCGTGTCAGGGAAGCGCTCTCCCGCTGAGCTAATCGCGCTTGGAGGTGGAGACGGGATTTGAACCCGTGTAGACGGCTTTGCAGGCCGTTGCCTCGCCTCTCGGCCACTCCACCAGGAGTGAATACGGGGGTTCGGGAAGATCCCCCACATCGAGCGGACGACGAGATTCGAACTCGCGACCCTCACCTTGGCAAGGTGATGCTCTACCAACTGAGCCACGTCCGCTTGTCGTTTCCGTTTCGCTTGCGCGTCCCGGCGACGTGTTGAACTCTAGCGGATTCCTGGGCCAGCACAAAAACGCGTTTCCGCAGCGTGCTGACCTGCGGACCGATCCGGGTGCCCGGCCGGGTGTCCCGGAGGGTTCGCGCCGCGTTCACTCGCCGTGTTCCCGGGGTGGCGGGGAGCCCCGTCCCCCGCGCCCCCGGTACCCCTCCTCCGGCGGACCTAGACTCGATGCGTGTACGACCTTGCTCCGCTGGCCCGCTTCGGCGGCCTCCTCGCGACCGACCTCCGGGACGTCACCCACGACCCCGAGGCCCTGGACTCCGCCGGCTTCTGGGCCGTCTGCGCGGACTTCGAGGGACGGCTGACCTGCGCCCGCTTCGGCGACGTGCGCGCCGAGCCGGTGCCCGCGCCCGTCCCCGGCGGCTGGCGCGGCCCCGCCGCCGGGGACTGGACGTCCTCGCTCGACCGCGCCGCGTACACCGCGGGCGTCCGGCGGGTGCGCGAGCACATCGCGCGGGGGGAGGTCTACCAGGCGAACCTCTGCCGGGTGCTGACCGCGCCGCTGCCGGACCCGGCGGCCGCCGACGTCGACGCCCTCACCGCGCTTCTCGCCCGGGGCAACCCCGCCCCGTACGCGGGCACGATCCGGCTGCCCGCGCACGGGGTGGAGATCGCCACCGCCTCTCCCGAGCTGTACCTCCGCAAGGAGGGGGCCCTGATCTCCTCCGGTCCCATCAAGGGGACCGGCCGCACCGCGGCGGACCTCCTGCCCAAGGACCACGCGGAGAACGTGATGATCGTCGACCTGGTCCGCAACGACCTGGGACGCGTCAGCGAGACCGGCTCCGTAGCGGTGCCCACCCTCTGCGGCGTCGAGGAGCACCCCGGCCTCGTCCACCTCGTCTCCACCGTCACCGGACTGCTGCGGGAGGACGCCGGCTGGCCGGAGCTGCTGGGCGCCACCTTCCCGCCCGGCTCCGTGACCGGGGCGCCCAAGTCCAGCGCGCTGCGGATCATCGAGGCCCTGGAGACCGCCCCCCGCGGCCCGTACTGCGGAGGCCTCGGCTGGGTCGACGCCGACGCGGGCACGGCGCAGCTGGCCGTCGGGATACGGACCTTCTGGATCGACCGCGCCGAGGGCGTGCTCCGCTTCGGCACCGGCGCCGGGATCACCTGGGGCTCCGACCCGGAGCGCGAGTGGGAGGAGACCGAACTGAAGGCGTCCCGGCTGGTCGCGATAGCGTCGGGCGCTCACGAGTCAGGCGCCCTCGAGGCGACCGGAAAGGCCACTTCCCGATGAAGATCTGGGTCAACGGCGGGCTGCACGACGCGGAGGCCGCCACGGTCTCCGTACTGGACCACGGACTGACCGTCGGCGACGGCGTCTTCGAGACGGTGAAGGCGGAGCGCGGCGGAACCTTCGCCCTCACCCTCCATCTGGAGCGCCTGACCCGGTCCGCCCGCGGACTCGGCCTGCCCGAGCCGGACCTGGACGAGGTCCGCCGCGCCTGTGCCGCCGTCCTGGAGGCCAACCCGATGGAGCTCGGCCGGCTCCGCATCACGTACACCGGCGGTGTCTCGCCGCTCGGCTCCGAGCGGGGCGAGGCGGGGACCGGCCTGGTCGTCGGTCTGGGGGAGACCGCCCGCCGCGCCGACTCCACCGCGGTGATCACCGTGCCGTGGACCCGCAACGAGCGGGGCGCCCTCACCGGGCTCAAGACCACCTCGTACGCCGAGAACGTGGTCGCCCTGGCCCGGGCGCGCGAGCGGGGCGCCTCGGAGGCGCTGTTCGCCAACACGGTCGGGCGGCTCTGCGAGGGCACGGGCTCGAACGTCTTCGTCGTGGTCGGCGGCCGGATCCTCACCCCGCCCGTCTCCTCCGGCTGCCTCGCCGGCATCACCCGGGCCCTCACCGTGGAGTGGACGGGCGCGCAGGAGGCCGACCTGCCGCTGGACGTCCTGGAGAGCGCCGACGAGGTCTTCCTGACCTCGACGCTCCGCGACGTGCAGGCCGTGCACCGGGTCGACGGCCGCGAGCTGTCGCCCGCGCCGGGTCCGGTCACCGCCAAGGCCATGCGGATCTTCGACGAGCACGCCGCGCGGGACCGGGATCCGCGGCTCCCGTAGCCGCCCGCGCAAAACCTGATGACGGACGGCCCGCGGGTGGGTAGAACACGGTTGATGACCACCACCCTGCGGCCGGCCGAGCCGCTTCAGCAGACGCCCGACGGCGGCCGTTCCCGCACCTACGACGTGTGTGTGAACAGCCGCCGCGTCGGCTCCGTGCACCTCTCCACCGACCCCGGCTTCGGCGCCGCCTCCGGCGTGATCAGCCGCCTCGGGGTCCTGGAGCCGGACCGGGGGCGCGGCCGCGGCACCGTCGCGGCGCTCGCCTCGGAGGAGGTCCTGCGGGGCTGGGGATGCGTCGAGGTGCAGATCTCGGTGCCCGCCGACGCCGGACCGGCGCTGCGGATGGCCGGCGCCCTCGGGTACACCGAGCGGAGCCGGAACATGGTCAAGGAACTGCCGGCCGAGCCGCCGGTCCTGCCGGAGGGCGTCGAGGTGCGGCCGATGACGGAGGCCGAGTACGAGGCCTGGGAGGTGCGGGCCAAGGAGGGCTTCGCGCGCAGCTGGACCGACCGGGGCGTGCCCGAGGAGCAGGCCCGCGCCAAGGCCGAGAGCAGCCATGCGAAGTACCTCCCCGAGGGGCTCGCCACCCCGGGCGTGGCGATCCACGTCGTCGTCCGGGACGGCCGGCCCGCCGGGCACCTGTGGACCGGCCGGATCGAGCTGGAGCCGGGACGGTGGGCGGCCTTCGTGTACGACATCGAGGTCGACGAGGCGCAGCGCGGCCACGGCTACGGGCGGGCGCTGATGCTGCTGGCCGAGCGGGTCGCGCGGGAGGCCGGGGAGACCCTGATCGGACTGCACGTCTTCGCGGGCAACGCCCCGGCGCTCCGGCTGTACGAGTCCCTGGGCTACCGCACGACGTACGTCAACAGCGCGAAGGAGCTGCGGTAGGGGAGGGGCGACGGCGGGAGGGCCCCGGCGGCTCCGGGCGGGACGTCGGGGCGCGGCGGGAAGGGCGGCGCGTCTCCGGTCCGTACGCCGCACCTCCGGTCCGTACGCCGCACCTCCGGTCCGTACGCCCGCGCCCTCCGGTCCGTACGCCCGCGGCCCCGGTCCGTACGCCGCACCTCCGGTCCGTACGCTCCGGGCGCCCGCGTCTCCGGTCCGTCCGCTCGGGCTTCGCGCGTACGGGGCTCGCGTCTCCCCGTCCCGTACGTCCGGCCGCGCGTCTCCGGCGCCCCGGTCCTCAGCCCTGCAGGAGGCGGTCGGCGATCTCCTCGATGCGCGCGCGCAGCCCGTCCTGGCTCTGGCCGCCGTCCAGCCGCTCGCCGTCGACCACGTACGTCGGCGTGCCGGTGACCTTGATCGCCTTGCCCTCGGCCTCGTCCGCGTCGACCGTCAGCAGGTGCCGCCCGTCGATCAGCGCCGTGTCGAACTCCTCGGCGTCCAGGCCGAGTTCGGCCGCGACCTCCAGGAGAACCGGCTCGCCCCGCTCGCCCAGCTCCGCGGTCCTGGCGAGCAGCGCCTCGGCGTACGGCCAGCCGCCGCCCTGGGCGAAGGCCTCCTCGGCCGCCTGCGCGGCGGCGTACGCGTGCTTGTGCTTGGCGAGCGGGAAGTGCCGCAGCTGCACGTCGAGCCGGTCGCCGTACTTCTCGCGCAGCGCGCGGACGTCGTCGAGGGCCCGCAGGCAGTCGGGGCACTGGAGGTCGAACCACGCCTCGACGACGACGGGGGAGGCGGGTGCGGTGGTGGAGTCGCTCATGGCAGCAGTCTCCCTCACCGGGGAGGAGCCGGTCGTCCCCGCACCGGGACCAGGGGAGGAGACCGGGGCCGGGCGACCCGGAGATCTCCCTGAGACCGGGCCCGGGACGTGGCCCCGAAGGGCCTCCCCGGTGCAGGATGGAAGGGACGTATCACCCGGGACCTGGAGGACCGCATGCTCGCCGAGACCATCTGCTCCGCGGTGTCCGCGGCGGGCCTGGGCATCGCCGCGATCACGGCGTACCGGAAGCGGTTCCTGTCCGCCGCCCGGATCGCGGCCTACTCCCTGGTGCCCATCGGTCTGGTCATGACGGGGGCCGTCGAATGGCTCGCGGACACGGCGTTCAGCCCGGTCGCCTGGGCCGGCTTCGGCGTCCTGGGCGCCGCGTGGCTGCTCTTCCTGTCCACCCGGGCCGTCGAACGGCGCCGTGGCGGACGCCGGCGGGCCGAGGGTGCGCCGGAGCCGGCGGCCGTGGCGCCCGCCGCCTCGTCGCCCTCGCGTGCCGTGACGGCGAAGCCGCGGACCGGCACGCCCGCGGGCGAGGACTTCAGCGACATCGAGGCGATTCTGAAGAAGCACGGAATCTGACCGCTTCTGGCCGTTCCCGCTTCCGTGATCGTCCGCCGATCCACGGGAAGGGGTGAACACCCCTTCCGATGATGCGTGTTGCGCATTTCCGGGGTCCGGCGTGCGCGATCATCCCCCCGAGATGCTGGATACCTCGCGGGAGACCGTCCCCGCCGCCCCCGATGCCCCCGCCGAAGAGCCGCGCGGCTGCCTGTTCGCGCTCTCGCAGCCCCCGTTGATGATCTTTCTCGGGGTGATCGGCTGTCTGCTCCTCATGGCCGCCGTGCACGATCTCTTCGTCCTGTGACGGGCCCGGGCCGGGTCGGGACCCGGTCGCCGGGGCCGGTCCCGTCAGCCCGCCGCCTCCTTGCGGCGCGCCCGGTACGCGGCCACGTGCAGCCGGTTGCCGCAGGTGCGGCTGTCGCAGTAGCGGCGCGAGCGGTTGCGGGAGAGGTCGACGAAGGCCCGGCCGCAGTCCGGCGCCTCGCAGCGCCGCAGCCGCTCCTGCTCGCCCGCCACCACGATGAACGCCAGCGCCATGCCGCAGTCGGCCGCGAGGTGGTCGGACACCGACGCGCCCGGCGCGAAGTAGTGCACGTGCCAGTCGTAGCCGTCGTGGTCGGTGAGCTGGGGCGTCGTCCCCGCGCCCGCCACCAGCTGGTTGATCAGGGGGGCCGCGATCCGGGCCTCGGGGGCGGAGAAGACCGCCGCGAACTTCTCGCGCACCTCGCGCACCGCCCGCAGGTCGGCCGCCCCGAGGTCGCCCACGTCGCTGATCTTGTGCGCGCGTACGAAGGTCCGCAGCCCCTGGATGTCCGCGAGCTCGTCGGCCCGGTCGCCCTGCGGCGCGGTGTTCATCAGATCGACGACTGTGTCGAGGGCGATCCGGGTGTCGTGGGGGATCAGCACGATTCGCTCCCTGGCCGGCCGCGGGCGGGCTCCCGCGGAATGGCGCTGACTTTAGCGCGACCGGGAAAAGGACAACGGCGCCCTCCACCGCGCCGGCTGCGCGGCGGGGAGCGCCGTTGTCGTGCCTGGATGGCTGCCCGCGCGGCGCCGTCGCCCCGAGTCGGACGGCGCCGTACGGCTCTCGGCCTGGCTCAGCTGTCCGCCAGGATGTGGGAGAGCTCCGTATCGAGATCGAAGTGCCGGTGCTCGGTGCCCGGTGGCACGGCGGCGTCGGTCCGCTTCAGGAACGACTCCAGGGCCCGCGCCGGGGCCTCGAGCAGGGCTTCTCCCTCGGGGGAGCTCAACGCGATGCAGACGACTCCCTGGCCGTGACTACGCGACGGCCAGACGCGGACGTCGCCCGTGCCGGTGGGCCTGTGCAGCCCCTCGGCGAGAAGGTCGCGGGCGAAGACCCACTCGACCGTCTCCTCGGCTCCGGTGTGGAAGGTGGCGTGCACGGCATAGGGATCGGCCGTGTCATACCGCAGGCCCGCGGGTACAGGCAGTGAGGACTCGCTCGACACAACGAGGCGCAGGTGCAGCTCGCAGCTGACCGTGGTGTTCATAAGCGCCAGGGCCTTTCGCTCAGTGTGCGCTCGGGGATTCGCACGTCGGCGAAATCGACATGCCACCTCCGGTGCCGTTGTAAACCCCTCTGTCGGTTTTGTGATCGTTCAGGTCGCTCGATCGGGGGCGTGTGACCTGCGGTAATACCTCCATTCCGGTGAGGGCTCCGCGTCCGGTAAGTTGGTGACCATGAATGCGGAGAGTGACGAGCGCACCGGGGAGTCCGCAGACGGCAAGGACGCCGAACTGGGATCCCGCGCACCGGAGTTCATCAAGTCCCGACGGGGCCTCCATCTGAGCTGGCAGGTCGGCGTCTTCATCGTGGGACTCGCCGTGGTCGGCGCCGGAGTGGTCATGCTGCCGCTGCCGGGACCCGGGTGGCTGGTCATCTTCGCCGGCATGGCGATCTGGGCGACCGAGTTCGTCTGGGCGCAGCTGGTGCTCCGCTGGACCAAGCGCAAGGTCACGGAGGCCGCGCAGCGCGCCCTCGACCCCAAGGTCCGCCGCAGGAACATCATCCTCACCACCGTCGGGCTGGTGATCATCGCCGCCCTGCTCGGCGTCTACCTGTGGAAGTTCGGCCTCGTCATGCCGTGGAAGATCGACGAGTGACCCGCGGGTGGTGCGGGAGCCCCGCTGACATGCGGTAATGTTTGCGGTGCACCGGGGCGATTAGCTCAGTGGGAGAGCACTTCGTTCACACCGAAGGGGTCACTGGTTCGAACCCAGTATCGCCCACCACCCGGTCCGAAGGCCCGAGACGGAACACCGTCTCGGGCCTTCGGCGTGACGGCCCCCGGCCGCCCCGCCGTCACCGCATCCGCGCGACCCGGTCCCGGAGCCTGCGGGCGTCCCGCAGCCGCTGCTCGTACGTGGCGCCCACCGCGAGCAGCAGGAGCCCGGCGAGGGCCGGGGGCAGCCAGCGCGGCAGCGCGCCCACCGCCTGCACCACGTAGGGCGCCAGCTCGTGCAGCCCGTCCAGGGCCAGCACCGAGCCGCCCAGGATCAGAAGAGCCTGGAGCCGGAACCGTGCCCCGAGCAGCGTCACGGCCAGCGCCGCGAGCCCCAGGGCCAGCGGGCGCGGCCACTCCGGGTCCGTCCAGGCCGCGACGAGGCTCGGCAGCAGGGTCGCCGCGAGACCCGGGCCGTAGGCCGTCCAGGACGAGGCCTCCGGGTCCCGGCGCCGTCGCAGGAACCCGACGACCAGGGCGGGCACGGTCACCGGCAGGGTGTACGCCTCCGGGGTCGTCACCTCCCACGCCGCCAGCCGCACCCAGGCGGCGAGCAGGAAGAGCGCCGCGGCCGTCCACGAGGCGAACCGCCGCCGCTCGGGACGCACCGCCGTCGCCGCCGCGATCACCCCGCCCAGGGCGAGGGCCGACGCCAGGAACGCGGGCCGGGGCGCGGCGAGCGCGAAGGCCGGGAGCGCCACGACCGCACCGGTGATCTCGACCGGCAGGGCCACCGGGCGGGCCTTGGCGCCGACCGCGGCCGTGGCCGCCGTGATCCCCAGCAGGGCGAGCGCCGTCCAGTGGTCCTCGAACCCGCCGGCGGCGGCCGAGGCCAGCACCAGCCCGGTCGCGGTGAGCACCGCGGCACAGGCGGCGACCACCCGGCGCGCGCCCGTGCCGAACGCGGCCGCGCCCCCGAGCAGGACCAGCAGCACGCCGAGCGTCGCGAAGGTGGCTCCGCGCACGTCCAGCGAGAGCGCGACCGCGCTCACGGCGGACCCGAGCCCGAAGGCGTACGCGATCCGGCCGAGGACGGTCCCCGCCTCCGCGCCGGACGCCTGCGGACGGGGCCGGGAGGGCACCCAGGCGGGCCAGGGGGTGCCGGACGCGGCAGGGGCCGCCGGGGCGGTCGGGCCGGTCGGGTCGGTCGGGACGGCTTCGGGCCGCCCCGCACCCGCCGCATCCGTCGCACCCGCCTCCGGGGCGGCCTCAGGGCGACGCAGGCCACGCGTCAGCGGTCCCGGGCGGACCGCGCCGGCCAGCGCCGCCGCGGTCGTCAGGAGCTGGAGCGCGAGCGTCGCCGCGTACGGCAGTCCGAGGGCGACCGGGAGCGCGGTCAGGAGCGCCCAGGCCAGGGCCAGGGCGCCGCAGCGGGCCCACAGCCGGGGGACCGCCGCGAGCACGGCCGCCGCGACCGCCAGGACCAGGGCGGCCGTCCCCGGGAACGAGGCGAGCGGCTGTCCCGCGTGCTCGCCGGACCACACCCCGGTCGTCCGGGCCATCGGCCCCAGCAGCCCGGCCGCCACCGGCGGCACCGCCCACACGACGCCCAGCGCCGCGGTACCGGCACCCGCGCAGGCGAGCCCCAGCCGGACGCCGTCCGGCAGCGCGCGCCGGCCCCGGGCCTCCGGCGAGGCCTCCCGGCGGCCGGCGAGCCACACCGACGCGACGGCCAGGCCGCACAGCACGTACGCCGGGACCGTCCAGTCCGAGGACACCGCCGAGCGCAGCAGACCGCCCGCGGCCGTGACCACCGCCAGACCCGCGACCACCGCGCCCGCCACCGCCGCGGCGGACGTGCGCCACGCCGTGTACAGGGCGATCGCCGCGGCCGCCAGCAGCAGCGGCGCACCGGTCCAGGGGGAGACGAGGGAGAGCCAGCCGCCCGTCAGGAGGGCCCAGCCGCCCAGGGCCGCGGCACCGACCGCCGCCGTGATCCGCACCGCGGCCGGGCGGGTCCACAGGATCACCGCGCCGTCCGCCGCGGCCGTCGCGAGGGCCGCCCACGCCAAGGCCGTCGGACCGCCCCCGGCCGCCAGCACTCCGAGCGGCAGCGGCAGCTGCCCCGCGACCACCGCCGCCGGCAGCGGGATCCGCAGCGGCGACAGCGCCGAGCCGTACGCCGTCCACCCGCCCGCGAGGACCGCGGCGGCCACCGCCGTGTACCCGAGTCCGTCCGCCCCCGGCAGGGCCACCCGGTGCAGTGCGTACGCGTCGAGCACCATCAGGACCAGGCCCAGCGCCGCCACCGACTCGGCCGTCGACACCAGCCCGCGGCGCAGCAGCGCCACCGGTGCCGCCAGCGCCGCCGAGGTCACCAGGAACAGGACGGCGGCCCGGCCGCCGATCCCCATCGATCCCCAGCTCACCAGCGTGAACGCGATCGCCGCGATCGTCAGCAGGGTGCCGCCGAGCGTCAGCAGCACGTTCTGCGCGCTCCGCGGCGTCGAGTCCGCCACCGGCGGGCGCGGACCGGGCGCCACGGGCGCGGCCGGCGCGTACAGCGCCTGGACGAGCCAGGCCCGCCGGGTCAGCAACTGGGACCGACGCGCGTCGAGTCGGGCCAGCTCACGATCGACGAGCACCAGCTCGTCAGCGGGCGGCAGGGAGTTGTCCATGACCGGAGTGTGGCCCCGGCCGCAGCCGCCGGGAATGCGTCCGGGTACTCATCTTTCCGGTCCCCGTGGCCTGAGTACGTCCACACTGGGGGCATGGACTGGTGCCGGTACCGCTTCCGCAGCGTCTGGCGCCTCGCCGCGCCGCCCGACGCCGTCTACGCCGTCCTGGAACGGGCCGAGGAGTACCCCCGGTGGTGGCCCCAGGTCCGTGAGGTCGTCCCCGTCGACGACACCACCGGCACCGCCCGCTTCCGCTCCCTCCTCCCGTACGACATCGTCGTCACCGCCCGCGCCCTGCGCCGCGACCCCGGGGCCCGGGTCCTGGAGATCGGGCTCGGCGGCGACCTGGAGGGCTGGGCCCGCTGGACCCTCGCCCCGGACGGGACCGGGACCCGCGTCCTCTACGAGCAGGAGGTCGAGGTCCGGGCCCGCCTGCTGCGCGCCCTCGCCGTCCCCGGCCGTCCCCTGTTCCGCGTCAACCACGCCCTGATGATGCGGGGCGGGCGCCGGGGGATCGCCGCCCGGCTGCGACCGGTTTGAACGAAGGGCTCCGGGGCCTGTATGGTTCAACCCGTTCCCGGGCGATTAGCTCAGCGGGAGAGCACTTCGTTCACACCGAAGGGGTCACTGGTTCGATCCCAGTATCGCCCACCGGGTAGAGGCCGGTCCGTCGCGAGACGGGCCGGCCTCTGTCATGTGCCGGGAATCCGGGCCCGGTTCAGGCCGCCGTGCCGAGCTCCGGCCGCAGCGGCCACGACGTGTCCACCGTCTCCGGAGTGCCCTGCCGGGTGAACCAGGCCTGGAGACCCCGCGCCTGGGCCGCGTGCCACACCGCCTGCAGCGTGTGCAGCTCGGTCGGCGTCAGCCGTTCCAGCCGCGACGAGAAGCGCCGCGCCACCGCCCGGACGACGTCGAGCGCCGCCGTCGCGTCCGCCGCCGCGTCGTGCGCCCCCGTCAGCTCCACCTCGTAGTGGGCGCACAGGTCCGTGAGCGTCCGGCGGCCCTTGCGGTACCGGTCCAGGTGCTTGTCCAGGACCCGCGGGTCCAGGACGCACAGCGGATTCCCCCCGAGGTAGTCGCCGAGCGTGGAGGCCCGGTGCCGGCGCAGCTCGCGGTCGAGGATCGTCAGGTCGAACGGCGCGTTCATCACCACCAGCGGACGACCCGCCGCGCTCTGCTCCGCCAGCGCCCGCGCCAGCTCCTCCATCACCGGCGACGGCCACCGGCCGTACCGCTGGAGGTGATCGTCCGTCAGCCCGTGCACGGCGGTGGCCCCCGCGGGCACCGGTATGCCCGGATTGACCAGCCAGCGCGTCACCCGCGGACGCGCCCCCACCGTGTCCTGGACGACCAGGGCGGCGGACACGATCCGGTCGCCCTCGACGTCGACTCCGGTGGTCTCCGTGTCGAAAGCGGCCAGGGGCCCTTCGTACCAGTGCATCGTCATCCCTGAACTCCTCGCACACGTGCGGCAGATGGCCAACCCCCTGCCCCGAAACGGTGATACCCGGACTGTTTGCGCCGTACGCGGACCGGTCACAACACAAGGGACGGGGAAGGAAGAACACATGGCGCTCGCCCAGCCCGAGTCGGGAGGGCTGCCGCCCCAGCGGCTGGCACCGACGCGCGGCTCACTCGCCACCACCGCCTGCATGGAGACCCTCCAGGTGGGATACCTGCACGCCGTCGCCGCCGCGGCCGGCTGCTCGCTGTCCCAGCCCTTTCCGGACAACGGCATCGACTGGCACGTGAGCCACGGCTCGCCCGCCCACACGGTCGACGACGAGGTGACCATCAAGGTGCAGCTCAAGTGCACCTACCAGATCCCGCCGCGCCCGCCCGGGAAGACCTTCTCGTTCACCCTCGACAACGACCACCTGGTGAAGCTGGCCAGGACCCCGGTGTCCGTCCACAAGATCCTCGTGGTGATGCTCGTACCGAGGTCGCGGGACGACTGGCTGAGGGCGAGTCACGACCGGCTCGACCTGCGGCACTGCTGCTACTGGATCAACCTGGCCGGACACCCGGTCACCGGACGGCGCCGGACCACCGTGCGCGTGCCGACGACGCGGATCTTCGACGACCGGGCGCTCTGCGAGATCATGACCCGGGTCGGCGGGGGAGGGAGACCTTGATGCACCGGCCGATCGACGAACCGACGTTCGGGGACGAGGGGAACGGGGCCGGACACGGCCCCGTCTCCGTTCCCCCGCCCTACCGCCCCCACCCGGCGCCCGGGGACCTCCCCGGGCCCTGGACCGGGGTCCCCGGCCCGCCCGCCGGACCCTGGGCCGACAGCCAGGGCGCACCCGACCCCGGCAGGGTCGACCCGCGGGTCCTCGGCGCCCTGCTCGCCCGCCACGGCTGGCGGCGGCGGGGCGGCGCGGCCGGCCGGTACAGCCGCTGGACCCCGCCCGGCAGCACCGGCACCAGCCTCCTCGTCCCGGAGAGCCGGGCCTTCCCCGACTGCGAGGACCTGCTCGGCGAGGCGCTCACCGCCCTCGCCCGCAGCGGCACGCCCTCCGCCCGGGAGGTCCTCACCGGCCTCGCCGTGCCCAGCGACGAGATCCGCTGGTGGCGCGACGTCCCCCCGGGCCCGGCGGGCGTCGTCCCCTGGACCGTGCAGGAGCAGCTCCGGTCCGCCGCCCGCCAGCTCCTCCTCGCCGGGGCCCTGGCCGTGCGCGGCCGGGCCGGCTACTACGGGGCCCGGCACCGGCGCCCCGCCCAGGCCTCCCTGGAGACCGTCGTCGTCGGCGCGGCCCCCGGCGGGCGCGGCCTCACCGCGTTCCTGCCCGTCGCACCGGGCCGCCCCATCGCCGTGCGGCTCTACCACGCCCTCCACGCGGCCCGCGAGGCCACCGACTACCAGCGGGCCACCGGCGGGATGGAGGCCTTCGACGCCGCCGTCGAGGCGGGCGTCAGCCGTGAGCTCACCGAGGCGCTCGTGGCCCTGGTGCGGGGCACCGAGGGAGCCAGGATCGCCCTGGAGTGGGCCCCCTCCGCCGGGGCCCCCGAGGGGTGCGCCGCCCGGCCCGCGCCCGTCGAGTTCTCGCCCGGAGACCTGCCCGCGCTGCGCGAGGCGAGCGCCCGCTACCTGACCGACGAGCCCTCCGTGCCGGTCCGGCTGACCGGCACCGTCGTCCGCATGCGCCGCTCCGGACCGCACGGGGAGGGGACCGTACGGCTCCGGGTCCTCGGCGGGGCGGAGGTCCCGCACGTCCGGGTCGGCCTGGACGAGGAGGCGTACCGCACCGCCGGGCACGCCCATCTCGCCGGACTCCCGATCCGGGTCGTGGGCCGGCTGGAGAGCCGGGGCGGCTTCCGCCGGCTCACGGACGCGTCCGGGGTCGTCCCGGTCCAGGTCGACGAGACCGAGCGGGACCGGCTGCTGAAGTCGCTCCGGGGGACGGCCGAGGACGCGGACTTCCTCGACGAGGACTGCGGTCCGGACGGGGAGTGAGCCGCCGGGCGGGGTCCGGCGGCCGGGAAACCGTTTCGCGGGCCGCCCGGACCCCTCGGTAGGATCGGCCGTGCGCGGCACCTCGTACCTGTCGCGCACCGCCGGCGCAGGCACCTCGTGTCTGCTTGCGCCCCTATGTACGGAGTACCCGTGTCTGAAGTCCGTGTGACCGTCCAGTCCGCCTCGGAAGCAGAGGAGAGGGCGGTGAGCGCGGGCACCACCGCCGGCGCGCTGTTCGCCGACGACCGCACCATCATCGCCGCCCGCGTGGCCGGCGAGCTGAAGGACCTGTCGTACGAGCTCGCCGACGGCGATGTCGTCGAGGGCGTCGAGATCTCCTCCCCGGACGGTCTCGACATCCTGCGCCACTCGACCGCGCACGTCATGGCCCAGGCCGTGCAGGAGCTCTTCCCCGAGGCCAAGCTGGGTATCGGCCCGCCGGTCCGGGACGGCTTCTACTACGACTTCGACGTCGAGAAGCCCTTCACCCCCGAGGACCTCAAGGTCATCGAGAAGAAGATGCAGGAGATCCAGAAGCGCGGCCAGCGCTTCGCCCGCCGCGTGGTGACCGACGAGGACGCCCGCGCCGAGCTCGCCGACGAGCCGTACAAGCTGGAGCTCATCGGCATCAAGGGCTCCGCGTCGACCGACGACGGCGCCAGCGTCGAGG
Source organism: Streptomyces sp. NPDC014891 (assembly GCF_043081085.1). Taxonomy (NCBI): domain Bacteria; kingdom Bacillati; phylum Actinomycetota; class Actinomycetes; order Kitasatosporales; family Streptomycetaceae; genus Streptomyces; species Streptomyces sp. NPDC014891. Next base: position 160,278 of record NZ_JBIBWF010000006.1, on the reverse strand, counting down.
TGGGCGGCGGCGAGCTGACCATCTACGACAACATCGACGCCAAGACCGGCGACCTGTGCTGGAAGGACCTCTGCCGCGGTCCGCACCTGCCCACCACCCGGAACATCCCGGCGTTCAAGCTGATGCGCAACGCCGCCGCCTACTGGCGCGGCAGCGAGAAGAACCCGATGCTCCAGCGCATCTACGGGACCGCCTGGCCGTCGAAGGACGAGCTGAAGGCCCACCTCGACTTCCTCGCCGAGGCCGAGAAGCGCGACCACCGCAAGCTCGGCAACGAGCTCGACCTCTTCTCCGTCCCGGACGAGATCGGCTCCGGCCTCGCCGTCTTCCACCCCAAGGGCGGCATCATCCGCCGGGTCATGGAGGACTACTCGCGCAAGCGCCACGAGGAGGAGGGCTACGAGTTCGTCTACTCGCCGCACGCCACCAAGGGCAAGCTGTTCGAGAAGTCGGGCCACCTCGACTGGTACGCCGAGGGCATGTACCCCCCCATGCAGCTCGACGAGGGCGTGGACTACTACCTCAAGCCCATGAACTGCCCGATGCACAACCTGATCTTCGACGCGCGCGGCCGTTCGTACCGTGAACTCCCGCTGCGGCTCTTCGAGTTCGGCACCGTGTACCGGTACGAGAAGTCCGGCGTGGTGCACGGTCTGACCCGCGCCCGCGGCTTCACCCAGGACGACGCGCACATCTACTGCACCAAGGAGCAGATGGCGGAGGAGCTCGACAAGACCCTCACCTTCGTCCTCAACCTGCTCCGCGACTACGGTCTGACCGACTTCTACCTGGAGCTCTCCACCAAGGACCCGGAGAAGTTCGTCGGCTCGGACGAGGTCTGGGAGGAGGCCACCGCGGTCCTCCAGCAGGTCGCCGAGAAGCAGGGCCTCCCGCTGACCCCCGACCCGGGCGGCGCCGCGTTCTACGGCCCGAAGATCTCCGTCCAGGCGCGGGACGCCATCGGGCGCACCTGGCAGATGTCGACCGTGCAGCTCGACTTCAACCTGCCGGAGCGCTTCGACCTGGAGTACACCGCCCCGGACGGCACCAAGCAGCGCCCGGTCATGATCCACCGCGCGCTGTTCGGCTCGATCGAGCGCTTCTTCGCCGTGCTCCTGGAGCACTACGCGGGTGCGATGCCGCCGTGGCTGGCCCCCGTGCAGGCGACCGGCATCCCGATCGGCGACGCGCACGTCGACTACCTGCACGAGTTCGCCGCCAAGGCGAAGAGGCAGGGGCTGCGGGTGGACGTCGACTCGTCCTCGGACCGGATGCAGAAGAAGATCCGCAACGCGCAGAAGCAGAAGGTCCCGTTCATGATCATCGCGGGTGACGAGGACATGGCCGCCGGCGCCGTCTCCTTCCGCTACCGCGACGGTTCGCAGGAGAACGGCATCCCCGTCGACGAGGCCATCGCCAAGATCGCCAAGGTCGTCGAGGACCGCGTCCAGGTCTGATCGAGCGGCACCCCCGCGTCCTCCGGGTCCGACGGACCCGGAGGACGCGGCTCAGGAGGCCCCCGGGAATCCCCCCGGGGGCCTTCCGCCGTCCTTCTCGTCGTCCCGGGTGAACGACTGGATCAGCCAGGACGAGAACGAACCCGTCACCGCGCCCAGCAGCGCGAGCCCGCAGGCCATCAGCCCCACCGCGGTCACCCGGCCCATCCGCGTCACCGGGACGACGTCCCCGTACCCGACGGTCGCGAGCGTGGCGCAGGTCCACCAGACCGAGTCGCCGAAGGTGACGATCGAGGCCCCGGGGGCGCCGGCCTCGTAGTGGTAGACGGTGAGGGCGCCGGCGAAGCCGAGCAGGGCCACGGTGAGACCGGCGTAGACCATCACGCGCGCGTAGAGGGTGAGGCGCGGCTGATCCCGGCGGCGCTGCACCTGGTCGTACATGCTCACCATCCGCACCGGCCGCAGCAGCGGCAGGAGCAGGACGACCGTGTCCAGGAGGTGGGTGCGCAGGAAGCGGAAGGGGCCGAGACCGCTGAGGCGCAGACGCACCAGATAGTCCGCGACGAAGACGCCCCAGGAGACGAAGGTGACGGTGAGGCAGACGTCGAGCCACTCCTGCGGAAGGTGGTCGTGGGCGAGGATGCGCACCGCGTAGCTCGCCAGGTAGAGGAGGGAGGCCACCGCGAGCGGCAGCTCCATGAGACGGTCCCAGCGTTTCTGACGCGGTGGTTTCGGGGGCCTGTCGCTCATCGCCTCAGCATGGCCGCTGCACGGATCTTCCGCCCCGGCGACACGTTCCGAACGGGCGACGCAATATGCTGCACAGCATGACGACTGAGCCGGAGCAGCAGATCGGAGTGGGGACGCGGGACGCGTTCCAGCGCCTCTGGACGCCTCATCGAATGGCGTACATCCAGGGCGAGAACAAGCCGACCGGGCCGGGTGCCGAGGACGGCTGTCCGTTCTGCTCGATTCCGTCGAAGTCGGACGAGGACGGTCTGGTGATCGCCCGGGGCCGCAGCGTGTACGCGGTCCTCAACCTGTACCCGTACAACGGCGGTCACCTCATGGTCGTCCCCTACCGCCACGTCGCCGACTACACGGACCTGGACGCGGCGGAGACGGCGGAGCTCGCCGACCTCACCAAGCGCGCGATGGTCGCGCTGCGGGCGGCCTCCGGCGCCCACGGCTTCAACATCGGCATGAACCAGGGCGCCGTCGCGGGCGCCGGGATCGCCGCCCACCTGCACCAGCACGTGGTGCCCCGCTGGGGCGGCGACACCAACTTCATGCCGGTCGTCGGGCACACCAAGGTGCTGCCGCAGCTCCTCGCGGACACCCGGAAGATGCTGGCCGACGCCTGGCCCGCCGCCGTCTGACCCGTACGCGAAGGGCCCGGGCCACCGTCGTGGCCCGGGCCCTTCGCCGTCCGCGCCCCCGGCCGCCCGGGGCCCTCGCACGCGGCCCCGTCACGCGTCGTAGACGTCGGCCTTCTTGGGGCCCGGCTCCTGGATGCCGCCGCTGAGGACCAGCGAGCGGTTGGTGAAGCGCTCCGTGTCCACGTTGTGCTCGTCGAGGAACTTCAGGGTCGCGGAGTGCACCGCGCGCAGCACCGGCGTCGCCATCCGTATGGCGTCGTCGGCCATGAAGCGGTTCTTCCAGAGCGGCCCGGCCCAGACGTGCCGCAGGCCGAACGGCTCGGGCAGCACCATCTTCCCGCCGAGGAACTCCAGCACCGGCGGGTACCAGGTGAGCGGCGCGCGCACCGCCAGCCGGACGACGTCGTCGGTGGTGAGCAGCGGCTGCTGGATCGACTTCGTCTCCCAGAACCGGACGGTCTTCGAGACCTCCCGGGTCTTGGCCGCGGGCTTCGTGCCGAAGAGGCCGTGCACCGGGCCCAGCGCGTGCCCGGTGACCTCGATCCGGAGCGTGTGGTGGAGCGAGGTCACCGTGACCATCATGGTCAGGACCAGGTTCCCGTCCCAGAGCGTGAACTGGACTCCCAGGTAGTGCCGGTTGCCCGCGCCGAACTGCTGGTCGTTGCAGATGCGCTGTATCTCGTGCGGCTTGACCTGGAAGTGGACGATGTTGTCGCCCTCGGGGCGGGTGACGGAGTCGGCGCCCTCGCCGACCGCGGAGACGATCCAGTGCTTGACCGTCGGCTTGGGGAAGCCGGTCTTGAGGGAGCCGCGCTCGAGCAGGGCGAGCTGGTCGTGGATCTTGCGGATGACGTCCCAGGCGCGGAAGTCGTGGATCTCCCGGCCGGCCACGGGCACGAGCTCCTCCGCGAGGGTCCAGCTGCCCCAGCGGGTGCCGAGACCGAGGATGCCCTTGGGCCCGGCGTAGAACGCGATGTTGGACTGCTGCTCGGCGGAGAGCTTCTCCAGGTTCAGCCGCAGCTCCTCCGCCGACTTCTCGCCCGGGTCCTGCGGGACGGACTTGGGGATCTGCGGCCCGGCGCCGCCGCCGCTGAGCAGCCCCGCCCAGCGCTCCCGCAGGTCCACGGCGGAGCGGTCGCAGACCCGGCGGGCCAGGAACCAGCCGATGACCGGGGCCACGATCATGGCGCGCAGGTAGTTCGGCAGGATCCCGTCCAGGGGCAGCTTGAGGAGCACGAGCGCCGCGAAGATGCCCGCCGCCCACAGCAGCACCGTGCCGACGACGCTAGTCCGCCTGTTGTCGGAGCCGGCCGCCAGCCGGCGCAGCTGGATGATGCCGAGCCACAGCAGCAGGCCGGGCAGGAAGAGGACGCCGCAGACGAAGGTGATCAGGGTGAGCTTGGTGTCCCGCTGGCGGCGGATATGGGTGGCCGCGAGGCAGTGCTCGACGACCGGCTGCGGCTCGGCGCCGAACGACTGGATGAGTGCGGCGCGGCCGCCGCCGAGCATGCGGACCTGGACCGCCCGGGAGAAGGCCTCGCCCAGGTCGGGACGGAAGAGCTTCTCCCACTTCCCGCCCTTGAGGGTCGTCTTGTAGAGCTCGTTGTCCGCTTCCTGAATCGTCTTCAGTTCGCTGTCCCGGTACGCGGCGGACGCGAGCGCGTTCGTCGCCCCCGTGCCCCCGCCCGTGCCCGTCAGGGGGACCTGCGCCCCGGGTCCGAAGCCATCGATCGACACTGCCGCCCCCATCGCCGCGGTTCCTAGTGCGGGCTGTTCCCAACTGCCGCGCCCCGCACACCTTCTGAGCTGGGCACCACAGAGTAACCGGGGACCGTCGTGTGCGTCACCGCCTGTGGACAGCGAGGCCGAATGACGCACGCGCGGGCGTCCGCCCGGCCCGGGCCGGACGGACGCCCCTCGGTGTCGGCGCCCCGGCGGAGGGCTCCGTCAGCCCTGCGCGCGGACCTTCTCGGCCAGCTGCGGCGGCATCGGCTCGTGCCGGGCGTACACGCGGTCGAAGCGACCCGTGCCGTGCGACACGGACCGCAGGTCGATCGCGTACCGTCCGATCTCGATCTCCGGCACCTCGGCCCGGACCACCGTCCGGCCGGGCCCAGCCTGGTCCGTGCCCACGACCCGGCCCCGCCGGCCCGAGAGGTCGCTCATCACCGGACCGACGTACTCGTCGGGCACCGTCACCTGCACCTCGGCGACCGGCTCCAGGAGGTGCACGGGGACCTCGGCGGCGGCCTCGCGGAGCGCGAGCGCGCCGGCCGTCTGGAAGGCGGCGTCCGAGGAGTCCACCGAGTGCGCCTTGCCGTCCCTGAGGGTGACCCGGACGTCGACGAGCGGGTACCCGGCCGCGACGCCGCGCGCGGCCTGGGCGCGTACGCCCTTCTCGACGGAGGAGACGAACTGGCGGGGCACCGCGCCGCCGACCACCTTGTCGACGAACTCGACGCCGCTGCCCGGCGGGAGCGGCTCCACCTCGATCTCGCAGACGGCGTACTGGCCGTGGCCGCCGGACTGCTTCACGTGCCGGCCCCGGCCCGCCGCCGCGCCGCCGAAGGTCTCGCGCAGCGCCACCTTGTACGGCACGGCGTCGACCTGGACCCCGTACCGGCCGCGGAGGCGTTCGAGGACGACGTCCTGGTGGGCCTCGCCCAGGCACCACAGGACCATCTGACGGGTGTCCGGGTTCTGTTCGAGCCGGAGGGCGGGGTCCTCGGCGACCAGCCGGGCGAGGCCCTGCGAGAGCCGGTCCTCGTCGGCCTTCCCGTGGGCCTGCACGGCCAGCGGGAGCAGCGGCTCCGGCATGCTCCAGGGCTCGATCAGGAGGGGGTCGTCCTTGGCCGAGATCGTGTCGCCGGTCTCGGCCCGGCCCAGCCGGGCCACGCAGGCGAGGTCCCCGGCGACGCAGTGCGCCATGGGCCGCTGCTGCTTGCCGAAGGGCGAGGTGAGACCGCCGACCCGCTCGTCGGCCTCGTGCAGGTCCCGGTCCTCGTGCGCCCGGTCGGCCAGGCCGTGCCCCGAGACGTGGACGGTCTCGTCGGGGCGCAGGGTGCCGGAGAAGACGCGAACCAGGGACACCCGGCCCACATAGGGGTCCGAGGAGGTCTTCACGACCTCGGCGACGAGCGGGCCCTCCGGGTCGCAGGCCAGGGGCGGACGGGGCTGCCCGTCGGGGGTGGTCACCGCGGGCGGCTCGTGCTCGAGAGGGGAGGGGAAGCCGCCGGTGATCAGCTCCAGGAGTTCGAGCGTGCCCAGTCCCTGCGACCCGCCGGCGGCCGCCGGGGCGGCCGCGAGCACCGGATGGAAGGCTCCGCGGGCCACCGCCTTCTCCAGGTCGTCGACGAGCGTCTTCACGTCGATCGGCTCGCCCGCGAGATAGCGGTCCATGAGGGTCTCGTCCTCGCTCTCGGCGATGATCCCCTCGATCAGCCGGGCACGGGCCTCCGCGATCAGCGGCCGCTGCTCCTCGTCGGGAGGGCGTTCCGTCCGCACCCCCGTCGAGTAGTCCAGGATCCGCTCCGAGAGCAGGCCGACCAGACCGGTGGCGGGTGCGTGCCCGTCGGCGCCCTCGGCCCCGCGCACCGGGAGGTAGAGGGGCAGAACGGCGTCCGGGTCGTCGTGGCCGAACAGCGAGGCGCAGACCCCGGTCAGCTCGCCGAAGTCGGTGCGCGCGGTGTCGAGGTGGGTGACGACGATGGCCCGAGGCATGCCGACGGCGGCGCACTCCTCCCAGACCATCCGGGTGGACGCGGCGACGGCGTCGGCCTCCTGGGCGGCCGAGACCACGAAGAGGGCCGCGTCCGCGGCGCGCAGACCGGCCCTCAGCTCCCCGACGAAGTCGGCGTACCCGGGGGTGTCGAGGAGGTTGATCTTGTACCCGTCCCAGCCGACCGGGACGAGGGAGAGCTGCACGGAGCGGTGCTGGCGGTGCTCGATCTCGTCGTAGTCGGAGACGGTGCCGCCGTCCTCGACCCGGCCCGCCCGGTTGAGCGCCCCGGCGGTCTGGGCCAGCGCCTCGACCAGGGTCGTCTTGCCGGATCCGCTGTGGCCGACCAGCACCACGTTCCGCACGGCCGCGGGCCGGTCGGCCGTCGGAGCCCTTCCGGCGGCTCCGGCGGCCGTGTTCGCCTTCTCACCCATGATGTGTTCCTCCCGGCTGCTCGCACGGTGGGGTGGTACGGCGGGTGCCACGGGGGGAGGGTCTCTCGCGGTACGGCTCCGGCCGGGGGCCCGCGGTGGTCCTTCGAGCTTTGCACCGACGCGGGGAGGCGTCCATACGTCGTACACGGGGAGGGCCCTCGCGGGGGACGCGGGCGCCGCGGGGCGGGTGCCGCCCGTGCGCCGGGGCGCGCGTGGCTACGATGGGTGAGCCGGTGGTCGTAGGGGCCGCGGCCCACCGAACACCGGGAAGGCCATGCTGAACAAGTACGCGCGTGCATTCTTTACGCGTGTCCTCACACCGTTCGCCGCGTTTCTGCTCCGCAGGGGCGTCAGCCCCGACGCGGTCACGCTCATCGGCACGGCGGGGGTGATGGCCGGCGCTCTGGTGTTCTTCCCCCGCGGGGAGTTCTTCTGGGGCACCATCGTCATCACGCTCTTCGTCTTCTCCGACCTCGTCGACGGCAACATGGCCCGGCAGGCGGGGATCTCCAGCCGCTGGGGCGCCTTCCTCGACTCGACGCTCGACCGGGTCGCCGACGGCGCCATCTTCGGCGGCTTCGCGCTCTGGTACGCGGGCACGGGCGACGACAACGTGCTGTGCGCCGTGGCGATCTTCTGCCTGGCGAGCGGTCAGGTCGTCTCGTACACGAAGGCCCGGGGCGAGTCGATCGGGCTGCCCGTCGCCGTCAACGGCCTGATCGAGCGCGCCGAGCGCCTGGTGATCTCGCTCGTCGCGGCCGGCCTGGCCGGACTGCACGCCTTCGGCGTCCCCGGGGTGCAGGTGCTCCTGCCGATCGCCCTGTGGATCGTGGCCGTCGGCAGTGCCGTGACCCTGGGGCAGCGCGTGGTGACCGTACGGCGGGAATCGGCCGAGGCGGACGCCGCCGCGGCCGGCGGGAGCGGGGCTGCGACATGAGCACGGTGAAGGACGGGGCGCCGCAGGGCGGCACCCCCGAGGGCGGCGCGTCCGGCGGCGGATCCCCCGCGGCCGGCCGGCCCGCCGGCGGCGTCCCGGAGGGCGGCGCGTCGGGGGGCGGCACCTTCAGGGAGCGGCTGAGCGACGGGCTCTACGGCGCCGGCTGGGCGACGGTCAAGAAGCTGCCCGAGCCGGTGGCCGCCGGGCTCGGCCGCAGGATCGCCGACCTCACGTGGAAGCGGCGCGGCAAGAGCGTCCTGCGCCTGGAGTCGAACCTCGCGCGCGTGGTGCCGGACGCCACCCCCGAGCGGCTCGCCGAGCTGTCGAAGGCCGGCATGCGCTCGTACATGCGGTACTGGATGGAGTCGTTCCGGCTGCCCACCTGGAGCAGGGAGCGCGTCGAGCGCGGCATAGACATCGAGGGCGTCCACCACCTCCAGGAGGGCCTCGCCGCCGGACGCGGCGTCGTGCTGGCCCTGCCGCACCTCGCGAACTGGGACCTCGCGGGCGTGTGGGTGACCCGCTCCCTCGGCGTGCCGTTCACCACCGTCGCCGAGCGGCTCAGGCCGGAGACGCTCTACGACCGCTTCGTGGCCTACCGCGAGTCCCTCGGCATGGAGGTCCTCCCGCACACCGGGGGCTCCGCCTTCGGCACGCTCGCGCGGCGCCTGCGGGCCGGCGGCCTGGTCTGCCTGGTCGCCGACCGCGACCTGTCGGCCTCCGGCACCGAGGTGACCTTCTTCGGCGACACCGCCAGGATGCCCGCGGGACCGGCGATCCTCGCCCAGCAGACGGGCGCGCTGCTGCTCCCCGTGACGCTCTGGTACGGCGACGCCTCCGTCATGCGGGGGCGCATCCACGCGCCGATCGCCGTGCCCGGGTCGGGCACGCGCGCGGAGAAGACCTCCGTGATGACCCAGGAGCTGGCCGACGCCTTCGCCTCCGGCATCGCGGAACACCCGGAGGACTGGCACATGCTGCAACGACTGTGGCTCGCTGACCTGGAGGAACGGCCCGAGACCGGCGGGGACGCCGGGGCCGTGGGCGCCGAGCGGGACGGGGAGCGGGGCGCGTGAAGATCGGGATCGTCTGCCCGTACTCGTGGGACGTGCCGGGCGGCGTCCAGTTCCACATCCGCGACCTCGCCGAGCACCTGATCAGGCTCGGCCACGAGGTCTCGGTCCTCGCGCCCGCCGACGACGAGACGCCGCTGCCGCCGTACGTGGTGTCGGCGGGCCGGGCCGTCCCGGTGCCGTACAACGGCTCGGTGGCGCGGCTGAACTTCGGCTTCCTCTCCGCCGCGCGGGTCCGTCGCTGGCTGCACGACGGCACCTTCGACGTCGTCCACATCCACGAGCCGACCTCGCCGTCGCTCGGGCTGCTGACCTGCTGGGCCGCGCAGGGGCCGATCGTGGCGACCTTCCACACCTCGAACCCCCGCTCGCGGGCGATGATCGCCGCGTACCCGATCCTCCAGCCGGCGCTGGAGAAGATCAGCGCGCGGATCGCGGTGAGCGAGTACGCGCGGCGCACCCTCGTCGAGCACCTGGGCGGCGACGCCGTCGTCATCCCCAACGGGGTCGACGTCGACTTCTTCGCGCGCGCCGAGCCGAAGAAGGAGTGGCAGGGCGAGACGCTCGGCTTCATCGGGCGCATCGACGAACCCCGGAAGGGCCTGCCGGTCCTCATGCGGGCGCTGCCCAGGATCCTCACCGAGCGGCCGGGGGCACGGCTCCTGGTCGCCGGGCGGGGGGACGAGGAGGAGGCGGTCGCCTCGCTGCCGCGCGAGATGCGGTCCCGGGTGGAGTTCCTCGGCATGGTCAGCGACGAGGACAAGGCACGGCTGCTCCGCAGTGTCGACGTCTACGTGGCGCCCAACACCGGCGGCGAGAGCTTCGGCATCATCCTCGTCGAGGCGCTCTCGGCCGGCGCGCCGGTCCTCGCCTCCGACCTGGACGCCTTCGCGCAGGTCCTGGACCAGGGCGCGGCGGGCGAGCTCTTCGCCAACGAGGACGCGGACGCGCTCGCGGACGCGGCGATCCGGCTCCTCGGCGACGAGGAGCGCCGCGGCGCGCTGAGCCTGCGGGGCTCGGCGCACGTGCGGCGCTTCGACTGGTCGACGGTCGGCGCGGACATCCTGGCGGTCTACGAGACCGTGACGGACGGGGCGGCGGCGGTCGACACCGACGAACGCGTGGGCCTCCGCGCCCGGCTGGGCCTGTAAGCCACGCGCCGGTGGGCGGCGCGTCTGCTGCGGTGCGGGCCCGGGCCCGGGAACCTGGGGCGCCGGCCGGGGCCCGGTTCGCCGGGCCCTTCGTTCCGCCCCGGGCGGAACGCCCACCCACGACGGACCGCCGGGGGCAGGCTCGCCCCCATGGATGCGATCACCCGTCTCGACCTCGGGCACTTCACGCGCCCCGCCGAGGAGTGCGATGGCCCCCACGCGCGCGTGGAACCCGTCCTCGGGTACCTCGTGCGCCACGCGGGCGTGCGGCTCCTCTTCGACACCGGCATGGGCACCGGTTCCGCCGAGACCGATGCCCACTACCGGCCCGTCCGCACGCCGCTCGCCGTCGGTCCCGGGGACGTGGACACCGTCGTGAACTGCCATCTGCACTTCGATCACATCGGCGGCAACCAGCGCTTCCCCGACACCCCCGTCCTCGTCCAGAGAACCGAACTCGCCCTGGCCCGCGCCGGCGGGCACACCATCGACTCGCTGCTGCCCGGCGTCCGCTACCAGGAGCTCGACGGCGAGCACGAGATCGCGCCGGGCGCGCTGATCGTGCCCACCCCCGGCCACACCGCGGGGCACCAGTCGCTGTTCCTCGACCACGGCGACCGCGTCACGGTCCTCGCCGGACAGGCGTACGACTTCGCGCACGAGTTCGGCGTCCCCCACCGCCCGTGGCTCGACCGGCTCGCCGAGCTCGGCGCGGGCCGCCCCGCACGCGTCCTGTTCGCCCACGACCACGACCTGTGGGAAGGGGTGCTGCCGCCGCCCCGGTAGCCTTTCCGCCCGTGACCGAAACCCTGATCTGGACCGTCGTCGCGCTGATCCTCGTCGGCGTCTACCTCAGCTGGACCGCCGGCCGGCTCGACCGGCTGCACTCCCGCATCGACGCCGCCCGCGCGGCCCTGGACGCGCAGTTGCTGCGCCGGGCCTCGGTCACCCAGGAACTGGCCACCTCCGGCGTCCTCGACCCGGCCGCCTCGATCGTGCTGTACGAGGCCGCGCACGCCGCGCGGCAGGCCGAGGAGGACCACCGGGAGGTCGCCGAGAGCGAGCTGAGCCAGGCCCTGCGGGTGGTGTTCGGCGAGCCCGAGCAGGTGGAGCTCGTACGGGAGGCCCCGGGCGGGGTGGAGGCCGCGGAGGAGCTGGCGGCGTCCGTCCGCCGGGTGCCGATGGCCCGCCGCTTCCACAACGACGCCGTGCGCGCCGCGCGCGCCCTGCGGCGCCACCGCACGGTCCGCTGGCTCCGGCTCGCGGGCCACGCGCCCTTCCCGCTGGCCTTCGAAATGGACGACGAAGCGCCGGTGGCCCTTGCCGACCGCCCGGCCTGACGCTCTCAGCCTGCGAAAACGATCCACCGGGTCCACATTGGCCCTTGCTGTGGACTGCAGGTGGACTGTTTCCTCGACCTAGTCGTCAACCCCCGTTGTCACGAGTGAGGTCCCCGTGTCCACCACGCCTTCCGTTTCCCCGCAGTCCCCCGAGACCGGCACCGCCCGTGTGAAGCGCGGCATGGCCGAGCAGCTCAAGGGCGGCGTGATCATGGACGTCGTCAACGCCGAGCAGGCGAAGATCGCCGAGGACGCCGGCGCCGTGGCCGTCATGGCCCTGGAGCGGGTCCCCGCGGACATCCGCAAGGACGGCGGCGTGGCCCGCATGTCCGACCCGAACATGATCGAGGAGATCATCGGCGCGGTCTCCATCCCCGTGATGGCCAAGTCCCGCATCGGCCACTTCGTCGAGGCCCAGGTCCTGCAGTCCCTCGGCGTCGACTACATCGACGAGTCCGAGGTCCTCACCCCGGCCGACGAGGTCAACCACTCCGACAAGTGGGCCTTCACGACCCCCTTCGTCTGCGGCGCCACCAACCTGGGCGAGGCCCTGCGCCGCATCGCCGAGGGCGCGGCCATGATCCGCTCCAAGGGCGAGGCCGGCACCGGCAACGTCGTCGAGGCCGTCCGCCACCTGCGCCAGATCAAGAACGAGATCGCCAGGCTGCGCGGCTTCGACAACAACGAGCTCTTCGCCGCCGCCAAGGACCTGCGCGCCCCGTACGAGCTCGTCAAGGAGGTCGCCGAGCTCGGCAAGCTGCCGGTCGTGCTGTTCTCCGCCGGTGGTGTCGCCACCCCCGCCGACGCCGCGCTCATGCGCCAGCTCGGCGCCGAGGGCGTCTTCGTCGGCTCCGGCATCTTCAAGTCCGGCGACCCGGCCAAGCGCGCCGCCGCCATCGTGAAGGCCACCACCTTCTACGACGACCCGAAGATCATCGCGGACGCCTCCCGCAACCTGGGCGAGGCCATGGTCGGCATCAACTGCGACACCCTCCCCGAGTCCGAGCGCTACGCCAACCGCGGCTGGTAACCACTGATGAGCACACCCGTGATCGGTGTCCTGGCGCTCCAGGGCGACGTACGGGAGCACCTGATCGCCCTGGCCGCGGCCGACGCCGTGGCCAGGCCGGTCCGGCGCCCCGAAGAGCTGGCCGAGATCGACGGTCTGGTCATCCCCGGCGGGGAGTCCACCACCATCTCCAAGCTGGCCGAGCTGTTCGGCATGGCGGAGCCGCTGCGCGAGCGCATCGCCGCCGGCCTGCCGGTCTACGGCACCTGCGCCGGTCTGATCATGCTCGCCGAGAAGATCCTCGACCCGCGCTCGGGCCAGGAGACCTTCGGCGGCATCGAGATGATCGTCCGCCGCAACGCCTTCGGGCGGCAGAACGAGTCCTTCGAGGCCGGCGTCACCGTCGCGGGCATCGAGGACGGCCCCGTCGAGGGCGTCTTCATCCGGGCCCCCTGGGTGGAGTCCGTCGGCGCCGAGGTCGAGGTGCTCGCCGAGCACGAGGGCCACATCGTCGCCGTACGGCAGGGACGGGCCCTCGCGACCTCGTTCCACCCGGAGCTCACCGGGGATCACCGCATTCACGCCCTGTTCGTCGACATGGTGCGCGCGGCACGCTGATCCGATCCCGGTAGGATCTCTGGGGTTCGTTCAGAAATGGGTTACGCGAAGGAGACAGGCAGATGTCCGGCCACTCTAAATGGGCTACGACGAAGCACAAGAAGGCCGTGATCGACGCCAAGCGCGGCAAGCTCTTCGCGAAGCTGATCAAGAACATCGAGGTCGCGGCCCGCACGGGCGGCGCCGACCTGGACGGCAACCCGACGCTGTTCGACGCCGTCCAGAAGGCGAAGAAGCAGTCGGTCCCGAACAAGAACATCGACTCCGCGCTCAAGCGCGGTGCGGGTCTCGAGGCCGGCGGCGCCGACTACGAGACGATCATGTACGAGGGCTACGGTCCGAACGGTGTCGCGGTGCTCATCGAGTGCCTCACCGACAACCGCAACCGCGCCGCCTCCGACGTGCGCGTCGCCATGACCCGCAACGGCGGCTCGATGGCCGACCCGGGCTCGGTCTCGTACCTGTTCAACCGCAAGGGCGTCATCGTGCTCCCCAAGGGCGAGCTGAGCGAGGACGACGTCCTGGAGTCGGTGCTGGAGGCCGGCGCCGAGGAGGTCAACGACCTCGGCGAGTCCTTCGAGATCATCAGCGAGGCCACCGACCTGGTCGCGGTCCGCACCGCGCTCCAGGAGGCCGGCATCGACTACGACTCGGCCGAGTCCAGCTTCGTCCCGACCATGCAGGTCGAGCTCGACGAAGAGGGCGCGCGCAAGATCTTCAAGCTGATCGACGCGCTGGAGGACAGCGACGACGTGCAGAACGTCTTCGCCAACTTCGACGTCAGCGACGAGGTCATGGCGAAGGTCGACGCCTGATCGGGGCCGCCGAACGAGGCGGCCGCACAGCGGGCCGACGGGGACACGCCCCCGTCGGCCCGCTGTCGTTCGTGCGGCGTTGTCGGTGGCAGCCGATAGCCTGCACAAACAGGTGAGCGAGAAGGGGGCGCGGCGTGCGTGTTCTCGGGGTGGACCCGGGCCTGACCCGGTGCGGCGTCGGCGTCGTCGAGGGGGTGGCCGGACGTCCCCTCACCATGCTCGGCGTCGGGGTGGTGCGGACCGCCGCGGACGACGACATCGGGCTGCGCCTGGTGGGCATCGAGCGCGGCATCGAGGAGTGGCTCGACCGCTTCTCGCCCGAACTCGTCGCGGTGGAGCGGGTGTTCAGCCAGCACAACGTGCGTACGGTGATGGGCACCGCCCAGGCCAGCGCCGTCGCCATGCTCTGCGCCTCCCGCCGCGGCATCCCCGTCGCCCTGCACACCCCCAGCGAGGTCAAGGCCGCGGTCACCGGCAGCGGACGCGCCGACAAGGCACAGGTCGGCGCCATGGTGACCCGGCTGCTCCGGCTCTCCGCGCCCCCCAAACCGGCCGACGCCGCCGACGCCCTCGCCCTCGCCATCTGCCACATCTGGCGCGCCCCCGCCCAGAACCGTCTCCAGCAGGCCGTCGCCGAGAACCGCCTCCAGCAGGCGGTCGCGCGGCAGGCGGCCGCAGTGAAAGGCCGAACCCGATGATCGCCTTCGTCAGCGGCCCGGTCGCCGCGCTCGCCCCCACCACGGCCGTCATCGAGGTCGGCGGCGTGGGCATGGCCGTCCAGTGCACCCCGGGCACGCTCGCGGCACTCCGGATCGGCGAGGACGCCCGGCTTGCCACCTCCCTCGTCGTACGGGAGGACTCCCTCACCCTGTACGGCTTCGCCGACGACGACGAGCGGCAGGTCTTCGAGCTCCTCCAGACCGCCAGCGGCGTCGGCCCCCGCCTCGCCCAGGCCATGCTCGGGGTGCACAGCCCCGACGCCCTGCGCGTCGCCGTCTCCACCGGCGACGAGAAGGCCCTCACCGCCGTCCCCGGCATCGGCAAGAAGGGCGCGCAGAAACTCCTCCTCGAACTGAAGGACAAGCTCGGCGCCCCGCTCGGCAGCAGCGGCATGGTCGGCGCGCAGCGGGCCGCGGCCGCCGGCCCGGCGCCGTGGACGGAGCAGCTGGCCGCCGCCCTCATCGGCCTCGGCTACGCCTCCCGCGAGGCGGAGGAGGCGGTGGCGGCGGTGACGCCGCAGGCGGAGGAGGCCATCGCCGCGGGCGGCTCGGCGCCGGTGCCGCAGCTGCTGCGGGCGGCCCTGCAGTCCCTGAACCGCGCCCGCTGACGGGACCGGCCGCGCGGGGCGGGGGAGCCGCCCCGCCGGGACCGCCGGCCCGCCGCACAGACCACCGCACCACCACCGAGAAGGCAGAACATCCGTGAACTGGGACGACGAGACCACCGGCGAGGACGAGGCGCGCATCGTCGGGGCATCGGCCGAGGGGGACGACCAGGCCGTCGAGGCGGCCCTGCGGCCCAAGGACCTCAGCGAGTTCGTCGGCCAGGAGAAGGTCCGCCAGCAGCTCGACCTGGTGCTCAAGGCCGCCCGCCAGCGCGGTGCCACCGCCGACCACGTGCTGCTCTCCGGCGCCCCCGGCCTCGGCAAGACCACCCTGTCGATGATCATCGCCGCCGAGATGAACGCCCCGATCCGCATCACCTCGGGCCCCGCCATCCAGCACGCCGGCGACCTCGCCGCGATCCTCTCCTCCCTCCAGGAGGGCGAGATCCTCTTCCTCGACGAGATCCACCGGATGTCCCGGCCCGCCGAGGAGATGCTCTACATGGCGATGGAGGACTTCCGCGTCGACGTCATCGTCGGCAAGGGCCCCGGCGCCACCGCCATCCCGCTCGAACTCCCGCCGTTCACCCTGGTCGGCGCCACCACCCGGGCCGGACTGCTGCCGCCGCCGCTGCGCGACCGCTTCGGCTTCACCGGCCACATGGAGTTCTACGAACCGGCCGAGCTCCAGCGGGTCGTCCACCGCTCCGCCGGACTCCTCGACGTCGAGATCGACCCGGCCGGGGCCGCCGAGATCGCCGGCCGCTCCCGCGGAACCCCCCGCATCGCCAACCGGCTGCTCCGCCGCGTCCGCGACTACGCCCAGGTCAAGGCGGACGGCGCCATCACCCGGCAGATCGCCGAGGCCGCCCTCAGCGTCTACGAGGTCGACGGCCGCGGCCTCGACCGGCTCGACCGGGCCGTCCTGGAGGCCCTGCTCAAGCTCTTCGGCGGCGGCCCGGTCGGCCTCTCGACCCTCGCCGTCGCGGTGGGGGAGGAGCGCGAGACCGTCGAGGAGGTCGCCGAACCCTTCCTCGTACGGGAGGGTCTGCTGGCCCGTACGCCCCGTGGCCGGGTCGCCACTCCCGCGGCATGGGCGCACCTCGGACTGGTTCCACCGCAGGCAGCGGGCCCGGGAATCCCCGGGAGCGCTCCGGGAAAGGGACAACAGGGGCTCTTCGGGGCGTGACGGTGCTGACACTCGCCCGGACAGGAACCGGGGTGCGATGCTGGACGTTGTTCAGTCGATGCGGACTCGCCTAGACTCCGCCGTTGCCGCCCTTTCTGGTCGGCGCGCCCACCCCCGAAGATCAGGCCGCGGGTTCTCCGCGACCGTGCGAAGGAAACCCGTCCCGTGAGCATCGTGACCCTCCTCCCCTTCATCGTCCTCATCGGGGCCATGTTCCTGATGACCCGCTCCGCCAAGAAGAAGCAGCAGGCGGCGGCGCAGATGCGCGACGAGATGCAGCCCGGCACCGGCGTACGGACGATCGGGGGGATGTACGCCACCGTCAAGGAGATCGGCGACGAGACCGTCCTCCTCGAGGTCGCGCCCGGCGTGCACGCCGTCTACGCGAAGAACGCGATCGGCGCCGTCCTTCAGGACTCCGAGTACAACCGCATCGTCCACGGTGACGACGAGGACGCGGACACCGGCACCGTCGTGCCGGACGACGCCTCGTCCCTGACCGAGACCGCCGATGCCGCGGAGACCCCCGAGGACGCGCCGAAGGCCGATCTGACGAAGAAGTCGGACGTCGCCGACGCCGCGGAGGGCCAGAAGGACGGCAAGGCCGACGGCGAGACCGACGCGAAGTAGTCGCGGCCGAGGACACCGCGCGCGCCCACCGGCGTGCGCGGTTCCCGGAACGGTTCCACGTCTGCGGGGGAAGGTCCCCACACACACTTCGTGGCCGTCCCGCGCACACCCGGCGCGGGACGGTTGGACAGGGAGATACGACAGGTGGCAGCACCGAAGAAGGGCCGAAGGCCGGCGGGGGGACAGAGCCGGCCGGGCCGCGCCCTGGCACTCATCCTGATCGCCATGGTCGCGCTCACCGGCGGCATGTTCTGGTCGGGGCACACCACCCCGCGCCTGGGCATCGACCTCGCCGGCGGTACGTCGATCACGCTCAAGGCCAAGGCTGAGCCCGGCCAGGAGTCGGCGGTCAACGAGACCAACATGAACACCGCCGTCGGCATCATCGAGCGCCGGGTCAACGGTCTCGGTGTCTCCGAGGCCGAGGTCCAGACGCAGGGCAAAGAGAACATCATCGTCAACATCCCTCGCGGGACGAACGAGAAGCAGGCCCGGGAGCAGGTCGGTACCACCGCCCAGCTCTACTTCCGGCCCGTTCTCGCGGTGACGAACGGCGGACCCGCCCCGGCGCCCACCGCCGGCTCCTCCGGTTCTCCCTCCACCACGCCGAAGCCGTCCTCCTCCGCCTCCGGCCCGACCGCGGGCGAGAAGCCGGCCACCCCTTCGGCCACCGGCTCGGCCCAGGGCCGCGCGCTCACCGAGGCCCTCAAGGCCCCGAGCCCCACCCCCACGCCGACCGGCAGCGCCTCCGGGACGCCGAAGGCATCCGGGACCCCGAAGGCCAGCGGAACCCCGTCGGCGACCCCGACGCCGGACGCCGCCACCGCGGCGCTCCAGGAGAAGTACACCTCCCTGAACTGCCTCGACCCCAAGCAGCGCACCTCCGCCGGCCAGGGCGTCAAGCCCAGCGAGCCGACCGTCGCCTGCGGCGAGGACGCCCCCGGCGTCTGGTCGAAGTACCTCCTCGGCCCGGCCGAGGTCGAGGGCCGCGACGTCGACGACGCCAAGGGCCAGCTCGACCAGCAGCGCGGCATGTGGATCGTCACCATGGACTTCACGGACGCCGGTTCGAAGAAGTTCCAGGCGATCACCGGCAAGCTGTCCTCGCAGGCCGACCCGCAGAACCGCTTCGCGATCGTCCTGGACGGCGAGGTCGTCTCGGCCCCGTCGGTGCGCCAGACGCTGAGCGCCAGTGCCGAGATCTCCGGCAACTTCAACCAGCAGTCGGCCCAGGACCTCGGCAACATCCTGTCGTACGGTGCCCTGCCGCTGACCTTCGAGACGCAGAGCGTCGACACGGTCACCGCCGCGCTCGGCGGCGAGCAGCTGGAGGCCGGCCTGATCGCCGGCGCCATCGGCCTCGGTCTGGTCATCATCTACCTGGTCGCCTACTACCGCGGCCTGTCGCTGATCGCCATCCTGAGCCTCGGCGTCTCCGCGCTGCTCACCTACGTGATCATGGCCCTGCTCGGCCCGGCCATCGGCTTCGCGCTGAACCTGCCGGCCGTCTGCGGCGCCATCGTCGCCATCGGCATCACCGCGGACTCGTTCATCGTGTACTTCGAGCGCATCCGCGACGAGCTCCGCGAGGGCCGCACGCTCCGCCCGGCCGTCGAGCGCGCCTGGCCGCGCGCCCGCCGCACCATCCTGGTCTCCGACTTCGTGTCGTTCCTGGCCGCGGCGGTGCTCTTCATCGTCACCGTCGGCAAGGTCCAGGGCTTCGCGTTCACGCTCGGCCTGACCACGCTGCTCGACGTCGTCGTGGTGTTCCTCTTCACCAAGCCGGTCATGACGCTCCTCGCGCGGACCAAGTTCTTCGGCGACGGCCACGCCTGGTCCGGACTGGACCCGAAGCGGCTCGGCGCCAAGCCGCCGCTGCGCCGCACCCGCCGTGCCCATGCCTCTGCCGCTGGCCCTGTCGACCCGAAGGAGGCGTGAGATGTCGAAGCTCGGCGATCTCGGCGCCCGGCTCCACCGTGGTGAGGTCGGCTACGACTTCATCGGCAACCGCAAGATCTGGTATGGCCTGTCCATCCTGATCACCATCACCGCCATCGTCGCCCTGGCCGTCCGCGGCCTCAACATGGGCATCGAGTTCCAGGGCGGCGCCGTCTTCACGACCCCGAAGTCGGACGTCACCGTCAGCCAGGCCCAGGAGTACGCGGAAGAGGCCTCCGGCCACGACGCGATCGTCCAGCAGCTCGGCAACGGCACCCTCCGCATCCAGGTCGGCGGCCTCGACACCGCACAGTCCGACAAGGTCCGCACGGAGCTCGCCAAGGACCTGAACGTCGCCGAGGACAAGATCGCGGCGGAGCTGGTCGGTCCCAGCTGGGGCGAGCAGATCGCCACCAAGGCCTGGACCGGCCTGGGGGTCTTCATGATCCTCGTGGTGATCTACCTGGCCATCGCCTTCGAGTGGAGAATGGCGGTCGCGGCGCTCATCGCGCTGATCCACGACCTCACGATCACGGTCGGCATCTACTCGCTGGTCGGCTTCGAGGTCACCGTCGGCACGGTGATCGGCCTGCTGACGATCCTCGGTTATTCGCTGTACGACACAGTCGTCGTCTTCGACTCCCTCAAGGAGCAGACGAAGGACATCACGAAGCAGACCCGCTTCACGTACAGCGAGCTGGCCAACCGCTCGATCAACGGCACCCTGGTCCGTTCCATCAACACCACCGTCGTCGCGCTGCTGCCGGTCGCCGGCCTGCTCTTCATCGGCGGCGGGGTCCTCGGCGCCGGCATGCTGAACGACATCTCGCTGTCGCTGTTCGTCGGCCTCGCGGCCGGTGCGTACTCCTCGATCTTCATCGCCACCCCGCTGGTCGCCGACCTCAAGGAGCGCGACCCGGCGATCAAGGCCCTGAAGAAGCGCGTCCTCGCGAAGCGGGCCGGTGCGGCCGCCAAGGGAGAGGCGTACGACGGAGCGGACGACCGCGCCGACGACAACGAGATCGCCGTCGTCGGCCCGCGGGCGAGCCGTCGCGGCCGCTCCACGGAGCAGCGAGGATGACCGCCGAGGCCCAGGACGTCACCGGCCTCCTGCTCAGCCGCATCCGCGACGTACCGGACTACCCGAAGCCCGGCGTGCTGTTCAAGGACATCACGCCGCTGCTCGCGGACCCCGAGGCGTTCACGGCCCTCACCGACGCCCTCGCCGGGCTGTGCTCCGCGCACGGCGCGACGAAGATCGTCGGCCTGGAGGCGCGCGGCTTCATCCTGGCCGCCCCGGTGGCCGTCCGCGCGGGCCTGGGCTTCGTCCCGGTCCGCAAGGCCGGCAAGCTCCCCGGGGCCACGCTCCGCCAGGCGTACGAGCTGGAGTACGGCACCGCCGAGATCGAGGTGCACGCCGAGGACCTGGCCGCGGGCGACCGCGTCATGGTCATCGACGACGTCCTCGCCACCGGCGGCACGGCCGAGGCCTCCGTCGAGCTCATCCGCCGCGCGGGTGCCGAGGTGGCGGGCGTCGCGGTCCTGATGGAGCTCGGCTTCCTGCCGGGCCGGGCCCGGCTGGAGCCGGCCCTGAACGGCGCTCCGCTCACGGCGCTGATCACCGTCTGACATCGGGCTCCACCCCGCACGGGGCGCTCCGGGGAATCCCCGGGGCGCCCCGCCGGTTTTCCCGAGTGCCCAGGTCCGCGGACCGGTGGGGTCCGGCGCACCCCCGCCGGACCCGTCCGCGCCCCGGCCGCGTGAGCAGCGCGTGTCCGGGCTCGATACCATGGCCTTTCCGGGCCTGACCGGGGGACCCGGTGCCTCCCCCAGACTCCGTCCGGGGGGACCCCAGAGGAGCGCTCTTGCCAGACGAGGCCCAGTCACTCTCCGCCGCGCAGCCCGACCCGAAGGCCGAGAAGGCCGCGCCCGGGACCGGCACGCCCCAGAACAAGCCCGCGGAGACCGGGCCCCCGCCTGCCGCGTCGCAGGCTCCCAAGGCCCCGGCCCCCGAGGCCCCGGCCCCCACGCGCCCCGCCCCGGCGGCGCCCGCGCGCTCGGGCGGCTCGTCCAACCGCGTCCGCGCCCGCCTCGCCCGCCTCGGCGTCCAGCGCTCCTCCCCGTACAACCCGGTCCTCGAACCGCTGCTGCGGATCGTCCGCTCCAACGACCCCAAGATCGAGACGGCGACGCTTCGCCAGGTCGAGCGGGCCTACCAGGTCGCCGAGCGCTGGCACCGCGGCCAGAAGCGCAAGAGCGGCGACCCGTACATCACGCACCCGCTCGCGGTGACCACCATCCTCGCCGAGCTCGGCATGGACCCGGCGACCCTGATGGCCGGCCTGCTCCACGACACCGTCGAGGACACCGAGTACGGCCTGGACACCCTCCGTCGTGACTTCGGCGACCAGGTCGCGCTGCTCGTCGACGGCGTCACCAAGCTCGACAAGGTCAAGTTCGGCGAGGCCGCCCAGGCCGAGACCGTCCGCAAGATGGTCGTCGCCATGGCCAAGGACCCGCGCGTCCTGGTCATCAAGCTCGCCGACCGCCTGCACAACATGCGCACCATGCGCTACCTCAAGCGGGAGAAGCAGGAGAAGAAGGCCCGCGAGACCCTCGAGATCTACGCGCCCCTGGCCCACCGGCTGGGCATGAACACCATCAAGTGGGAGCTGGAGGACCTCGCCTTCGCGATCCTCTACCCCAAGATGTACGACGAGATCGTCCGGCTCGTCGCCGAGCGCGCCCCCAAGCGGGACGAGTACCTCGCGATAGTGACCGACGAGGTCCAGACCGACCTGCGCGCCGCCCGTATCAAGGCCACCGTCACCGGCCGCCCCAAGCACTACTACAGCGTCTACCAGAAGATGATCGTCCGCGGTCGCGACTTCGCGGAGATCTACGACCTGGTGGGCATCCGCGTCCTGGTCGACACGGTCCGCGACTGCTACGCCGCCCTCGGCACCGTCCACGCGCGATGGAACCCGGTCCCCGGCCGGTTCAAGGACTACATCGCGATGCCGAAGTTCAACATGTACCAGTCGCTGCACACGACGGTCATCGGACCCAACGGCAAGCCCGTCGAACTGCAGATCCGCACCTTCGACATGCACCGCCGCGCCGAGTACGGCATCGCGGCGCACTGGAAGTACAAGCAGGAGGCCGTCGCCGGCGCCTCCAAGGTCCGCGCCGACGTCCCCAAGAAGGGCGGCAAGGACGACCACCTCAACGACATGGCGTGGCTGCGCCAGCTGCTCGACTGGCAGAAGGAGACCGAGGACCCCAGCGAGTTCCTGGAGTCCCTGCGCTTCGACCTCTCGCGCAACGAGGTCTTCGTCTTCACCCCCAAGGGCGACGTCATCGCTCTGCCCGCCGGCGCCACCCCCGTCGACTTCTCGTACGCCGTCCACACCGAGGTCGGTCACCGCACCATAGGAGCGCGGGTCAACGGACGGCTCGTGCCGCTCGAATCGACCCTCGACAACGGCGACCTGGTCGAGGTCTTCACCTCCAAGGCCGCCGGCGCCGGGCCCTCCCGCGACTGGCTGGGCTTCGTCAAGTCCCCGCGCGCCCGGAACAAGATCCGCGCCTGGTTCTCCAAGGAGCGCCGCGACGAGGCCATCGAGCAGGGCAAGGACGCCATCGCGCGGGCCATGCGCAAGCAGAACCTGCCGATCCAGCGGATCCTCACCGGCGACTCCCTCGTCACCCTCGCCCACGAGATGCGGTACACCGACATCTCCTCGCTGTACGCGGCGATCGGCGAGGGCCACGTCACCGCCCAGTCCATCGTGCAGAAGCTGGTCCAGGCGCTCGGCGGCGAGGAGGCCGCCACCGAGGACATCGAGGAGGTCGCCCCGCCGGCCCGAGGCCGCTCCAAGCGCCGCTCCAGCGCCGACCCGGGTGTCGTCGTCAAGGGCGTCGAGGACGTCTGGGTGAAGCTGGCCCGCTGCTGCACCCCCGTGCCCGGCGATCCGATCATCGGCTTCGTCACCCGCGGCAGCGGCGTGTCGGTCCACCGCAGCGACTGCGTCAACGTGGAGTCCCTCTCCCGGGAGCCGGAGCGGATCCTGGAGGTCGAGTGGGCGCCCACCCAGTCCTCGGTCTTCCTCGTCGCCATCCAGGTCGAGGCGCTGGACCGGTCGCGGCTGCTCTCGGACGTCACCCGGGTCCTCTCGGACCAGCACGTCAACATCCTGTCCGCGGCCGTCCAGACCTCCCGCGACCGGGTGGCCACCTCGCGCTTCACCTTCGAGATGGGCGACCCCAAGCACCTGGGTCACGTCCTGAAGGCCGTGCGGGGCGTGGAGGGCGTCTACGACGTGTACCGTGTGACCTCGGCCCGCAGGCCGTAGCGAGCGGGTACGGACGACACGAGGAAGGCCCCCCGGCAGCGCGCCGGGGGGCCTTCCTCGTACGGGGCGACGGTCAGCCGCCGAACTCCTCCAGGCCCTTCAGGGCCTGGTCGAGCAGGGCCTGGCGGCCCTCCAGCTCGCGGGAGAGCTTGTCGGCCTTGGCGTCGTTGCCGGCGGCGCGGGCCGCGTCGATCTGCTTGCGCAGCTTCTCGACGGCGTCCTGGAGCTGGCCGGTCAGACCCGCGGCACGCGCGCGTGCCTCCGGGTTCGTCCGGCGCCACTCGCCCTCCTCGGCCTCCTGGATGGCCCGCTCCACCGTGTGCATCCGGCCCTCGACCTTGGGCCGGGCGTCACGCGGGACGTGGCCGATGGTCTCCCACCGCTCGTTGAGGGAGCGGAAGGCGGCACGCGCCGCCTTCAGGTCCGACACCGGCAGCAGCTTCTCGGCCTCGGTCGCGAGCTCCTCCTTGAGCTTGAGGTTCTCGGTCTGCTCCGCGTCCCGCTCGGCGAAGACCTCGCTGCGCGCCGCGAAGAAGACGTCCTGGGCGCCGCGGAAGCGGTTCCACAGGTCGTCCTCGTGCTCGCGCTGGGCGCGGCCGGCGGCCTTCCACTCGGTCATCAGGTCGCGGTACCGGGCCGCCGTGGCGCCCCAGTCGGTGGAGTTCGACAGCGACTCCGCCTCGGCGACCAGGCGCTCCTTGGCCTTGCGGGCGTCCTCGCGCTGGGCGTCCAGCGAGGCGAAGTGGGCCTTGCGGCGCTTCGAGAACGCCGAGCGGGCGTGCGAGAAGCGGTGCCACAGCTCGTCGTCGGACTTGCGGTCGAGCCGGGGAAGGCCCTTCCAGGTGTCCACGAGCGCCCGCAGCCGCTCGCCCGCGGAGCGCCACTGCTCGCTCTGGGCCAGCTCCTCGGCCTCGGTGACGAGCTTCTCCTTGGCGGAGCGCGCCTCGTCGGTCTGCTTGGCCTTCTGGGCCTTGCGCTCCTCGCGGCGCGAGTCGACCGTCTCGACGAGCTTGTCGAGACGGGTCGCGAGCGCGGCGAGGTCGCCGACGGCGTGGTGCTCGTCGATCTGCTGCCGGATGTGCTCGATCGCCGCGGTGGCGTCCTTCGCCGAGAGGTCGGTGGTCTTCACCCGCTTCTCGAGGAGGCCGATCTCGACCACCAGGCCCTCGTACTTGCGCTCGAAGTAGGCCAGGGCCTCCTCAGGGGTACCGGCCTGCCACGATCCGACGACCTTCTCGCCCTCGGCCGTCCGCACGTACACGGTGCCCGTCTCGTCGACGCGGCCCCACGGGTCGCTGCTCACAGCGCCTCCTCACCATGATGCCGTCGGGGGGTGGTACCCCCCGGGCATCGTCCACAGTTTCCCGGCGGGCCTCGCCCGCCTTCCGCAGCGCGGCCGACGGCTCAACGCTGCACGACGCCAATCTAGGCGAACCGCGGCCCGGCTGTCCGCACTCAGCGCGACCGAGATTCGCGGTGACGCGCGCGTGCGGACCCCGGCTCACTGCTTCGCGACGGTCGCCTTCTCGATGGTGACGGCCTTCTTGGGTGCGCCGTCGCCGGCGCCGCCCGCGACACCGGCCGCGGCGACGTCCTCGACCACCTGGAGGCCGGTCGGGTCGATCTTCCCGAACGGCGTGTAGCTGGGCGGCAGCTTGGTGTCCTTGTAGACGAGGAAGAACTGCGAGCCGCCGCTGCCCGGCTGCCCGGTGTTCGCCATCGCCACGGTGCCCGCGGGGTAGGTGACCGAGCCGTCCGCGCCCGCCTTGCCCAGGGCGTCCAGGTTCTCGTCCGGGATGGTGTAGCCCGGACCGCCGGTGCCGTCGCCCTTGGGGTCGCCGCACTGGAGCACGAAGATCCCGCTGGTGGTCAGGCGGTGGCACTTCGTCCCGTCGAAGTACTTCTTCCCGGCGAGGTGCGAGAAGGAGTTCACCGTGCGCGGGGTCTTCGCCGCGTCCATGGTGATCGTGATGTCGCCCTCGTTCGTCTTGAGCGCCATGGCGTACGTGCCCTTGGCGTCCACCGACATCTTCGGCTCGGCGCTCGCAGACTCGCTCCGGGAGGGCGTCGGGTCGGCGGAGGAGCTGCTCGCCGGCTTCTCGGGGTTCGCGTTGTCCTTGGAGTCGTCGCCCGTCAGCTTGACGGACGCGTACACCGCGCCGCCCGCCGCGAGGACCACCGCGAGGGAGGCCGCGACGACGGTGTTGCGGCGCTTCGCCCTGAGCCGGGCCTCCTCCCGCCGCTGCTGCTGCCGCGCGTACTTCTCCCTGGCAAGCTGCCGCCGCCGCTGATCGCTGGTGACCACCGGTTCCGCTCCTGTCGCTCGTCTGTTCCTGTCCTGGCCGGGTGTGCCCGTACCGTATACGGGTTGGCTGTGGAACCGGCACCGCCGGTAGGCTCTGATCTGCCGCATTCCGTGTTCTCCGCGAATCCCGCGGCCCCTGCCGGACGACATCTAAGGACGAACGTGCTGATTGCCGGGTTCCCCGCCGGGGCCTGGGGGACCAACTGCTACGTGGTCGCCCCCGCCGCGGGCGAGGAGTGCGTGATCATCGACCCGGGCCACCAGGCCGCCCAGGGCGTCGAGGAGACGCTGCGCAAGCATCGGCTCAAGCCCGTCGCCGTCGTCCTCACCCACGGACACATCGACCACGTCGCCTCCGTCGTCCCGGTGTGCGGCGCCCATGACGTCCCCGCGTGGATCCACCCGTCCGACCGCTACATGATGAGCGACCCGGAGAAGGCCCTCGGCCGCTCCATCGGGATGCCCCTCATGGGCGAGCTGACCGTGGGAGAGCCCGACGACGTGCGGGAGCTGGCGGACGGCGCCGAGCTGAAGCTCGCCGGTCTGGACTTCTCCGTCGCCCATGCGCCCGGTCATACCAAGGGGTCGGTGACCTTCAGGATGCCGGAGACCGCGGAGATCCCCTCCGTGTTCTTCTCCGGGGACCTGCTGTTCGCCGGCTCCATCGGACGCACCGACCTGCCCGGCGGTGACATGGACGAGATGCTCGCTTCGCTGGCCCGTGTGTGCCTGCCGCTCGACAACTCGACCGTGGTGCTGTCGGGGCACGGTCCCCAGACGACCATCGGCCAGGAGCGCGCCACGAACCCCTATCTGCGGGACGTGGCCGCGAGCCGCCATGGGAGCGGCAGCACGGACGCTCCCCGACGAGGAATGTGACCAGACTTTCGTGAGCACCTTTCAGGCCCCCAAGGGCACGTACGACCTGATCCCGCCCCGCTCCGCCACCTTCCTGGCGGTCCGGGACGCGATCTCCACGCCGCTGAGGAACTCCGGCTACGGCTACATCGAGACGCCCGGCTTCGAGAACGTCGAGCTGTTCTCCCGCGGTGTCGGCGAGTCCACCGACATCGTGACCAAGGAGATGTACACCCTCACCACGAAGGGCAACGACCACCTCGCCCTCCGTCCGGAGGGCACCGCGTCCGTGCTCCGCGCGGCGCTCCAGGCCAACCTGCACAAGCAGGGCAACCTCCCCGTGAAGCTCTGGTACTCCGGCTCGTACTACCGCTACGAGCGGGCCCAGGCGGGCCGCTACCGCCACTTCTCGCAGGTCGGCGCCGAGGCCATCGGCGCCGAGGACCCGGCGCTCGACGCCGAGCTGATCATCCTCGCCGACCAGGCGTACCGCTCCCTGGGCCTGCGCGACTTCCGCATCCTGCTGAACTCGCTCGGCGACAAGGAGTGCCGCCCCGTCTACCGCGAGGCGCTCCAGGGCTTCCTGCGCGGGCTCGACCTCGACGAGGAGACCCTGCGCCGCGCCGAGATCAACCCGCTGCGGGTCCTCGACGACAAGCGCGAGTCCGTCCAGAAGCAGCTCGTCGGCGCCCCGCTGCTCGGCGACTACCTCTGCGACGCGTGCAAGGCGTACCACGAGGAGGTGCGCGCCCTGGTCACCGCGGCGGGCGTGGAGTTCGAGGACGACCCCAAGCTGGTGCGCGGCCTGGACTACTACACCCGGACGACCTTCGAGTTCGTCCACGGCGGTCTCGGCTCGCAGTCGGCGGTCGGCGGCGGCGGCCGCTACGACGGCCTCTCCGAGATGATCGGCGGCCCCGCGCTGCCGTCCGTCGGCTGGGCCCTCGGGGTGGACCGCACGGTCCTCGCCCTGGAGGCCGAGGGCATCGAGCTCGACCTCCCCGCCGTCACCAGCGTCTTCGCGGTGGCCATCGGCGAGGAGGCCCGCCGGATCCTCTTCGGCAAGGTCACCGAGCTGCGCCGGGAGGGCGTCTCCGCGGACTTCTCCTTCGGCGGCAAGGGCCTCAAGGGCGCGATGAAGGACGCCAACCGCTCGGGCGCCCGCCTCGCCGTCGTGGCCGGCGAGCGCGACCTGGCCGAGGGCGTCGTCCAGCTCAAGGACATGGAGTCCGGCGAGCAGCAGGCGGTCGCCGTGGACGCGCTGCTCGACGCGGTACGGGCCAAGCTGGCCTGACGGACCGTACGACGGCGGGGGCCGGGACCACGCGCACGCGTGGTCCCGGCCCCCGCCGCCTCCCGTCCCTTACGTCCCGCTCACTTATCTCCCGCGAACGGTGGGCGCCCCGCCCCGTACGGCAGAATGACCACTGCCCACAAGGCCCGCGAGCGAGGGAAAAGGCGACATGACGAAGGCAGCGGTGGACGAGGCCGCGTCCGGCCGGCAGGACGACGGCACGATCGGGGCGAGCAGGGCCTTCGCCTGGATGCTCGTGATCACCGGAGCGGCCGGACTGCTCGCCGCCTGGGTCATCACCATCGACAAGTTCAAGCTGCTGGAGGACCCCGGCTTCGTCCCCGGGTGCAGCCTCAACCCGATCGTCTCCTGCGGCAACATCATGAAGAGCGAGCAGGCCTCGGTCTTCGGCTTCCCCAACCCGATGCTCGGCCTCGTCACCTACGCGATGGTGATCGCGATCGGCGTCGCGCTGCTCGCCGGGGCCCGCTACCGCCGCTGGTACTGGCTCGGCCTCAACGCCGGCACCCTCTTCGGCGTCGGATTCTGCACCTGGCTGATGTACCAGTCGCTGTACGAGATCAACTCGCTCTGCCTGTGGTGCTGCCTGGCCTGGGCCGCCACCATCGTCATGTTCTGGTACGTGACCTCGCACAACGTGCGCAGCGGCGTCGTCCCCGCCCCCCGCGGCCTCCGGACCTTCTTCGACGAGTTCACCTGGGTCCTCCCCGTCCTGCACATCGGGATCATCGGCATGCTGATCCTGACCCGCTGGTGGGACTTCTGGATCAGCTGACCGCCCGCCGGGCCCCGGCCGGCGGGGACGGCGCTGTCGGTGGCGTGTCCTAGGCTTCATGACGTGGAGCCCGACCTCTTTACCGCAGCAGCCGAAGACCGCCAGGAGAAGGACCCCGCCGGCAGCCCGCTGGCCGTCCGGATGCGTCCGCGCACCCTGGACGAGGTGGTGGGCCAGAAGCACCTGCTCAAGCCCGGCTCACCCCTGCGCCGGCTCGTCGGCGACGGCGACGGCGGTCCCGCCGGGGCCTCCTCGGTGATCCTCTGGGGCCCGCCCGGCATCGGCAAGACCACCCTGGCGTACGTGGTCTCCAAGGCGACCAACAAGCGGTTCGTGGAGCTGTCGGCGATCACCGCGGGCGTCAAGGAGGTACGCGCCGTCATCGAGGGGGCCCGGCGCGCGGTCGGCGGCTACGGCAAGGAGACCGTCCTCTTCCTCGACGAGATCCACCGCTTCTCCAAGGCCCAGCAGGACTCGCTGCTGCCCGCCGTCGAGAACCGCTGGGTGACGCTCATCGCCGCCACCACCGAGAACCCGTACTTCTCGGTGATCTCCCCGCTGCTCTCCCGCTCCCTGCTCCTGACCCTGGAGCCGCTGACCGACGACGACCTGCGCGGGCTGATGGCCAGGGCGCTCACCGGCGAGCGCGGACTGGGCGGCGCCGTGACCCTCCCGGAGGACGCCGAGGCCCATCTCCTGCGGGTCGCCGGCGGGGACGCCCGGCGCGCCCTGACCGCCCTGGAGGCGGCCGCCGGCGCCGCCATCGCCAAGGGCGAGCCGGAGATCACCCTGGAGACCGTCGAGGAGACCGTCGACCGCGCGGCGGTGAAGTACGACCGGGACGGTGACCAGCACTACGACGTCGCCAGCGCCCTCATCAAGTCGATCCGCGGCTCGGACGTGGACGCGGCCCTGCACTACCTGGCGCGGATGATCGAGGCGGGGGAGGACCCGCGCTTCATCGCCCGCCGTCTCATGATCTCCGCGAGCGAGGACATCGGACTGGCCGATCCGAACGCACTGCCGATCGCGGTCGCCGCCGCGCAGGCCGTCGCGATGATCGGCTTCCCCGAGGCTGCCCTCACCCTGAGCCACGCGACGATCGCCCTGGCCCTGGCCCCTAAGTCGAACGCGGCGACCACCGCGATCGGCGCCGCCCTCGCGGACGTCCGCAACGGCCTCGCGGGAGCGGTCCCGCCGCACCTGCGCGACGGGCACTACAAGGGCGCGGCCAAGCTCGGCCACGCCCAGGGCTACGTCTACCCCCACGACGTCCC
The DNA here is from genome assembly GCF_043081085.1 of Streptomyces sp. NPDC014891. NCBI lineage: Bacteria > Bacillati > Actinomycetota > Actinomycetes > Kitasatosporales > Streptomycetaceae > Streptomyces > Streptomyces sp. NPDC014891. Next base: position 130,381 of record NZ_JBIBWF010000006.1, on the reverse strand, counting down.
CGGCGGCATCGCGGCCCAGCAGTACGCGCCGGACACGATCCACGGCAGGCAGTACTACGAACCCACCCGCTACGGCGCGGAGGCGCGGTACGCGGACGTGGTGGACCGGGTGCGGTCACGGCTCAAGGGCGGCGAGTGAGGGGCGGCGGCCGGCCCGCCCGCCGGCGGCCGATCCCCGCCCGGCGCGCTGCGCCGCCCCCGGCGGCCCGTCGGCCTGGCCTCGCCCCGTGATCCGTACAGCGGGCCTCCTGCTCCTGGCCCTCGGCGCCGCGGCCTGCGCACCCGGCGGTGACGCGCGCACCGCACCGCCCTCCGCCTCCGCCGTGCCCCTGGCGAGTCCCGGCTTCCCGCCCACCGCGGCCCGGGCGCGGACGCTGCTCGCCGGCCTCCGGGTCGCCCGCGGCGAGAACGGGCGGACCTACGAGCGCGCGAAGTTCGGGGACGGCTGGTCCGACGAGACCGACGCACCCGGCGGACGCAACGGCTGCGACACCCGGGACGACGTGCTGCGCAGGGACCTCGACGAGGTCCGCCTCGGCGACCGGAATCCCTGCGTCGTACTCTCCGGCGTCCTGCACGACCCGTACACGGGCAAGGAGCTGCCCTACTCGTACCGCAGGGCGTCCCAGATCCAGACCGACCACGTCGTCGCGCTCGGCGCGGCCTGGCGTGCGGGCGCCTGGGCGTGGACGCCCGGGCGGCGGCTGGCGTACGCCAACGACCTGGACGTGCTGCTCGCCACCGACAAGCAGACCAACCAGGACAAGAGCAGCAGGACCCCGGACACCTGGCGTCCGCCGCGGAGCGCGTACGGGTGCGAGTACGGCAGGCGCTGGACCGGGATCAAGGCGAAGTACGGGCTCACGGTCTCCGCGCCGGAGAAGAGGGCCGTCGAGGAGCTGCTCGCCACCTGCGGATGAGGCCGCCGGACCGCGTGCGAGCGGGTCCCGCGGAGCGGGTACACTGGTCCGGATCGCTGCGTCCCGTGTCCGGCTCCGGTCGGCACCACCAGAACGGGACAGTCAGCCGGAGACCCGCCCCTCGGGCGGGTTTCCAGGAGCGTCGCGCACCTTCGAAGGTGTCGTGTGCCACCCACCACCACCCGGGATCCCGGGAGCGGCGGTGGGTCGTTCGCGTGCTGCACGTACGTGCCCAGACCTGGGAGCGGCTGCCCGGCACGGTCCGCCCTGTGCGGACCCGACGGGTTTCCCGGCTGCGGATGCGACCTCCCCTAACCCTGGTGAAGCCGTTTCGTACCAGTAGAGAGGTTGGTTCATGCCGAACCAGTCCCGTCCCAAGGTCAAGAAGTCGCGTGCCCTCGGCATCGCGCTGACCCCCAAGGCCGTCAAGTACTTCGAGGCCCGCCCCTACCCGCCGGGCGAGCACGGCCGTGGCCGCAAGCAGAACTCGGACTACAAGGTCCGTCTGCTCGAGAAGCAGCGTCTGCGCGCCCAGTACGACATCAGCGAGCGCCAGATGGCCCGCGCCTACGACCGCGCCAAGAAGGCCGAGGGCAAGACGGGCGAGGCGCTGGTCGTCGAGCTCGAGCGTCGCCTCGACGCCCTGGTCCTGCGTTCGGGCATCGCCCGCACCATCTACCAGGCCCGTCAGATGGTCGTCCACGGCCACATCCAGGTCAACGGTGGCAAGGTCGACAAGCCGTCGTTCCGCGTCCGTCCCGACGACGTCGTGATGGTCCGCGAGCGCAGCCGCACCAAGCCGCTGTTCGAGGTCGCCCGTGAGGGTGGCTTCGCCGCCGACGGTGAGACCCCGCGCTACCTGCAGGTCAACCTGAAGGCCCTGGCCTTCCGCCTCGACCGCGACCCGAACCGCAAGGAGATCCCGGTCATCTGCGACGAGCAGCTGGTCGTCGAGTACTACGCCCGCTGATCCTGGCGCCGTAGTACCACCTCCGCGGTGTTCAGCCCGCCGCTTCCCCGCCCTGACCGGTGGGGGAGCCGGCGGGCTTCCGTGTTCCCGGGACGCGCGCCGGGCCCGCCGCACGGAACGGGCGGGGCGCGGCCCCCTCCGCGGAGCCGCCGACGGCCCGGCTCCGGCCGGCCAGCAGCACCCGCTCCACGGCCTGCGCCGCCGACAGTCCCAAACCCTCCCGGAACGCCGCGCCGTACGCCTCCGCCCCCAGCGCCTCCTCGGCCCGCCGCGCGCACAGCGCCCTCGGCACGTCGAACGCCTCCGAGCCGAACAGCCGCACGCCCACCGCGTCCCACACCGGGACCGCCGCGCCCTGGAGGACCGCGGCCTCCACCGGATCGCCCTCGCTCACCGTCACCAGGGCGAGCAGCTCGACCGCGAGGACGAGCCCGACCAGGTCGCGGAAGCCGTCGTTGATCGACACGCACTCGGTGAGCAGCTCCCGCGCCTCGCCGTTCGCGCCCCCGTCCCACGCGAGATACCCGAGCACGTACAGGGCGTAGGCCTTCGTCCACAGCTCGCCCCGCTCCTCGCAGACCTCCCGCACCTCACGGGAGAGGGCGCCCGCCCCCTCGCGGTCGCCGAGGAAGGCCCGCGCCATCGCCAGCTCGACCTGCGCCATCAGCACGTTGCTGTTCAGCTCGCCGAGTTCCCGGTACGCGTCGAGCGCGCGGCCGATCAGCTCCTCGGCCCGGGGCATGTCGTCCGTGAGCAGCGCGAGGCAGCCCATCCGGTGCGTCGCGTAGGCCTGCGCCAGCGCGTTCCGCGAGGTCCTCGCCCGCTCCCGGCACTCGTGCAGGGCGGCCACCGCCGCCGTTCCGTCGCCCTGCAGCACCGCCACGTACCCGAGCACCCAGAGCGCCTTGAGCCGCGCCTCCTCGTGACCGGACGTGAGCGCCAGCGCCCGGTCCAGCCAGTGCCGCCCCTCCGAGAGGCGTCCGCACCCCACCCACGCGAACCACAGGGTGCCGGCCAGGTGCTGGGCGAGGTGCGCGTCCTCCGGCTGCTCCAGGCACAGGTCGAGGGCCGCCCGCAGATGGGGAAGCGCCGCCTCCGTCAGGACCGCGACCTCGGGCTGGCGCGGGCTGTACCACTCCAGCTCGCACCAGGTGGCGAGGCCCATGTACCAGTCGCGGTGCCGCCGCCGCATCCGCTCCGTGTCGTCCAGGGCCGCCAGCCACTCCGCCCCGTAGGCCGCGACCGTGTCGAGCATCCGGTACGCGGTCCCCGCCGGGGTGTCCTCCCGGACGAGCAGCGACTGGGCGAGCAGCCCGCCGAGCAGATCGAGGATCCGCTCCGGAGGCAGCTCCGGCCCCCCGCACACGTACTCCACCGCCTCCAGGTCGAAGGCGCCCGGGAAGACGGAGAGCCGCGCCCAGAGGAGGCGCTCCTCCGGCGTGCACAGCTCGTGGCTCCAGCCGATGGCGGTGCGCAGCGTCCGGTGGCGGGGGAGCGCCCCCCGCGCGCCCTCGGCGAGCAGCCGGAAGCGGTCGTCGAGGCGCCGCAGCAACTGCTCGACGGAGAGCAGCGGCAGCCGCCCCGCCGCCAGTTCGAGCGCGAGCGGAATGCCGTCCAGACGCCGGCACACCTCGCGTACGGCGTCCCCGTCCCCGGGGCGGGACGGGGCGGGGCCTCCCCGGCCCGGGAGGCCGGCCGGGGCCGCGCCGGCACGGGCGGGGACGCCCGTCAGTGCTTCGGCCCCGAGCCGGGCCGCCGTGTCCGCGCCCGCCGTCGTCGTCGGCAGGCCGGGCGCTCCCGCCTCCGCGGCCCGCTCCGCCAGCAGCTCCACCGCCTCCGCCTCGGACAGCGGCGCCAGCGCGAACACCGCCTCGCCCGTCACCCGCAGCGGTCGCCGGCCCGTGGCGAGGACGGTCAGGCCGGGCGCGTGTTCCAGGAGTTCCCGTACGAGGGGCGCGCAGTGCTCCACGAGGTGCTCGAAGCCGTCCAGGACCAGCAGGGTCCGCCGCTCCGCCAGGTGCTCCAGAAGGACCTCGCGCGGCGGCCGGGGGGTGTGGTCGGTCAGGTCGAGCGCCTCGACCAGGGCGTACTCGATCAGACCGGGGTCGCGCAGCGGTGCGAGACCGGCGAGCCGGACTCCGTCGCCGTAGCGTTTCTGCACGTCGGCCGCGGTCCTCAGCGCGAGCCTGGTCTTGCCGACCCCGCCCACGCCCACGACCGTGACCAGACGGGACGTCCCGAGGAGCGCCGTCAGTGCGGCCTGCTCGGTGGTCCGTCCGACGAACCGGTTGAGCTCCGCCGGGAGATTGCTCCGTCGCATGGGACACGGAGCGTACTCATCCCCACGCGCTCCGTACAATCGGTTCGCGTAACTCCCGTCTCCCGGGCGGTAATGCGGTACGGGGCCGCAGCCCGGGCGCGATAGGGTCGGGGGACGACTTCCAGCAAGGGCCCAACGACAGCAGAGAGCGGTGCAGAGTGACCGGTGGAGAGGTTGCCGGGATCCTGGTGGCCGTCTTCTGGGCGATCCTGGTCTCCTTCCTCGCCGTGGTTCTGGTGAGGCTGGCGCAGACGCTCAGGGCGACCACCAAGATGGTGGCGGACGTGACGGAGCAGGCCGTTCCCCTCCTCGCAGACGCCTCCGCGACGGTCCGCTCGGCCCAGACCCAGCTCGACCGGGTCGACGCCATCGCCTCGGACGTCCAGGAGGTCACCTCCAACGCCTCCGCGCTCTCCTCCACCGTCGCGTCCACCTTCGGCGGTCCGCTCGTCAAGGTCGCCGCCTTCGGCTACGGAGTGCGCAAGGCGCTCGGCCGGGGCGGGGACGGCGCGGACGTGCCGCGGGCATCCTCGCGACGTACTGTGATCGTCGGCCGTACCGTGCCGTCCTCGCGACGCCGGAAGCAGAAGGGCTGAGCCGAGATGTTCCGCCGCACGTTCTGGTTCACGGCCGGCGCAGCCGCCGGCGTGTGGGCCACCGCAAAGGTCAACCGGAAGCTCAAGCAGCTGACCCCCGAGAGCCTCGCCGCCCAGGCGGCCGACAAGGCGATCGAGACCGGCCACCGCCTCAAGGACTTCGCCCTCGACGTGAGGGCGGGCATGGTCCAGCGGGAGGCCGAACTGGAGGAGGCGCTCGGGCTCGACGCTCCCGAGCCGCACCCGGCCCAGGCCGGGGAGCTTCCGGAGCCCCGCCGCCGGGGTGCGCTCGGCCGCACCCCGAACCCGACCACGCATGTACTTCCCACGATCTCGTACAACCGGAATGAGGACCACTGATGGAGTCGGCTGAAATCCGCCGCCGCTGGCTGAGCTTCTTCGAGGAGCGCGGGCACACCGTCGTCCCTTCGGCGTCGCTCATCGCGGACGACCCGACTCTGCTGCTCGTCCCGGCCGGCATGGTGCCCTTCAAGCCCTACTTCCTGGGTGAGGTCAAGCCCCCCTTCACGCGCGCGTCCAGCGTGCAGAAGTGCGTGCGCACCCCCGACATCGAAGAGGTCGGCAAGACCACCCGCCACGGCACGTTCTTCCAGATGTGCGGCAACTTCTCCTTCGGCGACTACTTCAAGGAAGGCGCCATCAAGCTCGCCTGGGAGCTGCTGACCACCCCGGTGGAGCACGGCGGCTACGGGCTGGAGCCGGAGAAGCTCTGGATCACCGTCTACCAGGAGGACGACGAGGCCGAGCAGATCTGGCGCGACGTCGTCGGCGTCCCCGCCGAGCGCATCCAGCGCCTCGGCAAGAAGGACAACTACTGGTCGATGGGCGTCCCCGGTCCCTGCGGCCCCTGCTCCGAGATCAACTACGACCGCGGCCCCGAGTTCGGCGTCGAGGGCGGCCCGGCCGTCAACGACGAGCGGTACGTGGAGATCTGGAACCTGGTCTTCATGCAGTACGAGCGCGGTGAGGGCTCCGACAAGGAGAACTTCCCGATCCTCGGCGAGCTGCCGTCGAAGAACATCGACACGGGCCTCGGCCTGGAGCGCCTGGCGATGATCCTCCAGGGCGTCCAGAACATGTACGAGACGGACACCCTCCAGGTCGTCATCGACAAGGCCACCGAGCTCACCGGCGTCGCCTACGGCAAGGCCAAGGACAGCGACGTCTCGCTCCGCGTGGTCGCCGACCACATGCGGACCTCCGTCATGCTCATCGGCGACGGCGTCACCCCCGGCAACGAGGGCCGCGGCTACGTGCTGCGCCGCATCATGCGCCGCGCCGTCCGCAACATGCGCCTGCTCGGCGCCACCGGTCCGGTCGTCCAGGACCTCGTCGACACCGTGATCGCCACCATGGGCGAGCAGTACCCGGAGCTGATCACCGACCGCAAGCGCATCGAGACCGTCGCGCTCGCCGAAGAGGCCGCCTTCCTGAAGGCCCTCAAGGGCGGCACGAACATCCTCGACACCGCCGTGACCGAGACCAAGGCCGCCGGCGGCACGGTCCTCTCCGGCGACAAGGCGTTCCTGCTCCACGACACCTGGGGCTTCCCGATCGACCTCACCCTGGAGATGGCCTCCGAGCAGGGCCTCTCCGTGGACGAGGACGGCTTCCGCCGCCTGATGAAGGAGCAGCGGGACCGCGCCAAGGCCGACGCCAAGGCGAAGAAGACCGGCCACGCCGACATGACCGCGTACCGGGAGATCGCCGACACCAGCGGCGCCACCGAGTTCACGGGCTACACCAACCTGGAGGGCGAGACCACGGTCGTCGGCCTCCTCGTCAACGGCGTCTCCTCGCCGGCCGCCACCGAGGGCGACGACGTCGAGGTCGTCCTGGACCGCACCCCGTTCTACGCCGAGGGCGGCGGCCAGATCGCCGACCAGGGCCGGATCAGGCTGCACAGCGGCGCGGTCATCGAGGTCCGCGACGTCCAGCAGCCGGTCCCCGGCGTCTCCGTGCACAAGGGCTCCGTGCAGGTCGGCGAGGTCACCGTGGGCGCCAGCGCCTACGCCACCATCGACGTGCGCCGCCGCCGGGCCATCGCCCGCGCCCACTCGGCCACCCACCTGACCCACCAGGCGCTGCGCGACGCGCTCGGCCCGACGGCCGCCCAGGCCGGTTCCGAGAACCAGCCGGGCCGCTTCCGCTTCGACTTCGGCTCGCCGAACGCCGTCCCCGGCACGGTCCTCACCGACGTCGAGCAGAAGATCAACGAGGTCCTCTCGCGCGAGCTGGAGGTCCACGCCGAGGTCATGCCGATCAACGAGGCCAAGCGCCAGGGCGCCATCGCCGAGTTCGGCGAGAAGTACGGCGAGCAGGTCCGCGTCGTCACCATCGGCGACTTCTCCAAGGAGCTGTGCGGCGGCACGCACGTCGGCAACACCGCCCAGCTGGGCCTGGTGAAGCTGCTCGGCGAGTCCTCCATCGGCTCCGGCGTGCGCCGCATCGAGGCCCTCGTCGGCGTCGACGCGTACAACTTCCTCGCCCGTGAGCACACGGTCGTCGCCCAGCTCCAGGAGCTGGTCAAGGGCCGTCCGGAGGAGCTCCCCGAGAAGATCTCCGCCATGCTCGGCAAGCTGAAGGACGCCGAGAAGGAGATCGAGAAGTTCCGCGCGGAGAAGGTCCTCCAGGCCGCCGCCGGCCTCGTCGACTCGGCCCGGGACATCCGCGGCCTGGCCCTCGTCACCGGCAAGGTCCAGGACGGCACCGGTGCCGACGACCTGCGCAAGCTGGTGCTGGACGTGCGCGGCCGCATCCCCTCGGACCGCCCGGCCGTCGTGGCCCTCTTCACCACGGTGAACGGCAAGCCCCTCACGGTCATCGCCACCAACGAGGCCGCCCGTGAGCGCGGTCTCAAGGCCGGCGAGCTGGTCCGCACGGCGGCCAAGACCCTCGGCGGCGGTGGCGGCGGCAAGCCGGACGTCGCCCAGGGCGGCGGTCAGAACCCGGAGGCCGTCGGCGAGGCCATCGCCGCCGTCGAGCGCCTCGTGGTGGAGACGGCGTGACGATGCGTCGCGGCCGCCGTCTCGCGGTGGACGTCGGGGACGCCCGGATCGGGGTCGCCTCGTGCGACCCCGACGGGGTCCTCGCCACGCCGGTGGAGACCGTGCCGGGACGTGATGTCCCGGCCGCCCACCGGCGGCTCCGCCAGATCGTCGCGGAGTACGAGCCGATCGAGGTCGTCGTGGGTCTGCCCCGCTCGCTCAGCGGGCGGGAGGGGCCGGCCGCCACCAAGGTCCGCGCCTTCGCGGGGGAGATGGCCAAGGGCATCGCGCCCGTGCCGGTCCGCCTGGTCGACGAGCGGATGACCACGGTCACCGCGACCCAGGGGCTGCGGGCCTCCGGGGTGAAGGCCAAGAAGGGGCGGTCCGTCATCGACCAGGCCGCCGCTGTGATCATCCTTCAGAACGCTCTTGAGTCCGAACGGGTATCAGGTAATCCGCCCGGTGAGGGCGTCGAAGTGGTCATCTGATCGCGATACGGTAACGTTCCGCGCGATGCGGCGGTGTTCGAACAGCTGCCGCACTACGTAGAGGCGGATCGTCCGGAAGCCTCGCGGCTGTTTTGGGGATCGATGACTGAGTATGGCCGGAGCCCCGGCTCCGAACCGTGGCACCCCGGGGACCCGTTGTACGGGGACCAGGGGTGGGAGGGCCAGCAGCAGCACTACCCGCACCCGCAGCAGGCAAACCAGTACGGCCAGGGCTACCAGGACCCGTACGGGCAGGGCGGTCAGACCGGCCAGGTTCCCCAGGGGTACGAGGCCGACCCCTACCAGCAGCAGCATGCCCAGCAGTACCAGCAGCAGCCGCAGGGGTACGTCGATCCGCAGGCGCAGTACGAGCAGCAGGCGCAGCAGCACCACGCGCAGCAGCAGTACCAGCAGTCCTACGAACAGCAGCAGCACCAGCAGCAGTACGGGACGGGGTACCAGGGCGGGTACGACACGCCCGGGCACCTCGGACAGCAGTACGACGGCAACTGGGAGACGGGCCAGGCGGCGATGCCGTACGGCGGGACCCCGGCCGATCCGTACGGCGGCCAGAACCCCGATCTGTACGGCACGCCCGAGGCGTACCCCCCGCCCCAGCCTCCCGGCCGTCGGCAGAACCCGCCGGAGCCCGTCGTCGACTGGGCCCCGGAGGAGGAGTCCCGCCCCGAGCCGGAGGAGGAGAAGCACCCCTTCTTCACCGGCGGGGAGGACCCGGACGACGACGCGTACGAGGAGGAGCCCGGCCGCGGTCGGGGCTCCCGCGGCGGCGACCGCGACCGGGAGCGCCGGAGCAAGGACAACAAGCGCAAGGGCAAGAACGGCGTGGCCTGCCTCGTCGTCGCGATCGTGCTGGCCGGCGGCGTCGGCGGTGTCGGCTACTTCGGCTACCAGTTCTGGCAGGGCCAGTTCGGCGCGGCGGAGGACTACGCGGGCAGCGGCAGCGGGGACGTGCAGGTCGAGATCCCCAAGGGCGCGTTCGGCAACGAGATCGGCAACATCCTGAAGAAGGCCGGCGTCGTCAAGAGCGTCGACGCCTTCGTCTCCGCGCAGCAGCGGAACCCCAAGGGCACGTCGATCCAGGCGGGCGTCTACACGCTCAAGAAGGAGATGTCGGCGGAGAGCGCCGTCACGATGATGCTCGACCCGGCCAGCCAGAGCAATTTCGTCATTCCCGAGGGCCGGCGGAACGTCTGGGTCTACGAGCAGATCGACAAGAAGCTCGGTCTCGACCCCGGCACGACGAAGGACATCGCGAAGACGAAGGCCGACACCCTGGGACTCCCGGACTGGGCGAAGGGCCACAAGAACGTCAAGGACCCGCTGGAAGGATTCCTCTTCCCCGCGAGCTACCCCGTGGCGAAGGGCAGCAAGCCCGAGGACGCGTTGCGCAAGATGGTGAGCCGCGCGAGCCAGGAGTACGACAAGCTCGAACTGGACGCCAAGGCGCAGCAGCTCGGCGTCGACAGCCCCTGGGAGCTCGTCACGATCGCCAGCCTCGTCCAGGCGGAGGGCACCTCGCACGACGACTTCCGCAAGATGGGCGAGGTCGTCTACAACCGGCTCAAGCCGTCGAACCCGCAGACCTACGGCGGTCTCGAGTTCGACTCGACGTACAACTACATCAAGAACCAGAGCAAGCTGGACCTCTCGCTGGCGGAGGTCCGGAAGTACAACAGCCCGTACAACACGTACTTCGTCAAGGGTCTGCCGCCCGGGCCGATCGGCAACCCCGGTCTCGAAGCCCTGCAGGGCGCGCTCAACCCGACGCACGACGGGTGGTACTACTTCATCTCGCTCGACGGCAAGAGCTCCAAGTTCACACGGACGAACGCCGAGCACCAGAAGCTCGTCGACGAGTTCAACGAGTCGAGGAAGAACTGATGGCGGCAGCACGGCGCGCGGCGGTCCTGGGATCGCCGATCGCGCACTCGCTCTCCCCGGTCCTGCACCGGGCCGCATACGCCGCGCTCGGGCTCGGCGACTGGTCGTACGACCGCTTCGAGGTCGACGAGGCCGGGCTGGCCGGCTTCGTCGGCGAGCTGGACGGCAGCTGGGCCGGTCTGTCGCTGACCATGCCGCTCAAGCGGGCGGTCATCCCGCTGCTCGACGGGATCACCGACACGGCCGCCTCGGTCGAGGCCGTCAACACGGTCGTCCTCCACGAGGACGGGCGACGGACCGGCGACAACACCGACATCCCCGGCATGCTCGCCGCCCTGCGGGAGCGGGGCGTCGAGAAGGTGGAGTCCGCGGCGGTCCTCGGCGCGGGCGCCACCGCCTCCTCCGCGCTCGCCGCGCTCGCCCGGATCTGCGACGGACCGGTCACCGCGTACGTGCGCAGCGAGGCGCGCGCCGAGGAGATGCGCGGCTGGGGCGAGCGGCTCGGTGTGGAGGTCAGGACGGCCGCCTGGGACGACGCGAGGGAGGCCTTCGCGGCCCCGCTGGTCGTCGCCACCACGCCCGCCGGTACGACGAACGCCCTCGCGAGCGCCGTCCCCGACGCCGTCGGGACCCTCTTCGACGTCCTGTACGACCCCTGGCCGACGGCGCTCGCCGCGGCCTGGTCCGACCGGGGCGGCAAGGTCGTCGGGGGGCTCGACCTCCTCGTCCACCAGGCCGTCCTCCAGGTCGAACAGATGACCGGCGTCCCCCGGGCGCCGCTGGCCGCGATGCGCGCGGCGGGCGAGCGGGCGCTGGCCGCCCGCTAGCGGACGCCTGCCCGATCGGGCAGGCGACCGGGCCGTCGATCGGGCCGTGTCCGGTCTCCGCGGTGTCCGGGAACGGCGGGTCCCGCGTCCGACAGCTGGACCGGAGGACGGGTTCGCCCCGCGGACGTGGGAGGATCAGTGGTGGCGGGCCAGGGCCGCGCACCCGGTCGCGCCGTCGCCGTACCCAGGCGCGAGCATGAGGAGCATCGTTGAGCAGGTTGCGTTGGCTGACCGCTGGGGAATCCCACGGACCCGCGCTGGTCGCGACACTGGAGGGCCTCCCCGCCGGTGTCCCGGTCACCACTGAGCTGGTGGCGGACCACCTCGCGCGGCGACGCCTCGGCTATGGGCGCGGCGCCCGGATGAAGTTCGAGCAGGACGAGATCACCTTCCTGGGCGGCGTCCGGCACGGGCTCTCCCTGGGCTCCCCGATCGCCGTCATGGTCGGCAACACCGAGTGGCCGAAGTGGGAGAAGGTCATGGCGGCCGACCCCGTCGACCCCTCCGAACTCAAGGAGACGGGCCGCAACGCCCCCCTGACCCGGCCGCGTCCCGGCCACGCCGACCTCGCCGGCATGCAGAAGTACGGCTTCGACGAGGCCCGGCCGATCCTGGAGCGCGCCAGCGCCCGCGAGACCGCCGCCCGCGTCGCCCTCGGCGCGATCGCCCGCTCCTTCATCAAGGAGACCGCGGGCATCGAGATCGTCTCGCACGTCGTCGAGCTGGCCGCGGCCAAGGCGCCGTACGGCGTCTACCCGACCCTCGCCGACGTCGAGAAGCTCGACGCCGACCCGGTCCGCTGCCTCGACGCCGACGCGTCGAAGGCGATGGTCGCCGAGATCGACCAGGCCCACAAGGACGGCGACACCCTCGGCGGCGTCGTCGAGGTGCTGGCGTACGGCGTCCCCGTCGGCCTCGGCTCCCACGTCCACTGGGACCGCCGCCTCGACGCGCGGCTCGCCTCCGCCCTCATGGGCATCCAGGCCATCAAGGGCGTCGAGGTCGGCGACGGCTTCGACCTGGCCCGCGTGCCCGGCTCCAAGGCCCACGACGAGATCGTGAAGACCGACGAGGGCATCAAGCGCGCCTCCGGCCGCTCCGGCGGCACCGAGGGCGGCCTGACCACCGGCGAGCTGCTGCGCGTCCGCGCCGCGATGAAGCCCATCGCGACCGTGCCCCGCGCCCTCGCCACCGTCGACGTCGTCACCGGCGAGGCCACCCAGGCCCACCACCAGCGCTCCGACGTCTGCGCGGTCCCCGCGGCCGGCATCGTCGCCGAGGCCATGGTCGCGCTCGTCCTCGCGGACGCCGTCGTCGAGAAGTTCGGCGGCGACAGCGTCCCCGAGACCCGCCGCAACGTCCGGTCGTACCTCGACAACCTGCACATCCGGTGACCGGCGGTCCCCTGGTCGTCCTCGTCGGGCCCATGGGCTCCGGCAAGTCCACGGTGGGCGCGCTCCTGGCCGAGAGGCTGGACGCGCCCTACCGGGACACCGACGCCGACATCGTCGCCGCCGAGGGCCGCGAGATCTCCGACATCTTCGTCGAGGACGGCGAGGAGCACTTCCGCGGCCTGGAGCGGGACGCGGTCGCCGCGGCCCTCGCCGGGCACGAGGGCGTCCTCTCCCTCGGCGGCGGCGCGATCCTCGACGCCGGGACCCGCGCCCTGCTCGCCGGGCTGCCCGTCGTCTACCTGTCGATGGACGTCGAGGAGGCGGTCCGCCGCGTCGGCCTCAACACCGCGCGCCCGCTGCTCGCCGTCAATCCGCGCCGGCAGTGGCGCGAGCTGATGGACGCCCGGCGCCACCTGTACACCGAAGTCGCCCGGACCGTCGTCACCACCGACGACCGCACCCCCGAAGAGGTCGCGGACGCGGTCCTCGCGGCACTGGATCTGAAGAAGGACGCATGACGACGGACCAGGAAGTCACCCGTATCCACGTCGGGGGCAGCGCCGGCACGGATCCGTACGAGGTGCTGGTCGGCCGGCAGCTGCTGGGCGAACTCCCGGCCCTCATCGGCACCCAGGCCAAGCGGGTCGCGGTGATCCACCCGGAGGCGCTCGCCGACACCGGGGAGGCGCTCCGCGCGGACCTCGCCGAGCAGGGCTACGAGGCGGTCGCCATCCAGGTGCCGAACGCCGAGGAGGCGAAGACCGTCGAGGTCGCCGCCTACTGCTGGAAGGCCCTCGGCCAGACCGGCTTCACCCGCAGCGACGTCATCGTCGGCGTCGGCGGCGGAGCCACCACGGACCTCGCGGGCTTCGTCGCCGCGAGCTGGCTGCGCGGCGTCCGCTGGATCGCCGTGCCGACCACCGTCCTCGCGATGGTCGACGCGGCCGTCGGCGGCAAGACCGGCATCAACACGGCCGAGGGCAAGAACCTCGTCGGCGCCTTCCACCCGCCCGCCGGGGTCCTCTGCGACCTGGCCGCGCTGGACTCGCTGCCGGTGCACGACTACGTCAGCGGTCTCGCGGAGATCATCAAGGCCGGTTTCATCGTCGACCCCGTCATCCTCGACCTCATCGAGGAGGACCCGCAGGCCGCCCGCACCCCGGCCGGCCCGCACACCGCCGAGCTGCTCGTCCGCTCGATCAGGGTCAAGGCCGAGGTCGTCTCCGGCGACCTCAAGGAGTCCGGCCGCCGGGAGATCCTCAACTACGGGCACACCCTCGCGCACGCCATCGAGAAGAACGAGCGGTACAAGTGGCGCCACGGTGCCGCCGTCTCCGTCGGCATGGTGTTCGCCGCCGAGCTGGGCCGGCTCGCCGGCCGCCTCGACGACGCCACCGCCGACCGGCACCGCGCGATCCTGGAGTCCGTCGGCCTGCCGCTGACCTACCGCGGCGACCAGTGGCCCAAGCTCCTGGAGACCATGCGGGTCGACAAGAAGTCCCGCGGGGACCTGCTGCGCTTCATCGTCCTGGACGGCATCGGCAAGCCGACCGTCCTGGAGGGCCCCGACCCGGCGGTGCTGATCGCGGCCTACGGCGAGGTGTCCGCGTGAGCGGGCCCCGTCCGGTCCTGGTGCTCAACGGCCCCAACCTGGGGCGGCTGGGCTCCCGCGAGCCCGACATCTACGGCGCCACCAGCTACAAGGGGCTCGTCGAGTCCTGCACGGCCCTCGGCGCGGAGCTCGGCTTCGACGTCGAGGTGCGGGAGACGAACGACGAGGGCGAGATGATCCGCTGGCTGCACGAGGCGGCGGACGGCTCGATCCCCGTGGTGATCAACCCGGGTGCGTTCACGCACTACTCGTACGGGATGCGCGACGCGGCCGCCCAGCGGACCGCGCCGCTGATCGAGGTCCACATCTCGAACCCGTACGCCCGGGAGGAGTTCCGGCACACCTCGGTCGTCGCGGCCGTGGCCACCGGGACGGTCGCCGGGTTCGGGATCGGCTCCTACCGGCTGGCCCTGCGGGCGCTCGCCGAGGAACCGACGGACTGACAGGGCACCAGAAGGACACCCCGGCCGTTCCCCTGGCGGGGGCCGGGGGCGGTAACGTTCCGGCGCACCGGATACACCGGCTACAACAGGCGTACGAGACGGAGTGGGACCGGATGCAGCACGCAGTGGGGGGTCCGCTGCCACCGCCGGAGCGACCGGGCCGGGCGACCGGTCCCGGCACCGGCCCGGGGCCCGTCCCCGGTTCCGCCGCCTCGACCGGGGGCGTCCCAGGGACGGCGACCGGACCGGGTGGCGGCACCGGAGCCGGCGGCACAGGGGTAGGACCGGGCCATGGAGCCGGGGCGGCGACGGGACCCGCGTCCGCCGTGCCCGGCGGCGGGCCGACCGCCGGTGCGCCCGGCGGACTGCCGCCGATACCGCCGCCTCCGCCCGGCGCCCCGTACCAGGGGCCGCCGGCCGGATCGCGGCTCGGAGTGCACCCGGCCGTCCAGGGCAGCACGCCCGGGAGCCCGCACTCCGCGCCCCCCGCCGGGCCCGGGACGTCCGGCTGGGGCGGCTCCGGAGCGGTGCCGCCGTCCTCCGGCGGCTCCCACCGTCCGGGCGGGTCGCCGTATCCCGGCGGTCGGTCCCCGCGCGCCGACCTCACCGGCCAGGTGCCGCTGCCGCCCGTGAGCGCGCCGCTCGCGCCCCCGGGGGAGCAGGGCGGAGGAACCGGCGCCGCGACCCTAGCCGTCCTGCTCATCGGCCCCGCCGGAGCCGGCAAGACCACCGTCGCCCGGCACTGGGCGCAGCGCCGCCGGGTGCCCACCGCGCACATCAGCCTCGACGACGTCCGCGAGTGGGTCTGCTCCGGCTTCGCCGACCCGCAGTCCGGCTGGAACGAGCACTCCGAGGCGCAGTACCGGCTCGCCCGCCGCACCTGCGGCTTCGCCGCGCGCAACTTCCTCGCCAACGGCATCTCCTGCATCGTCGACGACGCCGTCTTCCCCGACCGGCCCGTCGTCGGCCTCGGCGGCTGGAAGCGCCACGTCGGCCCCGGGCTGCTGCCCGTGGTGCTGCTGCCCGGCCTGGAGATCGTCCTGGAGCGCAACGCCGAGCGCAGCGGCAACCGCCGCCTCTCGGACGAGGAGGTCGCCGCCATCCACGGGCGGATGGCCGGCTGGTACGGCTCGGGACTGCCGATCATCGACAACTCCACGTACGACGTCGAGACCACCGCCCGGGTCCTCGACGACGTCCTGGCCCGCGCGATCGCGAGCCCGCCCACCTGGTGAGTCGCCCCCCGGGCCCGGGGGCCGGGCCGGGGAGGCCGGGCCGTCCCGCCCGCGTGCCGCCCGGCGGGGCCCGCCCGGTCGGACGTCCTGAACAGGCCGCCCCGCCCCGCTGCTCGTAGGCTCGGAGCATGTCAGAGGTGTATGCGGACCGCCGTGTACGGCTGCGCGACCGGTGCGCGGCCGCGGGCAGCCCGGCGGCCCTGGTCTCCCGCCCCGCCAACGTCCGCTATCTCGCGGGCGGCTCGCCCGCGGGCGCCGTCCTCCTCGTCGGGCCCGAGCCCGAGGCGGACGTCCTGCTCTGCCCGGTCGCGCCGACCGGCGAACCGGCCGACGGGCGGCTCGACGAACTCCTGCGCCGCCAGGTGCTCTCCGCGGGCGGCGGTGATCCGGCCGTCGCCGCGGTCGACCTCGCCCGCCGGGCCGGCGCCGACGCGCTGGCCGTCGAGGAGCACGATCTGACCGTGGCCCGGCACCGCGCCATGGGGGCCGTCTCGCCCGGACTGCGGCTCGCCGACCTGGCCTGCGCCGTGGAGCAGCTGAGGATCGTCAAGGACGAGGACGAGATCGCCTGCCTCCGGATCGCCGCGGAGATCGCCGACCAGGCCCTCGGCGAGCTCCTGGAGTCGATCCTGGTGGGGCGGACCGAGCGGCACCTCGCCCTGGAGCTGGAGCGGCGGCTCGTCGACCACGGCGCCGACGGGGCGGCCTTCCCGACCTCGGTCGCGACCGGCCCGCACTCCGGCCGCCGCGGGCACCGGCCCACCGACCGCCGGGTCGAGGAGGGCGATTTCCTCTCGGTCTGCCTCGGCGCCGACTACCGCGGCTACCGGTGCGAGATCGGCCGCACCTTCGTCATCGGCACGACGCCGGCCGACTGGCAGATCGAGCTGTACGAGCTCGTCTTCGCCGCTCAGCGGGCCGGGCGGGAGTCCCTCGCGCCGGGCGCCGAGTACCGCGACGTGGACCGGGCGGCCCGTCAGATCCTGCACTCCGCGGGGCACGGAGAGGCCGCCGTCCCCCTCACCGGGCACGGGGTGGGGCTCGAAATCGACGAGGACCCGCAGCTCTCACCCTCGGCCATGGGTAAACTGGACGCTTGTGTGCCGGTCACCGTCGAACCGGGGGTTCACCTCCCGGGACGGGGCGGGGTCCGGATCGATGACACGCTCGTCGTGCGCCAGGAGGCGGACGGCGGACCCGAGCTACTCACCATCACGACCAAGGAGCTGCTCGCGCTGTAGGGCGCGTACGTCTCCGAGGTCCCACGTCAGTCCAGGAGATTCCGCAACCGTGGCTTCCACGAACGACCTCAAGAACGGCATGGTGCTCAAGCTCGACGGGGGCCAGCTCTGGTCCGTCGTCGAGTTCCAGCACGTCAAGCCCGGCAAGGGCCCGGCCTTCGTGCGCACCAAGCTCAAGAACGTGCTGTCCGGCAAGGTCGTCGACAAGACCTTCAACGCCGGCGTGAAGGTCGATACGGCCACCATCGACCGCCGCGACATGCAGTTCTCCTACATGGACGGCGACTACTTCGTCTTCATGGACGAGCAGACCTACGACCAGCTGATGGTCGACCGCAAGTCCGTCGGCGACGCCGCCAACTTCCTCATCGAGGGCTTCACCGCCTCGGTCGCGCAGCACGAGGGCGAGGTGCTCTACGTCGAGCTCCCGGCCGCCGTCGAGCTGACGATCAAGCACACCGACCCGGGTGTCCAGGGCGACCGCTCCACCGGTGGCACCAAGCCCGCCACGCTGGAGACCGGCCACGAGATCCAGGTCCCGCTCTTCATCACCACCGGTGAGAAGATCAAGGTCGACACCCGCACCAGCGACTACCTCGGCCGGGTGAACAAGTAGCGTGGCCGCTCGGAGCAACGCCCGCAAGCGCGCCTTCCAGATCCTCTTCGAGGCGGACCAGCGCGGTGCCTCCGTCCAGGAGGTCCTCGCGGACCAGGTCCGGCACGCGCGGTCGGACGACCGCCAGCCGCCGGTGAACGACTTCACCATGCAGCTGGTCGAGGGCTACGCGTCCCACGTGGCCCGGATCGACGAGCTCATCGCGACCTACGCGGTGGACTGGGACCTCGACCGGATGCCGGTCGCCGACCGGAACATCGTGCGCCTCGGCGCGTACGAGCTGATCTGGGAGGACGGCACGCCGGACGCGGTCGCGATCGACGAGGCGGTGCAGCTCGCCAAGGAGTTCTCCACGGACGAGTCCCCGACCTTCGTCAACGGTCTGCTGGCGCGCTTCAAGGACCTGAAGCCGCGTCTGCGCCGGGACGCGGACGTCTGAGTCCGGACACGTCACCGGCAGTCGAAGGGGCCCGCAGCACACGTGCTGCGGGCCCCTTCGGCGTCTCCGCGGGCCGTCGTCCGTGAGACGGCGGGCGCCCGCCCCGGCCGGCGGGGGAGCCCGGCGCCCGCGGCGCGGTGGAACGCGAAGGGCCCGTGGACGTCGGCTGACGTCCACGGGCCCGGCGGTACGTTTCTGCTGGCTCCCCCGAAGGGGTCAGTTCTCCTCGTGGGCGACCGCGCGGCGCGCGTCCGCGTCGAGGACGCCCCAGCTGATGAGCTGCTCGGTGAGGACCGAGGGCGACTGGTCGTAGATGACGGCCAGGGTGCGCAGGTCGTCCTGGCGGATCGACAGCACCTTGCCGTTGTAGTCGCCGCGCTGCGACTGGATCGTCGCCGCGTAGCGCTGGAGCGGGCCCGCCTTCTCCTGCGGGACGTGCGCCAGGCGCTCCAGGTCCAGAACGAGCTTCGGCGGCGGCTCGGCCGCGCCGCCCGGCGTCGTGCCCGGCAGGAGCTCCTGGACCGGCACACCGTAGAAGTCGGCCAGCTCGGCAAGACGCTGCACGGTCACCGCGCGGTCGCCGCGCTCGTACGAACCGACCACCACGGCCTTCCAGCGGCCCTGGGACTTCTCCTCCACCCCGTGGAGGGAGAGACCCTGCTGGGTGCGGATGGCACGGAGTTTGGCCCCGAGCTGCTTTGCGTATTCGCTGGACATAACGCTCCCGGACGCTGTGACGACATGCGGCTGCGCCGCGCGGCTGGTAACTCACTGTGAGGTTACGCAGCGTTACTCTTTCCCGTCAAGCCGAAAGGTCCGTACCGCCCCCTCCCGAGGGACGGTGCCCGCGGCGGGGGCGGGGGCGCCCCTGAAGCCTCCGCGCGCCCCTGGTATCGTGGTCGACGCACATCCGACGTCCTTTAAGAACCGTCCCGTGAGGCGGAGAAGGAGGTCCGTTTCTTCATGGACACCCAGCAGAAGTACGGCGACGACGCGCGGCCCGTTCTGGAGGCCCCGGACATCGCGCGGGTACTGACCCGCATCGCCCACGAGATCGTCGAGCGCGCCAAGGGCGCCGACGACGTGGTCCTCCTCGGCATCCCGACCCGCGGCGTCTACCTCGCCCGGCGGCTCGCCGAGAAGCTCGAATCGATCACCGGCACCAAGACCCCGGTCGGCTCCCTGGACATCACGATGTACCGGGACGACCTGCGGCTGAAGCCGGCCCGCGCCCTCGGCCGCACCGAGATCCCCGGTGACGGCATCGACGGCCGCCTGGTCGTCCTGGTCGACGACGTGCTCTTCTCCGGGCGCACCATCCGCGCCGCCCTCGACGCCCTCGGCGACATCGGCCGCCCCCGCGCGGTCCAGCTCGCCGTCCTCGTCGACCGCGGCCACCGCGAGCTTCCGATCCGCGCCGACTACGTCGGCAAGAACCTCCCCACGTCGCTGCGGGAGACGGTCAAGGTCCAGCTCGCCGAGGAGGACGGTCGCGACACCGTCCTGCTCGGCGCCCGGCCCACCGCCTAGCCGGACCGGCTTTTTCCCGCGGGGCCGGGGCACCCCCCTGCGCCCCCGCATGCCCTCACACCTCCCCACCACGGAGAGACACACCGATGATGCGTCACCTCATCTCGGCCGCCGACCTCACCCGCGACGACGCCGTCCTGATCCTCGACACCGCCGAGGAGATGGCCCGGGTGGCCGACCGGCCCATCCGGAAGCTGCCGACCCTGCGCGGCCGGACCGTCTGCAACCTATTCTTCGAGGACTCCACCCGGACCCGGATCTCCTTCGAGGCCGCCGAGAAGCGCCTCTCCGCCGACGTCATCAACTTCGCGGCCAAGGGCTCCAGCGTCTCCAAGGGCGAGTCCCTCAAGGACACCGCGCAGACCCTGGAGGCCATGGGCGTCGACGCGGTCGTCATCCGCCACGGCGCCTCCGGTGCCCCGTACCGCCTCGCGACCTCCGGCTGGATCGACGCCCCCGTCATCAACGCCGGCGACGGCACCCACCAGCACCCCACCCAGGCCCTCCTGGACGCCTTCACCATGCGCCGCCGCCTGGTCGGCCGGGACGCCGGACTCGGCCAGGACCTCGCGGGCCGACGGATCACCCTCGTCGGCGACGTCCTGCACAGCCGGGTCGCCCGCTCCAACGTCGACCTGCTGCACACCCTCGGCGCCGAGGTCACCCTGGTGGCCCCGCCCACCCTGGTCCCCGTCGGCGTCGAGACCTGGCCCTGCGAGGTCTCGTACGACCTCGACCGCGTGCTGCCCAAGTCCGACGCCGTCATGATGCTGCGGGTGCAGCGCGAGCGGATGAACGCCGCCTTCTTCCCCACCGAGCGCGAGTACTCGCGCCGGTACGGACTCGACGGCGAGCGCATGGCGAAGATGCCGGAGCACGCCATCGTCATGCACCCCGGCCCCATGGTCCGCGGCATGGAGATCACCGCCGAGGTCGCCGACTCCGACCGCTGCACGGTCGTCGAGCAGGTCGCCAACGGGGTCTCCGTCCGGATGGCCGTCCTCTACCTGCTGCTCGGCGGCAACGACTCCGCCGCCCCCGCCCCCAGCACCCCCCGCACCGAGGAGAGCAAGTGACCATGAGCAAGATCCTGATCCGTGGTGCGAAGGTGCTCGGCGGCGCCGTTCAGGACGTCCTCGTCGACGGCGAGACCGTCGCCGAGGTCGGCACCGGCCTCTCCGCCGAGGGCGCCACCGTCATCGAGGCCGAGGGACTGATCCTGCTGCCCGGCCTCGTCGACCTCCACACCCACCTGCGCGAGCCCGGCCGCGAGGACTCCGAGACCGTCCTCACCGGCACCCGCGCCGCCGCCTCCGGCGGCTTCACGGCCGTCTTCGCCATGGCCAACACCCACCCGGTCGCCGACACCGCCGGCGTCGTCGAGCAGGTCTACCGGCTCGGCAAGGAGTCCGGCTACTGCGACGTGCAGCCCATCGGCGCCGTCACCGTCGGCCTGGAGGGCAAGAAGCTCGCCGAGCTCGGCGCCATGCACGAGTCCGCCGCCGGCGTCACCGTCTTCTCCGACGACGGCAAGTGCGTCGACGACGCGGTGATCATGCGCCGCGCCCTGGAGTACGTGAAGGCCTTCGACGGCGTCGTCGCCCAGCACGCCCAGGAGCCCCGCCTCACCGAGGGCGCCCAGATGAACGAGGGCATCGTCTCGGCCGAGCTCGGACTCGGCGGCTGGCCCGCCGTCGCCGAGGAGTCGATCATCGCCCGCGACGTCCTCCTCGCCGAGCACGTCGGCTCCCGCGTCCACATCTGCCACCTCTCCACCGCCGGCTCCGTCGAGATCGTCCGCTGGGCCAAGTCCCGCGGCATCGACGTCACCGCCGAGGTCACCCCGCACCACCTCCTCCTCACCGACGAGATGGTCCGGAGCTACAACCCGGTCTACAAGGTCAACCCGCCGCTGCGCACCGAGAAGGACGTCCTCGCGCTCCGCGAGGCGCTGGCCGACGGCACGATCGACATCGTCGCCACCGACCACGCCCCGCACCCCCACGAGGACAAGGACTGCGAGTGGGCCGCGGCCGCCATGGGCATGGTCGGCCTGGAGACCGCGCTCTCCGTCGTCCAGCAGACGATGGTCGAGACCGGCCTCCTCGACTGGGCCGGCGTCGCCGACCGGATGTCCTTCGCCCCCGCCCGCATCGGACGGGCCACCGGCCACGGACGACCCGTCTCGGCTGGTGAGCCCGCGAACCTGACGCTGGTCGATCCCGCTTACCGTGGTGTCGTGGACCCCGCGGACTTCGCCTCCCGCAGCCGCAACACCCCGTACGAGGGCCGCGAGCTGCCGGGACGCGTCACCCACACCTTCCTGCGGGGCCGGGCAACGGTCGTGGACGGGAAGCTGGCGTGACACCACTCATCGCAATCGCCGCAGAGGCTGCCGAGCAGAAGTCGGCGGAGGTGACCGACTGGGCCGGACGGCTCGGCTGGGTCGCCGGACTGCTCCTCTTCATCGCCTTCGTGTACTGGCTGATGCGCCAGGGCTGGAAGTGGCGCGGCAGCCTCCAGTCGGACCTCCCCGAGCTCCCCGCCGTGCCCGAGGCCGCCGGTGAGGCAAGACTGACCCTCAGCGGGCGCTACCACGGGTCCACGACCGCCGGGCAGTGGCTCGACCGGATCGTGGCCCACGGACTCGGCACCCGCAGCCGCGTCGAGCTGACCCTCACCGACGCCGGACTGGCCGTCGTGCGCCCCGGGGCGAACGACTTCTTCGTCCCGGCCGAGGCCCTGCGCGAGGCACGCCTCGACAAGGGCATCGCGGGCAAGGTCCTCGCCGAGGGCGGCCTGCTGATCGTCACCTGGACGCACGGCGGCACGCTGCTCGACTCCGGCTTCCGGTCCGACCGGGCGGCCGAGCACGCCGCCTGGGTCGAGGCCATCAACTCCATGACCACCACGACGGAAGGCATCGCACGATGACGACCTCCACCCGGGGAACCAGCAAGGTTCCCGCCGTACTCGTCCTGGAGGACGGCCGCATCTTCCGCGGCCGCGCCTACGGGGCCGTGGGGGAGACCTTCGGCGAGGCCGTGTTCTCCACCGGCATGACCGGCTACCAGGAGACCCTCACCGACCCGTCGTACCACCGCCAGGTCGTCGTCATGACCGCCCCGCACGTCGGCAACACGGGCGTCAACGACGAGGACCCCGAGTCCGCGAGGATCTGGGTCTCCGGCTACGTGGTCCGCGACCCCGCCCGCGTCTCCTCCAACTGGCGCGCCCAGCGCTCGCTCGACGAGGAGCTGGAGCGCCAGGGCGTCGTCGGCATCTCCGGCGTCGACACCCGCGCCCTCACCCGCCACCTGCGCGAGCGCGGCGCCATGCGCGTCGGCATCTTCTCCGGCGAGGCCTGGTCCGGCATCCGCGACGAGGCCCTCCTCGACAAGGTCAAGGCCCAGCCCCAGATGAAGGGCGCGAACCTCTCCGCCGAGGTCGCCACCACCGAGACGTACGTCGTCCCCGCGATCGGCACCAAGAGGTTCACCGTCGCCGCGATCGACCTCGGCATCAAGGGCATGACCCCGCACCGCATGGCCGAGCGCGGCATCGAGGTCCACGTCCTGCCCGCCACCGCCACCGTCGAGGACGTGTACGCGGTCGCCCCGGACGGCGTGTTCTTCTCCAACGGCCCGGGCGACCCGGCCACCGCGGACGGCCCCGTCGCCCTCATGCAGGCCGTCCTGGAGCGTAAGACCCCGCTCTTCGGCATCTGCTTCGGCAACCAGATCCTCGGCCGCGCGCTCGGCTTCGGCACCTACAAGCTCAAGTACGGCCACCGGGGCATCAACCAGCCGGTCCAGGACCGTACGACCGGCAAGGTCGAGATCACCGCGCACAACCACGGCTTCGCCGTCGACGCGCCCCTCGACAAGGTCTCCGAGACCGCCTACGGGCGTGCCGAGGTCTCGCACGTCTGCCTGAACGACGACGTCGTGGAAGGCCTCCAGCTGCTCGACCAGCCGGCCTTCTCCGTGCAGTACCACCCCGAGGCGGCCGCGGGCCCGCACGACGCCGCGTACCTCTTCGACCGTTTCACTTCTTTGATGGAGGCCGAGCGTGCCTAAGCGCACCGATATCCAGTCCGTCCTGGTCATCGGCTCCGGCCCGATCGTCATCGGCCAGGCCGCCGAGTTCGACTACTCCGGCACCCAGGCCTGCCGCATCCTCAAGGCCGAGGGCCTGCGGGTGATCCTGGTCAACTCCAACCCGGCCACGATCATGACCGACCCGGAGATCGCCGACGCCACGTACGTCGAGCCGATCACCCCCGAGTTCGTCGAGAAGATCATCGCCAAGGAGCGCCCCGACGCCCTCCTGCCCACCCTCGGCGGCCAGACCGCGCTCAACACCGCGATCTCCATGCACGAGCAGGGCGTCCTGGAGAAGTACGGCGTCGAGCTCATCGGCGCCAACGTCGAGGCCATCAACAAGGGCGAGGACCGCGACCTCTTCAAGGGCGTCGTCGAGGCCGTCAAGGCCAAGATCGGCTACGGCGAGTCGGCCCGCTCGGTCATCTGCCACACGATGGACGACGTCATCAAGGGCGTCGACACCCTCGGCGGCTACCCCGTCGTCGTCCGCCCCTCCTTCACCATGGGCGGCGCCGGCTCCGGCTTCGCCCACGACGAGGAGGAGCTGCGCCGCATCGCCGGCCAGGGCCTCACGCTCTCCCCGACCACCGAGGTGCTCCTGGAGGAGTCCATCCTCGGCTGGAAGGAGTACGAGCTGGAGCTGATGCGCGACAAGGCCGACAACGTCGTGGTCGTCTGCTCCATCGAGAACTTCGACCCGATGGGCGTCCACACCGGTGACTCGATCACCGTGGCCCCGGCGATGACGCTCACCGACCGCGAGTACCAGCGCCTCCGCGACAT
The DNA here is from genome assembly GCF_043081085.1 of Streptomyces sp. NPDC014891. Taxonomy (NCBI): domain Bacteria; kingdom Bacillati; phylum Actinomycetota; class Actinomycetes; order Kitasatosporales; family Streptomycetaceae; genus Streptomyces; species Streptomyces sp. NPDC014891. Next base: position 105,951 of record NZ_JBIBWF010000006.1, on the reverse strand, counting down.
CGGCATCGCGATCATCCGCGAGGTCGGCGTCGACACCGGCGGCTGCAACATCCAGTTCGCGATCGACCCGGTCGACGGCCGGATCATCGTCATCGAGATGAACCCCCGCGTCTCCCGCTCCTCGGCCCTCGCCTCCAAGGCCACCGGCTTCCCGATCGCCAAGATCGCGGCCCGCCTCGCCGTCGGCTACACGCTGGACGAGATCCCGAACGACATCACGGAGCAGACCCCGGCGTCCTTCGAGCCCACGCTCGACTACGTCGTCGTCAAGGCCCCGCGGTTCGCCTTCGAGAAGTTCCCGCAGGCCGACTCCACCCTCACCACCACCATGAAGTCGGTGGGCGAGGCCATGGCCATCGGCCGCAACTTCACCGAGGCCCTCCAGAAGGCCCTGCGCTCCCTGGAGAAGAAGGGCTCGCAGTTCACCTTCGTCGGCGAGCCCGGCGACAAGGCCGAGCTGCTCCGCGAGGCGGTCCGCCCGACCGACGGCCGCATCAACACCGTCATGCAGGCCATCCGCGCCGGAGCCACCCCCGAGGAGGTCTTCGACGCGACGAAGATCGACCCGTGGTTCGTCGACCAGCTCTTCCTGATCAAGGAGATCGCCGACGAGCTCGGCGCCGCGGAGAAGCTCGAGCCCGAGCTCCTCGCCGAGGCCAAGCGCCACGGCTTCTCGGACGCCCAGATCGCCGAGATCCGCGGGCTCCGCGAGGACGTCGTCCGCGAGGTCCGGCACGCCCTCGGCGTCCGCCCGGTCTACAAGACGGTCGACACCTGCGCCGCCGAGTTCGCCGCGAAGACGCCGTACTTCTACTCCTCCTACGACGAGGAGTCCGAGGTCGCGCCCCGCGAGAAGCCCGCGGTGATCATCCTGGGCTCCGGCCCGAACCGCATCGGCCAGGGCATCGAGTTCGACTACTCCTGCGTCCACGCCTCCTTCGCCCTGAGCGACGCGGGCTACGAGACCGTGATGGTCAACTGCAACCCGGAGACCGTCTCCACCGACTACGACACCTCCGACCGCCTGTACTTCGAGCCGCTGACGCTCGAGGACGTGCTGGAGATCGTCCACGCGGAGACGCTGGCCGGCCCCGTCGCCGGTGTCGTCGTCCAGCTCGGCGGCCAGACCCCGCTGGGCCTGTCGCAGGCGCTCAAGGACAACGGCGTGCCGGTCGTCGGCACCTCCCCGGAGGCCATCCACGCCGCCGAGGACCGCGGCGCCTTCGGCCAGGTGCTCGCCGAGGCCGGCCTCCCGGCCCCCAAGCACGGCACCGCGACCACCTTCGCCGGCGCCAAGGCCATCGCCGACGAGATCGGCTACCCCGTCCTCGTACGCCCCTCGTACGTGCTCGGCGGCCGCGGCATGGAGATCGTGTACGACGAGGCCCGCCTGGAGTCGTACATCGCCGAGTCCACCGAGATCAGCCCCACCCGGCCGGTCCTGGTCGACCGCTTCCTCGACGACGCCATCGAGATCGACGTCGACGCCCTCTACGACGGCCACGAGCTCTACCTCGGCGGCGTCATGGAGCACATCGAGGAGGCCGGCATCCACTCCGGCGACTCGGCCTGCGCCCTGCCCCCGATCACCCTCGGCGGCTTCGACATCAAGCGCCTGCGCGCCTCCACCGAGGCCATCGCCAAGGGCGTCGGCGTGCGCGGCCTGATCAACATCCAGTTCGCCATGGCCGGCGACATCCTCTACGTCCTGGAGGCGAACCCGCGGGCCTCCCGGACCGTGCCCTTCACCTCGAAGGCGACCGCCGTCCCGCTCGCGAAGGCCGCCGCCCGCATCTCGCTCGGCGCCACCATCGCCGAGCTGCGGACCGAGGGACTGCTGCCGAAGACCGGCGACGGCGGCACCCTGCCGCTCGACGCGCCGATCTCCGTCAAGGAGGCCGTGATGCCGTGGTCGCGCTTCCGCGACGTGCACGGCCGCGGCGTCGACACGGTCCTCGGCCCGGAGATGCGCTCCACCGGCGAGGTCATGGGCATCGACGCGGTCTTCGGCACGGCGTACGCCAAGTCGCAGGCCGGCGCCTACGGCCCGCTGCCCACCAAGGGCCGCGCGTTCATCTCGGTCGCCAACCGCGACAAGCGCTCGATGATCTTCCCGGCGCGCGAGCTGGTCGCCCACGGCTTCGAGCTGCTCGCCACCTCGGGCACCGCCGAGGTCCTCAAGCGCAACGGCCTCAACGCCACGATCGTGCGCAAGCTGAGCGAGGGCGAGGGCCCGAACGGCGAGAAGACGATCGTCCAGCTCATCCACGACGGCCAGGTCGACCTGATCGTCAACACCCCGTACGGCACCGGCGGCCGCCTCGACGGCTACGAGATCCGTACGGCCGCGGTGGCCCGCAGCGTCCCGTGCCTCACCACGGTCCAGGCGCTCGCCGCCGCCGTCCAGGGCATCGACGCGCTCAACCGCGGCGACGTCGGCGTCCGCTCGCTCCAGGAGCACGCGGAGCACCTGATCGCGGCACGCGACTAGCAGCCCGTCAGAGGAGGGGGACACCGGCAGGATCTGCGGTGTCCCCCTCGTCATGAGCAGACCCGGACCGGAGCACATGTACAAGTTCTTCTTCAACGTCGTCTTCAAGCGCATGGACCCCGAGGAGGCCCACTACCTGGCCTTCCGCTGGATCCGGCTGGCCGCCCGCGTCCCCGTGCTGCGGACCTTCGCCGCCGCCGTCCTCGCGCCCCGGTACCAGGAGCTGCGCACCGAGGCCCTCGGCCTGCGGATGCACGGCCCCTTCGGGCTCGCCGCCGGCTTCGACAAGAACGCCGTCGCCATCGACGGCATGTCGATGCTCGGCTTCGACCACATCGAGATCGGCACGGTCACCGGCGAGGCCCAGCCCGGCAACCCCAAGAAGCGCCTCTTCCGGCTCGTGCCGGACCGCGCCCTGATCAACCGCATGGGCTTCAACAACGAGGGCTCCGCCGCCGTCGCCGCGCGCCTGGCCGCCCGCACGCCGGTCTTCCGCACCGTCGTCGGCGTCAACATCGGCAAGACCAAGGCCGTCCCGGAGGCCGAGGCCGCCGCCGACTACGTGAAGTCCACCGAGCGCCTCGCCGCCCACGCCGACTACCTCGTCGTGAACGTCTCCTCGCCGAACACCCCCGGGCTGCGCAACCTCCAGGCCACCGAATCCCTGCGCCCGCTGCTCACGGCCGTGCGCGAGGCCGCCGACCGCGCGGTCACCGGCCGCCGCGTCCCGCTCCTGGTGAAGATCGCGCCCGACCTGGCCGACGAGGACGTCGACGCGGTCGCCGACCTGGCCCTGGAGCTCGGCCTCGACGGCATCATCGCCACCAACACCACCATCGCCCGCGAGGGGCTCGGCCTGAAGTCCGACCCCGCGCTGGTCGGGGAGACGGGCGGGCTGTCCGGCGCGCCCGTCAAGGAGCGCTCCCTCGCCGTCCTGCGGCGCCTCCACGCGCGCGTGGGCGACCGCCTGGTCCTCGTCGGCGTCGGCGGCATCGAGAACGCCGAGGACGCCTGGCAGCGCATCCTGGCCGGCGCCACCCTGATCCAGGGCTACAGCGCCTTCGTCTACGAGGGCCCGTTCTACGCCCGGGCGATCCACAAGGGCCTGGCCGCCCGCCTCGCGGCCTCCCCGTACGCCACCCTCGCCGAAGCCGTCGGCGCAGCCAACCGAAAGGCCGCCCAGTGATTCCCTCCTTCGGCACCCGCCTGCGCTCCGCCATGGACGAGCGCGGCCCGCTCTGCGTCGGCATCGACCCGCACGCCGCCCTCCTCGACTCCTGGGGCCTGACCGACGACGTGGCCGGTCTGGAGCGCTTCACCTTCACGGTGGTCGAGGCGCTCGCGGACACCGTCGCCGTCTTCAAGCCGCAGTCCGCCTTCTTCGAGCGCTTCGGCTCGCGCGGGATCGCCGTCCTGGAGCGCGCCGTCACCGATCTGCGCGCGGCGGGCGGCCTGGTCGTCATGGACGCCAAGCGCGGCGACATCGGCTCCACCATGGCCGCGTACGCCGAGACGTATCTGCGCGAGGACTCCCCGCTGTTCTCCGACGCGCTCACGGTCTCCCCGTACCTGGGCTACGGCTCCCTGAAGCCGGCCGTCGACCTGGCGCGCGCGTCCGGGGCCGGCCTCTTCGTGCTCGCCCTGACCTCCAACCCGGAGGGCGCCGAGGTGCAGCGGGCCGTGCGCACCGACGACCCGGCGGGCCGCACGATCGCCGCGACCATGCTCGGCCACCTGGCCGCGGAGAACGCCGGCGAGACCCCGATGGGCTCCTTCGGCGCGGTGGTCGGCGCCACCCTCGGCGACCTGTCCTCGTTCGCGCTGGACATCAACGGTCCGCTGCTCGCCCCCGGCATCGGCGCCCAGGGCGCCACCCCGGCCGATCTCCCCGCCGTCTTCGGCGCGGCCGTCGGCAACGTCGTCCCGAACGTCAGCCGCGGTGTCCTGCGGCACGGTCCGGACGCGGCCGCCCTGCGGGACGCGGCGCACCGGTACGCGGACGAGATCCGCGCGGCCGTCGGCGGCTGACGGGCTCCGGGTCTCTCCGCAGGTCGGAGCGGATCGACCCCGATGCGGGCGGTGTGACGGCCCGGTGGGACGACGCGTCCCGCCGGGCCGTCCCGCTCCTTGACGAAAACTTGGCTCAAAACCGGGTCGATATGCCGGAAAAGTCCCGGTCGGTCGATGCTGACCAGGACTTTTCCTTCGTTCTCGCTGACTGGAGCGGTCTCGGCCGCTAGTCTCCGGGGCAGAGCAGGCGTTCAACGGCCACGTCGTTGAGCGTTGCTCCACTGGTGTGGGGCGCGAGGTTCCTCACCGGTCCGTATCCGACAGATCGACATCCGAGGTGACGTAGGCGTGGCTCTTCCGCCCCTTACCCCTGAACAGCGCGCAGCCGCGCTCGAAAAGGCCGCCGCGGCTCGCCGGGAGCGGGCCGAGGTCAAGAATCGACTCAAGCACTCCGGCGCCTCCCTCCACGAGGTCATCAAGACCGGCCAGGAGAACGACGTCATCGGCAAGATGAAGGTCTCCGCCCTTCTCGAGTCCCTGCCGGGCGTGGGCAAGGTCCGCGCCAAGCAGATCATGGAGCGCCTCGGCATCTCCGAGAGCCGCCGCGTGCGCGGTCTCGGTTCCAACCAGATCGCCTCCCTGGAGCGCGAGTTCGGCAGCACCGGCGCCTGATCCGGGTGCCGGTCCGGCTTCCGATCCGGGACACGCGTCCCGGGCACCCCGGTGAAGCTGGAATAATCGCTGCATGGCAGCAGAGGTACGTCCGCGGCTGACCGTGCTCTCCGGCCCCTCCGGGGTCGGCAAGAGCACGGTCGTCGCGCATATGCGCAAGGTCCACCCCGAGGTCTGGCTCTCGGTGTCGGCGACGACACGGAAGCCCCGCCCCGGCGAGAAGCACGGCGTCCACTACTTCTTCGTGACGGACGACGAGTTCGACAAGCTGATCGCCAACGGTGAGCTCCTCGAATGGGCCGAGTTCGCGGGCAACCGCTATGGCACCCCGCGGCGCGCGGTCCTCGACCGCCTCGACGCGGGGGAGCCGGTGCTCCTGGAGATCGACCTCCAGGGCGCCCGCCAGGTGAAGGACTCGATGTCCGAGTCCCAGCTGGTCTTCCTCGCCCCGCCGAGCTGGGAGGAACTGGTCCGCCGCCTCACCGGCCGCGGCACCGAGTCGCCCGAGGTCATCGAGCGCCGCCTCGCCGCCGCGAAGGTCGAGCTGGCCGCCGAGGCGGAGTTCGACACCACGCTCGTCAACACCTCCGTCGAGGACGTCGCGCGTGAGCTGCTAACGTTGATGCTGTTGACTTCTGGGGAATGATCCACTGCTTCCCCCGGACACCCACCGGCTGTCCGATCCTTTTTCCATCTTCGGAAGGTAGAGCGTGTCCTCTTCCATCACCGCGCCCGAGGGCATCATCAACCCGCCGATCGACGAGCTGCTCGAGGCCACCGACTCGAAGTACAGCCTCGTGATCTACGCGGCCAAGCGCGCGCGTCAGATCAACGCGTACTACTCCCAGCTCGGCGAGGGCCTGCTGGAGTACGTGGGTCCGCTGGTCGACACCCACGTCCACGAGAAGCCGCTCTCGATCGCCCTGCGCGAGATCAACGCGGGTCTGCTCACGTCCGAGGCCATCGAGGGCCCGGCCACGTAAGCACGGCACGTTCCTGCACCACAGGCCCGGCGGAACATCCGCCGGGCCTGTGGTGTCTCATGGAGTCGTAGGCAACCGAGTGCGGGGAGTGGCAGTGGTGACCAAGCCGAAGGTCGTTCTGGGGGTCAGCGGCGGCATCGCCGCCTACAAGGCCTGCGAGCTGCTGCGGCGGCTCGCCGAGTCGGGCCACGACGTCCGCGTCGTCCCCACCGACTCCGCCCTCCACTTCGTCGGCGCCGCCACCTGGTCCGCGCTCTCCGGCCACCCCGTCTCGACCGAGGTGTGGGACAGCGTCCACGAGGTGCCGCACGTCCGCATCGGCCAGGCCGCCGACCTCGTCGTGGTCGCCCCCGCCACCGCCGACATGCTCGCCAAGGCCGCCCACGGCCTCGCCGACGACCTCCTCACCAACACACTGCTCACCGCGCGCTGTCCCGTCGTCTTCGCCCCCGCCATGCACACCGAGATGTGGGAGCACCCGGCGACCCAGGAGAACGTGGCGACGCTGCGGCGCCGCGGGGCCGTCGTCATCGAGCCCGCCGTCGGCCGCCTCACCGGCGTCGACACCGGCAAGGGCCGGCTCCCCGACCCGGCGGAGATCTTCGAGATCTGCCGCCGCGTCCTGAACCGGCATGCCCTCACCGGCGGCACGGTCGCCCCCGACCTCGCCGGCCGCCACGTGGTGGTCAGCGCCGGCGGCACCCGCGAGCCCCTCGACCCCGTCCGCTACCTCGGCAACCGCTCCTCGGGCAAGCAGGGCTACGCGCTCGCGCGGGCCGCCGCCGCCCGGGGCGCCCGGGTCACCCTCGTCGAGGCGAACACCGGCATCCCCGACCCGGCCGGCGTCGACGTCGTCCACGTCGGCACCGCCGTCCAGCTCCGGGAGGCCGTCCTCAAGGCCGTCGCCGACGCCGACGCCGTGGTCATGGCGGCCGCCGTGGCCGACTTCCGGCCGGCCGTCTACGCCACCGGGAAGATCAAGAAGAAGGACGACGGCGGCGCCCCCACCGTGGAGCTCGTCCGCAACCCCGACATCCTCGCCGAGATCTCCGCCGACCGTGCCCTGCCCGGGCAGGTGGTCGTCGGCTTCGCCGCCGAGACCGACGACGTCCTCGCCCACGGCCGCGAGAAGCTCCGCCGCAAGGGCTGCGACCTCCTCGTCGTCAACGAGGTGGGGGAGCGCAAGACCTTCGGCTCCGAGGAGAACGAGGCCGTGGTGCTCGCCGCGGACGGCGCCGAGACCCCCGTACCGTACGGTCCCAAGGAGGCGCTGGCCGAGACCGTCTGGGACCTGGTCCTGCCCCGGCTGCGCCCCGCGACCTGACGCATCTCACCCGAGCGGACCAGGAATCCAGCGCGAAGCGTGTGACGTACGCCCCATCAGGGCGTTCGTCCGCCGGGAAGGGGCAGGAATCACCCGCTCAGGGCATTCGCCAGGCGAGACACCTGGTCCATCCCGCGACCACGACCGATAGACTGTCCGCGGAACGTCTTGGGGCGCAGCCCCCTGCCGGTCCGTCAACGAAGAGCCAGCAGCCGCTGCAACCCCAGGGAGCGTTGTGTCCCGTCGTCTGTTCACCTCGGAGTCCGTCACCGAGGGACACCCCGACAAGATCGCTGACCAGATCAGCGACACCATCCTCGACGCGCTGCTCCGGGAGGACCCCACCTCCCGCGTCGCCGTCGAGACCCTGATCACGACCGGTCTCGTGCACGTCGCCGGTGAGGTGACCACCAAGGCGTGGGCGGACATTCCGACCCTCGTACGGAACAAGATCCTCGAGATCGGCTACGACTCCTCGAAGAAGGGCTTCGACGGCGCCTCCTGCGGCGTGTCGGTGTCCATCGGATCTCAGTCCCCGGACATCGCCCAGGGCGTGGACACCGCCTACGAGCAGCGGGTCGAGGGTGACGAGGACGAGCTGGACAAGCAGGGCGCCGGCGACCAGGGCCTGATGTTCGGCTACGCCTCGGACGAGACCCCCGAGCTGATGCCGCTGCCGATCCACCTCGCCCACCGGCTGTCCCGCCGGCTGACCGAGGTCCGCAAGAACGGGACCATCCCGTACCTGCGCCCCGACGGCAAGACCCAGGTCACCATCGAGTACGACGGCGACAAGGCCGTCCGCCTCGACACGGTCGTCGTCTCCTCGCAGCACGCGTCCGACATCGACCTGGAGTCGCTGCTCGCGCCCGACATCCGCGAGTTCGTCGTCGAGCACGTGCTCAAGCAGCTCGTCGAGGACGGCATCAAGCTCGACACCGACGGCTACCGCCTCCTGGTGAACCCGACCGGCCGCTTCGAGATCGGCGGCCCGATGGGCGACGCCGGCCTCACCGGCCGCAAGATCATCATCGACACCTACGGCGGCATGGCCCGCCACGGCGGCGGCGCCTTCTCGGGCAAGGACCCGTCCAAGGTCGACCGCTCGGCCGCGTACGCCATGCGCTGGGTCGCCAAGAACGTCGTCGCCGCCGGCCTCGCCGCGCGCTGCGAGGTCCAGGTCGCCTACGCGATCGGCAAGGCCGAGCCCGTGGGTCTCTTCGTCGAGACCTTCGGCACCAACACCGTCGACAACGAGAAGATCGAGAACGCCATCGCCGAGGTCTTCGACCTCCGCCCGGCCGCGATCATCCGCGACCTCGACCTCCTCCGCCCGATCTACTCCCAGACCGCCGCCTACGGCCACTTCGGCCGCGAGCTGCCGGACTTCACCTGGGAGCGCACCGACCGCGTGGACGCCCTCAAGCAGGCCGCCGGCCTGTAGGCACCCGTCGCACGTCGCCGAAGCCCGGTGCCCCCGCGGGGGCACCGGGCTTCGGCCTGCCCGGCTGTCGGTGGCGTCTGGTAGGTATGGGGCTGTGAGCAGCGAGAAAGAGAGTCCCGACGCGGCCCATGAGCCCGAGCAGCTCGCGCTCATCCGGGAGACCGTGCGGACGGCGAAGGTGCCGCGGGCCAAACCGCGGACCTGGCGCGGCGCCGCGCTGGCCAAGGAGCTGCCCGTCGCGCGGGTCGTGGTCAACAAGGGGTCGCTCCACCTCGACCAGTTCTTCGACTACGCGGTCCCCGAGGAGCTGGACGAGGCGGCCCGGCCCGGCGTCCGGGTCCGGGTGCGCTTCGGCGCGGGGGCCCACCAGGTCAAGAACGGGCGCCGGGAGGGCGGGCGGCTCATCGACGGCTTCCTCGTCGAGCGCCGGGCCACCTCCGACTACTCCGGACCGCTCGCCGCGCTCGCCGACGTGGTCTCCCCGGAGCCGGTCCTCGGCCCGGACCTCCTGGGGCTCGCCCGCGCCGTCGCCGACCGGTACGCCGGGAGCCTCGCCGACGTGCTCCAGCTGGCCGTGCCGCCGCGCAGCGCCCGCGCCGAGGGGCGGCCCTCGCCGGAGCCGTTGCCACCGCCCGCCGCGCCGGAACCGGCGAGCTGGACGCGGTACGAGCGGGGGCCCGCGTTCCTCGACTCCCTCGCCCGCGGCGGGACGCCACGGGCCGTGTGGAACGCCCTGCCGGGACCGCACTGGGCCGAGGAGATCGCCCGCGCCGTCGCCGCCACCCTGGCGTCCGGCCGGGGCGCCCTCGTCGTCGTGCCCGACGGCCGCGCCGCGGGCCGGGTCGACGCGGCCCTCACCGCCGTCCTGGGGGAGGGGCGGCACGCCCTGCTCACCGCCGACGCGGGCCCCGAGAAGCGGTACGCGCAGTGGCTCGCCGTGCGGCGCGGCGCCGTCCGTGCCGTCGTCGGCACCCGGGCCGCGATGTTCGCCCCCGTACGGGACCTCGGGCTGGTCGCCCTCTGGGACGACGGCGACGGCAGCCACAGCGAGCCGCACGCCCCGCAGCCGCACGCGCGCGAGGTGCTGCTGCTCCGCGCCGCCCACGACCGCTGCGGCTTCCTGCTCGGCAGCACCGCCTGCACCGTCGAGGCCGCCCAGCTCGTCGAGTCCGGCTGGGCCAAAGGGCTGTTCGCCGGACGGGAGCAGGTGCGCAGGGCGGCCCCGCTGATCCGCACCGTGGGCGACGGCGAACTGGCCCGCGACGAGGCCGCCCGGGCCGCCCGGCTGCCCTCGCTGGCCTGGCAGACCGTCCGCGAGGGGCTCAGGACGGGCCCGGTCCTGGTCCAGGTGCCCCGCCGGGGGTACGTACCGAGGCTCGCCTGCGAGCGGTGCCGGACGCCCGCCCGCTGCCGGCACTGCGCCGGGCCCCTGGAGGCACCCGAGCAGCAGGAGCTGCACTGCGGCTGGTGCGGGCGCGGAGCGGGCGACTGGCACTGCGTGGAGTGCGGCTCGACCAGGCTGCGGGCCCAGGTCGTCGGCGCGCGCCGGACGGCGGAGGAGCTCGGCCGGGCCTTCCCGGCCGTGCCGGTGAGGACCTCCGGCCGCGACCACGTCCTCGACACCGTGCCCGGGCGGCCCGCGCTCGTCGTCTCCACCCCCGGCGCCGAGCCGGTCGCCGAGGGCGGCTACGCGGCGGCGCTGCTCCTCGACGGCTGGGCCATGCTCGGCCGGCCGGACCTGCGCGCGGGCGAGGAGGCCCTGCGCCGCTGGATCGACGCGGCCTCGCTCGTCCGGGGCCAGCCCGAGGGCGGCACCGTGGTCGTGGTCGCCGAGCCGACGCTCCGGCCCGTCCAGGCGCTGGTCCGCTGGGACCCGGTCGGGCACGCCCAGCGAGAGCTGGCCGAGCGGGCCGAGCTGGGCTTTCCGCCGGTCTCCCGGATGGCGGCGGTCACCGGTCCGCCGGAGGCCGTCGGAGGCCTCCTCGCGGCGGCCGGGCTGCCCTCCGACGCCGAGGTCCTCGGGCCGGTCCCGCTGCCGGTGGTCCGTCCGGGCGGACCCCGCAGACCGGGCGACCCGCCGCCGGGTGAGCAGTGGGAACGGGCGCTGGTGCGGGTCCCGCCGGGCAGCGGTGCGGCCCTGGCGGCCGCGCTCAAGCAGGCCCGGGCGAGCCGGCTGACGCGGGGCGGCGGCGACCCGGTACGGATCCGGGTGGACCCGCCGGACATCGGCTGAGCGGCGGGGGCGCGGCACCGTGACCGCCCCGCCCAGGGACGGCGAGGGCCGCCCGCCCCGGTGGGGGACGGGCGGCCCGGGGGCGTGCGCGGATCAGCCGTTGCGCGGGCCGGGGAAGGCCGAGGTGCGCGGCTCCTCGCGGAGCGCGGCGCTGCCCGAGGTCGGCTGCGGGGGCATCGAGCGGGCGGCCGGCACCGAGGGCAGGGGGCGGGGCGCGCTCGGCTCCACGATGGGGTCCTGGTCGACGCCGACGCCCGGCTGGGGGGCGCGCCGGGCACCGTAACGGCGGTGGACGGCCTGCTTGGTGACGCCGAGGGCGGAGCCCACCGCGTCCCAGGAGAAGCCGAGCGAGCGGTCGAAGTCGACCGCTGCGGTCACCAGGGTCTCGACGCTGTCCCGCAGCTCCTGGGCGAGACGGACGGTGGGGGCGGGGGCCCGCCCGTAGACGACGAAGCCCGTGGACGGGCCGGAGCGGCGAGGGCGGTAGACATTGCCCAGCTGGGCCGTGAGCGTGCGCAGTGCGTCCACCTGCCGCCGGACCCGCTCGATGTCCCGCACCAGCAGGTGCAGACTCGCCCGAGCCTGGGCGTCGTGGGTGGCGTGGTCGGCCATGTGAGAGCCTCTCGAACCGGCATGTAGGGGAAGGGCCGCAGGGGGGAACGGCGACCCGATTCGGTCAATCTCTCTTGACCAACGCGCCACCCGGGGTTGGGTCACGCTGCGGGGGCGTACACGCATATGCGCGGGGCGCTCGTCCTCCCGTACGCCCCCTCCGCCGGGGACGCCTAGACTGGTGCGCTGCCCGTAAAGCCCCCGGAGAGACAGGCAGTCGCCACTCATGAAGCTCGTCTTCGCAGGCACCCCCGAGGTCGCCGTTCCCGCCCTGGACGCCCTGCTCGCCTCCGGCCGGCACGAGGTGGCCGCCGTCGTCACCCGCCCGGACGCCCCGGCGGGACGCGGCCGTCGGCTGGTCGCGAGCCCGGTGGCCCAGCGGGCGGAGGAGGCGGGCATCGAGGTCCTCAAGCCGGCCCGGCCGCGGGACGAGGAGTTCCTGGCCCGGCTGCGGGAGATCGCCCCCGACTGCTGCCCGGTCGTCGCCTACGGCGCCCTGCTGCCCAAGGTGGCCCTGGACATCCCCGCCCGGGGCTGGGTCAACCTGCACTTCTCGCTGCTGCCGGCCTGGCGCGGCGCCGCGCCCGTGCAGCACTCGCTGATGGCGGGCGACGAGGTCACGGGCGCGTCGACCTTCCTCATCGAGGAGGGCCTGGACTCGGGACCGGTCTACGGCGTGGTCACCGAGGACATCCGGCCGACCGACACCAGCGGCGACCTGCTCACCCGGCTCGCCTTCGCGGGCGCGGGGCTGCTCGCCGCGACCATGGACGGCATCGAGGACGGCGCGCTCCAGGCCGTCCCGCAGCCGGTCGAGGGGATCACCCTCGCCCCGAAGATCCAGGTGGAGGACGCCCACGTCGACTTCGCCGCCCCCGCCCTGCGGGTGGACCGCGTGGTCCGCGGCTGCACCCCGGCCCCCGGTGCCTGGACCGTCTTCCGGGGCGAGCGCCTCAAGCTGATCCAGGTCGCCCCGCTGCCCGACCGCACCGAGCTCGCCCCGGGGCAGCTCGCCGTGGGCAAGAACAACGTGTACGCGGGCACCGGCTCGTACGCCGTGGAGCTCCTCTGGGTCCAGCCCCAGGGCAAGAAGCCGATGAAGGCCGCGGACTGGGCCCGCGGTGTGCGGATCGCCGAGGGCGAGCGCCTCGGCGTCTGACGGCGCCGCCGGTCCCGCCGCGGCGGGACCGGCCGCACGGCCGCGGGGGCGGGCCGGCCGCCGGCGGGGCCCGGACGGTCCGCCGGGGGCGTTTTCCCCGGCAGGCGCCGGCGGACGTACGCTGAGGTGGTTCGACCCCTCATTTCGTCACGCGGAGCACCTTTGAGCGAGCAGGCACGTCGCCGTCCCCACAAGCCCTACCGGCGGCCCCAGAAGGACCCCGTCCGGATGCTCGCCTTCGAGGCGCTGAGGGCGGTGGACGAGCGTGACGCCTACGCGAACCTGGTGCTGCCCCCGCTGCTCAAGAAGGCCCGTGAGGGCGGGAGCTTCGACGGCCGGGACGCGGCGCTCGCCACCGAGCTGGTGTACGGGACGCTGCGCCGCCAGGGCACGTACGACGCGATCATCGCGGCCTGCATCGACCGGCCGCTCCGCGAGGTCGACCCGCCGGTCCTCGACGTGCTGTCGCTCGGCGCCCACCAGCTGCTCGGCACCCGGATCCCCACCCACGCCGCCGTCTCCGCCAGCGTCGAACTGGCGCGGGTCGTGCTGGGCGACGGGCGGGCCAAGTTCGTGAACGCGGTCCTGCGGAAGATCTCGCAGCAGGACCTGGACGCCTGGGTGGCCCAGGTCGCCCCGCCGTACGACGCGGACCCCGAGGACCACCTGGCGGTCGTCCACTCGCACCCCCGCTGGGTCGTCTCGGCGCTCTGGGACGCCCTGGGCGGCGGCCGCGCCGGGATCGAGGACCTCCTGGAGGCCGACAACGAGCGCCCCGAGGTCACCCTCGTGGCCCGTCCCGGCCGCTCGACCACCACCGAGCTCGCCGAGGCCACCGAGTCCCTGCCGGGCCGCTGGTCGCCGTACGCCGTCCGGATGGCCGAGGGCGGCGAGCCCGGTGCCATCGAGGCGGTCGAGGAGGGCCGGGCCGGCGTGCAGGACGAGGGCAGCCAGCTCGTGGCGCTCGCCCTCGCGGCCGCGCCGCTCGACGGTCCCGACACCCGCTGGCTCGACGGCTGCGCGGGCCCCGGCGGCAAGGCCGCGCTCCTGGCGGCCCTCGCCTCCGAGCGGGGGGCCGCCCTGCTCGCCTCCGAGAAGCAGCCGCACCGCGCGCGTCTCGTCGAGCGCGCCCTCGCCGGGAACCCCGGCCCGTACCAGGTGATCGCCGCCGACGGCACCCGGCCGCCGTGGCGCCCCGGCTCCTTCGACCGCGTCCTCATGGACGTCCCCTGCTCGGGTCTCGGCGCGCTCCGCCGCCGGCCCGAGGCGCGCTGGCGGCGCCGCCCCGAGGACCTGGACGGCTTCGCGCCGCTCCAGCGGGCCCTGCTCACGGAGGCGCTCGCCGCCGTCCGCGTCGGCGGGGTCGTCGGGTACGCGACCTGCTCGCCGCACCTGGCCGAGACGCGGGTGGTCGTCGACGACGTCCTGAAGAAGGTCGGCGGCGCCGAGCTGATCGACGCCCGCCCGCTGATGCCGGGGGTGCCGGCGCTCGGCGACGGTCCCGACGTCCAGCTCTGGCCGCACCTGCACGGCACGGACGCCATGTACCTCGCCCTCGTCCGCCGTACGGCGTGACGCAGGGCTCCGCCGACCCTTCGATCACCTGACCGTAATCTCCCGGTCTGATCCGGTCCCGACTCGTCGCTTCGCACCGAAAATGGTCTGGACCGGATCCGAAACCGCTCGGCGGCAAAGAAGTACCCAAGAACGTGGGAGGCTTGGCTCATGGCGCAGATCAACCCCAGCATCCTGTCCGCGGACTTCGCCCGGCTCGCCGATGAGGCGCGGGCCGTCGAGGGGGCCGACTGGCTCCACGTCGACGTGATGGACAACCACTTCGTGCCCAACCTGACCCTGGGTGTGCCGATCGTGGAGTCGCTCGCCCGTGCGACCGACACCCCGCTCGACTGCCACCTGATGATCGAGGACCCCGACCGCTGGGCGCCCCAGTACGTCGAGGCGGGCGCCGGTTCGGTCACCTTCCACGTCGAGGCGGCCGCCGCGCCCGTCCGGCTCGCGCGGGAGATCCGAGCCAAGGGCGCGCGCGCCTCGATGGCGCTCAAGCCGGCCACGCCCATCGAGCCGTTCGAGGACCTGCTCCCCGAGCTCGACATGCTGCTGATCATGACCGTCGAGCCCGGCTTCGGCGGCCAGGCCTTCCTCGACATCATGCTGCCCAAGATCCGCCGCACCCGGGAGCTGATCTCCAAGCACGGTCTGGAGCTGTGGCTCCAGGTCGACGGCGGGGTCGCCGAGTCCACCATCGAGCGGTGCGCCGAGGCCGGGGCGGACGTCTTCGTGGCCGGTTCCGCGGTGTACGGCGCGGCCGACCCCGCGGCCGCCGTCGCCTCGCTGCGGGCCCGGGCGGAGGCCGTCACGGCCACCGCCCCGTGGGCGTGTGGCCACTGAGCCTCCGGCCGGTGAACGCGGTCCGTCGGGTCGTCGACGGGACTGATCAAGGCCCGCCGTATCTGACAGGATGGACGGCGAGTCCAGAGTGTGAACGACAACGGCACGCGAACGGCGTGACGTGGACGTCGGTACGTGAACAGCGGTACGAGAACAGGTGAGGAGATCGCGGTGGCGGGTATGTCGGCGGGACGGTCAGCCCTGCGGATGGGCCCCGCGGAGCTGGTGCAGGCGGCGGCCATGGCCCGCCGCTTCTACCTCGAGGGCAAGTCCAAGATCCAGATCGCCGAGGAGTTCGGCGTGAGCCGCTTCAAGGTGGCCAGGGTCCTGGAGACCGCCCTGGAGCGCGATCTCGTCCGCATCGAGATCCGCGTACCGGCCGAGCTGGACGCCGAGCGCTCCGACGCGCTCCGCGCCCGCTACGGGCTCCGCCACGCCGTCGTCGTCGAGTCCCCGGCGGAGGGCGAGGACGAGTCGCCCGACCCGGAGAACCTCGGCGAGGTCGCGGCCGACCTGCTCGGCGAGCTGGTCACCGAGGGCGACGTCCTGGGCCTCGCCTGGGGCCGCTCCACCATCCACATGGCGGCGGCGCTCGACCGGCTGCCCCCGTGCACCGTCGTCCAGCTCACCGGCGTGTACGACGCCGGGACCGCCGAGCGCGGCTCGGTCGAGGCCGTCCGCCGCGCCGCCCAGGTCTCCGGCGGCGAGGCGCACCCGATCTACGCGCCCATGCTGCTGCCCGACCCGGCCACCGCGGCCGCGCTGCGCAGCCAGACCGGCATCGCGCGGGCCTTCGAGTACTTCGACAAGGTGACCGTCGCCTGCGTCTCCATCGGCTCCTGGGAGCCGGGCATCTCCACCGTCCACGACATGCTCTCGGACGAGGAGCGCGCCCACTACGCCTCGCTCGGCGTCGCCGCCGAGATGTCCGCGCACCTCTTCGACGCCGAGGGGCGCCGGGTCGGACGCGACCTGGGCGAGCGCTGCATCACCGTCGAGGCCGACCGGCTGCGCCGGATCCCCGAGGTCGTGGCCATCGCCGGCGGCCAGCGCAAGGCGGCGGCGATCGGCGCGGTGCTCCGCTCCGGCCTCGTCACCAGCCTGGTCACCGACCGCGCCGCGGCGGACTACCTGCTCACCGAGTCCAGCCCGGGCACCCACCCGGCGCTCGACCGGACGGACCCCGACGGCGTCTGAACGAGGACCCGGCGTTCCGGGTCGTTCGAGGGCCGGAGCGTCCCGTGCCGGTAGGTTGCGGGACATGTCGCTCCGGCCCTCGCGCATGCTCCTCGCGCTCCTCCTCTGCGTCCTCCTGGCCGGGTGCTCCACCTCGGGCGGCGGTGCCGCACCGGCCGCGCCCGCCCGCACCAGCGCCACCACCGAGGCGCCCAGCCCCACCGGGGACTCCGGACTGCCCGCCGTCCGGGCCGCCGACCTGCCGCCCGAGGCGCGCCGGACGCTGGACCTCATCGCCCGCGGCGGCCCCTTCCCGTACGCCAAGGACGGCGCCGTCTTCTCGAACTTCGAGCGGCTGCTGCCCCGCGAGCCGCGCGGCTACTACCGCGAGTACACGGTGAAGACGCCGGGGGAGCGCGACCGGGGGGCGCGTCGGATCGTCACCGGCCGGGAAGGCGAGATCTACTGGACCGACGACCACTACGCGAGTTTCCGGGAGGTGATCACGGATGGGGATTGACGAACCCGTCGTCCTCGACCTGACCGGCGTCACGGACAAGGCCGGACTCATGGACCGGTGCGCCGAGGCCCTCGCCCTGCCCGACTGGTTCGGCCGCAACTGGGACGCCCTCGCCGACTGCCTGACCGACCTGCCCGAGCCGGTCACGCTCGTCGTCACCGGCTGGCGGGAGTACGCCGGGAGGAACCCGCGCGACTGGCGGACCGCCCAGGACGTCTTCGCCACAGCCGTGGACGAGCGCCCCACCCGCCTCGCGGTTCTCCTCTCCCTGGGCCAGGCCTTGGGAGGATCCCACGAACCCCCTGCCGCAAGCCTCGGATGATTCGCCCGGGGCTGGTATTCGTACAGGCGTGGGACAATGAACTACGTGCTTTTTCCCCTGGCTGAAATGCCTAGGGGCCGATCCGAACGACTGGGATGTCAGCACGTGCGTTTCCTCAATGACGTCAAGCCGCCCTACGACCTGACGTACGACGATGTCTTCATGGTGCCGAGCCGCTCGGCCGTCGGTTCCCGCCAGGCGGTGGACCTCTCCTCGCCGGACGGAACCGGCACCACGATCCCGCTGGTCGTGGCCAACATGACCGCCATCGCCGGCCGTCGCATGGCCGAGACCGTCGCCCGCCGGGGCGGACTGGTCGTCATCCCGCAGGACATCCCGATCGAGGTCGTCACCGACGTGATCTCGTGGGTCAAGAGCCGCCACCACGTGCTCGACACCCCGATCGTCCTCGCCCCCCACCAGACCGTCGCCGACGCGCTGTCGCTGCTGCCCAAGCGCGCCCACGACGCCGGCGTCGTCGTCGACGAGGACCGCCGCCCGGTCGGTGTCGTCACCGACGCCGACCTGACCGGCGTGGACCGCTTCACCCGGCTCTCCGAGGTCATGTCGAAGGACCTGCTCCTCCTCGACGCCGACATCGAGCCGCGCGACGCGTTCAACACCCTCGACCACGCGAACCGCCGCTACGCCCCGGCCGTGGACAAGGACGGGCGCCTGGTCGGCATCCTGACCCGCAAGGGCGCGCTCCGCGCGACCCTGTACACCCCCGCCACCGACGCCGAGGGCAAGCTGCGCATCGCCGCCGCCGTCGGCATCAACGGCGACTTCACGGGCAAGGCCAAGCAGCTCCTCGACGCGGGCGTCGACACGCTCGTCATCGACACGGCGCACGGCCACCAGGAGTCGATGATCGCCGCGATCAAGGCCGTGCGCGCCCTCGACCCGCACGTCCCGATCGTCGCGGGCAACATCGTCGCCGCCGAGGGTGTGCGCGACCTCATCGAGGCCGGCGCGGACATCATCAAGGTCGGCGTGGGCCCCGGCGCCATGTGCACCACGCGCATGATGACCGGCGTCGGCCGCCCGCAGTTCTCCGCCGTCCTGGAGTGCGCCGCCGAGGCCGCGAAGTTCGGCAAGCACGTCTGGGCCGACGGCGGCGTCCGGCACCCGCGCGATGTCGCCATGGCGCTCGCCGCCGGCGCGTCGAACGTGATGATCGGCTCCTGGTTCGCCGGGACGTACGAGTCCCCGGGCGACCTCCAGCACACCGCCGACGGCCGCCCCTACAAGGAGTCCTTCGGCATGGCCTCGGCCCGCGCCGTGCAGAACCGCACGAGCGAGGAGTCGGCCTACGACCGCGCCCGCAAGGGCCTCTTCGAGGAGGGCATCTCCACCTCGCGGATGTTCCTCGACCCGGCCCGGCCGGGCGTCGAGGACCTGATCGACTCGATCATCGCGGGCGTCCGCTCCTCCTGCACCTACGCCGGTGCCGGCTCGCTCGCCGAGTTCGAGGAGAAGGCCGTCATCGGCATCCAGTCCGCCGCGGGCTACGCCGAGGGCAAGCCGCTGCACGCCAGCTGGAGCTAGTCCCGAGCGTTCGGTGACAGGTGCGGGCCCCCGGGAAACTCCTTCCCGGGGGCCCGCCGCCGTCCCGTACGGTCACCGCATGGACCCTGTGGACCGTACGGAGATCCGGCCCTGCCGCGCCGCCGACCTGCCCCTGCTCGACCGCCACCTTCCCGCGCCCGGAGCGCCGACCCGGCACGCGGACCGGTTCGGCCGCCAGGAGGCCGGGGCGGGCACGTACCTCCTCGCCTGGCGGGACGGGGTGCCCGTCGGCCACGGGCAGGTCCGCTGGGACGGCTGCGCGGCCCCGGAGGTGCGGGCCGCGGTGGGGGAGTGCCCCGAGTTCAACGGCCTCGACGTCCGGGAGGGACTCCGCGGGCAGGGCATCGGCACGGACCTGGTCCGCGCGGCCGAGGCGCTGGTCCGCGAGCGCGGCGGGACCGTCCTGGGGCTCGGTGTGGGCCACGGCAATCCCCGGGCGGCGGCGCTCTACGCCCGGCTCGGCTACACGCCGGTCGTCGCCTACACGGACCGCTGGACCTGGACCGACCCGGAGGGCCGGACGCACGCCGCCGCCGACGCCTGCACCTTCCTCGTCAGGACCCTGGAGGAAGCGGACGCCCGGCGGACCGCGCCCCGTCCAGGACGCCGCTGAGGGCCTCCACGACGGCCGCCGCGATCCTGGCGTGGCCGCGGTCGTTGGGGTGCAGGCCGTCCGCCAGGTCCTCCGCGTCGAGCAGCGGCCGGCCCGGGAGGAGCAGCAGGTGCCCGTCGCCCTCCGCCGCCAGGTCCCGGCCGGCCCGCTCCATCGCCCGGCGCAGCTCCGTGAGGGTCGCTCCGAGGGCGTTGCGGGTGTGCTCCGCCTCCGGGCGCAGCACCGGCGAGACGAGCAGCAGCGGGGTCTCCGGGTGGCCCCGGCGCACCAGGCCCACGAAGGCCCGGACGGTGGCGTAGAGCCACTCGGCCGTCGCCGGCACCGCCGACCAGCAGTTGGTGCCGAACGCCAGGGTGATCACCTCGCCGGGCAGCCGCGCCAGGTGCTCCGCGAGCGGCAGTTCGCCGCGCGCCCCGCCCGCGTACCCGAGGTTCACCGCGTCCAGCCCCAGCAGCCGGCCCGCCGTGGCGGGCCAGGAGTGCGCGGGGCGGGTCGACCACCAGCCCTCGGTGATCGAGTCGCCGTGGACCAGCCAGCGGGGCTGTGCGGGGGCGGGGGAGAGCCCCCCGCCGAGGGGCTGGAGGGCGAGCGGCACCGGTGCCTGACCCTCGGGGAGGTGGACGGTGAAGACGCCGCCTCCGGGGGGCAGCGGGAGCGTCACGGTGGCCTCGGCGGCCGGGGCGGCGCACGCCTCGCCGACGAGCCGCGTACCGCTCCACAGGGCGAAGCAGTGGCGGAGCCCGGCGAGCGGGTCGTCGGCCTCCGGGACGGCCGCCCGGTAGCGCAGCCGCACCGCGCGCGTGCCGGGGGCGGCCGTGAACTCCAGCCGTACGCCGATGGGCAGCGCGGCCCGCTCGGCGATGTCCCACGGCAGCCGCCCGAGGTCGTCGGGGTCGGCGCGGACCGGCCTGTTCCCGTCCAGCCAGGCCGTGCCGCGCAGGAAGGGCGCCGGGTCGAGCCAGCCCACCGGGGCCTCCGATCGAGGGGGTCGTGGAGCCCTCGCAGCGTGGGTCATGGGGCCCGAGGAGTCAATGCGCGAGAGAGGTGGTTCACCTGCCCCCAATGGGTGGATTCATGCGGGGGAGCGCAATGTTTCCCCGTCTGCGATCCCAGCGCGCAATGATCATCCGGCAGTGCGCAACAACCCTGCATTACGAGTGCGAACCTCTGACCCTTAGGCTCGTGCCTCGTACCAGGAGTGGCGTGGACCGTCTGCTCGGCGGTTCCCCTCCCCCGTGGGCGTCCTCGGTGATGCCCGCGTACCGCTGCGGTCCCCCGTCACGACGACAGGCAGCGATAAGGAGCCTCCGCAGTGCTGGACCACGGCGCAGCCCCACCGGTCGAGGAATCGACCACCCGCAAGACCTCCGCTCTCGGCGCACTGACCCGGCGCAAGCCGGTGGAACAGCTGGTCGCAGAGGGTGGACAGGGTGAGGGTGGCAGTCTCCGCCGCTCGCTCTCCATGTGGCAGCTGACCATGATCAGCATCGGCGCCACGCTGGGCACCGGCATCTTCGTCGTCCTCGGCGACGCCGTTCCGAAGGCCGGCCCCGCGGTCACCGTCGCCTTCGTCATCGCCGGTCTGACGGCGCTCTTCTCCGCGCTCTCCTACGCCGAGCTGGCCGGCTCCATACCGGTCGCGGGCTCCTCGTACTCGTACGCGTACGCAACGATGGGTGAACTCGTCGCCTGGGTCTGCGGCTGGTGCCTGGTCCTGGAGTACGGCGTCTCGGTCGCCGCCGTGGCCGTCGGCTGGGGCGAGTACCTCAACGAGCTCCTCGACGGCACGATCGGCGTCACGCTCCCGGCGGCGGTCTCCTCGGCCCCCGGCGAGGGCGGGTTCATCAACCTGCCGGGCCTGATCGTCGTCCTGCTCGCGATGGTCTTCCTGCTCGGCGGCGCCCGCGAGTCCGCCGTCGTCAACACCATCATGGTCTTCGTGAAGATCGCCGCGCTGGTGCTCTTCTGCGCCATCGGCTTCATGGGCTTCAAGTCCGGCAACTACGAGGACTTCATGCCGCTCGGCATGGCGGGCGTCAGCGCCGCCGGAGCCAGCCTGTTCTTCTCGTACATCGGCTTCGACGCCGCCTCCACCGCCGGCGAGGAGGCGAAGGACCCGAAGCGCGACCTGCCCCGAGCGATCATGCTCTCGCTGCTGATCGTCACGGTCCTCTACGTCCTGGTCGCGGCCGTCGCCGTCGGCGCGTGGAACTGGAAGGACTTCGACGGTTCCGAGGCCACCCTCGCCGCGATCATGAACGACGTCAGCGGCCAGAAGTTCTGGGGCACCCTGCTCGCCGCCGGCGCCGTCATCTCGATCGCCAGCGTCGTGCTCACCGTCCTCTACGGCCAGACCCGTGTGCTCTTCGCGATGTCCCGCGACGGTCTCGTGCCCAAGGCCTTCGGCAAGGTCAACGCCAAGACCGGCACCCCCCGCGTCAACACCGTCATCGTGTCGCTGTTCTGCGGCGCCCTCGCCTCCGTCATCCCGCTGGGCAAGCTCGTCGACGCCACCAGCATCGGCACCCTGTTCGCCTTCGCCCTGGTCAACGTCGCGGTCATCGTGCTGCGCCGCACCCGCCCGACGATGGACCGCACCTTCCGCGTGCCGCTCGGCTGGACCTTCCCCGTCCTGGGCTTCCTGTTCTGCGTCTACAACATGTTCAGCCTCGACGCGGTCACCTGGGTGGTCTTCGGTTGCTGGATGGCGGCGGGCCTCGTGTTCTACTTCCTGTACGGCATGCGCCGCTCCCGGCTGGCCTCCGCGCCGGCCGTGGCAGAGACCTCAGCAGAGAAGTGATCCACCCGTAGTGCGACTCAACGACCTCGACGAACGCATCGTCCACGCCCTCGCGGAAGACGCCCGCCGCAGCTACGCCGACATCGGCTCGCTCGTCGGCCTCTCCGCCCCCGCCGTGAAGCGGCGCGTGGACCGGCTCAGGGCCGAGGGCGCCATCACCGGATTCACCGTACGGGTGGACCCGGCGGCGCTCGGCTGGGAGACCGAGGGCTTCGTCGAGATCTACTGTCGCCACAACACCTCGCCGGACGACATCCGGCGAGGTCTGGAGCGGTATCCCGAGGTGGTGTCCGCGTCGACCGTCACCGGCGACGCGGACGCCGTCGTCCAGGTCTTCGCCTCCGACATGCGCCACTTCGAGCGGGTCCTGGAACGCATCGCGGGCGAGCCCTTCGTGGAGCGCACCAAGTCCGTCCTGGTGCTGTCGCCGCTGCTCCGGCGCTTCTCCTCGGGCTCGCCCGCGTAGCACCCGGCGGCTCGGGGTCCCGGCCGTACGGCCGGGCGATCGGAGCGGCGCGGGCCGTGGTTCCTGCGCCGCCCCCGCCCGCCCACCCCCGTGGGGCGGTCTACTCGGTCGGGTACGGGACGTTCCACGGCACCACGTGGAAGTCACCCGTACCGGCCTTCACCTTCTCGAACGGGGCCGAGCTCAGGCACGGGGGCACCTCGAGGTCCGACTCGCGGCCGACCCAGCTGTAGCCGAGCCGGTCGCGCCGGCCGTCGTCGTTCACCGAGACGCCGACCCGCTTCCCCCGGAGGTGTTCCAGGTCGGTCTCCGTGACCACGCCCGTCACCACGGCGACCCGGCCGCCGGTGACGAGACAGTCCACCTTCGCCACGGCGTAGCCGCCCTTCCCGTCCTTGTAGTGGCTGAACCGGAAGGTGCCCGTGGCCGCCTGCGGGTCCTTGACGTCCTTCTTCGCCAGACGGGCGTCGAAGGCGAACGTGATGTCGTCGCCGGCGGGCCGGTAGAGCTCGGCCGTGCCGGTCAGCGCGGCCGCCTCCCGGGACACGCGCGGGCCGTGCCCCTGCTCGACATCCGCCGAGGCGACGGCGATTCCCCCGGCCCCCAGCGTGAGCAGGACGGCGACGGCGACGGCGACGGTCTTCGTACGGCGGTTCATGGTCGTTTCGGTCCTTTCGGCAAGTCAACCGGACGACCACCACTCTTCCGCGGCGCCCGCCGCCCGGCGTCGCGCCGCAGGACGGTTCCCCCTCCGCCGCGCGGCGGAGACGGACCCCGCCCCCGGGCGGAGCCGTACGCAATGAATCGCCGCCGCACCCGTCGATCGCGCAACGGTTCGACGGTCGGTCCGCAACGCTGCCGTCTTGTCCCGACCGAGCGCGAAACCGTACCGTTTTTGACGTCTTCCCCCTGTACTCCGACCTCCGAGGATCACGCATGCCCGCGCTGCGCACCGCCCTGCTCCAGAGCTCCGGTGAGCTCGGTGACGTGGCCGCCAACCTCAAGATCCTCGACGAGGCGGCCGGCCGTGCCGCCGCCGCCGGAGCGGACCTGCTGCTCGCCCCCGAGCTCTTCCTCACGGGGTACGCCATCGGCGCCGACATGGCGCGGCTGGCCGAGCCCGCCGACGGTCCGTCCGCCCGCGCCGTCGCGGCCGTCGCGGTCCGCCACGGCCTCGCCGTCGGCTACGGCTACCCGGAGCGCGACACCGAGCAGCACGGAGTCCTGTACAACGCGGCGAGGCTCGTCGGCGCCGACGGGGAGGCCCTCGCCGACTACCGCAAGACCCACCTCTTCGGCGGATTCGAGACGACCTGGTTCACCCCCGGCGACCGGCCCGTCGTCCAGGCCGACCTCGGCGGACTCACCGTCGGCATGATGATCTGCTACGACGTCGAGTTCCCCGAGAACGTACGGGCGCACGCGCTGGCCGGCACGGACCTCCTCCTCGTGCCGACCGCGCTCATGCACCCCGCCGAGATCGTGCCCCTCTCCGTGCTTCCGGTCCGCGCCTTCGAGAACCAGCTGTACATCGCGTACGCCAACCGGACCGGACCCGAGGGCGACTTCGAGTTCGTCGGCCTCTCCACCCTCGTGGGGCCCGACGGCACCGCCCGGGCCCGGGCCGGCCGCGGCGAGGACCTCGTCCTCGGCGATGTCGACCCCGCCTTCCTCGCGGCCTCCCGCGAGGAGAACCCCTACCTCCGCGACCGGCGCCCGGGGCTCTACGGCTCCCTCGTCTGAGCCGCCCCCCGCCCCGCCCCGCGCAGTCGCCCAGTCTCACCCTTTTCCGTGCAAGGAGTCCGTACCCCATGACGTCCACGGTGCCCACGACCGCCGTCCCCCACAGCGACGGCCAGCCGCCGATCACCATGTTCGGGCCGGACTTCCCGTACGCCTACGACGACTTCCTGGCCCACCCGGCCGGCCTCGGCCAGATACCGGCGACCGAGCACGGCACCGAGGTCGCGGTCATCGGCGGCGGTCTGTCCGGGATCATCGCCGCCTACGAGCTGATGAAGATGGGCCTCAAGCCCGTCGTCTACGAGGCCGACCAGATCGGCGGCCGGCTGCGGACCGTCGGCTTCGAGGGCACCGCCACCGAGGGCCTCACCGCCGAGATGGGCGCCATGCGCTTCCCGCCCTCGTCGACCGCGCTCCAGCACTACATCGACCTCGTCGGCCTGGAGACCACGCCGTTCCCCAACCCGCTGGCCGAGACGACCCCCTCGACCGTCGTCGACCTCAAGGGCGAGTCGCACTACGCCACCACCGTCGACGACCTCCCGCAGGTCTACCGCGACGTGATGAACGCGTGGAACGCCTGCCTCGACGAGGGCGCCGACTTCTCCGACATGAACCAGGCCATGCGCGAGCGCGACGTCCCGCGCATCCGCGAGATCTGGTCGAAGCTCGTCGAGAAGCTCGACAACCAGACCTTCTACGGCTTCCTCTGCGAGTCGGAGTCGTTCAAGTCCTTCCGGCACCGCGAGATCTTCGGCCAGGTCGGCTTCGGCACCGGCGGCTGGGACACCGACTTCCCCAACTCCATCCTGGAGATCCTCCGCGTCGTCTACACCGAGGCCGACGACCACCACCGCGGCATCGTCGGCGGCTCGCAGCAGCTGCCGCTGCGCCTGTGGGAGCGCGAGCCGGAGAAGATCGTCCACTGGGCGCCGGGCACCTCGCTCAGCTCCCTGCACGACGGCGCCCCGAAGCCGGCCGTGACCCGGCTGAACCGGACCGCGGGCAACCGGATCACCGTCACCGACGCCTCCGGCGACATCCGCACCTTCCAGGCGGCGATCTTCACCGCCCAGTCCTGGATGCTGCTCTCCAAGATCGCCTGCGACGACTCGCTCTTCCCGATCGACCACTGGACGGCGATCGAGCGCACCCACTACATGGAGAGCTCGAAGCTGTTCGTCCCGGTCGACCGGCCGTTCTGGCTGGACAAGGCCGTCGACGACGAGGGGAACCCGACCGGCCGGGACGTCATGTCGATGACGCTCACCGACCGGATGACCCGCGGCACGTACCTCCTGGACGACGGCCCGGACAAGCCCGCCACCATCTGCCTCTCGTACACCTGGTGCGACGACAGCCTCAAGTGGCTGCCGCTGTCCGCGAACGAGCGGATGGAGGTCATGCTGAAGTCGCTGGGCGAGATCTACCCGAAGGTCGACATCCGGAAGCACATCATCGGCAACCCGGTGACGGTCTCCTGGGAGAACGAGCCCTACTTCATGGGCGCGTTCAAGGCGAACCTGCCCGGTCACTACCGCTACCAGCGGCGCCTCTTCACGCACTTCATGCAGGACCGGCTGCCCGAGGACAAGCGGGGCATCTTCCTCGCGGGCGACGACATCTCGTGGACGGCCGGCTGGGCCGAGGGCGCGGTGCAGACGGCGCTCAACGCGGTGTGGGGCGTGATGCACCACTTCGGCGGCGCCACCGACGGGACGAACCCCGGTCCGGGCGACGTGTACGACGAGATCGCCCCGGTCGAGCTGCCGGAGGACTGAGCCGTCCGGCCGGGGAGGTTCCCGGCCGGTTCGGAGCGTGCTCAGGGCATGGTCAGCGGGGTGAGGAGCATCCGCCCCACCAGGCCCACCGAGCGGTCGAGGCGTTCCGTGAACTCCTCGGCCAGCTCGGGCAGGCCGCGCAGCTGCCACAGCGAGCGCGCCGCCAGCCAGGCCCCGTCGCGGGCCCGGTCGAGGCTCCAGCAGCCGAGCAGATGCGTCAGCGGGTCCGCGACCTCCAGGAGGTCCGGGCCCGGCATCAGTTCCTCCCGGATGCGCTCCTCCAGGAGGGCCAGGACGTCGCCGACCCGGTCGAACTCGTCCTCCAGATCGGCGGGTGCGCACTCCAGGACCCGGCAGGTGTCGACCACCGCGAGCGCCAGGTCGTGGCCGATGTGGGCGTTGATCCCGGCCAGCGCGAACTGCAGCGGCCGCACCCCGGGATGGCGGCGGTAGCGGAACAGCGGCCGCCAGCACGCGGGGGAGGGGAGGCCGGTGGCCGCCGCGTCCACCGCGGCCAGGTACCGCTCGGCGAACCGCACGTCGAGGGTGGCGGCGGCCCGCCGGTCGGCGAAGCCGCCCGCCTCGATCGCGTGGCCGATCTCCTCGGTGACGGTGAGGTAGACCCGGTTGAAGACGGCGACCCCGTCGGCCGGATGCCAGGCCGCGCGGAACGCCCGCATCCGGTCCACCACGGGGTCGACCGCGAGGAACGGGCCGGACTGCCGCCCGACCCGCCGTGTCTGTTCGCTCTGCCCGATCTGCTGGGTCTGCGCCATGCGGGCAGGCTCCCAGCCGCCGGGCCCGGGAGGGAACTCCTCCGGCCCGGCTTCCCCAGAACGGGCGAATCACTCAGCTCTTCGACGGCGGCTCGTCGCCGGACGTGCTCTCGTACGAGCTGGTGCCGGAGTCCAGCAGCGGCTCCTGCTGCTTGAGGTGGGCCGGGGCGAAGGCCCGCAGCACGTGGTAGCCGGTGATGACCACGATCGTGCCGAGCGCGATGCCGCCCAGCTCGAAGGTGTCCGTGAAGGTCAGCTTCACCCCGCCGACGCCGATGATGATGCCCGCGGCGGCCGGGACCAGGTTGAGCGGGTTGCGCAGGTCGACCTTGGCGTTGATCCAGATCTGGGCGCCGAGCAGGCCGATCATGCCGTACAGGATGACGGTGATGCCGCCGAGGACACCGCCGGGGATGGCGGCGACGACCGCGCCGAACTTCGGGCAGAGGCCGAAGAGGAGGGCGAAGCCGGCGGCGGCCCAGTAGGCGGCCGTGGAGTAGACCCGGGTGGCGGCCATGACGCCGATGTTCTCCGAGTACGTGGTGTTCGGGGGGCCGCCCACGGCCGTCGACAGCATCGAGGCGGCGCCGTCGGCGGCGATCGCGGTGCCGAGCTGGTCGTCCAGCGGCTTGCCGGTCATCTCGCCGACGGCCTTCACGTGTCCGGCGTTCTCGGCGATCAGCGCGATGACGACGGGCAGCGCGACCAGGATCGCGGACCACTCGAAGCTGGGGGCGTGGAACGAGGGCAGTCCGACCCAGTCGGCCGGGCCGACCGCGGAGAGGTCGAGCCGCCAGTGGTCGGCGACCTCGCCGCTCGCGGACATCGAGTGGATCTTGCCGAAGACCAGGTCGGAGATCCACGAGACGGCGTAGCCGAAGATCAGGCCGAGGAAGATCGCGACGCGGGACCAGAAGCCGCGCAGGCACACCACGGCGAGGCCGGTGAACAGCATGGTGAGGAGCGCCGTCCACTGGTCCTGCGGCCAGTACGTGGCCGCGGTGACCGGGGCCAGGTTGAAGCCGATCAGCATCACGACGGCGCCGGTCACGATCGGCGGCATCGCCGCGTGGATGATGCGCGCGCCGAACCGCCGCACCGCGAGACCGGCGAGGAAGAGCACCGCGCCGACGACGAACACCGCGCCCGTCACGGTGGCGCTGGTGCCGCCCGCGGCCCGGATGGCGGCGGCGACGCCGACGAACGAGAGCGAGCAGCCCAGGTAGGAGGGGACCGTGCCGCGGGTCGCGAGCAGGAAGATCGCGGTCGCGAATCCGGACATCATGATCGCGAGGTTGGGGTCCAGGCCCATGAGGACCGGTGCGACGAACGAGGCGCCGAACATCGCCACGACGTGCTGCGCGCCGAGGCCGACCGTGCGGGGCCAGGAGAGCCGTTCGTCCGGGCGGACGACGGCTCCGGGAGCGGGTGTCTTCCCGTCGCCGTGCAGAGTCCAGCGCACGCCGAGGTTCATGAGGTGGCTCCCGTTCTACGGTTCAGGCGGCCGCGTCGCGACCGCAAAAGATCAGCCACATGGTATGCGCCGCCGGTGGTCGGGGAGGTGCGCCCCGGCCTCCGGCGGCGCCGTCCGGTCCGACCGGGCCCGCTGAGGGACCGGCTAGCCGACGGGGCCCGGGGTCCGCTCCGGGGCGGCCTTCGCCGGGGCGGACTCCCGCCCGCCGGAGCGGAGGACGCCCGCGCCCAGCACGAGCCCCAGGGCGAGCAGGGTGACCAGGCCGAACGAGAAGACCAGCGAGGTCGCGTCGGCGATGCCGCCGATCGCCGAGGGGGCGATGAGCCCCGAGGTGTACGTGATGGTGGCGACGCCCGCGATGGCCTGGCTCGGGTTCGGGCCGCTGCGCCCGGCCGCCGCGAAGGCGAGCGGGACGACGACCGCGACCCCGAGGCCGATGAAGCCGAAACCGGCCATGGCGACGGCGGCGTGCGGGGCGGCGACGACCATGACCCCGCCGAGGGTGGCGACGGCGCCTCCCACCCGTACCGTGCGGACCGCGCCGAAGCGGTCCACGACCCGGTCGCCGGCCAGCCGGGCGACGGTCATGGTCAGCGCGAAGGCGGTCGTGGAGGCGGCCGCGAGCCCGGCCGAGCTGCCCAGCTCGTCCCGGAGGTAGACGGCCGACCAGTCGAGGCTCGCGCCCTCGGCGAAGACCGCGCAGAAGCCGACGGCGCCGATGATCAGCGCGGACTTGGGCGGCAGCGAGAAGCGCGGCGGCGCCTCCCCGTCCGGGGTGCTGTGCACGTCCAGGACGCCCTGGCAGCAGACGAGGCCGAGGGCGGTGAGTACCAGGGCAGCGATCAGGTGGTGGAGCCGGGCGTCGCCGCCCAGGTGCGCGGCGACCGTGCCCGCGGCGGACCCGATGAGGGCGCCGGCGCTCCACATGCCGTGCAGGCTCGACATGATGGACCTGCCGAGCCGGTTCTCGGTCTCGACCCCGAGCGCGTTCATCGCCACGTCGGACATGCCGGCGGTCGCGCCGTACACGAAGAGGGCGGCGCACAGGCCCCAGACGTTCGGGGCGAGCGAGGGCAGGGTCAGGGCGAGGGTCCAGAGGGTGAGCAGGCCGCGCAGCGCCGTCCGGGCGCCGAAGCGGTGCGAGACGGCCCCCGCCAGCGGCATCGCGAGGGAGGCGCCGAGCGCGGGGAAGGCGAGCGCGAGTCCGAGCTGGCCCGCGCTCACGCCCGCGTGCTCCTGGATCCACGGGATGCGGGTGGCGAAGCTGCCGGTCACGGCGCCGTGGACGCAGAAGACTGCGGCGACGGCGAAGCGCGCCCGCCGCAGGCGATCGGTGCTGGTGACGGTCTCCGTCGCCATGGGCCCTCCCTGGGTGGTGTGGTGTCGTCGAACGGGTGCGGCCGTAAACTATCAGGAACCCTGCCTGATAAATAGACCGCGGAACGTCCTCCGCACCCGGACGCGTCTGAGAGGATCGCCGCATGGCCGCATCCCCGAGCACCGCACGAGCCATCAACGACCGGTTCGCCCTGCGACTGCTCCAGGACGAGGGACCGTTGACGGCCACTCAGCTCAAGACGCTCACCGGGCTCTCCCGGCCCACCGTCGCCGATCTCGTCGAGCGCCTCCGGGGCTCCGGGCTCGTCCATGTCGTCGGCGAGTCCGGAGCGGAGCGGCGGGGACCCAACGCCAAGCTGTACGGGCTGGTCGCCGACCGCGCCCACCTGGCCGCTCTCGACGTCAGGACGCGGTCGGTCTCCGTCACCGTCACCGACCTGCTCGGCGCCACCCTCGCCGAGGCCGCCGTGCCCGTCGGCGACGACAGCGACACCGGGCCGGCCGTGGAGAAGGCGGTCACGCTCCTGGAGCGGACCGTGCGGGAGGCGGGGGCCGACCGGCTGCACACCGTCGCCGTCGGCGCCCCCGGCCTGATCGACCCGGCCACCGGGGAACTCCGCGACTCCTCGGGGCTGCCCGCCTGGCACCGGCGGCTGGTCGGCGTCCTTCAGGAACGGCTGCCCGCGCACGTGCTCGTGGAGAACGAGACCAACCTCGCCGCCGTCGCCGAACTGCGCGAGGGCGCGGCCCGCGAGCGGGAGGACTTCGTCCTGCTCTGGCTCGGCCAGGGCGTCGGTGCCGCGGTCGTGCTCGGCGGGCGGCTGCGCCGCGGCGCCTCCGGCGGTGCGGGCGAGATCGGCTTCCTGCCGGTGCCCGGAACCTCCGGCCTCCCCTCGGCCACCGGCTGCGACGGCGGCTTCCACGAGCTGGCCTGCGCGGCCGCCGTGGAGGCACTGGCGGCCGACCACGGCCTCACCGCGGCCGAGGCGCTCGCCTCGGGCCCCGACCCCTTCCTCGACGCCCTGGCCCGCCGCCTCGCGATCGGCGCGGCGGCCGTCGTCTCGGTCCTCGACCCCGGTTGCGTGGTCCTGGCCGGGGAGACCGGCCACCAGGGCGGCGCCGCGCTCGCCGCGCGCGTGGAGGCCGAACTGGCCGCCCTCTCCCCGCTCCGCGCGGAGGTCCGCGCGACGGACCTGGGCGACGCGGCGGTGCTGCGCGGAGCCCTGCTCCTGGCCCGCGACGCGGCCCAGGACGAGCTCTTCGGTGCGCCGACCGCGGGGCTCGGGAGCTGAGGCCGTACCCGCGCTCCTCCCGTACGGCCCCGGAGACGCGAGCGCGCCGCGCCCCGGACAGGGGGGCGCGGCGCTGTGGGAGCCCGGCGGCGGCAAGGGCCGTGATGTTCCGCCGCCGGGGGTCTCGGAGGGGGTGCGTCAGCAGGGACCGAGGTCCTTCCAGACGCCCCACTCGCCGGTCGTGCCCGGCGTCTCGTTCTGGGTCCACCACTGGGCCTTGTACTTGCGGCCGTTGTGGGAGACCTCGTTGCCCGCGTTGTAGACCGTGCCCGCGACGTACGCCGGGACCGTGCCGCAGCCGGTGGGCGGCGTCGTCGGAGGCGTGGTCGGGGGAGTCGTGGGCGGGGTCGTCGGAGGCGTGGTGGGCGGGGTCGTCGGCGGAGTGGTCGGCGGGGTCGTGGTGCCCGGCTCCACCACCGTCGTGCCGCGCGCCAGGTCACCGGCGAGGGCGTACGTCGTGCCGTTGATGTTCACCGTCCAGTTGGAGGGGGTGGACACCGGCAGGTAGTAGTTGAACGCGAGGTCGACCGTGGCGCCCGGGGCCAGCGACTGCCAGGCCGGGAGCTTCAGGGAGACGCGGTGGAAGTCGCCCTTCAGGCCGCCCACGTTGCTGCCCGTGTGGTCGCTGCTGATCACCTTGGTGCCGAAGCCCGACTGGTCGGAGGCGTTCGCCGGGGCCGAGGTCCCGTAGTCGAACTGGAACTCCGTGCCGCCCGGGAGGGTGGCCGCCGTGTTGTTGGTGATCTTGATCTTCGGGGTGATCGGGTAGTTCGAGTCGCCGAGCTTGAACTCGGTGAACTGCGCGTCGATCTTCACGGCCTTGGTCGGCAGGGTCGCGTTGGACTTCTTCGCGCCGTACGGGGTGGCCGCCTTGAACTTGTCGTACATCAGCGAGGTGAGGGTGTCGCCGATCTCGTACTGGCCCTTGGTGGCGTTCCAGTCGTAGTCGCCGGCCATCTCCCAGACCATCGTGCCGCCGATGCCCTTGTTGACCACGTAGTCGGCCTTGGCGGCCACCGACTGCTCGTCCTCGGTGGAGAGGAAGACCTTCTTCTGCGCGTTCCACAGCCACGGCGCGACCAGCGTCGAGTCGTACTTGCGGGTGTAGGTGCCGGTCAGCGTGGTGTTCGCGGGGAAGCCGTACTGCGTGACGTAGTCGCCGACGATCCCCTTCTCGAGGTTCTTGGCGTGCCACATCGGGTTGGAGCCGGCGGGCGACTCGACGCCGTTGGTGTCCTTGTCGTGCCACAGGTTGTCGATGCCGGTGGCGCCGTCACCGCACTTGGTCAGACCGGCGCCGGCCGGGCAGGTGGACGCGGTGGCCTTGCCCCACAGGCCGTCGGTGCCGCCCTGGACGTTCTTGTGGCCGCGGGTGTAGTACGGCAGGCCGATGTTGATGCGGCCGGCCGGCATCGAGCCGCGGAAGTAGTGGTAGGCCCAGTCGGTGTTGAGGTACCCGATGTTGCCGTACTGCGCGGAGCCGTAGACGTTGGCCGCGGCGAGCTCGCCGTCCTTGCCGTCGTCGAAGAGGGAGGCGTTGGGCCCGACGTACTCGTTCCAGGCGCCGTGCAGGTCGTAGGACATGATGTTGACGTAGTCCAGGTACTTCTGCACCTGGAAGGTCTCCATGCCGCGCAGCAGGTAGCCGGAGGAGGGGGCGGCGACGGTCAGCAGGTAGTGCTTGCCGTCGGCGGCGCCGGCCACGTCCAGCTTCTCGCGCAGGGACTTCATGAGGGCCGCGTAGCCCTGCACGAGTCCGGCGCGGCGCGCGTTGGCGATCTGCCAGTCGAGCGGGTTGCCGGCGTCCTTCATGGTCGTCGGGTACTCGTAGTCGATGTCGACGCCGTTGAAGCCGTACTTGCGGATGAAGTCGACGGACGAGGCGGCGAAGGTGTCGATCCCGGCCTGGTTGACCGAACCGTCGGCGTTCGTGGCCATCGAGTAGAAGCCGCCGGAGTTGACCCGGCTGCCGTTGTCCGCGAAGTAGCCGCCGGTCTCGGCCCAGCCGCCGACCGAGATGAGGGTCTTCACGTTCGGGTGCTGCTTCTTGAACTTGTTGAGCAGGTTGAAGTGGCCCTTGTAGGCGTACGCGGGGTCCATCTCCGCTCCGGCCACACCGGGCCAGGTCATCCCGGTGGCCGCGTTGTTCGGACCGTCCGTGCCGACGGAGAGCTTGTTGTCCGAGCCGATGTGCCCGAAGGCGTAGTTGATGTGGGTGATCTTCTCCCACGGGATGTCCTTGGCCAGGTACGCGGGCTGGCCGTTCTTGCCGTCGCGCCAGCCGGTGAAGTAGCCGATGACCCGGCGCTGGTGGTCCGCGCCCATCTTCTCGCGGCCCTCGGTGTCGTAGACCGAGCAGTACGGCACGTCGACGCCGGCCGTCTTGTAGAGCCCGTCGGGGCGACAGGACTCGTTGTCGGCCGCGTACGAGACGCCGCCGGAGAGCGAGCTGAGCAGCAGTCCGGCGACGGCTGCGCCGGACGAGAGCAGCGAGGCTCTTTTCGCGGTGGGGGACAACACGATCGGTTCCTCCTGGGGAGGTGGGAGAACACAACGAACAAGGGGGTGGGTCGTGTTGGGCCCGTGGGGTGCGCACCCCGCCGGACCGTTCCTCGGAGGTGACACGGAGATTAAGAGGACTAGACCAGTGCGTCAATAGGTCTGGACCAAAGAAGAGTTCTGTGGGACCCTGTGAGCCAGACCACAGGAATCCGGCCACGACGCCCCTCGCGGGTCGTGGCACACTGGCCCTGTATCAGCAGCAGCGCACTCCGGGGTCGGTGTAATTCCGAACCGGCGGTATAGTCCGCGACCCGTCCGCAGCCAGCGGCCGGTTGACCAGGTGAGATTCCTGGACCGACGGTGAAAGTCCGGATGGGAGGCAGTGCGCGGCGGGCGACCCCTTTCCGGGGTGTGCCGGCCGTACGTCCGCTGGTCGCCGTATCGACACCGATCGGCGTACCCGTGCGACCGCGGCCCCGGCGCACCCTGCGCGAAGCGTCGTCCCGCTCTCTGTCGTCATCGACAGGCCCCGGAGTCCGTGCCCGAAGAGGCAGGAGGACCCGGTGGCCCAGCAGGCCGACATCACCGCCATGCGACGCGCCGTCGAGCTCGCCGCACGCGGTCTCGGCGCCACCAGCCCCAACCCCGTCGTCGGCTGCGTCATCACCGACGCCGCCGGACACGTGGTCGGCGAGGGCTACCACCGGCGCGCCGGCGGCCCCCACGCCGAGGTCCACGCCCTGCGCGAGGCGGGCGCCCTCGCGCGCGGCGCCACCGCCTACGTCACCCTCGAACCCTGCAACCACACCGGCCGCACCGGCCCCTGCGCGCAGGCCCTGATCGAGGCCGGGATCAGCCGCGTCCTCTACGCCGTCGGCGACCCGAACCCCCAGGCCACCGGAGGCGCCGACACCCTGCGCGCCGCCGGCGTCGAGGTCCGGCAGGGCCTCCTGGAGGCCGAGGCGGAGGCGGGCAACATCGCCTGGCTCGGCTCCGTGCGCCACGGCCGCCCCTTCGTCCGCTGGAAGTACGCCGCCACCCTCGACGGCCGGATCGCCGCCGCCGACGGCACCTCCCGCTGGATCACCTCCCCGGAGTCCCGCGCCGACGTCCACCGGCTGCGCGCCGAGGCCGACGCCGTCGTCGTCGGCTCCGGCACCGCCCGCGCCGACGACCCCCACCTCGCCGTCCGCGGCGTCGAGGGAGCCGTCCAGCCGCTCCGGGTGGTCGTCGACACCGAGGGGACCGCCGTGAAGCCCGGCGCCCGGATCCTCGACGACGCGGCCCCGACCCTGATCGCGATCGCGCGGGACGCCGCGACCGGCCTCGACGACGCCCGCGTCCTCCGCCTCCCCAGGGCGGACCGCGGCCTGTCCGTACCCGCCCTCCTGGACGCCCTCCACGCGCGCGGCGTCCGCTCCGTCCTCCTGGAGGGCGGCCCCACCCTCGCCGGCGCCTTCGTCGCCGCCGGCGCCGTCGACCAGGTCGTCGGCTACCTCGCCCCCGTCCTCCTCGGCGCCGGCCCGAACGCCCTCGCCGACGCAGGAATCAGCACCATCACCGAAGCGTTGCGGCTCGACGTCACCGACACCGTCCGCATCGGACCCGACCTCCGCGTCACCGCCGCCCCGCACCCCACCGCCGTCCCCAAGGGAGCCTGACCGTGTTCACCGGAATCGTCGAAGAGCTGGGCGAGGTCACCGCCGTCGAGCAGCTGGCGGACGCCTCCCGCTTCCGCCTGCGCGGCCCCCTGGTCACGGAGGGCGCCCGGCACGGCGACTCCATCGCCGTCAACGGCGTCTGCCTCACGGTCGTCGAGACCGCCGACGGCGAGTTCACCGCCGACGTCATGGCCGAGACCCTCAAGCGGTCCAGCCTCGGCGCCCTGGAGACCGGCTCCCGCGTCAACCTGGAGCGGCCCATGGCCGTCGGCGGCCGCCTCGGCGGACACATCGTCCAGGGACACGTGGACGGCACCGGCACGATCCTGGAGCGCACCCCGTCCGAGCACTGGGAACTCGTCAAGGTCGGCCTGCCCGCCCACCTCTCCCGCTACGTCGTCGAGAAGGGCTCCATCACGGTCGACGGCGTCAGCCTCACCGTCGTCGAGGTCGCCGACGACTGGTTCACCATCAGCCTCATCCCGACCACCCTCGACCTGACCACGCTCGGCATCAAGCGGTCCGGCGACCCGGTCAACCTCGAAGTGGACGTCATCGCCAAGTACGTCGAGCGGCTGCTCGGCCCGAACGCCGGGGAGGGCGACAAGTGAACTGGCTCAACTCCGAGGCCTTCAGCGCGTTCGGCCAGCACATCCTGTGGTCCGACATGATCGGCAACACCATCGGCCTGGTCGCCCTCGCGCTCGGCTGGCGCCGGTCCATCCTCACCTGGCCCGCCCAGCTGCTCTCCGGCCTGATCCTCGTCGGCGCCTACGCCTCCGCCCACCTCGCCGGCGGCGTCGGCAAGCAGCTCCTCGTCATCGGCGTCGCCGCCTGGGGCTGGTGGCAGTGGAACCGCGGCCGCCGGCAGGCCCAGGACGGCTCCATCGCGGTCCGCTTCGCCACCTGGAAGGAGCGCGCGCTGCTCCTCGCCGGAGCGGCCCTCGGCACCCTCGCCGTCGGCGGCCTCTTCACCCTCTACCCGTCGCTCTCCTGGAGCCCGTGGGCCGACGCGTACATCTTCGTCGGCACCCTCGTCGCGATGATCGCCCAGGCCCGCGGCCTCGTCGAGTTCTGGTTCGCCTGGCTCCTCGTCGACCTCGTCGGCGTCCCGCTCGCCTTCAACAGCGGCCTCGCCTTCTCCGGCCTGGTCTACGTCATCTACTTCGCCCTCGTCGTCTGGGGCATGCGCGACTGGTGGCTCCGGACGCGCACGACCTCCGCCACCGCTCTGGAAGGAGCCCACGCATGAGCGCGCTGCCGATCTGGGACGCCACCGACCTGGCCCTCGACCCCGTCGAGCAGGCGATCCGCGACATCGCCGCCGGCCGGCCCGTCGTCGTCGTCGACGACGAGGACCGCGAGAACGAGGGCGACCTCGTCATCGCCGCCGAGAAGGCCACCCCCGAGGTCGTCGCCTTCATGATGAGCGAGTGCCGCGGCCTGATCTGCGCCCCCATGGAGCACGACGAGCTGGAGCGCCTGGAGCTCCCGCAGATGGTCGAGCACAACACCGAGTCGATGCGCACCGCCTTCACGGTCTCCGTCGACGCGGCCCCCGCCCACGGCGTCACCACCGGCATCTCCGCCGCCGACCGCGCCACCACCCTGCTGATGCTGGCGAGCGGCCGCCACGAGCCCTCCGACTTCGTGCGCCCCGGCCACATCTTCCCGCTCCGCGCCAAGGAGGGCGGCGTCCTCGCCCGGAACGGGCACACCGAGGCCGCCGTCGACCTCGCCCGCCTCGCGGGCCTCCGCCCGGCCGGCGCGATCGTCGAGATCGCCGGCGAGGACGGCGTCATGCTGCGCCTCCCGGAGCTGGTCCCCTTCGCCCGCAAGCACGGCCTCACGATCATCTCCATCGAGGACCTGATCGCCTACCGGCGCTCCGCCGAGCCGACCGTCCGCCGCGAGGCCGAGGTCCGGCTCCCCACCGCGCACGGCGACTTCACCGCCTACGGCTACCGCTCCACCGTGGACGGGGTCGAGCACGTCGCCCTCGTCCACGGCGACATCGCCGCCGCCGGCGGCGAGGACGTCCTGGTCCGGGTCCACTCCGAGTGCCTGACCGGCGACATCTTCCACTCGCTGCGCTGCGACTGCGGCCCCCAGCTGCAGGCCTCCATGGACCGCATCACCGAGGCGGGCCGGGGCGTCGTGGTCTACCTCCGGGGCCACGAGGGCCGCGGCATCGGCCTGCTGTCCAAGCTCCGCGCGTACGAGCTCCAGGAGCAGGGCCGCGACACCCTCGACGCCAACCTGGAACTCGGGCTGCCCGCCGACGCCCGCGACTACGCGGCCGGCGCGCAGATCCTCGTCGACCTCGGCGTCCGCAGCCTGCGCCTGATGACCAACAACCCCGACAAGTCCGACGCCCTGACCCGGCACGGCCTCACGGTCAGGGGCCGCGAGCCCATGCCCGTCACGGCCGGCGAGCACAACCTCCGGTACCTGCGCACCAAGCGGGACCGGATGGGCCACGACCTGCCCTGGCTGGACGGCTCCCAGACGTCCACCTGCGGCAACCAGTGACCGCGGACGCATCCACCCACCACGTACGGATCCACCGGCAAGGAGAATCATGAGCGGCAAGGGCGCACCCGTCCTCAGCGTGAAGAACTGCGGCGACCTGCGGGTCGCGGTCATCGCGGCGCAGTGGCACGAGAAGATCATGGACGGACTCGTCGACGGCGCCCTGCGCGCCCTGAGCGAGCTCGGCATCGACGAGCCGACCCTCCTGCGCGTCCCCGGCAGCTTCGAGCTCCCGGTCGTGGCGAAGGTCCTCGCCGGGCGCGGCTACGATGCCATCGTGGCGCTCGGCGTCGTCATCCGCGGCGGAACGCCGCACTTCGAGTACGTGTGCCAGGGCGTCACCCACGGCCTCACCCAGGTCTCGATCGACACCGGCGTACCCGTCGGGTTCGGGGTCCTCACCGTCGACACCGAGGAGCAGGCGCTCGACCGGGCCGGCCTCGAGGGATCCACCGAGGACAAGGGCCACGAGGCCGTCACCGCCGCCGTCGCGACCGCGACCACGCTGCGCACGGTGAGCGAACCCTGGCGCTGATGACGCGACCCTCACCCCGTACTCTTAGGACCATCATGGCGAACGGAACCCGTAAAACCTTCGAAGAGCTCTTCGCCGAGCTCAAGCTCAAGGCCGAGACCGGCGACCCGGCCACCTCCCGCACCGCGGAGCTGGTCGACAAGGGCGTCCATGCCATCGGCAAGAAGGTCGTCGAAGAGGCCGCCGAGGTCTGGATGGCCGCCGAGTACGAGGGCAAGGACGCGGCCGCCGAGGAGATCTCGCAGCTGCTGTACCACGTCCAGGTGATGATGGTCGCCCGCGGGATCTCGCTCGACGACGTCTACGCCCACCTCTGAGCACAGCCGTCCCCGGAGGCACGTCCTCCGGCGCACGGAACCGGACTCCCACCACTCCCAGGCAAAGGAAGCTCACCCCATGCTGCGCATCGCCGTTCCCAACAAGGGTTCCCTCTCCGGACCTGCGTCGGCAATGCTCCATGAGGCCGGCTACCGCCAGCGCAAGGAGTCCAAGGAGCTCGTCGTCATCGACCCCGACAACGAGGTCGAGTTCTTCTACCTGCGCCCGAAGGACATCGCGATCTACGTCGCCTCCGGGAAGCTGGACATCGGCATCACCGGCCGTGACCTGCTCCTGGACTCCGGCGCCAGCGCCGAGGAGATCCTCGCGCTGAACTTCGGCCGCTCCACCTTCCGCTACGCCACCCGCCCGGGCACGGCGAACGGCCCCGAGGACTTCGGCGGCATGACGATCGCCACCTCCTACGAGGGCATCGTCGCCAAGCACCTCGCGGACCAGGGCATCGACGCCTCCGTCGTGCACCTGGACGGGGCCGTGGAGACCGCGATCCAGCTGGGCGTCGCCCAGATCATCGCGGACGTCGTGGAGACCGGCACCAGCCTGCGCAACGCCGGCCTGGAGGTCATCGGCGAGCCGATCCTGACCTCCGAGGCCGTCGTCGTCCGCCGCCACGGCGCCACCGACGACAACCCGCAGGTCCAGCAGTTCATGCGCCGCCTCCAGGGCGTCCTCGTCGCCCGCTCGTACGTGATGATGGACTACGACTGCCGCGCCGAGCACCTGGAGCAGGCCGTCGCCCTCACCCCGGGCCTGGAGTCGCCGACCGTGTCCCCGCTGCACAACGAGGGCTGGGTCGCCGTCCGCGCGATGGTCCCCGCCAAGGAGGCGCAGCGGATCATGGACGACCTCTACGAGATCGGTGCCCGCGCCATCCTCACCACCGCCATCCACGCCTGCCGCCTCTGACGGCACGGACCGCCCGCACCGAAGGCCCCGAGGAACCCCCGATGTCCCAGGCACCGACGCCCGCACTTCCGGTCACCTTCCGTCCCGGGCGCACCCGGGCGGTGCTGCTGACCCTGGGCGTCCTGATGTTCGTCGTCGTCACCGCCGTCGCGCTGATGCTGGAGCGGCTGGGACCGGGGGAGCGCCTCAGCTTCGTCTTCACCGCGGCGCTCCTGCTCGGGATCCTCGTCCTGCTGAGCCGCCCGAAGATCGTCGCCGACGACGAGGGCGTCACGGTCGTCAACATCACCCGCACCCGGCGGCTGGACTGGGCGGAGATCCTCAAGGTCAACCTGCGGCCCGGCGACCCCTGGGTCTTCCTCGACCTGAGCGACGGCACCAGCCTGCCGGCGCTGGGCATCCAGCCCGGCATCGCCAGGGAGTCGGCCATCCGGGACGCCCGCGCCCTGCGGGCCCTGGCCGAGAGCCACGGCACGGGCACGGAGCAGGCGAAGGCCTGACGGGCCGCTCCGCGGGGCGGACGGGCGTGTTCCGTCCCCCATCCGGGGCCGACCCCCTGCCCCTCGCGGGCTCCGCGTGACTACTCTGGAGGCGGTGGTGCCGAGCGGCACCACCGCCTCGCGTGTGCAGGGCCACCGTACGGCGGCCCGCGAGGCACCCCCTTCGACCCGAGGAGTGACTCCCTCCAGCAATGGACGGATCGTCCGGTAGTACCTGCGCCGCCCCCTCCCAGGAGGCGGCGGCATGATCGTCTCCCTTCTGCTGCTCTTCGCGGCCTTCGTCCTGATCCTCGCCAACGGATTCTTCGTGGCCGCCGAGTTCGGCCTCGTCACCGTCGAGCGCGCCGAGGCCGAGCGGGCCGCGGCCGACGGCGACCGGCGCGCCCGCACCGTCGTCACCGCGCTGCGCGAGCTGTCCTTCCAGCTCTCCGGCACCCAGCTGGGCATCACCATCACCTCCCTCGTCGTCGGCATGCTCGCCGAGCCCGCGCTCGCCGGCCTGCTGCACGGACCGCTCACCGCGACCGGACTGCCCGCCGGGGCCGTCTCCGGGATCGCGGTGGTGATCGGGATGCTGCTCGCCTCCGCCGTCCAGATGGTGGTGGGCGAGCTCGTCCCTAAGAACTGGGCGGTCTCCCGGCCGCTGCAGGTGGCCCGCTTCGTCGCCACCCCGCAGCGGGCCTTCTCCGCCCTCTTCCGGCCGGTGATCTCCCTGCTCAACCGGGTCGCGAACCGGCTCGTCCGGCTCCTGGGCGTCGAGCCCACCGAGGAACTGGACTCCGTCCGCACCCCCGGCGAACTGGTCTCCCTGGCCCGGCACTCCGCCGAGGCCGGCGCCCTCGAACAGGACACCGCCGACCTCTTCGTACGGACCCTGTCCCTCGGCGGCCTCACCGCCGAGCAGGTCATGACCCCCCGTGTGAAGGTGAACGCCCTCCAGTGGGACGCCACCGCGGCCGACGTCCTCAACCTGACCCGCGCCACCGGCCTCTCGCGGTTCCCCGTCTACCGGGACCGCATCGACGAGGTCGTCGGCATGGTCCATCTCAAGGACGCGCTCGCCGTCGCGCCGCACGCCCGGCTGCGGACCCCCGTCGGACGGATCGCGGTCCCGCCGCTCCTGGTGCCCGAGTCGCTGCCCGCCCAGGCCCTGCTGGAGCGGCTGCGCCGGGAACAGCCCATCGCGGTCGTCGTCGACGAGTACGGCGGCACGGCCGGGGTCGTCACCCTGGAGGACATCGTGGAGGAGCTCGTCGGCGAGGTCCGCGACGAGCACGACACGGTCGCCGACGGACGGCCCGAGCTGGCCGCCGCTCCCGCCGAGGACGGGCGGCCCGCCTGGGACGCCGACGGCTCCTGCCGGGTCCACGCCCTGCGCCGGATAGGCCTCGACGTGCCCGACGGGCCGTACGAGACCGTCGCCGGGCTCGTCGCCGACCTCCTGGGGCGGATCCCCGCCCCGGGCGACCGGGCCGAGCTGCCCGGCTGGCGCCTCTCGGTCCGCGAGGTCGACCGCTACCGCGCCGGGCGCGTCCGGATCGTCCGGACGGACCCGGTGCCCGAGCCGGTGGCCGGACCCGCCTGCGGACGGGCGGTCGCCGAGACCGCCCACCCGGTGTCCGAGCCCTTCCCGATCCCTTCCGACGTGCCCGTCCAAATGGCTGCGGAGGCGGTCCGATGAGTACCCTTCCGCTGCTCTTCGCCGTCCTGCTCGTGCTGGCCAACGGCTTCTTCGTCGGGGCCGAGTTCGCGCTCGTCTCCGTCCGCCGCAGCCAGATCGAGCCGCTCGGCGGCGCCCGCGCCAAGCAGGTCCTGCACGGACTGGAGAACCTGCCGCAGATGATGGCGGCGGCGCAGTTCGGCATCACCGTCTGCTCCCTGACGCTCGGGGCCGTCGCGGAGCCGACCGTGGCCC
Organism: Streptomyces sp. NPDC014891; assembly: GCF_043081085.1. Taxonomy (NCBI): domain Bacteria; kingdom Bacillati; phylum Actinomycetota; class Actinomycetes; order Kitasatosporales; family Streptomycetaceae; genus Streptomyces; species Streptomyces sp. NPDC014891. The sequence continues at coordinate 63,854 of NZ_JBIBWF010000006.1, read as the reverse complement.
GGCTCCTCGAACCCGTGTTCCACACGGTCGGTGTCCCGGACGGGCTGGTCCACCCGCTCGGCTACGTGATCGCCCTCGCCGCGGTCGTCGTCCTCCACCTCGTCATCGGCGAGATGGTCCCGAAGAACCTGGCGATGGCCGCGCCCGAGCGGACCGCGCTCTGGCTGGCCCCCGGCCTGGTCGGCTTCGCCCGGCTCTGCCGTCCCGTGACGGCCGCGCTCGGCGCCTGCGCCCGGCTGGTGCTGCGGGCGTTCAAGGTGGAGCCCAAGGACGAGGTGGAGGCCGTCTTCACCAGCGTCCAGCTCGGCCGCCTCGTCGAGGACGCCGGCCAGGCCGGTCTGCTCGACCCGGCCGAGCAGGAGCGCCTGGAGGACGCCCTCGAACTGGGCACCCGCCCGGTGACGGAGGTCCTCATCCCCCCGTCCTTCCTGGTCACGGTCGCACCGACGGTCACTCCGCGGGAGATCGAGGAGCTGACCGTCCGGACCGGGTACTCGCGCTTCCCGGTCCGTGCCGCGGAGGGCTCGGCCTTCCTGGGCTTCGTGCACGTGAAGGACGTCCTCGACCTGGACGAACGGGAGCGGGCGGTCCCGCAGCGGCTGTGGCGCCCGATGGCCACGCTCCGCGCCGAACTCCCCCTCGACGACGCCCTCACGGTGATGCGCCGCGCCGCGACCCATCTGGCGCAGGTCGCGGACGGCTCGGGCCGGGTGCTCGGCCTGGTCGCCCTGGAGGACGTCCTGGAGATGCTGGTGGGCGAGGTCCGCGACCCCGCCCACCGGCTGAGGACGGTGCCGGCGGGCGCCGGGGTCTGACGGGCGGACCCACCGGGACGGAACGGGCCCGGCCGGGGCGGCGCGCGACGCCGCTCCCGGGCCGGGCCCGTCTTGCCGGACGGGCCCGGAACCGTCGGGGGATGCGGTCGGATCCGGTCCGGCCCACCGGTCCGGCTTGGTCTGCCTCTCCCTCCGGCCGCGGCTAGTAGCCCGGTGGCTCCTGCTGGGGGCCGCGGTCGACCGGGCCGCGGCCCGACAGGACCTCTCCGTACGCCTGCATCAGGTCGCCCAGTCGCAGGGTCGCCAGATCCTCCCGGGTCGGGGTGCTGGCGTAGCCGGAGAGCCGCAGGTCGCGGTAGGCGCAGGACTTCTCGTACAGGGTGCGCAGGAAGCGGCCGTTGCCCAGTTCGTCGATCCAGCCCTGCTCGACGACGTGCCCGCTGATCGAGCGCAGCTCGTCGCGGGCCTCGTCGTCCCAGCCGTCGCCGTTGGCCGCGGCGAGGACCTCCCCTATCGCGGTGAGCTCCAGCGGGCGGTACGAGGGGAAGTCGACCCGGGTCGTGAAGCGGGAGGAGAGCCCGGGGTTGGTGCTGAGCAGCCGGTCCATGCCCTCGGGGTAGCCGGCCAGGATGACCACGAGGTGGTCGCGGTTGTCCTCGGCCCGCTTGAGGAGCACCTGGAGGGCCTCGTCCCCGTAGGCGTCGCCCTTGCTGTATCCGGTGTTCGAGAGCGCGTACGCCTCGTCCACGAAGAGCACGCCGCCCACGGCCGAGTCGATCAGCTCGTTGGCCTTGACCGCGGTCTGTCCGAGGAACTCGCCGACGAGGTCGGCCCGTTGGGCCTCCACCAGATGGTCGCCGCCGAGGAGCCCGAGGGCGTAGAACACCCGTCCCAGGATCCGGGCGACCGTGGTCTTCCCGGTGCCCGAGGGCCCGGAGAAGACGAAGTGCCGCTTGGGCGGCTGCACCGGCAGGCCCTGCCCCGCGCGGAGCCGCGCCATCTCCAGCTGCGCCGACAGCGCTTTGACCTGGCGCTTCACCGGTTCCAGGCCGACCATGCCCTCCAGCTCGGCGAGTGCCTCCGCGAGCAGTACGGGATCGGTGGGCCCCTCGGGGAAGCGCGGCGGCACCGGCTGGGACGGCAGCGGGGCCTTCTGGCGTACGGTCTCCGGCGGCGGCGGGGCCGGTGCCGGCGGTACGGGATCGGGGGCGAGCCGCACCCCGTCGCCCAGCGGCCCGGCCGCCTCGGGCTCGGTGCCCGGCGCGGTGTCCGAGGCGTCCTGCCCGAGCCCGCCGCCGACGGTGCCCAGGGCGACCGCCGCGAGCCCGGCGGGGTCGTCGATCCCCTCGTACCCCTCGAAGCCGTCGTACTCGGCGATCGCCGCGAGCCGGGCGGCCGTGTCCATGAACGCCGGGTCGATCCGGTGCACGGCGCGGTAGAGCGGCAGGGCGGCGGCGCTGCGTCCGGTGCCCTCGTGGGCGCGGGCCAACCAGTAGCGCAGCTCCTTGCGTTGGGGCTGTTCGCTGCGACAGCGCATCAGCGCGGCCGACAGCAGTGGCTCGGCCTGCCCGTACATCTCCAGGCGCACCCGGGCCATGCCGCCGAACAGCCCCGCCTCGATGCCGAGCAGCGGGTCGTCGACGAGTGTCTCGGTGTGCCGGACCAGCTGGTCCCAGTCCTTGACGAGATAGGCCCGGCAGGCGTGCAGGAAGCGCACCTGCGGGTCGGTGTCGACCGGGGGGAGGCCCGCGAGGGCCCGGTCGAGCTCGGGTACGTGGCGCCCGTCGAGCCAGTGGGAGGCGTGCGCGAGCAGCAGGTCGCGGGGGCTCTCCAGGACCGGCTGGACCCACCAGCCGAGCCAGTACCAGGAGTTCAGCGGGCGCCGGTACCGGGTCCGCTGCTCGCCGAAGCGGTCGCGGTTGCGGTACATGCGCAGCAGCGCGGTCGTGGTGTCGGCCCGGAGGGCGTGCAGCCCGAGCCAGGCGTCCGCCATCCCGGGGTCGAGCCTTACCGCCGTCCGGAACTCGTCCTCCGCCTGCGGATACGCACCCATCGTGTAGGCGTCGATTCCGCGCAGCCAGGCGAGTTCGGCCGGGGCCTGCGCGCCCTGCGTGCCGATGTCCATCGGGTCCCCCACAACCGTCTTCGCATGGACGGGATTTGACCGCACCTGGGGGCATCGTACCTGCGCAGGGGGTGCGCGATTAAGGAGAAGCGCATGATCCGGAACCGGTGACCCTGGGTGAGCGTCAGGGGTCGCCAGAGGCGTCGGAGAGGGTGCAGAGGGGCAGAACGAAGCCCCCGATCACGGGGGAACAACCGGGGGCCTCGCGTCCGCGGCGGCTTCGAAAAGCCGCACATTCAGAACGTAAGACCTGTACGCCCCTTGGGTCAAGCGGAGTTGAGGCACTTGCGGAAGCGGACTTCCACCCCTTCAGTTCACGGACATGAAGCCGTCACGGTGCGTGATGATATGGTCCGCGCCCGCTGTCACCCCCGGCCCGGGGAGCCATTCGTATCCCTCGTCGCACTCCTGTACCAGGGTGTCGGCGAAGGGCCGGGAGGGGTCTCCGGCGAAATGGCGAGTCTCCGCCACGGTCCAGCCGTCCCAGAAGGACGCCTGCTCCGGTCCGTCCCGATGGCGGCCCCGTACCCAGGAGTCCTCGGGACCGCGCTCCATCCACAGCAGCCACGCCAGGAACGGCCGTACCGCCGCCCGGCCCGCACCCACCCCCTCGACGAGGACGACCGGAGCCGCCGGCAGCTCGCGCGCCCCGCCGAACCGGCGCAGGTGCCAGTCGTAGGGGCGGTACGACGCGTCCTCGCCGTGCGCGAGGGGGTCGAGGACCTGCTCCTGCAGTCGTCCGGTCCACTCGAACAGCTCCTCGTGCGTGGCGAGGTCGTCGAGGCGGAGGACGGGCGCGCCGCCCAGGGCGGCGGCGAGCCCGGCGGCGAGCGTGGACTTGCCGGAGCCCGCGTGCCCGTCGACCGCGATCAGCCGGACCGGCCCGCAGGAGGGCGGCAGCCGGAGCAGCGCGTGGGCGGCGCGGTCGAGGTCGTTCATGGGGCCAGGGTAGGGGAGAGGGGGACCTTCGCAGGTCAGGGTGGTACCGCCGTCAGTGGTAGAGACCAATATTGGTGCGGCGACGCGGGGCGAAGTGCTGGCGGAGGCGTACCGGAAGCCGCGATAGTGGGGCGCGCCCGGTCCGCCCGGGCGCGCCCCACCGGGGCTTCCGGCGCGCGGAGGCCCGTACGCCCCTGTACCCGTGCCCGCCGGACCGCGTACCGGCGTGCTCGGACGCCACGTGGACCGCCCCGAAGCACCCGCCGGCCCGCCGCCCCACCGCGTACCGCCGTCGCCACCCCTCCACCTCCCTCCACCTCCGTCCACCTCCTTCCTCCGCCTCCTCCTCCTCCTCTTCCTTCCTCTGCCGGCCCGCCCGGTTCGTCCGCAGGTCCGCGCCCACCGTTCTCGACTGGGGGTCACCGCCCATGACCAGCTCCACCCCGCGCAGAACCGTTCTCGCAGCGGCTCTCGCCGCCGCCGGATCGGCCGCGGCCGCTCCCGCCGCGGCCGCTGTTCCGGAGGGCGCCGCCGCCCCGCCCGCCGGGTCCGGAGCGGCCCCGCCCGCGGGCGCCGGACGGGACCACGACTCCGCACCGGGTCTCGTCGACAACCGCTTCTGGTCCTCGTACACGGACTGGAGGTGCGGCGGCGCGGCCGGGACGAAGGCGGTCGCGGGACGCCGTCCCGGTCTGGTCCTCGCCCACCCGGCGGGGAGCACCGACTACACCGACCCGCACACCGGCCGGACCTCGGCCTGGGAGTACGCGAGCTGGACCTCCCCGGAACACACCCCGGCCGTGCCCGCCACCGAGGTCATCGCCTCGTGGAACGCCCGTACGCCGCCCGGCACCTGGCTCCAGGTCGAGCTGTCCGGCACCTACACCGACGCGACCGCCACCCCCTGGTACGTCCTGGGGCGCTGGGCCTCCGGGGACGGCGACATCCTGCGGACGTCGGTCGACGACCAGACCGACGGCCGGAGCACCGTCTGGACCGACACCCTCGCGATCGACGACACGGCGAGCGGACTCCGGCTCGCCTCGTACCGGCTCCGCCTGACGCTGTACCGCGTCCCGGGCAGCGGCCTCACGCCCACGGTGTGGCGGCTCGGCGCGATGGCCTCGGACGTCCCGGACCGCTTCACCGTGCCCGCCTCCGAGCCGGGCGCGGCGCACGAGCTGGCCGTGCCGCGCTACTCGCAGAACACCCACGTCGGGCAGTACCCCGAGTACGACAACGGCGGCGAGGCGTGGTGCAGCCCGACCTCCTCGCAGATGATCGTCGAGTACTGGGGCCGCGCGCCGTCGGCCGAGGAGCTGGCCTGGGTGAACCCGGACTTCGCCGACCCGCAGGTCTGCCACGCGGCCCGCCACACCTTCGACCACCAGTACGAGGGCTGTGGTAACTGGCCCTTCAACGCGGCGTACGCGGCCTCGTACCCCGACATGAACGCCGTGGTCACCCGGCTCCGCTCGCTCACCGAGCTGGAGAGCCTGATCCGCGCGGGCATCCCGGCCATAACGTCCCAGTCGTTCCGCGAGGAGGAACTGACCGGGGCGGGCTACGGCACCTCCGGCCACCTGATGACCGTCATCGGCTTCACGCCGGACGGCGACATCATCGCCAACGACCCCGCGTCCCCCAGCAACGAGGCCGTCCGCCGGGTCTACCGGCGGCACGAGTGGGAGAACATCTGGCTCCGCACGAAGCGGTACGACGCGAACGGCAAGGTGAGAAGCGGCACGGGAGGGGTCTGCTACGTCTTCTGGCCGGTGCGGCCGACACCACGCCAGCGCCGCGCACTGCAGGCACTCGGTCTGGTGTGAGCGGGGGTGCTCCGGCGGTCGTCCCGACCACCTGAGGGCCGCCCTGCCCGCCCGCCCGCGAGGTGGCCGCACCGGAGCGGTCCACCGTGGCCCTGACCGAACGTCGACCCCGGCACGCTCACCCCACCGCGTCTCCGGTGTCGGGCGCGTCCGGTGCGGCACCGTCGGCGCAGAGTCTCGCGTTCAGCCGGGGGCAGGGCCGAGGCCGGCCGGGTAGGGCGGGTCTCCGGGCTGCCTGCTCCTCGCAGGTCATGCGGTCCGTGCCGCAGGCCGTGAAGTCCGCTCCCGAATCGGCGCGGTCGGCGCTGGGGGAGGGGGCCGGGGAGACCACCGAGCCGGTCCCCGGGCCGTCCGGCCGCATGCCGGCGTTCAGGACCTCGGTCGCGGTGCGGCCGAGCACCGCGAGGGCGCCGGCGGCGGCCAGGAGGACCCGTGCCGTGCGCGAAGGGGACGTGACCGGCCCGCCTGGGGGATGGTCCTCCGCCATCCGCGCGGCGGTGCCGCCGCCGGCGGGAACGTGGTCTCCGGCACAGAGGGCTTCTGCGGCCTTCGCCTCCCCGACCCGCCCTCGCCCGTGCGGCACAAGGCCCTTGCGGCGCCCGGGAGCGTCCGGCGCGGCGCGGCGGGCCCGGGGGACGTGACCGACGTCTCTACCCCGGGGGCGGGCTCGTGCCGCAAGGTGGTCGCCATGACCTCCACCTCCGCCGCCACCCGACTCCTCCTCCGCGCCCGCACGGGCGGCCCGCAGGACGACCGCGGCCCCAAGCTCCTCGAGCACGTCCTCGGCTGGACCCTGGTCGTGCTCCTCGCCGTGCTGGTCACCCGCGCCGGCCTCATGTGACCGGGGGGCGGACCGCCGCCCCCGTCCCCGCGATCCCCCGATCGCCGGGTGATCCCGTCACCCCGAACGGGCATACTCCCCGCGACCCCGGGCGCCCCCGTGCCCGTGCGCGCCCGGCAGGGAGGAGCGCCCGGCCATGGCCGACAGCACCCCGGACGGCGTCGAGCGCCGGCTGCCCACCGACGAGGCCCGCGAGGCGCGGCTGCGGGACGAGGGGCGGCCCTTCGGCCGCCGCGCGGCGATGGCCAAGCTGTTCTGCTCGGACGCCGCCATGGCGGTCACGACCGACGCGGTCCAGGTGCTGGGCGGGTACGGGTTCACGGCGGACTTCCCCGTGGAGCGGTACCTGCGGGAGGCGAAGATGCTCCAGATCGTCGAGGGCACCAATCAGATCCAGCGGGTCGTGATCAGCCGGTCCCTGCTGAAGGGCGGCGGCTAGCGGCGGGCGCGGTCGGACCCGCCTCCGCACGGGATCCGTCGAGCGGGCACGGGGTTCCGTTCCGGGCAGGCCGGGCCGCCCCGTCGCGCTGCCGGTCCGCGGGACGGCGTCGGCGGGGGTGTTCACCCGGATCCGGCGGGGGCGCTCTCTCAGATCCGGCGGGCGGTCATCGCCCCGTCGCCCGGCCGGACCAGCGTGCCGCTGACCCGTACCGTGCGGTCCGCCCAGACCGGGCCGGCTGCGAGCCGGGCCCACTCCTGGTCGCGGTGGCCCGGGAGGGTGCGTCCCTGGCTCGCCCAGAGGGAGAGCACGGCCTTGTAGATGGGCGGGTCCGCGGGGAGGTGCGCCGCCGGGGCGGGCCCCTGGACGGGCACGGGCACGGGGACCGGCACGGGCGGCTGCGCCGCCGGAGCCTGCGGGGCCACGGGGCGGTGTACGGGCGCTGGTACGGGCGCGGCCACCGGCATCGGCGTCGGAGCCTGCGGGGCCACGGGGCGGTGTACGGGCGCCGGTACGGGCGCGGCCACCGGCATCGGCGTCGGGGCCTGCGGGGCCACGGGCCGGTGTACGGGCGCCGGTACGGGCGCGGCCACCGGCATCGGCGCCGACGACTGCGGAACCGATTCTTCGCGGCGCGGCTCGGCCTGTCGATGCCGACCGATCCCGCTGGGAGTGGTGTACAGCGTGGTCATGCCCTGACCAACGCCCCCCGGCGGCTCGTGGTCACCGCCGAGCGGAATCGTGCGGCAGTTCGTCCGGTACCCGGTGCACGACTCTGGCCGCGCGGAGCACAGCTGACGTACCGTCAGCTTCTCTCGCGGAAGACACGCGCTCGCCGACCAGGAGGTCAGCCATGTCCGTGCACCGGCACGTCGACGACCGGCCCGTCCCACTCGACGAATACCCCGTGCACCAGGCGCCGCTCTCGATGAAGCACCACGTCAGCGGCGACCGCAACGCTTACGACCGGTGCATCTTCCACGTCTTCGACCACTCCGGCCGCGCCCTGCTCATCGCCGGTCTCGGGGTCTACCCGAACACCGGGGTCGTCGACGCCTACGCCACCCTCCGCGTCGGCGACCGGCTGCACGCCGTCCGCGCCTCCGACGCTCTCGGCGACGACCGGACGGACCTCTCCGTCGGCCCGTTCACCATCACCGTCGACGAGCCCCTCAAGCGCCTCTCCCTGCGCTGCGCCGCCGACCCGGAGGACCCCGGGGGCCTCTCGTACGACCTGAGCTGGACCGGGGACTTCCCCGCCGTCTGGGAACCCCACCACACCCAGCGCCACGGCGGCCGGCTCACCCTCGAAGGGCGGCGTTTCGTCCAGGCCGGGCACTGTGCGGGGACCGTCAGGGCCGGCGGCGAGGAGTTCCGGGTGACCCCGGGGGAGTGGACCGGCACGCGCGACCGCAGCTGGGGCGTCCGCCCGATCCCCGGCGAGGAGCCGGGCCGCGCCGCCGAGTTCCGCCCCGAGGGCTTCCACTGGCTGTGGATACCGATGCGCTTCGAGGACCGCTTCCTCATGGTGATCGCGCAGGAGGACGCCGACGGCTACCGCACCCTCAACGAAGCCCTGCTCGTACGGAACGGCCACCGCGACACCCAACTCGGCTGGCCCCGCACCGAGGTCACGTACCGCCCGGGCACCCGCCACCCGGAACGGGCCACCGTCCACCTCGCCGACCCGAGCGGCAAGCCCCTGGAGGTCGGCGTCGAGATCCTCGCCTCCTCCCCGCTCGCCGTCGGCGCCGGCTACCCGCCCGCCACCGACTGGCAGCACGGCACCTGGCAGGGCCGCGGCTGGAGCGACCGGCGCGTCTACGACCTCACGGACCCCGCCGCGCACCCCATGGCGGCGTACGGCGTCACCGACCACGCTGCCCGCTTCACCCTCGACGGCCGCATCGGCCACGGCATCTTCGAGCACGGCTCGTTCGGCCGTCACGACCCCAGCGGCTTCGCCGACCACACGTCGACGGCCCGCTGACCGCCCCTTCCCGCAGGCCGCGCCGAACAGCCCACCGAGGAGCCCCCGTGACCGCTGCGTCGTCCCGTCCCCGCACCACCACCCGCGACCCCGAGGAGCTCGGCCGCCGGCTCACCCGCTGGCTGGACCGGCGGCTGCCGGGCGCCCGGGTGACCGGACTCGCCGTACCCGGTTCCAACGGCATGTCCAGCGAGACCCTGCTCTTCGACCTCGACCACCCCGACGCACCCGTCCGCGGCTGCGCCCTGCGGCTGGCCGCCGACCCCGAGGCGTACACCGTCTTCCCCGTCTACGACATGGCCCGCCAGCACCGGGTCATGCGCCTGGTCGGCGAGCACACCGACGTCCCCGTACCGCGCGTGCTGTGGCTCGAAGAGGACCCCGGACCGCTGGGCGCGCCCTTCTTCGTGATGGCCCGCGCCGAGGGCCGGGTCCCGCCGGACGTGATGCCCTACACGTACGAGGGGAACTGGCTGCACGACGCCACCGACGGGGAACGCGCCCTGCTGGAGGCCGAGTCCGTCGCCGTGATCGCCCGGCTGCACGACCAGTTCCCCGCGAAGGAGGCCGAGTTCCTGCTGCCCGACGGGCAGGGCACGCCGCTGCGCCGCCATGTCGACGCCCAACGCGCCTACTACGCCTGGGTGGTGGCGGGGCTCGCGCCCTCGCCGCTCATCGAGTCGGCCTTCGACTGGCTGGAGGCGCACTGGCCCGCGGACGAGGGACCGGCGGTCCTGAGCTGGGGCGACGCGCGCATCGGGAACATCGTCTACGACGGATTCACCCCCGCGGCCGTCCTCGACTGGGAGATGGCCGCCTGCGTCCCGCGCGAGGTGGACCTCGGCTGGACGGTCTACCTGCACCGCTTCTTCCAGGACCTGACCGTCGGCTTCGGGCAGCCCGGACTGCCGGACCTCCTGCGGCGCGACGCGGTCGAACGGCGCTACGCGGAACTGACCGGGCACACCCCGCGCGACATGGAGTTCCACACGCTCTACGCGGCACTGCGGCACGCGATCGTCATGCTCAGGATCGCCTACCGGCAGGCCCACTTCGGCGAGGTCGAGGTGCCCGCGGACCCCGACGGGCTGATCCTGCACCACGCCACCCTGACGGCGATGGTGCAGGGACGCTACTGGTGAGCGGAGGGGCCCCCGGGCCCCGTCCGGACCTGCCTCAGGCCGCGCGCCGCAGCTGCGTCACCCGGATCGGGCGCGAGCCCGGTCCGCCGACGTGCGAGAAGGGCTGCGTGCGCCAGTCGAGGCCCTGGGGGAGCGTCAGGAGCAGGGCGGTGTCCTGCTCCTGGACCTCCAGGGTGTCGTCGGCCGGCCGGGCCTCGGCCGCCGCGAGGCCCGTGCCCCGGCAGACCGTCAGGACGAAGGGGTTCCACGGCGTCGGGCAGAGCGCGTGCTCCGGCAGCGCGTCCTCGTCCGCGAGCAGCGCGATCGGCTGCACGCACTCCGGGCAGATGACCCGGAACATCTCAAAGGTGTCGTACGCGTCGAGCTCATCGGACGTGTCGACCGAATCAACAGGCTCCTGCATGGAGAATCTCCCCCTCGGGTGGGTCGGCCGGATCTGTGCGGCCTCGACCACAGCAAGCACTTCCCATGCGGCCGTCCGCATAATCGTGTGGCAGTACCCAAGGTCGGACGGATGTCTGTGGCGTTCGTCACATGCCCGTCGCGGTCGCGTCGGGATGACCCATACCGCCCGATTGCGGTCGACCCCGGCGGTGCCGCACCTCCCCGGGAGCAATAAGGTCACCGCATGGAGGAGCTGGATCGTCAGATCGTCGAGTTGCTGGTCAAGGACGGGCGCATGAGCTACACCGACCTGGGCAAGGCCACGGGCCTGTCCACGTCGGCGGTGCATCAGCGCGTCCGCCGGCTCGAGCAGCGCGGAGTCATCCGCGGCTACGCCGCCGTCGTGGATCCGGAGGCCGTCGGCCTGCCGCTGACGGCCTTCATCTCGGTCAAACCCTTCGACCCCAGCGCCCCCGACGACACCCCCGACCGCCTCGCCGACATCCCCGAGATCGAGGCGTGCCACAGCGTCGCCGGCGACGAGAACTACATCCTCAAGGTCCGCGTCGCCACCCCGCTGGAGCTGGAGCACCTGCTCAGCCGGATCCGCTCCCAGGCCGGCGTCTCCAGTCGCACCACCGTCGTCCTCTCCACCCCTTACGAGGCCAGGCCCCCGCGCATCTGACGGCGGCGTCCGGCCCGCCCGGGAGCCCGCCCGCCCGCGCGAGGCGCCGTGCCGCGCCCCCGCGTCTCCCTCAAGGGGGGACCTGCCGGACAAACCGGGTCCCGGCAGGTCCTAGCCTGGTCGCATGAGTGAGTCCATGCCCCCCGCCTCTTCCGCCGAAGACCGCACCGTGCTGCTGCGCGGTGGAGAGGTCCACAGTCCCGCCGATCCCTTCGCCACCGCCATGGTGGTGGAGCGCGGGCACGTCGCCTGGGTGGGCTCCGAGGGCGCGGCCGACGCCTTCGCCACCGGCGTGGACGAGGTGGTGGACCTGGAGGGCGCGCTCGTCACCCCGGCGTTCGTCGACGCGCACGTCCACACCACCGCCACCGGGTTCGCCCTCACGGGGCTCGACCTGTCGGCCGCCGGCTCGCTCGCGGAGGCGGCCGGACTGATCCGCGCGCACGCCGCGGCCCGCCCCGAGGACCGCATCCTCATCGGCCACGGCTGGGACGCCTCCCGCTGGCCCGAGCGCCGCCCGCTCACCCGCGCCGAACTCGACGAACTCACCGGTGGCCGACCGCTCTACCTCACCCGCATCGACGTCCACTCGGCCGTCGTCACCACGGCGCTCCTCGACCTCGTTCCGGGCGTCCGCGGACTGGACGGCTTCCACGACGGCCGGCAGCCGCTCACCGGGGACGCCCACCACGCCGTGCGGGCCGCCGCCTTCGGCGCCGTCTCCGACCGTCAGCGCACCGAGGCGCAGCGGGCCGCCCGGAACAGGGCCGCCGCCCTGGGCATCGGCACCCTGCACGAGTGCGGAGGCCCCCGGATCTCCTCCGAGGGCGACTTCACCGGCCTCCTCGACCTGGCCCGCGACGAGGCCGGGCCGCGCGTCGTCGGCTACTGGGCCGACCTGGACGTCGAGCGCGCCCGCGCCCTCGGCGCCCTGGGCGCTGCCGGCGACCTGTTCGCCGACGGTTCCCTCGGCTCGCACACCGCCTGTCTGCACGAGCCGTACGCCGACCACGCCGACGCCGGTCACACGGGAGCCGCCCACCTGGACGCGGCGACCATCGCCCTCCATGTCGTGGCCTGCACCGAGGCGGGCCTTCAGGCCGGCTTCCACGCCATCGGGGACGCCGCCGTGACCGCCGTCGTGGAGGGCGTCAGGGCTGCCGCGGAGAAGCTCGGCCTCGGCCGCGTCCGGGCCGCCCGGCACCGGGTCGAGCACGTCGAGATGCTCACCCCCGAGACGATCGCCGCCTTCGCCGAGCTCGGCCTCACCGCGTCCGTCCAGCCGGCCTTCGACGCCTTCTGGGGAGGGGAGGAGGGGATGTACGCCGACCGGCTCGGCGCCGAGCGGGCCCGCACCCTCAACCCGTACGCGGCGCTGCTGCGCGCCGGAGTGCCGCTGGCCTTCGGCTCGGACAGCCCGGTGACGCCGCTCGACCCCTGGGGCACCGTCCGGGCCGCCGCCTTCCACCGGACCCCGGAGCACCGGATCTCCGCCCGGGCCGCCTTCACCGCCCACACCCGGGGCGGCTGGCGGGCCGTGGGCCGGGACGACGCGGGCACCCTGGTGCCCGGCGCCCCCGCCGACTACGCGGTCTGGCGCACCGAGGAGCTCGTGGTCCAGGCCCCCGACGACCGGGTGGCCCGCTGGTCCACCGACCCGCGCTCCGGGACGCCCGGTCTGCCTGATCTGTCCCCCGGGGCTGAGCTGCCCGTGTGTCTGCGGACGGTGGTGCACGGGCAGACGGTGTTCGTACGGCCGAACGAGTGATGTAGGGATATGTCCCACCGGGAGGACGGTCCCGCACGCTTGTCCCCGACCTGCGGATCTTCCCCTCCGGCCTGGGGTTTTGGGGAGTCTCCGCAGGTCAAGCGGGTGTTGACAGTCGACCGTCCGGGGCGGGTAGGTTCTCCGCGTCCACCACAGGACGTCCGACCGGACAGCATCTCCACGCACTCGCCGTACGCCGCCCGCGCCTCGGCCGCGAGGGAAGGTTTCTCCGGCGGAAGGTGCGACCCGGGTGGGGCCCGGACGTTCAGTAGACAACGGCTCTCGGTCGATCCGCCGCCAGCGGATCCCAGGTCGGACCGAAGGACGACGGGCCCCGCACCGCACGTCCGCCCCTCGCAGCCGACCCGCCGCGCCGGAGCACTCCGGAGACCTCGCTATGGTGGGGGCCTGCGTATGTATCCGAAGGGGCAGTAGTGAACGACGGTGGCCAGAGGCGTTACGGCCCGCTCGGCAAGGCCTTGGTGATCATTCCGACCTACAACGAGGCGGAGAACATCAAGCCGATCGTCGCGCGGGTGCGGGAGTCCGTACCCGAGGCGCACATCCTCGTCGCCGACGACAACAGCCCCGACGGCACGGGCAAGTTCGCGGACGAGATCGCGTCCGAGGACGACCACGTGCACGTCCTGCACCGCAAGGGCAAGGAGGGTCTCGGCGCCGCCTACCTGGCCGGCTTCCGCTGGGGCATCGAGCACGGGTACGACGTCCTCGTCGAGATGGACGCCGACGGCTCCCACCAGCCCGAGGAGCTGCCGCGGCTGCTGACCGCCCTCAAGGGCGCGGACCTCGTCCTCGGCTCCCGCTGGGTGCCGGGCGGCCGCATCGTGAACTGGCCGAAGTCCCGCGAGTTCATCTCCCGCGGCGGCAGCCTCTACTCCCGCGTGATGCTCGACGTGCCGATCCGCGACGTCACCGGCGGCTACCGGGCCTTCCGCAAGGAGACCCTGGAGGGCCTCGGCCTGGAGGACGTGGCCTCGGCCGGCTACTGCTTCCAGGTCGACCTGGCCCGCCGCGCGGTCGCCGCCGGCTTCCACGTGGTCGAGGTCCCCATCACGTTCGTGGAGCGCGAGATCGGCGACTCGAAGATGAGCCGGAACATCGTCGTCGAGGCGCTCTGGCGCGTCACCGGCTGGGGCCTCTCGGCCCGGGCCGAGAAGGTCGGCAGGAAGCTCGGCCGCAAGGCCTCCTGATCTCCGGCCGGGACGTCCCGCACTGATCTTTCCTTTACGACGTTCCGGCGGGGCGCCAGGCACACTGGGGACCATGACGACCGGCGCAACGCCTCCCCTCGCCCCCAAGCGCTCCCGCGCGCGTACCTTCCTTCCGCTCGCCGTCGCCGCCTGGCTGGTCCTCGAGATCTGGCTGCTCACGGTGGTGGCGGACGCGGCGGGCGGACTGACCGTCTTCGCCCTGCTCGTCGGTGGCATCGTGCTCGGTGCCGCCGTCGTCAAGCGGGCCGGCCGCCGTGCCTTCCGCAACCTCACGTCGACCTTCCAGCAGGCCCAGGCCGCCGCGCAGGCGGGCGCCGTGCCCCAGGCGCCCGAGCGGGCGGGCGCGGAGGACCGCAACGGCTTCCTGATGCTCGGCGGCATGTTCCTGATGCTCCCCGGCCTGATCTCGGACGTCCTCGGCCTGCTCCTGCTGATCCCGCCGGTCCGTTCGGTCCTCGGGCGGTACGCGGACCGGGCCGCCGAGCGCCGGATGGCCGCGGCCCCTCCCGGCAGCCTCCAGGACGCCTTCCAGCAGGCCCGCATCCACCGCCCGGACGGCAAGGTCGTCCAGGGCGAGGTGATCCGCGAGGACGCCGCCCAGGGCGCCCGCCGGGCCGACGAGCCCCGTCCGCCCCTGCTGCCCTGACGTCAGGCAGAACGCCCGTCCCCCCGCTTCGGTGGGGGGACGGGCGTTCTGCGCGGGCGCCGGTCACGACGTGCCTCCGGCGGACGGAGGTCGGCACGGGCGGCGGAACGGGGGGCGTGCACGGCGGACGGACGGCAGGCGGAGGACGGGTACGGAAACGCCGCGGGGCCCGGTACACGATGCGTGTACCGGGCCCCGCGGCGTTCTTCCGCCGATGGGTCCGCTAGGCGGACTTGCGGCTGTCGCGCGGATGCACGGCGATGTTCATGGCGCCGGAACGAAGGACGGCCAGCCTCTCGGCGAGGACCTCCTCCAGCTCCTCGCGCGTGCGCCGCTCCATGAGCATGTCCCAATGCGTACGCGCAGGCTTGCCCTTCTTCTCCTCAGGTCCGTCCCCGTCCACCAGGAGAGCCTGGATTCCGCAGACCTTGCATTCCCACTCCGGCGGAATTTCCGCTTCCACAGAGAAGGGCATCTCAAAACGATGGCCCTTCTCGCATGCGTACTCCACGGCCTGGCGCGGGGCCAGATCGATGCCGCGGTCGGTCTCGTAGCTCGTCACCACGAGGCGCGTGCCGCGAAGAGCTCGCTCACTCATGAATCGTGCCTCCCGGGCTTGTCGCCCACAGGACAGGTGTCGCTGTCGTCGTTATCCGGTCAACGTCCGGTCGGCGGTAAAGATTCCCGTGCCGGGTCATGCGTCGCCCGTCGTGCCGCCCCTTGTTGTACCCACCAGTGCCCGCTTTGTCACATCTGACGGCAGATGTGACCCGGTGATTTCACTAAAGCAGCACGCAGTAACGGTCCGCCTGGCAGGCCAAACGCGTACACTACCGCCCTTTCACTGCCACGTCTAAATACGGTCGGGTATCGGGTTCCCGGCGGCCTCCACCGCGCGCCGCACCGGCACCCGGGCGAGCAGGGCGAAGCCGACCACGAAGAAGATCACCAGGGAGATGATGGCATCCCGGTAGCTCCCGGTCAGCTGATACGCGAGACCGAACACGAGCGGACCGAGCCAGCTGAGCCCCCGATCGCTCATCTCGTACGCCGAGAAGTACTCCGCCTCCTTGCCGCGCGGCACCAGATGCGAGAACAGCGAACGCGACAGGGCCTGGCTCCCGCCCAGTACCAGGCCGATGGCGGCCGCCAGGCAGTAGAAGAACGCGGGCGCGTCGGCCGGCAGGAAGTAGCCGGCCACCAGGATCAGGGTCCAGACCGCGAGCGAGGCCAGAATCGTCCGCTTGGCGCCGTACGTCCGGGCGAGTCGCCCCATGCCGAGCGCGCCCGCCACGGCGAGCACCTGGACCAGCAGGACCGCCGTGATCAGCGTGGTCTGGTCGAGACCGAGCTCCTCCGAGCCGAACACCGACGCCTGCGAGATCACCGTCTGCACGCCGTCGTTGTAGACGAGGTAGGCGAGCAGGAAGGAGAGCGTCAGCGGGTGCCGGCGCATGTCCTTGAGGGTCTCCCGCAGCTGCCGCCAGCCGCTGCCGACCGCGCCGCCGCCGGCCCCCCGGCCCTCCGGGCCGATCCGGCGGTCCCGCAGCCTCCGCAGCGGCACGACGGTGAAGGCGCCCCACCAGACACCGGCCGAGGCCAGGCAGATCCGGACCGCCTCGCCCTCGGTGAGGCCGAAGGAGTCGTGGCCCGAGTAGAGGACCAGGTTCAGCACCAGGACCAGCGCGCCCGAGGTGTACCCGAAGGCCCAGCCGCGCGAGGAGACCGCGTCCCGCTCGTCGGGCTCCGCGATCTGCGGCAGATAGGCGTTGTAGAGCACCATCGACACCGAGATCGAGGCGTTCGCCACGATCAGCAGGAACGTGCCCAGCAGGTACCGGTCGCCCGCGAGGAAGAACATCCCGGCCGTGGCCGCCGCGCCCGTGTAGGCCGCGGCCGCGAGCAGCGGCTTCTTCCGGCCCGTGCGGTCCGCGATCGCGCCGACCAGCGGCATCAGCAGGACCGCGACCACGATCGAGGCGGACACCCCGTACGCGAACAGTGAGCCGGCCCGCACGGGTATCCCGAGCGGGTGCACATAGCCCTGTGCGTCGGCCGCCTCCCGCGCCACCGAGGTCAGATAGGGGCCGAGGAACACGGTCAGCACGCTCGTCGAGTACACCGAGCAGGCGAAGTCGTAGAAGTACCAGCCCCGCTGCTCCCGCTTCCGCGCGGCGGGATCGGTGGCGTACTCCTCCGGTTCGGTGGTTCCAGCGGTCAAGGCCGCGCCCCCTCGTTCGTCCCCGTGGCCGGACCCGGTGATCCGGGTCCGGAGGCACCGGGACGCGCGCTCAGACCCACACGCCCCGCTCGGTCAGCACCGAGCGCAGCGTCTCCAGTTGATCGGTCATGATGCCATCGACCCCCAGGTCGAGGAGAGAGTGCATCCGGGCCGGATCGTTCACGGTCCACACGTGGACCTGGATCCCGCGCGCGTGCGCCTCCCGGACGAAGCGGCGGTCCACCACGGGTATGCCGCCCTGCCGCTCGGGCACCTGGGCGGCGACCGCTCCGGCCCGGACCGCCGCCGGGATGCCGAGCGAGCGCAGCCGCAGCCCGATCACCCCCCGGACGCCGAACGAGGTGGCCAGTGCGGGACCCGCCATCCGCTGGGCCCGCACGACCCGGGCCTCGGTGAAGGAGCCCACGC
Organism: Streptomyces sp. NPDC014891; assembly: GCF_043081085.1. Lineage (NCBI taxonomy): Bacteria > Bacillati > Actinomycetota > Actinomycetes > Kitasatosporales > Streptomycetaceae > Streptomyces > Streptomyces sp. NPDC014891. The sequence goes on along the minus strand of NZ_JBIBWF010000006.1, from coordinate 46,408 downwards.
AGACCCGGTCCCAGGCGCGCTTCTTCCGGATCAGGTTCACCAGCGGGTAGAGGGCGGACTCGGCCTTGAGGTCCACGTTCCAGCGGGCCTCCGGGAACTCGTCGAGGAGGTCGGCGAAGAGGGGCAGCGGTTCCGTGCCCGCCACCCGGGCCTCCCGCACCGCCGCCCAGGGCAGGTCGGCGATCCGGCCCGAGGTGTCGGTGACGCGGTCGAGGGTCGCGTCGTGGAAGGCGACCAGGGCCCCGTCCGACGTCGTGTGCACATCGGTCTCGAAATAGCGGTAGCCCGCGGAGGCGGCCCGGCGGAAGGCGGCCGCGGTGTTCTCCAGGCCGTTCGCCGTGCCGCCGCGGTGGGCGAACGGGAGGGGCGCGGGATGGTCGAGGTAGGGGTGGCGTACGCGAGTCACCGCCGCAGTATGGCGCCTTCCGGTGGCGCGGGGGCGACCGCGGTGCTTCCGGATTCCGGCCCGGGAACGGCGAACCAGCGCAGGAAGAACTGTGCGAGGGGCCCGATGGCCAGCGCGTACAGCACCGTGCCGACGCCGACCGAGCCGCCGAGCAGAAACCCGGTGGCGACCACCGCCACCTCGATCGCCGTGCGCACCAGCCGGATCGACCGGCCCGTGAGCCGGTGCAGACCGGTCATCAGGCCGTCGCGCGGGCCGGGTCCGAACCGCGCCGCGATGTACAGACCGGTCGCCACCCCGTTGAGGACGATGCCGGCCGCGAGCAGCGGGATCCGACCGGCCAGACCGTGCACGTCCGGGACGAGCGCCAGGGTGCCGTCCATCGCCACGCCGATCACGAACACGTTGGACACCGTGCCGAGGCCCGGCCGCTGCCGGATCGGGATCCACAGCAGCAGCACCACGGCCCCGACGATGATCGACACCACGCCGATGGTCAGGCCCGTCTTCTCGGCGAGGCCCTGGTGGAGTACCCCCCAGGGCTCCAGGCCGAGACCGCTGCGCACCAGCAGGGCCGAGCTGACCCCGTACAGCGTCAGCCCCGCGTAGAGCTGGACCAGCCGACGGGTGAGGTGCCGGCCGTGGAGGCCGGAGGCGATGGACAAGGGACTTCCCCCCAGGGTGGTGGTAGTGGACTGACTCATGACACTCTGTGGCGGGGGAAGAGAGGCCAACCATGGCCAATTCGACGAAGGTGGACTGATTTCGATGGCCCAGTGGACTTCGGCGGTGGGTCCGGCGCAGCTCGCCCGGCAGCTCCAGGCACAGCAGGCGCGGCCCGCCGGGCCCGGGACACGGAAGCCGCCCGCCTACCGCGCACTGGCCGACGGGATCCGCCTGCTCGTCCTGGAGGGCCGGGTCCCGGTCGCCGCCCGGCTGCCCGCCGAGCGCGAACTCGCCCTGGCCCTGACCGTCAGCCGCACCACGGTGGCGGCGGCCTACGAGGCGCTCCGCTCCGAGGGCTTCCTGGAGTCGCGGCGGGGTGCCGGCAGCTGGACCGCGGTGCCGGCGGGGAACCCGCTGCCCGCGCGGGGCCTCGAACCCCTGCCCCCGGAGTCCCTCGGTTCGATGATCGACCTCGGCTGCGCGGCGCTGCCCGCGCCCGAGCCGTGGCTCACCCGCGGCGTCCAGGGCGCCCTGGAGGAGCTGCCCCCGTACGCGCACACGCACGGCGACTACCCGGCGGGGCTGCCCACGCTGCGGCAGATGCTCGCCGACCGGTACACCGCCCGCGGCATCCCCACGATGCCCGAGCAGATCATGGTCACGACCGGCGCCATGGGGGCCATCGACGCCATCTGCCACCTCTTCGCGGGGCGGGGCGAGCGGATCGCCGTCGAGTCCCCTTCGTACGCGAACATCCTCCAGCTGATGCGGGAGGCCGGGGCCCGGCTGGTCCCCGTCGCCATGTCCGAGGGGCTCGGCAGCTGGGACCTGGGCCGCTGGCGGCAGGTGCTCCGGGACGCGGCTCCCCGTCTCGCGTACGTGGTGGCCGACTTCCACAACCCGACCGGGGCCCTCGCCGACGAGGACCAGCGCCGGCAGCTCGTGGACGCCGCCCGCTCGGCCGGCACCGTCCTCGTCGTCGACGAGACCATGGCCGAGCTCCACCTGGACGACGACGTGGAGATGCCGCGGCCGGTCTGCGCCTTCGACCCGGCGGGTTCCACGGTCCTCACCGTCGGCTCGGCGAGCAAGGCGTTCTGGGCGGGCATGCGCATCGGCTGGGTCCGCGCGGCGCCCGACGTCATCCGCTCCCTGGTGGCCGCCCGCGCCTACGCCGACCTCGGCACCCCTGTGCTCGAACAGCTCGGGGTGAACTGGCTGATGCGCACCGGCGGCTGGGAGGAGGCCGTGGCGCTCCGCCGGGAGCAGGCGCGGGAGAACCGGGACGCGCTCGTCGCCGCCGTCCGCAGGGAGCTCCCGGAGTGGGAGTTCTCGGTGCCGCGCGGCGGGCTCACCCTCTGGGTCCGCACCGGCGGCCTCTCCGGCTCGCGCCTGGCCGAGGCGGGGGAGCGGGTCGGCGTCCGGGTCCCCTCGGGTCCCCGGTTCGGGGTGGACGGGGCCTTCGAGGGCTTCGTCCGGCTGCCGTTCACGGTGGGCGGTCCGGTCGCCGACGAGGCCGCGGTCCGGCTGGCGGCCGCGGCCCGGCTGGTCGAGTCGGGCGCGGGCGGGGGCACCGAGCCCCCGCGCTCGTTCGTGGCGTAGCGGCGGCCGTGGCGTAGCAGCGGCGCACAGGTGAGGAGGCCGGTACGGACGGGGTCCGTACCGGCCTCCTCACGCGCGCGTTGCGCCGCTCAGCCCTCCGCGGGGACGGGGGCGTGCAGCGGGGCGGGCCCGGGGTCCGGTTCGGCGCGGGGTGCCGGGGCCGGTTCGGGGCTCTTGAGGGTGATCTTCTCGATCGCCATGGTCGCCGCCGCCCGGCGCTCGGGGAGGAGGGCCAGCACCGCCTGGCGGTGCGCCTCGCTCGTCTCCTCGTCGTACGGGTCGGGCGTCGCCGGCACCTGGAGGCGCAGCACCGGTCCGCCGCCGAGGCGGGCGTACCCGCGGCCCGCGGGGACGTGCGGGGTCGGGGTGGTGTGCGGTTCGGTGCCCAGGACGGCGGCGATCTGGTCGGCGGCGGCGGGGCCGAGCGCGATCCGGGCCCTGGTGTGGCTCCGTACCGCCTCGGTGAGCGTGTCCGTGCTGTCGAACTGCTCGGCGACCACCACGGTGACCTGGGCGGCCCGCCCGTGCCGCAGGGGCACCTGGAGCAGCTCCTGCGGGTCGGGGCGGCCGTCGGCCGCGGCGAGGTCGGCCAGCACGCCCGGCCGGTCGAGCAGGATCCAGAGCGGTCGCCGGGTGTCCTCCGGGACCGGCTGGCCCGCCTGGCGGGCCCGGTTGGCGGCGATCAGCCGCCGCTCCGTCTCGTGCGCCGCCCACTCCAGGGTGGCCAGCGCACCGGCGAGCCCGCACTCGACGGCGAGGACCCCGTCGCGTCCGGCGAGGCACGCGTACTCGCCGGTGCCGCCGCCCTCGACGATCAGGACGTCGCCGTGGGGGAGGGCCTGGAGGGCGATCGAGCGCAGCAGCGAGGTGGTTCCGCTGCCCGGCTGGCCGACCACCAGCAGGTGCGGCTCGGTGGAGCGGGGGCCGGTGCGCCAGACGACGGCCGGTGCGTCCTCGGTGCCTTCGGAGGCGACCACGGGCACGGTCCGCTGCACGGCGTCCGCGTCGGTGAAGCCGAGGACGGTCTCGCCCGGCACGGTGACGAAGCGCTGGGCGGCGATGGTGGTGGGCAGGGCGGGCAGCACGCTCATGACGAGCCGGTTGCCCTCCTCGTCCCAGTCGAAGCGGTACTCGCGGCCGCGGCCGGACTTGGCGTGGAGCAGCTGCTCGATGCGCGCGCGTGCGGCGGGCTCGCCGTCGGCGAAGTACGGCGGGTAGGCGATGCGAAGCCGGGTGGGGCGCCCGTCCTCGTCGAAGGCGTACTCGGAGAGGGCACCGCTCCAGTCGCCTCCGTGGGTGAAGAGCGGGGCGGGGTCCTCGGGGACGGAGAAGTACGGGACGAGGGCCTCGTACAGGCCCTTGAGCCGTGCGACCTCGTCGTCGTCGGGACCGGTCCTGACGACGGGACGCACGCGTCCCTTCCACGCGGCCGCGGCCATGAGTGTGACGAGCGCGAGGAGCGGCCCGTACGGCATCAGGGCGACGACCAGGACGCAGGCCGCGACCAGGAGCAGCGTCGGTCCACGCCGTTCCTTGGGGGTCGCGGCCCACCTGGCGCGCGCGGACGCGGCCAGCTTCCGCAGACCACGGGAGACCGTGATCAGTGGATGGAGCACGTCGGTGGCGCTGTCGGCGGCCGTGCGCGCGATCTCTCGACTGCGAGCGATCTGTGCGCTGCCGCTGCTCAGAATGCGGGGGAGTGGTCGCCGGGCCACGAAGTACTCCTGAGGTGGTGGAAGGGACGGAGGGGCGTCAGAACTTGATCCCGCCCAGCAGACCGGCGAGGCTCTGCCCGCCCGCCGTGATGCTCGGGGCGATGGCCGTACCCGCGAGGTAGAAGCCGAACAGCGCGCTGACGAGGGCGTGCGAGGCCTTCATCCCGTCCTTCTTGAAGAACAGGAAGCAGATGATGCCGAGCAGGACCACGCCTGAGATGGACAGGATCATTGGTTGTTCTCCTGGGTGAGGGGACAGTCACCATGAGTCCTTCCAGGTTCACAGCAAGTATCTATGTGACTAAAGGTGCATTGGGGTGAAAAGCTGGTGTTTTCACTTGACCGGCGGACGTCGAACGAGCTGTCGAGTGGCGAAATGCCCGACGTGCGCTAGAGGAGCCGCCGACTCCGGACTGCGGTGATGTTTGCCTCGGCCGGGCGCGGTCATGTCACTGAACGGGCAGTACCCTGTCGATTCACTCGTACGGCCGCGCTTGCCGTGCGCACGTCGTCGACACATGAGAAGGGCGGGCCCACCCGATGAGCGAGACTCCGGACCCCGAGGTCATCGAGCTGGCGTCCAAGGTCTTCGGCCTCGCGCGCACCGGGGACGCCGAAGGGCTCGCCGCGTACGTCGACGCCGGGGTCCCGGCGAACCTCACCAACGACAAGGGCGACTCCCTCGTCATGCTCGCCGCCTACCACGGGCACGCCCCCGCGGTCGCCGCGCTCCTCGCGCGCGGCGCCGACGCCGACCGGGCCAACGACCGCGGCCAGACCCCGCTCGCCGGAGCCGTCTTCAAGGGCGAGGACGCCGTCGTCCGCGCCCTCCTCGACGGCGGCGCGAATCCGGAAGCCGGGACTCCGTCCGCCGTCGACACCGCGCGGATGTTCGGCAAGGCCGAACTCCTGGAACTCTTCGGATCCCGGTGAACGGGCGCTGAACCCCAGGTGAGAGCGGCGTCGTAAATGTGGTCGCGGTGGCGAAATGGGTGGGTCATCATGACGTCGGGCCCGGCAAAACGGGCCACCGACGAGAGGCTGAGGAAGATGGTCACTGGCAGGCGATGGACGACGAGCGGCCCGACATGTCGGCGCACGGCCTAGGCGTACGGGCGATGTACCGCCCGACCCGGGTCATCCCGGTATCCCCCGGTCGTGTCGACAGCTTGATGTGAGGCGTCTCCCCATGTTCGATCCAGTCATAGCGCCGAGCGGCACCCTGCTCGGCCTGCTGCAGCGGGGCCGCGGCGACGGCACCCTGCACGCGCTCGCCGCGCCACGTGCCGAGGCCCTCGCGGCCCTCAACCACTGCGTTCTCGCCGATCCCCGCCACGACTGGCAGGTCGAGAACCGCTCCCTCTACTACGCCCGTCTCTACCTGGACCTCCACGGAGGTCTCGACGAGATCGAGGCGCACCTCTTCGGCGCCGAGGACGTCCTCGACACCGAGGAGTCCCGGACCGGGCTCGCGCTCGCCGTCCTCGGGCACCTCGCGTCCTACGGACGCCAGGACGCCCTGCTGCTGCTCCGGCGGTACGCGGCGACCGGCACCAACTGGGCCTGGGCCCTGGACGAGCTGGCGCTCCGCGACGACGACGCCGGCCTCCGCGCCCTCGCCGCCCCGGTGCTGGCCCGCTTCCCGGCCGACGCCGAGGGCGACGCCGAGCTGGCCGGGGTCGTCCGCGACGCCTTCGAGCCCCGGCCCTGGCGCCTGTGGGCCGAGGACCAGCGCGACGCCGTCGGCGCCCGGGTCAGGGCCGCCCAGGAACAGGGCTCCTTCGACCGCTGGCAGCGCCAGATGCGTCCGGCCGGACCCCGCCCCGGCTGGAGCGTCCGCGCCGTCCTCGACTGGGCGCAGGAGGGCTACGAGCGTGGAGCCGTGCTCCACGGGCCCGCCGCCCGCTGCCTCACCGCCGTCGCTGGCCCCGAGGACCGGCCCGAACTGCTCGCCGCCGCCCGCCACGGCTCCGTGGGCGCCCGGGGCGCGGCGCTGCACCACCTCGCCGAGTCACGGGACCCCGCCGTCCTCGACCTCGTCGAGGCGGCCGCCGACGGCGACTCCGCCGAGGCCGCCGACGCCGCGATCGCCGCGTACCGCCGCATGTGCGGCGAGGACGCCGTCGCCCGCGCCCGCGCGTGGGTCCGCCGGACCGACGCCCTCGGCGCCGCCGCCGCCGATGTGCTCGCCTGCCGCGGCACCGCCCAGGACTCCCCCTCCGTCCTCGGCGCGCTCCGCGGCACCATCCAGGCGGAAGGCCCCGACGCGCCCGCGCTCGGCGGCCTCGTGGACGGCGCGGGCCGGCTCGGCATCGCCTGCGCGGCCCCCGTGCTGCGCCACGTCTACCGCGAGACGGCCTCGTCCCAGCTCCGCGGGCGCGTGGCCCGCGCCCTCGCGGCCACCGACCCCACCTTCGCGACCGGCTTCGCCGTCGAATGCCTCTGGGACTGCGAGGAGACCACCCGCGAGGTGGCGGCCCTGCACGCCGAGACCGGTGACGTGCGCGTCGCCGAGCGATTGCGCCGCCTCGCGGCGGACCCGGCCGAGGAGGCCGAGGTCCAGACCGCGGTACGCAACCGCATAGGGCCCGACCTCCAGGTCTGACCCGCCCCGCCCGGCGCCCGGCCCCCCGGCCGGCCCGGTCGTCCCCGCCACCCGGCTCCGGGGCGGCGCGGCCCCCGGCGGAGAAGCCGCCGCGCGAGGCCCCGCCCCGGAGAACCGGTGGGAGACGGAGACGTACGGCCGGACTCCGGGACGAACGGATGGCGGCGCCGCCCATGGCCGACGGAGCCCACGGCCGCGGCCGTAAGCGGTAGGGCTGCGCCCGGGATGTACGGCTGCGCCTGCGCGCGTACGTCTGCGGCGGGCTCCACGCGTGCGGAGGGCCACTGCGACGGCGCCCCGGGGCCGCCGGCCTGCGGCGCGGCCGGACCAGCGAAGGACCGCGGGGCGCGAGGCCCCCGGCGTGGTCCCTCCCAGCGGCGGCCCGATCGTGCCGGCCTTCGGAGGCCCCCGGCACGGCTTATCGCCGCGACGCCGCCCCCGTCGTGCGGCCCCCGGCACGGCTTATCGCTGCGACGCCTCCGACGCGCGGCCCCCGGTCGTCCGCGGGGCCCGCGCGAAACGCTCCGGCCCCCGGTCGTCCGGACGGCCCGCGCGAAACGCTCATGGGACGTTCCCTCCCCGTCCAGATCGACGTTGTCGGGGACACGCCGAACGCGACGACAACACCCGTATGCGTGTCGTCATCGTCACCGAATCCTTCCCTCCCGACGTCAACGGTGTGGCGCACTGCGCCCTGCAGACCGCGCGCCACCTCGTCCGGCGGGGCCACACCCCGCTCGTCATCGCCCCCGCCGTCGCCGACCCGGCTGCGGACGCCGACGCCCCCTGCGCCGTCGTCCGGGTGCCGTCGCTCCCGCTCCCCGGCTATCCCCAGGTACGCGTCGCCCTGCCCAGCCGCCGCGTCGCCGCGGCCATCGCCGCCCACCGCGCCGACCTCGTGCACCTTGCCGGACCGTTCGTCCTCGGGGTGCGCGGCATGACCGCCGCCGCCCGCCTCGGCATCCCCGCCGTCGCCGTCTACCAGACCGATCTCGCCGGATACGCCCGCACCTACGTGGGCACGGGGGAGAGCACCGCATGGCGCCGCCTCCGCGCCGTCCACGGGGCCGCCGACCGCACCCTCGCCCCGTCCTCCGCCGCGGCCCGCGACCTGGCGGCTCACGGCATCGGCCGCATCCGGCTCTGGGGCCGCGGGGTGGACACCGTCCGCTTCCGCCCGGAGCTGCGTGACGACGCCCTGCGCCGGGAGCTCGCCCCGAACGGCGAGCTCCTCGTCGGCTACGTGGGCCGCCTCGCCCCGGAGAAGCGCGTGGACCTCCTTGCCGGAGCGGGGAGCCTCCCCGGCGTACGGCTGGTGATCGTCGGGGACGGCCCGAGCGGGCCCGCGCTGCGCGGCGCCCTGCCGGACGCCCGGTTCCTCGGCCGCCGCACCGGCGACGACCTCGCCCGGATCTTCGCCTCGTTCGACCTGTTCGCCCACACCGGCCCGTTCGAGACCTTCTGCCAGACGGTCCAGGAGGCCATGGCGAGCGGTCTCCCGGTCGTCGCCCCGGCGGCCGGGGGCCCGCTCGACCTGGTCGACCACGGGCGCACCGGGCTCCTCGTGCCCCCGGGAGACCCGGAGGCCCTGCGCACGGCCGTCGCCGGCCTCGCCGCGTCACCCGCACGGCGCGCCGCGTACGGCAGGGCCGGGCGCGCCGCCGTCGAGGGCCGTACCTGGGAGGCGCTCGGGGACGAACTGATCGGTCACTACGCGGAGGTCCTGCGGGAGCGCACGGCGGTGGCGGCATGAGCGTCGAACACGTCAAGAAGGGCGGGGAGCGGTCCTGCGCCGACCCCGTTCACCAGGGAACGCGCGTTGATCCGGTTCACAGCGGCGGGCCGTCGGGTGCCGTTCACGACGGTGTGACGGTCCGCCCGGTCCGGGACGGGGGCGTCGGCCCGGTCCAGGACGGCAGGGGCGTCGGCCCGGTCCACGCTGCCGGTGGCGTCGGCCCGGTCCGCGGGCGGCACGGCGGCGGGCTCCGCATCGTGCGGCTCGCGAACTTCGTCACCCCCACGTCGGGCGGCCTCCGCACCGCACTCGACCGGCTCGGCCGCGGCTACCGCGAGGCCGGTCACGAACCGGTCCTCGTCATCCCGGGGGAGCGCGCGAGCGACGTCCGCACCGCGCAGGGCCGCGTCATCACCCTGCCCGGCCCGGTACTGCCCGGCACCGGCGGCTACCGGGTCCTCGCCGACCGGCGCCTGGTGCGCCGCCTCCTCGAAGACCTCGCGCCGGACCGGATCGAGGTCTCCGACCGCACGACCCTGCGGTGGACGGGGGAGTGGGCGCGACGCGCCCGCGTGCCCTCGGTGATGGTCTCCCATGAGACCGCGGAAGGCGTGCTGCGCACCTGGGGCGTGCCGGCCCCCGTCGCGGCCCGCGCCGCGGACCGGCTCAACCGCCGCACGGCCTGGGCGTTCGCCCGGATCGTCTGCACCACCGCGTGGGCTGAGCGGGAGTTCCTCCGGATCGGGGCGCGCAACGTCGTACGGGCCCCGCTCGGCGTGGACCTGGACCGCTGCCGCCCCGGCCGCCACAGCGCCCTGCTCCGCGCCCGGTACGCGGACGGAGAGCAGGTGCTGCTCCTCCTCTGCTCGCGCCTCTCGGTCGAGAAGCGGCCCGGAGCCGCCCTGGACACCCTCGCCGAGCTCCGGAGCGCCGGCGTGGCGGCCGCGCTGGTCGTCGCGGGCGACGGGCCGCTGAAGGGGGCCCTGGAACGGCGGGCACGGGAGCACCGGCTCCCGGTGCGGTTCCTGGGGCACGTCGCCGACCGGGACGCCCTGGCGGACCTCCAGGCGGCGGCCGACGTGTGCCTGGCCCCGGGGCCGGCCGAGACGTTCGGTCTCTCCGCCCTGGAGGCCCTCGCCTGCGGGACGCCGGTCGTCGTCAGCGCGTCCTCCGCGCTCCCGGAGGTCGTCGGCGCCGCGGGCGCAGCCGCCGTGGACACCCCCGGGGCCTTCGCCTCCGCCGTACGGGGTCTGCTCGCGGCGCCGGAGGACGCCCGCCGCCGCGCCGCACGCGCGCGTGCGGAGGCCTTCACCTGGGAGCGCTCCGTCACCGCCTTCCTCGCGGCCCACGACGCCCTCCCGGCCGCCGGGGCACGCCTCCCCGAGGAGGCACGGCGATGACCCCGGACCGGACGGCCGCCCCGGGCGCCGTCCGAGCCCGGACCGCCGCGGACCCCGTCGTCCCGGACCCCGTCGTCCCGGGCCCTGTCGTGCCGAGCCCCGCCGCCCCCGGCCCCGCGGTCCGGGGCCCGGCCCACCCGCCCGTCCCGGCCACGCCCGCGTGCACACCGCCCCGCCCGCGGCCGGCCCCGCCCGGCGCCGTCAGGTTCGCCGTGCTCGGCGACTCGCTCAGCGAAGGCGTCGGCGACCGGGTGGACGGGGCCTGGCGGGGATGGGCACGGCTGCTCGCCGACGGTCTCACGGCCGAGCGGCGGGACACGGCGCTCCTGAACCTCGCCGCCGGCGGTGCCCTCAGCGGCGACGTGGCACACCGCCAGGCCGCGCGCGCCCTTGCCTTCCGGCCGCACCTGGCCTCGGTCGTCGTCGGCGTGAACGACACCCTGCGCCGCAGCTTCGACATCGGGGCCCTCGCCCGCGACCTGGGCCGCGTCTGCGCCGACCTCGACGCCGCCGGAGCCGTCCTCCTGACCGCCTGCCTGCCCGACCCCGGCCGGATGCTGGGTCTGCCGCCCCCGCTGGCCCGTCCGCTCGCCCGCCGCCAGCGGTCCGTCAACGCCGTCGTGCACGCCCTGTCCGACCGGTACGGGGCCGTCCACCTGCACCTGGCCGCCGACCGGTGGACGGAGGACCGGGCGCTCTGGAGCGCCGACCGGCTGCACCCCGGCGAGCGCGGTCACCGGGCCGTCGCCAGGGGCTTCCACCGGCTCCTCGCCGACCGGGCACTCGCCCACGGCGTCCCGCCCGCGCCGGAGCCGGTCCAGCCGCCGCCGAGCCGTGCGGACACCGCGCTCTGGCTCGCCACGGCGGGCACCGGATGGCTCCTGCGGCGCAGCCACGACCTGCTCCCGCAGCTGCTGCTGCTCGCCGGCGCGGAACTGCGCCACTGGGCGGACGGCACCGGCCCGTCACCCCTCGACGCGCGCGCCGACACCGCCCTCGCCGCCGCCCTCACGGCCACAATGGGGAGATGAACGGGCGCTGGGAGTTCTGGGTCGACCGGGGCGGAACCTTCACCGACGTCGTGGGCCGCCGGCCCGACGGCCGGCTCGTCACCCGCAAGGTGCTCTCCCACGACCCCGCCCGCCACCACGACGCCGCCGTGGCCGGAATCCGCCTCGTCCTCGGCCTCCGGCCCGGCGATCCCGTGCCGGCCGACCGGATCGCCGTCGTCAAGATGGGCACCACGGTCGCCACCAACGCCCTCCTGGAGCGGCGCGGCGAGCCGACGCTCCTCCTCGTCACCGAGGGGTTCCGGGACGCGCTCCGCATCGCCTACCAGAACCGGCCCCGGCTGTTCGACCGCCGCATCGTGCTTCCCGAAGCGGTCTACGCGCGCGTGGTCGAGGTTCCCGAGCGGGTCGACGCCCACGGCCGCGTCGTCCGCCCCCTCGACGAGCCGGCCGTCACCGAGGCGCTCGCCGCCGCCCACCGCGACGGGCTCCGGTCGGCCGCGGTCGTCCTCATGCACGGATACCGCCATCCGGCGCACGAGGCCCGGGTCGCGTCCCTCGCGCGCGCGACGGGCTTCACGCAGGTCAGCGCCTCCCACGAGGTGAGCCCGCTCATCAAGTTCGTCCCGCGCGGGGACACCACGGTCGTCGACGCCTACCTCTCGCCGATCCTCCGCCGGTACGTCGACGAGGTCGCCCGCGAACTCGCGGGAATCCGCCTCATGTTCATGCAGTCCAACGGCGGACTGCGCGAGGCCGCGCACTTCCGGGGCAAGGACGCCGTCCTGTCCGGGCCCGCGGGCGGCGTCGTCGGGATGGCCCGCACCGCGGCCCTCGCCGGCCACGACCGGGTCGTCGGCCTCGACATGGGCGGCACCTCCACCGACGTCTCGCACTACGCGGGCGCCTTCGAGCGGGAACTCGGCACCCAGGTGGCCGGGGTGCGGATGCGGGCGCCGATGATGAGCATCCACACCGTCGCGGCGGGCGGCGGCTCCGTTCTGCACTTCGACGGACGCCGCTACCGCGTCGGCCCCGACTCCGCGGGCGCCGTGCCCGGTCCCGCCTGCTACCGCCGGGGCGGCCCCCTCACGGTCACCGACGCCAACGTCATGCTCGGCCGCGTCCAGCCCGCCCACTTCCCCGCCGTGTTCGGCGAGAGCGGCGACCTGCCCCTCGACGCCGACATCGCGAGGGAGCGGTTCACGGCCCTCGCCCAGGAGGTCGGCGGCGGCCGCACCCCCGAGGAGGTCGCCGCGGGGTTCCTGGAGATCGCCGTCCTCGACATGGCCAACGCGGTCAAGAGGATCTCCGTCCAGCGCGGCCACGACATCACCCGGTACGCCCTGACCAGCTTCGGCGGCGCGGGCGGCCAGCACGCCTGCGCCGTCGCCGACGCCCTGGGCGTCGACACCGTGCTCGTGCCCCCGCTCGCCGGCGTGCTCTCGGCGTACGGCATCGGACTCGCCGACGCGACCGCCATGCGGGAGCGGTCCGTCGAGGCCGGGCTCGACACCCCCGGACTGCACGCGCGCGTGGCGGCCCTCTGCGCCGAACTCGCCGACGGCACGCGCGCAGAGCTGCGCGCCGACGGGCTGCCCGACGAGGCGATCACGACCCACGCGCGCGTACTCCTGCGCTACGCGGGCACCGACGCGAGCCTCCAGGTCGACCTCGCGTCCCCCGACGCCATGAAGGCCGCGTTCACGGCGCTGCACCGCACGCGGTACGCCTTCACCCTGGACCGGCCGCTCGTCGTCGAGGCGGTGTCGGTGGAGGCCGTCGGCCGGGCGGGACCGCACGGACCGGTCCACGCCGACTCCGCGGACGACCCGCACGACTCCGCGGGCGACCCGCACGACCCCGCGGACGGGCCCGCGCCCACACCCGTCACCGTCCGGATGTTCAGTGCCGGAACACCCCGTGACGCCGCCCTGCACCGGCGCGCCGACCTGCGGCCCGGCGACACCGTGGACGGGCCGGCGATCGTCGCCGAGCCCGACGCCACCACCGTCGTCGACAGCGGCTGGCGGGCCGCGGCGACCGGCACCGGCCACCTGCTCCTGCGCCGCGTCGCCCCCCGCACCGCGCGCGTGGCCGCGGGCACCGACGTCGACCCCGTCCTCCTGGAGGTCTTCAACAACCTCTTCATGGCGATCGCCGAGCAGATGGGCGTCCGCCTGGAGAACACCTCCCAGTCCGTCAACATCAAGGAACGACTCGACTTCTCCTGCGCGCTCTTCGACGCCGCGGGCAACCTCGTCGCCAACGCACCGCACATCCCCGTCCACCTCGGCTCCATGGGCGAGTCCATCAAGGAGGTCCTGCGTCGCCGCGGCGCCGACCTGCGCCCCGGCGACGTGTACGCGATCAACGACCCGTACCACGGCGGCACCCACCTGCCCGACGTCACGGTCGTGACCCCCGTCTTCGACGACGCGGGCACCGAACTCCGCTTCCTCGTCGCCTCCCGCGGACACCACGCCGAGATCGGCGGCATCACCCCCGGCTCCATGCCCGCCTTCAGCCGGACCCTCGACGAGGAGGGCGTCCTCTTCGACAACTGGCTGCTGGTGCGGGACGGACACCTGCGCGAGGCGGAGACCCGGGCCCTGCTGACCGGCGCCGCCCACCCCTCCCGCGATCCGGACACCAACCTCGCCGACCTCCGCGCCCAGATCGCCGCCAACGAGAAGGGCATCGAGGAACTCGGCCGGGCCGTCGACGAGTTCGGCCTCGACGCCGTCCAGGCCTACATGCGGCACGTCCGCGCCAACGCCGAGGAGTCCGTGCGCCGCATCGTCGCCCGCCTCGACGACGGCGCGTACCGCTACGAGACCGACGACGGCGCCGTCATCCGGGTCGCCGTCCGCGTGGACCGCGAACGGCGCTCCGCCGTCCTCGACTTCACCGGCACCTCCGCACAGCTGCCGGGGAACGCCAACGCGCCCACGGCCGTCGTCCTGGCCGCCGTCCTCTACGTCTTCCGGACCCTCGTCGACGAGGACATCCCGCTCAACAGCGGCTGCCTGGAGCCCCTGGAGGTCCGCGTCCCGCCCCGCTCCATGCTCGCCCCCGAACCGCCCGCCGCCACCGTCGCGGGCAACGTCGAGACCTCCCAGGCCGTCACGGGAGCGCTGTACGCGGCCCTGGGCGTCCAGGCCGAGGGCTCCGGCACCATGAACAACGTCACCTTCGGCAACGCGCGCACGCAGTACTACGAGACGGTCGCGAGCGGCTCCGGCGCGGGCGAGGGATTCGACGGCGCCGACGCCGTCCAGACCCACATGACCAACTCCCGGCTCACCGACCCCGAGGTCCTGGAGTGGCGCCACCCGGTCAGGGTGGACGCCTTCGCGGTACGGGAGGACGGCGGCGGCCGCGGCCGCTGGCGGGGCGGCCACGGGGTGGAGCGCCGCATCCGGTTCCTGGAGCCGATGACGGTGGCCCTCCTCACCGGACACCGCAGGGTCCCCCCGTACGGCATGGCGGGCGGTGAACCGGGAGCTCTCGGCGAGAACCTGGTGGAACGCGCGGACGGAAGCGTCGAGCACCTCGGCGGCGCGGCCACCACCGAGGTGGGGCCCGACGACGTCCTCGTCCTCCGCACACCCGGAGGCGGCGGCTACGGCCCGCCGCCCGCGGAGGAGTGACGGCCGGAACGGCTCCCCCCGGCCCGACCCCGCCGCGGCGGCCGGGCGCCCTCAGCGCACCCGTACGAACCGGACCGGAGTCCCCGGCACGGCCTGCGCCGCCGCGCCCAGGTCCGCCTCCCGCACCACCCCGACCACCGGATAGCCCCCGGTCGTCGGGTGGTCGGCGAGGAACACCACGGGCCGCCCGTCGGGCGGCACCTGGACCGCGCCCAGGACCATGCCCTCGCTGGCCGGCTCGTCGTGGCGGGCCCGCTCCAGGACCGGTCCGTCGAGCCGCAGTCCGATGCGGTTGCCGGTGGGGGACACGCGGTACGCGCGCGTGGTCAGGGTGCGCAGCGCCGCCGCCGTGAACCAGTCCTCGCGCGGCCCGAGCCGGACCCGCAGGACCAGCTCCCCGGGCGGGCCGGGCCACGGGGGCGCGTCGGCCGCACCGCGTTCCGCCGAGCGCGCCGCCGCGTCCGGCCCCAGGGGCAGGACCGTCTCCTCCGCCAGCGGCGCCGGACCGAGCCCGGACAGCAGGTCGGTGGAGCGGCTCCCGAGGACCGGTTCGACGTCGACCCCGCCGCCGAACGCCACGTACGCGCGCAGCCCGTGCGTGGCCGCGCCGACCTCCAGGACCGATCCGGCGGGGACGCGTACCGCCCTGCCCCAGGCGGCCGGACGCCCGTCCACCCGTACCGGGCAGGGCGCGCCGCCCACGGCCACGGTGACCGCGCAGCGGGGGAGCAGCGCGCAGCCGTCGACGGTGGTCTCCAGGACGGCCGCGGCCTCCGGGTTGCCGACGAGCCGGTTGACGAGGCGGGCGGCCGACGGGTCGAGGGCGCCCGAGCGGGGCACCCCGAGATGCGCGTAGCCGGTACGCCCCAGGTCCTGCACGGTGGTCAGGGCACCGGCCCGGACCACGACGACGGCCCGGTCGGTCATCGTCCGCCCCCTGCCGGGGTGCCGTCCGCACCGAAGCCCGGGGTGTCGTCCGCGGTGAAGCGGACCCGGGTGCCGGGGACCAGCAGCGCGGCCGGCTCCCGCGCGCTGTCCCAGAGGACCGCGTCGGTCGTGCCGATCAGCTGCCAGCCGCCGGGGGAGGAACGCGGGTACACGCCCGTGTACGGTCCCGCCAGCGCGACCGAGCCGGCCGGGACGTGCGTGCGCGGGGTGGACCGCCTCGGCACCGCGTACCGCTCGCCGAGCCCCGTCAGATAGCCGAAGCCCGGGGCGAAGCCGCAGAACGCGACCCGGAACTCGGTCGCCGTGTGGATCCGTACCGCCGCCTCGACCGACACGCCCCACAGCGCGGCGACCTCGGCGAGGTCGGGTCCGCCGTAGCGGACCGGCAGCTCCACCGCCCCGCCCACGCGCGCGGGGAGCGGCGCCACCTCCCAGCCCGTCAGCTCGGCCGCGAGCCGGTCCGGCTCCGCCACCCCGTCGAGCAGCACCGTGCGCGCCGCCGGCACGATCTCGCAGACCGGGGGCAGCGCACCGGCCGCCCGCCGACGCAGCAGCTCGGCGTGGAAGGCCTCCGCCTCCTCACCCCCGGCGAGCTCCACCAGCAGGGCCCGCTCGCCCACGCGCAGCACGCGCGGGGCGGCCGCGCTCATGCGAAGGCCTCCACCCGCACGCCGGCCTCCGTCAGCCGCTCCCGCACCCGCCGGGCGAGGTCCACCGCGCCCGGGGTGTCGCCGTGCAGGCACAGCGACCGGGCCCGCACCGCGACGGAACTCCCGCAGTCCGCGGTGACCACGCCGAACCGGGCCAGGGCCACCGAACGCTCCACCACCGCCTCCGGATCGCTGACGACCGCCCCCGCCCGCCCGCGCGGCACCAGCGTGCCGTCGGCCCGGTAGGCCCGGTCCCCGAAGGCCTCGGGCACGACCGGCAGTCCGGCCTCCGCCGCGGCCTCGTGCAGCCGCGAACCGGGCAGCCCGAGGACCGGCAGGGTGCGGTCCGCGAGCAGCACGCCCTCGACCACCGCCGCCGCCTGCTCCGCGTCCCGGACCACCCGGTTGTAGAGCGCGCCGTGCGGCTTCACGTACGCCACGCGCGCGCCCGCCGCGCGTGCGAAGACCTGGAGGGCGCCGATCTGGTACGCGACCTCGGCGGCCAGCTCCGCCGCGGGCACGTCCATCGAGCGCCGCCCGAAGCCCGCCAGGTCCCGGTAGGAGACCTGGGCCCCGATCCGCACCCCGCGCGCGGCGGCGAGCTCGCAGACCCGCCGCATGGTCGCCGCGTCCCCGGCGTGGAAGCCGCACGCGACGTTGGCACTCGTCACCACGGACAGGAGCTGCTCGTCGTCGGT
Source organism: Streptomyces sp. NPDC014891 (assembly GCF_043081085.1). Taxonomy (NCBI): domain Bacteria; kingdom Bacillati; phylum Actinomycetota; class Actinomycetes; order Kitasatosporales; family Streptomycetaceae; genus Streptomyces; species Streptomyces sp. NPDC014891. The sequence continues at coordinate 29,320 of NZ_JBIBWF010000006.1, read as the reverse complement.
GAGCGTCCAGCGTCCGAAGCCCTCGCCGAGGTCGGCGTTGAGGTCGATCAGGGCCTCGGCCGGGCTCTGGTCCGGGGGCGTGCGCATCTGCACCTCGCAGCAGGGGGAGTGCCGGGGCGCGGCACGGGGACCGTACGATGCCGTCAAGGTAGAGGATTGTTGAACGATCCGACAAGGAGCGCCGTGACCGCGAGCGAAGCCGGAGACCTTGCCGACGACCGTGCGCTGCTCGGCCGCACCAGCACGGCGGAGCGGGTCGCGGACATCCTGCGGAACCGGGTGGCCGAGGGGTACTTCCCGCCCGGCACCCGGCTCTCCGAGGAGGGCATCGCGGGCGCGCTCGGCGTGTCCCGCAACACCCTCAGGGAGTCCTTCCGGCTGCTCTCCCGCGAGCGCCTGCTCGTCCACGAGCTGAACCGGGGCGTCTTCGTCCGGGTCCTCGCGGTCGACGACGTGGACGACATCCACCGGACCCGCCGCCTCGTCGAGTGCGCCGTCGTCCGCGGCCTCGGCCGGCCCCCGTACGCCCTCGGCGCCCTCTCCGCAGCCGTCGCGGACGGCGAACGCGCCGCGCTCGTGGGCGACTGGCCCGGCGCCGCCACGGCCGACATCCGTTTCCACCGCGAGCTTGTCGCCCTGGCGGGCAGCGCCCGCACCGACGAGCTGATGCGGGGCGTCCTCGCCGAGCTCCGCCTCGCGTTCCACATGGTCGACGACCCGCGCTCCCTGCACGAGCCGTTCCTGGCGCGGAACCGCGAGATCCTGGACGCCCTGCGGGCCGGGGACCGGACGACGGCCGAGCGGCTCCTCGCCCGCTACCTCGACGACTCCCGCGACCGGGTCGCCGCCGCGTACGCCCGGGCCGTCGACGCCCCGAAGGCCCCGCGGGGCTGACCGCCGGAGCCGCCGGCCCGACCGCCCGGAGCCCGGGGAGAGGCCGGTCGCATCTGCGCCGTTTCGACCGTTGTCAGTTCGAGGACCTAATCTGTCCACCGTGACTTCGCCTGCCTCGACGGACCTCGCTCCGCCCCAGCTCAGCGCGGGGCCGCGGCCCGCGCAGGGCCCGGCCGCCGACGAAGGGCTCGCGCGGCGCCTCCGCGCGCTCGCGTGCACCGCCCCCCTGCACGACCTGGACGCCCGCAAGGCGAACCTGGCGGGGGAGTACACGGTCTACGCGATGGCGGAGGTGGCCCTCTCGGCCATCGACCTCATCACGCTGAACATGGACTTCGACACCGGCGCCGACCACGAGCAGATCGTCGCCCGGCTGCTGCCCCGCGTCGCCGCCCAGGCCCCCGACCGCCCCGCCGCCGAGCACGAGCGCGTGGCCCGCTGGGTCCTGGAGAACCTGATCAACGTCGGCAGCGTCGACCGCGGCTTCCGCGCCGTCTACGGCACCTTCGGCACCGACGGCGTCTACGTCCGCAGGGACTACGACTTCAAACTCATCGAGGAGGTCCCGGGATACGGCGGCGGCGTCTACCTCCGGACCACCGACGAGGCGGTCAACGTCCTGGTCGGCGCGCTCGACACCGACGTCACCAGCGCCCAGATCGCCGCCGAGGTGAAGCTGGAGGTCCTCATCAACCGGGGCCGCCTCGCCGACGCCCAGCTCGCCGCCGAGCAGGCCCGGTACCGGACCGTCCAGTACGCCGAGACGCTCCGCAAGACCCTGGAGGCCACCCGGCGCAACGTCCGCGCGGTGGACTGGCTCCAGACCGTGCCGGACATGATCGCCGAGGCGCTCGACCACGTCGCCGACCGCTACCGCCACGAGAACGCGATCCTCACCAACATCCGCAAGGCCCGTGACGAGGCCGAGGCCGCGTCCGACGCGAAGACGGCCGAGCACAAGCGGCGCGCCGCCGAGCTCGTGGACATAGTGAAGGACTGCATCCGGCGCCACACCCAGCTCCAGTCCCGCCTCCTGGACGCCGGGCCCCTCTTCCGCGCCGAGCAGGACCGGCAGGCCTTCGCCGCGCCCACGTCGTACACCGGCCTCGACCTGTACGGGCAGCTGGTGGCGCCGACCCTGCCGCTCCCCGTCGAGCAGGCCGCCCGGGTCACCGACGCGTTCTTCGCCCGCGGCACCGGCCTGCGGACCCCGGCCTCGGTCCGCCTCGGCGACCTGGTCGACCTGCTCCTGACCCCGCCCGTGGAGCGCGAGCACCTCGGCGCCGAGATGCCCGAGCCCGACCTCATCGCCACCCCGGACGACTCCCGCTTCAGCGAGGAGCAGCTCGCGAACGCCATGCGCCTGCTCGACCTGGAGCACGACGCGCCCCGGCGCCTCTCCGGTCTGCTGGCCGAGGCCCGCGAGCTCGACGCCGACCTGCCGTACCTCGTGGCCCTCCTCGCGGTCCACGCGGCGAGCCCGCCGGTCGGCACGGCCTACCGCCAGGGCGAGGAGCGCCTGCTCTTCGCCGTCGACGACGGGACCCCGCTCGACGACCCCGAGTTCGGCGGCGCCGACCTCGTCGTCGGTACGGCCCTGCTCGACGCCGCGGGCATGGCCGCCGGCCGCACGGAGGCCTCGTGACCCTCGTCCCGCCCGTCCCGACGGCCGTCCTCACCTCCGAGGAGAAGGCAGCCGGGGAAGCCGCGCCCGTGGACCGCACGGTGGGGGACGCTGTCGTCGTGGGTGGCGCCTCCTCGGACGCCGCCGTCGTGAGCGCCGTCGTCGTGGACGCCGCGCCCCTGGACGGTGCCGCAGCCGGTGCCGACGCGGCGAACGCCGCCGACGTCGACCGCGCCGTGCTGGACGCCGCCGCCTCCGGCCTCACGGAGGCCCGCGACGCGCACACCCCGCCCGCCGCGCCCCGCCTGCCGGGACCACCGCCCCGCGCGGCCGGACCGGAGCCGACGCAGGACGGGGAGCCCGAGGCCGGGCCGACGCAGGCGCGGGAGCCCGAGGCCGGGCCGGCTCAGCACCAGGAGCCCGAGCCGACCGGCGAGCCGCGGCCGGCCCCGGAGTCCGGGACCGCGCCGCAGCCCCGCGAGCCGGACGCCACCGCCCCCGGCCCGCGACTCCGCCCCGTCCGGGTCGACGCCCCGACTCCGGGGCGGACCGGAACGGACGCCCCGACCCCGAGCACGCCCGGCAGACCGCCCCGTTTCGGCGTCGTGGCGGTGCCCCCGCCGGCCCGCGTGACGCCCGACCGGCGCACCGGCACCCCGTCCGTGCGTCCCGTACGCCTCGCGGACCCCGGGAGCGCACCCGCCGCCCACCCCGGCGCCGGAGAGCGCCCGGCGGCGGTCACCCCGGTCCCGCTGCCCGTACCCCGCCCCACCGCCCCCGCAGTCCCCCCACCGACCGAGAGCCGTACCGAGGAGCCCCAGCCGTGAGCGACACCCACGCCGAGTACGCCGACGCGTGGGGCGAGCCGGAGCCCCCGCAGCCCCCGGCCGCCCCCACGGGCGGCGGCGTCACCCCCGCCGACGCCTCCGACGCGGCCCGCCTCGTCTCCTTCGGCCTCCAGCCCAAGCTGCTCCCCGCCCGCGACGCGGAGTACGCGGAGCTGCTCCGCCGCTACCGCGAGGACCCCGCCTTCGCGCGGCTCGCGGACGCCGTCGCGACCGGCCTCGGACTGATCGTCCTGGAGGTGTCCCCGCGCGCGGGGATGGCCGTCACCGCCGACGAGGACTCCGTCTTCGCCGTCCGCATGGGCGACTACGCGCGCCGCGCCTCCACCGACTCCGCCGACCGCTTCCTGCACGGCCTGGCCCACCTCGCCGTCGCCGCCATGGCCTTCCCCCGGCCCGAGGACCTCGCGGACGACGCGTACATCGGCCGGCTCACCGTCAACGGCGTGGACGCGTTCGTCCGCCAGGCGTGCCACCGGCTGGAGCAGCGCGCGGAGGAGCAGGGCGAGAACACCGACCCGGCGTCCGACGCCCCCGGCCTGGAGGCCGCCTGGCGGATCTACGCCCGCCGCAGCGCCACCGGCGCCACGAAGGACGCCCGCCGCCTCGCCGGATCCACCACCGGCATCGTCGGCAAGGCCGCCGCCTTCCTCACCGACTCCGGCTTCCTCCAGCGCACCGGCGACGAGGGCGGCGGCTCCTACCGCACCACCGCCCGCTACCAGCTCCAGGTCCGCGACATGGCCGGCTCGGCCGCCATGGCGGAACTCCTCGACCTCGGGGTCGTCCCGGTCAGCGACGGCTCCGCGACCCTCCTGCCGCCGCCGCAGGGCGACGACCTGGAGATCGCGGCCGACGCGGGTCTGCCCTTCCACGCGCCACCGCGCGCGTGAGGGCGCCCCGCGGCCCCGCCGCCCGCGCGCACCCCCCGGCACCGCCGGCCCGCGCCACCGTCCCGCACCGCCCCGCGTAACCGTTCTTCCCGAGCACGAGAGCACGAGAGTCCCTCGCCATGTACGAGCTGTCCCGGGTCCGCCTGTACTCCATCGGTCCCGCCGGTGCGCGCTACGCCGACACCGTCCTGGACCTGCGCGGGGTCGGCGCGCCGGTGCCCCACCCCGCCCCCACCCAGGCGGAGTTCTTCGAGGAGGAGCCGGTCGGCCCGCCGCGCCGCCCCGCGCCCGCCGGCGTGCTCTTCCTGGAGAACGGCGGCGGCAAGTCCGTCCTCCTCAAGCTGATCTTCTCGGTCATGCTCCCGGGCCACCGCAACACCCTGGGCGGCGCCAGCTCCGGCGTCCTGCGCAAGTTCCTCCTCGCCGACGACTGCGGGCACGTCGCCCTGGAGTGGCAGCACACCCTCACCGGCGAACTCGTCGTCGTCGGCAAGGCCAGCGAGTGGCGCGGCCGGCAGGTCTCGTCCGACCCGCGGAAGTTCGCCGAGGCCTGGTACTCGTTCCGTCCCGGTCCCGGCCTCAGCCTGGACAACCTCCCTGTCGCCGAGGCCACGTCCGTCCGTGCCCCCGCCGAGGGCGCCTCGGGCGCCACCGGCCGCCGCCGCACGATGAAGGGCTTCCGGGACGCGATCACCGAGGCGGGCAAGGCGTACCCGCACCTGGAGGTCTTCTGGGAGGAGATCCACGACCGCTGGAACGAGCACCTCGGCGACCTGGGACTCGACCCCGAACTCTTCCGCTACCAGCGCGAGATGAACGCCGACGAGGGCGAGGCCGCCGGCCTCTTCGCGGTCAAGAAGGACTCCGACTTCACCGACCTGCTGCTGCGCGCCGTCACCGACACCCGGGACACCGACGGCCTCGCCGACCTCGTCGGAGGCTTCGGCAACAAGCTCGGCCGCCGCGCCGAGCTCACCGCCGAGCGCGACTTCACGGCCGGCTCCGTGGACCTCCTCAACCGGATCGTCGAGGCGGCCGGAACCCGCTCCACCGCGCGCGACGTCCACACGGCGGCCGAGCGCCGCACCCGGACCCTCGCCCGCCGGCTCTCCGCCCGCGCCGGCGTGGAACGAGCCCGCGGAGCCGAACTCGCCCAGCAGGTCACCTCCGCCGGCCACGCCGTCGCCGAGGCCGAGACCGCGCGCGGGCGCGCCGCCCTCATCGCCGCCGAACTCGCCTACCGGCACGCCTCCCTGGCACTCACCGCCGCCGAGAAGGGCGCCGCGTCCCAGCGCCGTGAACTCACCGACGCCCGCACGGTGCACTCCGCCTGGCAGGCGGCCGAGGTCGTGCTGCGCCACCGCGCCGCGGGCGACCGCTCCGCGCGCGTGGCCGCGGCGATCCGCGAGGCCGAGCGGGACGCCGCCCCGGCCCTCGCGGCCCGCGCCGAGGCCGCCGCCGACCTCGTACGGGCCCTCTCCGCCGCCGCCGAGGAGGGCGAGCGGCACGCGGCCGAGGAGGAGGAGCGCTCCACCGCCCTCCAGGAGGTCGGCGAGACCGCCCACCGCGACGCCACCGCCGCCGCGACCGAGGCCCAGCGGGCCCGCAGCGAGGCCGGACACCTCCGCCAGCGCCTCGCCGAGGTCGAGCAGGAGACCTCCGAGGCCGTACGGGCCGGCTGGCTCGACGACACCGCGCCCGACGCCGACCCCGCTCGCGCCGCGCTCGCCGCGAGCGACGCCGAGAAGACGACGGTCGCCGCCTGGGACACCGCACGCGAGGCCGCCCGCACGGCGGCGGACCGCGCCCGCGAGGCCGCCGGGGCCGAGGCCCGCGCCGAACTCGCCGCCGCCCGCGCCTCGGACGCCGCCGAGGCCGCAGGGAACGCCTACGACGCCGAGCGCCGCGCCGCCGAGTTCCTCGCCGGGGAGCAGCGGCTCGCCGAGCTCCTGAGCCTGCCGTCCACCGGACCCGCCCGGCCCGCCGCCGGCTCGCCCCTGCCCGGGCAGCGCGCCGCCGCCCCCGGCAGCCACACCGGCGAGGACACGGGAGCGGAGGCCGCCGGGGAGCCCCAGGGCCCGCTCACCGTCACCGAGTTCGACCGGTACGCCGACGAGCTCCGCGGCATGCTCGACCAGGCCGTGACCTCCGCCGAGCGACAGCTCTTCGACCTGCGCACCGCCGCGGCCGACGACTCCCGCATCCTCGGCGCCCTCGGCGACGGCGGCCTGCTGCCCCCGGGACCCGACGTCCTCGCCACCGTCGAGTACCTCGGCGAGCACGGCATCCCCGCCCTCCCCGGCTGGCGTTACCTCGCCCAGGCCGTCGACCCCGTCGACCACGCGCGCGTCCTCGCCGCCCGCCCCGAGCTGGTCGACGGCGTCGTCATCACCGACCCCGTCTCGTACGGGCGCGCCCGCGAGGTCCTCGGCACCGCGGCCCTGCTGCCCCGCTCCGCCGTCGCCGTCGGCACGGCCGCCGCCCTCCTCGCCCCCGTACCCGTCCCGAGCACCGGCGACGACACGGGCGTCTTCCTCGTCCCGCCGAACCCGGCCATGCACGACGAGCACGCGGCCGACGAGGAGCGGCACGCCCTGCGCGCCCGCGCCGCCGCACGCGACGAGGAGATCCGGGCCCTCGCCGCCCGCCTCGCCGGAGACCGCTCCCTCGCGGCCCGGATCGGCTCCTGGCGCGCCGACTGCCCGCCCGGGATGCTCGCCGAGCTCGCCGCCGTCGCCACGACCGCGCGTGAGACCGCCGAAGCCGCCACCGCCACCCTGGAAGAGGCCCGCACCGCGCGCGCCGAGGCCGACGAGACCGCCGCCGAAGCCGCCCAGGTGCGCGACGAGCGCCAGGAGGCCGCCCAGCGCGCCCGCCGCGTCGCCGACGCCCTGGCGGGCCTCGCCTTCCGGTTGCGCGAGCGGTCCGCCTGGCAGGCCAAGCTCCGCGAACTCGCCGACGACGCCACCGAGGCGGAGGCCCGCGCCCAGACCTGCCTGGACCGCGCGCGGGCCGCGGACGAGGACCGCCGCGCGGCCCAGCGTTCCGCCGACGACGCCCACCGCACCGCCCGCGCCCTGCGGGCCGAGCGCGCCGAGATCGCCGGCGCCCCCGACACCCTTCCGGAGAGCGACACCCCGCCGCCCCGCGCCGCGCTGCCCACCCTGCGCGAGGCCTACCGGGCCGCGTCCCAGCTGTACGAGAAGGTCGGCGTCGGCGCCGACCTGCGCGCCGAGCAGGCCCGCGCCGAGGGCGACGAGTCCGCCGCCCTCGCCGAACTCGACCGCCTCACCAACAAGGTCCGCACCCGCGCCGAGCAGCTCCTGGAGTCCACCGACGGCGCCGACGGCCCCTCCCGGCAGGCCGCCGCGGCCCGCGCCGAGGCCCTCGTCCAGATGCTGGAGACGCGGGCGTCGGAGGCCAGCGAGAAGCTCGGACGCCTGCGCGGCGAGGCCGAGCGGCTCGCCCCCGAGGACGGCGAGCGGCACACCGAGCTGCCCGAGGACCTCGTCCCCGCCGACGCCGACCGCGCCCAGGCCCTGCTGCGCACCGCCACCGCCGAGCTCGCCGCCCGCACCGACGCCCTGGAGGCGGCCCGCGCCGCCCACACCCGGCTGCTCCGCGACCACCGGGCCGCCGAGGACGCCGGGGGCGGCTTCGACGAGACCTCCGCCCTGCTGCGGGACCTGCTCCGCGACCACGCGGACGAGGAGCGGGAGGAGGCCGAGCCGTACCCCGGCAGCCTGGAGGAGGCCCGTACGACGGCCGGCGAGGCGCGCCGCGCCCTGCGCGCCTGCACGGCGGAGCTGTCGTCGGCCGACGCGGCCGTCCGCGAGGCGAGCGACATCCTCGTACGCCACGCCAACTCCACCCGCTACGAGCAGGTCCGCACCCCGGCCCGCCAGCAGATCCGCGAACTCCCCGCCTCCGCGCTGCCCGAGCACGCCGCGAAGTGGGCCGAGGCCTTCGCGCCCCGGCTGCGGGTCCTCACCGACGAGCTGGAGCAGCTGGAGCGCAACCGCGACTCCATCGTCGACCGGCTGCGGGGCCTGGTGGAGTCCTCGCTCGCGACGCTCCGTTCAGCGCAGCGGCTCTCCCGGCTCCCCGAGGGCCTCGGCGAGTGGTCGGGCCAGGAGTTCCTGCGGATCCGCTTCGAGGAGCCCGACCAGGCCACCCTCGCCGAGCGGCTGGGCGAGGTCGTCGACGAGGCGACCCGCGCGGCCGTCAGGAAGAACTCCGACCTTCGCCGCGACGGCATGTCCCTGCTGCTCCGCGGGGTCCAGGCGGCCCTCGAACCCAAGGGGGTCTCCGTCGAGATCCTCAAGCCGGACGCGGTGCTGCGCGCCGAGCGGGTGCCCGTCGGGCAGATGGGCGACGTCTTCTCCGGCGGGCAGCTGCTCACCGCGGCCATCGCCCTGTACTGCACGATGGCGGCGCTCCGCTCCAACGACCGGGGCCGGGACAAGCACCGGCACGCGGGCACGCTGTTCCTGGACAACCCGATCGGCCGCGCGAACGCCACCTACCTCCTGGAGCTCCAGCGGGCCGTGTCGGACGCGCTGGGCGTGCAGCTCCTCTACACGACGGGCCTCTTCGACACGACGGCGCTCGCGGAGTTCCCGCTGGTGATCCGGCTGCGCAACGACGCCGACCTGCGGGCCGGCCTGAAGTACATCAGCGTGGAGGAGCACCTGCGCCCGGGCCTTCCGCAGACGGCGGCCGAGGGGGAGACGATCCACGGGGAGATCACGGCGACGAGGATGTTCCGCCGGCACACGGCCGACGACCCGGGCGCGACGGTGTCCCCCTAGGAGGCGTCGGGCGGGTCGGGACCGACCCCGGCACAACGGTGAGTGGCCGGGCCCCCTCGAAAGGGGGCCCGGCCACTCACCGTTGTCGCTTCTCCTCGAAGGCTCAGGCCGCCTCGGGCAGCGAGGCCGCCTCCGCCCGCTCCTCCTCGCGCTTCGCGCGGATCGGCGGCCGGGCCGCGCTGCTGGGCTCCGACACCACGCCGTTGCGCTGGCGCCACACCTGACGGGTGATCCAGACGTCGAGCACGCTCCAGGTGGCCACCACGGTGGAGACCACCGCGGTGACGGTCACCGGGAACGCCAGCCACGAGCCCGTCACGGAGCTGAAGAACGCCACGACCGCCTGGATGAGCGTCACCGATGTGATCATCACGGCCCGTACGGCGGCGGTGCGCACGGGGTCCGGCATGCGCCGGCGTGCCCGCTCGTCCTCCACCCACAACTGCCCTGACGACCGCGCCTCGTGTTCCATTGTCCTGTCACTCCCCACCACTGACCGACTCCAGGAGCGTCTGCCCGTCTTGAGCGCCTATACACGGACAGAGTCCACCCCGTACTTAATGACGCACGAGTGAGGGAAAAGGTTTCGTCCGATCGGGGACGAACATGAGCGGGAATCGGGGACGAACAGGAGCGGGAGGGGGCCGGAACACATAATTCCAGCCATCTCCGCAGGCCGGAGAAATGGCGCATCGTCAGGTGTCCTACGCCACATTGACCAACCCCAACTCCCCGAATACCCGGACATCTCATGATCAAGACTCACTCGACAGGCTGAAAATAGCCCGGACATGCCTTCGGGATGGCCGTGATGCAGTAGTAGGCTCGCGCCGCCGTTTGTTGAATCTCAAGGTTGACGCCGCGTGTTGACGCCGGACGTCACGAACGTGAAGGACCTCCGGGGACACGGAGGCCGAGCTGGGGGAGGCCATGCGCTTTCGCGGGAAGTCCATCCGCCGGAAGATCGTGGCGTTGCTGCTCGTACCGCTCGTCTCCCTGACCTGCCTCTGGGGCTTCTCCACCGTCCTCACCGGACGCGAGGCCGACCAACTCCTCGACGTCGGCTACATCGTCGACAAGGTCGGCTACCCCCTGGAGGACACCGCCCGGGTCATCCAGCTCGAACGGCGCCAGTCCCTCGTCTACCTCGCCGACCCCCGCGGCACCGACACGCTCAGCTCCCTCAAGGAGACCCGCAGGGCGACCGACCGTCAGATCGCCCGGATCCGCGCCAACGCCGCCGACCCCGGCGTCCGCGAGGAGATGCGGCCCGTCACCGCCCAGCGGCTCGGCTCCCTCCTGGAAGCCCTGGAGGGCCTCACCTCCCTGCGCCGCTCCGTGGAGGAGCGCGACATCGGCCGCATGCAGGCGCTGGAGTTCTACAACCGGCTCGTCGACCCCTGCTACAGCTTCCTCGTCACCCTCCACGCCCTCGAGAACGTGGAGATGGACAAGCAGGGCCGCGCCCTCGTCGGCATCACCCGCGCGCGTGAACTGCTCTCCCGCGAGGACGCACTCGTCCTGTCCGCGCTCGTCGCGGACCGCGTCACCGCCCAGGAGATCCGGGCGATATCCGACCTCGTCGCCAACCGGAAGCTGTTCTACGAGGTCAACCTCGAACTCCTGCCGGCCGCCGAGCGCAACCGCTTCGAGAAGTACTGGCGCAGCCCGGCCAGCCAGCCGCTGCGCACCGCCGAGAACGCGATCATCGAACAGGGCCCCACCGACGACCCGCGTGCCGTCACCCCCGCCTACTGGCAGGACAACGCCAGCCCCGTCCTCGACGACCTGGCCAGGGAGAACACCGCGGCCGGCGACCGCTATCAGGACCGCGTCCAGCCCGCCGCCTACAGCGTCCTGCTCAAGGCCGGCGTCGCCGGGGTCGTCGGCTTCCTCGCCCTGCTCGCCTCCATCGTCATCTCCGTCCGCATCGGCCGCGACCTCGTCCGCGACCTCCGCCGCCTCCAGAAGGAGGCCCAGGAGGTCTCCGGCGTACGACTGCCCAGCGTGATGCGCAGGCTCGCCGCCGGCGAACAGGTCGACGTCGGCACCGAGGTGCCCCACCTCGGCTACGGCCCGGACGAGGTCGGCCAGGTCGGCCAGGCGCTGAACACCCTCCAGCGCGCCGCCGTCGAGGCCGCGGTCAAGCAGTCCGAGCTCCGGCGCGGCGTCTCCGAGGTGTTCGTCAACCTCGCCCGCCGCAACCAGGTCCTCCTGCACCGCCAGCTCACCCTCCTCGACACCATGGAACGGCGCACCGAGGACACCGACGAGCTCGCCGACCTCTTCCGGCTGGACCACCTCACCACCCGCATGCGCCGGCACGCCGAGGGCCTCGTCATCCTCTCCGGCGCCGCGCCCTCCCGGCAGTGGCGCAAGCCCGTCCAGCTCATGGACGTGGTCCGCGCCGCCGTCGCCGAGGTCGAGGACTACGAGCGCATCGAGGTCCGCCGCCTCCCGCGCCTCGGCGTGGGCGGTCCCGCCGTCGCGGACCTCACCCACCTCATCGCCGAACTCCTGGAGAACGCCACGGTGTTCTCACCCCCGCACACCGCAGTGCAGGTGCTCGGCGAGCGGGTCGCCAACGGCTTCACCCTGGAGATCCACGACCGCGGCCTCGGCATGAACCCCGACGCCCTGCTCGACGCCAACCTCCGGCTCGCCGAGACCCCCGAGTTCGAGCTCTCGGACACCGACCGGCTCGGCCTCTTCGTGGTCAGCCGGCTCGCCCAGCGCCAGAACGTCCGCGTCTCGCTCCAGACCTCCCCGTACGGCGGGACCACCGCGGTCGTCTTCATCCCGGCCGCACTGCTCACCGACGCCCCCGAGACCCAGGGCGCCGGCTTCCGCCTCGACCGCAAGACCCTGGAGCGCCCCGGCCCGGCCGACCCGGAGACCGCCGCCGACGGCGTCCTGCCGAGCCGCCGCCCCGCGCTCGCCAGGGTCCCGGACGTCACCGGGACGCCCGCCCCCCTCGACGGACCCGTCGAACTGGAGGGCCCGCTCGGCAGCGAGGAGTACGACGTGCTCCTCGACGGCGCGGCGGACCTCCTCGACACCGAGAGCGAACGCGGCGGCCTCTTCCGGCCCCGGAGCCGCCGGGCCGGACTCGCCCCCGCGGGCGAGCAGCACCAGCAGGCCCCCGACCGGCCGGGGGACCACGGCGACGAGGACAAGACCGCCGACGCCGCGACCACCGAGCCCGTCCCGCTGCCGCGCCGCCGCACCCCGACCCTCGTCGTGGACCACGGCCGCCGCCTCGACGCACCGGACCGGGGCCGAGCCGCGGACGGCCACGACCGCGGCACCGACGGACCGGACCGGCGCCGCGGCGCCGACCGGGCGCACCCGGTCCCCGACGCGGACCCCGCGACCACCGGCCGCGCGCACCCCGCCCCGGGGCGGGTGACCGACGGCACCGGCCGGACGCCGGACGCCCCCGGACACCACGCCCACGGCGGCCGGGACGAACGCCCGGTGCCCCCCGGCGGCACCGGACGTCCGGGCGACCAGCCCGTCCCCCCGCCCGGCACGGGCCGCAGGCACGGTCCGCCCCTCGCCCCGCGGGGAACCGGCCCGACCCTCGTCCCCGTACCGCCGGAGACCCCCGAGCCGTTCGGCGGACTGCCCCGCCGCGTCCGCCAGGCCAGCCTCGCGCCCCAGCTGCGCGCCACGGACGGCCCGGCCGAGCGCGCCGACACGCGTGCGAGCGGCGCCGCCGCACCCGCGGACGCCGACTCCTTCGAGCGCGACGCCGAGGAGGTACGCGCCCGCATGGCCGCCATGCAGCGCGGCTGGCAGCGCGGACGGCAGCACACCGCCGACCCTGACGACCCGACAGCAGCACCTGGAACGACACCCGAGGGGGACGGTCGATGACCGCACCGAACGCCGCAGCACCCAGCACCACCTCCGGAAACGGCGAGCTGAACTGGCTCCTCGACGAGCTCGTGCAGCGCGTCGCCTCCATCCGGAAGGCCCTGGTGCTCTCCAGCGACGGCCTCCCCACCGGCGCCTCCCAGGACCTGACCCGGGAGGACGGCGAGCACCTGGCCGCCGTGGCCTCCGGCTTCCACAGCCTCGCCAAGGGCGTCGGCCGCCACTTCGAGGCGGGCAAGGTCCGCCAGACCGTCGTCGAGCTGGAGGACGCCTTCCTGTTCGTCACGGCCGCCGGCGACGGCAGCTGCCTGGCCGTGCTCGCCGACGCCGACTCCGACGTCGGCCAGGTCGCCTACGAGATGACGCTGATGGTGAAGCGGGTCGGGGCCCACCTCGCGACGGCACCCCGGACCGGTCTGCCCGCGGGAGGGTGAGTGGGACGGCATGAGTGACGCAGCCGAGCGGAACCAGCTGAACCAGGAGAACCGGCACACGGAGCAGGACCAGAGCGCGGGCCAGGCCCCCCACCACTGGTTCGACGACGAGGCCGGACCCGTGGTCCGTCCGTACGCGATGACCCGCGGCCGGACGAGCGCCGCCACCCGCCACCGGCTCGACCTGATCGCGGTGGTCGTGCCCGAGCCCGCCGCCGACGACCCCGGCCGGGACCAGACGCTCTCCCCCGAGCACGTGGAGATCGTCGAACGCTGCTCCGAGCAGCCCCAGTCGATCGCCGAGCTCGCCGCAGGACTCGATCTCCCCGTCGGGGTGGTCCGGGTCCTCGTCGGCGACCTCGTCGAGGACGAACTCGTCCATGTGACCCGCCCCGTTCCGCCGGCCGAGCTGCCGGACGTGAGCATTCTCCGCGAGGTGATCAATGGCCTTCGGGCGCTCTAGCCGCAAGAGGTCGTACGTCGAGCCGGTGACCCTGAAGATCCTCGTCGCGGGCGGGTTCGGGGTCGGCAAGACGACGATGGTGGGCGCGGTCAGCGAGATCCGGCCGCTGCGGACCGAGGAGGTCCTCAGCGAGGCGGGGCGGCCCGTCGACGACCTGCACGGCGTCGAGGCCAAGACGACCACGACGGTCGCCATGGACTTCGGCCGGATCACCCTGCGCGAGGACCTCGTCCTGTACCTGTTCGGAACGCCGGGCCAGGACCGCTTCTGGTTCCTCTGGGACGAGCTGGCCCAGGGCGCGCTGGGCGCGGTCGTCCTCGCGGACACCCGCCGCCTGGAGGACAGCTTCGCCGCCATCGACTACTTCGAACGGCGCGGCATCCCGTTCACGGTCGCGGTCAACTGCTTCGAGGGCGCCCGCAGGTTCCCGGCGGAGAGCGTCCGCGGGGCCCTGGACCTCGACCCCGAGGTGGAGCTCGTGATGTGCGACGCGCGGGACCGCGAGTCCGTGAAGAACGTCCTCGTCGCCGTCGTCGAGCACGCGCTCGTCCTGGCGGACCGCAGCCACGCGACGGTCGGACCCTGACCACGGTGGGCCGGGAGTCCCCGGCCCACCTCAGCGGACCGCCACCACGGCCGATCCGTGACCGAACAGCCCCTGGTTCGCGGTGATCCCGGCCCGCGCCCCGGGCACCTGCCGCTCGCCCGCCGTACCCCGCAACTGCCAGGTCAGTTCGCAGACCTGGGCGATCGCCTGGGCCGGCACGGCCTCCCCGAACGACGCCAGCCCGCCGCTGGTGTTGACCGGCACCCGCCCGCCGAGCGCGGTCGCCCCCTCCCGCAGCAGCTTGGCCCCCTCGCCGGCCGCGCACAGCCCGATGTCCTCGTACCACTCCAGTTCCAGAGCGGTCGACAGGTCGTACACCTCCGCGAGGGACAGGTCCTCGGGACCGATCCCGGCCTCCTCGTAGGCGGCCCGCGCTATGGAGGCGCGGAAGGGCTGCGCGGCGGGAGGGACCGCCGCCGCCGAGTCCGTCGCGATGTCCGGCAGGTCCAGCACCGCCTTCGGGTAGACGGGGGAGACCGTCGACACGGCCCGGATCCGCACCGGATCGGGGTGCCCGTGGGCACGCGCGAAGTCCATGCCGGACAGCACGAGAGCCGCGCCCCCGTCCGAGGTGGCGCAGATGTCCAGGAGCCGCAGCGGGTCGGCGACGACGGCCGAGGCGGCGACCTCCTCGGCGCTCACGCGCGCGCGGTAGCGGGCCAGCGGGTTGAGCGCGCCGGCCGCCGCGTTCTTCACCTTCACCCGGGCGAAGTCCTCCGGCGTGTCCCCGTACAGGGCCATCCGGCGGCGCGCGGAGAGGGCGAAGTACGCGGGGTTGGTGGCCCCGAGGATCCGGAACCGCAGCCAGTCCGGATCGTCGGGGCGCTCGCCGCCCGCCGGGGCGAGGAAGCCCTTGGGCGTCGCGTCCGCGCCGACCACCAGGACCACGTCCGCCAGCCCCGCCAGGATCTGGGCCCGGGCGGTCGCGATGGCCTGGGAACCCGAGGCACAGGCCGCGTACACGCTGGTCACCCGTGCCCCCTGCCAGCCGAGGGCCTGGGCGAAGGTCGCGCCGGCCACCTGGCCCGGGTATCCGCAGCGCAGGGTGTTCGCCCCGACGACGGAGCCCACGTCCGTCCAGTCGAGACCGGCGTCCGCGAGCGCGGCACGGGCGGCGGCCGTCCCGTATGCGATGAAGCTCCGACCCCATTTGCCCCACGGGTGCATCCCCGCCCCGAGGACCGCGATGTCGTTCACGACCGCTCCTCCCGTGCGACGGGCCGCCAGTTCCAGGTGGTCCAGACGTGGTCGTCGTCCTCGTTCAGGACGCCGGGCACCAGCTCGACCTCGGTCCCGACCTCGAGATCGGCCGTCGTCACCCCGGGGGAGGCCTGCCCGAGGACGACCATGGCCTCGTCCGCCAGCTCCACGGCCACGAGGGTGTACGGCTCCCAGGGCGCCGCCGGATCGGAGACGTACGGGGCGGGCGGCCGGTAGCGCCCGTCGGTGTACGACCAGACCCGGCCGCGCCGCGAGAGCGGGTGCTCCAGCTGCTCGCCGCCGCCCGGGCAGACCGGATTGCGGCACCCGTCGTCCGCCCGCGGGAAGAAGACCGACGCGCAGGCCGTGCACCGCGTCCCGAGCAGCCGGAACTCCGCCTCCGGGACGGTGTCGTCGGTGAACCACCCGGCCACCACCGGTGTGCGCGTCCGTGCCATCGAGGCCTCCCGTGCCCGCTGCCGAGACTGATCTGACGAAGCGTCAGAAGTGTGGCACGGCAGCCCCACGGGCGAAAGGCGTCAGTGGCCGGCCACCGACCTCCGTGCCACCGGGAAGTCGAAGAACGTGCTCGGGAACGGCTCCGGCCTGAAGGTGAAGTGCCACCACTCCTCCGGCAGGTTCACGAAACCCTGCTCCGCGAGCGCGTTCCCCAGCAGCTGCCGGTGGGCCCGCTGCGCGCCCCCGATCCGGGGGTCCGCGGTGTGCGAGAGCGTGTCGAAGCAGTCGTACCCGGTCCCCATGTCCACGGAGTTGTCCGGGAACCGCTCCGCGCGCGCCGCGTAGCACTCCGTCAGCGGCTCGCCCGGCACGTACGCGCGCGAGGGCACGGCCGGGAGCCGGACGATCGTCACGTCCACCGTCGAGCCCCGGCTGTGCCCGGACCTCTCCGCGATGTAACCGTCGGCGAACAGCCTCGACTTGTCGACGAGCGGATAGAACTCCTTCTTCATCCGCTCGTCCGACAGGTCCTCGGCCCAGCGCACGAAGTGGTCGACGGCCCGCTGCGGCCGGTAGCAGTCGTACACCTTGAGCGTGTAGCCCCGGGCCAGCAGCCGCACCTGCGCGCGGTGTAGGGCCTCGGCGGCCGGCCGCGTCAGGATGCACAGGGGCTGCCGGTAGCCGTCCACCGGCACGCCCGTGAAGTTGTGCGGCGTCGTGTAGCGGATCTCCTGGAGGATCGTCCGGTCCACCGAGGCGAGGGCCACGAACTCCCGTGGCGCCTTGGGCTCCGGCGCGGCGGACGCCGCCGGAGGGGGCGCGGCGACGGCTCCGGTGACGGCGAGCAGTCCGGCCGCGGCCGTGATCGCGAGGGTGCGCAAGACGGAGGCGAGTGCTGTCATGCGCCCCGTCTACCAGTTCCGGCCGGCGCCGGGATAGCCCGTCCACCGGTTCCGGCCGGCGCCGGGACAGCCCGTCCACGGGTTCCGGAAGCGCTGGGACGGCCCGTCCACCGGTTCCGGCAGCGCCGGGAAGAGGTGATCGCATACGGTCGGCCCGTGAAGGACTCCCACTGCACGTTCTGCGGCGCCGCCCACTCCGCCGACGCCGGCTGGCCCCGCACCTGCCCAGCCTGCGGACAGGCCGCCTACCGCAATCCGCTGCCCGTCGCCGTCGCCCTCCTCCCCGTCACCGACGGGGAGGGCACCGGCCTCGTCGTCATCACCCGCACCATCGAACCCGCGCGCGGCGGGATCGCCCTGCCCGGCGGCTTCATCGACCACGGCGAGGACTGGCGCGCCGCCGTGGCCCGCGAACTGCGCGAGGAGACCGGGATCCAGGCCTCCGCCGAGGAGGTGCGCCTCGCGGACGCGCTGAGCTCCCCGACCGGCCACCTGCTCCTCTTCGGCCTGTTCCCGCCCCGTCCGGCCGCCGCGCTCCCGCCCTCCACCCCGACGGACGAGACGAGCGGCCACCACGTCCTCCGCGCTCCCGGGGACCTCGCGTTCCCGCTCCACACGGAGGCGGTGCGCAAGTGGTTCGCGGGGGAATACGGAGAAGCCGGAACCGGACGGTGAGGGGAGCAGGGCCGTAGCGGAGCCGGCGCGACGGCAGGGCCACGACGGCGGCGTCGCCCGCGCCGGGCGGGACGCGGCGGCCCGGTCGGCCGGGGCGCCCGCCCACCCGACCCCGCCGCGGATCACATCCCCCGCACCCGCACGGGCAGCCCCGCCGCCTCCACCCCGTCGTCCGTCACCCGCTCCACGACCACCCGGCCGTCCACCAGCCGCGACTGGTACCGCTCGATCTCGGCCGTCTCCCAGCCGTCCCCCGTGTCCCGTACGACGAGCCCGCCGCCCGTGCGCCCGGCGGCGGGCGCCCACACCTCCAGGGCCGGCTCCCCGTCCTGGCCGCGGACCGCGAGCACCGCCCCCGCCCGCGCCAGCACCGGCACCCGGGAGAGCGGCGCGTCGAGCAGCACCTGCCCGGGACCCTCGTACGCCCGGCCCGTCGCCGTGTCGTACCAGCGCCCGCGCGGCAGCCGCACCGCCCGCCGGTCGGCCCCCGCCGTCAGGACCGGCGCCACCAGCAGCGCGTCGCCCAGCAGGAAGGCGTCCTCGCAGTCGCGCAGCACCCGGTCCTCCGGCGTCCCCCACCACAGCGGACGGACGAACGGCGCGCCCGTCATCCGGGCGAGCCGCGCCAGCGTCGTGAAGTACGGCCGCAGCCGCTCCCGTTCCGCCAGGGCCGCGCGCGCGTGCTCCAGCACCTCGGGCCCGAACTCCCACGGTTCGCGCCGCCCCGCGTCGATCGCCGCGTGGGTGCGGAACAGCGGCAGCCACGCCCCCAGCTGGTACCAGCGCAGGAACAGCTCCGGCGTCGGACTGCCGTCGAAGCCGCCCACGTCCGGACCGGAGTACGGCACCCCGCACAGCCCGAGCCCCAGCACCAGGGCGAGCGAGGCCCGCAGCCCCGGCCAGCCCGTCGCCACGTCCCCGGACCAGGTGCCCCCGTACCGCTGCATCCCCGCCCAGCCGGAACGGGAGAAGAGGAAGGGCCGCTCGTCGGGCCGCAGCCGGCGCAGCCCCTCGTACCCGGCGCGCGCCATCGCGAGTCCGTACACGTTGTGCGCCTCGCGGTGGTCGCCGCCGCGCCCGTCCAGGGAGTGCCGCGCCGAACGCGGCAGCGTCGTGTCGCCGAAGGGCGCGAACGACACCGGCTCGTTCATGTCGTGCCAGACCCCGGCGAAGCCCTGCCGGAGCCGCTCCTCGTACAGCCGCCCCCACCACTCCCGTACCGCCGGATCGGTGAAGTCGGGATACGCGCACTCGCCCGGCCACACCATCCCCCGGACCTCGTCGCCCCGCGCGTCCCGGACGAAGGCCCCGGCCGCCCGGCCGCCGTCGTAGACCGCGTTCCCCGGTTCGGCCTTCACGGCCGGGTCCACGATCGAGACCAGCCGCACGCCCTGCTCCCGCAGCTCCTCCGCGAGGCCCGGCAGGTCGGGGAAGCGCTCCCGGTCGACCGTGAACACCCGGTGCCCGTCGTAGTGGTCGATGTCCAGGTGGACGGCGGACAGCGGCAGCCCCCGCTCCCGGTACCCCGCCACGACCCGCCGCACCTCGCGCTCGCTGCCGAACCCCCAGCGGGCGTGCTGCGGCCCCAGCGCCCAGTCCGGCGGCAGCGCGGGCGCCCCGGTGAGCGCCGCCCAGCCGTGCAGCACGCGCGCGGGGGTGCCGACCACCACCCAGCAGCGCAGCGGACCGCCGCCCATCCGGACCTCGCTGGTCCCCGGCCGGTCGTGCCCGGAGCCCGCGCCCTCCTCGCCCTCGGCCAGCGTGACCCGGCCGTCCCAGGAGTTGTCGTGGAAGGCCAGGTGCGTCCCCGCGTCCGAGACGACGAACTGCACCGGCATGGTGATGTAGAGCGGATCGCTTCCGGGACCGAATCTCCCGCCGGGGTCGGTGTTCCAGAGGCGGTACGAGCCGTCCCGCAGCCGCGGACCGGCCGACCGCCCGCCCAGCCCGAAGAAACGAGCGTCCGCGGGCACCTCGCTGCGCTGCACCCAGCGCGCCGTCCCGCCGGCCGCGGAGCCCCCGCCCGCGGCGTCCCCGGCCGACCCCGCCCCGGCCGGAGCGCCGCCCGCCACCGGCTCCCACCAGCGCGGCGGCAGGTCCCGGCGCAGCATCACCCCGCCCGGCGTCCGGACCTCCACCGCCCCGTGCCGGGACACCGCGACCGTGACCCGCTCCGCCACGATCCGCCAGCCGCCGTCCGTGTCGGGCTCCAGCGAGGCCCGCGGATCCGGTTCCGGCCCCTCTCCGGTCACGGCGTACGAGGGCAGCGGTCCGGCCCCGTCCCATCCCCAGAAGACGGTGCCCCCCGAGGACACGGTGATCCGCAGCGAGGACCGGGCGAACCGGACGATCCCCCCGCCGGGCGCGGGCTCCGCGTCCGTCGCGGGCCCCGGCACCCGGGCCCGCTCCGCCCCCCTCGGCGGCAGCGCCCGTGCGTCGGCGCGGTGCCGGCGCCACGCCGCCCGCACCGTCCGCAACCCCCGCACGGAGCCGAACACCTTCATCGAACGCACCAGTCCACGACCGTCCATGCGGCTCACCCTGCCACCCGCCGGGCGCCGATCGGGCTCCGTTCAACCGGCGTTCACCCGTGGTGGGAGCACATGTTCAACTACCCGACCATGGGCGGGCAGCCCTGGTGCGAATGACGATCACATGGCATCGTCCTGTCAGCCGCGTCACGCGCACACCCCAGCACGTGCGCCGGACACACGCCGACCCCGCGTACAGCCAGGGAGCCGCCCCATGACATCAGCGCACACCGAGCCGCCGCTCTGGCAGCCGGACGAGGAGCACATCGCCTCGGCCGCCGTGACCCGCTTCCAGACCTGGGCCGCCGAGCACCACGGCGCCCCGGCCCAGGGCGGATACCCGGCGCTCCACCGCTGGTCCGTCGAGGAGCTCGAAGCCTTCTGGCAGGCGATCGTGGAGTGGTTCGACATCCGCTTCTCCACCCCGTACGAGCGCGTCCTCGGCGACCGCTCGATGCCCGGCGCCGACTGGTTCCCCGGCGCCACCCTGAACTACGCCGAGCACGCCCTGCGCGCCGCCGCCGAGCGCCCCCACGACACGGCCCTGCTCCATGTGGACGAAACCCACGAGCCCGCGCCGATCACCTGGGCCGAGCTCCGCCGCCAGGTCGGCTCCCTCGCCGCCGAGCTCCGCGCGCTCGGCGTCCGCCCCGGCGACCGGATCAGCGGCTACCTGCCGAACGTCCCGCAGTCCGTCGTGGCCCTCCTCGCCACCGCCGCCGTCGGCGGCGTGTGGACCTCCTGCGCCCCCGACTTCGGCGCCCGCAGCGTCCTCGACCGCTTCCAGCAGGTCGAGCCGGTCGTCCTCTTCACCGTCGACGGTTACCGCTACGGCGGGAAGGAGCACGACCGCCGGGAGACCGTCGCCGAACTGCGCGCCGAGCTGCCCACCGTCCGCGCGGTCGTCCACATCCCGCTGCTCGGCACCCCCGCCCCCGAGGGCACCCTGACCTGGGACGACCTCGTCGCCGGGGACGTCGAGCCGGTCTACGAGCAGGTCCCGTTCGCCCACCCGCTGTGGGTCCTGTACTCCTCCGGCACCACCGGTCTGCCGAAGGCGATCGTCCAGTCCCAGGGCGGCATCCTCGTCGAGCACCTCAAGCAGCTCGGCCTGCACAACGACCTGGGCCCCGAGGACGTGTTCTTCTGGTACACCTCCACCGGCTGGATGATGTGGAACTTCCTCGTCTCCGGCCTGCTCACCGGCTCGACCGTCGTCCTGTACGACGGGAGCCCCGGCTACCCCGACACCGCCGCCCAGTGGCGCGTCGCCGAACGCACCCGCGCCACCCTGTACGGCACCTCCGCCGCGTACGTGATGGCCTGCGCCAAGGCGGACGTGCACCCGGGCCGCGACTTCGACCTGTCGACGGTCAGGTGCGTCGCCACCACCGGCTCCCCGCTGCCGCCCGACGGCTTCCGCTGGCTCCACGACGAGGTCCGCGAGAACCTCTGGATCGCCTCCGTCAGCGGCGGCACCGACGTGTGCTCCTGC
The DNA here is from genome assembly GCF_043081085.1 of Streptomyces sp. NPDC014891. Lineage (NCBI taxonomy): Bacteria > Bacillati > Actinomycetota > Actinomycetes > Kitasatosporales > Streptomycetaceae > Streptomyces > Streptomyces sp. NPDC014891. The sequence goes on along the minus strand of NZ_JBIBWF010000006.1, from coordinate 7,608 downwards.
TTCGCGGGGGCCGTCCCCACCCTCCCGGTCCACATCGGCGAACTCCAGGCGGCCGGCCTCGGCACCGACCTCCAGGCCTGGGACGCGTCCGGCAAGGCCGTGATCGGGGAGGTCGGCGAACTCGTCGTCACCAACCCCATGCCCTCCATGCCGATCCACTTCTGGAACGACCCGGACGGCAGCCGCTACCGCGACAGCTACTTCGAGATGTACCCGGGCGTCTGGCGCCACGGCGACTGGATCACCCTCACCGACCGGGGCTCGGTCGTCATCCACGGCCGCTCCGACTCCACCCTGAACCGCCAGGGCGTCCGGATGGGCAGCGCCGACATCTACGAGGCCGTCGAGCGGCTCCCCGAGATCCGCGAGTCCCTCGTGATCGGCCTGGAGGAGCCGGACGGCGGCTACTGGATGCCGCTCTTCGTCCACCTCGTCGACGGCGCCACCCTGGACGAGGAGCTGACCGACCGCATCAAGCGGACGATCCGCACCGAACTGTCCCCCCGGCACGTCCCCGACGAGATCATCGAGGTACCGGGCGTCCCCCACACCCTCACGGGCAAGCGCATCGAGGTCCCGGTCAAGCGCCTCCTCCAGGGCACCCCCCTGGCCAAGGCCGTCAACGCCGGTTCGGTCGACGACCTCGGCCTCCTGCGCTTCTACGAGACCCTGGCGGCCGCTCGCCGGGCCTGACCCGCACCACCCTCAGACGCCCCCGGCAGCTCGCCGGGGGCGCCGATGACGGCGGCCACCCCGAGTACGGTGCGCCCCCCCGAGAAACGCCGGCGTGGCGTCTGCTCGTCGTGCGCGGTACCGGCGACGGCGACGCCCTCGCGGACGGCAGCACGGTGACGCCGGGGATCCGCGCCGCGGTCACCTCCGGGGGAGCCCGCGTCGAACCGACCGACACCGGGGGCGCCACCCTCACCCAGACCCTGACGAACGCCCACCGGACGCGCTTGAGCGGCCCCGAGGTGAACCGGAGCTGCCGCGCGCGGCGCCCCGTGGCGTACCGTCACGGCGTCAACCGCCGTACGTCGCCTGCGCGTCCCCCAGCACCTCGGCGAAGTCCGCCGCCAGCCGCACGGCGTCGGCGGGAGCGAGCGTCGATGCGGTGATCCGCACGGCCGGCGGGGAGGCGATCCGGAACCGCGCCCCCGCGGCGACCCACCAGCCCTGTGTCCGCAGTCCGTTGACGACCGCGGACTCGTCCCGCACCGGCACCCACACGTTCAGCCCGCTGGCCCCGACCGATCGGATCCGGTGGTCGCCGAGCGCGCCGATCAGCGCCGCACGCCGCTCCGCGTACGCCGCCTCGCCGTCCGCCACGAGCGCGCGCACCGTCTCGTCGCGCAGCAGGCCGGACACCGTCTCCTGGAGGACGTGGCTGACCCAGCCCGAGGTCATCAGCATCCGGCCGTCGTGCCGGGCCAGCGTGATCGCGTCGCACGCCACCCCGGCCCAGCGGAGGTCGATCCCGAGGTGCTTCGACACCGTCCGCACCTGGGCCCACCGTTCGAGCCCGGCCGCCGCGAGCGTGTGTGCCGGGGCGCCGCCGATCTCCGCGTTGTGGTCGTCCTCGACGACCAGCACCTCGGGGAAGTCCCGCAGCACCGCGACCAGTTCGTCCCGTCGAGACCGGCTGAAGAAGGCCCCGGTCGGACACTGCGCCCGCGGACTGCACACCACGGCGCGCACGCCGCCCCGCAGCGCCGCCCGCAGCGACTCCGGTACGAGACCCTCGCCGTCCACGGTCACGGGGACGGACCGCAGCCCCAGCGCGGGGACCAGGTCGAGCAGATGGTGGAAGCCCGGATCCTCCACGGCCACCGCGTCGCCCTGCCGCAGCTCGGTCGACAGGAGCCGGGCGATGCAGTCGAGCGCCCCGTGCGCGAAGGTCACGTGCCGTGCCGGGACCCCGTCGCGCGCGAACCACCGCCGGGTCACCTCCTCCAGCGCGGCGAGGCGCGGGGCGGCGCGATGGGAGCCGTACACCGGGGTGACGTGCGACGGCGGACGCAGTACGGGGAGGAAGGCGGGGTCGGGATGGCCGCCCGCCAGATCCACGAGGCCCTGCGGCACCCTCGGCGGACGGCGCGAGGCCACGGAGGGCGTCTCCGCCACGACCGTCCCGCCCCGTCCCCGGGTGACGACGAGCCCCCGCTGCCGCAACTCCTTGTAGGCCGTCGCGACCGTCCCCGGACTCACCCCCAGCTCGTCGGCGAGCCGTCGCACGGGCGGCAGGGCGTCGCCGGGGGAGAGGCCGCCCTCGGCGACGCCCCGCTCCACGGACGCGGCAATCCCCTTGGCTGTCGTGCCGTCGATCGAATATTGTGCTGCCACGTACTCAAGTATGTATCAATACAAAGCAGTTCGCAAGGGGGATCCGATGAGCCGCTCCGCCCACACCACCCGAACACCCTTCAAGGAACGCATCCCCGGCGGCCGCGACGGCCGCCGCATGCTCGTCATCGGCTTCATCGACAAGTGCGGCACCGGACTCTGGTCCACCGCCATGGCCCTGTACTTCACCTTCGTCACCGGACTCGACCTCGGCCAGGTCGGCCTGCTCATCGCCGTCTCCGGCGCCGCCGGCATCGCGGGCGCCCCCCTCGGCGGACGGCTCGCCGACCGATTCCCCCTCGTCCGCGTCATCATCTGCACCCAACTGCTCCGCGCCGCCGCCCTCCTCGCCCTCCTCACCACCGACGACTTCCCGCTGCTCGTCCTCTTCTCGGCCGCGGGAGCCCTCCCGGACCGCGCCACCAACGTCCTCACCAAGCTCTACGCCGCCCGCGTCGCCGGCCCCGACCGCATCCGCTACCAGGCCATCAACCGCACCACCTCCAACATCGGCTGGACCCTCGGCGGCCTGGGCGCCGCCGCCGCCCTCGCCGTCGGCAGCAGCACCGCCTTCCACCTCCTGCTCATCGGCGACGCTCTCTCCTACCTCGTGATGGCCGCGCTCACCCTCCGCTGCGCCGAACCCCCGTCCCCCGCGGCCTCCCGCATCGCCGCCGCGTCCGCCGATCCCGCCCCGGCCGCCAAGCCGCCCACCCCCTGGCGCGACCGGGGCTTCCTCGGCTTCACCGCCGCGGACTCGGTCTTCTACCTCCACGACTCGATCCTCCAGGTCGCCCTGCCGCTCTGGATCGTCCACGCCACCGAGGCCCCCGTCGGCCTCGCCCCGCTCCTGATGGTCGCCAACAGCACCCTGATCGTGCTCTTCCAGGTCCCGCTCTCCCGCCTAGGCTCCTCCACCGAGGCCGCCCGCCGCCTGCTCGCACCCCTCGCGGTCCTCTTCACCGTCGGCACGCTCGCCCTCGCCGTCTCGGCCCTAGGCGGCCGGAACCTCGCCGTCGCAGCGCTCCTCACCGCGGCCGTCGCCCTCACCTTCGCGGAGATGATCCACACCATCGCCTCCTGGGAGATCTCCGTCGCCCTCGCCCCCGACGACGCACAGGGCGCCTACCTCGGCGTCCACGGCCTCGCGCAGTCCACCCAGCGCTTCGTCGGCCCCCTCCTCATGACCGGCCTCGTCTCCGCCGGGCCCCTGGCCTGGCCCCTCCTCGGCGCCACCCTCGTCGCCACCACCGCCGCCCAGAACCGCCTCGTCCGCCGACGCCTCCCCCAGTCGTCACTGTCAGTGGCGAAGGTTACGGTGAGTGAGCACTGATCGGACCGTACCCAGGGGGAGACATGACACGGACCGGCACCACCACGGCAGACCTCCGGCGCGCCCTGCGCCGCGAGGTCCCCAGCACCGTCGGCCTCCTCGCCGACGAGCACGACTTCACGGCCATGCGCCGCTACCGCACCTTCGCCTTCGACGACCACCCCACCTACCTCCGCCACGTCGAGGCCCTCCTGAGGAGCCTCGCCGCCCGCGGCGGCCACACCACCGTCACCCTCTTCGACCCCGAGGAGTTCGCCGCCTACTGCGCGGAGACGGGCCTGGACCCCGACGACCCCACCAGCCGCAGCCGCTTCACCGCCCACCTCGCCGCCACCGGCGCCCGCGTCACCTACACCGGACAGCCCCTCAGCACCCTCCTGCCCGAGCTGGTCGACACCGCGGTCCGCCAGGCCACCTGGGAGTACGCCACCACCGTCCTCACCACCGCCGGCGACTGCGCCACCTGCGGCAAGGACATCGGCAGGGCCTCCTTCGAGCGCGCCGCCCGCCTCCTCGCCCGGCTCCTGGAAGCCGCCGGCACCGGCACCCACCACCTCGTCTGCAGCGTCCCGGCCGCCGACGACCGACTCCTCGCCGTCCTCCACGCCGACGGCGGCAGCCCGCACACGGACGTCGAGGACGCCGCGGCCGCCGAGTTCACCGCCGTCCTCGCGGCCGGCATCGTCCTCGGAGCACCCGGCGGACTCGTCCTGCGCACCAGCCGGCCCGGCGCGCGCGACCGCCTCCACGGCTGGCGCCTCACCGCAGGCACCCTCACCCCCCTCACCGCGGCCGAGGTCTTCGCCGCCTACTGCACCGACGCCCGCACCGGAGAACCCCTCTCCCCGGAACCGGGAGTCGACCACCTCGCCGGCTTCCCCGTGACGCCCGACCCCGACGACGACTGGACCACCCACCACTGACCCCGGGCACGCCGAAGGGGCTCCCTGCCACCTCCGTGACGGAAAGCCCCTTCGTCGCTCACAACCGGGACATCACTCCCCGGACAGCACCGCCTGAGCGGCCACGCGCGCCTCGTGCGCCGTGTCCGCGGCACGCGCCGCGGCGGCCGCCCGCTCGCACTGCGCCAGCGTGTACTTGGCCAGCGTCGCCCGCACGTACGGGATCGACGCCGCACCCATGGAGAGGGAGGTGACCCCCAGACCGGTCAGCACACAGGCGAGCAGCGGGTCGGCCGCGGCCTCACCGCAGACGCCGCAGCTCTTCCCCTCGGCCTTCGCCGCCTCGGCGGACAGCGCCACCAGGTCGAGCAGCGCCGGCTGCCACGGGTCCTGGAGCCGCGACACCGCACCGACCTGACGGTCCGCCGCGAAGGTGTACTGCGCCAGGTCGTTGGTGCCGAGCGAGAGGAACTCGACCTCCTGGAGGATCGAGCGCGCCCGCAGCGCGGCCGAGGGGATCTCGACCATCGCACCGAACTTCGCCCGCAGCCCCGCCTCGCGGCACGCGTCGGCGAAGGCCTTCGCGTCCGTACGGTCGGCCACCATCGGAGCCATGACCTCGAGGTACACCGGCAGGCCCTCGACCGCCTTCGTGAGCGCGGTCAGCTGGGTCCGCAGGACCTCGGGGTGGTCCAGGAGCGACCGCAGACCCCGCACGCCCAGCGCCGGGTTCGGCTCGTCGGCCGGGGTCAGGAAGTCCAGCGGCTTGTCCGCACCGGCGTCGAGCACCCGCACGACCACACGGCCCTCGGGGAACGCCTCCAGCACCTGGCGGTACGCCTCGACCTGCTTCTCCTCGGACGGAGCCTTCTTGCTGTCGTCCAGGAAGAGGAACTCCGTACGGAACAGGCCGACGCCCTCGGCACCGGCCTCGACCGCCGCCGGGACGTCCGCGGGACCGCCGACGTTGGCGAGCAGCGGCACCTTGTGCCCGTCCGAGGTGGCGCCGGGACCGCTGGACGTCGCCAGCGCGGCCTTGCGCGCGGCGGCGGCCTTGGTCAGCTCCGCCTTCTTGTCCTCGCTCGGGTCCACGAAGATCTCACCGGTCGAACCGTCGACCGCGATCATCGTCCCCTCGGCGAGCTCGCCCGCGCCCGGCAGCGCGACGATGGCCGGCACGCCCAGCGCCCGCGCGAGGATGGCGCTGTGGCTGGTCGGCCCGCCCTCCTCGGTCACGAAGCCGAGCACCAGCGCGGGGTCGAGCAGCGCGGTGTCGGCCGGCGCCAGGTCCCGCGCGATGAGCACATACGGCTCGTCGCTGTCCGGCACGCCCGGCATCGGCACACCGAGGAGGCGCGCCACGATCCGGTTCCGGACGTCGTCGAGGTCGGCGACGCGTCCGGCCATGTACTCGCCGGCGCCGGCGAGCAGCTCGCGGTAGTGCGAGAAGGCATCGTAGATGCCGCGCTCGGCCGTGCTGCCCACGGCGATGCGGCGGTCCACGTCGGCGATGAGCTCCGGGTCCTGGGCGATCATCGCCTGGGCCTCGAGCACGTGCTGGGCCTCGCCGCCCGCCAGGTTGCCGCGCGCATTGAGGTCGGCGGCGACAGCCTCGACGGCCTGGCGGGCGCGCCCCTGTTCGCGCTCCGCCTCGTCCGCCGGGATCTGCTTGGCCGGCGGTTCGAGGACCGCCGTGCCCATGTGCCGGACCTCGCCGATCGCCACACCGTGGCTGACGCCGACGCCTCGCAGCGTTGTCTCCATCTCACCCGTCTCCCATAGAGCGGCGGCACCTGCCGCCGCGATGAATGTCGAACTCGCGGTCGTCACGGGGACGATCCGGCTCAGCTCCAGCCGAAGAGCTGGTCGCCGGCCTTCACTTCGCCGTCCTCGACGACGTCGGAGAGCGAGTCCGCGGTGGCCTCCAGGGCCACGATGGGACAGATGGGGGACTTGCCGGCGGCCTCGACCGCGGCGGGGTTCCAGCGCACGACGGCCTGGCCGCGCGTGACGGTGTCACCCTTGCTCACGAGGAGCTCGAAGCCCTCGCCGTTGAGCTGAACGGTGTCGATCCCGAGGTGGGTCAGCACACCGTGGCCCTCGCCGTCGACGACGACGAAGGCGTGCGGGTGCATGGAGACGATGACCCCGTCGATGGGGGAGACGGCCTCGGAGGCCTCACGTACGGGATCGATGGCGGTGCCGGGCCCGACCATCGCACCGGAGAAGACCGGGTCGGGAACTGCGGCGAGACCGATGGCGCGTCCGGCAAGCGGCGACGTCACGGTTGTCATGGGAAGCCTCCCAGGGGCGGAGATTGTGTGGCGCCGTCACTACCTGTCCTGGACGGCGTACTGTTCAGAAGCGTAAGTCATAAGAAGTCCCGGTTCCGCACGAGACGTACCAGTTGGGCGGAGCTAGGGACTACCGGAAACGATTTGCCTCTACTGACGGTGGGATGTACTGTCGTACTCCTGCCTGACCCCAACGCGGCTTTGGGTCGCGGGTCGGCAGCACCTATCAAGCCAGATCCTAACCCCAGTGGTCTACACCTCTGCGTGCTCGCAGGGACGTGGTCAGGGGGACCGAGAAAGCCTGGTAACGTTCAACCCCGCCGGGAACGGAAAGCACGAAAGTGAATTCCTGTCCGGTGAACCTGGTCCAGCGGGTGGCGGAAACGGAAAATCGGATCTGCTAGGCTGGAAACACGAAATACCGAAGGGAAAGCCCGGAGGAAAGCCCGAGAGGGTGAGTACGAAGGAAGCGTCCGTTCCTTGAGAACTCAACAGCGTGCCAAAAATCAACGCCAGATTAGTTGATACCCCGTCCATCTTAGGATGGCGAGGTTCCTTTGAAAGTCCTGCCGGTCCTTGTGGCTGGTAGGCGACATACACAGCGAGGACGCTGTGGACGGTCGGCCACATTCCGGCTTGACCGTCCCGCTCAACGCGAGTGTCACCCGATTACGGGTAAACATTCACGGAGAGTTTGATCCTGGCTCAGGACGAACGCTGGCGGCGTGCTTAACAC
>NZ_JBIBWF010000005.1:354544-698254 GCF_043081085.1 Streptomyces sp. NPDC014891 | reverse complement strand
CGGCTCGATCCGGTCCCACATCGCATCAGTGATCACTAATCGGACAGACACATCCGATCAACTGATCAACTGATCAAAGAGACACGCTCTAGGTGTTGCCCGTCCACGCGCGAAACCAGTCAGTGGTTTCATCGGCAGACAGGAAGCACTCATAGGGCTCGAAGTCGACGCCGTCCTCGCCGATGCACTCCATCCGAACTGCCATCGCAGCGGCAAGGGCGTCGGGAAACTGGCGATCTTCGTTTGCGGTCACGCGAAGAGACTATCGATCGACTCTTGTTGGACACCGCCGCCTACCTCGCTTAAACCGTAACCGAGATGACGCGGACGGCACGTCAGTCGTCGTCATCCACACCTCCTCGCAGCCCCCAATCGTCGAGGCCGGAGTAGATCATGGCAATGCGGCCTCTGGGGAAGTTCAGCGCAGCGGCCTCACCGCTGTAGAGAGCGATCAACGCATCTTGCCCTCGCCACCAGGTGTCCGTCAGGCCCATCACCTCGCGTACTTGCACGTAACCCGTCAAGTCGATGCTGGCGACGTCCTCTCCGACGAGCTTGGTGACCTGATTCGCCAACCCGGATGCATGGTGGGCGAGGGCCACCGACTCCACCCACCCCTCGATGGTTGCGTGGAGAGGGGCCCACTCCTCTGCCTGCATGCCAAACTCACCGGACGGATTGATCATGAACGAGTAGGGGACTGCGGTCCGCTGCATCCCGGCTTCGAACCACCACCCTGCGGAGTCCTCTTCCGGCGAGTCCGGATCGAGGTACTTGGGGCCTCCGTCGTACTGCGGTGCGGGTGGCAGGAGCAGACCGCCCCATCGGTCCTGGTAGGCCGCCATCCGATCAATTACCACTGGTGGAACGTCTCGTTCGAGCCACCACTCCCGGTGCCCCTCAACGGAACGAACGTCTACTTTGACGCCATGCGTGCCGACAAAGGTTCGCGCTCGTCGGGTCAGGCCGTCGGGCACATCGTTGATGAGGTGAAGTTTCATCCGAGGACGCTACCCGGCCGGTGCAGGCGGGGCCTTGACCGGCTTCCGGAGGCAGAGCGTCCCAACAACGAGACTCGCTCTCTCCCGCCCGTGGCGGCGAGGGCATCGGTCGTCAGGCGGCGCGAGTTGTCGGTACCTGTGCGACCCACCCCGTGGCCTCGGTCAGGTGCTCGGGCTGTAGACCGAGGTGCGGGTCGGGCTGAATGAGGAGAGTCGCCGCTCCCTTCGCAGTGCGCTCCACCGCCCATTCATGGTCGAGGCCGGTGAAGTCGTCGTCGATCCATACGGCGGGGGCGTCGCCGAGCCAGGCGTCGACGTGGTCTCGTTTCCAGAGGTAGCCGTCGGGATGGCTGGTGGTGATCCGGGGGCGAGGCAGCTCGAGGTAAGGGAAGACGGGCAGCCCCAGGAGAGGGCCGATGATCGTGGCAGCGTCCTTGCGCCAGCTCGTGCACCACACGGGAGTGACGAGTCCGCTGGTCAGGAGATCGGTGAGAATGCCGCCCTGGCTCGGGTCGAGCCAGATGGGCACGGGGTCGTCGGGGTGCCGGCCGGTGGGCAGGACGGTGTGGCGGACGTGGGTGGGCGGGGTGCTGCCGTCGGCGGCCGGGAACGGGATGAGGACGCCGTCGATGTCCAGGAGCAGGTAGGGCAGGGTCATCGGTGCCTCCGTCGGTCAGCGTTTGCGGGCGGTGATCAGGAGGGTGGTGGGCCAAGGGTCGCGGCGCGGGTGTCGCAGCTCCACCGTCGAGGTGATGCGCAGGCCGGTCCGGGAGAGGTGAGCTCCCCAGCGGCGAGCGTCGAACTCCCATCGAGCGAGGGGCAGTCGGGTGCGGTCGGGCATGGTGACGTAGTCCTCGCGCGGACGGTCGTCCGTGGATGGATGTCTTCCGGCCCGTGCCGGGTGAGGGACGGAGAAGGCCAGGACACCGCCTGGTTTCAGACGTCGGGAAACGGCGTTGAGGAGGAGTTCGGGGGCGACGAGGCCGACGGCGCCGAAGACGGAGTAGATCGCGTCGAAGGTCTGGCCGGTGGCCTGCAGGTGGTGCAGTGCGTGGCCGGCGGCAAAGGTGGCACCGTCGATGTGGCCGTAGTGGGAGCGGGCCCGACGCACCTGGAGGCCGACCAGATCCACGCCGGTGGCGCGGGCCTGGTGGTGCTTCGCGAGGTGGGCCACGTTGTGGCCGGGGCCGCAGCCCAGCTCCAGGACGCGTTTGCCGCCGAGGTCCCGTCCCAGGATCTCGGCGCCGGGACCGATGCCAGCGTGGGTACTCCATTCCATCCGGGCAGGCGCGGTGAGGGCGTGCGCGGGGGCGGCGGCTGTGCGCTGGGCTGCGTGGGCGTACCAGGGGGAGATCTGGGCGAGCACCTAGACCTCCAGGAGTTGGACCACATCGCCCAGGTGGCGGCGGACGACGGGGATGTACGCGGGGTCCTTGGCCGGGTCGTCGATCCAGCGGATGGCCTGCTCCATGAACCACTCCACGGCCCACATGCGGTGCCAGCCCAGGGCCCATGCCTCTGCGGCCAGTCCGCCCCGCGTAGCGAGGGCGTCCTCATGACCGCCCGCGGTGACGTACTGCTCCAGGAACACCCGCATGCGGAAGGGGCTCGGCACGTCGGTGGTGCCGTGGTACGAGGCGAGGTCGATCAGGCCGGGGCCGGTGAAGGCGCGGGCGAAGTCGAGGAGATGCCAGCCGTTCTCCCCGATGTGGACGCTCGTGGGGTGGAACTCGGAGTGGACCCAGCCGAACGGGTCGAGCGTCGCACCCCGGACACGGGACTCGGCTGCGGCGGAGATCTTCCCCAGCGCGGTCTCGATGTCGTCGCAGTCGGTCCACCGGTCGGCCTTCCGCAGCCGCTGGAGGTGATCGAGGGCTCGGCCGGGCAGGGCTGCGAGGCCCGCCCCGTCGAGGAGGGGCAGACCGCCCGCGGGGCGGACGGCGTGGAGCATGACGGCGGCGGCGACACCGTCGAGGTCGTCTGCGTTCCGTACGGGGGTGCCGAGGTCGTCCATGAGCATCCCGATCCACTTGTCCTGCATGGCGGTGGCGTGGAGGGCAGGGACCGGGAGCCCGCGTTGGTGGGCCAGCCGCAGGGCTTGGGCCTCGCGGTCAAAGGGCTCCTTGGCGTACTTGAAAACAGCGGTGGTCCCGTCGGGGAAGGTGACACGTTCGACGCCGGACATGCCCCAGACACGAATCTCGGCACGGTGGGGGAGGGGCTTGCCTACGAGGGTGCACAGGTCGTCCAGCAGGGTGGCGGACAGGCTCTGGTCCATGGGGGTCTCCAGGGGGATGGTGGGCTCCGGGGCGGGCGCGCGAGCTGCCCCTTCCCGGAGCCGTACTGGGGTGGGTTACTCGGCTGCGGGCACGCGGTGGGCGTAGACCTTCTCGATCCAGCCGGCCTTGAACTCGGACAGGTCGTCACGGAAGTTGGCCATCGAGGCACCGTAGGGTGCGACGACGCCGCCGGACTGGTCCGGCACGGACTGGCAGCCGTGCACGAGCCGGCCGCCGAGCGCGGCGTGAGCCTTGATGGACTCGATCCGGCGGTGCTCGTTGAACCAGCCGCCGTGGTAGACCTCGTCCAGCATTCCGCCCGTCTCGTCGTCCAGGTCGAAGACGACGGACGTGGCGGCGGGGAAGAACCAGCACGGGCCGACGTTGGAGATGTGGCCGTCCAGCTCGACCTTGTTGAGCGCCATGAGCGTGGCCGCCTCGCGGAGCATCCTCAGGTGGTCGGCGGTGATCTGCGGCAGGCCGATGCCGGCCAGGTGCTCATCGCGGAAGAGGTAGACGTACACCTTGTACGCGGTGGCCAGGACGCGGGCTGCGTCGGAGGTGGACTCGCTGTGCTGCTTGATGAAGTCCAGCGCGAGCTGTTCGACCGCGCTCTCGGTCGTCTCGTCCGCGTCCAGGAGCTGGGACTTGACCAGCTCCCAGTCGGCGACGAGCCAGGTGCTCGACTCGAAGCGGAAGAAGTACTCGGCCGGGTCGATCGTGATGCGCCGGCCGTCGACCTGGATGCCGGGCAGGCGGCTCCAGCGCGGGTCGAAGGCGTCGGGCAGCTCGACCGTGATGGTCGTGGTGTCGATGGTGGTCACCGTGTTCTCCGTCTCTGATTGGCCGAGGTCGGGCACAGGAATGCCCGAGCCTGGTGTGGGCGTACGGAACTTCGGGGTGCCGCCCGGACCAAGGGGGAGCCTGGATCACGGTCGTGGCCGTTCCGGGCGGCTGCTGATAAGTGAACCGTTGGTCACGCTCAGTGGGTACGGTGGAAGGCAGTTGAAGCGGTATACGCGGTTTACAGCTCGGGAGTGGAGGCGATCTTGGCGGCGCAGAGAGACCCCAACACTCGTCTGCGCGACGTCATCAACGCGGCCGATTGCACCTACGAGGCTCTCGCCCGAGACGTACGGCGCATCGCCGCCGAGAACGGCGAGATCCTCCAGACCAACAAGTCGGCCATCTCCCACTGGGTGAACGGCACCCGTGCCCCGTCGGGCCGAGTAGGCCAGTACCTCGCCGAAGCGCTGTCCCGTCGAGCGGGGCGCACGATCACCCAGACCGAGATCGGCCTCCAGGTCGGTGATGGCGATGCGCCAGCGGAGTCCGACCCCGTCCTCGCGGCCACCGACCTGGGGCGCGCCGACGTCGAGCGCCGCCGCTTCCTCGCAATCGCGGCCTTCACCACCGCCGGCGTCGCCATGCCGCTCGGCTACGACCACGAAGCCACCGCCCGCATGCTCCGCGCCCGCACCGGCACGTCCCTGGTCGGGGCTGAGGACGTGGACGTCGTACGCCAGATCACCGCGGCCTTCAGCGCCGCCGACGAGCGCCTCGGCGGCGGGCACGGCCTGACCACCGTCACCGCGTACCTCGCCGACACCGCCGCACCCATGCTGCGCGGATGCTTCCCCAGCGAAGCATTACGCCGGGCCGCGTTCGGCGCCGTCGCCGAACTCGCCTACCTCGCAGGCTGGAAGCACCACGACCTCGGCCAAGAAGGCGCCGCCCAGCGCTACTACCAGGTCGGCTACAAGCTCGCCTGCGAAGCCGACCCCCACGGCCACGCCGCCTGGATGATGCGCGCCCTCGCCCACCAGGCCCTCAGCCTCAAACAGCCCCACCACTGCGTTGACCTCGTCGAAGGCGCCCTACGCACGGGTCTCGGCCACGTCGACGGCCAGACCGAGGCTCTCCTCCACATCACCCATGCCCGCGCCTACGCAGCCACCGACGAGCACTCGTCGGCCGCACGCGCCCTGCTCGCCGCCGAGGACGCCCTCCTACGGGACGACGGCCCCCAGCCCAGCTACTCCCGCGTGAGCGGCCCCGCCGCTGGCACCGTAGCCAGCCACACCGCCCGCACCCTGACCGACCTCGCCGACCACATCGGCACCGAACAGCAGCACCGGGATGCCCTCACCCGCTGGGACCCCGGGAAGTACAAGCGCGTCCACGCTCTCACCCACGCCGACCTCGGCGACAGCCTCGCCGCCCAGGCCCGCGCCGACGAAGCCGTCGCCGCCTGGACCCAGGCCCTGGTCCTCATGGAGGGCATGACCTCCGATCGCACCCGCAAGGCGATCACCTCCATCCGCTCCACCCTCGCGGTCTACCAGCGCCGCCGCGTCCCCGGCGCCGCCGATCTCGCCCGTCGCGCCCGCAAGGCCCTCGCCTAACATGCCCAACAACCCGCCCGACGAAGGGAACCCCGTGGCCCAGCAGACCGACAACCGCCCCCCAGCCCTCCAGCCGGCGCTCGACTCCATGACCCTGCTGGTCGCGGCCGTCATCGTCCACGACAAGGCCACCAACCGCGTCGTCCTCCTCCAGCGCAGCGAAAATGCCAAGTTCGCCCAGGGGATGTGGGATCTTCCCGTCGGTAAGAGCGAGCCGGGCGAACCCATCACGGAGACGGCGGTCCGCGAGCTCTACGAGGAGACGGGCCTCACTGTGAAGCCCGAGTCCCTCAAGGTCGCCCACATCATCCACGGAGCCTGGGGCGTCGAAGCCCCCAACGGCTTCCTCACCGTTGTCTTCGCCGCCCATGAATGGACCGGCGAACCCGAAAACCGAGAAAACCGCAAGCACTCGCAGGTCCGCTGGGTCGATGTCAATGCGATCCCCGATGCCTTCGTCGACACGACAGCCAGTGCCCTCCGCCAGTACTTGGAAGGTGGCGCAAGGGTCTCTTTGAACGGCTGGTGACGGTCGCCAGCAGACGGAGTTGCCATTCCTGTCGCGCTGACCAAGAGGATGTATCACGCAGTGATCTTTTTGAGTCTTGTGTAGCAGGTGAAGGCTGAGGCGGCCGAGGAAGTGGCTGTCCTTCCTCGGGTTCCGGCCAGTTGTGCCGGTACTCTGTGGAGTGAAGTGATCTGACCTACAGCCCGAACGATGGGTGTGGTCGTCTTTGGGGAGGGGCGAACGTGTCAGCAGGAGACCAGGTCGGGGAGCATTTCACTCTGCTTGAGGTCGGATCCCGCGCCGGCAGCTTCGGCGTTGTTCGCAAAGGGATCGACAGGCGCGACGGTTCCTTTGTGGCCGTGAAGTTTATCAATAGTCAGGCCGACGCACTGAGCCAACGTGTCTTTGAGCGCGAGCGGCGCACGCTCAAGGATCTGTCGCACCCCAACATCGTTCCCTACCGCGACTCAGGCATAGACGAGACCGGCAGTTACTACATCGTGCTGGACTGGGTCGAACGCAATCTTGACGACCTGCTCGCGGACGCTAGCCCGTGGCAATCGTGGGATCGTCTCGCGAAAGAGATCGCGTTCCCCATTGTCGACGCAATGGCGTACACCCACCTCAAGCAGGTTGAGCATCGCGATCTGAAGCCAGCGAACATCCTGATCACATCCAGCGGGGTCCCGATGTTGGCGGACTTCGGCATCTCCAAGATCCGCGGCGACGGCGAGGAGACCACCAACACGGTCGCCGACTGGCACTCGCGGCCTTATGCCCCGCCCGAGATCAATGCCGAAATTCGCTATGTACGTGACGTCTACTCTCTCGGTGTCCTTCTCATTCAGTGCATGAGCCCCTCACGCCTCAAGACGTGGGATGACGTCGAGCAGGCCGTCTTGGACATCGACGTTCCGCCGGAAATCCGGCGAATCCTGACCGCCTGTGTGGCACGCGTTCCGAGCGACCGTCCAAAGAACGCCAGTGACCTGTTCGCAGCGCTTACTGCCGCTCAGCAGCGCCGCGTCACAAACGCAGCGGCAGCATCACCAAAGCCGATCTGGCTGCGCATTACGGGCAACGCAGCAACAGCGCTGGCCGGCGCACGCGAGAAGCGTTTGGAGGCTCAGGCTGTCGTTCAGGCAAACCTCGCCGGAGACGTCCACGCAACGTTCCTACTCGACCGCGATTCTGGAGAACCGCAGCGCGACAGCATCTTTATCATCGGCGAATCATGGCGCTTTAACATAAAGCCTGACGCGGACGGTGCCGTGATGGTGTCAGCGAGGCAGATGGAGTTGGACGCGCTGGAGGGGTATCGGCGTCGAGGATTTCTCTTGCCGAAGAGCTACTCGTGGACGTTCCGTCGGCCGACGAACATCGAGGCCGCCAAACAGGCGATGACCGACCTAATCCATGGCCTCGACGAGTTCTACGCCGAGAAGGCCGAGCAGATCGCCGCTGGCACGGTCGACCGAGCGGGCGACGACCTCTTCGATACTTGGCTCCGGATTCTGACCGCCCGTGAAGAGCTGGCGCGCGGTGAGAAGAAGCCTCTCCCATACAAGGGCTTCACCGTCCGGGGGCGCGAGGCGACCTTCACACTCGCGGAGCCGGTCGAGCAGGACCTCATCAACACCGAGTGGCGCGTCAAGGACCAGTACACCGACCGTCGTTTCGGTTGGGGCGAGGTCGTCGAACACGATGGAGACACTGTCGTCATTCTTGGCAATCGGTGGGAGAGCATCCCAGATCGCGGTTTGCTCATCCCTCACATCGGGCCGGACGAAGTATCCATCGGTCGCCAACGCGAAGCCGTCATGTCAGTTAAGAGCGGTACGGCAACACGGCCGGAACTGCGGGAGTTGTTGCTGCAGCCGGAGACCGTCTCGGCTCCGACTCCAGTGGAGGTGGCCGACTGGAGTCGCGACCTCGATCAGCGCAAGCAGGAAGCAGTCAGCACAGCGCTCGGCGCTAAGGATGTGTACCTGGTGCAAGGTCCGCCAGGAACTGGCAAGACCAGCTTCATCGCTGAACTGGTGGAGCAGTGCCTGCTCGCCAAGCCTGATGCTCGCGTTCTCATTGCTTCCCAGACGAACGTTGCGGTCGATAACGCCCTTGAGAAGCTCGATCAGGGTGGCTTTGCCCGCCTGGTCCGTCTGGCCAGCGCAGACCAAAGTCGCGTCAGCGAGCCGGTGCGCCACCTTCTGCTGGACGCCCAGATGAGGAAGTGGGCACAATCCGTCCGCCGCAAGGCGGAGTCGTACCTCAGCGCGCAGGCGGAGGCTGCCGGTATTTCGGGATCACACCTGCGGGCAGCGCTCGCGCTGCAGCAGCTAGCTACGACCGTTCGAGAGATCCGGGTATTGCAATCGCGGGTTCAGGAAGAGGAAGAACTTCCCGAGCAAACGGAGCTCACGACCGCGCTGGGGTCTTCGGACTCAACCGCCTCCGCACAGGAACGCGTCGACGCCCTGATTGACCTCCGCGATGAACTCTTCGAGGAAACCCAAGCAGCTCTTGCCGGCGATCTGACGTTGTCGCTCAGCATGTCGCCGGAGGACGCACTCCACGCGGTCGATGTCCTCATCGGCGAAGGAGCCGAGTCGCGGGCACTGCTGACGCACCTTCGGCTCCAAGGAGAATGGCTCCAGCGGATCGCATCCAACCAGCGCCTCGCGGCAACGTTCCTGGACCAAGTCAGCGTCATCGCTGGCACCTGTACGGGCTTCCTTCGTCACCCTGCTGTGCGCCATCTCGACATCGACCTGTGCATCGTTGACGAGGCATCGCGGGCGACACTGACTGAGGCGCTGGTGCCAGTGTCTCGGGCCAAGCGGTGGATCTTCGTCGGGGACACCAACCAGTTGCCGCCGACTGATGAGGAGCTGCTCCGCAGTAGGGAGCTCCTCGATGAGCATCAGCTCACTAAGGCGGACATCCAAGAGACGCTCTTCCAGCGGCTCGCTACCCATTTGCCGGAGCACTCCCAGATCCTGCTGAATCAGCAGTATCGCATGATCCGCCCTATCGGCGACATGATCAGTTCCTGCTTCTATGACGGCAAGCTGGTCTCGCACCGACAGGCTGGCCTGTTGGGCTACGACAGGGCCTACGGCAAGCCCGTCCTGTGGATCGACACGTCGTCGCTCGGCGGGCAGCGTCGCGAGTCGGCGCCGCAGGGCACTGCAACCAGCTACGCCAATCGCGCTGAAGTGCGCGTGCTCACTGATCGGCTCAAGGTGCTGAACAAGGCCATCGAACACAACCTCATACAGCCTCCGAACTCCGGTGCCCCCTTGGACGTGCTGGTGATTGCCCCCTACGTCAGCCAGGTGACGGAGCTGAACGTGCAGCTCGCCGCGATGCGCAAGCGGCTCCCCTATCTCGCCATGACCGTGATGTCGGTTGACGCGGTTCAGGGTCGCGAGTCCGACGTCGCCATGCTCTCGATCACTCGCAGCAACAGTACCGGGCAGCTCGGCTTCCTTGGTGCGGACTATTGGCGTCGTATCAACGTCGCACTCTCCCGCGCTAAGTACGGCCTGACGATCGTCGGAGACGCCGGGTTCATCAAGGGCACGCCCGGCGCCCTTCGAAATGTGCTGTCTCACATCGAGACGCACCCCGATGACTGCGAGATCAGGATGGCCGACCGATGAGCCTCACCGCGTCAGAACAGATCCGGCGGCGGTTCGGAAACCAGAGGCCAGGACTGGAGCTGCTCGGGCTCGTCGAGGCCGCCGTTCCTGTCACGGTCCTCCGTGTGGACGTGCTTGCTCAGGAGCGCAAGCAACTTCCGCTGCTCGACGAGTTCATCATCCAGTTCGTATATGAGGGCGTGCAGACGATCGATGAATTGGCGGCGCTGCTCGGGCTCGAACACGAGCAGGTACTCAACGCTACCGCCGAGCAGGTCAGCGAAGGCAACATCCGCCGGAGCGACGGACGTCTCGCACTGACAGCGCAGGGGCTGGAGGTCGCCCGCAACGTGGCCGCCATCCAGCCGGTCTTGAAGCAGCTGCCCGTCCCGTTCGATCGCATCGTCTGGAGCATCAAGAACTACGCCCAGATAAGCCTGATCAAGAAGAAGGTGGCGGAGGAACGTGGCTACCTTCTGCTCCCGCGTAAGAAGCAAGCCAGCGTCGCATTGACGGACCTCACGGTCGAACGGTTCAACGAGCTGATCCGCAACCGCGAAGACCGCGAGCGGCTCATCGAGATTCTCCGCATCCGCAAGATCGCATCCCAGTCCCAGCATCTCTACCTGCCAGCTCAACTTCTGGTTTATGGAAACCCCGAGCAGGGCGAGGTCGAACTAGAACTATGCATTGATGGCGAGCTCCGATCGGCGCATGGGCTTGAGCTTGCTGCCATTGGTGCCGCCGAGAAGCTGGGGTTCCAGGTCGGTCAGCCGGAGCCCCGCCCGACGCTCAGCCCGGAGCTCGAAGAGGCCCGTGTCCCGGCCGAGCAGATCAAGGCACTTGTTCAGGGCGCTGTGAAGACGCCCGATGGAGGCGCCCCTGCGACGGTGACGGAGATCCCCGTCCGGAGCGTCAGTATGCTGGAGCACCCCGATCACTTGACCGCCGCGCTCGACTCAGCCCGCAAGCGAATCCTCATCATCTCCCCGTGGGTCAAAGGTGGTGTCGTCAACACCCACTTCATAGAGAGGCTTGAGGGTCGGCTACGTGCGGGCGTCGAGATTCACATCGGCCATGGCATCGGTTCCGACGACCGAGGTAGCGACGAGTGGGTACTCCGCAAGCTGCGCAACCTTGCCCAGCGCTACGAGGGCAGGTTCCACTTCGTGCGGCTGAACAACACCCACGCCAAGATCCTGATCTACGACGGGATCTGGATTAACACCAGCTTTAACTGGCTCTCCTTCAAGGGCGACCCGAACCGGACCTTCCGCATGGAGGAAGGCACGCTCGTGCAGATCCCGAGTGAAGTCGACAAGGCATACCACCAGTACGTCGAAGTGCTGGCGACTGACGCCAAGCCGTAGCCCGGCTGAGTACAACACGCCACCATCGGCGATCGTGGGGTGTTCTTGTTGCGGCGGCTGGTTGATCGACTGGCGTGGGAGGCGCGTTCGGATGGGCTGTGATGAGGGTCTCGCTCTGCTGCGGGAGCGGGGAGGCGACCTGCCGTCGGAAGGCGGAACGGTCGCCGAGGGGAAACGGGAACTGTTGGGAGAGCGTCTGGCGGAGATCCGCTGGTTGAGGGGGCTCCCCTAGGAGCAGGTGGCGGGTGGCTGGGCTTCATCAAGTGCCCGGTTTCGCATATCGAGCAAGGCTGGATCTCCGGCCAGGAGGTGTTCGCTCGGTATGCGGCCGCTCCCGGGTTGCTATCCGCGGTCGTGTGCCTTCGGATGGGTCTGGTTATGGGCGCGCGGACTGTGCAGATCGGCGCTCCCGGTCCTCCTCTGCTAGGCATCTGTCCGGTCCGCAGTTAGTCCGCAGGACACCCGTAAACGACCGTCGGAAGCCAACGCGCGCCAACGAAGAAACCCCAGTTCAGAGCCCTGGGCGGGGCTCCGCCGCAGGTCAGGATCAGTCCGCAAACATTCCGCTTCAACGTCTGGCGAGTGCGACGCCGTCGCCGGCACGGCACCTGCGCAGGTCCGCGAGGGCCCGGCTCCTTGGGAGTCGGGCCCTCGGGTTCTTTCGTGCCCGGATGGTGTCCGGGGGATGGGGCCGTGCCGGGGCAGCGCGTCCCCGTGACGTGCTCACCGGCTCCCGGCCGCCTCGCGTTCCTGGTACTCGCGAGGGGAGAGTCCGTGGAACCGGGAGAAGGCGGCGCTGAACGTGGGGAGGTGGGCGTACCCGATCCGGCGGGCCACGGTGCTGGGCGGGGCGCCCCCGGCGAGCAGGTCGCGGGCGACGCGCATGCGGGCGGCGTAGCGCCAGCGGCCGAGTGTCATGCCCGTCTCGTCCCGGAAGGCGCGGTGGATCTCGGCATCGTGGGCCCCGCCTGCCTCGGCGTCATGGGACCCGCCGGGTTCGCCGATGCGGCGCAGACAGTCCATCGCGACGGCACGCGCGCGTGGATCGGTGGGCATCGGTACCGAGAGCGCTCGCTGCGCGGCGACCTGTTCCGCGAACAGGTCGAGGATGTGGCGGGGGTTGTGGTCGTCAGGGCGCAGTGCCGAGCGTGCGCTGATCGAACAGAACATCAGGTAGTCGTCCCACGCGGGCGAGAACCGCACCTGGAGCGGCGCGGTCAGGTGGAGGTCGGCGGTGCTCGCGTTGCCCAGCGGCAGGGAGACGGAGTTCTCGCGGAGGCCGGTGACATGCTCCCTCTCCGCCGGGATCCAGGTGGCGACCCCACGCTCCCGCTCGTAGCGCCGGTCGCCGATGTCCAGGTACCCGCTGCCGCGGTACATCCAGCTGAGGACGTGGATGTCGTTGGTGTGTGACGGTGTGCTGGCCGGGGGCAGCATCTCGGGCGGGACGGGTGTGTCCGTCTCGCGCATCATCCGGATCAGGTCGTCGGTCTGCCGTGCGGCCGCCGCCCGCCGGGTCAGCCCACCGGCGCCGGGCCGGGCGTGGACCTTCCGTCCGAACTCGTGGGGGGTGAGTCCGAAGCGTCCCTTGAAGGCCCGGGTGAGGCCGTTGCGGCTGGCGAAGCCCACCAGGGCGGTCACCTGGTCCACGTCGTAGCCGGCGGCGAGGAGTTCCACGGCGGCGGCGAGCCGGCAGTGCAGCCGCCATTGTTCGAAGGTGAGCCCCGTGTCGGCGAGGAAGTCGCGGCGAAGGGTGCGAGCGCCGGCGAGCACCCGCACCGCCCATCGCTCGACGGTGAGGTCGAGGCCGGGGTCGCGCATCAGTTCCTCGGCGACGGCTCTGGCGCCGCGGGCGTGCGGCATCGGGGGCGAGGCGAAGCCCTCCGGGCTCGGGTCCTGCCCGACCGCGGAGGGCGCCGGAGGGGGCGAGCCGGGGTGCCGCAGGAGCTCCGCGACGGCCTCCGGGGAGTATCCGTGGCCACTGAACGGAGTGACCTGAAGGTTGAAGAGCTGGATCAACCAGTCCTGCCAGCCGCTGGGAACGTCGAACCGTGTCAGGTCCGGCAACCCCTGGGCGGCGACGCCGGCGTGGGGGTACAGCGGGAAGGCGACCGTCTCCGGCTCGGTGGTGATCGTCCGCCCGGCCCGGCTGTCTGCGGGGGTCTCCGCCCGGACGTCCGCCGGAATCCAGACGCCCTCTCCGGCCCCGAGGTGGAGCGTCGGACCTCCGTCGAGGCGCACGTGCGCGGTGCCGGTGCGTACCCACAGCAACAGCGGTCGGGCGGGGGCTTCCGTCGGACTCCACCGCGCGCCCGGGATCGGCGGAGGGCTGCCGGAGCCGGCGGTGAAGGGGGAGAGCGAGGTCATGCCCTGACCGTACGTCCTAACCGCACGGCAGTCTGCGCACACCCTTCGAGGTAAGGTTCCCCTAACCTTACCGGAGTGCGCCCTTCCGATGCCGGCGCGCGGCTCCGCCCTCGAAGCGATCCAGAAAGTCCGGTCCCCGTATGCCCAAGACCTCGCGCCGGCTCACCGTGCACCCGCCGACCCTGCGTGAGGTCGAGGTGGTCCGGATCGTCGACCTCGGCCCGGGAATGCGGCGGGTCACGCTGAGCGGCGAACAACTGCACGCGTTCACCACGGCGGACGGTCTCACGCGCCCCGCCTTCGCGTCGCAGGGCTTCGACGACGACCTGGGCCTCTACTTCCCCCACCCGGGCCAGAGCGAACCGGTGCTCCCGGTCCAGGGCGAGGCGAAGCTGATCGTGCCCAAGGGGCCCCGCCCGCTGTCGAGGGCCTACACGGTGCGCCGGTGGGACCCGGAGGCCGGCGAGCTCGACGTGGACTTCGTCAGGCACGGGGTGGGCGTGGGAACGACATGGGCGTACCGCGCCGCGCCGGGTGACCGGATCCACCTCAGCGGCCCGCGTACGTCGAAGGCGCACCCCGTCGGGGCCGACTGGTGGCTCGTGGCGGGCGACGACACCGCGCTCCCCGCGATCGGCCGCCTGCTCGACGAGCTTCCGGCCGACGCCCGGGCGCAGGTGTTCATCGAGATCGGCGAGGGCACCCACCGCCAGGAGCTGCGCGAGCTGCCCGGGGTGGACGTGACGTGGCTGGTCCGCTCCGAGGCGACGGACGGGGCCGGGGCACCGCTCACCGAGGCGGTCCGCGGTACGGCGTGGTGGCCGGGGCAGGCGTTCGTGTGGCTGGCCGGTGAGCACACGGCCGTCCGGGACATCCGCCGGCACCTGGTCGAGGACCGTGGCGTGCCCAAGGAGGACATCGACTTCACCGGATACTGGCGCCGCTCCGCGGTCGTCGCCCTGGAGAGCGACGGGGCGCTGCCCGATCCGGAGCGGACGGTCACCCCGTTCCAGAGGCTCCACGACCTGACCGAACTCGTCGCGCCGCTCGCGATCCGTACCGCCGTCGAGCTGGGCGTTCCCGATCTGCTCTCGCGTGGGGTGACCGGCGTGGCCGAGCTGGCCGCCGAGACCGGTGCCGACGAGCGCGCCCTGGGCAGACTGCTGCGCTACCTGCACACCCTGGACGTGGTGACCCGGACGGAGCCGGGGCGTTACGCCCTGACGCCGGTCGGCGACGTCCTGACGCTCGACTTCATCGCCGACAGGCTGCACCCGGCGGGGGTGGTCGGCCGTGAGTCGCTGGGGCTGTACGGACTCACGGAGTCGATCCGCACCGGCCGTTCCGCCTACGCCTCGGTCACCGGCCAGACCTTCGCCGAGGTGCGGGCCGAGCAGGACTACGAGGACCGCCACCTGGAGCGCCTGGCGAAGTTCCAGCCCGCACTGGCCGGATCGATCGCCACATCCGATCTGCTGGCCGGAGTCCGGCACCTGGTGATCCACTCCGGTGGCGCGGGCGCGCACGCCCGCGAGTACGTCGCCGCCCACGAGGACCTGCGCGTGACGATCTGCGCCCTGCCCGCCCAGGCCGACTGGCTCCGCCGCGACCTGCCCGACACGATTCCCGACGAGCGGCAGCGTGCCCGCGTCGGCGTCCTCGAGCAGTCCGTCTTCGAACCCGGCCCGGCAGCCGATGCCGTGCTCGTCAGCCGCGCCTTCAAGACCCTGCCCGACGCAGACGCCGCCCACGCGCTGCGCCGGGCGGCCGAGAACCTCACCCCCGGCGGACGGGTGCTGCTGATCGAGGAGGTCTTCGACACCGACGACCTCGACGAGCACGACGGCGAGCAAGACCTCATCGGGCTCGTCTGCCACGGCTCCGGCCTGCGCACCGCAGCAGAACTGGACGCCGTCATCGCACGGGCGGGTCTGACGCGCAGGTCTGCGCGGACCGTCGGCCTGGGCACCACCGTCCACGAACTCGTCCACCCCGACGCCGGCTGATCCCCTCGCCTTCTCGTCCCGTCCCGCCCCAGTTCACTCAAGTCCCCCTGGACTCCCCTCCCCCGGCAGCCCCTCCCCGCCGCGGCACAAGCGAAGGAAAGACCACCATGAGCAGCACCCCGACCACGAGACGCGGCATGGCCGTCGCCGCCGCCCTGATGAGCGCGTCGCTCCTCCTCACCGCCTGTGGCGGCGACGGCGGCGACGGCGGCGACGCGGACAAGAAGGCCGCCGCCGGGACCGGCGGCGACAAGGCCGCCAAGACCCGCAGCGTCAAGGCCGAGAACGGCACCGTCGAGATCCCCGCCGCCCCTCAGCGGATCGTCACGATCGGCAACACGAACCTCCCCTTCATCGATCTCGGCGGCAGGCCGGTGGGCGTCACCGAGGTGTCCGCATCCGACCTCGCCGTACTCCCGAAGGAACAGAAGGCCGCGTACGAGGCGGCCGAGGTCGTCGGCAGCAGCGGCGGCGACGTGGACCTCGAGAAGCTCGCCGCCCTCAAGCCCGACCTCATCCTCGTCCAGTTCCACTCGAACGACTGGGACAAGGTCGGCAAGCGCCTCCAGTCGATCGCGCCGACGGTGCTCTGGGGGCTGGACACCGAGTGGAAGGAATTCGCCGACGAGATCGCCACGGCCGGCAACGTCACGGCTGAACTCGGCCGGCAGAAGGCCGAGTTCGAGAAGAAGGTCGCCAAGATCAAGCAGACCTACGGCAAGACCATCGGCGACAGCACGTTCGTCGACGTCTCCCGCGGCGACTGGAGCGATCCCGGGACGTTCTACATCGCTGACATCGGCTGCTCGGAGATCGCCCGGGACGACATCGGCCTCGACCTGCCCGAGGCGGCCGAGGGCAAGGACCCCCTGGCGTACGAGTCCCTGCCGTTCGAGCGGATCACCGGGCTCTCCAAGTACGACGTGATCACCTACCCCGTCGACGCGGAAGGCCGGCCGACCGAGCCCTTCGTCCCGGTGACCGAGACCAACACCTGGAAGGCGCTCCCCACCGTGACCTCCGGTCGCGCGCTCGGAGTCTTCTGCCCCGGAAACAACTCCTACGGCCCGGTCCTGCAGTACCTGGACTCGCTGGACGGCGCACTGGCGACGCTCGCCGGAAAGCAGTGACGGTCCTCGCCCAGGGGCAGCGCGGCCGGGACACCGAGACGGTGCCCCGGCCGCGCCGGAGGCGTGTGCTCGGCCTGGTCCTCGCGGTGGCGGTGCTGACGGCTCTGCTGATGCTGAGCCTCATGATCGGATCCACGGCGATCGCGCCGTCCGTGGTGTGGAACGCACTGGTCGACCCGTCCGCCCACGCCGACCAGTTCGCGATCCGCGACTTCCGGCTGCCACGCACCCTCGTGGGTCTCGTCGTCGGCATGGCACTCGGTCTGTCGGGCGCGTTGATCCAGGCGCTCGTCCGCAACCCCCTGGCCGATCCGGGCGTTCTCGGCGTCCACGCCGGGTCGTCCTTCGCGGTCACGGTCGCCGTGGGTCTGCTCGGCGTCCGCGAGGCCCGGGGCTACATGTGGTTCGCGTTCGCGGGCGCGCTGATCGTCACCCTCCTGGTCCTCGCCCTCGGGTCGACACGGAAGGGCTCCTCGCCGGTGGTCATGGTGCTCGCCGGGGTCTGCGTCGGCGCCGTGCTCGGCGGTGCCAGGGAGGCACTCCAGCTGACCGACCCGGACGCCTTCGACGCGATGCGCTTCTGGAACGCCGGGTCGATCACGGGTCGCCCGCTGGACGTCGTATGGCCGATCCTGCCCTTCTTCGCGATGGCGCTCGTCCTCGCCCTCGTGGTGTCGGGTCCCCTCAACGCGCTGGCTCTGGGCGACGAGCTGGCGCGCGCCCAAGGGGTCCGGCTGGCACGCACCCGGTTCCTCGCCGTGATCGCGCTCACCCTCCTCGCCGGGGGCGCCACCGCGATCGCCGGACCCATCGGGTTCGTCGGACTCATGGTGCCGCACGTGGCCCGCTGGATCGCCGGCCCGGACCAACGATGGATCTTCGCGTACAGCGTGCTGCTCTCCCCGAGCCTGCTCCTGGCCTCCGACGTCCTCGGCCGCGTCCTGATGCGACCCGGGGAGATCCCCGTCGGCATCGTCACCGCCTTCGTCGGCGCGCCCGTCCTCGTCGTGCTGGTGCGGCGGCGGAAGGCGAGCGGACTGTGAACGCGACGACACGCCCTCTGCGGGCGGAGGAAGGCGAGCGGTCCGTGACGTCGAACGCGCACCTCACACACGTGGACTTCGGCCGGCGGGGACTGGTACTGCGGCGAGGGCGGATCGCCGTCCGGCTGCCGTGGCGCCCGGTCGTCGTCTGCGCCGTGCTCGCCGCCCTGGGCGCCGGTACGGCGGTGCTCGCGCTCATGACGGGCTCGTACGCGCTGAGCCCGGGACAGGTGCTCTCCGCACTGACCGGTCAGGAGACCGGGTTCGTCCGGGAGATCGTGATCGAGTGGCGGCTGCCCCGGGTGGTCGCGGCGCTCGTCTTCGGCGCGGCGCTGGGCGTGAGCGGGGCGGTCTTCCAGTCGCTGCTGCGCAACCCGCTCGCCGACCCCGGCATCATGGGATTCACCCAGGGCTCCTACAGCGGCGCGCTGATCGTGATCCTGGTCGTCAACGGCAGCTACACCCAGCTGGCCGGTGGGGCGCTGCTCGGCGGGATGGCCACCGCCGTGGCCGTGTACACGCTCGCGTACCGGCGGGGGGTGAAGGGGTTCCGGCTGATCGTCGTCGGCATCGCCGCGTCGGCGATGCTCGATTCGCTCAACACCTGGCTGATCCTCAAGGCCGACCTGGACCAGGCGATGTCCGCGGCCGCGTGGGGTGCCGGGTCGCTCAACGGCGTGTCCTGGAACCAGGTCCTCGTCGGCGGCGCCTGCATCGCCGTACTCCTGTTGCCGGCGGGGATGCTGAGCCGGTCGCTGCGGCAGATGCAACTGGGCGACGACGTGGCCGCCTCGCAGGGAGTACGGGTCGCGCCGGCACGGCTGGGCCTGATCCTGGTGGGAGTGGCGCTGACGGCGACGGTCACGGCCGCTTCGGGGCCGATCCTGTTCGTCTCCCTGGTCGCCCCGCAGATCGCACGGCGGCTCACCCGCAGCGCGGGGATCACCCTCGTCCCCGCCGCCTTCGTCGGTGCGCTGCTGTGCCTGGCGTCGGACCACCTCGCCCAGCACGTCGCCCCCACCCCGCTGCCGGTCGGCATCATCACCGTCGTGCTGGGCGGCGGCTACCTCGGATACCTGCTGTTCACCGAAGCGAGGAGACGCCTGTGAGCGTGCCCCCGTCCCGCACCGCGCGCCTGAGGGTGGAGTCGGCGACGATCGGCTACGACAGACGGGTCATCGCCGAGGACCTCTCGGTGGCCATCCCCGACGAGTCGTTCACGGTCATCGTCGGCCCGAACGCATGCGGCAAGTCGACCCTGCTGCGCGGCCTGTCCCGGCTCCTAAAGCCGTCGGCCGGGCAGGTCGTCCTCGACGGCCGTGACATCACCTCGTACAAGACCAGAGAGGTGGCGCGACAGGTCGGACTGCTGCCGCAGAGCTCGATCGCCCCGGACGGGATCACCGTCGCCGACCTGGTGGCCCGGGGACGCCACCCCCACCAGGGCTTCGTCCGGCAGTGGACCGAGGACGACGAGCGGGCCGTGCTCACGGCGATGCGCCAGACCTCGGTCGCCGACCTGGCCGGGCGCCCGGTGGACGAGCTGTCGGGCGGGCAGCGCCAGCGCGTGTGGGTGGCGATGGCCCTCGCGCAGCAGACCGGCATCCTGCTGCTCGACGAACCGACCACCTTCCTCGACATCACCCACCAGATCGAGCTGCTGGAGCTGTTCACCGACCTGCACCACGCCGGCCACACCCTGGTCGCCGTCCTGCACGACCTGAACCACGCCGCCCGCTACGGCACCCACCTGATCGCCATGAAGGACGGTGCCGTGGTCGTCGAGGGCACTCCGGAGGAGGTCGTCACGGCCGATGCGATCGAGGAGGTGTTCGGTCTGCGCTGCCTGGTGACGCGCGATCCGGTGACCGGCAGCCCCCAGGTGGTGCCGCTCGGCCGCGAACGGCCCGGTCACAGGCCCGCCCAGACCACCGACACAGAGAGCGCGACCCATGTCTGATCCGTCCCGTCCGTCCGTCGCGAAGCTGTCGACCGGTGAGTGGAGCCCGGAGAGGTTCAGACGGCATCTCCGGGAGACGGGCACACCCCTTGTCGAGCGGATCTCCGCGGACGAGGTGGAGGTGACCTTCGTCGACGAGCCCGGAGACGACACGACGGTCACCCTCTCGGTCGTGATCGGGCCCAGAATCGGCTTCAACCCGGTCGGTACGGAGTTCACCTCGGTGGCCGGTACGCCGTTTCGCGTGCTCACCCTGCGGATGCGCTCCGACCTGCGTTTCTCGTACGTTTTCGTCCGAGGCGGGGCCACGGGCGAGAGCGAGCGGGTCCCGGACCCGTTCAATCCGCCGCCGCGGTTCTCGGAGTGCTCGGTGGAACGGTTCTCCGGGGCCTCGGTGGCCGTGCTGCCCGACGCGGCGCCGCTGCCCTGGCTCGACGAGGCCGAGGCGCGCCCGGCCCCCGCCATGGAATCCGCCGTGCTGGCAAGCGAGTTCCTGGGCAACGAACGGCGCGTCTGGGTCTCGATGCCCCCGGGCGACCATACGGACGACAGCGCACTGCCCTTCGTGATCCACCTGGACGGGACACCGGACCACAGCGCGCCGAGCGTGCGGGACGCCCTGGTCGAGGCGGGCCTGATCCGGCCGTGCGCCGTGGTCCTCGTCGACCAGCTCGGACAGCAGCGCGACAGGGAACTGCTCTGCGACCCGGCGTTCTCCCGGATGCTGGTCGAGGAACTGCTTCCGTGGCTCCGCCACCGGTACCCGCTCTCGCGCGACCCCGCCGACGTGGCGCTGGCCGGTGAGAGCTTCGGCGGCCTGTGCGCCGGCTGGACGGCGCTGCACCACCCCGACGCCTTCGGCAACGCCATCCTCCAGTCCCCGTCCTGTGGGTACCACCCCGACCTCAGGTGGGGCACCGGAGCCGGCGAACTGCTGCGGCACACCCCCGTACCGACGCTGATCGCCGACTGCCTCGCCGCGGACAAGGCGCCGGTCCGCTTCTTCCACGACGTCGGTGAGCTGGAGGCCTCGAACACCCACAGCCGGTGGCTGGACCACGTGCTCACCACGAAGGGCTACGACACCCTCTACCGGGAGTTCGCCGGCGGGCACGACTACGCATGGTGGCGGGGGCTCCTCGCCGACGCCCTGCTCTGGTGCTTCCCGCCCGGGAGCCCGGAAAGCCGGGACGGGAGCCCGGAAAGCCGGGACGGGAGTCCGGAGAGCCGGGACGGGAGCCCCGCGTGAGCAGACTCTCGGGTCGCGCGGCCGCCGACACCGCGGGACTGGGGCGAGGACCCCTGACCCGACGGCTGCCCGTGCTGCTGCAGGCGCCCCCCGAACCGGTTCAGGCGCCCGACGCCGAGGCCGGGGCGGGGATCACGCCGGGTCGGTTCCTGCTGCGTGCGATCCTCTCGGTCAAGCGGGTCACCGTACCGGCGACGCTCCTCGCGATCGTGTGGCAGGTCGGCGAGTCGGCGGTCCCCGTGGTCATGGGCGTCGCCATCGACCGGGCCCTCGCGACCGGGAACGCGGCGCAGCTCGCCTTGTGGCTCGGTGTGCTGACGGGCCTGTACATCGCGCTGACGATGGCGGCGAAGGTGACGAACCGGCTGACCTCGTACGCGGTGCAACTGCTGCAGCACCGGCTGCGGAGCACCCTGTCGAACGCCGTGCTGCATCCGGTCGGCGGCGAGGCCCGTCCGCCGGACGGCAGCGTCGTCTCGGTGATGACGAACGACGTCGCCCGCCTGGCCAACGGAGTGATCCTGCTGATCATGCCCGTCTCCAGGATCGCGGCCATCGCGTTCATCGCCGTATCGCTGCTGGCGACGCACTGGCTGCTCGGGCTCGCGGTGCTGCTGGGAGCCCCGGCCGCGGTGTGGCTGATGGGCGTGCTCAGCGAACGGCTCTCCCGGGACACCCGTGCGTACCAGGAACTCCTGGCCTCCACCGTCGGACGGGCCACGGACCTGGTCGCGGGCTACCGGGTGATCAAGGGGATGCACGCCGAGGCCGAGGCGACCAGGAGATACCGGCGGGCGAGCCGGGAGACCCTCGTCGGGGCCAGGCGCAACGCGGGGCTCCTCGGGAGGTTCCTCGTGGGCTCGGGAGCGGTCGGCGGCGTGTTCGTCGCCGCCGTCATGGGGTTGGCCGGCTGGTTCGCCGTGGTCGGGCGACTCAGCATCGGCGAGCTGATCGCCGCCGTCGGCCTCACCCAGGCGCTGCTGCCGCAGATCCAGTCGATCGCGAGCATCTCCATCCCCAACCTCGCCGGGGCACGCGCCGCGTCCGCCCGCGTCGTCGGCGTTCTGCGCGGCGACGGCGGACGGAAGCCGGGACGGGACGACGCGTCGCGTCCGGAGGTCGCGCCGCTGCCCGTTCTGGAAGTGGTCACGCCGGCCGCGACGATCCGGGTGGAACCGGGCGAGCTCGTGGGAGTGCGCGCCGACGACCGGACCGCCGCCCGCATCACGCGGGCGCTCCTCGACCCGTGTGCCTCCGACAGGCTGGAGGCACGGCTCGACGGGCGCCCGGCACGTGAGCTGACCGCGCACGCGTACCGCTCCCGGGTCACGGTCGCTCCGCACCGGGCCACGCTCTTCAGCGGGACGATCCGCGACAACATCACGGCCCCCTCCGGAGCCGACGCGTCCGAACCGGTCGCCGCCGCGGTGCGCGCCGCGGCCTGCGACGACTTCGCCACCGACCTCGACCTCCCGGTCGGCGAGGACGGCAACCGCCTCTCCGGCGGTCAGCGCCAGCGGATCGCGCTGGCCCGCGCGCTGGCGAGCGACGCACCGGTACTCGTGCTGCACGACCCGACCACCGCGGTGGACCCGGTCACCGAGCACGCGATCGCGGAGCGTCTGCCCGCCGTCCGCGCGGGCCGCTCGACGCTGCTGATCGCCTCGTCCCCGGTGCTGCTCGGACGCTGCGACCGCGTCGTCGACCTGTTCGGGGACGTGCCCCGGCAAGAAGACGTGCCCCGAGAGACGAAGGGCGTACCCCTGCACGCAGGGGACGCACCCCTGCACGCGGGGGACGCACCCCTGCACGCGGGGGACGCACCCCTGCACGGAAGGACGGTGGGATGAGCGTGGCAACCGCTACGACCGGGCACGCGCTGCCCGTCGCGGGCGGGCGGGCGACGGCCGGGGAGGTGTGGCGGCTCAGCCGCGGACACCGGCTCCGGCTCACCGCCGTCGGCCTGGCCGGGGTCGCCGGAACCGCCGTCGACCTGATCCCGCCGGTGGCGATCGGGTATCTCGTCGACCGGGTGCGGGAGGGCACCGCGGATCTCGGCACCGTGCTGACGGTCACGGGCGTGATGGCGCTCTCCGCCGTCCTCGGTTCCGCGGGCACCGCCGTGACGATCGCGCAGGCCACCCGCGTCTACCACACCGTCCTCGCCACGCTGCGCGAACGCCTGGTGAGCCGCGCGATGCTGCTCCCGCAGCACCTCGTCGAGCGCGCCGGTACCGGGGACCTGATATCCCGGGCCAGCGACGACGTCACCGCCGTCGCCGACGCCGCCCCAGCGGTGATTCCCGCGCTCACCGTCACCGCGTTCACCGTCGCCGTGTCGCTGGCCGGGCTCGCGGCACTGGAGTGGCCCTACGCCGCCGCGTTCGCCGTCGTACTGCCCGTCTACTGGCTTGCCATGCGGTGGTATCTGCGGGTCGGGCCCCGGGTGTACCAGGCGGAGCGGGCGGCGATGAGCGCGCGTGCCCAGCAGATCGTCGAGTCCCAGCGCGGTCACGCCACCGTGCTCGGATTCGGGCTCGCCGAGCAACGGCACCGTGCCGTGCTGACGGCCTCCTGGGGTGTCGCTGTGCAGTCGATCAGGGCACGCACCGTGCAGAGCATGCTCAGCGCCCGGCTCAATCTCGGCGAATGCCTGAGCCTCGCAGCCGTGCTCGTCGTCGGGTTCGTCCTCGTCGACCACGGACTCTCCACCGTCGGCGGCGCCACCACCGCCATGCTGCTGGTGCTGCGCCTGCTGGGGCCGGTCAATCAACTGCTGTTCGTCGTCGACACCCTGCAGTCGGCTCTCGCCTCGCTGAGCCGCATGATCGGAGTGGTCACGATTCCGACGCCGGAAGCGGCCGCCCCGTCGACGGCGGGGTCAGACCTCGCAGACCCGGCAGACCCCACAGACCCGGCGGACCCCGCAGGCTCGACAGCGACCGACACCGCCGTCCGGCTCCGCGGGGTCGCGTTCCGCTACGCCGACGGGCCACCCGTCCTCGACGGCATCGACCTCGACGTCCCGGCCGGCCAGCACCTCGCGATCGTCGGCCCGTCCGGGGCGGGGAAGACCACGCTCGCCTCCGTGATCGCGGGCGTTCACCGGCCCGACGCCGGGACCGTGGCCCGTCCCCGCCGCACCGCGGTGATCTCCCAGGAAGTGCACGTGTTCGCCGGGACGCTACGGGACAACCTCACGCTCGCAGCCCCCCACGCCACGGACCGCGCCCTCCGCGTCGCGCTCGAAGCCACCGGCGCGGCCGATCTGCTGGACCTGTCGGCGGACGCCCTCGACACGGTGGTCGGCACCGGCGGACAGCCGCTCACCGACGCGCAGGCCCAACAGCTCGCCCTCGCCCGGCTGCTCCTCGCCGATCCCGAGCTGGCGATCCTCGACGAAGCCACCGCCGAGGCCGGCTCCGCCCACGCCGAGAGGCTCGACCACGCCTCGGAAGCGGTGCTCGCCGGCCGGACCGGCATCGTGATCGCTCACCGGCTCTCCCAGGCCGCCGCGTGCGACCGCATCGTGGTCATGGACGCCGGACGCGTCATCGAGACCGGCTCCCATGACGAACTCCTCACCGCCGGCGGCACTTACGCCCGGTTGTGGGAGGTGTGGCAAGCCGGGCGACCCGCCGGCGCGTGACGGACGGGGGCTCCGGCGTGCGGAGCACGCGGGCCTCAGCCGGGGATGCCAGGGGGGCCGGTGGTGCCGGGAGCGTCGGGCAGGCCGGACAGAAGGGCCACGATCTCCCGGACCACGACCCCCGGTTCGGTCAGTGGCACGTAGTGGCCCGACCTCTCCGCGATCACGTGCCGGCCTTTCGGACTCCGGCCGGCGCGTCCGGCATGGGCGGCGTTCGCCGCCGCGCGCACCGCCTCGTCCATCCCGTCTCCGGGCAGGCCGCCGGAGATCACGGTGACCGGGATCCCACCGGTGTCCGGCGGTGTCTCGCGCCAGGCGGCCAGCTCGTCCAGATAGGTGCGGGCCTGGCGGCGCTGGGTGCGCAGCACCCCCGTCGTGAAGCCCTCACGGGCCATGTCCCGGCGGGCGTCCTGGGGCAGCAGGGCGAGCTGTCCGCGGAACAGGGGGCGCAGCAGCCGGAGGGCGGCGAGGGCGCTGCCGAGGCCGAGCGCCGTCCGCTCCAGGCGTCTGAACCGGGCGGAGAACAGTACGTCGGCGGCCTCGTCGGTGGGGTCGACCAGGACCAGGCCGGTGATCCGTCGGGGAGTGCGGGCGGCCGCGAGCCGGACCAGCGGGCCTCCCGCGCTGTGCCCGACGAGGAGACAGGGCCCGGGACCGAAGTGGTCGAGCAGGGCGCCGAGGTCGTCGGCCATACGGGTCAGGGTGCGCCCGGCCGGGTCGGGGCCGCTGCGGCCGAGGCCGGAGCGGTCGTAGACGACGGTCCGGGCGTACGGCGCGAGAGCGGGCTGCACCAGAGCCCAGGACGACCTGCCCGCGCCGGCCCCGGCCTCGAACACGACGGTCGGTGCGTCCGGCCGCGCTCCGGGCAGGACCATCGCGTAGAGCCGCCTACCGTCGGGCAGAGGCACCCACTCGGCGGTGCCCTGCACATGCGCTCCGCCCACGGGGGTGGTCACCGGTCCTCCAGCGTGAACAGGTTCATCCGGTACGAGTCGACAGCGGGCGGCACCAGGCGCGCCAGCAGGGGAATGCCGTAACGGTGGCGCCATGGCCAGGTGCGGGCCACGTCCGGCTGCGGGGTCGCGAAGGTCCTACTCTCGCGGAGCCTCAGGCCCCAGCCCTCCAGGGCCTTCGGGTTGTCGCAGGTCCAGGTCATCCGCGCGTCGACGGCCTTGAACACCGGATTGCGGTTTTGGTTGCGCATCATGGGGCCGCCGCCGGTGTCGAAGCTGAGGTCGGCCCCGGGGAAGCGGTTTCCCAGAGCCCTTACGACGGCGCGGACCTGGTCCTCCTGCAGGTATAGGAGCACGGCCTCGCTCACGAAGAAGTACGGCCCGCCGGTCCGCGCGACCTTTTCGAACCAGTCGGTGTCCAGCACCGAGCCCGCGAGGGTCGTGATCCGCTCGGAGTCGGTGAGGAACCGCCGCCGCAACTGGACGGTGTCCGGCAGATCGAGGTCGAACCAGCGCGCCCGCCCGTTGTCGAGGCGGTGCGAGCGGGTGCTGAGCCCTGCTCCGAGTTCGATCACGGTGCCGTCCGGGTGTGCTGCCAGGAACCGTGCGACCCACCCGTCGAAGATCGCGCTGCGCAGTACGGAGCCGCCGAGGGAAGGGCCGCGGAACCTGGCGAAGTCGTAGTCGATCCTCTCGACCATGGCGCATGCCCGGTCGTCCCGCAGGATCGAGCGGCGGGCCTTCGCGTCGAGCGCGCGCCCGTACAGCGGGATGAGCAGCGTCTCCTGCACGGTGCCGAGCCGTACGCTCTCCTTGACCACACGATCACCACCCAGGAAAGGTTAGGGTCACCTAAGTAGCTCAGCCTAGGGTGGTGTCGGAGGAACCTCAACTCCCATGTCCTTAGGGCGCGTCCGTCGGGTCGGGCATGCGCTGGACCGCGTAGCCCGGTCCCGGTGGTGTGAAGCTCAGGCCGTTCTCGTCGAGGGCGTTGAAGACGGTGACCCGGCCGTGGGGGAAGACGAAGCCGAGGGCCACCATGCCCCGGGCCAGGTCGGCGCCGCGCCGTTCCAGGAGTTCGGTGCTCTCCAGCGCCTGGCCGTGCAGCGAGGTCAGCGCCGGCATCGCGTCGGCGCGCCAGCGCAGGTCGAAACCGGGCCAGTGGGCGGGGCCGTGGGGGGCCAGGGAGTTCCAGCCGATCGCGATGTCGTCGAACCTGTGGTGCTGGATCTCCACCTGCTCTCCGTCGAAGTCGAGCAGGACGGGAGCGTCGGCGAACCACGTGTCGTCCTCGACGTCCCAGAGCAGCCATGCTCGTGTCAGGGGCCGCCCGGCCAGTGCCCGCAGACGGTCCCCGTGGGCCGCCGTGATCGCGGCGCGGCCGTGCAGCCACTCGGGGGCGTAGGTGTCGATGTCGAAGGGACGCATCTCGTCATTGTGCCGGGAGGGGGAGGGAGCCCACGGTCCGTGCGTCCACCGCCGGGCCGTCGCCGCATCCGCCGCCCGGCCTGCTCTCTTCGCGGTTCCGGGCGCCGCTACCTCCGCCTCCAGCCGTTCGCGAAGTCGCACTGGAGGTCCGTCCAGTGGTGCGCCTCGGCGGGGGTGTTGCCGGGATAGCCGAG
The DNA here is from genome assembly GCF_043081085.1 of Streptomyces sp. NPDC014891. NCBI lineage: Bacteria > Bacillati > Actinomycetota > Actinomycetes > Kitasatosporales > Streptomycetaceae > Streptomyces > Streptomyces sp. NPDC014891. The sequence goes on along the minus strand of NZ_JBIBWF010000005.1, from coordinate 671,071 downwards.
GCGTTGTACGCCCTTGACCCACTCGTCCCAGAGACCGTCGGGCTCCGTGAAGCGGTCGGCGTGGCGGGTGCCGAGGTGGGCGTCGAGGCGGAGGAGGGCGCCGAGGGCGGACGGCTGGTCGTAGTGGAGGTCGGTGCGGGGGAGGTAGTGGTCGAGGTAGGCGGTGAGGATCTCGGCGTCGGCGTGGGTGCCGAAGCGGGCCAGGGCGAAGCAGTAGGCGCCGCCGGAGTAGCAGACCTCGCTCGCCAGGAGCAGGTCGCCGATTCGGTCACGGAACCGTTCCCGGCGGTCGACGCCGATCAGCCAGGCCGCGGTGAGCCGCGAGCGCCACTCGTACGCGAGGAGGGCTGCCAGTTCCTCGTCGGTGATCACGGCGGCGTCGTTCAGCAGGTGCCGGGTGAAGCGGGTGGCATGCCACCACCGGGGGCTCAGGAACCGTGCGCTGTTCAGTACGAGATAGCGCGGGAGGCCGCCGTACGTCCTCGTCACATAGCCCTTGACCACATGGCCGTGGCCGGTCTCCTCGGGGTGCTGGGACGGCATCGGTATCACCTCTCCGGGGGCGGTTCGGGACGGGCGGCCCGCGGTGGCGTCCCGTGACGGCATACTTCCAGCCGGAATCGCCGGGGGGGCGATGCGGGGTCGTGAAGCCGGCCGGGACCCCGGTGCTGCGCGCGGACGCCGTTCGGCGGATCGAGCGGCTGCGGGCGCGGGTCGTCGGCGGCGCGGAGGAGCCCGCCGAGGACCCGGTGCGGGAGGAGCCCGCCGAGGACCCGGTGCGGGAGGAGCCCGCCGAGGACCCGGTGCGGGAGGAGCCCGCCGAGGACCCGGTGCGGAGGAGCCCGCCGAGGACCCGGTGCGGGAGGAGCCCGCCGAGGACCCGGTGCGGAGGAGCCCGCCGAGGGCCCGGTGCGGATTCGGACGACGAGGGCGGGATCGGGGATCTCCACGGCACTTCCGACACCTCCACCCCACGTATCCTCGACTGCTGGGAAATCGGGGGACGTGTCGCGGAGGTGTACTGGTGGAGTTCCGGCTGCTCGGCTCCGTTGCGCTGGTGACGGAGGACGGGGACGTGGCCCTGGGACCCGCCTAGCGGTCCAGCCTGCTCGCGATGCTGCTGCTGCGTCCCAACACCGCGGTGAACGTCGGCCGGCTGATCGACGCGCTCTGGGAGGAGGAGCCGCCCACCCACGCCAAGACCGTGCTCCAGGGGCACGTCTCGCGGCTGCGGGCGCTGCTCGCCGAGCACGGCGCCGAGGCGTACGGCGTCGAACTGGCCACGCAGGGCTCGGCGTACGTGCTGCGGATGCCGGAGTCACTGGTGGACGCGCACCGCTTCGAGGAGCTCGTCGCGCTCGCCGGGGTGCAGCGACAGCCCGCCGACACCGTGCGGATGCTGCGTGAGGCCCTGTCGTACTGGCAGGGGCCCGCGCTCACCGGCACCGTGCACAGCCGCCCGCTGGAGGCCGCCGCCGGGGAGCTCGAAGAGCTGCGGCTGGCCTCCGTGGAGTCGCTGGCGGAGGCGTACGGGGAACTCGGCGAGCACGCCCGGGCCGCCGCCGTGCTGCGCACCGAGGCCGTCGCCCACCCGCTGCGGGAGTCCCTCGCCGCCGCGCTGATGCTGGCCCTGGGCCGCTCCGGACGGCAGTCGGACGCGATCGACTGGTACCACCGCACCCGGCGGCTGCTCGCCGAGGAACTGGGCGTCGACCCCGGCGAGACGCTGAGCGAGGCGTACGCCACCCTGCTCCGCTCGGCCGCGCCGCCCGTGACCGCGCCCCGCCCCGCCGCACCCGCCGCCGCCCCGACGCCCGAGGGACTGCCGCGCGCGCCGCGCGGGTTCACCGGGCGCGGTGCCGAACTCGCCGCCCTCGACCGCGCGGTACGCGGCGGCGACGGGCCCGTCTGCCTGGTCACCGGCCCCGCCGGCGTCGGCAAGACGGCCTTCGCGGTGCACTGGGCGTACGAGCGCCGGGACGACTTCCCCGACGGGCGGATCTTCGCCGACCTCCGCGGCTTCAGCGACACCCCGGCTCCCGAGACCGCCGCCGTCCTCCGGGAGTTCCTGCTCGCGCTCGGCGTGCAGCCGCAGCGGATCCCGGAGGCCGTCGAGGCCCGCGGCGCCCTGTTCCGCTCCCTGACCGCCGGCCGCCGGCTCCTCGTCCTGCTCGACAACGCCCGCTCCTCGGAGCAGGTCAGACCCCTGCTGCCGGGCGGAGACCACTGCACCACCCTGGTCACCAGCCGCGACCGGCTCGGCGGCCTCATCGCCTCCGACGCGGCCCGGCCGGTACCGCTCGGCCACCTGCCCCCGGCCGACTCCGCCGCCCTGCTCACCACCGTCCTCGGCGAGACGCGGGTCGCCGCCGAACCCGCCGCCGCCGCACGGCTCGCCGGACTCTGCGACGGCCTCCCGCTCGCCCTGCGGGTGACCGCGGCGCGGCTCGCCGAGCGCCCCCGGTGGACGCTGGACGAGATGGTCGGCGAACTCGCCGACGAGCAGGGCCGGCTGACGCTCCTCGACGTCGAGGACCGGGGCGTCTCCGCGGCGCTGCGCCTGACCGTGCAGCAACTGCCCGAGTCCGCGGCCCGGCTGTTCCGGGCGACGGGCCTGCACACCGGATCCGACCTGGACCGGTTCGCGGCCGGCGCGCTCGTCGGCACGTCCCCGGGCCAGGCCTCCGCGGACCTGGACCGGCTCGCCGCCGCCCATCTGCTGACCGAGTCCGTCCCCGGCCGCTGGACGCCGCACGACCTGGTCCGGCTCTACGCCCGCCACGTCTCCGCGGACGCCGACCCCGAGGGCCTGCGCCGCCTCCTCGACCACTACCTGTACACGGGGCTCGCGGCCGACGCCGCCGCCGAGCCCGGGTCCCAGCCCTGCTACTCGCTGCCCGCCGACGCCCGCAGGCCCGCCGCGACCCGCGAGTTCGAGGACCGTACGGCGGCCCTCGACTGGTACGTGGCCGAGCGCGCCGCCCTGGAGGGCGCCGTCACCACCGCGGCCGCCCTCGGCCTGCACGACCGGGCCTGGCGGCTCGCCCTGGTGCAGTGGCCGCTGATGCTCCTGCGGATCGGGGACGGCTGGACGCCCCTCCTGGAGGCCGGTCTCGCGTCGGCGGAGCAGGTGGGCGACTTCGACGCGCAGTCGCGGACCCGGGCGCTGCTCGGCTGGATCCTGCATGAGGAGGGCCGGGACGCCGAGGCGCTCGTCCACCTGGAGAAGGCGCCCGGGCTGGCCGCCCGGGCCGGTGACGCGATCAGCGAGGCCATCGCGTACGTCAACCACGCTGCCGTCCTGGACGCGACGGGGGAGCACGAGCGGGCCGGGCTGCTCATGGTGCACGCCGTCTCCCTGGCCGACCGCACCGGCCACCCGTCGACCCAGGTGCTCACGCTCCACCACCTGGCGGGCCACTGCATGAAGGCGGGCGACTACGAGGCGGCGCTGGCGCACACCCTTCGCGCCGGGGAACTCGTCGCCCCCGACGCGGTGGTCGTCCGGGCCCAGCTGCAGATCGTCAAGGGAGAGGCGCTGGCCGCCGTCGGCCGCCTCGACGAGGCCGCCGACCAGCTGGAACGCGCGATCGCGGCATCCGACGCGGCCGGTTTCACCGAGGGTGCGGCGCGCGCGGCGGCGGGTCTCTCGCGCCTGTCAGCGGATCGTTAGCGGCACGCAAGCGGGACGGCAGCGCGGGGCCGGAAGCTGGACACAGCACCGAGTACACGGAGTACCCGGAGCCGCCGCCGGGGCGCTCGCCCCGGCGTACCGCACCGATCGACCGCTTCACGGGGGAGAACCTTCATGCGCACCCACCGCACGTCCACCGTCCTGGCCGCCGCCGCCGTCACCGTCCTCTCGCTCGGCCTGACGGCCTGCGGCGGCGCCGCGGACACCGGCGCGAAGGACGCGGGCAGCGCGAGCTCCTCGCAGACGGCGGGCGCCGCCGGCCAGGGGACGGCCGAGGCCGGCGGCACCGCCGACCAGACCGCCGCGCAGAGCGGCTCGGGTTCGGGCGGCACCTCCACGACGGCCGGAACCTCCACGACGTCCGGCGGCACCTCGACGACGTCCGGCGGCACCTCCGGCGGCAGCGGTACGAAGGCGTCCACGGCCGGGTCCACGGGATCCACCGGGTCCTCGAAGGGCACCTCCGCCGGCGGCACGAGCTCCGCCAAGGCGCCCGCCTGCGCCTACGGCGACATCCGGATCACGGCGGCGAAGGCCGACGAGGTCCCGACCGAGCACATCGTCCTCACCGCCACCAACACCTCCGGCAGCGCCTGCACCCTGCTCCAGTACCCGCTGATCGCCTTCGGCCCGATCCAGACGGCCAAGGACGTCCCGGCCGTCGCGAAGAGCAGGCCGGCCGCCCCGGTCGTGCTGCGGCCCGGCGCGCCCGCGTACGCCAACGTGCGCGTCTCGCTCGGCGGCACCCACGAGGACAACAAGGTCGTGCGGAGCTTCACCGTGAACCTGTTCGCCGCCGAGGGCCCGGCCGAGGGCAGCATCGTCGTCAAGGCCCCCGCGGGCGGCCTGGCCGTCGCCGAGGCCGCCGCGAAGACGGGCTACTGGACGCCGCAGCTCCGCGACGGCGCCGACGAGTTCTGAGCCCGGCAGCCGGTCAGTGCGCCAGGCCGGTCTTGGCGCCCGCCCCGCACAGCGGCACCACGGTGAGTCCGGGCCTGCGCGCGGCGGCCCGGACCGCCGCCCAGCAGGCCACGCCGGTGGATTCGACGAAGAGGCCGCGCCCGGCCAGCTCCCGCTGCGCCGCGCGGATCTGGTCCTCCGTCACCGTCAGGAACGTGCCGCCCGTCGCCCGGACCGCCCGCAGGATCTGGTGGGCGCGGGGCGGCGCGGGGATCGCGATGCCCTCGGCGAGGGTGGGGCGCGCGGGGGCCGGCCCGAGCAGTTCGTCGGCGCCCGCGTGGAAGGCCGCGGCCAGCGGGGAGACGGCCTCGGCCTGGACGGCGACGAGGGCCGGGAGGCGGTCGACGAGGCCGTCGCGGTGGAGCTCGTCGAGCGCGAGGGCGGCGCCGAGCAGCAGGGTGCCGTTGCCGACCGGGACGACGACCGTGTCGGGGAGGCGGCCGCCGAGCTCCTCCCACAGCTCGTAGACGTAGGTCTTGGTGCCGTGCAGGAAGTACGGGTTGTGGACGTGCGAGGCGTAGAAGGTGCCGGGCTCGTCGGCGGCCGCCCGAGCGGCCCGGGCCGTGGCCTCGCGGTCGCCGGGCACCTCGACGACCCGGGCGCCGTGCGCCCGGATCTGCTCCAGCTTCTTGGGGGAGGTGCCCTCGGGGACGTACACGAGGGCGTCGAGGCCGGCCCGCGCCGCGTAGGCGGCGATCGCCGTACCGGCGTTCCCGCTGCTGTCGGCGACGATCCGGCGGAGGGTGCCGTTCCGGGCGAGCCGGAGGGCGTGGGCGGCGAGCATCACCGCGCCGCGGTCCTTGAACGACAGGGTCGGCATCAGGAAGTCGAGTTTGGCGGAAACCGATCCCTCCTCCCCTTCGAGGAGGGGGACGAGCGGGGTCCGGCCCTCCCCGAGCGTCACCTCCGGCGCGCACGGCATCGGCGGCAGCGCCTCCTCGTAACGCCACAACGAATTTCGTCGTGACGCGAGTGACGGGAGGGAAACCGGGCCGCCGGTGAACTCCAGGTCCCACGGGCCACGGCACTGAGGACAACACCAGGTGAGGGCGTCGGTGGGCGAGTCGACACGGCAGCGGGGGCAGCGGTAGGAGGTCATGGCGATCAGCATGTCAGCCGTGTGGCGCGGGTGTTGCGGGGTGCCGACAGCTCTTGTGGGATTCCTATGGATCAGTCAACCTTTCGCTCGGCAGCCGGATGTTCCGAGGCGGTGTGGAGCCATACCGCTTTGTCATGTCCCTGCTAATCCCCCACAGTGACGCACCACCAATGAGGAGGACCCCTCACATGTCAGTGATGCGTGAATCACGGCGTCGAATCGCCACCGCCGCGGCCGTCGCCGTCGCCGCCCTCACCGTCGGCACCCTCTCCGCCCTCCCGGCCACCGCCGTGCCGGCCGCCCCGGAGGGCGTCATCGAGAACGCCGGGGCCGAAGGCACGATCGCGGGCAGCTACATCGTCACCCTGGAGGAGTCGGCGCAGGCCGAGACCGCCGAGGGCCGCGCGGTCGCCGCCGAGTACGGCGCGAAGATCAAGAAGACGTACACCGCCGCGCTCAACGGCTACAACGTCGAACTCTCCGAGGCGCAGGCGAAGAAGCTCGCGGCCGACCCCGCCGTGAAGTCCGTGGTCCAGAACCGCGTCTTCAAGATCACCGGCACCCAGCCCTCCCCGCCGTCCTGGGGCCTGGACCGGATCGACCAGCGGGCCCTCCCGCTGAACCAGAGCTACACCTACCCGGACACCGCCGGACAGGGCGTCACCGCGTACATCATCGACACCGGTGTACGGATCTCCCACAGCGACTTCGGCGGCCGTGCCTTCAACGGATTCGACGCCGTCGACAACGACAACGTCGCCCAGGACGGCAACGGCCACGGCACCCACGTCGCCGGGACCGTCGCGGGCACCGCCCACGGCGTCGCCAAGAAGGCGAAGATCGTCGGCGTCCGCGTGCTCGACAACAACGGCTCCGGCACCACCGCCGGTGTCGTCGCGGGCATCGACTGGGTGACCCGGAACGCCGTCAAGCCGGCCGTCGCCAACATGAGCCTCGGCGGAGGCGTGGACTCCACGCTCGACACGGCCGTCCGCAACTCGATCGCGTCCGGCGTCACGTACGCCGTCGCCGCGGGCAACAGCAACGCCAACGCCTCGAACTACTCCCCGGCCCGGGTGACCGAGGCGCTCACGGTCGGCTCCACGACCAACACCGACGCGCGCTCCAGCTTCTCGAACTACGGCACCGTCCTGGACCTCTTCGCCCCGGGCTCGAACATCACCTCGGCGTGGAACACCGGCGACTCCGCCACCAACACGATCTCCGGTACGTCGATGGCGTCCCCGCACGTCGCCGGCGCGGCCGCGCTCTACCTCGGCGACAACCCGACGGCCACCCCGGCCCAGGTGGGCACCGCCCTGGTGAACGCTGCCACGCCGAACGTGGTGACCAACCCGGGCACCGGCTCCCCGAACCGCCTGCTGTACGTCGGTGGCGGCGGCACCACCCCCCCGCCCGGCAAGAAGTTCGAGAACACGGCGGACTACGCCATCGCCGACAACGCGACCGTCGAGTCCCCGGTCACCGTCAGCGGCGTCAGCGGCAACGCCCCCGCCGCCCTCCAGGTGCCGGTGAACATCGTCCACACCTACATCGGCGACCTCCAGGTCCAGCTGATCGCCCCCGACGGCTCGGCCTACACGCTGAAGGCCTTCGGCACCGGCGGCAGCTCGGACAACATCAACACCACCTACACCGTGAACGCCTCCTCGGAGGTCGCCAACGGCACGTGGAAGCTCCGGGTCACGGACAACGCGAACGCCGACACCGGCAAGATCGACGCCTGGGGCCTCCAGTTCTGACCCCGGCCCCACCGCAACACCACGCGTGACGCGAGGGGGCGGCCGCCCGAGGGCGACCGCCCCCTCCGCCATGCACCGGTCGTCCCGCCGCCGGGCGCCCGGTCCGCCTGGTCGGCGGGGTCCGCCGCCGCGAGTCCGAACGGCTTCGCGCGGGACAGCGGATGGTCGGGCGAGAGCGAGAACGCCGCACGGAGGGCCGCCGGGATCGGCGGAGTCGTCCCCCGCATGCCGTCCCCTCCGTCCGGCGGCGTACGATGCGCGACCGATCATTTGTTCGCGTCGTTCGCCCCGAACAGGAGCACCGTACCCGTGGAGCCGACCCCGCCGACCCCACCCCCGCCGCCCCCGTACGGCGGTCCGCAGCAGGGGAGTCGGCCCGTGCCGGGGCCGTACACCTCGCCGGGGATGCCGTACGCGGCGGGGCCCTACGCGGGGGTGCCCGGGGGCGTGCCGTACGGCGTGCCGGCCCGGCGGACCACCAACGGGCTCGCGATCGCCTCCCTGGTCTCCGGCGTCGTCTGCTGCCTGCCGCCCCTCGGGCTGGTCCTCGGGCTCGTCGCCCTGCCCCGGATCAGGAAGCGGGACCAGGCGGGCAAGGGGCTCGCGGTCGCGGGCATCGTCCTCTCCGCCCTCAGCTGCCTGCTGCTCGTGATCGGCATCGCCACCGGCGGCCTCGGCTCCTTCTGGGGCGGCTTCAAGGAGGGCGTGGAGGAGGCGTCCCGCTCGAAGTCGCCGTTCTCGCTGCGGACCGGCCAGTGCTTCACCCCGGACGGGAAGCTGGAGGCGTACGCGACGGACGTCACGGTCGTCGACTGCGCCCGCCCGCACATCGGCGAGGTCACCGGCGGCTTCAAGGTGACCGGCTTCGACACCTGGCCCGGCGAGGACGCGATCGACGAGATCGCGCAGAAGCGCTGCGAGACGGTCAACGGCGGGTACGCCCTGGACACCTGGGCCGTCCCCAAGGACGTCTGGCTGTACTACTACCTGCCGAGCGCCCAGAGCTGGCGGCTCGGCGACCGGACGGTGACCTGCGCGTTCGCCGCCGAGAAGAAGCCGTTCAGCGGCTCCGTCCGCTCCGACGCGAGCAGGCTGACCGACCACCAGGCCGCCTTCCTGAAGGCCGTCAACCCGATCGAGACGGTGACCTACCGGGAGCCCGAGGAGGACCCGGACGAGGACTTCACCGCCAACAAGGCGTGGGCCTCGGAGCTGCTGGCGGCGATCGAGACGGCGCGCGCGGGGCTGGACCGGCGCACCTGGCCCGCCGGCGCGGCGCCCTCCGTCGCGGCGCTCCGGCAGGACCTGGGAGCGGCGTCGAAGCAGTGGCTGAAGCTGGCGACGGCGGCCGACGCGGAGGCCTACTGGGAGGCGTACGACCCGGCGTGGGAGGCGCTGCCCGAGGACCTGGGGGCGGACGCGCGGACGGCGCTCGACCTGACCGGCACGCCCCCGGTGGACGCCGTGGGCGAGGGGTCCTCCGTCTGACGCCGCGCACGGGAAACGGGGCCGGGCCTCCTCGGGGGAGGTCCGGCCCCGTCGTGTGCGGACCGGGCGGTGGTCCGGGGAGCGGCGGCCCGTGACCGACCGCCGCCGCCGGTCCACCGCGAGCGGCGGGGCCGGTCCGCGGCCAGGGGGCCCGGCCGTCGCCGTACGGCGGCCGGGCGGGCGGGTCAGCGCCGGGTCAGGCCCCGGTCGATGGCGGTGATCAGCTCCCCGTCGGGGGTGTCCCCGTCGAGCGACCAGATCATGGCGCCGGCGAGCCCGTTCTGCCGTACGTAGGACGCCTTGGTGCGGAGCACGGTCGGGTCGTCGTACGTCCACAGGTTGGTGCCGTCGAAGAGCCAGGCGTGGCCGTTCCGGTAGTCGCGGTGGAGCTTGTACGTGCCGGACGCGGCCAGCTTCTTGAGGTGCTTGTAGTCCTCCGAGCCCGCCACCCAGGTCGCGGGGGCGGGGCCGGTCGCCGGCTGTCCGAGGCCGTCGCCGCCGCCGGTGACGCCGGTCCAGCCCTGGCCGTAGAACGGCATGCCGACCACGAGCTTGTGGGCGGGCGCGCCGCGGCGCAGCCACGCCTTGACCGTCTGGTCGACGCTGAAGTCGTTCTTGGCGAAGAGCGCGGACTGCTGGGCGGTGGTCTTCTCGCCGGAGACGTGGAAGTCGTAGCCCTGGAGGTTCACGAAGTCGAAGTCCCGCATGATCTTGGAGACCTCGAAGCCCGCGTCGATCTTGGCGGGTGCGGTGGGCACGTACGCGCTCAGCTCGTAGTGCTTGCGCTGGGCCTTCGGCAGGGAGCGGCCGTAGGCGTCGAGCTGGGTGCGGAACTCCCGTACGAGCTTGGTGAAGTTGGGCTTGTCCTCGGGACGGATCACGTTCCCGGGGGCGCCCTCCGAGCCGGGCCACTCCCAGTCGAGGTCCACGCCGTCGAAGACCCCGGCCGCCGCTCCGGCGCCGCCGCGGGCGCCGTCCACGGGGAGGTTGCCCTTGATGTACGTGTCGATGCAGGAGGCGACCAGGGCCTTGCGGCCGGCGTCGGTGCGCACCGCGTCGGAGAAGTGCGCGGAGCCGGTCCAGCCGCCGAGCGAGATCATGACCTTGAGGCCGGGGTTCGCGGCCTTGAGCTCGCGCAGCTCGTTGAAGTTGCCGGCCAGCCGCTGGTCCGCGGTGTCGCCGACGCCGTCCACCGAGGAGGCCGCGTCGACCGGGCGCACGTAGTCCGCCCACGGGTCGGAGCCGGGGGCGTTGCCCATGAGGCACTTGCCGTCCGTGCCGATGACGCCGAAGGCGTAGTTGATGTGGGTGAGCTTGGCGGCGGTACCGCTCGTCTTCAGGTCCTTGACCTGGAAGTTCCGTCCGTAGATGCCCCATTGGGTGAAGTAGCCGATCCGCTTCAGCTCGGGCTTGTGCCCGGACGGCTGGTGCGCGTCGGCGGTGGGGGCCAGGGTGGCGAGGAGACCGAGGGTGGCCGCGGCGGCCGCACCGAAGGTCAGCTTGGTCATGGCTCTGGGACGCATGGGCTCGTTCCTGTGCGAGGCGGGATGGCGCGTGCGGTGGAGCGTGCGGGACGGCGCGGACGGCCGGGGGCGTGCGCGCCGTGGAGCGTGCGTGCGGGTGGAGCGGGCGTGCGAGTGGGGCAGGCGTGCGGGGTGGAGCGTGCGTGCGGGGTGGAGCGGGCGTGCGCGCAGCGCGGAGTGCGCGCCGGGTGGCGTGCGTGCGGTGCGGGTGCGTCGTGCGGGTGTGCTGGCAGGAACGTATTGGTCTGTACCAATGCGGGTCAAGAGGGCCGACGCCGTCTATCCGGGTGACGCTGCGCAGCAAGAGGTGTGAGCTCGGCGTCATCACTTCGGGTGAAACTTTGGCCCATGCTTGCGGATCGCGACCGACGGTTGCCAGGCTGTAGCTGTCAGTCAACCTGAGGGGAGTGTCCAGTGACGTTCGGTGAGCAGCCCGCCTATCTGCGCGTGGCGAGCGATCTGCGGGAGAAGATCGCGAACGGCTCGCTTCCCCCGCATACCCGCCTCCCCTCGCAGGCACGCATCCGCGAGGAGTACGGGGTGTCGGACACCGTCGCGCTGGAGGCCCGCAAGGTGCTCATGGCCGAGGGGCTGGTGGAAGGGCGCTCCGGCTCGGGCACCTACGTCCGCGAGCGCCCGGTGCCGCGCCGGATCGCCCGTTCCGGCTACCGCCCCGCGTCGGGCGCCAGTCCCTTCCGGCAGGAGCAGGCGGCCGAGGGGACCCGCGGCACCTGGGAGTCGAGCAGCGAGCAGGAGCCGGCGAGCGCCGAGGTGGCCGAGCGGCTCGGCATCGAGCCGGGGGAGCGCGTGATGCGCACGCGGTACGTGTACCGGGACGGCGGCGAGCCCATGATGGTCGCCACCTCCTGGGAGCCGCTCGCCGTCACGGGCCGGACGCCGGTCATGCTGCCCGAGGAGGGCCCGCTCGGCGGCTGCGGGGTCGTCGAGCGGATGGCCGCGATCGACGTCGTCGTGGACAACGTGGTGGAGGAGGTCGGCGCCCGGCCGGGCCTCGCCGAGGAACTGCTGGCGCTCGGGGGCGTGCCCGGCCATGTCGTGATGGTCGTGGAGCGCACGTACTACGCCTCGGGCCGGGCCGTCGAGACGGCCGACGTCGTCGTCCCCGCCGACCGCTACCGCCTCTCGTACCACCTGCCGGTGCGGTGACCGTTCAGCGGGCCGCGCCGTCCGCGCGCCGTGACCCCGAGTTAACGGCCCGTCAAGTCGCGTAACCCCGGCGCAACCGCGCGCCGCCGCCGTCCGTCACGCGCGGCTCCTACCTTCCTCGTCCGTACCCGCGAGCCGGTCGGACGACAGGAACCCTCATGACGGACACGGTCACCACGCCCACCCCGGAACCGGGCGGGGCCCTCACCCCCGCCCCCGGGCCCGGCGGAGTCCTTGCGCCCACCCCCCAGTCCGCCGGCGCCGGGCCCACCCCCGAGCCGGACGGAGGCACCGCACCGGCGGCGGGCGGGGGCGCCGCACCGGCGGCGGGCAGGAGCACCGCACCTGTGGCGGACGGGGGTGCCGCGGCCATGGCGGGCGGAGGTACCGCTCCGCCGGCCGCCGGGCCCCGGCGCAGCTACGCCAAGCTGGCCGCCGACGAGAGCCGCGAGGACTACTCGCTGCGCTACGCCCCGCACTCGTTCCGGCGCTGGTCGCCCGGGACCGTGGCGGGCACCGCGCTCGGCGGCATCGCCTACCTCGCCGACTTCGCGATCGGCGCCTCGATCGTGTTCACCTACGGCTTCGGCAGCGGACTCGCCTCGATCCTCGCCGCCGCCACGCTCATCTTCCTCACCGGCATCCCCATCGCCCGGGCCTGCGCCACCTACGGCCTGGACATGGACCTGATCACCCGCGGGGCGGGCTTCGGCTACTTCGGGTCGACGCTCACCTCGCTGATCTACGCCTCCTTCACCTTCATCTTCTTCGCCCTCGAAGGCTCGATCATGGCCCAGGCCATGCACCAGGCCGTGGGCCTGCCGGTCGAGATCGGCTACCTCGTCACGACCCTCATCGTCATCCCGATCGTCTTCCGCGGCATGGGCGCCCTGGCCAAGGTGCAGGCTTGGACGCAGCCGGTCTGGATCGTCGGCATGGTGCTGCCCTTCGCCGTCCTGGCCTTCGAGGCCCCCGACGCCTGGGGCGCCTTCGCCTCCTTCGGGGGCACGGAGGGAGCCGGCGCGGGCTTCTCCTGGATCGGCTTCGGCCTCGGCACGGGCGTCGCGCTCTCCCTGATCGCCCAGATCGGCGAACAGGCCGACTACCTGCGCTTCATGCCGGCCAGGACGGAGGCCACCAGGCGCCGCTGGAACCTCGCCGTGCTCGCCGCGGGCCCCGGCTGGGTCGTCATCGGAGCGGCCAAGCAGCTCGGCGGCGCCTTCCTCGCGTTCGTTGCCCTGGAGGCCGTCGGCAAGACCCACGCCCTGGAGCCGATCGCCCCTCAGATCGAGGCGCTCAAGCCCTGGCTGGGAACCTTCGCCCTGCCCGCGGCCGCGCTCTTCGTGATCGTCTCCCAGGTGAAGATCAACGTCACCAACGCCTACAGCGGCTCGCTGTCCTGGTCGAACTTCTTCTCCCGCGTCACCCACCGGCACCCCGGCCGCGTCTGGTACATCTTCCTCAACCTCGCCATCGCCCTGACGCTGATGGAGATGAACATGTTCGCGGCCCTGAACAAGCTGCTCGGGTTCTACTCCAACGTCGGCATCGCCTGGATCACGGCCGTCGCCGCCGACCTCGTCATCAACAAGCGGGCCGGCTGGAGCCCCCCGTACATCGAGTTCAAGCGCGCCTACCTGTACGCCGTGAACCCGGCCGGCTTCGGTGCCATGGTCATCGCCTCCGCCGTCTCCATCCTCGCCTTCTTCGGTGTCTTCGGCGCCTACGCGCAGGCCTTCTCCACCTTCATCGCCGCCGGTCTCGCCCTGGTCCTCTGCCCCCTGATCGCCTGGGCGACCAAGGGCCGCTACTACCTCGCCCGCCCCAACACCGTGAACGGCCCGGCCGCCGGGACCGTCGACGAGCGCGCCACCCATACCTGCGCCGAGTGCGAGACCGCCTACGAACTCCCCGACATCGCCGACTGCCCGGTGCGCTCTGGCCCGGTCTGCTCCCTCTGCTGCTCGCTCGACGCCACGTGCGGCGACGCCTGCCGGAAGGACCCCGAGGCCGCCGGCCCGGTCCTGATGCCCGTGCCGACCGTGCCCGGAGCCGCCCCCGCCGCGTGACTTCGGCCTCCCTCCGTCGGTTCCCGGCCGATCCGTATCTCTTTGTGCAATCCCGTATCCGCTGTGTGAAGGTCAGGCGTAAGCTCCGGCATATGCGGATTGCGGTTTCACGGAGATCCTCAACGGCGCCCGGACCGGCGGAGGGAGAAGCCTGATGGCCGAGAGCGGCCCTGTCCTGGCCTGGCTCGTCATTCGGCAGGACGACAACGGCAACCGCTACCGGGTGGGGCGGTACGCGACCGAGGACGAAGCGCGGAAGATCGCGGACAGCCTCGACGCCCGCGGCCACAAGCAGCTCTACTGGGTCGAGCGCATCGGCAGCCCCGCGCTCTGAGCCCGACGGACGACGGCGGGGCCGGGCTACGCTCGCGCCCATGACCGAACCCACCACCGGCCCCGCCGCGCCCCGCGAACCCGACGTGGTCGTCGTCGCGGGCGCCCTGTTCCACCGGGGGCGGCTGCTCGCCGCGCGCCGCAGCGCCCCCGTCGAGCTCGCCGGCCGCTGGGAACTGCCCGGCGGCAAGCTCGAACCCGGCGAGAGCCACGAGGAGGCCCTCGTCCGCGAACTGCGCGAGGAGCTCGGAGTCGAGATCGAGCCCGGCGAGCGACTCCCCGGAGAGTGGCCCCTCAAGCCCGGATACGTCCTCCGGGTCTGGACCGCCCGACTGCTGACCGGCGACCCCCGCCCGCTGGAGGACCACGACGCCCTGCGCTGGCTCACCCGCGCCGAGCTGGACTCGGTCGACTGGCTCGACCAGGACCGCCCCGCCGTCGCCGAGGCCGCCCGGAGACTCCCGGCGACACCCGTCGCGGGAGCGCGGGACTGAACTTTCTACGCCGTTCGTGCCACCGTGCGCCCGCTGCTGCGCCCAGCGCGATATCACGCCCCATATTCCGGGTATGTCCTGAATGACCCGTTGAATGAGGACGTGGGCCTTCCTGCTGACGCACGGCTGGGGAAGTGATCGGGTGTGATCGACACCGACGGCGACCGGGCCGAGTGGAACTTCCCTGCGGAGGCGAACGCCGTGCGCACGGCACGCCACGCCGTACGCGAGACGCTGCGGTCCTGGGACCTCGACGCGGCCGTCGGAGACCTCACCGTCCTGCTGGTCAGCGAGCTGGTGACCAACTCCCTCCGGTACGCGTCCGGACCGATCGGCGTGCGGCTGGTCCGCCCCCGGCCCGACGGCACCGATCCCGCCCACCGGCCCGGGCTGCTGGTGGAGGTGTCCGATCCGCTTCCGGATCCGCCCACCGCGCGGGCCCCGGGACCCGAGGACGAAGGGGGCCGCGGACTCGGTCTGGTGGCCTGTTCCGCCCGCCGCTGGGGCACTCGTAAAGGAAGGACCGGCAAAACCGTATGGTTCGAGCTGGCTCTCCCTGGTGAGTAAACAGGGTGGGACAACGATCACCGGCACTCGGCGCGAGGCGAACGAGACCACCCTGTGATCGTGAACGTCGTACCGCCGGAGCCCGCCGTATTGAATACTGCGGGAATGGCCGGTCCGGTGCGGTGAGCTGGAGGGGACGGTCGCGTGAGCGAGATACCTGAGAAGGCGAGTGGCGGCGTGGTGTGGCAGAGCAGCCCGCCCGGCTCCATCTATGACTACATCCGGGTGGCGTCCTTCTCCATCGGGCCCGACGGACTCGTCGAGCAGTGGAGCCGACGCGCCGTGGACCTCTTCGGGGTGACCGCGGAAGAGGCCATGGGCAAGGACCCCGTCGAGGCCTTCATGCCCGCCGACCAGCGCGAGCGCGGCCACCGGAGGGTCCGCGAGATCCTCGACGGCAAGGAGTGGACAGGACTCGTCCCCTTCCGGATCCCCGGCGACGACCGGCCGCACGGCATCGCCGAGATGTACGTCATGCCCAGCGAGACCACCACCGGGGAACGGGCCGCCCTCTGCATCGTCGTCGACGTCCGCGCCCTCCGCCGCATCGAGACGGACCTCGCCGCCTCCCAGGCGATATTCGGCCAATCGCCCTTCGGCTTCCTCCTCTTCGGCACCGACCTCACCGTCAAGCGGGCCAACCGGCGCTTCGCCACCGTCTTCGGCGGCTCCGCCGACGACCACCGCGGCCGCACGGTCCACGACTACCTCAACCTGCCCGAGGCCGACCGGATGACCGCCGCCCTCCGCAGCGTCCTGGAGACCGGGGAGTCCGTCACCGACTTCGAGATCGTCGGCGCCGCCCCCGGCTCCCGCGACCGGCGCCACTGGTCCATCAACCTCTACCGCGTCCACAGCGGATCCGGCCGCCCGATCGGCGTCGCCGGCCTCGGCATCGACGTCACCCGCCGCCACAACGCCGCCAGGGAAGCGGCCAGCGCCCGCCGCAACCTCGCCCTCCTCAACGAGGCCGGCGCCCGCATCGGCAACTCCCTCGACCTGGAGGCCACCGCCCGCGAGCTCCTCGACGTCGCCGTCCCCGGCTTCTGCGACCTCGCCTCCGTCGACCTCTACCAGGGGCTCCTCACCGGCGACGAGGCGCCACCCGGCCGCTGGGGCAGCTCCCACGACGTCGGCTACGGGGCCGGCAGCGCCGAACTCCGCAGGGTCGCCTTCGCCAGCGCCGTCTCCGACACCCCCCTGAGGACCGACGAGGGCCACGGCCCCGGCGGCGGCTGTTGCGCCACCGAACCCATCCAGGTCGGCGCCGTCCACCGCTTCCCCTTCAACTCCCCGTGCGCCGGAGCCCTGCGCACCGGCCGCCTCCGGACCGTGCCCGGCGCCGACGGCGAGCTCGTCCAGAGCACCCTGGTGGTCCCGATGGTCGCCCACGACACCGTCGTCGGACTCGTCCAGTTCTCCCGGACCAAGGGCAGCGAGTCCTTCGGAGAGCGCGACCGCGCCCTCGCCGTCGAACTCGCCGCCCGCGCCGCCGTCTGCATCGACAACGCCCGCCTCTACCGCCGCGAGCACGAGCGCGCCCTGATCCTCCAGCGCAGCCTCCTCCCGCCCGGCGACCCCGAGGCGGCCGGGCTCGACATCGCCTGCCGCTACCTCCCCGGCACCGCCGCCACCGAGGTCGGCGGCGACTGGTTCGACGTCATCGAACTCCCCGGCCACCGCACCGCCCTCGTCATCGGCGACGTCATGGGCCGGGGACTGCGCGCCGCCGTCGCCATGGGCGAACTGCGCACCGCCGTCCGCACCCTCGCCCAGCTCGACCTGGAACCCGCCGAGGTCCTCTCCCACCTCGACGAGATCGCCCGCGGCCTCGGGGCCCCGATCGGCGCCCAGCAGTCCCGCGGACACAAGTCCCGCGGCCCCGAGCTCTCCGAGGTCTACCTCGCGACCTGCGTCTACGCCGTCTACGACCCGGTCACCCGCCGCTGCACCTTCGCCAACGCCGGACACCTCCCGCCGGTGCTCGTCGAACCCGGCGAGGAGGCCCTGCTGCTCGACGTACCCCCCGGGATGCCGCTCGGGGTCGGCGGCGAACCCTTCGAGGAGGTCGAGGTCGAACTCCCGGAAGGCGCCCTCCTCGCCCTCTACACCGACGGCCTCGTCGAATCCCGCGACCACCCCCTCGACGAGGGCCTGAGCGCCTTCCGACGGGCCCTCACCGACCCCGCCCGCCCCCTGGAGGACGTCTGCGACCGCGTCCTGACCAGCCTGGAGACGGGACACGGCGAGGACGACATCGCCCTGCTCATGGCCAGGATCCAGGGCCTGCCCAGCGAGGCGGTCGGCGACTGGCGGCTTCCCAGGGAACCCCGCTCCGTCGGCCGGGCCCGCGAACTCGCCCGCACCCAGCTGAAGGCCTGGGACCTCGAAGCGCTCGTCGACACCGTCGAACTCCTCGTCAGCGAGCTCGTCACCAACGCCCTGCGCTACGGCGAGGGGGAGATCCGGCTGCGGCTGCTCCTCGACCGCAGCCTCGTCTGCGAGGTCTGGGACGCCGGCCTCGTGCAGCCCCGGCGACGCCGCGCCAAGGACACCGACGAGGGCGGCCGGGGCCTCCAGCTCGTCGGACTGCTCAGCTCCTCCTGGGGCTCGCGCCGCACCCCCCGCGGCAAGACCGTCTGGTTCGAACTCCCCCTGCCGGACGGCGAGGGCACGGCGGAACCCACCGTGGAGCAGCTCCTCAGCATGTTCTGACACCCGCCGCGCCCACCAGGCCGCCCGCCCGAGCCGTCGCCCGGCCGCCACCACGCGACCGAGCACGCCCGCGCGGGCGGCGGCGAGCGCGGCGACGACCGCGTGGGCGGCGCACGGCGTGTGGTGGCGGCCGAGCGAGCCGGCCGCGTGGCCGGCGCCGCCCGCGGCGGCCGACCCGGCACCCGGGCGCCGGGTCAGCCCTTGAGCGCCGCCAGCCGGGCCTCGATCTCGGCGCTGTCGCCCAGCGCGTCCAGCTGCTCGAACTGGGCGTCCAGCGAGGACGCCGCCAGCTCCTGCTTGCCCATGACCCGCGCCTCCTCCCGGCGCACCTTGTCCTCGAACCGGCTCAGCTCGCTGGTCGGGTCGAGCACGTCGATGTTCTTCACGGCGTCCATCATCGTGTTCTGCGCCTGGGCCGACCGGGCGCGGGCCACCAGCTCGTCCCGCTTGGCCTGCAACTCGCCGAGCTTCGCCTTCATCTGGTCGAGGCCCGTCCTGAGCTTCGCGACCACCTCGGTCTGCGCGGCGATCGTCGGCTCCGCCGTCCGCGCCTCCTTCTCCGACTGGAGCTGACGGCCGAGCGCCACCTTCGCCAGGTTGTCGAAGCGGTCCGCCTCCGCCGTCTGCCCGCCGCCGCGCAACTCGTCCCCCTTGCGGCTGGCGGCCAGCGCCTTGCCGCCCCACTCCTTCGCCGCCGCCACGTCCTCCTGGTGGTCCTGCTCCATCAGCCGCAGATTGCCGATCGTCGCGGCCACCGCCTCCTCCGCCTCCGCGATGTTGTTCGAGTAGTCGCGGATCAGCTGGTCCAGCATCTTCTGCGGATCCTCCGCCTGGTCCAGCAGCGCGTTGATGTTGGCCTTCGCCAGCTGGGTGACCCGGCCGAGGATGGTCTGCTTGCTCATGGCTCTTCTCCTTGAGAGGGACAGAAAGGGGGAGGGGACGCGCCGCGCCGCCCTCAGAAACGGCCTCCGCCGCCCAGCCGGCCGCGCGTGCCGCCGCCGCCGAAGCTGCCGGGCCCGCCGCCGAGACCTCCGCCCCCGAAACCCCCGCCCGAACCTCCACCGAACCCCCCATGTCCGCCTCCCCTTCCCCCGCCGAACAGTCCGCCGAGGATGATGCCGCCGAGCACCGCACCGCCCAGCCCGCCGCCACCTCCCACCCCTGTTACACCGCCCGGGCCGTTCGGGTTCCCATATCTCCGGACGTCCTGCTCGGCGAGGTCCTGAGCGCGCCGGGCGAGGGCGTCCGCCTGCCGGGCCTCCGCGAGGGCGTTCTGCGGGTCGTCCGCCTCGGCCAGCACCCGCGCCTTCTCCCAGCGGCGCTGCGCCTCGGCCAGCCGCGTACGGGCCTCGCTGCCCACCGCGCCCCGGTGCGTGGTGACGTAGTCCGCGGCAGCCCCGATCGCCGAGCGGGCCGTCAGCATCGCCTGGTCGAGGAGCGCACGGGCGCGCCGACTGCCCGACTCGCGCTCCCGCGCGCCCTCCAGCGCCTCGTCGAGCACCCCGTCGGCCTCCTCCACCCGGCGCAGCGCGTCGAGCGGGTCGTACCGTCCGGAGTCCATGACCCGCCGCACCTCGGCGAGCACCGACTCCGCTCGGGCGACCCGGCCCTGAAGATCGGCCGTCGAGACCCCCTCGGCGGTCCCGCGGAGCAGCCCGCGGGCCTCCGCGAGGTCGGCGTCCGTCTCCGACAGGGCGCCGGGCAGCTTGCCGACGGCCTCGGCCAGCTCCTGTGCCCGCCGGTCCACCGCCTCGGCCAGCCGGGCCGCCTGGTCCACCGCGCCCTCGGCCGCCCGGATGTGGACGGCGGCCCCGCCGTTGTCGCCGGCGTCGATCCGGGCGCGGGCCTGCTCGACGTGGTCCGCCGCGAAGACCAGCCGGTCCCTGGCCTGGTCGACGTCACCGGCGACGGGCGCGGCCGCCGTCTCCGCGTACCGCTCGCGCATCGCCGTCAGCGCCGCCTCGGCCGTGTCCGTCCTCCCGGTCTGCTCCCGGACCGCGGCCCCGACGGTCGCCAGGGCCTCGGGAGCGGTCCGCTCCAGGGCCCGCAGCCGGTCGAAGTCCTCGCTCTCGGCGTCCAGCCGGGCGTTCGCCTCCGCGCAGCGGCGCAGGATCTCCTCCAGCATGCTCCGCCGGGTCGCGTCGTCCTCGGGGAACGCGTCGTCGAGCTTCTGCCGCAGCCGGAACGAGGCCGTCAGCTGCTCCTCGGCGAAGGAGACCGCCTCGGTGAACGGCCGGACGGACTCCTCGCCGAACTGGGCGGTCGCGAAGCCGAGTTCCTCCTGGCTGGTGCGGACGGCGTCGTCGGTGGCCACCAGCGTCTGCCGGGCCTGACCGTCGAGCTCTTCCAGGGAGGGCGGTGCGGGCGCCTTCGGCGGGCCCCAGCCCTGCCCGCCCTGGGGCGTGGTGCGGGTCTCGGACCGCCGGCGCCGCTTGGTGAACGCGTAGGCCGCCACGGCGCCGGCGCCGCCGACGAGGACCACCGGGAGCACCAGGTCGGTCGCCGAGGTGCCGTCCCCGGCCGCGCCGCCCGGATCGGCGGGCCCGGGGGTGATCGCCGGAGCGGGGACGGGCTGCCCGGCGAGGACGGCGGCGTAGCCGTCGGCCGCGCCGATCGCGGCGCCCGCCCAGTCGTTCTGCCGGAGCGCCGGTTCGATCGCCGTCCGCGCGACGTCGTCCAGCTGTCCCTGGGTGAGGGGGCCGTCCGGGGCGGCGGAGTAGCCGTACAGGCGGTCGTGGGTCGCGACGGCGAGCAGCAGGTCGTCGGTCCCGAGGCCGTTGCGCTCGGCCGTGGCGTCCGCCCAGTCCTGGCCGCCGCGACCGGAGAAGTCCCGTACGTAGACGACGAAGAGCTGGACCCGCCGCTCGTCGTAGAGCCGGTCGAGGGCCTGTGCGACGGATGCGCGGCGGTCGCCCAGCGCGTCCACCCGGTCGGTGATCTGCCCGTCCCGGGACAGGACGACCGGGTCGTCGGCACGGGCACCGTGAACGGCGGGCACGAGGAGCCACCACGCCGCCACCAGTACCGCGAGAAGGGTTCGGGTGGCTGTTCGCGTCACAAAGGGGAGGTTATGTCCGCATATGACCGGCCGCGACCGGACGGCGACTCCCTGAGGGGCCGCGGAAACCATTCTCCACAGCCCTGCGTCACTGTCGGTAGCCGCCGCTACGGTGAGAAGCGGTGGAACGACCTGCACGACGGCACACGGGGGGCTCGGGTGAGTGGACGGCTGAGGCGTATGTGGCGACGGGGGCGCTGGTTCGTGCTCGGGCTCGTCCTGGTCCTCGTGGCGCCCCCGTTGTTCGGCGCGCTCGCCCTGCGCGTCAACTACGCGGGGGACCTCAGGGGCGACGCGAAGACCCGTGACAAGGACGCCGTGTGGCTCGGCCACGCCTGGGTCGACGGCCGGAAGAAGGACGCCGACCTCGCCGCGTTCGCCGCGCGCGTCAAGGACACGGGGATACGCGACCTGTACGTCCACGCGGGGCCCCTGGAGCACGACGGCACCCTGCCCGCCGCCAGGTACCCCCGCGCGAAGTGGTTCGTCGACGCCGTGCACCGGACGATGCCGGGGATACGTGTCCAGGCCTGGCTGGGCGACGTCCTCGCCAACGACGGGCCGGGGCCCGGCCTCCGCCTCGACAGGGCCGCGTCACGCGCCGCCGTCGTGAGCTCCGCCCGGCAGATCCTCGACGTCGGCTTCGACGGGGTCCACTTCGACCTGGAGCCGCTGCTGTCCGACGACGCCGACTACCTCTCCCTGCTCGACGACCTGGGGGAGGTCACCCGGCCGCGGAAGGCGCAGCTCTCCATAGCCGCCCACCAGATCGATCCGCTCCCCGGCCTGCACTCGGCCAACGGCCTGCTCACGGGCAGGGAGAAGTGGTGGTCGCAGAAGTTCTTCGGCCAGGTCGCCCGCCGCGTCGACCAGATCGCCGTCATGTCGTACGACACGTGGATGCCGCTGGAGAGCCTGTACGGCGGGTACGTCGCCCAGCAGACCAGCCTCGCCCTCGAAGTGACTCCGGAGTCGACCGACCTCCTGATGGGCCTCCCCTTCTTCCACGAGGACGACCTCGGCCACCACGAGAACGCGGAGACCGTCGAGGCCGCCGTCCGGGGCGTCAGACTCGGCCTCGGACGCACCGACCCCGACCGCGCGCGCTTCGGCGTCGCGCTCTACGTCGACTTCGCCGCGGAGGAGGGTGACTGGGCGGCCTACCGCGCCGGCTGGCACTGAGCGGCGCCCGGGCCGCCGGCCCGGGACCACGGCGGGGGCGAAAGGCCCGGCCCCGCCGGGGCAGGCCCTAATCGGGGCCTGTTCGGCCCCCGGGCCTGTTCGTGCCCGAAACGTGCTGCTCGCCTGGCCCCGGTTGCTGCTCGACGGCGCCGGGGTACCGATCGCGGAGCTCTTCGCGGACGGGGCAGCGGCAGGCTGTCGCCCCGCCGCCCGCCGCCCGCCGCCCGCCGCCCGCCGCCCGCCGGACGGCCGCCTCGACGGCCGGAACCGACTCCATCCATGCCTTCACCGACACTCCCGCCGACTGCCTCGGCGGGAGCGCCGTGCCCCCTTTCTGTCGCCGCCCGGCCGCACCCGCGGCCGCCCCGTCCCGCTCGCTGTTGGGCCGCACGAGTGGGGTTTCCGGCCGCGTCGTCGTGTCGCCGTGGCCGGATCCTTTCCTTCCTTTTCAGTGGATGAGCAATAGGTGTGATCATCTCCAAATGGAATGAATCTGGACGAAGGGGTACAAGTCATGTCCCAGATCGGCGCCCCTCGCGGGAGGACATGCTCCAGGAGCCCCCGCTCCCGCACGCTCCGCTCCGTCGCCACGCTGACCAGTGCCGCCCTCGCCGTCACCGTCCTCGCCGGATGCTCGTCCGACGACGCGGACGAGTCCCGGGCCGCGGCCCAGGACAACGCGCCCGCCGCCCGTGAGCGGGTCGCCGACGGAGGAACCCTGCGCTGGGCCGTCGACGCGTTCCCCACCACCCTGAACTCCTTCCAGGCGGACGCCGACGGTGCCACCTCCCGGATCGCCGGTGCCGTGCTCCCCGCGCTCTACACGATCGACGAGCGCGGCCGGCCGCAGCGCAACCCCGACTTCCTGGAGTCCGCGCAGGTCGTCGAGACGGAGCCCAAGCAGGTCGTCCTCTACAAGCTCAACCAGCAGGCGGTGTGGAGCGACGGACGCGAGATCGGGGCGCCCGACTTCGTCGCCCAGTGGCGCGCGCTGAGCGGCCGCGACACCGCGTACTGGACCGCGCGGAACTCCGGGTACGAGCGGATCGAGAAGATCGAGCGGGGCAAGAACGACCTGGAGGTGCGGGTCACCTTCGCCAAGCCCTACGCCGACTGGCAGTCCTTGTTCACCCCGCTGTACCCGAAGCAGGTCATGGGATCCCCGGCCTCCTTCAACGACGGGGCCCGCACCACCCTCAAGGCCACTGCAGGACCGTTCCTGCTGAAGGCGGTCGACCGCAAGAGCGGCGATGTCACCCTCGCCCGCAACCCCCGCTGGTGGGGCCAGCCCGCGAAGCTCGACAGCATCGTCCTCAAGGCGGTCGCCCGCGCGGACCGCGCGGACGCCCTCGCCAGGGGAACCCTCGATCTGGCCGAGATCGACCGGTCCACCGCCGAGCGCATCTCGCTCGCCCTCCGCGACGCCCGGGCCGGCCGAAACGGCGCCCAGGCCGCCCTCGCCCACGGCCCCGGCTCCTCGATCACCCCCTCCAAGGCCCTGAAGTCCTGGGCACTCGCCCACGGCTCGGACGAGGAGAAGGCGGAGGAGGTCAGGGCCGCCCGCGAGCAGAACCAGAAGGCCGTCGCCGCGTACGCGAACGCCCAGGACGTCCTGGCGAGGTACGCGGTCCGCAAGTCCCTGGAGCCCGCCTACACCCAGCTCTCGCTGAACGGCGAGTCCGGGCCGCTCGCCGACGAGCGGGTGCGGCGGGCGGTGGCCCGTGCGATCAACCGCAAGGAACTGGCCGAATCCGTACTCAAGCCGCTCGGCCTCCCGGCCGATCCGCCCGGCAGCCACCTGGCCCTCGCGGGCCAGTCCGCGTACGCGGACGGCAGCGACGCCCTCGGGAGCCAGGACACCGACGAGGCACGGGCCCTCCTCGCCGACGCGGGCTGGGTGCCCGGCGGCGCGGCGCGGAAGCCCGCGGACGGCACGAAGGCGGGCAGCGAGGCGGAGAAGGGCGAGAAGAAGGGCGCCGGGGAGAAGACGGGGGAGGAGGGCGCCGAGGAGAAGGGGAAGACGGCGGAGAAGGCCGGGGCGGCGGAGAAGGCCGGGGCGGCGGAGAAGGAGGACACCGCCGGCTCCACCGACGCCAAGAAGCCGAGCTCCGACACCGCTTCCGACAGCGCTTCCGACGCCGCCTCCGACGAGGGCCTCTACATCGTCGGCGACGACAAGCCGGGCGAGCGCCGGGCCGCCGCCGTCGGTGGTCCCGAGAGCGGCACCCGCATCCTCGCCCCGGCCCCCGCGGCGGCCGTCCAGAGCGCGGCGCTCCTCGCCCGCGCCGAGGCACTCGACACGGGGACCGGCGCCCAGGCCGCCCAGACGATCACCCGGACGGACAAGGGGGTGGCCGGGGCGTACGCCCCGCGCGGCACCGCCGCCCCCGTGAGCGCCGCCGACGCGGCCAAGACCCTCGGCAAGGACGGCAAGGCCCTCAGCCTCCGCTTCGTCCTGCCCTCCGGCCCCGGCTCCGAGGCCCTGCGGGCGGTCGGCGACCGGATCGTCCGGATGCTCGACGCGGTCGGCATCCGCACCGAGGTCACCAAGGTCTCCGACGACAGCTTCTTCAAGGACCACGTGGCCTCGGGCGACTACGACCTGGCCCTCTACTCCTGGCCCGCCACCGCCTTCCCGGCGACCGACGCCCGGCCGATCTTCGCCAAGCCCGAGCCCGCCTCGGACGGCTCCCTCCTGGTCGAGCAGAACTACTCGCGGGTCGGCACCGACCGCATCGACCAGCTCTTCGACCAGGCCGCGGCCACCCTCGACGAGGAGGAGGCCCGGGAGCTGGTGCGCCAGGCCGACGCCCGGATCTGGGCGGCGGCCGGCTCCATCCCCCTCTACCAGCGCCCCCAGCTCGTCGCCGCCAAGGCGGATCTGGTGAACGCCGGAGCCTGGGGCCTGGCCGGCCCGCGCTACCAGGACATCGGCTTCAAGAAGCCCGAAACCTCCAAGGGAGCCGAGCGAAACACCCCCTGAAAACCCCGAAAGCCCTGAAACCCCAGGTCACAACCTCAGAACCAGCTCAATTTCCTTGCCCGCCGGTGATCCCGGCGGGCAGGATCGCGTCGGCCCTTTGACCCGGTCGCACGACCTCCCCCACACCCTTGCCCCTGCTCGGCACCACCTCTCGGATCTTGGCCGGGGAAGCCCCTTGCGCGGCAGCCCCGTACCATGGACATAGCCGTGGCGCGTCCGCCCGGCGGGCGTACGAGGAACTGACGCCGCATCCCACGATCCGAGAGAAGCGCAAGCACCCATGCCCACGCGCCACGACATCCGTAACGTCGCCATCGTCGCCCACGTCGACCACGGCAAGACGACCATCGTCGACGCCATGCTCAAGCAGGCCGGTGCCTTCGCCGCCCACCAGCAGCTCGACGACCGCATGATGGACTCGAACGACCTGGAGCGTGAGAAGGGCATCACGATCCTCGCCAAGAACACGGCGGTGAAGTATCACCCCAAGGACGGCGGGGCCCCGATCACGATCAACATCATCGACACCCCGGGCCACGCCGACTTCGGTGGCGAGGTCGAGCGCGGTCTCTCGATGGTGGACGCGGTCGTCCTCCTCGTGGACGCCTCCGAGGGTCCGCTCCCGCAGACCCGCTTCGTGCTGCGCAAGGCGCTCCAGCAGCGCAAGCCGGTCATCCTGTGCATCAACAAGACGGACCGCCCGGACTCCCGGATCGACGAGGTCGTCAACGAGACCTACGACCTCTTCCTCGACCTGGACGCGGACGAGGACCAGATCGAGTTCCCGATCGTCTACGCCTGCGGCCGTGACGGCATCGCCTCGCTGACCAAGCCGGAGAACGGCACGGTCCCCGCGGACAGCGACAACCTGGAGCCGTTCTTCAACGCCATCCTGGAGCACGTCCCGGCCCCGGTGTACGACGAGACGGCGCCGCTCCAGGCCCACGTCACCAACCTGGACGCCGACAACTTCCTCGGCCGCATCGCGCTCCTCCGCGTCGAGCAGGGCGAGCTGCGCAAGGGCCAGACGGTCGCGTGGATCAAGCGGGACGGCACGATCTCGAACGTCCGCATCACCGAGCTGATGATGACCGAGGCGCTCACCCGCAAGCCCGCCGAGGTCGCCGGCCCCGGTGACATCTGCGCCGTCGCCGGCATCCCGGACATCATGATCGGCGAGACCCTGGCCGACCCGGAGAACCCGATCGCGCTGCCGCTGATCACGGTCGACCAGCCGGCCATCTCCATGACCATCGGCACCAACACCTCGCCGCTCGTCGGCCGCGGTGGCACGGGCAAGGGCGCGGACGCCAAGGCCGCCGTCAAGAACCGCAAGGTCACCGCCCGTCAGGTCAAGGACCGCCTGGACCGCGAGCTGATCGGCAACGTCTCGCTCCGCGTCCTCGACACCGAGCGCCCGGACGCCTGGGAGGTCCAGGGCCGTGGTGAGCTCGCGCTCGCCATCCTGGTCGAGCAGATGCGCCGCGAGGGCTTCGAGCTCACCATCGGCAAGCCGCAGGTCGTCACCAAGGAGGTCGACGGCAAGGTCCACGAGCCGGTCGAGCGCCTCACGGTCGACGTCCCCGAGGAGCACATGGGCGCCGTCACGCAGCTCATGGGCGTCCGCAAGGGCCGCATGGACAACATGTCGAACCACGGCTCCGGCTGGGTCCGCATGGAGTTCGTCGTTCCGTCCCGCGGCCTGATCGGCTTCCGTACGGAGTTCCTCACCAACACCCGCGGTACGGGCATCGCCCACTCGATCCACGAGGGCCACGAGCCGTGGTTCGGTGCGCTGACCACCCGTAACAACGGTTCGCTGGTGGCCGACCGCGCCGGTGCCGTCACCGCGTTCGCGATGACCAACCTCCAGGAGCGCGGCGTCCTGTTCACCGACCCCGGCACCGAGGTGTACGAGGGCATGATCGTCGGCGAGAACTCCCGCTCCGACGACATGGACGTGAACATCACCAAGGAGAAGAAGCTCACCAACATGCGCTCCTCCTCCGCCGACTCCTTCGAGGCGATCGTCCCGCCGCGCAAGCTGTCGCTGGAGCAGTCCCTGGAGTTCTGCCGCGACGACGAGTGCGTCGAGGTCACCCCGGAGGCCGTGCGCATCCGCAAGGTCATCCTCGACCAGAACGCGCGTGGCCGCGCCTCCTCGCGCGCCAAGAACGGCTGAACCACGGCCGTAGCGACCGGAGAAGACCGTAGGCCGAGCAGTCGGCCAGATCGGTCGGCATCGGCCGCATGCGACCGATGACAGTGGGGTAGATCACGTCTCTGTGATCTACCCCGCTTTCGGTTCGACACCCCGTCAACACCGGAGCCCGGACCCCCGCAGGCAGTGGGGGAGTCCGGGCTTTTCGTCAACTTCCGTCAACTCCATTTCACCGGCCCGGTGTCCGCATATCGGCCATCGCTCTCCGGTACGTGTGTTAACGGTCCGTTTCGGGGGTGTCTGTCTGTGCTCAGTTTGTCCGGATTTCGGTATCTGGGCATGTGGTGATGTTGTCAAAACGAGACCACTTAAGTGTGGTTTACAGCCCGGACGTACTTAATAGTTGGCTCCATTGAGCTCGGGTCAATGGGTCACGCACTGTGGGGAGTGCCGACTCACGAGCACACTCGGGGCACTTGAGTGCAATGCCGTCAGGGGTGTCGGCAGAACTCGGAGTGCCCCTCTTGTAGTGACAAAAGTGGACTCATGAGGAGGAACCCATGCGCGGTGCCAAGAGCGCCAAGTGGGTAACGGGCGCGATCATCGTCGCCCTTGCTGCGACCGCCTGTGGCGGGGGTAAGAGCGACAGCGGCGACGCCAAGGGCGCTGTTGACCCGAACGGAATCTTCTCCGTCGAGCTGGGCGAGCCTGAGAAGCCCCTGCTCACCGGTGACACGATGGAGTCCAACGGCTCCGCGGTCATGGCCGGCCTGTTCTCGACCCTGGTCGACTACAAGGCCGACGGCTCCCTGGAGATGATCAACGCCGAGTCCGTCACCACGACCGACTCGAAGACGTGGACCGTCAAGCTCAAGCCGGGCTGGACCTTCCACGACGGCACCCCGGTGACCTCCAAGTCCTACGTCGACGCGTGGAACTGGAACGCCAGCCTGAAGAACGCCCAGGGCCTCTCGTCCTGGTTCGCGGACATCAAGGGCTACGACAAGGTCCACCCGGACGCCGAGGGCGCCAAGCAGACCGCGGACAAGCTCGACGGCCTGTCGGTCGTCGACGAGACCACCTTCAAGATCGAGCTCTCGAAGGCCGTCCCGTACTTCGGTCACAAGCTGGCCTACATCGTCTTCGCCCCGCTGCCCGAGTCCTTCTACAAGGACCCGGCCGCCGGTGGCCAGAAGCCGGTCGGCAACGGTCCCTACAAGTTCAAGAGCTGGGACCACAAGAAGAAGATCGAGATCACTCGGTACGACGACTACAAGGGCCCGAACAAGGCGAAGAACGGCGGTGTGGTCTTCAAGAACTACACCACCCTCGAGGCCGCGTACGAGGACCTGAAGTCGGGCAACGTCGACGTCCTGCGTCAGATCGCGCCGAAGGACCTCCCGGTCTACCGCCAGGACCTCGGCGACCGCGCCGTGGACCAGCCGTACTCCGCGATCCAGACCATCGCCGTCGCCTTCTACGCCGACCAGTGGAAGAAGCCGAAGGCGATCGACCCGCGCGTCGTCCAGGGTCTGTCCATGGCGATCGACCGTGCCACCATCACCAAGACGGTGCTGCAGGGTACCCGTGAGCCCGCGACCGGCTGGGTCGCCAAGGGTGTCCTGGGCTTCCAGGAGGACGGTGGCGCCGGCGTCACCAAGTTCGACCCGGCGAAGGCCAAGGAGCTCATCAAGGCCGGCGGCGGCGTCCCCGGCAACAAGATCTCCATCCAGTTCAACGCCGACGGCGGCCACAAGGAGTGGGTGGACGCTGTCTGCAACTCCATCCAGCAGGCCACCGACGTGCAGTGCGTCGGCGACAGCAAGCCGGACTTCCAGGCCGACCTGACCGCTCGCAAGACCAAGCAGGTCAAGTCCCTGTACCGCTCCGGCTGGGTGCTCGACTACCCGGTGAACGCCAACTTCATCTCGGACCTGTTCCGCACGGGTGCGGCGGGCAACCAGGGCGACTTCTCCAACAAGGAGCTGGACGCCGAGATCGCCAAGGCTGACTCCGCGGCGACGCTGGACGAGTCGGTGAAGCAGTTCCAGGCCATCGAGAAGGAACTGAAGAACTACATGCCGTCCATCCCGCTCTGGTACTACAAGGTCAACGCGGGCTACTCCGAGAAGGTTTCGGGCGTGGCTTACGGTCAGGACGGCGACCCGATCCTGACCGGCGTCGAGGTCACGAAGTAATCACCCAAGCGTAGTCCGCACGCCGTCGCGGGACTGACGGATCGTCAGTCCCGCTCGGTGCCTTATGCAGTGGCTGGGGGGCCCTTCCGCGACACTGTTCTGCCCGTCATCGGGGCAGGACGTCGTGGGAGGGCCCCCGGCTGCCGCCGTCACATCTCAACGGAGGCATGATGGGGCGCTATGTCGCACGACGACTGCTCCAGATGATCCCGGTCTTTTTCGGGACGACCCTGCTGATCTTCCTCATGGTCTACAGCCTGCCCGGCGACCCCGTGGCCGGTCTGTTCGGTGACAAGGGCGCGTCCCCCGCCACCATCGCCGAGATCAGACACAAGCTCGGTCTCGATCAGCACATCCTGAAGCAGTACTGGGACTACATCAGCGGGATCATCTTCCACCTGGACTTCGGGACGCAGATCCGCAACGACCGTCCCGTCACCGAGGTGCTGGGTGACGCGTTCCCCGTCACGCTGCAGCTCGCAGCGCTCGCCTTCGCCGTGGAGCTGGTCTTCGGCATCGGCCTCGGCGTCATCGCCGGTCTCCGCGCCGGCCGCATGGCCGACAACGCCATCCTGATCTTCACCCTGCTGATCATCTCGATCCCGGTCTTCGTGCTCGGCTTCATCATCAAGATGGTGTTCGCCTTCGAGCTCGGCTGGATCGAACCCAACGTCAGCAACGACCAGTTGCTCTCCGAGATGATCGCCCCGGCCATCGTCCTCGGCGGTCTCTCCCTCGCCTACGTCGCGCGGCTCACCCGTACGTCCATGGCGGAGAACCTCCGCGCGGACTACATGCGCACCGCGGTCGCCAAGGGTCTGCCGCGCAGCCGCGTCATCGGCGTCCACCTCATGCGCAACTCGATGATCCCGGTCGTCACCTTCCTCGGCACCGACATCGGCGCCCTCATGGGCGGTGCGGTCGTCACCGAAGGCATCTTCAACATCAAGGGTGTCGGTGGCCTGATCTACGAGTCGATCAGCCGCCGCGAGGGAACCACCCTCGTCGGCCTCGTCACGATCCTGGTGGTCATCTACCTCATCACCAGCCTGCTCATCGACCTGCTGTACGCGGTCCTGGACCCGAGGATCCGGTATGCCTGACGTGACCAAGACCGCGACCGCTCCCGCGGACGCCGTCGACACCCCCTCGGTGAGCGTCCCCGAGGTCAAGGCGGAGAAGGCGCGCAGCCTCTGGGGCGACGCCTGGCGCGACCTGCGCCGCAACCCGTACTTCCTCGTGTCGTCGGTGCTGATCTTCTTCCTGCTGCTGATCTCGGCCTTCCCGGGCATGTTCACCAGCGCCTCGCCGACCACCGGTGACCTCGTCAAGCACTACGTCGGCAAGCCGGAGCTCGGCAACATCGGCTCCGCGGGCTGGCTCGGTTACGACATCCAGGGCCGCTCCGTCTACGCCCGACTGATCTACGGCACGCGCGCCTCGATCATCGTCGGCGTCGCCGTGACCGCGATCGTCACCGTCCTCGGCGGCATCGTGGGCATGATCGCCGGCTACTTCGGCGGCTGGGTCGACGCGATCCTGTCCCGACTGACCGACATCTTCTTCGGCATCCCGTTCCTGCTCGGCGCCATGGTCGTCCTCCAGGCGTTCGTCGAGCGGACCGTCTGGGTCGTCGTCTTCGCCCTCGCCTTCCTCGGCTGGACGCAGATGGCCCGCGTCATGCGCGGCGCCGTGATCACGGTCAAGCACGCCGACTACGTCCACGCGGCGAAGGCCCTCGGTGCCGGCACGACCCGGATCCTCTTCCGGCACATCCTGCCGAACTCCATGGCTCCCGTGATCGTCGTCGCGACCATCGCGCTCGGCGGCTACATCTCGGCCGAGGCCACCCTGTCCTACCTGGGCCTGGGTCTCGCCTCCCCGACCGTCTCGTGGGGTGTCGACATCTCCGCGGGCGTTCAGGCGATCCGTACGTCGCAGCACATCCTGCTGTACCCGTCGATCATGCTGAGCCTCACCGTTCTGGCGTTCATCATGCTCGGCGAAGCCGTCCGCAACGCCCTCGACCCCAAGCTGCGCTGAGGAGGGCGTAACAGATGAGCATCATCGACAAGACCGCGTCCGTCCCGGCGCCCCGCGACGGCGCCGACCACAACGGTCCGCTGCTCGAAGTCCGCGACCTGCACGTCGAGTTCCACACCCGTGACGGTGTGGCCAAGGCGGTCAACGGAGTCAACTACTCGGTGAACGCCGGCGAGACCCTCGCCGTCCTCGGCGAGTCCGGCTCCGGCAAGTCCGTCACCGCGCAGGCCATCATGGGCATCCTCGACATGCCGCCCGGCAAGATCCCGCAGGGCGAGATCCTCTTCCGCGGCCAGGACATGCTGAAGATGGCCGAGGAGGAGCGCCGGAAGATCCGCGGCCGGAAGATCGCGATGATCTTCCAGGACGCGCTGTCCTCCCTCAACCCGGTCCTCACCGTCGGCTACCAGCTCGGCGAGATGTTCCGGGTGCACCAGGGCCTCTCCAAGAAGGCCGCCACGCTCAAGGCCGTCGAGCTGATGGACAAGGTCAAGATCCCCGCCGCCAAGGCGCGGGTCACCGACTACCCCCACCAGTTCTCCGGCGGTATGCGCCAGCGCATCATGATCGCCATGGCGCTCGCCCTGGAGCCGGACCTGATCATCGCCGACGAGCCCACCACGGCTCTCGACGTGACCGTCCAGGCCCAGGTCATGGACCTCCTCGCGGAGCTCCAGCAGGAATACAACATGGGCCTGATCCTGATCACCCACGACCTCGGCGTCGTCGCCGACGTCGCGGACAAGATCGCCGTGATGTACGCCGGCCGGATCGTCGAGCAGGCGCCGGTGCACGAGCTCTACAAGCGCCCGGCCCACCCCTACACCAAGGGTCTCCTGGAGTCGATCCCGCGCCTGGACCAGAAGGGCCAGGAGCTCTACGCGATCAAGGGGCTCCCGCCCAACCTGCTCCGGGTGCCCACCGGCTGCGCCTTCAACCCGCGCTGCCCCATGGCCGACGACATCTGCCGCACGGAGGTCCCGGCGCTGGTGCCCGTCACCGAGCAGAACGGTGCGGACCTCCCGGGCCGTACGAGCGCCTGCCACTTCTGGAAGGAGACGATCCATGGCTGACCTCAGCAAGAACGACGAGGCCGTGGAGGCCGCCATCGAGGCCCCCGTGGGCCGCGGCGAGCCGATCCTGCAGGTGCGCAACCTGAAGAAGCACTTCCCGCTGACCCAGGGCATCCTCTTCAAGAAGCAGGTCGGCGCGGTCAAGGCCGTGGACGGGGTCTCCTTCGACCTGTACCAGGGCGAGACCCTCGGCATCGTGGGCGAGTCCGGCTGCGGCAAGTCCACGGTCGCCAAGCTCCTGATGAACCTGGAGCAGGCCACCGCCGGCGAGGTCTTCTACAAGGGCCAGGACATCACCAAGCTGGGCGGCCGCGCGCTGAAGGCCGTGCGCCGCAACATCCAGATGGTGTTCCAGGACCCGTACACCTCGCTGAACCCGCGCATGACGGTCGGCGACATCATCGGCGAGCCCTTCGACATCCACCCCGAGGTGGCCCCCAAGGGCGACCGGCGCCGCAAGGTGCAGGAGCTGCTGGACGTCGTCGGTCTGAACCCGGAGTACATCAACCGGTACCCGCACCAGTTCTCCGGCGGTCAGCGCCAGCGCATCGGCATCGCCCGCGGCCTCGCGCTCAACCCGGAGATCATCATCTGCGACGAGCCGGTCTCGGCCCTGGACGTCTCCGTCCAGGCGCAGGTCATCAACCTGATGGGGAAGCTCCAGGACGAGTTCAACCTGTCCTATCTCTTCATCGCGCACGACCTGTCGATCGTCCGGCACATCTCGGACCGCGTCGGCGTCATGTACCTCGGCAAGATGGCCGAGATCGGTACGGACGAGCAGATCTACGAGCACCCGACGCACCCGTACACCCAGGCGCTGCTCTCCGCGGTGCCGGTGCCGGACCCGGAGGCCCGCGCGCACCGCGAGCGGATCATCCTGACCGGTGACGTCCCCTCGCCGGCCAACCCGCCGTCGGGCTGCAGCTTCCGCACCCGCTGCTGGAAGGCGCAGGAGAAGTGCGCGCAGGAGACGCCGCTCCTGGCGATCCCGCAGCGCTTCGCCGGCCAGGACAGCCCGGCCGCCCACTTCTCGGCGTGCCACTTCGCCGAGGAGAAGCAGGTCGTGCCGGTGCACTGACGCACCGAGCGGCAGACACGACGGAGGGCGCTCCGGTCCGTACCCACGGACCGGGGCGCCCTTCGCGTGTCCCGCCGGATCGCCGGGCCACCGTCCGGCCGCGGTAAAAGTGCACCCCCGTCAGTATCGGGTGATATTGGGGCCTAAGTCATACTTAGGACATTCGGGAGGCACTCCATGCGCGGAGCCACGCACGCCAAGTGGGCCGCTCTGGCCACCGCCGTCGCCCTCGCGGCGACCGCCTGCGGCGGCGGCGACAGCGGCGGCGGCGGAGGGGCCGACGGCATCGTGAGCTCCTCGTGGGGCGACCCGCAGAACCCGCTGGAGCCCGCCAACACCAACGAGGTCCAGGGCGGCAAGGTCCTCTCCATGATCTTCCGCGGGCTCAAGCAGTACGACCCGAAGACCGGCGAGGCCAAGGACATGCTCGCCGAGAAGATCGAGACGACCGACTCGACCAACTTCACGATCACGGTGAAGGACGGCTGGACCTTCTCCAACGGCGAGAAGGTCACCGCGAAGTCCTTCGTCGACGCCTGGAACTACGGCGCGAACCTGAAGAACAACCAGAAGAACGCCTACTTCTTCGGCCAGATCGAGGGCTACGACCAGGTCCACCCCGAGAAGGGCGAACCGACCGCCGAGACGATGTCCGGCCTCAAGGTCACCGGCCCCCAGACCTTCACGGTCAAGCTCACCCAGAAGTTCTCCACCTGGCCCATCACCCTGGGCTACGCGGCCTTCTCCCCGCTCCCGCAGACCTTCTACACGGACCACGCCGCCTGGCTGTCGAAGCCGGTGGGCAACGGCCCGTACACCGTCGACTCGTACTCCAAGGGCTCCCAGATGGCCCTCAAGCGCTGGGACGCCTACCCGGGCCCCGACAAGGCCCAGAACGGCGGCATCACCCTCAAGGTCTACACCGACAACAACACCGCCTACACCGACCTGACGGCCGGCAACCTCGACCTCGTCGACGACGTCCCCGCCTCCCAGCTCAAGAACGTCGAAGCCGACCTCGGCGACCGGTACATCAACGTCCCGGCCGGCATCATCCAGACCCTGTCGTTCCCGTTCTACGACCCGGCCTGGAACAAGCCCGGACAGGAGAAGCTCCGGCAGGGCCTCTCCATGGCGATCGACCGCGACCAGATCACCCAGACGATCTTCCAGAAGACCCGGACCCCCGCCGTCGACTGGACCTCCCCGGTCCTCGGCGAGGACGGCGGCTTCAAGGACGTCTGCGGCGACTTCTGCAAGTACGACGCCGCGGAGGCGAAGAAGCTCGTCGCCGAGGGCGGCGGCATCCCCGGCGGCACCATGAAGATCTCGTACAACGCCGACACCGGCTCCCACAAGGAATGGGTCGACGCGGTCTGCAACTCCATCAACCGCGCCCTCGGCAACAACAAGGCCTGCGTCGGCAACCCGGTCGGCACCTTCGCCGACTTCCGCAACCAGGTCACCCAGTCGAAGATGGACGGCCCCTTCCGGGCCGGCTGGCAGATGGACTACCCGCTCATCCAGAACTTCCTGCAGCCGCTGTACTACACCAACGCCTCGTCCAACGACGGCAAGTACACCGACCCGCAGTTCGACAAGCTGGTGAACGAGGCGAACGCCGAGGCCGACACCGCGAAGGCCATCGGCCTCTTCCAGCAGGCGGAGGAGGTCCTCCGCGACGACATGGGGGCCATCCCGCTCTGGTACCAGAACGGCAGCGCCGGCTACTCGGAGCGGGTCGGCAACGTCACCCTGAACCCGTTCAGCGTCCCGGTCTACGACCAGATCAAGGTCAACTGACGTCGTAGCAGGTCGGAGGCGTACGGCCCGGCCCGCGGACCCCCCGCGCCGCCGGGCCGTACGACTTCCCCGCACCCCGCCACGCCGAGCCACCCCCCTTCCCGGAGCCAACCCCCGGAGCCCCCCATGGGTCGATATGTGATCCGGCGGCTGCTGCAGATGATCCCGGTCTTCTTCGGCGCCACGCTGTTGATCTTCCTGATGGTGAACGTGATGGGCGATCCCATCGCCGGACTGTGCGGCGACCGCCAGTGCGACCCGGCGACCGCCGCCCAGCTGGAGAAGGAGTTCGGCCTCGACAAGCCCGTCTGGCAGCAATACCTCACCTACATGGGCAACGTCTTCACCGGAGACTTCGGCACCGCCTTCAACGGCCAGCCCGTCACCGAACTGATGGCCAGCGCCTTCCCCGTCACCATCCGGCTCACCATCGTCGCGATCCTCTTCGAGATCGTCATCGGCATCAGCCTCGGCGTCGTCACCGGCCTCAAGCGGGGCCGCCCCGTCGACACCACCGTCCTGCTGCTGACCCTGGTCGTCCTCTCCGTCCCGACCTTCGTCACCGGCCTCCTCGTCCAGCTGCTCCTCGGCGTCAAGTGGGGCTGGATCAAACCGGCGGTCTCGCCCGAGGCCACCTTCTCCGAACTCATCGTCCCGGGCCTGGTCCTCGCCTCGGTCTCGCTGGCCTACGTCACCCGGCTCACCCGGACCTCGATCGCCGAGAACAAGCGCGCCGACTACGTCCGCACCGCCGTCGCCAAGGGCCTGCCCCGCCGCCGCGTCATCAGCCGGCACCTGCTGCGCAACAGCCTCATCCCCGTCGTGACGTTCATCGGCGCCGACGTCGGCGCTCTGATGGGCGGAGCCATCGTCACCGAACGGATCTTCAACATCCACGGCGTCGGCTACCAGCTCTACCAGGGCATCGTCCGCCAGAACACCCAGACCGTGGTGGGCTTCGTGACCATCCTCGTGCTGGTGTTCCTGCTGGCCAACCTCCTGGTCGACCTCCTGTACGCCGTCCTTGACCCGAGGATTCGCTATGCCTGAGCAGCCCGAGCCGCTGGAGTCGTACGAAGAGGGCCGCGCCATCGCGCCCACCGGCGCCGGAGGCGCGTCCGACCTCGCGACGGCCGAGGGGGAGACCCTGGAGCGGACGCCCGGCGGCCCCCTCGGCACCGGCGCCGACAAGAAGCCCCGCTCCCTGTGGTCCGACGCCTGGCGCGACCTGCGCCGCAACCCCATCTTCATCGTCTCCTCGCTGGTGATCCTCTTCCTGGTCGTCATCTCCATCTGGCCCCAGCTGATCGCCTCCGGGGACCCGCTCGACTGCGACCTCGCCAAGGCACAGGAGGGCTCCCAGCCCGGCCACCCCTTCGGCTTCAACGGCCAGGGCTGCGACGTCTACACCCGCACCGTCTACGGCGCCCGCACCTCCGTCACCGTCGGCGTCCTCGCCACCCTCGGCGTCGCCGTCCTCGGCAGCATCCTCGGCGGCCTCGCCGGCTTCTTCGGCGGCGCCTGGGACGGCGTCCTCTCCCGGATCACCGACGTCTTCTTCGCCATCCCCGTCGTCCTCGGCGGCCTGGTGCTGCTCTCCGTGGTGACCAGCTCCACCGTCTGGCCCGTCATCGGCTTCATGGTCCTGCTCGGCTGGCCGCAGCTCTCCCGCATCGCCCGCGGCTCCGTCATCACCGCCAAACAGAACGACTACGTACAGGCCGCCCGGGCCCTCGGAGCCTCCAACTCCCGGATGATGCTCCGGCACATCACGCCCAACGCCATCGCCCCGGTGATCGTCGTCGCGACCATCGCCCTCGGCACGTACATCGCGCTGGAGGCGACACTGTCCTACCTCGGCGTCGGGCTGAAGCCGCCGACCGTGTCCTGGGGCATCGACATCTCCTCGGCCTCCCAGTACATCCGCAACGCGCCCCACATGCTGCTCTGGCCGGCCGGCGCGCTCGCCATCACCGTGCTCGCCTTCATCATGCTCGGCGACGCCGTCCGCGACGCCCTCGACCCGAAGCTGAGGTAGCGACCCATGCTGCTCGAAGTGCGCGACCTCCACGTGGAGTTCCACACCCGCGACGGGGTGGCCAAGGCCGTCAACGGCGTCGACTACTCCGTCGACGCGGGGGAGACCCTCGCCGTCCTCGGCGAGTCCGGCTCCGGCAAGTCCGTCACCGCCCAGGCCGTCATGGGCATCCTCGACATCCCCCCGGGCCGGATCAGCCGGGGCGAGATCCTCTTCCAGGGCCAGGACCTGCTGAAGCTCAAGGAGGACGAGCGGCGCAAGATCCGCGGCGCCAAGATGGCGATGGTCTTCCAGGACGCGCTGTCCTCCCTCAACCCCGTCCTCAGCGTCGGCGACCAGCTCGGCGAGATGTTCCAGGTCCACCAGGGCATGTCCCGGAAGGACTCCCGGGCCAAGGCCGTCGAACTGATGGACCGGGTCCGCATCCCCGCCGCCAAGGAACGCGTCGGCCAGTACCCGCACCAGTTCTCCGGCGGTATGCGCCAGCGCATCATGATCGCGATGGCGCTCGCCCTCGAACCCGAGCTGATCATCGCCGACGAGCCCACCACGGCCCTCGACGTCACCGTCCAGGCCCAGGTCATGGACCTCCTCGCCGAACTGCAGCGCGAACTCAACATGGGGCTGATCCTCATCACCCACGACCTCGGCGTCGTCGCCGACGTCGCCGACAAGATCGCCGTCATGTACGCCGGCCGGATCGTCGAACAGGCCCCCGTCCACGAGATCTACAAGGCGCCCGCCCATCCCTACACCCGCGGCCTGCTCGACTCCATCCCGCGGCTGGACCAGAAGGGCCAGGAGCTCTACGCGATCAAGGGACTCCCGCCCAACCTCCTCGCCATCCCGCCCGGCTGCGCCTTCAACCCCCGCTGCCCCATGGCACAGGACGTCTGCCGCACCGACGTGCCCCCGCTCTACGACGTGACCGAGTCCCCGGTACCGCGCTCCAGCGCCTGCCACTTCTGGAAGGAGTGCCTCCATGGCTGAGGCGATTCTCGAAGTCCGGGACCTCCACAAGCACTACCCGCTCACCCAGGGCATCGTCTTCAAGAAGCAGGTCGGCTCGGTCAAGGCCGTCGACGGAGTCGACTTCGACCTGCACGCCGGCGAGACCCTCGGCATCGTCGGCGAGTCCGGCTGCGGAAAGTCGACGGTCGCGAAGATGCTCGTCAACCTGGAGCGGCCGACCTCCGGCTCGATCCGCTACAAGGGCGAGGACATCAGCAAGCTCTCCCCGCGCGCGCTCAAGGCGGTCCGCCGCAACATCCAGATGGTGTTCCAGGACCCGTACACCTCGCTCAACCCCCGCATGACCGTCGGCGACATCATCGGAGAGCCGTACGAGATCCACCCCGAGGTCGCCCCCAAGGGCGACCGGCGCCGCAAGGTCCAGGACCTCCTGGACGTCGTCGGACTCAACCCCGAGTACATCAACCGCTACCCGCACCAGTTCTCCGGCGGCCAGCGCCAGCGCATCGGCATCGCCCGCGGCCTCGCCCTCCAGCCCGAGATCATCGTCGCCGACGAACCGGTCTCCGCCCTCGACGTCTCCGTCCAGGCCCAGGTCATCAACCTGATGGGGAACCTCCAGTCCGAGTTCTCCCTGTCCTACGTCTTCATCGCCCACGACCTCTCGATCGTGCGCCACATCTCCGACCGGGTCGGCGTCATGTACCTCGGCCGGATCGTCGAGATCGGCACCGACGCCCAGATCTACGACCACCCCACCCACCCCTACACCCAGGCGCTGCTCTCCGCCGTCCCCGTCCCCGACCCCGAGGCCCGCGCCCACCGCGAACGCATCATCCTCACCGGCGACGTGCCCTCCCCGGCGAACATCCCCTCCGGCTGCCGCTTCCGCACCCGCTGCTGGAAGGCCCAGGAGCGCTGCGCCCTGGAGGTGCCGGAGCTGGCCGTCCCGGCCGTCTTCCGCCTCACGGACAGCCCGGCCAGGCACGACTCGGCCTGCCACTTCGCGGAGGAGAAGCAGGTCGTCCCCCCGGAGCCGGGCGACCCGGGCCCCGGCGTACGGCCGGGTTCCACCGACGCGCCGCCGGATGAGGGCACGGACCCGTTCAGGAAGCCCGACGCGCCGTAACCCCGCGGCAACTCGACGGAATCGGATCCGATATACGAACACGCCAGGCTGTCCAGCGTACGGCCGTGCGGGTGCCGTGAGCCGGGCCGGGGCGAGCCTTGTCGCCCCGGCCCGGACCCGTGCGTTCCCCCCGTCCCACGGGTTTCGCGGAACCGCTTGTCTCGCTCCGTGGCGACCGTGAGTATCGGGTCCGTGACTGTGACACGACCGGCACGTCTCACGGGCGCCGCGCTCTGCGCCGCGCTCGCCCTCACCTGCGCCGGGTGGATCCTCAAGGACCTCGCCGCGCTCGGCTCGCCCGTCGACCTCGCCTGGCACTGGGCCGGCGACTCGCACCTGCCCGTCCGGGGCCGGCCCGCCACCTCCCTGGTCGACGCCGTGCTGCTCGTCGCCTCCTCGGCCGCCGCGGTCGCCGCCCTCCGGTCCCGGCACGCGGCCTCCGCGCTCGCCGCCACCGGCACCGTCACGCTCGCCCTGCGGCTCCCCGGACTCTGGGAGCCCGACAGCGGCGCCCTGCTCACCGCCCTGGTCGAACTCGCCCTGGCCGCCGCCCTGGTCGTCACCGCCGCCGTCGGCCGCGGCCCCGCGGCCGCCTCGCGCGAGCCGCTGCCCGGGCGCCCGCGCACCGGCCCCGCCGTCGCCGCGGGCGCCCTCCTCGCGACCGGCGCGCTCGTCCTGACCCTGTGGGAGCTGTACTGGGCCGGCGAGCTCCCCCTGGAGGCCACCGTCGACCGCTTCACCGGCGGCCGCTCGATCATGAAGGCGGGCCTCGCGCCGCCGCCCGCCTGGCTGGCGCTGACCCTCGTCGGCCTGTACGGGACCGGCGCCGTCTCCGCCTTCTTACGGGCCCGCCACAGCCGGGCCTTCGGACTGCTCGGCGGGGCCTTCCTGACGGCCGGCGGACTCGCCGCGGTGGCCAGGACCACCCGCTACGAACTGGTCGGCCACTTCGCCGACCTGCCGGCCTACGGCCGGCTGACCGTCCTCACCGCCTTCTTCGGACTCCTCGGCGGCCTCGCGGTCCTCGTCTTCCTCGCCGGGCGCGGCGCCCCCGCAGGCGCCCCCGGCCCCCGCCCGCCGGCCGGGATGCCGGCCCCGGCCCCGCCCTACCCGCCGCCGCCCGGCTGGTGACTCAGTCCCGCGGCGAGCCCAGGGACCGCTTCAGGAAGTCGACCTGGAGCAGCAGCAGGTTCTCCGCGACCTGCTCCTGCGGTGTCATGTGGGTGACCCCGGACAGCGGCAGCACCTCGTGCGGCCGGCCCGCCGCGAGCAGGGCCGAGGAGAGCCGCAGCGCGTGCGCGACGACCACGTTGTCGTCCGCGAGACCGTGCACGATCATCATCGGACGGGCGGGCTCCTCCGGCGCGGACAGCCCGTCGTCGGTGAGCAGCGACTGCGCCGCGTACACCCCGGGATCGTCCTGCGGAGTGCCGAGGTACCGCTCGGTGTAGTGCGTGTCGTACAGCCGCCAGTCCGTCACCGGCGCCCCCACCACCGCCGCGTGGAACACGTCCGGCCGCCGCAGCACCGCCCGAGCGGCCAGGTAGCCGCCGTACGACCAGCCCCGGACCGCCACCCGTCCCAGGTCCAGCGGGAAGCGCCCCGCCAGGCCGTGGAGGGCGTCCACCTGGTCGTCGAGGGTCGGCCCGAAGTCCCGGGCGACCGCCTTCTCCCAGGCGGGGGAGCGGCCCGGGGTCCCCCGGCCGTCCGCCACGACCACCGCGAAGCCCTGGTCGGCGAACCACTGGGACGTCAGGTGCGCGTTGTGCGCGGCGAGCACCCGCGGCCCGTGCGGCCCCCCGTACGGATCCATCAGGACCGGCAGCGGCCCGTCCCCCTCCGTGTATCCCGAGGGCAGCAGCACCGCGCAGGGGATCCGCCGCTCGCCGGCCTGCGTGAGCCGCACGCGCGCGCGGAGCACCGGATCCTGGGCGTACGAGGCCACGACCGCGACCTGCTCGCCGTCCCGCAGCACCCGCGCCACCGCACCCGGCTCCTCCGGCCGCGCCGACACCAGGACGGTCACCGCCCCCGACCGCACCGCGCCGTGCACCCCGGGCCCCTCGGACAGCCGCTCCGCGCCCCGGCCGGTCACCCGGTACACATGGACCTCGCCGGTCTCCGGGAGCGCCGCGTCCTCGCCCGCCGACGCCGACACCAGCACGTCCTCCTCGCCGACGTCGAGCACGGCCCGGACATGCAGGGCGGCGTCGGTCAGCACCCGGTCGCCCACGGCCAGGGCCCGCGCCCCGGTCTCGTCCGTGAGCCGCACCAGCGCACCGTCCGGGGACCAGGCCGGCACCCCGGGCAGCACTTCCAGCCACACCGGGTCCCGCTCCTCCCGCACGGCCGCGGTCTCCCCGGACTCCGTGTCCACCGCCAGGAACACCTGCTCCCGCTGGTCCCGGGCCTGGACGAGCAGCAGCGGCGCCCCGCCGCCCGACCAGTGCACGCGCGCGAGGTAGGGGTACCGCTCGCGGTCCCACCGCACCTCCGTGCGGGACCCGTCGAGGCCCACGACGAACAGCCGCACGTCGGCGTTGGCCGTCCCCGCCGCCGGGTACGCCACCGGCTGCGGCTCCCGGTCCGGACGCGCCGGGTCCGCGATCCACCAGCGCCCCACCGCCCGGTCGTCGACGCGCGCCACGAGCAGCCGGTCCGAGGCCGGGGACCACCAGAAGCCCCGGTCGCGGCTCATCTCCTCGGAGGCGATGAATTCGGCCAATCCGTAGGTCACCTCCGGCTCCTCCGGAACGGCCACCCCGCGGTCGCCCGAACCGTCCGCCCCCACCACCCGCAGCGCGCCCTCCGCCACGTACGCGACGAGGCGGCCGTCCGGCGAGGGCCGGGGGTCGATCACCGGCCCCGGCACCGGCAGCTCCCGCGCCGTGCCCGCCCGCAGCTCCGCCGTGAACAGCCGCCCCGACAGGGCGAAGGCCGCCAACTCCACGGCTCCGTCCACCGCGTACGCCACCACGCCGGCCGAGCCCTCCCGGCTCCGCTCCCGGCGCGCCCGCTCCTGTGCCGACAACTCCTCCTCGCCGCCCGCCAGAAGCACCTCCGGGTCGGCCGCGACCCGCTCGGCGGGCGCGCCGCCGCGGGGAAGGTCGAGGACCCAGAGCCGGTGCGTGCGGTCCGCGCCGGACGCGGCCCGGACGAAGACGACGCGCTCCCCGTCCGGGGAGACCGAGAAGGCGCGCGGGACCCCCAGGGTGAACCGCTGGGTCCGGGCGTGGCGGCGGGGGAAGGAGAGCGCGGCGGTGGGTGGGGCCGGCTGCTGTCGAGACGAGGTCATGCGGCTGAAACTAGCGCTGTGCGCCCCCCTCGTGCCTCCGTCCGCCGATCGATGCGGCCGCACGGATAGTTATGATCCGTAGCGCTAGGTGGGTATGCATCCGACGGGCCTGTCCCCTGGCACATGCTGATCGACCGAACCACTCGAATATCCGACCGAAGAAGTGTGGAGGTGAACCGCCGTGGCACTCTCGATCTCCGTGGTGGTGCTGCTGGCGATCGTCGTCTTCCTTCTGATCCGGAAATCCGGGTTGAAGGCGGGACACGCGGCGATCAGCGCGCTCCTGGGCTTCTACCTGGCCAGCTCGTCCATCGCCCCGTCCATCAGCACCCTCACCACGAACGTGGCGAACATGGTCGGCGGCCTCAAGTTCTGACGGTGCCCCCCGCGCGCCGACCCCGCGGGGTGCCGACCTCGTAGGGTGGGGACATGTCCGATCTCCCCGCCCGCCGTCTGCTGCTCGTGCACGCGCACCCGGACGACGAGTCGATCAACAACGGCGCCACCATGGCCAGGTACGCGGCCGAGGGCGCCCTCGTCACCCTGGTCACCTGCACGCTCGGCGAGGAGGGCGAGGTCATCCCGCCCGAGCTCGCCCACCTGGCCCCCGACCGGGACGACCGGCTCGGCCCGCACCGGGTCGGCGAACTCGCCGCCGCGATGGCCGAGCTCGGCGTCACCGACCACCGGTTCCTCGGCGGCCCCGGGCGCTTCCGCGACTCCGGAATGATGGGCGCCGAGCAGAACGAGCGCGCCGACGCCTTCTGGAACACCGACGTCGACACGGCGGCCCCCGCTCTCGTCGAGGTCGTCCGGGAGACCCGCCCGCAGGTCCTCGTCACCTACGACCCCGACGGCGGCTACGGCCACCCGGACCACATCCAGGCCCACCGGGTCGCCATGCGCGCCGCGGACCTCGCCGCCGACCCCGCCTACCGCCCCGACCTCGGAGCGGCCCACACGATCGCCAAGATCTACTGGAACCGGGTCCCGCGGCCGGTCGTGGAGGCCGGCTTCGCCCGGCTCCGCGCCGAGGGCTCCGCCTTCCCGGCCGTCGCCGCCGTCGGCGACGTCCCCGGCGTCGTCGACGAGGACCGGATCACCGCCGAGATCGCCGCCGGACCGGAGCACATCGCGGCCAAGAGCGCGGCGATGGCCGCGCACGCCACCCAAGTCGCGGTCGACGGCCCGTTCTTCGCCCTCTCGAACGACCTCGGCCAGCCGATCCTCACCACCGAGTACTACGAGTTGGTCCGAGGCGTCCCCGGCGCCCCCGCGGGCACCCGCGAGACGGACCTCTTCGCCGGAGTGACCCCATGAGCCCCACGCCGTCCGCGAAGCCCGCCCCCGGCAGGCCCTCCGCGCCCCGTACGCCCGCCGTCTCCCGCAACGTCCGATTCGCCTGGTACGCGGGCCTCGGCGTCCTCGGACTGCTCGTCGGGACCGCGGGCTCCCTCGTCCAAGCCGCCTGGCTCCCGCTGGGCTTGATCCTCGCCCTCCTCGCGACGGCCGCCCTCTTCTACGGGGGACTCCGGGCCACCGAGACCCAGGTCGGCG
Source organism: Streptomyces sp. NPDC014891 (assembly GCF_043081085.1). NCBI lineage: Bacteria > Bacillati > Actinomycetota > Actinomycetes > Kitasatosporales > Streptomycetaceae > Streptomyces > Streptomyces sp. NPDC014891. The sequence goes on along the minus strand of NZ_JBIBWF010000005.1, from coordinate 626,626 downwards.
TCGTCGCGGGCGGTGTCGGCTGGCTCCTCGCCGTCATCCTCCTCAGCCTCGGACGCCCGGAGGGCGACGGGGCGTTCGCCGGCGGCGTCGGCGAGCTGCTCTACCTCTTCGGGGGCATGGCGATCGCTGTGATGTGCACCACGCTGGCCCGGCTGCCCCGACCGATCCCGTGAACAGGACGAGTTGAGTCCGCGGACGCCCTGACTTCGGCCGGATTGACCGTCGTCAGCCACCCACGGGTCAGCTATGCGAGGGCGGCGCCCAGTATGGTGGTGCGCGCCGCCGAACCGCCCGGGTCATACGAGCATCAGCAAGAGCGGGCGGTGGAGCCAACCGGGAGATCCTGCTTTGAGTCGTGAAACTGGTCGAGAGACTGACAGTTCGTCCTCCGGCGCCCAGGGGCGCGGTGGAGCCGCGTACCCCTCGGGTACACCGCCGTACGGATCCCGCCAGTATCCGTCGCTCCACCCCACGCAGGACGCGCCGGAGGAGAGTGCCGCCGCGTCCGCGCCCGAGGAGCCCAAGACCGAGACGACGCTGACGACCCGGATCCGGATCAACATCCCGGGTTCGCGTCCGATCCCGCCCGTCGTGGTCCGCACCACGGTCAACGAGTCGTCCACGGCCTCCCCGGCCGCCGCGCCGGAGCCCGCTCCCGCGCCGGAGCCGGAGCCGGAGCCGACGGCGGCCCCCGAGCCGCCGCAGGCCGAGGAGGCTCCCAAGGCGAAGGAGACGAGCGACTGGTTCGCGCCGCGCAAGTCGGCGCCCCCGAGCGCGGCCCCCGAGCCCGCGCTGCCCCCGGCCCCCGCGCCGGCCCCCCGGCCCCACCCGGCCGCCGGCGGACCGGACGACCGCGGCACCGGCTTCGCCGGCTCCGCCACCTCGGGCGTCCCGACGGTCGGCACCGCTCCGTCGAGCCGTCCGGTCGCCCAGGGCAGGCCCACCGGCGGCAACCCGCTCTACGACGGCGGCACGCCCGCCGCCGGCACTCCGATGTACCAGGGCACCCCCGCGGGCGGCACCCCGATGCACCCGGGCACGCCGCCGGGCGGCGCCCCGGTCCACGACGGGACCCCCGCCGGCGGCACCCCGGTGTACGAGGGGACCCCGGCCGGCGGCACCCCGGTGTACGACGGCCCCGCGGGCGGCGCCCACCCGGGCGCCGGGAACCCGCTCTACGCCGGCACGCCGGCCGCCGGCACCCCGATGTACACGGGCACCCCGGCCGGCGGCACGCCCGCGTACCGCGGCCCCGACGCCCCGACCGGCCCCACGACCGGCCCGGTCACCGGCACCGCGGCACTCGGCGGCCGCCCGGCCGCCCGGCCCGGCCCGGCGGGCCCCGGCCAGGGCGCGGCCTCGCCGTTCCCCGGCGGCGGCGTCCCCGGCGGCGCTCCCCGCATGTCCGACGACACGGCGATCCTCACCCCGCAGGCGCCCGCGCCGACCGGCCCCGGCCGGGGCGGTCCCGGCGGACCGGGACGGCCGGCCGACGGCGGGGGCGGCCACGTCTCCGGCGACACCCTCACCAGCGGCATCCCGGTCGTCCCGCCGAAGGCGGCCCGCCCGAACCTCACGCCCCGCATCGAGGAGCAGGCGGCCCCGGCCCCCGCTCCGCGACCCGCTCCCGCGCCCGACCGCGGCGCCCCGGCGAAGAAGGGCCGCTCCAAGCTGGTCCTCGCCGCCGCCGGCCTCGTCGGCCTGGCCGGGGTCGCCTACGGCGCCGGGCTGCTCCTCAACCACTCCGACGTTCCCAAGGGGACCACCGTCCTCGGCGTGGACATCGGCGGCGGTACGAGGGAGGAGGCCGTCAACAAGCTGGACGCGGCCCTCGGCAAGCGCGCCGGGGCCCCCATCCGGCTCGGCATCGACGGCAAGCAGGTCCAGCTCGCCCCGGACCGCGCGGGCCTGGCCCTCGACAGCGTGGAGACCGTCCGCGCCGCCGCGGGCAGCGACTACAACCCCGTCTCGGTCATCGGCTCCCTCTTCGGCGGTGAGCGCGTGGCCAAGCCGGTCTTCCCGGTCGACGAGGAGAAGCTCGCCGTCACCCTCACCGACCTCGCGGGAGCGTCCGGCTCGGCGACCGAGGGCACCATCCTGTTCGCGCCGAACAAGGTGACTCCCGTCGAGGGCAAGCCCGGCAAGGGCCTCGACGTCCAGCGCTCGATGATCTCCGTCCGGGACGCCTTCCGCGCCCAGGTGGAGACCGGCCTGGGCAAGCTGGTCGAGCTGCCGGTCACCACCCGGCAGCCGAGCGTCGGCAAGGCGGAACTGGACCGGGCGATGAAGGAGTTCGCGACACCCGCCATGTCCGACCGCATCACCGTCCGGGCGGGCGGCAAGGAGATCCAGTTCGGCCCCGCTCGCTCGCTGCCGCAGATCATCTCCATGAAGGCCAGCGAGGGCCGCCTGGTCGCGGTCTACGACACCAAGGCGATCGACCGCCTCCTCGACGGCGCCTTCAAGGGCATCATGATCACCGCCGCCGACGGCACCAAGCGGGAGGTCTCGGCCGACGACGTGGCGTCCGTGATGGACGAGGCGCTCCTCGGCAAGACCAAGGCCGAACGCACCAGGACGATCGAGCTGAACCCCAAGGGCTGACGGCCCCGACCGCGCTCCCCGAGCCCCCGGCCCGAAGACCCCGGCCGGGGGCTCGGCGCGTGCCGCGACGGGGGACGGCCACCCCGCCCGCGGGGCGGCCTCGCGGCCCCGTGCGCCTCAGTAGTGGGCGACGAGGACGGCGGACAGCGTGAGCGCGCCGGGCAGTGCCTGGGCGAAGAGGATGCGCCGGTTGGCGGTGGCGGCGCCGTACAGGCCGGCGACGACCACGCAGACGAGGAAGAAGACCCGGACGGGGAAGGCGACCGGGTCGTCCGCGACGAGACCCCAGACGAGGCCGGCGGCGAGGAAGCCGTTGTAGAGCCCCTGGTTCGCGGCCATGGCGGCGGTGGTGCGTGCCGTCTTCGCGTCGAACCCGGAGAAGCGGCGGCCGATGTCCTTCTCCCACAGGAACATCTCCATCACCAGGATGTAGGCGTGCAGCAGGGCGACGAGGGCGACGAGGATGTCTGCGGTCAGCGGCATGGCCGCATTCTGCCGCCGGACGTCCGGCGGCCGGTGGGAGGCGCGCACCGGCGCGCCCGGGGCGGTTCGCGGGAATGAACGGCAAATTCCGGATCTGAAACGGAAAACCAGAAAACAGTCTCAAAAGCTCGACGGAGCGACCCCCGGGCCGCGAAACTGTCGTCAACAGGCCTGTACACAGGCCTCGTTGGACACAGTCCACATCACATCCGGGGGAGAACATGGCAGGAAACACACGGCGTCGGGCTGCGCGCGCAGCGGGCCTGGGGGTCGCGACGGTGCTGGTCTCAGGACTGACGACGGGCACCTCGTTCGCTATCGAGAACCCGCCCACAGTCACCATCAGCGTCAACTTCGGCGTGGTCGCGACCACACACCCGGACACCGTCGGCTGCAACGGCTACAAGGTGACCGGTGCGGGGACCGCGGGCGGGGCGCCGGTCAACGGAGCCGTCTGGGCCCAGGACGAGACGGCCTGTACCGCGACCGTCCCCGGCAAGTACGACATCAAGGGGACGGCGACGCTCACCGAGAGCGACGGCGACAAGCTCTACATCAGCTACGAGCTGTCCGCGCCGCTGACCTCGGACACCATGGTGTACCCGTCGGGCACGTTCAAGATCCTCAAGGGCGAGGGCAACTTCGAGGACTCGACCGGCGGCGGTCAGATGAGCGCGAAGGTCAACCTGCTCGACCACGACCACGCGAGCGCCACGCTGACGGGATACATCCGCAAGTACTGGCAGGTCTGATCCACCCCGCCGCACCGCCCGAACCGGGGACGCCCGGCGGGCGGCGCGGCACCCCGGGCGGGCGGAAACCCCGTCGCCGCACGGCCGCTTCAGCCGTTACGATCATCGCAAGGGCGGGGTCGTAGCACAGAGGTAATGCGCCGCGATGACATCTCGGAGGACGCCGGTTCGAATCCGGTCGCCCCGCCCCCTCCACAGCTCTCGGGCCCCGGCGCACCACACCGGGGCCCGCCCCTCGTGACGCCCGCCGCAGGACCCTCAGGCGCGGACGGACGGCCCGTGCCTAGTTCAGTCGCGCCCGGGCCGCCTGGGCCCGGCGGCGGACCGTCGTCGCCGACTCCGGGTCCACCGCGTCCATGACCTGCGCGTACGCCTCCATCTCCGCCGCACCGGTCAGGAAGTCCCCGCGCTGGACCAGCAGCTCGGCGCGCGCGTAGCGGAGCCTCGCCGGGTGCGAGGGGAGCAGCAGCGAGAGTTCCACCGCCCACAGGGCCACGTCGGAGCGCTCCGGGCGGGAGGCCGCCCACGCGCGGATGTTGTTGAGCACCCGCAGCACGATCGCCCCGGGCTCCGCCGGACGGAGCATGGAGCGGTCGAGGGCCTCGCCGGTCGTGCTCGTCACCAGCAGCTCGGCGTCCGGGCCCGTCATGGCACGGCCGCCGGCGAAGGGGTCGGCGAGGTTCAGGTCGGCGGGGTCCCCGAAGCCCACGACGAAGTGGCCGGGCAGCCCGAGTCCGTACACCGGGGCACCGGCGCGGCGGGCGACCTCCATCCAGACGACGGAGAGCAGGATCGGCAGGCCCCGGCGGCGCCTGAGCACCTCGTGGAGGAGGGAGGACTCCAGGCGCTGGTAGTCGGCGGGCACGCCCTCGAAGCCCTCACGGCCGCCGAGGAGGGCGGCGAGGGCGGTGGCCCAGTCGCCGACGGCCCGGGTGGCGTACGGGACGAGCCCGGCGAGGCGGTCCAGCTCGATCTCGGCCTCGTTCAGGACGTGCCGGGTGACGGCGGGGTCGGCCACCGCGCCGATCAGCAGGCAGAGCCGGGCGAGGTCGGGCCGCTCCGACCGCGCCTCCTCCGCGAACTCGCGCCGCCAGTCGGGCGGGTCCGGGCTCTCGCCGGCGTCCCCGCCCTGCCGGGGCGGTCCGCCCTCCGGGCCCTCCGGTCCGTCCGCCGGTCCGTCCGCCGGTCCGTCCGGTGGTGGTACGTCCTCCGTCACGCCTCCGCCCATCGGTAGTGGTGGTAGTGGTGGTGCGGCGCGAAGCCCATCCCGTCGTACAGCGCCCGCGCGCCGTCGTTGTCCGCCTCCACCTGGAGCCAGGCCGCCGACGCGCCCTCGTCGAGGGCCTGCCGGGCGAGCGCCGTCATGACGGAGGTCGCCAGGCCCCGGCGCCGCTGCTCCGGGTCCACCTCGACGGCCATGAAGCCGGCCCAGCGGCCGTCGGCCACGCACCGCCCGATCGCCGCCGGTACCCCTCCCGTGCCCGCCACGGACGCGAACCACACACTCGGCCCGGACCGGAGCACCGGCCGCACCGCCGGGCCCGGCTCGCCGAAGCGCTGGTACCGGTGCAGCCACGACTCGTCGACGGTGCGGGAGAGGCGTACGGCGGAGACGTCGGCGTCCAGGTCGCCGAGGGGGGCCAGGGCCGCGATCCGCACCTCGGCGGAGACCTCGCGGCGCCAGCCGTGCTGCTCGAGCTCCGCGCAGAGCAGCTCCTGGGTGCCCTCGGCGCCGGTGGCGGCCTGGACGTACGCCGGGAGACCCCGGGACGCGTACCACGCGCGCACGTGCGCGAGGGCGTCGGCGGTCGGCAGCCCCGGATCACCGAGCGGGAGCACCGAGTTGGCCCGCCGGGTGAATCCGTCGGCGGCCCGCAGGGTCCAGTCGCCGAGCGCCTCGGTCTCGACCGGCTGCCACGCGCGCGCGGTGGCCCGGGCCAGTTCCGGGAAGGTGGCGGAGGGCCCGCGGCGGCGCGCCGGGGCGGGCGGCACGACCTTCCCGGCGGCCAGCGCGGATCCCGCGATCCGGACGCTCCGGCCGTCCTTTCGTGTGATCAGCAGCACATCGTTGTCCCATGATGTGAGAACTCCGACCGCGTCGGTGAACTTCCCACCCTCCGTCGCCGAGTCCGTCACGTACCGAACGGAGACACGTTTTCCCACGTCAGCGCTGGTAATTCGGACCTCAAGGCGTGCTCCGCCGGTGAATTCCACAGCTTCTCCGCCCCTCCTGTTCGGATCGCCCCCAAGAACGGAGATACTAGGTGCGGGCATCGACGACGCCGCGCTCCCGCGCAGACCAGCCCTATCGAGGAGGAACGACAGCGTGACCTACGTCATCGCGCAGCCTTGTGTCGACGTGAAGGACAAGGCGTGCATCGAGGAGTGCCCCGTCGACTGCATCTACGAGGGCAAGCGGTCCTTGTACATCCACCCGGACGAATGCGTCGACTGCGGGGCCTGTGAGCCGGTCTGCCCGGTCGAGGCGATCTTCTACGAGGACGACACCCCGGAGGAGTGGAAGGACTACTACAAGGCGAACGTCGAGTTCTTCGACGACCTCGGTTCGCCCGGTGGTGCCTCCAAGCTCGGCGAGATCGAGCGCGACCACCCCTTCATCGCCGCCCTGCCCCCGCAGAACGGCTGATCGACCGCACCACGATCGCTGCCGGCCCCGTCCGGCGGCATCCGGTCCCGTACGGCGTCGGCCGCCGTACGGGACCGCGGCGTTCTCCGACGCCGACCCGCGCACGCACAGGAAGTGAGAGCCAACCGTGAGCGCAGTCTCCTCGCGCCTGCCCGTCTTTCCCTGGGACAAGCTGGAGCCGTACAAGAAGACGGCCGTGGCGCACCCCGACGGAATCGTGGACCTCTCGGTCGGCACGCCCGTCGACCCGGTCCCCGCGCTGATCCAGGAGGCCCTGGTCGCGGCGGCGGACTCGCCGGGCTATCCCACGGTGTGGGGGACGACGGAGCTGCGCGACGCGCTGACCGGCTGGTGCGAGCGGCGGCTGGGCGCGGTGGGCTTCGCCCACGAGAACGTGCTGCCGGTGGTGGGCTCCAAGGAGCTGGTGGCCTGGCTGCCGACCCAGCTGGGTCTCGGGGCGGGCGACACGGTGGCGTACCCCCGGCTCGCCTACCCGACGTACGAGGTCGGCGCGCGGCTCTGCGGCGCGACGCCCGTCGTCTACGACGACCCGACGGAGCTCGACCCGGCCGGGCTCAGGCTGCTCTGGCTCAACTCCCCGTCCAACCCGACCGGGAAGGTCCTCGCCAAGGAGGAGCTGACCCGGATCGTCGCCTGGGCGCGCGAGCACGGTGTCCTCGTCTTCTCCGACGAGTGCTACCTGGAGCTGGGCTGGGAGGCCGACCCGGTCTCCGTACTGCACCCCGACGTCTGCGGCGGCTCCTACGAGGGCATCGTCGCCGTGCACTCGCTGTCCAAGCGCTCCAACCTGGCCGGCTACCGCGCCGCGTTCGTCGCGGGCGACGCGGCCGTGCTCGGCGAGCTGCTCCAGATCCGCAAGCACGGCGGCATGATGACCGCGGCGCCGGTGCAGGCGGCGACGGTCGCGGCGCTCGGCGACGACGCGCACGTGGCCGAGCAGCGGGAGCGGTACGCGGCCCGCCGCGAGGCCCTGCGGGCCGCCCTGGAGGCGCACGGCTTCCGGATCGAGCACAGCGAGGCGAGCCTGTACCTGTGGGCGACCCGGGACGAGCCCTGCTGGGACACCGTGGCCTACCTGGCGGAGAAGGGCGTTCTCGTGGCGCCGGGCGACTTCTACGGCGAGGCGGGGGAGCGGTTCGTGCGGGTCGCGTTCACGGCGACGGACGAGCGGGTCGCGGCGGCGGTCAAGCGGCTCGGCTGACGGCCGGGGGCGGGAGCCCCGCGACGAGAGCCCCGTGACGGGCGCCCGTCACGGGCGCCCGGGGGGTGTGGACCGTGCGGGAAGGGCCCGGGGAGCAGATGCTCCCCGGGCCCTTCGCCGTGTGTGCCGCGCGGCCTTCGTGCCGGGCGGCGGTGGTGCGTGCGGCGCCTGCGGGTCAGCCGCCGATGGGCAGGCCGCCGAGCGTCTGACCGGTGGGCAGGCCGCCGAGGCCGCCGCCCAGGGCGCCGCCGGTCGGGCCCTCGGCGCTCTCGGTGGCGGCGCCGGCGGTCTTGCCGACGACCTCGCCCGCGCTGCCGGCGGTGTCGCCGGCGACCTGCTGGGCGGCCGGGGTGGCGGTACGGCCCGCCGCGCCGACGGTCTTGCCGGCCGCGGGGACGGCCGTGCCGACGGCCTCGCTGCCGGCGGCGCCGACGACGCCGGTGGCGGTCTGCGAGGCGCTGTCGACGGCGGTGCCCGCACCGGCGGCGTCCAGGGCGGTGACGCCGCCGAGGGCGCCGGTCGGCGCGAGGTTGTGGTCCATGGCGCTCGCGGAGCCGGCCGCACCGACCACGGGGGCTGCTCCGGCCGCGATGAGGAGGGCGGCGCGGGCGATCCGACGGGTCAGGGGGAGGGACATGGTGCTCCTTCGACGAGGTGCGAGGTGTTGTTCGGACGCAGTGACAACCGGCCCTGGGGCGGGGGAGGTTGCGGAGGCCAGAGGTAAAGAATTGGCAATGCGTCGTATTGTCGGAGGGGGAGGAAATTGGACGAACGCGTCATTGCGGGGACGGCTGGCGAACCGTCACTTCCCTTGTCCAGCAAGGGAATTCAGGGTTCCGGGCGCGGGGTGGAGAACCGGGCGCGGAAAGGTCGCGAATTCCTCGGGGCGGGCACCGGCGGCATGCCACGGGCGAGTGAATCGCCGCACGGGTGATCGGCCGCCGATCGGCTGTCGATCGGTCCGTCGACCGTCTGCGGACCGGCCCGGATCATCGGCCGGTCGGTTCCGGATCGTCGCCCGACCGAACCCCGATCGTCGGCCCCGGATCGTCGCCCGACCGAACCCCGATCATGGGCCTGCCGGGTGTGGAGGGTTCCGGGCCGCTACGGGGCGAGCCGCATGCGGACGGACTCCGCGCCCGAGGCCGGCGCGCCCGAGGCCTCGGCCGGCTTCGCGCCGCCCGGGAGCTCCGCCCAGCCCCCGCGGGCCTCACCCGCGCGCCACACCCGGTCCCCGTACACGACCTCCGTGATGCGCAGCGTCTCCGCCCGCGCCACCGCCCACTGAGCCAGCTCCCAGCCGCGCCGGCCGTCCGGCGCCGCGCCCCCGCCCGCCGACCTGACCGGCACCACCAGCACCGGCGGCTCGGCCGCCGACCGGCCCGCGCTCGGGCCGCCCGTCACGGACGTCGGGGCCGCCTTCTCGCCGAAGGACCGGACCAGCTCCGCGCGCACCTTCTCGGGATCGCCCGGCCGGCCCCCGACATCGCTCGCCGTGCAGACGAGCGCGGCCGGGGAACGGCCCGTCAGCGCGGCCGAGAGCAGGGTCGCGTCCGGCTCGTGCTTCGCGTACGCCTGCGGGAAACCGCTCTTCTGCACCTTCTGCGCCGCCACCGTCAGCGGCAGCCGCGAGTACCCCGGGACCTTCTCCAGACCGTCGTAGAACTTCCCCGACGCGTACACCGGGTCCATGATCTGCGCCGGCGTGCCCCAGCCCATCGAGGGCCGCTGCTGGAAGAGGCCGAGCGAGTCCCGGTCGCCGTGCTCGATGTTCCGCAGGGCGGACTCCTGGAGCGCCGTCGCGAGCGCGATGGTCACCGCCCGCTCCGGCAGGCCCCGGCTGGTGCCCACGGCCGAGATCACGGCGGCGTTCGACGCCTGCTCCGGAGTGAACTCGTACCGGTTGTCCCCGCTGCCCACACTGCACCGGGGCGTGCCGGTACTCCCCGTCATCTGGTGGAAGGCCACGTACGAGGCGAGGCCGAGGAGCGCGGCGAGGGCGGCCGCGGAACGGGCGAGGCGACCGCGACGGCGGGGGCGGGTGGGCTCGGACACGGGGCCCACCGTACTGGAGGCCGCGTTAGGGTCGGCACATGGCTGACATCACCCCGCTCGACGCGCCCCTCGACCTGTCCCAGGACGGGGCCGCGCTCACCGCCGCCCTCGTCGACTTCCCGTCCGTCAGCGGGACCGAGCAGCCGCTCGCGGACGCCATCGAGCAGGCCCTGCGCGGCCTGCCGCACCTCACCGTCGACCGGTACGGGAACAACGTCGTCGCCCGCACCCGCCTCGGCCGCGGCGAGCGGGTCGTCCTCGCCGGTCACATCGACACCGTGCCGATCGCCGACAACGTGCCCTCGCGGCTCGACGAGAACGGCATCCTGTGGGGCTGCGGCACCTCCGACATGAAGTCCGGCGTCGCCGTCCAGCTGCGGATCGCCGCCACCGTCCCCGAGCCCAACCGCGACCTCACGTTCGTCTTCTACGACAACGAGGAGGTCGCCGCCGACCTCAACGGTCTCGGCAAGATCGCCGCCGCGCACCCCGACTGGCTGGAGGGCGACTTCGCCGTCCTCCTGGAGCCCTCCGACGCCCAGGTCGAGGGCGGCTGCCAGGGCACCCTGCGCGTGATCCTGCACACCGCGGGCGAGCGGGCCCACTCCGCGCGCTCGTGGATGGGCTCCAACGCCATCCACTCCGCGGCCCCGATCCTCGCCCGCCTCGCCGCGTACGAGCCGCGCAAGCCGGTCATCGACGGCCTCCAGTACCACGAGGGCCTCAACGCGGTCGCCATTCAGGGCGGCGTCGCCACCAACGTCATCCCCGACGCCTGCACGGTCACGGTCAACTTCCGCTACGCCCCCGACCGCTCCCCGGCCGAGGCCCTGGCATACGTCCGCGAGTTCTTCGCCGACTGCGACATCGCCGACCTCGTGGTCGACGACGAGAGCCCCGGCGCCCTGCCCGGCCTCTCCCACCCGGCGGCGGAGGCCTTCATGAAGGCCGTCGGCGGCAGCGCCCAGCCCAAGTTCGGCTGGACCGACGTGGCCCGCTTCAGCGCCCTCGGGGTGCCCGCGGTCAACTACGGCCCGGGCGATCCGATCTACGCGCACAAGCGGGACGAGCACGTGCCCGTCGACCGGATCCACCACTGCGAGGCGCGGCTCCGCGACTGGCTGACCGCCTGAACCTCCGGACTTCCCACGTCCCGACTTCCGTAATTTCGCGTTTCGTCACCTCTGTGGTCCTACTCTGACCGGACCAGAAGATCGTTGGATCGACGGAGGGAGCAGGCCATGGGGATCCCCGACGGGGAGACGAAGCCGGAGGAGCAGCGGCTCGGGCCGGTGCTCAGGCGCAGGGACCAGGTCCAGCCGGGCACCACGGACCAGCGGCTGCTCGACACCGAGGGCGACTCGGAATGGGTGCACACCGACCCCTGGCGCGTCATGCGCATCCAGTCCGAGTTCGTCGAGGGCTTCGGCGCCCTCGCCGAACTGCCGAGCGCGATCAGCGTCTTCGGCTCGGCCCGCACGAAGCCGGACTCGCCGGAGTACGAGGCGGGCGTCCGCCTCGGCAGGGCGCTCGTGGAGGCCGGCTTCGCGGTCATCACGGGCGGCGGCCCCGGCGCCATGGAGGCGGCCAACAAGGGCGCCCGGGAGGCCAAGGGCGTCTCGGTGGGCCTGGGGATCGAGCTCCCCTTCGAGCAGGGGCTCAACCCGCACGTCGACATCGGCGTGAACTTCCGCTACTTCTTCGTGCGGAAGACGATGTTCGTGAAGTACGCCCAGGGGTTCGTCGTCCTGCCCGGCGGACTCGGCACCCTCGACGAGCTCTTCGAGGCGCTGACCCTGGTCCAGACCCGCAAGGTCACCCGCTTCCCGATCGTCCTGTTCGGCACGGAGTACTGGAAGGGCCTCGTGGACTGGCTCCGCGACTCGGTCGTCGCCGGCGGCAAGGCCTCGGAGCGGGATCTGCTCCTCTTCCATGTCACGGACGACGTGGACGAGGCGGTGGCGCTGGTGACGAAGGAGACGGGCAAGTAGCGGTCCGCGGGGCGGGGGCGACGGACGCCTCCGTCACCACCCCGCCCCGCGCGGACCGAGCCCAGGACAGCCCCTAGGCCAGCCCCCGGCGGGCCACCGCCGGTGCCCGGTGCCCCGCGATGGACGCCACCATGTCGAGCACCTGCCGCGTCTCGGCGACCTCGTGCACGCGGTACACCTGCGCCCCCAGCCAGGCGGACACGGCGGTGGTCGCCAAAGTCCCGAGGACCCGCTCCTTCACCGGCCGGTCGAGCGTCTCGCCCACGAAGTCCTTGTTGGAGAGGGAGACGAGCACCGGCCACCCGGTCTCCGCCATCTCCCCGAGGCGCCGGGTCGCCTCCAGACTGTGCCGGGTGTTCTTCCCGAAGTCGTGCCCCGGGTCGATCATGATCCCGTCCCGCCGGACCCCGAGCGCGACCGCCCGCTCCGCCAGGCCCACGGTCACGCGCAGGATGTCGGCCATGACGTCCTCGTACACGACGCGGTGCGGCCGCGTCCGCGGCTCCGCGCCGCCCGCGTGCGTGCAGACGAGGCCCGCGCCGTACTTCGCGGCGACCGCGGCGAGTTCCGGGTCGACCCCGCCCCACGCGTCGTTCAGGACGTCCGCCCCGGCCTCGCAGACCGCCGCGCCGACGTCCGCCCGCCAGGTGTCCACGCTGATGACGACCTCGGGATGGCGCCTGCGGACCTCCGCGACGAAGCCGACCGTGCGGCGCGCCTCCTCCTCGGCCGTGACCTCCTCGCCGGGGCCCGCCTTCACCCCGCCGATGTCGATGATCGCGGCCCCCTCGGCCACGGCCTGCTCGACGCGGGCGAGCGCCGGCTCGTCCCGGAAGGTGGCGCCCTGGTCGTAGAAGGAGTCCGGGGTCCGGTTCACGATCGCCATGATCACCGGCTCGTGCGGCCCGAATTCACGCCGTCCCAAGCGCAGCATCCCTTTTGTCCTCCCTCGCGGCCCGTCGCCCGCCTCGTCTGCGACCCTAGCCGTCGGTGGCGCATGGCACGATCGGCACGGGACGTTTTCCACTCCGGGGAGAGGCACGCAGGTGTTCTGGTTTCTGCTCATCACGATGGTCGTGGTCGTGGCCGCGGTGACCCTGGCCGTGGTCGGCGGCGGCGACAGCGAGGTGCTGCCCGACGTGGCGCCGGAGGAGCTCGTCGACCCCCTCCCGGCGGCCCGCCCGGTCGACCGCGCGGACGTCGAGGCGCTCCGCCTCCCCGTCGCGGTCCGCGGCTACCGGATGGCCGACGTGGACGACGTGCTGGTCCGCCTCGGCGCCGAGCTGGCCGAGCGGGACGCCCGGATCTCGGAGCTGGAGGAGGCGCTCGCGGGGGCGGCCGCCGCCGGCGACGGCGAGGACGGTCGGGCGTGACGGCCGGCGGGCCGGTGGCGGGACCGGACGGACGGCTGCGCTGTCCCTGGGGCCTGTCGACCGAGGACTACGTGGCGTACCACGACGAGGAGTGGGGCCGCCCGGTCCACGGCGACGACGCGCTGTTCGAGCGGCTCTGCCTGGAGGCCTTCCAGTCGGGCCTGTCGTGGATCACGATCCTGCGCCGCCGCGAGGGCTTCCGGGCGGCGTTCGCCGGATTCCGGATCGCCTCGGTGGCCGGCTTCGGCGAGGCCGACCGCGAACGGCTCCTGCTGGACGAGGGCATCATCCGGAACCGGGCCAAGATCGACGCGACCCTCGCCAACGCGAGGCTGCTGACCGACTGGGCGCCCGGCGCACTCGACGAACTGATCTGGTCCCACGCCCCCGACCCGGCGACCCGCCCCGCCCCGCGGGTGTTCGGCGACGTCCCGGCGGTGACCGACGAGTCCACGGCCCTGTCGAAGGCCCTCAAGAAGCGCGGCCTCCGCTTCATCGGCCCGACCACGGCCTACGCGCTGATGCAGGCGTGCGGCCTGGTCGACGACCACCTGGAGGGCTGCCTGGCCCGGGGCGGCCGCTAGGGCGCGAGCGGTGGGCGGGTCCCGCGGACACGCCCACCCGCCCGTACGAACGGGATTCCGGTCCCGTCACCGGCCCAGGTACGTCGGCTTCTCCTTGGCGATGAAGGCGCGGACCGCGATCGTGTGGTCCTCGGATGCGCCCGCGAGGCTCTGGAGCTCCTCCTCCTTGTCGAGCGCCTCGGACAGGGAGTGGTCGGCGCCGTAGGCGAGGGACTCCTTCAGGGCCGCGTACGCCACCGTCGGGCCCTCGGCCAGCCGGCGGGCCACCTTCTCCGCCTCGCCGGCGAGGTCGGCCGCCGGCACCAGCCGGTTCACGATGCCGAGGTCGTACGCCTCCTGCGCGGTGATCGACCGGGGGAAGAGCAGCAGGTCGGCGGCGCGGCTCGGGCCGATCAGGCGGGGGAGCGTCCAGGACATGCCCGAGTCGGCGGTCAGGGCGACCCCCGCGAAGGACGTGTTGAAGGAGGCGGTGTCGGCCACCACCCGGTAGTCCGCCGCCAGCGCGAAGCCGAAGCCCGCCCCGGCCGCCACGCCGTTCACGGCCGCCACGACCGGCTTCCGCATGCCCGCGAGGGCCCGGGTGATGGGGTTGTAGTGGTCGCGGACCGTGGTCATGGTCTCGCGGGTGCCGTTCTCGTGGTCCGCCATCAGCAGGCCCACGTGCTCCTTGAGGTCCTGGCCGACGCAGAACGCCCGCTCGCCCGCCGCGGTGAGCAGCACCGCCCGGACGGCGGGGTCGGACGCGGCCGTCTCGGCGGCGTCCCGGAGGGCCACTTTCGCCGCCACGTTCATCGCGTTCATGGCCTCGGGCCGGTTGAGCGTGATGGTGGCGAGCCCGTCGCTCACCTCGTAGAGCACCGTGTCGGCCATGGGGTTCCCTTCGCCTCTTCGCGTGGTTGACCTGCACAGCATGGCGGACATCACCCGCCCCGCCCATGTGAGCTGCGTCAAAGAATCAACGGGCCGGGCCGGACTCCGAGCGGCGCAGTATCGCAGGCCGATCGCCGAAATGTGGGGTTTTGAGAGAGCGCGTTGCGCAAGCGATGCCATTCGATGTTGGTCATCGGGTCCTGCCATGCGGGATAATGACCTGGAAGCAATGTGTTCGAAGCCGGTGACGCGTGCTCCAGGTCATGGAGCTGCCCGGCTGACAAAGAGCTGGTTTCAGGAAGGGGAACAAGCATGGCGGCCATGAAGCCGCGGACGGGTGACGGCCCGCTCGAGGTGACCAAGGAGGGGCGGGGCATCGTCATGCGCGTTCCGCTCGAAGGCGGCGGTCGGCTGGTCGTCGAACTGACCCCCGACGAGGCCGAGGCGCTGGGCGACGCACTGAAGAAGGTCGTCGGCTGACTCTCCCTCGCATCCTGACCACCGCCCCGGTACGGCTCCGCCCGTACCGGGGCGGTGGCGTGTACGGGGCGGTCCGCGCCCGGCCCGGGACCGCGTCCCCGCCGGGCGGGCGGCTCAGCCGCGGCGGACCGCGCAGAGCAGGCCGTCGCCCACCGGCAGCAGCGAGGGGATGAGCTCCTGGCTCTCCCGGACCGTGCGCAGCAGCTCGCGGACCCGCTGGACCTCGGCCGGCTGGGCCCCGGAGTCGACCGTGCGGCCGTCCGCGAAGACGCCCTCGAAGCAGACGAGCCCGCCAGGTCGCAGCAGGCGCAACGATTCAGCGAGGTAGTCCAGGTACTCGAGCCGGTCGCCGTCGCAGAACACCAGGTCGTACCCGCCGTCCGCCAGGCGCGGCAGGACGTCCAGGGCCCGGCCGGGGATGAAACGGGCCCGGTTCCCCGCGAAGCCCGCCGCGCGGAACGCCGTCTTGGCGAGCTGCTGCCGCTCCGGCTGGAGGTCCACCGTGGTCAGGACGCCGTCCGGCCGCATCCCCAGCAGCAGGTAGATGCCCGACACGCCGGTCCCCGTGCCGATCTCCGCCACCGCCTTCGCGTCCGCCGTGGCGGCGAGCAGGCGGAGCGCCCCACCGGTGCCCGGGGACACCGAGGGCAGCCCTGCCTCCCGGGCCCGCTCCCGGGCCCAGCGCAGAGCTTCGTCCTCGGCGACGAAGGCGTCGGCGAACGACCAGCTCGTCTGCCGGTTGGCGGTAATGGCCCTCTCCTGTCCCCGTAGTTGACGCAACGGTGACTGTATCCGCTGTCAGCGGGAACCCGCAGATGGGACCGGGCGTTCACCAGGGGAAGGACGCGCACGAGGAAGCCGGGGGACCCGGCTCCAAATTCGCGTAAAGATTCTTATCCGGAGCTAACGGGCGAGGTGGCTATGGTAGGGGCTCCACTGGACACCACCAGAGCCGACAGGGGAGGTGCGGCTGCGCCTGTGGATCGGGGAGGAGTGCTTAGGCGTCTTCTCAGGTCGGCGGGTGAGCCGAAATCCGTGACCGACACCGCTGACCGAATCCGCACCGCCGACTCCGCTCCCACCACCGCGACCTTCGCATCGGATGCGGAATCGCAGGCGTGGACTCCGCCCACCTGGGAGGAGATCGTCAGCACGCACAGCGGCCGCGTGTACCGCCTCGCCTACCGGCTGACCGGCAACCAGCACGACGCCGAGGACCTGACCCAGGAGGTCTTCGTCCGCGTCTTCCGCTCACTGTCGACGTACACGCCGGGCACCTTCGAGGGCTGGCTCCACCGCATCACCACCAACCTCTTCCTCGACATGGTGCGCCGCAAGCAGCGCATCCGCTTCGACGCGCTCGCCGACGACGCCGCCGAGCGGCTGCCCAGCCGCGAGCCCTCCCCGCAGCAGGTGTTCAACGACACCCACTTCGACGCCGACGTGCAGCAGGCCCTCGACACCCTCGCGCCCGAGTTCCGCGCCGCGGTCGTCCTCTGCGACATCGAAGGACTGTCGTACGAGGAGATCGCCGCGACCCTCGGCGTCAAGCTCGGCACCGTCCGCAGCCGCATCCACCGCGGCCGCTCCCACCTGCGCAAGGCCCTCAAGCACCGCTCGCCCGAAGCACGGGCGGAGCGTGCCCTGGCCTCCGTCGGATGGGAGGCGGGCACAGCGTGAGCGGCACAGCCCCCTCCTCTCCCACCCCCGCGGAACACCACCTCGGGGACCGGCTGGCCGCGCTCGTCGACGGCGAACTCGGCCATGACGCCCGCGAGCGGGTCCTCGCCCACCTCGCGACCTGCGCCCGCTGCAAGTCGGAGGCCGACGCGCAGCGCACCCTCAAGAGCGTCTTCGCCTCGGCGGCCCCGCCGCCGCCCTCGGAAGGGTTCCTCGCCCGGCTCCAGGGACTGCCCGGGGGCCCCGGTGAGCCCGGCGGACCGCGCGGCCCCCTCGAAGAGCTCCTCGGCACGGGCGGCGTGCGCTCCGACGGCTTCGCCACGGCCGCCGTCGTCACCCCGCACCCCGGGCACCCCCGCCCGCAGACCGGCTTCCGCATCCACGAGGTCGGCGACCGCGCCGGATCCTCCTGGCGCGGCCGGCGCTTCGCCTTCGCGGCGGCCAGCGCCGTCTCCTTCGCGGCCATCGCCCTCGGCGGCACCCTGCCGCTGGAGGCCTCGGTGAACGCGAGCGCGCGCGGCGGCCAGGGCACCGGCACGGCGGTCACCCCGCTGCGCACCACCGCCACCGGCCCCGGCGGCGGCACCGCCCTCGGACGGGGCAACCGCTCCGGCGAGCGCGGCGCCCAGTCCGTCGACGGCGGGCACGTGCTTCCCGGCGCCCCGCTGACCCCCGGCATCCCGGCCGCCCTCCCGCACGGACCGGTGTCGCCGCTCGGTCCCGGCACGGTGCCGGCCGGCGCCGTCCCACCGGACGCGGTGCGCTCCCCGGCGATGCCCCTGGTGGCCGTACGGTTCCGGGAGCCGGGCACGCCGTCGCTGCTGGCCCTCTCGCCGTTCGTGCGACCGACGGCTCCGGCGCTCCGGCTGGCCCTCGGCCCCGCGCCCGCTCCGGCGCCCGGTCCGACGACCGCGCCGCTCGGCTCCCACCGCTGACCCGCGACCTGGTTGAATCCAGGGACAGGGACGCCCGCCCAAGGGGGGCGCGGACGGGTCAGCGGGTTGCGGGGAGAGCATGGAGAACGGGAAGCCGAACTGGTGGAGCCGGCCGTCGAGCGCACCGGAGGCGGCACGGATACCCACGCCGCCTCCGACGGGCGACCGCGCGGAGGACGCCACCGGCACGCATGACACCGACGGCGACTTCCCGCTGCCCGCGCCGCAGCCGCCGACCGAGGCGCCCGCGGCCACCGGCACCGCGGCGCCCGACGTGACGGATCCGGCGGCCCGCACCGGGGCGCCGGACCTGCCGGACACCACTGATGTGCCGGACGAGGCGGCGACGGGGGAGACCGCCGACGCGCCGGCCGTCCGGCTGACCAAGGGCGAGACCCCCGCGGACGCGGCCCCCACCGAGACCCTCCCGGTCGCCGGGGCCCCCGCGGACGCGGCCCCCACCGAGACGCTCCCAGTCGCCGCGGCCGACGCCCCGCAGTCCGCCCAGCCCGCGCCGGCGCCCCTCCACGCGCCCGACGAGTACCGGACGCCGCCCTACGGCGAGCCCGGACCCTGGGCGCCCGCGCCGCCCGTACAGCGCCACCCGGCGCCCGTACCGCCGCCGCGGGGCCACGTACCCCCCGCGCCGCCGCACCACGGACCCCCGCACCCCGCGCCGGGCGCCGCCGTGCCGCCGCCGGCCGGCGCGCCCTGGGGGCAGTACGACCCCTGGACGGCCGGCGGCGCCGGGCTCCCGCCGCTGCCCCCGAGGAAGTCCCGCAAGGGGCTCGCCCTGGCCGGCGCCCTCCTCCTCGCGCTCGTCACCGGAGTCATCGGCGGCGGCATCGGCGCGTACGTCGAGCGGAACGGCGGGATCACCACCGTCGAGCTGCCGCAGGCGGCGGGAGGCGACACCGACCGCGCCCCGGACAGCGTGGCCGGGATCGCGGCGAGCGCCCTGCCCGGCGTCGTCACCCTGCACGTGAAGGGCGGCGGTTCGTCCGGCACCGGCACCGGTTTCGTCCTCGACACCAAGGGCCACATCCTCACCAACAACCACGTCGTGGACGGCGCCGAGTCCTCCCGGGACATCTCGGTGACCTTCTCCAGCGGCGAGACCGCCCGTGCCAGGGTCGTCGGCAAGGACACCGGCTACGACCTCGCGGTCGTCCAGGTCACCGGGGTCTCCGGCCTCAAGCCGCTGCCCCTGGGGAACTCGGAGGACGTCCGCGTCGGCGACCCCGTCGTCGCCATCGGCGCCCCGTTCGACCTCTCCAACACGGTCACCTCCGGCATCATCAGCGCCAAGGAGCGCCCGATCACCGCCGGCGGCGAGAAGGGCGACGGCAGCGACATCAGCTACGTCGACGCCCTGCAGACCGACGCCCCCATCAACCCCGGAAACTCCGGCGGCCCCCTCCTGGACGCCAAGGGCCGGGTCATCGGCATCAACAGCGCCATCCGCGCCGCCGGCGGCTCGGGCGACGGGGAGGGCGACGGCGCCTCCCAGCCGGGTTCCATCGGGCTCGGGTTCGCCATCCCGATCAACCAGGGCAAGCGGGTCGCCGAGGAACTCATCAACACCGGCAAGGCCACCCACCCCGTCATCGGTGTGAGCCTCGACATGCAGTTCAACGGCGACGGCGCCCGGGTCGGCGAGAAGGGCAAGGACGGCTCCGCCTCCGTCACGCCCGGCGGGCCCGCCGCGACCGCCGGGCTCCGCCCCGGCGACGTCATCACCAAGGTCGACGGCCAGCGCGTGCACAACGGCGAGGAGCTGATCGTGAAGATCCGCGCCCACCGCCCCGGCGACCGGCTGGAGCTCACCCTGACCCGCGGTGGCAAAGAGCTGACAAAGACCCTGACGCTCGGCTCGTCCCAGGGCACGTGAGCGCCATGTGGCGGACACCGGGAGGTACCCGTCCGGCAGTCTGGGCGGGTACCGTGGACCGGGCCCTTGACCGGCATGAAGGAGCTACTAGGTGTTCAGCGACATAGGCGCACTCGAGCTGGTGACGCTCGTCGTCCTCGCCGTGCTCGTCTTCGGGCCGGACAAGCTCCCGAAGGTCATCCAGGACGTCTCGCGCTTCGTCAAGAAGGTCCGGGACTTCTCGGACAGCGCGAAGGAGGACATCCGGAGCGAGCTGGGGCCGGACTTCAAGGACTTCGAGTTCGAGGACCTCAACCCGAAGACGTTCCTCCGCAAGCAGATGGACCAGAACGAGGACCTCCGGGAGCTCAAGGAGCTGCGCGGCAGCTTCGACCTCAAGAAGGAGATGAACGACGTCGCCGACGCGGTCCACGGCCGCGAGCCGCAGACCTCGGCCGTCAACGGCTCGGCCGCGGCCGGCGCCGTGACCTCCGCCAACGGCACCCCGGACCTGCTGAAGAAGCAGGACAAGCCGGGCACCGACGAGCGTCCTCCGTACGACTCCGACGCGACCTGACGACGGGCTGTCACCGACCCGACGCGTCCTGGTGGCTATCCTCCCTCTGTTGACGGAACGAGGAGGCGGCCGAGATGGAGACCACGAGTCGGGTGGAGGGCGTGCCCCTGGCCCGGCGGACCGCCGAGGGGTATCTGCGGGCACCCTTCCCCTGGTACGGCCTCGACGAGGCGTTCACGGGGCCGCGCTGGCTGATGCAGGTGGGGACGGCGGCGGACGGCAGCGTGCAGCACGGCTCGACCGGGCACGGGGAGACGCCGTCGATAAAGACCGACGCGAGCGGCGCGGAGAAGGAGCGGTTCGCCGTCGTCGTGACGGTGGCCGCGAGCCCGGTCCGGCGGACCGGTGACGGCACGGGCGTCCTCGACGCCACCACCGTGTCCTCGGCGGCCTGGCTGGCCGGCTCGGGCCTGCTGGTGCACACCTGGCCCCCCTCGCTGGACCACGCGACGCGGGACAACTGGCTGGACCAGCAGACCGAGACGGCCTTCGAGCTGGCCGACGACCTCGGCGGGGCGGAGTGGACGACGCTCTCGCTCCCCGTGGACGGGGTGCCGGTGCCGTTCCACTACCGCGAGTCGGAGTTCGGCTGGGTCCTCGCGGGATCCGCGGGCGAGGTGCACATCGGCGCCTACGGGCGCGGGATGAGCGCGTACGGGCTGGGCTTCGCCCAGATCAAGGACCTCGACGCGTACGCCTGACGGCATGCCTCAGGGCCGCTCTCCCGTGGGAGGGCGGCCCTGAGGCACGTCTCAGAACTTGTTGCGCGGCGTGATGCCGAGGCTCATGCCGGAGAGGCCGCGCTGGCGGCCGCCGAGCTTGCCGGCGATCGCGCGGAGCGCCGCGCCGGCCGGCGAGTCCGGGTCGGACAGCACGACGGGCCTGCCCTCGTCACCGCCCTCGCGGAGCCGGACGTCGATCGGGATGGAGCCGAGGACCGGGACCGTCGCCCCCGTGGTCTGCGTCAGGCCGTCGGCGACCCGCTGGCCGCCGCCGGTGCCGAACACGTCGACCATCTCGTCGCAGTGCGGACACGGCAGGCCCGCCATGTTCTCGACCACGCCGACGATCTTCTGGTGGGTCTGGACGGCGATGGAGCCGGCCCGCTCGGCGACCTCGGCCGCCGCCTGCTGCGGGGTCGTGACGACCAGGATCTCCGCGTTCGGGACCAGCTGCGCGACCGAGATCGCGATGTCGCCGGTGCCCGGGGGCAGGTCGAGCAGAAGGACGTCCAGGTCGCCCCAGTACACGTCCGCGAGGAACTGCTGGAGCGCGCGGTGCAGCATCGGGCCGCGCCACACCACCGGCGCGTTGCCCGGGGTGAACATGCCGATGGAGATGACCTTCACGCCGTTCGCCGACGGCGGCATGATCATGTTCTCGACCTGGGTCGGACGGCCGTCCGCGCCCAGCATGCGCGGCACGCTGTGGCCGTAGATGTCGGCGTCGACGACGCCGACCTTCAGCCCGTCGTCGGCCATCGCCGCGGCCAGGTTCACGGTGACGGAGGACTTGCCGACGCCGCCCTTGCCGGAGGCGACCGCGTACACCCGGGTCAGCGAGCCGGGCTTCGCGAACGGCACCTCGCGCTCGGCGCCCGTGCCGCGCAGCGCAGCGGCCAGCTCCTTGCGCTGCTCGTCGCTCATCACGTCCAGCGCGACGTCGACCGCGGTGACGCCCTCGACGCCGGCGACGGCGTCGGTCACCCGCTGGGTGATGGTCTCGCGCATCGGGCAGCCGGAGACGGTCAGGTAGACCGTGACGGCGACCTTGCCGTCCGGTTCGATCTCCACCGACTTGACCATGCCGAGCTCAGTGATCGGTTTGTTGATCTCGGGGTCGTTCACCGTCGCCAGTGCTTCGAGCACCGCGTCTTCCATAGCCATACCGACGATGGTACGGCGCCGACCACCGGCCCATGAAAGGCCTGTCAACGGTCGGGTACGTCACTTCCCCGGGGGTCCGCCGGCGGGAATAGATCCCTGCGCTCCTCCAGCTCCCTGATCAGGTCCTGGAGTTCCGAGCGGATCCAGTCGCGGGTGGCCACCTCGCCGAGGCCCATCCGCAGCGCCGCGATCTCCCGGGTGAGGTACTCGGTGTCCGCGATCGACCGCTCGTTCTGCTTCCGGTCCTGTTCGAGGTTGACCCGGTCGCGGTCGTCCTGCCGGTTCTGGGCGAGCAGGATCAGCGGCGCCGCGTACGAGGCCTGGAGGGACAGCGCCAGCGTCAGGAAGATGAAGGGGTACTCGTCGAACTTGAGCGCCCCCGGCGCGAAGATGTTCCAGACGACCCAGACGATGATCGTCAGGGTCATCCAGACGAGGAACCGCCCGGTCCCCAGGAAGCGGGCGATCCGCTCCGAGAGCCGCCCGAACGCCTCGGGGTCGTACTCCGGCAGCAGTTTGGCCCGCCTCTCGCGCGGCAGATCGAGCCGGATGCGGGGACCCGGCCGCTCGCGCTCCCGGTCCCGCTCGCGGTCCTGCGTGCGCTCAGCCGCCATGCCCGGCCCCCTCCTGGTGGAACTCGGTCTCGCGCCAGTCGTCCGGCAGCAGGTGGTCGAGCACGTCGTCGACGGTGACCGCGCCGAGCAGCGACCCGCTCTCGTCGACCACGGGCGCCGCGACCATGTTGTACGCGGCGAGGTAGCTGGTGACGGCCGGCAGCGGGGTGTCCGGGCCGAGCGGCGGCAGGTCGCTGTCCACGATCGAGCTGACCAGGGTGAACGGCGGATCGCGCAGCAGCCGCTGGAAGTGCACCGTGCCCAGGTACTTCCCCGTCGGCGTCTCGTCCGGCGGCCGGCACACGTACACCTGCGCGGCGAGCGCCGGCGACAGGTCCTGCTGCCGCACCCGGGCCAGCGCGTCCGCGACCGTGGCGTCCGGCCGCAGCACGATCGGCTCGGTCGTCATCAGACCGCCGGCCGTGCGCTCCTCGTACGCCAGGAGGCGGCGCACGTCGGCCGCGTCGTCGGGCCGCATCAGGGTCAGCAGCCGCTCCTTGTCCTCCTCCGGCAGCTCGGACAGCAGGTCGGCCGCGTCGTCCGGGTCCATCGCCTCCAGGACGTCGGCCGCCCGCTCCTCCTTCAGCTTGCCGAGGATCTCGATCTGATCGTCCTCCGGCAGCTCCTCCAGGACGTCCGCAAGCCGGTCGTCGTCCAGGGCGGCGGCCACCTCCGCGCGCCGCTTGGGCGGGAGGTGGTGCAGGGCGTTGGCGAGGTCGGCGGGGCGCAGCTTCTCGAAGGTGGCGACCAGGTTCTCGGCGCCCTGCCCGTGCTCCTCCAGGGAGAAGCCGGTGACGCCCGACCACTCGACGGTCAGCGTCTCGCCCCGGCGGCTCAGCACCCCGCCCTTGCCTTTGCGGACGAAGACCTTGTCGATCTCCCAGTCGCGGCGGGCGGGCAGCTGCTGGATGGCGACGTCGAGGACCGTGACCTCCTCGCCCTCCTGCCCGCCGGGCCCCACGAGCCGGACGCGCCGGTCGAGGAGCTCGCCGAGGACGAGCCGCTCGGTGGGGCGCGGTTCGAAGCGGCGCATGTTGACCACACCGGTCGTGATGACCTGGCCGGACTCCACGCCCGTGATCCGGGTCATCGGGACGAACACCCGGCGCCGGCTGAGGACCTCCACGACCATGCCGAGCAGCCGCGGCGGCCTGCGGCCGACGCGCAGCATCGCCACCAGGTCGCTGACCCGGCCGACCTGGTCGCCGACGGGGTCGAAGACCGGGACCCCGGCGAGATGGGAGACGAAGATCCGGGGGGCGCCTGCCGCCATGCCACGCGCCTCCTCGGTGTCGCACGATTCGAGTCATTGCAGAGCTTTGCCGGGTTCAGGCTAGCCCGTGCCGTTCCGCACCGCCCCGGCAGCGCCTCCGTACGGCTGCTGCGGGGCGCGTCGCCCGGCCCGGGTACGCTGCGGTCTGCCGTCCCCACCGGCACGCCGGCCGTCCGCCCGGCGACAACTGGCAGCACAGAGGGCCGCCGCCCCGGGTCTCCCCGCAGGGGGCCGCGGCCCGTGTCCCCCCACGACATGAGAGGCAGCGCCGATGGCTGTTCGTGCCGCGTCGTCGCGTATCCACCGGGCCGTCGTGCCGCTCGCGCTCTGCGCCGGCCTGACCGTGGGGCTCACGGCCTGCGCCGCGGATCCGGACGAGGGGACCAACGGGGTCGGGAGGCTGTCGGCGGCCGAGATCGAGGGGAAGGCGCGGTCCGCCGCGGACGGCGCCGACGCGGTGCGGCTCTCCGGCACCCTGGTCAGCAAGGGCGACACCTTCAAGCTGAACATGCGCCTGCGGCAGGACGGCGCCACCGGCTCGGTGACGACGAAGAACAGCACCTTCGAGCTGCTGCGGGTCGGCGAGGCGCTGTACCTGAAGGCGGACGCGGACTTCTGGTCGCACGGCGCGGAGGGCGGCGAGGAGCCGACGGAGGCGGACGCCGAGGCCGCCGACAAGCTCGACGACAAGTACGTGAAGGTGCCGCAGGGCGACCCCGCGTACAAGCAGCTGCGCGGGTTCACCGACATGGACCTGCTGCTCGACGGTCTCACCGGGCTGCACGGCGAGAAGGTCAAGGGCGACCGTGACCAGATCGGCGGGGTCCGCACGATCAAGGTCAAGGGCGGCGCCGACGGGGAGGGCGGCACCCTCGACGTGGCCCTGCAGGGCGACCCGTACCCGCTGCAGTTCGCGCGGGGCGGGGGAGCGGGCCTCGTCGTGCTCTCCGAGTGGAACAAGGACTTCCTGCTGTCCGAGCCGTCGAAGGAGGAGATCCTCGACTACGGCAAGCAGCTGCCCAGGACCTGATCCCGGGGCGTGCCGCCGGAGGTCCGCGGACGGGTCAGCGGCGCCGGCGGCGCTTGACCAGCAGCCGGGGGAGCCCGGCGGGCACCGGGTCGCGGGTCGTGGCCGGCGAGGGCAGCGGCACGGCCGCCAGGGAGCCGTCCGGCAGCTCCGTGGTCGAGGAGCGGGGGTCGAGCCGCAGGACGCGGCATTCGCGGCCCCAGCGGTCCGTCATGGCCTCGCCGTCGGGTGCGTTGAGCCGCTTGCCCTTGAGCTCGGCGACCGCCGCGTCCCACTCCCCGGTGCCGTGCGCGATCTCCCGTACGGCCGCCGTCCAGGCGACCAGCCGGCCGCCCTTGTCCTTGCTGCGGACCGTGACCTCGGCCGTGCCGCCGTCCACCAGCCCGGGCAGCGGCTGCTCGCCGGGGCCGTCGCCGACGACGAACGCGGCGCCGTCGGACCAGACGTGCCAGAGCGCGCGGGCCGGGCCGGTGCCGCGGACCCACACCAGGCCGGACTTCTTCGTGGCCTCCTCGACGAGGGCGGACCCGAGCAGCTCTTCAGTCATGGCCCGAAGCCTAGGGGATGTCCCGCCGGCCGGGCCGGGCCGGCGGTGTCCCCGGCCCGGCCCGGACGCGCCCCGGCGGTCAGAGCCAGCCGTTGCGCTTGAGCGTGCGGTGGATGGTGAAGCAGATCGCGACGATGCCGGTCAGCACCATCGGGTAGCCGTACTTCCAGTGCAGCTCGGGCATGTGGTCGAAGTTCATGCCGTACACGCCGCAGACCGCCGTGGGGACGGCGACGATCGCCGCCCACGAGGTGATCTTGCGCATGTCCTCGTTCTGCGCGACGGTCGCCTGCGCCAGGTTGGCCTGGAGGATCGAGTTCAGCAGTTCGTCGAAGCCGACGACCTGCTCCTGGACGCGTGCGAGGTGGTCGGCGACGTCCCGGAAGTACTTCTGGATGTCGGGGTCGACCAGCCGCATCGGCCGCTCCGAGAGCAGCTGCAACGGCCGGAGCAGCGGGGTCACGGCCCGCTTGAACTCCAGTACCTCGCGCTTCAGCTGGTAGATCCGGCCGGTGTCCGTGCCGCGCGTCGAGCCCTTCGCGGCCGGCGAGAAGACGTCGATCTCCAGCTGGTCGATGTCGAGTTCGACGGCGTCGGCGACCGCGATGTAGCCGTCGACGACGTGGTCGGAGAGGGCGTGCAGCACCGCCGACGGCCCTTTGGCGAGGAGTTCGGGCTCGCCCTGGAGGCGGTGCCGGAGGTTGCGCAGGGAGCCCTGGCCGCCGTGCCGGACGGTGATGACGAAGTCGGGTCCGGTGAAGCACATCACCTCACCGGTCTCGACGACCTCGCTGGTCGCGGTGAGTTCGGTGTGCTCGACGTAGTGGATCGTCTTGAAGACGGTGAAGAGGGTGTCGTCGTACCGCTCCAGCTTGGGCCGCTGGTGGGCGTGGACGGCGTCCTCGACGGCGAGCGGGTGCAGCCCGAACTCGGCCGCGATGCCCGCGAATTCGGCCTCGGTCGGCTCGTGCAGGCCGATCCAGGCGAAGCCGCCGTTCTCCCGCACCCGGCTCATGGCGCCGCGCGGGGTGAGGCACTCGCGGTCGTCGACGCGGCGCCCGTCGCGGTAGACGGCGCAGTCGACCACGGCGCTGGAGGCCGTGTGGTCGCGGGTGGGGTCGTACGAGGTGTACGTGGTGGGGGTCTTGCGCAGGGGGTGCCGCAGGCTCGGACGGACGGCGGCGCGCAGGTCACGGATCATCGACATGGGCATGCTCCTTCACGGAGAAGCCGTCGGCGAGCGTGGAACTGCCCGGAATGGGGACGTGGAGCTACGTCGTCCACAAAGCGGGCGGCACCGAGGGATCGCGGTGACGGCGTTCGCTACAGACAGGCAAAGGCGAGATGCTCTTCCGTCGTGCGAGATGCCGGAGAGGGCGGACCCCGTGGGAGACACGGGCCGGGATCACCGGAAGTGCGTACGCACCGGGCTCGGGTGCGGGGCGGAAGAGCGGCTGGTACTGCCCGATCGACTTCGGTCCATCGCAGCCCCACCTCCTCCGGCCGGTCCCTCGTGAGGGATGACATGTGACGAGTAGTCGGGAGTTCGGGACTCCCGACCAGCGGCCAAGACTATCAGCCGACTGAGGGTCAATCCCTTCCTTTGCCCGTTCCATACGCGCTTTATGCTCAAGACATGGGAGAAGTTCTTGCTCTGGTCGAAGCCCGGTTGCGCACGGCGCTCGGGGAACCGGACGCGCGGGCCGCGGTGACGTTCCTCGGGACGGACCGGATCGAGGTGCTCCGCTTCGTCGAGGGCGACCTCGTGCGGTACGCGACCCTCGGCATGTCCGCGCAGCCGATGGCCGATCCGACCGCCCCGCTCGCCGACCCCGTCAAGGGCCCGCGCGCCGAGCTCGTCCTGACCGTACGGGCCGGGCTCGCCGACACCGACAAGGTGCTGCGCCCGCTCGCGGTCCTCGCCGCGACCCCGCAGGTCGAGGGCGTCGTCGTGGCCGCGGGCGCCTCGCTCGACGTCGGCGACCCGCTCTGGCCGGGCGCCGCGTTCAGCTCGGTCCTGGTCGCCGGGTCGGGCGGCCTGGTCGAGGATCTGGAGCTCGACGAGCCGATGGACCCGGTGCGCTTCCTGCCGCTGCTGCCGATGACCCCCAACGAGGCGGCGTGGAAGCGGGTCCACGGGGCCCAGGCGCTGGAGGAGCGCTGGCTGGCGCAGGGCACCGACCTGCGCGATCCGCTGCGCGGATCCGTGCGGCTCGACTGAGGCGCGGGCGGCGGGACGGGTCTCCCCGCGACCCGGCCGGGGGGCCGGACGCGACGGATTCCCCGGGGCGGCTCCGCGCGGTGCGCGCGGCCCGTCCGGGTGTTCCGTCCGCCGGGGCGCGGTCACGCCCGGGCGACGGCCCTGCTGGCGACGAGATTGGCGATCACCACGTAGACCACCGCGGGGATGCCGTAGTCGAGCAGCACCTGGAAGGTGTGGTTGGCGACGTCGAACAGTCCGATCGACCAGCCCGCGAGCCAGTCCGCGGCGCTGTGGAACCAGCCCACGACGGTGTTCGCCCGGTTGGCGTCGAGCAGGTCCAGGGCGATCCAGACGACCAGGATGCCCGCGAGGACGTGGGCCACGGTTCTTATGACGGAGTCGATGCCTCTCATGGATTCCGTGTTGCCCGGGCCGTGCGCCCCAAACCGGCCGCCGCGGGTCCGTCCCCTCCGGCGGCCGGTCTCCGGCGGGCTCAGCCCGCGAGGACCTCGGCGCCCTCCGGCGCGGCGCGCTCCGGTGCGCGCTCCCCGGCCGCGGGGACGAGGGAGCCGCGGCGGACCCGGACGACCAGGGCGCCGAGCACCGCGGCCACGCCGGCCACCACGAAGGGCATGTGGACGTCGCTCCACTCCTCGATCTTCGGCGCGAAGTACGGGGCCGCCGCCGCGGCGAACCAGCGGACGAAGTTGTAGCCGGCGCTGGCCACCGGGCGCGGGGCGTCCGAGACGCCCAGGGCGAGCTCGGTGAAGACGGTGTTGTTGACGCCGATGAACACGCCCGACAGGACCGTGCAGACGACCGCGGTCGTGTGGCTGCCGTAGCCGAGCACCACCACGTCGGCCGCGAGGAGCACGAGCGAGCCGCCGAGCACCGTGAGCGAGCCGAAGCGCCGCTGGAGCCGGGGGGCCACCAGGACCGAGGAGACGGCGAGCAGCACGCCCCAGGCGAAGAACACCGCGCCGGACCGGTACGGGGACATGTCCAGGACGAACGGGGTGAAGGCGAGCACCGTGAAGAACGCGTAGTTGTAGAAGAACGCGGCGGCCGCGGCCGAGGCGAGTCCGCCGTGGCTCAGGGCCCGGATCGGGTCGAGCAGCGAGGTCTTGCGGGCCGGCTTCGGCTGCTCCTTGAGGAAGACCGTGATGCAGAGGAAGCCGACGGCCATCAGCGCGGCCGTACCGAAGAAGGGGTAGCGCCAGCTCGCGTCGCCGAGCACGGCGCCGACCAGCGGCCCGCAGGCCATGCCGAGGCCGAGCGCCGACTCGTAGAGCAGGATCGCGGCCGCGCTGCCGCCGGCCGCGGCGCCGACGATCACGGCGAGCGAGGTCGAGACGAAGAGGGCGTTGCCGAGTCCCCAGCCGGCCCGGAAGCCGACGAGCTCGCCGACGGAGTCCGAGGTGCCGGCGAGGGCCGCGAAGACGACGACCAGCGCGAGTCCGGCGAGCAGGGTCCGGCGGCCCCCGATCCGGCTGGAGACGAAGCCGGTCACCAGCATCGCGACGGCGGTGATGAGGAAGTACGACGTGAAGAGGAGCGACACCTGGCTGGGTGTCGCGTCCAGGCCCCGGGCGATCGACGGCAGGATCGGATCGACCAGGCCGATGCCCATGAAGGCGACGACGGACGCCCCGGCCGTGGCCCAGACGGCCGGGGGCTGGCGCAGGATGCCGCCCCCGCCGAAGCCTTCCTCTGCTCTCTCCATGGGTGCCGCTCCTCCGCGTCGAGATCGTTGCGATATACACAGAATAAGTTAGGGAGGCTAATGGATGCAAGTTACATCTATATGGGCGGGTGGCGTGGGGTGAACGCCACGGGCCGGACGGGTGATCGTCGGTGACCGTCCTTGACGCGGGGCTCGCGTGGTAGGACCGTTGAGCCCTATGAGGGGCGAACCCAGTTGTCCGAAGTGCGGTGGCCGGGTCAGGGCGCCCGGACTCTTCGCCGACTCCTGGCAGTGTGACGTGCACGGCTCGGTGCACCCGCTCCAGCCCGTGATCCCGCCCAGCGTCGAGGCCCTCGGCGTCGTGGTGCACCGGTCCCACGTTCCGGTGTGGATGCCGTGGCCCCTCCCCGTCGGCTGGCTCTTCACCGGAGTCACGTACGCGGGCGACGACCGCAGTGGAGGGCGCGCGACCGCCGTCGCCTGCTCGGGACCCGGCCCCCTCGGGGGCATCGGAGAGCTTCTCCTCGTCGCCGAGGAGCTCGGCGTCGGCCTCGGCGCGCGGTACGCCGGCATCGACGGCCCCGACCCCGGGGCGGGCATGGCCATCGACAAGCCCCCGCAGACGAAGGTCCTCGCCGCCGGACGCCCGACACCGCTCTGGCACGTCAACGGCGCCCCGCAGGACCGTGCGGTGTTCGCGGGCGAGGCCCGCGGCCTCTGGCTGTGGGCGATCGTCTGGCCCGAGCAGTCCGGCCTCCTGATGTACGACGAGCTCGTCCTGACGGACCTGCGGGACGCCGGCGCCGAGGTCGAGCTCCTGCCGTGCGGAGCCCTGACGCCGCGTCTGCTGGGCTGAGGGGTCCCGGAGGCCGGTCCGGCCGCCTCCTGCCGTACGGGCGTGTTCGATTCGCCCGTTATGCTGGAGCGTCCCCCGTCCGTGCCGAAGCCCTGGAGTACCGCGTCGTGCGCATCGACCTGCACACCCACTCCACGGCCTCCGACGGGACCGACTCCCCGGCCGAGCTCGTCCGCAACGCGGCCGCCGCCGGACTCGACGTCGTCGCGCTGACCGACCACGACACCACCCGGGGCCACGCCCAGGCGATCGCCGCGCTGCCCGAGGGGCTGACCCTCGTCACCGGGGCCGAGCTCTCCTGCCGGATCGACGGCGTCGGCCTGCACATGCTCGCGTACCTCTTCGACCCCGAGGAGCCCGCCCTCCTCGCCGAGCGCGAACTCGTCCGCGACGACCGGGTCCCCCGCGCGCGGGCCATGGTCGGCAGACTCCAGGACCTCGGCGTCCCCGTCACCTGGGAGCAGGTCGCCCGGATCGCGGGCGACGGCTCCGTGGGCCGCCCGCACGTCGCCGAGGCCCTCGTCGAGCTCGGAGTCGTCCGGGACGTCTCCGGCGCCTTCACGCCCGAGTGGCTCGCCGACGGCGGCCGGGCGTACGTCGGGAAGCACGAGCTCGACCCGATCGACGCCATCCGCCTGGTCAAGGCGGCCGGCGGCGTCACCGTCTTCGCGCACCCGCTCGCCGTCAAGCGCGGACAGGTGCTGCCCGAGGCCTCGATAGCCCGGCTCGCCGAGGCCGGACTCGACGGCATCGAGGTCGACCACATGGACCACGACGAGGCGACGCGGGCGCGGCTGCGCGGGCTCGCGAAGGAGCTGGGTCTGCTGACCACCGGCTCCAGCGACTACCACGGCAGCCGCAAGACCTGCCGCCTCGGCGAGTACACGACCGACCCCGAGATCTACGGCGAGATCACCCGCCGTGCCGCCGGAGCCTTCCCCGTCCCCGGCGCGGGCGGACCCGCCGCCCAGGGCCCGTCCGGCCCCGAGTAGCCGGGCCGCTCCGGCCGCCGGTCCCCGGGCTCCGCGGAGCCCGGATCCTCACCGCGGGACCCGTTCCCCCGGCCGGTCGGCCGGGAGGTCCGCCGCGTCCCGCCCCCGAGGGCCGGGCCGCGCGGTCCGTGCCGCGTCCGCCCGGCGCTCCGCTTCCTTCCCGGTCCGCCCCCGCACGGCCCCGTGCCGTGACGCGGGGCGGCCCTCCTCCCGCCCCGCCGTCGGAATCCCGCATTCCGCGGCCGGGCCGCACCCCACCGTTCGACCTCTCCCGCAAGGCACCCCACCGTGTTCGACGCCGCCGTCTTCGGCTCGCTGTTCCTGACCCTCTTCGTGATCATGGATCCCCCCGGGATCACCCCGATCTTCCTGGCCCTCACCTCCGGCCGCGCCGCCAAGGTCCAGCGCCGGATGGCCTGGCAGGCCGTCGCCGTGGCCTTCGGGGTCATCTCCGTCTTCGGTCTGCTCGGCCAGCAGATCCTGGACTACCTGCACGTCTCGGTCCCCGCGCTGATGATCGCGGGCGGCCTCCTGCTGCTGCTCATCGCGCTCGACCTGCTCACCGGCAAGACCGACGAGCCCAAGCAGACCAAGGACGTCAACGTCGCCCTGGTCCCGCTCGGCATGCCGCTGCTCGCCGGGCCCGGCGCCATCGTCTCGGTGATCCTCGCCGTCCAGAACGCCGACGGCGCGGCCGCGCAGGTCTCCGTCTGGGCCGCCATCGTCGCCATGCACGTCGTGCTCTGGCTGACCATGCGCTACTCGCTGGTGATCATCCGGGTCATCAAGGACGGCGGTGTCGTCCTCGTCACCCGCCTCGCCGGGATGATGCTCTCCGCCATCGCGGTGCAGCAGATCATCAACGGCGTGACGCAGGTCGTCCAGAACGCCTGACGCGCGGGGAGGCACCCTCCGGCCCGCCGGGGGACCCCCGGACACCACTGCGCCCCCGTACGGATTCCGCTCTGGCGAAGTCCGTGCGGGGGCGCGGTGCGTGGGATGGACCCGACCTGTTACGAGGCCGAGGTCTCGGCGGGGCGGATCCAGATGCGCTGGCCGATCGAGGCGGCCTGCTGCACGATCCGGTTGACGGAGGCGGCGTCCACGACGGTCCGGTCGACGGGCGTGCCGTCGATGTCGTCGAGTCGCAGGATTTCGAAGCGCACAGGCTTCTCCCTTCGTCTGAGTTGATCCTCCTGGTGGAGAACTGCGTTACGTACGGGTCCAACGACATGCATCCTGCAAACATTCCTTACGCTAAGGAAAATTTTCGGATGTCTAACTACTGACGGGTAGGAGGGTGTGGCGGCCGGACCCGGAGCGGCGGAGAATGAGCCCCGTATGAACGACGCAGACACCACTCAGGTGACCGAGACCGACGCCCGCCTGCGCGCCCTCGACGGGCGCCTGGAGCGCACCAATGAGCTCCTCCAGCGGATGCTGGCCGAGGTCGCCAAGACCCCTTCTACCCATGCCATCTTCGTCGACGCAGGTTACGTCCATGCTGCGGCCGGGTTGCTGGTGACGGGAACCGAGGACCGGCGCTCCTTCGACCTCGACGCGGAGGGCCTCATCGAGGCCTTCATCGACAAGGCCCGCACGATCTTCGCCGACAGCAGACTGCTCCGCGTCTACTGGTACGACGGGGCCAGACGCCGCATCCACACCCCCGAGCAGCAGGCCATCGCCGAGCTTCCCGACGTCAAGGTGCGCCTCGGCAACCTCAACGCCAACAACCAGCAGAAGGGCGTCGACTCCCTCATCCGCACCGACCTGGAGTCGCTCGCCCGCCACCGCGCCATCAGCGACGCCGCCCTCGTCGGCGGCGACGAGGACCTCGTCTCGGCCGTCGAGGCGGCCCAGGGGTACGGTGCCCGCGTCCACCTCTGGGGCATCGAGGCCGCCGAGGGCCGCAACCAGGCGGAGGCGCTCCTCTGGGAGGTCGACAGCCAGCGCACCTTCGAGCTCGACTTCTGCCGCCCGTACGTCACCCGCCGTCCCGTCACCACGTACGAGAACGAGGGCGAGCCGCCGCCGTCCCGCGAGGAGGTGCGGTTCGTCGGCGCCCAGATCGCCGCGACCTGGCTCGGTGAACGCGGCCGGGACCGGCTCGCCGAGCTGCTGCCTGGCGCGCCCTATCTGCCCGGCCCCGTCGACCAGGACCTGCTCGTCGAGGCGGAGCGGCTGCTCAGCCGGTCCCTGCGCGGCCACGCGGGACTCCGGCGGGCCCTGCGGGACGGCTTCTGGCAGCACCTCAAGGCGCAGTTCTGAACCCCGCCCGCCGGCGCCGGTGACCCGGGGTCAGCGGGCGGAGCCGACTCCGGCGGGGGCCGCCGTCCGCTCCCAGAAGCCGGTGAGGCGGTCCGTCAGCTCCCGCGGGTGCGACACGTTGGGGGAGTGGCCGGCGCCCGCCACGACCGTGTGGTGCGCGCCCGTGCGGGCGGCCGTCGCCGCGAGCACCGCCGTGGGCCAGACCATCTCGTCCGCCCCGTACGCGATGTGCAGCGGCATCCGCAGCGCGGCGAGCTCCGCCGTGCCGTCCTGACGGCTGAGCAGCAGCCTCCCCGCGCCCGCCAGTTGCGCGATCCGGGTCCGCATCCAGCGCCGCCGCAGGAAGCCCGCGAGCTCCGGCGCGTCGTCCGTGTCCGGCTCCTCGCCCCGGCTGTCCAGCCAGCACATCGCCTGCCACACCCGCTCCTTCGGCAGGAACGCGAGAGCGACGCGCAGCGCGCGCACCCGGACCCGCTGCGGCCGGGCGACCCGGCCGGGGCCCGAGGAGAGCAGGGTGAGCGAGCGGAAGGCGGCGGGGGCGAGCGCGGCGGCCGCGCGGGCGACCAGGCCGCCGAACGAGTGGCCGAGCAGATGGACCGGGCCGTCGCCGAGCGCCGACGCCTGCGCCACCGCGTCGAGCGCCAGCGCCCGGCGGCGGTAGCCGGCCCGGCCGCGGGACCCCGGGGACTGGTACTGGCCGCGCCCGTCCACCGCCACCGCCCGGTACCCGGCCTCGCTCAGCGGGCCGAGCAGCGCCAGGAAGTCCTCCTTGCTGCCGGTGTACCCGGGCAGCAGCAGCACCGTCCCGCGCCGCTCGCCGCGGGGCCCGGCGTCGAGCACGGCGAAGTCCCCCCGGGCCGTCACGAGGTGGTGGGCACGGGTGCCGGCAGGCAGGACGAGGGACCGGGGCTTGCTCATGTCTGGACTGTAACCGCGCCCGCCGGGCCCGGCCCGGGGGACCTCACCCGGCCGCGGGGCCGACGCCCGGGGCGCCCGCCTCCGGACGGACCGAGGCCCGGCCCCCGAAGCGGGGGTCGGGCCTCGGCCGTGGAGAGCGGGCGGGATCAGCTCTCGGGCTGAGCGGCCGCCGCCTTCTTCGTGGTGCGGCGGCGCGGGGCCTTGGGCGCCTCCTCGGCGGCCGGGGTCTCGGCGACCGGCTCCGCGACGGCCTTCTTCGTCGTACGGCGACGGGCCGGCGCCTTCGGCTCCGAGGCCTCGGGAGCCTCGGCCGCGACGGCCTTCTTGGCGGCGCGGCGGCGCGGGGCCTTCGGCGCCTCCTCGGCGGCCGGGGTCTCGGCGACCGGCTCCGCGACGGCCTTCTTCGCCGTACGGCGACGGGGGGCCTTCTTAGGCTCCTCGACGACCGCGACCTCGGCGACCGGGGCGGCCTCGACCACGGGAGCCGGGGCGGTCTCGACGACGATCGCCGGGGCCTTCGCGACCGGGTTCGTGACGATCACGGTCGCGGCCGCGGTCGACGAGGCCGGCGAACCGGCGGCCTTGCGGACCACACGGCGCCGGACCGGCGCCTTCGGCTCCTCGACGACCGGCGCGGGCGCCGGCTCGACGACGGGCTCGACGACCGGGGCGGTGGTCACCGGCGAACCGGCGGCCTTCCGCACCACACGACGGCGGCGCGGCGCGGGCACCTCGGCCGTGACCACGGCCTCGACGACCGGCACCACGGGCTCGGCCGCCACCGGAGCGGCGACGACCGCCGCGACCGGCTCGGCCACCGCGGGAGCGGCGACGACGGCAGCCACCGGCTCCGCCACGGCCTTCTTCGCGGTGCGGCGACGGGGGGCCTTCTTGGGCTCCTCGACGACCGCGACCTCGACGACCGGGGCGGCGACGGGCGCCTCGACGGCCTTCGCGGCGCGCAGGGCGGCCGCGGCCGTCTCGACCGTCTGGAACGACACGGTGTCCTCGACCGGGAGGACGCGGGGCCGACGACGGCGCGGGGCCGGAGCCGACTCCTTGACGGCGGCGGCCGGGGCGGCGGGCGCGGTGCGCTCGGCCTCCGGACGGGCCGCGGTACGGCTGCGGCGGCGCGGGGCCTTCGGCTCGGCCGGGGCCTCGGCGGCGGGGGCCTCGGTCACCGGCGCCGGAGCGGCCGTCTCGACCACGGTCCGGGCGGCCGGAGCCTTCCGCTCGGTCTCGGCGACCGGCGCGGGCGCGGCCTGCGCGGCCGGAGCCGACGCGGCGTCCTGCGCCTGGGCCTGGGGCGCGGAGCCGGGGGCGCCGACGCGGGTGCGGCGGCGGCGCCGCGGGGTGCGCGGGCCGGACTCGGCCTTCGCCTCGTCCGTCACCGGCGCGGCCTCGGCGGCAGGGGCCGCCGCGTCGCCGAGCTCGCCGCCACGGGTGCGCCGGCGCTGACGCGGGGTCCGCGTCCGCTCCGGGCGCTCCTCGGTCCGGTCGTTCTTCGGGCCGCGGCCACGGCGTCCGCCGGGCTCGCCCAGGTCCTCCAGCTCCTCCGCGCCCAGACCGGCGCGGGTCCGCTCGGCGCGGGGCAGGATGCCCTTGGTGCCCGCCGGGATGTCCAGCTCCTCGTAGAGGTGCGGGGACGAGGAGTACGTCTCCACCGGCTCGTGGAAGTCCAGCTCGAGGGCCTTGTTGATGAGCTGCCAGCGCGGGATGTCGTCCCAGTCGACCAGGGTCACCGCGGTGCCCTTGGCGCCCGCGCGGCCGGTGCGGCCCACGCGGTGGAGGAAGGTCTTCTCGTCCTCGGGCGACTGGTAGTTGATGACGTGGGTGACGCCCTCGACGTCGATGCCGCGGGCCGCGACGTCGGTGCAGACGAGCACGTCGACCTTGCCGTTGCGGAAGGCGCGCAGCGCCTGCTCGCGGGCGCCCTGGCCGAGGTCGCCGTGGACGGCGCCGGAGGCGAAGCCACGACGCTCCAGCTGCTCGGCGATGTCGGCCGCCGTGCGCTTGGTGCGGCAGAAGATCATCGCGAGCCCGCGGCCGTTGGCCTGCAGGATGCGGGCGACCATCTCCGGCTTGTCCATGTTGTGCGCGCGGTAGACGTGCTGCTTGATGTTGGCGACGGTCGCGCCCTCGCCGTCGGGCGAGGTGGCGCGGATGTGCGTCGGCTGCGACATGTAGCGGCGGGCCAGGCCGATGACCGCGCCCGGCATGGTCGCCGAGAACAGCATGGTCTGGCGCTTCGCCGGAAGCATGTTGATGATCTTCTCGACGTCGGGCAGGAAGCCCAGGTCGAGCATCTCGTCGGCCTCATCCAGGACGAGGACCTTGACGTGGGACAGGTCGAGCTTGCGCTGGCCGGCCAGGTCGAGCAGACGGCCGGGGGTGCCGACGACGACGTCGACGCCCTTCTTCAGCGCCTCGACCTGGGGCTCGTACGCCCGGCCGCCGTAGATGGCGAGCACGCGGACGTTCCGCACCTTGCCGGCGGTGAGCAGGTCGTTGGTGACCTGCTGGCACAGCTCGCGGGTGGGGACGACGACGAGCGCCTGCGGGGCGTCGGTCAGCTGCTCGGGCTTCGCCCGGCCGGCCTCGACGTCCAGCGGGACGGTGACGCGCTCCAGGATGGGCAGACCGAAGCCGAGGGTCTTGCCCGTGCCGGTCTTGGCCTGGCCGATGACGTCGGTGCCGGTGAGGGCGACCGGGAGGGTCATCTCCTGGATGGGGAAGGGGTTGACGATGCCGACGGCCTCAAGCGCTTCGGCCGTCTCGGGAAGGATTCCGAGGTCTCGGAAAGTCGTAGTCAGGGTGCTGCCTCTTCTGTGGACGCGGTGCGAGGCGAACGAAGGGGGTCGTACCGTGCCGGGAACTGCCGGCGCGATCCGGGGGATCGCTGCCGGGTGGCACGGGACCACTGCCGTCGCTCGAGCGTCGTACCGCTGAGGTGACCCTTCCGCGGGTCCGCCGGAAGGGCTGTCGGGCCGGAGCCGATCGGGCCACCGACCGGGCATCCTCATTCATGAGTCGGCCCACCGCATACGTCCGAACGTGCGAAAGCATGTCCGCATACTCGGCGGGCGCCTTATCACTGTACCCCGGATTCGCGCATGTGTGTTGGGAGAAATGGTGATGAGGGCACGGTCACACTGACTGACCAGCGCCTTACGGGGGGTCCGAGCGGGCTATTGTGCGCTCCATGGAGACGCCTGACAACGCCACACCGACCGGGATCGCAGCCAAGGACTGGGCGACGGCTTCCGCCGAGCCGCAGTACCGCGCCGCCGTGATCGACCTCCTCGGCGCCCTCGCCTACGGAGAGCTCGCGGCCTTCGAACGGCTCGCCGAGGACGCCAAGCTGGCGCCGACCCTCGCGGACAAGGCGGAGCTGGCGAAGATGGCCTCCGCCGAGTTCCACCACTTCGAGCGGCTGCGCGACCGCCTCGCCGCCGTCGACGCCGAGCCCACCGAGGCCATGGAGCCCTTCGCCAAGGCGCTCGACGACTTCCACCGCCAGACCGCGCCGTCGGACTGGCTGGAGGGCCTGGTCAAGGCGTACGTCGGCGACTCGATCGCCAGCGACTTCTACCGCGAGGTCGCGGCCCGCCTCGACTCCGACACCCGCGGGCTCGTCGTCTCCGTGCTCGACGACACCGGCCACGGGAACTTCGCCGTGGAGAAGGTCCGCGCCGCGATCGACGCCGACCCGCGCGTCGGCGGCCGGCTCGCGCTCTGGGCGCGCCGCCTGATGGGCGAGGCGCTCTCGCAGGCGCAGCGGGTGGTCGCCGAGCGCGACGCGCTGTCGACGATGCTGGTCGGGGGTGTCGCGGACGGGTTCGACCTGGCCGAGGTCGGCCGGATGTTCTCCCGGATCACCGAGGCCCACACCAAGCGCATGGCCGCGCTCGGTCTGGCCGCCTGAGTCCTACCCGTGAGGACGGGCTCCCGTACGCCGGCGCGGAGCCGCGCGTACGGGGGAGGGGTGTGCGGCGCTGTTCACGCCGCCGCTGATCGCCGCAGCCTGCGCGAGGCCGGCCGGATCAGCAGGGAGAGCAGAACCGCCGCCACGGCCACCGCTCCGACGAGGGTGGCGAGGAAGTGGCCGGGGCCGAGCGCCCCGTGCGTGACGAGCGCGCCGAAGACGGCGCCGAGCGTGCCGGTGGCGAGGACCCTCGCCCGGACGGGGAGGCGGTCGGGCAGCCGGTGCACGGCGGCCCAGGCCAGGGCGAAGCCGAGGAGGGCGGAGCCGAGGGCTTCCAGGAGCACAGCGAATCACCTCGCGGGGGGTGCGGGGCGGGTGTTGCGGTCGTACGCGTACCTACCCAAGTGCCCCGGAACGCAATCATCCCGTACCCCCTGACGTGGTCATTCGGGCAACCGGGGGCGCGGCGCGATCCCGGACGACCCGCACGGCGAAGGGCCCGGCGGACCGAACGGTCCACCGGGCCCCTCCCGTCAGATCCCGGGCTCAGAGAGCGCCGAAGCCCACGCGACGCACGGCGGGCTCGCCGAGCTCCACGTACGCGATCTTCTCGGCCGGCACGAGGATCTTGCGGCCCTTCTCGTCCGAGAGGCTGAGCAGCTGCGCCTTGCCGGCCAGCGCGTCGGCCACGGCGCGCTCGACCTCCTCGGCGGACTGCCCGCTCTCCAGAACGATCTCCCGGGGTGCGTGCTGCACGCCGATCTTGACCTCCACGGCTATGTCCCTCCGAACGGTCAGCGTTGCGCGGACTACCGCGCCGTACGCTGCACACATTAGCCCGGTGAGGGGACGGGTACGGCTCAGTCGCCGCACGCCAGGAGCGAACAGACCGCGGGAACGGTCAGTGGCCCTCGGCGCTGAGCTGGCCGTCCACCGCGTGCAGCGGGAAGCCGGCGATGCCCCGCCAGGCGAGCGAGGTCAGCAGTCCCACCGCCTTGTCGCGCGGGATGGCGGACCCGCTCGACAGCCAGTAGCGGGCGACGACCTGCGAGACGCCGCCGAGGCCCACGGCGAGCAGCATCGACTCGTCCTTCGAGAGGCCGGTGTCCTCGGCGATGACGTCCGAGATGGCCTCGGCGCACTGCAGGCTGACCCGGTCCACGCGCTCGCGGACGGCGGGCTCGTTGGTCAGGTCGGACTCGAAGACCAGCCGGAAGGCGCCGCCCTCGTCCTCGACGTACGCGAAGTAGGCGTCCATCGTGGCCGCGACGCGGAGCTTGTTGTCGGTGGTGGAGGCGAGGGCCGTGCGCACCGCCAGGAGGAGGGACTCGCAGTGCTGGTCGAGCAGGGCGAGGTACAGCTCCAGCTTCCCGGGGAAGTGCTGGTAGAGGACCGGCTTGCTGACGCCCGCGCGCTCGGCGATGTCGTCCATCGCGGCCGAGTGGTACCCCTGGGCGACGAAGACCTCCTGGGCGGCTCCGAGGAGCTGGTTCCGTCGGGCACGTCGCGGCAGGCGCGTGCCCCGAGGGCGTGCTGCCTCTGTCTGCTCGATGGCGCTCACGCGGCCTCCCAAGAATCGATCCATGCACGCTGTCGCGCGCGCCGCCATCGTACTTTTGGGTAACCCGGCTGTGCGCGGTGCGGACGCAGAATTTCACGGACCGGACGCTCGGGTCGACAGTCGATTCAAGATTAAACCGAACAAATCAGCGGGAGTCGTCCGCTCAGCGGTAGTCGTCCTCGTCCACGGCGACGACCCGCGCCTGCTCGGACGAGTCCGCCTCGTTCGCCGTGTCGCGCTCCACGTGGGTGCGCCGCTCGTCGTCCCGCTGCTGCAGTTCGGTGTGCTGCTCGGCGGCGTCGGCCTCCGGGGTCTCCTCGTCCAGCTCGACGTCCTCTTCCTCGGCGAATGTGTCCGGATCGGTCGGATCGACAGTCATGCGGTTCCCTCCGCCACGCGGGTCGCGGTCCTCTCCGATGGCCCTCCCTTCGAGCCTAGGAGCAGACGCGCCTCGCCGCACACGCACCTGTGACGGCACCCACACGCCCGCGTGCGTGATCGTCTCGTAATATTGCGGCCATGTCGTCGACCGAGCTGCCGGAAACCCGGACCGCCGCCGCGCCCTCCTCGCCGCGCCCCGTGCGCGCCGTCCGGGTCGCCGACGGCGAGGAGCTCCGCTCCGTCTCGCTGCCCGGACTCACCCTCACCGTGCGCGCCCGGCCGGGCGCCGAACCCGGCCTGCCGCCCGCCCTGTACGTGCACGGCCTCGGCGGTTCCTCGCAGAACTGGTCCGCGCTGATGCCGCTGCTCGCGGACGTCGTCGACGGCGAGGCGGTCGACCTGCCGGGCTTCGGCGACTCGCCGCCGCCCGACGACGGCAGGTACTCCGTGACCGCGCACGCGCGCGCGGTCATCCGGCTGCTCGACTCCCGGGGACGCGGGCCGGTCCACCTCTTCGGCAACTCGCTGGGCGGCGCCGTCGCCACCCGCGTCGCCGCGGCCCGGCCCGACCTGGTCCGCACCCTCACCCTCGTCTCGCCCGCGCTGCCCGAGCTGCGCGCCCAGCGCTCGGCCTGGCCCACGGCGCTGCTCGCGGTGCCCGGCGTCGCCTCCGCCTTCGCGCGGCTCACCAGGGACTGGACGCCCGAGCAGCGCGTCCGCGGTGTCCTCTCCCTCTGTTACGGCGACCCCGGCCGGGTCACCGACGAGGGCCTGCGGTACGCGGTGGAGGAGATGGAGCGGCGCCTGGAGCTCCCCTACTTCTGGGAGGTCATGGCCCGCTCCGCGCGCGGGATCGTCGACGCGTACACGCTCGGCGGCCAGCACGGCCTGTGGCGTCAGGCCGAACGGGTTCTCGCGCCGACGCTCCTCGTCTACGGTGGGCGCGACCAGCTCGTCTCGTACCGGATGGCCCGCAAGGCGGCCGCGGCGTTCCGCGGCTCCCGCCTGCTGACCCTGCCCGAGGCGGGGCACGTGGCGATGATGGAGTACCCCGAGACGGTCGCGCAGGCCGCCCGGGACCTGATCGCCGATCACGGCGGGAGCTGATCCGGGGCGTGGGACGACACAGTCGCAAGGGCGCCGCGCCCTCGGTGGCCGA
Organism: Streptomyces sp. NPDC014891; assembly: GCF_043081085.1. Lineage (NCBI taxonomy): Bacteria > Bacillati > Actinomycetota > Actinomycetes > Kitasatosporales > Streptomycetaceae > Streptomyces > Streptomyces sp. NPDC014891. The sequence continues at coordinate 585,206 of NZ_JBIBWF010000005.1, read as the reverse complement.
CACCGGGCAGCAACCGGCGGTCGCGCGTGCCGCGGCCCCGGCCCCGCAGGCCGCCCGCGCGCCGCAGGGCGGCACCGGACGCCGCCGCAGGCCCGCGGGCCAGGACCCGACGGGGACGCCCGCGCACGGCACGCCGATGTACGGGACCCCCGCGCACGGCACCCCCGCGCACGGCACTCCCGCCTACGGCGGCGGGGTCCACGACACCGGCTCGCACGCGGCCCTCGGCACGCCCGCGCACGGCGTCCCCGTCTACGGGGGATCCGTCCGCGGCGGGCACCCGCAGCACCAGGAGGGCACCGCCCCCCGGCCGTACGCGCCGCGGACCGGCGCCCCCCGCCCCGCCGGGGCCGACGACGAAGCCGCCGAGGCGCCGATCGTCCCGGGTCCCCGTCACGAGACCGGGACCGAGGCCGACGAGCAGGCCGCCCGGGGCGGTCTCGGCCGCACCCTCACCGGTGTCGCGGCCGCCGCCGTCGCCACCGTCCTCGCCGTCGTCGTCACCGGACAGGTCGCCGAGAAGGACGAGGCGCCGGGCACCGCCCACGCCGCCGAGCAGCCGGGCGAGCGGCCCTCGGACGACTCCGCGTCCCGCTCCGACCAGCGGGCCGTCCCGTCGAACGCGCCCTCCGCGGCCGTCAAGCCGCCGCCCACGTACGAGCAGCTCATCGCCCGCCAGTTCCCGATCGACCCGAAGCTCAAGGGGAACGGCAGGTTCAAGGCGGTGCCGGGCTTCCAGAAGGCCCCCGGCAAGGGGAATCTGGTCCGCTACCGGATCGACGTCGAGGAGGGGCTCGGCCTCGACCAGAACCTCTTCGCCACGACGGTCTTCAAGACCCTCAACGACCGTCGCAGCTGGGCCGGCAAGGGCGAGATGACCTTCGAGCGCGTCTCCAGCGGAGAGCCCCAGTTCGTCATCACGCTGGCCAGTCCGGGCACCACCGGCGTCTGGTGCGCCAAGTCCGGGCTCGACACCCTGGCCGAGAACGTGTCCTGCGACTCGGCCCAGACGGACCGGGTGATGATCAACGCGTACCGGTGGGCGCAGGGTTCGGAGACCTTCGGCCCCAAGGCGATGTTCGCGTACCGCCAGATGCTCATCAACCACGAGGTCGGGCACCGGCTCGGGCACGGCCATGTGAACTGCGGCACCGAGGGCGCCCTCGCCCCTGTGATGCAGCAGCAGACGAAGTCGCTGGACATCGGCGGAATCAAGTGCCGCCCCAACCCCTGGGTCTACCCGGGAAGTTGAGACGGCCCCTCATCCTCCGGTGATCACATGCCGAGACGAGCGTCTCAGGAATGATCGATTCGCGTTGACATCGTTCGGGCGTTCGTTCATATTTCTCGGCATGTCGCCCCGTCACGTCGTCTCCGATCGCGCCGCCTTCGAGCTGGCGCTCATCGGCGTGGCCGGGCATTGCGTCGCCGACGTTCTCTGTAGCTGACACCCCCGGGTCCGACGGCCCGGGCGGTACCCCCGGCCCGAGCGCCCCGTCAGCCGCCTTTCTCCCGCGATTCCGACGGTTTCCCGCGCCCGGGTCCCCCATTCCCGCAGGCGCGGCTCCCCTCGTCGGATCTCCCTTGCCCGGCCATTCCTCCCGAATGCCGCCGCTCGCCGCTGCCTGCGGGGAACTCCCGTCTCCCTGACCGCAGTTCTCCGAGAGGCTTTCTCCGATGCGTCAATCGTCCGCCGTCCCCCGCCGCGTGGCGGCGACCGCCGCCGGTCTCGTCCTGACCCTGGGCGTCACCGCCTGCGCCGGACCCGAGGACACCGGCGCCGCGGGCGGCACCTCCGGCAAGGCCGCGAGCGCCCCGCAGAAGGGCGGCACGCTCACCGTCCTCAACTCCGAGGCCCAGACCGACTTCGACCCCGCCCGCCTCTACACCTCCGGCGGCGGCAACGTCCCCTCGCTCGTCTTCCGCACGCTCACCACCCGCAACCGCGAGGCGGGCGCCGCCGGCACCCAGGTCGTCCCCGACCTCGCCACCGACACCGGCCGCCCCAACAAGGACGCCACCGAGTGGACGTACACGCTGAAGGAGGGCCTGAAGTTCGAGGACGGCACGCCCATCACCAGCGCCGACGTCAAGTACGGCATCGAGCGGTCCTTCGCCGCCGAACTCTCCGGCGGCGCCCCCTACCTGCGCGACTGGCTCATCGGCGGGGACACGTACCAGGGCCCCTACAAGGACAAGAAGGGCCTGGCGTCCATCGTCACCCCCGACGCCCGCACCCTCGTCTTCAAGCTGCGCAAGCCCGAGGGCGAGTTCCCCTTCGTCGCCACCCAGACCCAGTTCACCCCGGTGCCTAAGGCCAAGGACACCGGCGCGACGTACGAGGAGCACCCCGTCTCCTCCGGCCCGTACAAGGTCGTCAGGAACGAGAACGACGGCGAGCGCCTCACCCTGGAGCGCAACGAGCACTGGGACCCCGCCACCGACCAGGAGCGCAAGGCCTACCCGGACCGGATCGACGTCCGGTCCGGGCTCGACGAGGCCGTCATCAACCAGCGCCTCGCCACCTCCTCCGGCGCCGACGCCTCCGCCGTCACCACCGACACCAACCTCGGCCCGGCCGAGCTCGCCCAGGTGGGCTCCGACAAGGCCCTCGCCGCCCGCGTCGGCACCGGCCACTTCGGCTTCACCAACTACATCGCCTTCAACCCCAAGGTGAAGCCCTTCGACAACCCCAAGGTCCGCCAGGCGATCTCGTACGCGATCAACCGCACCAGCGTCGTCAACGCGGCCGGCGGCTCCGCGCTCGCCGAGCCCGCCACCACCTTCCTGCCCGAGCAGAAGGCCTTCGGCCACACGCCGTACGACCACTTCCCGGCCGGGAAGACCGGCGACCCGGAGAAGGCCAGGCAGCTCCTGAAGGAGGCCGGCCACCCCGACGGGCTCACCGTCACCCTGCTGCACTCCACCGCGCAGAACCGCACCACGAGCCCCGAGATCGCCACCGCCGTCCAGGAGGCCCTCGGCAAGGCCGGCATCACGGTCGAGCTCGACGGCCAGGAGCCCAACTCCTTCAACGAGAAGCGCTGGAGCGTCAAGAACGCCCCCGGCTTCTTCCTCTCCCGCTGGGGCGCCGACTGGCCCGCCGGCGGACCGTTCCTCGCGCCGATCTTCGACGGACGGCAGATCGTCGCCGACGGCTCCAACTACAACCACGCCCAGCTGAACGACCCGGCGGTCAACCGGGAGATCGACGAGATCAACAAGCTGACCGACCTCAAGGCCGCCGCCGCCCGCTGGGGCGCGCTCGACAAGAAGATCGGCGAGCAGGCCCTCGACGTGCCGCTCTTCCACCCCGTCTACAAGCGGCTGGTCGGCAAGAACGTCAAGAACGTCGTCATCAGCGACTGGACCGGCGTCCTCGACGTCTCGCAGGTCGCGGTCAGGTGACCGCTCCGACCGACACGACGGCGCCCGTGGCGGGTCTCCCCGCCGCGGGCGCCGCCCGGCAGGTGTGGCGACGGCTCCGCACCCGCCCCGCCGCCCTCGTCTCCGCCGCCGTCCTCCTCCTGCTCGTCGTCCTCGCCCTCGCCGCACCGCTGCTCGCGGCCCTGGAGGGCCAGGACCCCCACACGTACCACGACGACCTCGTCGACTCGGCCCGCGGCGGCGTCCCGTACGGCGCCTTCGGCGGGGCGAGCGCCGACCACTGGCTCGGCGTCGAGCCCGGCACCGGCCGCGACCTCTTCGTCCGCCTCCTGTACGGGGCCCGGATCTCGCTGCTCGTCGCCGTCGGCGCGACCGTCGTCCAGGTCCTCGTCGGCGTCCTCGTCGGACTCGCCGCCGGGCTCGGCGGCCGCTGGGCCGACGGCGTCCTCGGCCGGCTCACCGACGTCCTCGTCGCCCTCCCGATGCTCGTCCTCGCCGTCGCCCTGACCGCCGTCGTGCCGCGCGACTTCCCCCGGCCCCTGCTGCTGGTCCTCGTCATCGGCCTCCTCGGCTGGGCCGGGACCTCGCGGATCGTCCGCGCCCAGACCCTCACCCTGCGCAGCCTCGACTTCGTCGCCGCCTCGCGGCTCGCCGGCTCCGGACCGTGGCGGACCGCCCGCCGCGAACTCCTGCCCTCCCTCGCCGCCCCCGTCATCACCTACGCGGCGATCCTCGTCCCGACCAACATCGTCGTCGAGGCCTCCCTGTCCTTCCTCGGCGTGGGCGTCACCCCGCCCACCCCGTCCTGGGGGCAGATGCTGTCGACCGCGCAGACCTGGTTCCGGGCCGACCCCGCGTACGTCCTGCTGCCCGCCGGACTGCTCTTCGTCACCGTGCTCGCCTTCACCGTCCTCGGCGACGCGGTCCGCACGGCCCTCGACCCGCGCGAGGCGAGCCGCCTGCGCGTGGGCACCCGCAAGGAGACCTCCTGATGACCCGCTTCGTCCTCAAGCGGCTCGCGGGCGCCGTGCTCGTCCTGCTGGCCCTGTCGGTCCTCGTCTACACGCTCTTCTACCTGGCGCCCGGCGACCCCGCGCGGCTCGCCTGCGGCGAACGCTGCAACCCGCAGCAGATCGCCCAGGTCCGCGAGCAGCTCGGCCTGAACGACAGCATGCCCGTCCAGTACCTGCACTTCCTCCAGGGCGTCCTCACCGGCCGCGACTACTCCACCGGCACCTCCGTCGTGCACTGCGACGCGCCCTGCCTCGGCCTCTCCTACCAGAGCGACCAGCAGGTCACCGCACTCGTCCTGGAGCGCCTCCCCGCCACCGCGTCCCTCACCCTCGGTGCCATGGCCGTCTGGCTCGTCATCGGCGTCGGCACCGGACTGCTCTCCGCGCTGCGCCGGGGCGGCCCCACCGAGCGGATCCTGACCCTGCTCACCCTCGCCGGGACCGGCACCCCCGTCTTCATCCTCGGCCTGCTCCTCCTCATGGCCGTCTGCGCCTACCTCCGGTGGCTGCCCTTCCCCAGCTACGTACCGCTCGGCGAGGACGCCGAGCAGTGGGCCTGGAACATGCTGCTGCCCTGGCTCACCCTCGGCCTCTTCGAGTCCGCCAAGTACGCCCGGCTCACCCGGAGCGCCACCCTGGAGACGCTCGCCGAGGACCACATCCGCACCTTCCGCGCCTACGGGGTCGCGGAGCGGTCCGTCGTCACCCGCCACGCGCTGCGCGGCGCCGTCCCGCCCGTCGTCGCGGTCAGCGCCGTAGACCTCGGATCCATGTTCGGCGGGGCGGTGCTCACCGAGTCCCTCTTCGGCATCCCCGGACTCGGCAAGACCCTCATCGACGGGGTGCGCGCGATCGACCTGCCCGTGGTGGTGGGCGTGGTCATGGTGACGGGCACGTTCGTCGTCCTCGCCAACGTCCTCGCGGACCTGCTCTACGCGGCCGCCGACCGAAGGGTGGTCCTCAGGTGACCCCGCCGCTCGTCGAAGTACAGGACCTCACCGTCGAGTTCGCACGGAACGGGGACCCCGTCCGGGCCGTCGACGGGCTCTCCCTCACCCTCGGCGAAGGGCGCGCCCTCGCCCTCGTCGGCGAGTCCGGCAGCGGCAAGTCCACGGTCGCCGCAGCCCTCCTCGGCCTCCACCGCGGGACCGGGGCACGGGTCGGCGGGACCGTGCGGGTCGGCGGCATCGACGTGGCCACGGCGGGGCCGGGCGAACTGCGGCGGCTGCGCGGCGGAGTCGCCGCCATGGTCTTCCAGGACCCGCTGTCCGCCCTCGACCCCTACTACGCCGTCGGCGACCAGATCGCCGAGGTCCACCGCGTCCACGCCGGCGGCACGCGCCGGGCCGCCCGTGCCCGCGCCGTCCAGGTCCTCGACCGGGTCGGCATCCCCGACGCGGCCCGGCGCTCCCGGTCCCGCCCGCACGAGTTCAGCGGCGGCATGCGCCAGCGGGCCCTGCTCGCGATGGCCCTCGCCTGCGAGCCCCGCCTCCTCGTCGCCGACGAACCGACCACCGCCCTGGACGTCACCGTGCAGGCCCAGATCCTCGACCTGCTGCACGAGCTGCGGCGCGAGACGGGAACGGCGCTGCTGCTCGTCACCCACGACGTGGGCGTCGCCGCCGGGAGCGTCGACGAGGTGCTCGTCATGCGGGACGGCCGCGAGGTCGAACGCGGCCCCGTGGGACGGGTGCTGGGCGCCCCGGCGGAGCCGTACACCCGGAGGCTGCTCGCCGCGGTGCCCCGGCTGGACGGGCCCGTGCGGGAGCCCGCCGCGCCGCGGGGACGGCCGCTCCTCGACGTACGGGACCTGCGGAAGGTGTTCGGGCGGGGGCCCCGGGCCGTGACCGCCGTGGAGGGCGCCTCGCTCACCCTCCACGCGGGCGAGACCCTCGGCGTCGTCGGAGAGTCCGGCAGCGGCAAGACCACCCTCGGACGCATGCTGGTGCGGCTCCTCGACCCCACCGCCGGCCGGCTCCGCTACGACGGGACCGACATCGGAGCCCTGTCCGAGCGGGAACTGCGCCCCTACCGCCGCGAGCTCCAGATGGTCTTCCAGGACCCGGTGTCCTCCCTCAACCCGCGCCGCTCCGTCGGCGAGTCGATCGCCGACCCGCTGCGGGCGGCGGGGGAGCGGGACGAGACCCGGATCCGGGGCCGCGTCCGGGAACTGCTCGACCGGGTGGGGCTCGACCCCGACCGCCACGAGGCCTACCCGCACGAGTTCAGCGGCGGCCAGCGCCAGCGCGTCGGCATCGCCCGCGCCCTCGCCGCCGAACCCCGGATCGTCGTCTGCGACGAACCGGTCTCCGCCCTCGACGTCACCACCCAGGCCCAGGTGACCGCCCTGCTCGCCGAACTCCAGGCGGAACTCGGCCTGGGACTGGTCTTCATCGCCCACGACCTCGCCGTCGTCCGCCGGGTCAGCGACCGGGTCGCCGTCATGCGGGCGGGCCGGATCGTCGAACAGGGCACGGTCGCCGAGGTGTACGGCGCACCCCGGGACCCGTACACCCGGGAACTGCTCGCCGCCGTTCCCTCGCTCGACCCGGCGCGCGCCGCGGACGCCCGCGAACGGCGCCGCGCGGGACGGCGGGAAATGGCCGCCGCCTGACCCTCCGTGACCGTTCTGGGGCCTAGCGCGACAGAACGCTACCGGGGAGGGAAAGTTACGTGCATTCACCCCTTCCGGTGGTGCGACGGACAACCGTCCGTCGCACCCCCGGTGTCTCCGCTTACGTTCTTCCCGCTGCCAGTCGCCGGACCAACGGTGGCCGTCGTCAAGGGAGATCGGGGGTGCACGCGTGCGGATCGGACTGCTCACGGAGGGTGGCTACCCGTACGCCGCCGGTGAGTCCGGACTCTGGTGCGAGCGGCTCGTACGCGGACTCGGACAGCACCAGTTCGACCTCTACGCCCTCGGTGGGACCGGCACCGCCCGGCCGCTCCCCCCGAACGCCCGCGTCGCACGCACCGCTCCGCCGGGCGGCCCCGACTCGGGGCCGGCGGCCGGCGGCCCCCGCGAACGCACCGCCCTGAGCGGCCCCCGCGCCGCCCGCCGCGCCTACGGACGGCGCGAACGGCGCCGCTTCACCGAGGCCTACCACCAGCTGGCGCTGGGCGTCTGCGCCGCCGAGACCGGTCGGGGCCCGGCGGGCGGGACCACGCCCGGACCGGACGGAACCCTGCCCGGCACCGCCTTCGCCGAGGGCCTCTACGCACTCGCCGAACTCGCCCGCGAACGCGGCGGCCTCCCCGGCGCACTCCGCTCCGACGACGCCGTCCGCGCCCTCGAAGCCGCCTGCCGGGCACCCGGCGCCCGCCGCGGCGCCGCCGCCGCGGGACTCCCCGACCACCTCGCCTTCGCCGAACACCTCGCGCGCACCCTGCGCCCCCTCTCCCTCGACTGGTACCAGGAGGACGCGCTCGGCGCGGCCGACCTCTGCCACGCCGCCGCCGGCGGCACCACCGCCCTCCCCGGCCTGCTGGCCAAACGCTTCTTCGGCACCCCGCTGCTCGTCACCGAGTACGGCGTCCAGCTCCGCTCCCACTACCTGTCGCCCGCCGGCGCCGACCGCAGCGCGCCCCTGCGCACCCTGCTCGCCGCCCTCCACGGCAGGCTCGCCGCCGAGGTCTACGGCCAGGCCGCGCTCCTCACCCCCGGCAACGCCCACACCCGCCGCTGGCAGGAGAGATGCGGCGCCGACCGCGCCCGGATCCGCACCGTCCACCCCGGCATGGCGGCCGACCGCTTCGCCGAGGTCGGCGAGGACGAGGAGAGCGGCGACCCCGCCACCCTCGTCTGGGTCGGCCGGGCCGAACCCGCCAAGGACCTCATCGCCCTCCTGCACGCCTTCGCCGAGATCCGGGCGCGGCAGCCCGACGCCCGGCTGAGGATCGTCGCCGTACCCGCCCGCGACCCGGGCTCCGGCGCCTACCTCGCCCACATCAGGGCACTCGCCGCCCAGCTCTTCCCCGACGAGGCGGCCGGCGCGCACGCCGTCGGCGAGAACCCCGTCGCCTTCGAGGAACTCGGCGGCCCCGAGGCGCCCACCCTGGAGGACACCTACGCCTCCGGCGCGGTCGTCGTGCTGTCCAGCGTCGTCGAGGGCTTCCCCGCGAGCCTCGTCGAGGCCATGTTCTGCGGCCGGGCCACCGTCTCGACCGACGTCGGCGCCGTCGTCGAGATCATCGGCGGCACCGGCCTCGTCGTCCCGCCGCGCAACCCCCGGGCACTCTCCGACGCCTGCCTCGCGCTGCTCCGCGAACCCGAGCGCCGCCACCGGCTCGGCGCCGCCGCCCGCGCCCGCGCACTCGAACTCTTCACCGTCGAACAGAACCTCGCCGCGTTCCGCGGCATCTACCTCGAACTCCTCTCCCACGCGCCGGTGCGCCACCGCCCCGGGGACGGCGTGCTCTTCGCCCATCCCGCGGAGGCACACGTACCGGGCAGCTGGGCGCACAAGGGCGTGGCCGCCGGGACGGGAGCCCCCGATGCCTGAAGGAGACACCCCCATGCACGGCTCCGCCGCCCCGACGAGCCCCGGAGCCTGGGACGCCCGCTCCGAAGCCCTTCTCGGAACCCCCGCACTCACCCCCCGGACGGGCGGCGTCCTCGACGCACCCGCCCCCGAGGAGACCGTCGAAGGACCGCCGTCCGGGATAGCCCCGGAGGAGACGACCGAGACCGCGCCCGCCGCCAGCGCCGCCGCCGACGCCACCGGCCCGGCCGGCTCCGCCGCGCCGCCCGTCGCGGCGGGCGACCCGCCGGCCCCGTCGGCCACCCCGGCCGCGCACCCCGCCGCCCGCCCCCGGCGCGGCACCGCCGACCCCGTCAAGGTCCTCATGCACCGGCACCGGGAGCTCTGCGCCCGCGCCGTCGACCCGCTGGAGATCGCCGCCGGACTGGAGGCCCAGGGCTTCACCGACCGGACCGCCGCCCGCTTCCGGCACCGCGACGTGTTCTCGCTGGCCGAGGAGCTCTACGCGCGCGTGCCCCGGGACGGCGAGCCCGCCGCACCCCCCGCACCCCCGCGCGCGGACACCGACGGCCGACTGCTCCCCGCCCTCGCCCCCGGCGCGGCCGCCGCGCTCACCGGCGTCGGACTCGCCACCACCCACGGCCCGCTGCGCCTCGCCGTCGGCGCCACCGGCGCCCTGCTGCTCACCGCCGCGCTCCTCCTCGCCGTCCGGCGCGGACCCCTCCGCGCCCCCGACGGCGGCGGCGTGCCCGCCGCGGGGCTCTGGACCGGCTGGCTGGCGGCCTACGCGGTCTGCGGCGACGGACTCCTCACCCAGGTGCTCAGCGGCGGCCCCGACGGCCCCTGGGACCTGACCCCCGGACCCGTCCTCGCCCTCGCCGTCGCCGTCGCACCTGCCGCCTGGTCCGCCCGGCTCTTCGCCGCTCGGGCCCGCCGCCGCATCGGCGACAGCCGGGGCCTCGCCGACTTCGCCGCCGGGATCCGCCCGCTGCTCCTCGGCGCCGTCGCCCTCCCGCTCCTCGCCCTCACCCTGCTCCTGGCGCTCACCGGGTTCAGCTCCGGGGCCCTCGCCCTCGGCGCGCTCCTCCTGCTCGCCCGCCTCCTCACCGTCCACGGCTTCCCCGAGAAGGCCTCGGCCGCTCTCGCCGCCGCCGGCGCCGCCGAGGCGCTCGCCCTCACGAGCGTCCTCGCCGCCCGCGTCCCCGTCCCCGGCTTCGACGCGCTCGCCGCCCCCGTGCGGGCCGCCGTCGACACCTGGGGCCCCGGGGTCGTCCCCACTCTCGTCTGCGGCGCCGCCGCGCTCGGCCTGCTGGCCCACGCGACCGGCTCCCTCTCCCGGGCCTCGGCCCACGCCGCCCCGTGAGACCCCCGCGAGAACCCCCCGTGGGAACCCACCACGACCCGGGGCGGAGGCCGGGCGACCCCAGCAACCCACACCCCGCCGGGCCTCCCTCCGAGAAACCCCGTCGCACCCGCGGAGCCGACGCCGCGGGCGCGTCCCGTCACCCCTCTCATCACCCCGCAAGGAGACCTAAGACCATGACCCCGCAAGCCCAAGCAACGGCCGGTCGGCACGAAGGGGCCGCACGATGAGGGTGCTACTGCTCGGAGCCAACGGCTTCATCGGCCGCTTCGTCGCCGACCGGCTCCTCGCCGACCCGGCGGTCCACCTCACCGCCCTCGGCCGGGGCGACGACGCCGACGTGCGCTTCGACCTTGCCTCCGGCAGCCCGGGCGCGCTGACCCGGTTCCTCGACGCCGTCCACCCCGGGGTCGTCGTCAACTGCGCCGGAGCCACCCGGGGCGGTGCCCGCGACCTCACCCGGCACAACACCGTCGCCGTCGCCACCGTCTGCGAGGCCCTCCGCCGCAGCGGCTGCGGAGCCCGCCTCGTCCAGGTCGGCTGCGCCTCGGAGTACGGGCCCAGCCAGCCCGGCTCCTCCACCGCCGAGGACGCCGTGCCCCGCCCCGGCGGCCCGTACGGCGTGTCGAAGCTCGCCGCCACCGAACTCGTCCTCGGCTCCGGCCTCGACGCCGTCGTCCTCCGCGTCTTCTCGCCCGTCGGCCCCGGCACCCCCGCCGGCTCCCCGCTCGGCCGGCTCGCCGAGGCGATGCGCCGGGCCATGCAGGCCGGCGACGGCGAGCTCAAGCTCAGCGGTCTCGGCGTGCAGCGGGACTTCGTCGACGTCCGGGACGTGGCGCGGGCCGTGCACGCCGCCTCGCTCTCCGCCGCCCAGGGCGTCGTCAACATCGGCACCGGCCGCGCGGTCCGCCTCCGGGACGCCGCCGCCGTCCTCGCCCGGGTCGCCGGGTACGCCGGCAACCTGAACGAACTGGACGCCCCGCACGGCATGCCGCAGCGCCCGATGATCGGCGCCCCCCGCACCGAGGGGACCATCGCCGACCAGCTGGCCTCCACGCCCTACCCGTACCCCGACGGCTGCGGCCCCTGGCAGCAGGCCGACGTCCGGACCGCCCGCGACCGGCTCGGCTGGCGGCCCCGGATCAACCTGGAGGAGTCGCTCGCCGACATCTGGATGGAGGCGGCGTGTCGCATCTGACGGCGACCACCGGGGCCGTGAAGGAGGCCCTCGGGGTGGGCGTGCCCGGCTACGCCCACCCGCTCCTCGCCCCGGTCGAATGGGGCGAACTGACCCGCCCCGGCACCCCGGTGCACTGGGCCGTGCTCAACGTCGCGGACGGTCCGGGCAGCCGCCCGGACCCGCACTGCCTGGAGGCGGCGGGCCGGCTCCGCAACGCCGGCGTCCGGGTCCTCGGGCACCTGGACGCCGCCCACGGCTCCCGCCCGTTCGGCGAGCTGGTCGCGGACGCGCACCGCTTCGTCGACTGGTACAAGGTGGACGGCTACTACCTGGACCGCTGCCCGGCGGACCGGGCGGACCTGGCCGGCGTGCGCCGGGTCACCGCGACCCTGGAGGCGATCCTCGGCGGCGAGGCCCACCTGGTCCTCGGCCTCGGCACCCACCCCCACCCCGGCTACGCCGAGGCCGCCGACCAGCTGGTGACCTTCTCGGGTGCCTGGGCGGACTACCGCTGGTCGCAGGTGGCGGAGTGGACGGCCGAGTACACGGAGGCGAAGTTCGTCCACCTGGTGCACGGCGTACCCCGCACCCACCTGGAGGAGGCCCTGCGGATCGCCCGCTGGCAGGGGGCCGGGACGATCTTCTTCACCGACCGCCCGGGGGGTCCTGGACAAAGCACGCCATTCCACTCGCTGCCCGGCTACTGGGACGAAATCGTCTCGCGGATCGGACCGGGTGTCTCGGAATGAGAAGAGGCGTGGCAGTGTTACGGGGAGAACAACCGTACTGACATACCGACAACCGGAGTCCCCGTGTCGCTGCCACCCCTGGTCGAGCCGGCTGCCGAGCTCACCGTAGACGAGGTCCGCAGGTACTCCCGCCACCTGATCATCCCGGACGTCGGGATGGACGGGCAGAAGCGGCTGAAGAACGCCAAGGTGCTGTGCGTCGGCGCCGGCGGCCTCGGCTCGCCGGCGCTGATGTACCTGGCCGCCGCCGGCGTGGGCACGCTCGGCATCGTGGAGTTCGACGAGGTCGACGAGTCGAACCTCCAGCGCCAGATCATCCACAGCCAGGCCGACATCGGTCGTTCCAAGGCCGCGTCGGCGCGCGACAGCGTGCTCGGCATCAACCCGTACGTGAACGTGATCCTCCACGAAGAGCGGCTCGAGGCCGAGAACGTGATGGACATCTTCAGCCAGTACGACCTGATCGTCGACGGCACCGACAACTTCGCCACCCGTTACCTGGTGAACGACGCCTGCGTGCTGCTGAACAAGCCGTACGTGTGGGGTTCGATCTACCGCTTCGACGGCCAGGCGTCCGTGTTCTGGTCCGAGTACGGCCCCTGCTACCGCTGCCTCTACCCGGAGCCCCCGCCGCCGGGCATGGTCCCGTCCTGCGCCGAGGGCGGCGTCCTGGGCGTGCTGTGCGCGTCCATCGGCTCCATCCAGGTCACCGAGGCCATCAAGGTCCTGGCCGGCGTGGGCGACCCGCTGGTCGGCCGCCTGATGATCTACGACGCCCTGGAGATGCAGTACCGCCAGGTGAAGGTCCGCAAGGACCCGAACTGCGCGGTCTGCGGCGAGAACCCGACCGTCACCGAGCTCATCGACTACGAGGCCTTCTGCGGCGTCGTGTCCGAGGAGGCCCAGGAGGCGGCCCTCGGCTCCACGATCACTCCCAAGCAGCTCAAGGAGTGGATCGACGACGGCGAGAACATCGACATCATCGACGTCCGCGAGCCGAACGAGTACGAGATCGTCTCGATCCCGGGCGCGCGCCTGATCCCGAAGAACGAGTTCCTGATGGGCACCGCCCTCCAGGACCTCCCGCAGGACAAGCGGATCGTCCTGCACTGCAAGACGGGTGTCCGCAGTGCGGAGGTCCTCGCGGTGCTCAAGTCCGCGGGCTTCTCCGACGCCGTGCACGTCGGCGGCGGCGTGATCGGCTGGGTCCACCAGATCGAGCCCGAGAAGCCGGTCTACTAGTCGGCCGCTGGAAGGGCCCGGATCCCGTCGGGGATCCGGGCCCTTCCCGTGCTCCGGGTCAGCGGATCCGGGCCTTTCCTGTGCGCCGGGTCACGCCCCGCTGCGCGCCGTCCCGCCGGAACAGGTCGTGCCGTACGCGGGGACCTTCCCGTCCAGCAGGTACCGGTCGATCGTCGAGGTCGCGCAGGACGACGTGCCGTACGCGCCGTGCCCCTCGCCCTCGTTGGTGACGAGGACGCCGACGCCGTCGCCGAGCTCCTTCGCCATCCTCTCCGCGCCCTCGTAGGGGGTCGCCGGGTCTCCCGTCGTGCCGACCACGAGCACCGGGGCGGAGCCCGGAGCACCTGCCTCCGGGGTCGACCGCTCGCCCTTCACCGGCCATTCGGCGCACCAGCCGGCCGTGTCCCAGGCGAGGAACGCGCCGAACACGGGGGAGAGGCGCCGGAATTCGGGGAGCAGGGCCTTCGCCTCCGCCGCGGTCGGCCGCGAGCTGGAGTCGGCGCAGGAGATCGCCCGCTGCGCGTGGGACTGGGTGGCGTAGTGGCCGTCCGCGTCCCGGTCGTTGTAGTGGTCGGCGAGTTCGAGGAGGGCGCCGCCGCGTCCCTTCTCGGCGTCCGCGAGGGCCGACGTCAGCAGGGGCCAGTTGGACTGCCCGTAGAGCGTCACCGCGATGCCGGTGAGCGCGAGTCCCTCGGTGAGCTTCCGGTCGCCGACCTTCAGCGGCGCGCGGTCGAGCCTGCGCAGCAGCCGCGCGATCCGCTCGGTCCCGTCCTCGGCGTCCGCGCCGGTGCTCTTCAGGTAGTTGCCCAGCGCCCGCTGGAAGCCGATCGTCTGGTGGCGGGCGTGGCCGACGGAGTCGGCGGTCGGGTCGACGACCGCGTCGAGGACGAGCCGGCCCACGTTCCGCGGGTAGAGGTGCGCGTACGTGCCGCCGAGCTGCGTGCCGTACGAGATGCCGAAGTAGTGCAGCTTCTCGTCCCCGAGGACCTGCCGGACCAGGTCCAGGTCGCGGGCGGTCGCGGTGGTCGTGGTGTGCGGGATGACCGTGCCGGAGCGGCGGGCGCAGCCGGCGCCGAAGGCGGCGTTGTCGGCGAGGAACGCGGCCTCCTCGGCGGCCGAGTCCGGGGTGAGGTCGACGGAGGCCTCGGCGGCGGCCTGCTCGGCGTCGGTGCGGCAGACCACGCCGGAGCTGCGGCCGACCCCGCGCGGGTCGAAGCCGACCAGGTCGTAGCGCTCGGCGAGCTTCGCGTAGTCCTCCTCCAGCCGCGGCAGGATGTCGACGCCGGAGGCGCCGGGGCCGCCGAAGTTGAAGAGCAGCGAGCCGATGCGCGCGTCCTCCCGGTCGGCCTTCCGGCGGATCAGGGCGACCGGGATCGTGGGGCCCTCGGGCTTCGCGTGGTCGAGCGGCACCTTCACGGTGGCGCACCGCCACCGGGCGCCGGGCTTCTCCCCGCCGGTGCCGGGAGCCGGGCAGGAGGTCCAGTCCGGGCGCTGGCCGGTGAGGGAGGCGGGGAGCGGGGGGACGGCGGTGGCGGAGGGCGTGGGGCCGGTGGCCGAGGGCCCGTCGCCGGGCGCGGTGGTCCGCGCGTCCGGTGCGGCGGGCCGCGTGGCCGGTGGACCGCCGCCCGTGCAGCCCGTGACCAGCAGCCCGGTGACCGCCAGTGCCGCCACCCGTATGCGTATGGACATGTGTTCCCCCCATGAGCCGGCAAGGCGGCCATCCTAGGGGGGGCCGGCCTCCCGGGCTCCCGGAGGGCGGGAGCCCGGGCGCTACTTGCAGACGGTGCCGGAGGCGGGGACCCTGCCGTCCAGGAGGTAGCCGTCGACCGCCTTCTTCACGCAGGCGTTGCCGCTGTTGTAGGCGCCGTGGCCCTCGCCCTCGTACGTCAGCTCCACCCCGACGCCGTCGCCGAGCGCCTTCACCATCGAGCGGGCGCCCTCGTACGGCGTGGCCGGGTCGCCGGTGTTGCCGACGACCAGGATCGGGGCCGCCCCCGGGGCGGAGACGTCCGGGTGCTCCCAGCTTCCGGGGACCGGCCATTGCGAGCAGCTGGAGAGGCCCCAGCCCATGAAGTCGCCGAAGACGGGGGAGGCCTCGCGGAACTGGCCGAGCCGCTCCTTCGCCTGGCCGAGGGTGTACCGCTGCTTGAAGTCGACGCAGTTGATGGCGGCGTTGGCGGCCTGGATGTTGCTGTAGGAGCCGTTCTGGCCGCGCCCGTTCATCGAGTCGGACAGGGTGAGGAGCAGCGCCCCGTCGCCCCCCTCCGCGTCGGAGAGGCCTTGCTCCAGATAGGTCCAGAACTCCTTGGAGTAGAGGGCCTGCGCGATGCCGTTGGTGGCCTGCGTCTGGGTCAGCTTGCGGTCGCCGATGCCCGCGATCGGCTCCTTGTCGAGGGAGGCGAGGAGGTCCGTCACGAAGGTCTCGATCTCGGCGACGGTGGAGCCGGGCAGGGTGCACTCCGCGCCGCGGTCCACGCAGTCCTGGGCGAAGTTGTCCAGGGCGAGCTGGAAGCCCCTCGCCTGGCCGAGCGCGCCCTCCTCGACGCCCGCCTCCGGGTCGACGACGGCGTCGAAGAGGGCCCGTCCGACGTTCTTGGGGAAGAGGTGGGCGTACACGCCGCCGAGTTCGGTGCCGTACGAGATGCCGAAGTAGTGGAGCTTGTCGTCGCCGAGGACCTGGCGCATCAGGTCCATGTCCCGGGCCGCGTTCTCGGTGCCGACGTACGGCAGGGCGGGCCCCGCGTCCCGCTCGCAGCCGGCCGCGTACCTCTTCTGCGCCTCGGAGAGCGTCCGTTCCTCGGCCTCGTCGTCGGGCGTGAAGTCGAGGGCGTAGTAGGCGTCCAGCTCCTTGTCGGTGAGGCATTCGACGGGGTCGCTGCGGCCCACGCCGCGCGGGTCGAAGGAGACGAGGTCGTAGCGGCCGCGCAGGGTCTCGTAGTCGGTGGCGAAGCCGGGCAGCGCGGTGACGCCGGAGCCGCCCGGTCCGCCGAAGTTGAAGACGAGCGAACCGATCCGCCGCTCCTGGTCGCGGGCCCGGGCCCGGATCAGCGCGAGCTCGATGGTCTCGCCGTCCGGCACCGACCAGTCGAGCGGGGTCTGGAGGAAGGAGCACTCCCAGGCGGCGCCGCCCGGCAGCGGGGAGGGGGCCGGTCCGCCGCCCTCAGCCGCGGACGGCGCCGGGCAGGGGGCCCAGGACAGCTTCTGCGAGGTCAGCGCCGAGATCCCGGCCGTGCCGCTCGGCCTCGTCGCGTCCGCCTCGTCGCCCCCGTCCGAGCACCCGGCGGCGAGCAGCACGGTGGTGGCGGTCAGCAGAGCGGCGCGCTGGGCGGCGGAGATCGGCATAGGCCCATGGTGGGGGCCCGCCCCCGCCGCCGCGCGGGACGGGGGTCCATGCGGGTGGCGGGGGCCGGGACCCGGAGCCCCGGGATCCGCTAGAGCGCCTCGCGCTTCGTCAGCCAGTTGAAGCAGAGCCAGCCCGGCAGGACCGGGAGCCACAGGGTCAGCAGGCGGTAGAGCAGGACGGCCGGGGTCGCGACCTCGGCGGGCAGGCCGACCGCGATCAGACCCAGGGTGAGCGCGGTCTCGACGGCTCCCACGCCGCCCGGGGTCGGCGCCGCCGAGCCGAGCGCGTTGCCCGCGAGGAAGACGACGGCCACGCTCGCGTAGCTGATCGACACGCCCTCGTGGTCGAAGGCCTGGATCGAGGCGTGCAGGCAGAGCACGAAGGTGAGGGTGAGCAGCAGCATCCCGCCGATGCCGGTGACCAGCTTCATCGGCCGCTGGAGCACGTCCAGCATGCGCGGCACCACGCCGGCGAACAGCGAGCGCAGCCGCGTCGAGACGAACTTCCGCATGAACGGGATCGCCGTCACGACGAGCACGAGCACCGCCACCGTGAGGAGGCCGGCGATGACCGTCCTCGACGGGGTGAAGGACTGCGAGCGCTCCGTTCCCGTGAGGTAGCCGAAGGAGAGCAGCAGCAGGATGTGGGCGCCGAGCCCGAAGAGCTGCGAGGCGCCGACGCTCGCCACCGCGAGCCCCGGGCGCACGCCCGAGCGCTGGAGGAAGCGGGTGTTCAGGGCGACGCCGCCGACCGCCGCCGGGGCAACGATCTTCACGAACGAGCCGGCGACCTGGGCCACCACCGTCCGCCAGAAGCCGACCCGCTCCGGCACGAAGCCGAGCAGGCTCATCGCCGCCGCCACATAGCTGAGCGCGGAGAACAGCACGGCTGCCGCGACCCACCGCCAGTCGGCCTGGCCGATCGTCGACAGCGGCGTCTGGGAGATCTGCGACAGCAGGAAGTACGCGGCGACGGCGCCCGCGATCAGGCTGACCAGGGTGCGCGGCTTGATCCGTTCCAGGCGGACCGGCTCCGCCGGCGCCTGCGGGCGGATCAGCAGCACCTGCTGCCGGATCTGGGCCAGCAGGTCCTCCTCGCGGGCCTCGTCGAGCGCCGTGTCCAGGGCCCGCTTCTCGGCCTTCTTGTCCGCCTTCTTCTCGGCCTTCGTCTCCGCCCGTACGACGGTCGGGTCGGCGGCGGCCTCCGCGGCCTGGGCCTTCGCCAGCTCCCGCTCGTGCTTGGCCGCCTCCGAGGCGGCGAGCACGGCCTCGCGCTCGCGTGCCGACCGCTCCCGGGCCTGCCTCCGCAGCGTCGCGCGCGTGGAGCGGCTCAGCGCGATCGGCTGGAGCAGCGGCAGGCAGTCGGCGACGGCGTCCGGGCCGAGCACCTCGACGGCCGCGGCGACCGTGCGCTCGGCACCGACGCGCAGGCCGAGCGTGGTGAGCAGCTGGGCGATGTCCATCCGGAGGATCAGGTCGCCGGCCGCGATCTCGCCGCCGCGGAGGTCGGTGAGGATCACCCTGCCGGAACGATCCACCAGAATCGCGTCACCCGTGAGCCGCCGGTGCGCGATGCGGCGCGACTGGAGGGCCCGCACCTGCCGCCAGGCGCTGCGGACCAGTTCGTCGGTGATGTCGTCGTCGTCGAGCGAGTCGAGGGTGCGGCCGCCCGTGTGCTCGTAGACGAGCATCACGGCGTCCGGACCGAGCTCGGAGGTGGCGATCAGTTTCGGCGCGTTGGCCCCGGCGGCGATCGCCGCGTACGCGAGGAGCGCCTCCAGCTCCAGGGCCTGGCGCAGCGAGACGATCGACCGGCGGGTGGTGATCGTCCGCAGGGTGATCCGGCGCCACGCGCGGTAGAAGAAGCCGTGGGCCTGCTGCTCGCGGTCGACGACGGTGACGTCGAGCGGCGGCCCGTCCTCCAGGGTCACGATGTACCGGCGGCCCCGGTCCCCGCTGTCCGAGGAGTCGGGCACGCCCTCGGCGCGCAGCGCGGTGACCGGCCGGAAGCCGACGCGTCTCAGGCCCGCGAGGAGGGTCTGGCCGGTGGGCCGGACGTTCGGGGAGCCGACCGCGTAGAGCGTGCCGTACGCGACCGTCCAGCCGATGAGGACGGTCAGGATGATCGAGAGGGCCGTGGTGTAGCCGGCCACCAGCATGGTGAACGCGTCGAGCAGCAGCACCACCCAGAGCGACACCCGCCAGCGCGGCCTGCGGGCCATGCCCACGGCGGTCATGTAGGCGATCACCGGCGCGAGGTAGTTGTGCACCGGGTCGGTGAGCCCGCCGCCGGAGGCCGGCTGGGTCAGCGCGTCCTGGATGGTCCCGGGCGCGGCCTCGGCGACCCAGAGGTCGGTGGCGAGGGTGAGGCCGTGCGCGAGCACGGCGGCGAGGACGCCGTCCGCGATGCGCAGCCCGTCCCGCTTGATCAGGCGCTCGATGGCGAAGGCGACGGGAACGAGCAGGACGGCGATGGAGGAGACCAGGCCGGCGATCTTGACGAAGACGTCGGGCGCGCCGACGGCACCCTTGTTGATGTCCTCCTCGAGGCCCGACGTCGTCGCGTGGGCGAAGGCGGCGACGGCGATGACGAGACCGATGGCGAGCACACCCGCGAGCAGCCGCATCAGGTCCGAGGGCCGGTGCACGCGGGCGGCGAGCAGCGGCTCGTCGCCGGAGACCCGCTCGGGCACGTCGGCCTGGCCCCCCTCGGGGGGCTGGGTGTCCGGGGCCATCACCATGTCCGTCTCTGCATGCGCGTCGTGTCGTTCTCGGTCTCGCTGCTGTTCTTCTGCTTGTTCTTGTACTTGTCGCTCTTGATCTCGTATCACCAGTCACCGCCCGCACGATGGTGGCACGAAGAGCCGCCGCGCGGAGGCATCAGGGCCATGTCGGTGGGGTGAGGCAGGATGGGGCGGATGAGCATGGAGGTACCCGTGGGGGAGACCGGAGAACTGCCCGAGTACGCGGAACGGGTGCTCGACGTCGCCGACGGGATCCCGCCCGGCCGGGTGATGACCTACGGCGACGTCGCCGAATGGCTGGGCGAAGGCGGCCCCCGCCAGGTGGGCCGGGTCATGGCACTGTACGGCGGGACGGCCCCCTGGTGGCGGGTGGTCCGCTCGGACGGGACGCTGCTTCCCGGGCACGAGCTGAGGGCCCTCGACCACTACCGCGAGGAGGGCACGCCGCTGCGCGAGCGGGGCCCGGCGGCCGAGGGGCACCTGCCGAGGATCGACATGCGGCGGGCGCGCTGGGACGGAACTCACACCTGAGGGCGCCGACCGGGGACGGACGTGCGGGACACCGCGCGCGGGGGGCCGGGCCGGACGGAGGCGGTACGGAACGGGGCGCGGAGTACGGCTCGGCGACGGGCCGTTTCGCGTAACGTCGACGTTCGCGTCCCCCGGGGCGGCGCCGGACCGACGAGGCCGACGGCCGCCCGCGGCGGACGGCCGCCTCACCCGCACCACCACTCCCACCAGGACCGGCGACCCACGTGAGCACCTCCTCGACCACCCGGCGCACGGCGCCGTACCAGGGACAGCCGTACCCGGGTCCGGGACGGCAGCGGAACCCGGGCGCGTACCGACTGGTGCGCACCACGCCGGCCCCGATGGACTCCCCTCAGCTGGACGCAACCCAGCGCGAGGTGGTTGACCACGACGGCGGACCTCTTCTCGTCCTCGCCGGCCCCGGCACCGGCAAGACCACGACCCTCGTCGAGTCCGTCGCCACCCGCATGGAGAAGGGCGCCGACCCCGAGCGGATCCTCGTCCTCACCTTCAGCCGCAAGGCCGCCGTCGAACTCCGCGACCGCATGGCCGCCCGGCTCGGCGGCCGCCGGCCCCCGCAGGCCACCACCTTCCACTCCTACTGCTACGCCCTGATCCGCGCCCACCAGGACGCCGACCTGTTCGCCGAACCGCTGCGCCTGCTCTCCGGACCCGAGCAGGACCTCGCCGTACGGGAACTGCTCGCCGGCCACATCGACCTGGGCAGGGAAGGGCTCGGCAGCATCCGCTGGCCCGACGAGCTCCGCGCCTGCCTCACCACGCGCGGCTTCGCCGACGAGGTGCGCGCCGTCCTCGCCCGCTCCCGCGAACTGGGCCTCGGTCCGGACGCCCTCGCGCGGTTCGCCGAACGGGTCGGCCGGCCCGACTGGAAGGCCGCGGCCGGCTTCCTCGCCGAGTACCTCGACGTCCTCGACCTCCAGGGCGTCCTCGACTACACGGAGCTGGTCCACCGGGCCGTCCTCCTCGCCGAGGAGATCAGCCTGCCCGCGTACGACGCGATCTACGTCGACGAGTACCAGGACACCGACCCGGCGCAGGTCCGGCTGCTGCGGGCGCTCGCGGGCGGCGGCGGGCGCACGGTCGTCGCCTTCGGCGACCCCGACCAGTCCATCTACGCCTTCCGGGGCGCCGACGTGAACGGCATCCTCGACTTCCCCGCCTCCTTCGGCGGCGCCGGCGTCCGGGTGCTGCGCACCGCGCGCCGCTCAGGGGAGCGCCTCCTCGCGGCCACCCGGCTCCTCGCCCAGCGGATGCCGATGCCCCGGCTCCCCGCCGACAAGGTCCGCGCCCACCGGGACCTCACGGCGGCGCGGACCGGGGGCGGCGCCGAGGCGTACACCTACCCGACGGCCTCGGCGGAGGCCGAGAACATCGCGGACCTGCTGCGCCGGGCCCACCTGGAGGACGGCGTCCCCTGGCAGCACATGGCCGTCCTCACCCGCGCCGCCGCCCACCTCCCGTCCCTGCGCCGCGCACTGACCTCGGCGGGCGTCCCGGTGGAGACGGACGCGGCGGACACCCCGCTGAGGCACGAACCGGCGGTGGCACCCCTGCTGCTGGCCCTCCGCGCGGTGGCGACGGCGGCCCCCCACCCGGGGGGCGGGGAAACCGGGTCGCCCGCGGGGCCGGGTGCGGCCGCCGGGGCCGGAGCGACCGCCGAGACCGGCGCGGCGGCCGAGGCAGGGCCCGCCGGACCCGGCACGACCACCGGCGCCGGGCCCCTCGGGGCGGACACCGAGGCGGGTGCCGCCGCCGAGGCCGGGCCCGCCGCGTCCCGTACCTCCGCGCCCGCCGTGGTCGCCGGGTGGCTCGGCGTCGAGACCGCGCTCGAACTCCTCGCCTCCCCGCTCGCCGGCGTCGACCCCGCCGACCTGCGCCGGCTCGGGCGGGCCCTGCGCGACGAGGCGCGGGCCGCGGGCGAGAAGGTCCCGCCGCCCTCCGACGTCCTGCTCGCCCTCGCCCTCGCCGAACCCGAGCGCCTCGCCGCCCACGACCCCGCCTACGCGCGCGGCGCCAAGCGGCTCGGCGACCTGCTCCGCGACACCCGAACCCTCCTCGCCGGCGGCGGCACCGCCGAGGAGGCCCTCTGGGTGCTCTGGAACGGCACCCCCTGGCCCGGCCGGCTGGAGCGCGCCGCCCTCCGCGGCGGACCCGCCGGACGCAACGCGGACCGCGACCTCGACGCCGTCTGCGCCCTCTTCGAGACCGCCGCCCGCGCCGAGGAGCGCGTCGGCGGCCGCGGCGTCCTCAACTTCCTCGAAGAGCTCGACGCGCAGGACATCGCCGCCGACACCCTCACCCGCCGCCACACCCGCCCCGACGCGGTCCGCCTCATGACCGCCCACCGCTCCAAGGGCCTGGAATGGAGCCTCGTCGTCGTCGCCGGGGTCCAGGAGGGCCTCTGGCCCGACCTGCGCCGCCGCGGCTCCCTCCTGGAGGCCGACCGCATCGGCCGCGACGGCCTCGCCGAGCCCCTGAGCCCCGGCGCCCTCCTCGCCGAGGAGCGCCGCCTCTTCTACGTGGCCGCCACGCGCGCGCGTGACCGGCTCGTCGTCACCGCGGTCAAGGCCGCGGCAGAGGACGGCGACCAGCCCTCCCGCTTCCTCACCGAGCTCGGCGAGGAGCCGAAGGACGTGCCCGGCCGCCCGCGCCGCCCCCTCGCCGTCTCCGCCCTGGTCGCCGAGCTGCGCGCCACCACCGTCGACCCGGACGCCACCCCCGCGCTCCGCGCCGCCGCCGCCGACCGCCTCGCCGAACTCGCCGCGCTCACCGACGAGGACGGCCAGCCGCTGGTCCCCGCCGCCCACCCGGACCGCTGGTGGGGACTGTTCGAGCCGACCCGCAGCCCGGAGCCGCTGCGCGACCGCGACCGGCCCGTCGCCCTCTCGCCCAGCTCCCTGGACAACCTGGTGAGCACCTGCTCCCTCCAGTGGTTCCTGGGCCGCGAGGTCAAGGCCGCGGCCCCCGCCACCGCGGCCCAGGGCTTCGGCAACGTCGTCCACGTCCTCGCCGACGAGGTCGCCTCCGGCCGTACCCCCGCCGACCTCGACGTCCTCATGGCCCGGCTGGACTCCGTCTGGGACGCCCTCGCCTTCGACGCCCCCTGGAAGTCGGCCCAGGAGAAGCGGAACGCGCGCGCGGCGCTCGAACGCTTCCTGAGCTGGCACGTCATGGACCGGGGCGGCCGCACCCCGGCCGCCTCCGAGCACGACTTCGACGTGACCCTGGAGGCCGGCGCGTACGAGGTCCGCATCCGCGGGTCCATGGACCGCGTCGAGACCGACGAGCACGGCCGCGCGTACGTCGTCGACTTCAAGACCGGCAAGTCCGCCCCCACCCGCGACGAGGTGGCCCACCACCCGCAGCTCGCCGTCTACCAGCTCGCGGTCCGGGAGGGCGCCCTCGACGAGGTCCTCGACGGGCACCGCCCGGAGCCGGGCGGCGCCGAACTCGTCCAGCTGCGGCAGGGCGCCCCGCAGAAGGAGGGCGGCGACGCCCTCCCGAAGGTGCAGGCCCAGGAACCGGTCGCCGGGGAGTGGGTCGGCGAGCTGCTCGCCCACGCCGCCGGCCGGGTCCTCGACGAGCGCTTCACCCCCACCACCGGCCAGCACTGCGCGACCTGCTCGTTCCGCGCCTCGTGCAGCGCGCAGCCGGAGGGCCGCCAGGTCGTCGACTGACGGCGGCCCCGGCGCGGAGTCGCGGGCGCACGCGCGCGGGGAGACCCTGCCCGCCGGCCCGGACCGGACTGTCGGTCCGCCGCGTTAGCCTCTTTGGGGTGACCGCACGAATCACCGACCCCGAGCAGCTCAAGGAGCTCCTCGGGATCCCCTTCACCCCGGAGCAGACGGCCTGCATCACCGCGCCGCTCGCCCCGCAGGTCGTCGTGGCCGGAGCGGGCTCCGGCAAGACGACGGTGATGGCCGCCCGCGTCGTCTGGCTGGTCGGCACCGGCCAGGTCGCCCCCGAGCAGGTCCTCGGTCTCACCTTCACCAACAAGGCCGCCGGCGAGCTCGCCGAGCGCGTCCGCACCGCCCTCGTCCGCGCCGGCGTGACGGACCCCGACGTCATCGACCCGGACGACCCCCCGGGCGAGCCGCTGATCTCGACCTACCACGCGTTCGCCGGCCGGCTGCTCACCGACCACGGCCTCCGCATCGGCCTCGAACCCACCTCCCGGCTCCTCGCCGACGCCACCCGCTACCAGCTCGCCGCCCGCGTCCTGCGCGAGGCCCCCGGCCCGTACCCGTCGCTGACCCGGTCCTTCCCGACCCTCGTCACCGACCTGCTCGCCCTCGACGCCGAGCTCGCCGAGCACCTCGTCCCGCCGGCCCGGCTCCTCGCCCACGACTCCGCGCTGCTCACCGACCTCGCCGAGGCCAGGCTCAGCAACGCCGAGCTGCGGAAGATCCCCGAGGCCGCCACCGCCCGCCGCGAACTCCTCGACCTCGTCGTCCGCTACCGGGCCGCCAAACGCTCCCGCGACCTGCTCGACTTCGGCGACCAGATCGCTCGCTCCGCCGAACTGGCCACCACGCGGCCCGAGGTCGGCGAGATCCTCCGCGACGAGTTCCGGGTCGTCCTCCTCGACGAGTACCAGGACACCTCCGTCGCCCAGCGGCTGCTGCTCTCCGGCCTCTTCGGCCAGGGCACCGGCCCGCACCCCACCGGGCACGCCGTGACCGCCGTCGGCGACCCCTGCCAGGCCATCTACGGCTGGCGCGGCGCCTCCGTCGCCAACCTCGACGACTTCCCCGAGCACTTCCCGCACGCCGACGGCAGCCCCGCCGACCGCTACTCGCTCTCCGAGAACCGGCGCAGCGGCGGCCGCCTCCTCGACCTCGCCAACGGACTCGCCGCCCCGCTCCGCGCCATGCACGCGGGCGTCGAGGCGCTGCGCCCCGCGCCCGGCGCCGAGGCCGACGGCACCGTCCGCATCGCCCTCCTCCCCACCCACGCCGAGGAGATCGACTGGCTCGCCGACTCCCTCGCCCACCTGGTCCGCACCGGCCGGGAGCCCGGCGAGATGGCCGTCCTGTGCCGCACCGCCACCGACTTCCCCGCCCTCCACGCCGCCCTCGTCGCCCGGGACGTACCCGTCGAGGTCGTCGGCCTCTCCGGCCTCCTCCACCTCCCCGAGATCGCCGACCTGGTCGCCGTCTGCGAGGTCCTCCAGGACCCCGGGGCCAACGCCGCCCTGGTCCGCCTCCTCACCGGCCCCCGCTGGCGCATCGGCCCCCGCGACCTCGCCCTCCTCGGCCGCCGCGCCCGCCACCTCGTCCACCGCGGCGACGACCCCGACCCCGAGCAGCGGCTCGCCGCGGCCGTCGAGGGCGTCGACCCGGCCGAGGTCGTCTCCCTCGCCGACGCGCTCGACACCTTCCTCGACTCCGGCGGCACGGTCGACGACGGCCTCGCCTTCTCCGCCGACGCCCGGGTCCGCTTCGCCCGGCTCGCCGCCGAACTGCGCGCCCTGCGCGGCTCCCTCGCCGACCCCCTCATGGACGTCCTGCACCGGGTGCTCTCGGCGACCGGCCTCGAAGTCGAACTCAGCGCCTCCCCGCACGCGCTGGCAGCCCGCCGCCGCGAGACCCTCGGCCACTTCCTCGACATCGCGGCCGGCTTCGCCTCCCTGGACGGCGAGGCCAGCCTGCTCGCCTTCCTCGGCTTCCTCCGCACGGCCGTCCAGTTCGAGAAGGGCCTCGACAACGCCCTGCCCGGCGGCGAGAACACCGTCAAGGTCCTCACGGCCCACAAGTCCAAGGGCCTCGAATGGGACGTCGTCGCCGTCCCCGGCCTCGTCACCGGACAGTTCCCCAGCAGCCGCGCCCGCGAGTCGTGGACCTCGCAGCCGCAGGTGCTGCCACACGCCCTGCGCGGCGACGCGGCCACCCTGCCGGCCGTCGACACCTGGACCGCGAAGGCCCTCACCGCCTTCAAGAACGAGATGCGGGACCACCAGCACACCGAGGAACTCCGCCTCGGCTACGTCACCTTCACCCGCCCCCGCAGCCTCCTCCTCGGCTCCGCCCACTGGTGGGGCCCCTCCCAGAAGAAGCCGCGGGGCCCCTCGGACTTCCTCCACGCCCTGTACGACCACTGCGCCGCCGGCCACGGGGACATCGAGAAGTGGGCCGAGGAACCCGAGAAGGACGCGCAGAACCCGACGCTGACCGAGGACGAGGGCGACCGGGCCTGGCCGCTGCCGCTGGACGCCGACGCCCTGCGCCGGCGCAGGGACGCGGCCGAGGCCGTGAAGGCCCGCATGGCGGCCCTCGGACCGCGGGACGAGGACCGGCCCGCCGCGGCGCCGCCCGCCGCGGGGGACCCGCACCCGGAGGACCTCTGGCCGGACGAGGAGGAACCCGTCTGGGACGAGGACGAGGAGGCGCTCCCCGAGGACACCCACGCGGACGCGGTCCCCGCCCCCAGGGAGCCCGAGACCGCCGCGGAACCGCACCACGGGCTCACCCCCGAGGACGCCCGTGCCGTCGCCTCCTGGGACCGCGACCTCACCGCCCTCACCGCCGAACTCCGCCGCGCCCGCGCGACCACCCGCGACGTGGTGCTCCCCGCGTACCTCTCCGCCTCCCAGGTCCTCCGCCTCGCCGCCGACCCCGACGGCTTCGCCCAGGAACTGGCCCGCCCCATGCCCAAGGCCCCGCAGCCGGCGGCCCGCCGGGGCACCCGGTTCCACGCCTGGGTGGAGTCCCGCTTCGAGGAGCTCCCCCTGCCGTTCCTCGGCCCCGAGGACCTGCCCGGCGGGGAGGACTTCGCGGGCGAGCCCGAGATCCTCGACGAACACGACCTCGACGAGCTGAAGGAGGCCTTCGCCCGGACCGCGTACGCCCACCGCACCCCGTACCGCGTCGAGGTCCCCGTGCACCTCTCGCTCGGCGGCCGGGTCGTCCGGGGCCGCATCGACGCCGTCTACCGGGACCCGGAGACCGGCGCGTACGAGATCGTCGACTGGAAGACCAGCCGGGTGCGCAGCGCCGACCCGCTCCAGCTCGCCCTCTACCGGCTCGCCTGGGCCGAGCAGCACGGCCTCGCGCCCGAGGAGGTGGCCGCCGCCTTCGTCTACGTGCGGACGGGCGAGGTCGCCCGCCCCGCCCGGCTGCCCGGCCGCGCCGAGCTGGAGGCCCTGCTGCTGGGGGAGCCGGCCGAGGCCGAGGCCGAGGCCGACGGGCCGCCGGGGGACCCCGGCCGGGCCCTCCTGCCGGGAGGGGCACCCCCGGGCGCCGGATAGGCTCGGGGGCATGAGCGAGACCCCGGACAGCGCCGTCCACGCCGTACGCACGTACATCGAGCAGCACCGTGCCGCCTTCCTCGACGACCTCGCGGCGTGGCTGCGCATCCCGTCCGTGTCGGCGCAGCCGGACCGGGCCGGGGACGTCCGGCGCAGCGCCGAGTGGCTCGCCGCCAAGCTCCGCGAGACCGGCTTCACCACGGTCGAGGTCTGGGAGACGCCCGGCGCCCCCGCCGTCTTCGCCGAATGGCCCTCCGGCGACCCGGACGCGCCGACGGTCCTCGTCTACGGCCACCACGACGTGCAGCCCGCCGCCCGCGAGGACGGCTGGCGGACGGACCCGTTCGAGCCGACCGTGGTCGACGGCCGGATGTACGCGCGCGGGGCCGCCGACGACAAGGGCCAGGTCTTCTTCCACACCCTCGGCGTGCGCGCGCACCTCGCCGCCACCGGCCGCACCGCCCCTGCCGTCAACCTCAAGCTGATCGTCGAGGGCGAGGAGGAGTCCGGGTCCCCGCACTTCCGCGCGCTGGTCGAGGACCATGCCGGGCGCCTGGCCGCCGACGCCGTGATCGTCTCCGACACGGGCATGTGGTCCGGGACCACGCCCACCGTCTGCACGGGCATGCGGGGCGTCGCCGACTGCGAGATCGAGCTGTACGGCCCCGACCAGGACATCCACTCCGGTTCCTTCGGCGGCGCCGTGCCCAACCCGGCCACCGTCGCCGGCCGGATTGTCGCCGCCCTCCACGACGCCGACGAGCACGTCGCGATCCCCGGCTTCTACGACGGGGTGACCGAACTCACCGACGCCGAGCGCGCCCTCGTCGCCGAGCTGCCCTTCGACGAGGCCGCCTGGCTGCGTACGGCGAAGTCCCACGGCACCCTCGGCGAAGCGGGCTTCTCCACCCTGGAGCGGGTCTGGGCCCGCCCCACCGCCGAGGTCAACGGCATCGGCGGCGGCTACCAGGGGCCCGGCGGCAAGACGATCGTCCCCGCCTCGGCCCAGCTCAAGCTGTCGTTCCGGCTGGTCGCGGGCCAGGACCCGGACAAGATCGAGCGCGCGGTCCGGGACTGGCTCGCCGGCCTCGTCCCCGCCGGCATCCGCTACGAGATCTCCTTCGGCGCCCCGACCCGCCCCTGCCTCACCCCGCTCGACCACCCGGCCCTCACGGCGGTCGCCGGAGCCATGAGCCGGGCCTTCGACGGCGCCAAGGTCCGCTACACCCGCGAGGGCGGCTCGGGACCGGCCGCCGACCTCCAGGACGTCCTGGGGGCACCCGTCCTGTTCCTCGGCATCTCCGTCCCGTCCGACGGCTGGCACGCCCCCGACGAGAAGATCGAACTCGATCTCCTCATGAAGGGCGTCGAGACCACCGCGTACCTGTGGGGCGACCTGTCCGCCCTTGCCGTCGAGCGCTGAACCCACACACCGAACCGGGGGAGTTGGAAGCACCTGTGAGCACCCTGAACAACGCGTCGCCGGACCGCCCGATCTCGCTGACCGCCCCGAGCGGGATCGACCGCGCCGCGCACCACCGCCTCGACGAGGCGTGGCTCGCCGCGGCCTGGAGCCACCCCACCACCCGGGTCTTCGTGGTCTCGGGCGGGCAGGTGCTGATCGACGACACCCCCGACGGACGCACCGAGCTCGTCATGACCCCGGCCTTCGAGGCCCCGGTCACCGAGACGCACCGCTACTTCCTGGGCACCGACGCCGACGGCGTCTCCTACTTCGCCCTCCAGAAGGACTCCCTGCCCGGCCGCATGGACCAGTCGGCGCGCCCCGCGGGCCTCCGCGAGGCCGGACTGCTGCTGTCGGACCGGGACGCGGCCCTCATGGTGCACGCGGTGGCCCTGGAGAACTGGCAGCGCCTCCACCGCTTCTGCTCGCGCTGCGGCGAACGCACGGTCATCGCCGCCGCCGGGCACATCCGCCGCTGCCAGGCCTGCGGCGCCGAGCACTACCCGCGGACCGACCCCGCGGTGATCATGCTGGTCACGGACGACGAGGACCGGGCGCTGCTCGGCCGGCAGGTCCACTGGCCCGAAGGCCGCTTCTCGACCCTCGCCGGCTTCGTCGAACCCGGCGAGTCCATCGAGGCGTCGGTGGCCCGCGAGGTCTTCGAGGAGGCCGGCGTCACGGTGGGCGAGGTCGAGTACGTCGCCAGCCAGCCCTGGCCGTTCCCGTCCAGCCTCATGCTGGGCTTCTTCGCCCACGCGACCTCCTCGGAGATCACCGTGGACGGCGAGGAGATACACGAGGCCCGCTGGTTCTCCCGCGACGACCTGGCCGCGGCCTTCGAGTCGGGCGAGGTGATCCCGCCGTACGGCATCTCGATCGCCTCCCGGCTGATCGAGCGCTGGTACGGCAAGCCCCTGCCGAAGCCGGGCGACGTGGTCTGAGACCGTCCCGCGTCCGCGGACGTCCCCGCCCGCCGTGCGGGCGGGGACGTCCGCGCGGCGCTCACCGGCGGAGCAGGTGCCGCCTGACGGTCCGGCCGAGCGGCCGCTCGACGAGACGGTGGACCAGGTACGACAGCACGAGCATCCCGAGCAGCACGGCGGTGAGCAGCACCCAGGGGGTGACCCGCTCCCCGAGGAGCGCGAAGAGCTCCCAGCCGATGACCTCGTGCAGCAGGTACAGGGGATAGGTCAGCGCCCCGGCCACCGGCAGCCACCGCCACCGGATGCCGGAGAGCCGGCCGGTCGCGACGAGCGCCATCAGCCCGAAGAAGACGGCGAGCACGACGACCATGGGCCACGCCGGGCGGTCGCCGAGGAAGGTGAGCTCCTTGGACCTCTCGACGGAGGGCGCGAGCGAGGCGCAGTAGCTGACCCCGACGACGCCGAAGAGCATCAGGTTCGGGCGGAACCGGTACATGAGGTAGAACGCCATGCCCGCGATGAAGAACCAGCTGTACCCGGGCATCAGCAGCAGCTTCAGGGGCCCCGGCTCGGCCGGGGACACCAGGACGCTCGCCGCCCCCCACACGCAGCAGAACAGCAGCACCCGGCGGTAGGTCAGGCCCCACCAGGCGAGCGCCGTGAACAGCAGGTAGAAGCGGAGCTCGGCGAAGAGGGTCCAGTAGACCGGGTCGACGGACTCGGCGCCCAGCGGCTCCTGGAGCATCGTCAGATTGGTGAGGATGTCGTTCCAGGGCACGTGCTCGCGCCCGCCGGGGATCACCGCGACGGTGACGGAGGTCGCGACCACGGCGAACCAGTACGCCGGGTAGAGCCGCGCCACACGGGAGACGAAGAACTCCTTCACCGGCCTTCCCCACCCGCTCATGCAGATGACGAAGCCGCTGATGAGGAAGAAGAACTCCACGCCGAGGTAGCCGTACGAGGCCAGGTCGTAGGTGGCGGGGAAGAGCCGCTCGACCGGCTCGGGCCAGCCCTCCCCGAAGGCGAGGTAGTGGTAGCCGACCACCATGAGGGCGGCGACGAGACGCAAGCCGTCTAGGACGTGGAGACGTCCGCGGCCTCGGCCCGCGGCGTCCGCCCCGGGGCCCGGCCCGCGGCTCAGGGAGACGGACACGGACACGGGAGGGGCGAGAGGGGCAGGGGCTGTCTGGTTGAGCACGAGGTATCCCACCTGGATATGCAGTCGCAAATCTCGGTCGGGAGGAGAGCATAGGTGCGCCGACGGAAGCCTTACAAAGGCGGGGTGGCGTGTGACGCTCTTCACGGGCAGGGGGCGTTCATGGGGTTCGCGCAGGCGAAATCCCGGTCGTACGCTACCCCCCGACCGGTCCGCGGCGCCGCCGATCCGCCGCTGTTCCTCGCGGTCTCCGCAGGGGCGTTTCGCGATCTTCACCCGAACCCCTCGGGATCTCCCCGCCGCCCCGCACGCACCCCTAGCCCCCGGGATCTCCCCGCCGCCCGGACGCCCCCGGCCCCCGGCATCCCCTCGCCGCCCCGACGCACCCGGACGCACGGAACCCCCGGCCGGTCGTGTCGCCGGTCGGGGGTTCCTCGTGCGCGCAGCCGGGAGGCTCAGACGCTGAGCGCCTGCTTCACCTGGGCGAGGCTCGGGTTCGTCAGGGTCGAGCCGTCCGGGAAGAGGACGGTCGGGACCGTCTGGTTTCCGCCATTCGCCTTCTCGACGAACGCCGCCGAGTCGGGGTCCTGCTCGATGTTGATCTCGGTGTACGCGATGCCCTCGCGGTCCATCTGGCTCTTCAGCCGACGGCAGTAGCCGCACCACGTGGTGCTGTACATCGTCACAGTGCCCTGCATGGCGAGGCGCTCCTCTTGGTTCGCTGACGGGTGCCGAAGGCAAGAACGTACGTCCTGGTCCGGCCATTCCCGGAATTCGTATGACCGCGGCCACCGCCTGTGGACAAGCCTCCGCGGCGACTCCGGCGGACCTGGCAGCATTGGGGGGTGACAGCAGCAACGCACTCCACTCTCTTCCCGCAGGTACCGGAGACGGCCGACGCGGTGCTCGACGGGCTCGACCCGGAGCAGCGCGAGGTCGCCCTGGCCCTGACCGGCCCGGTGTGCGTGCTGGCGGGTGCCGGCACGGGCAAGACGCGGGCGATCACCCACCGCATCGCCTACGGGGTGCGCTCGGGCAGGCTCCAGCCCGCCAGCGTGCTGGCCGTCACCTTCACCAACCGCGCCGCGGGAGAGATGCGCGGCCGGCTGCGCCAGCTCGGCGCGGGCGGCGTCCAGGCCCGCACGTTCCACTCCGCGGCCCTCCGGCAGCTCCAGTTCTTCTGGCCGAAAGCAGTCGGTGGAGATCTCCCCCGGCTGCTGGAGCGGAAGATCCAGCTGGTCGCCGACGCCGCCGCCCGCTGCCGGATCCGGCTCGACCGCAACGAGCTGAGGGACGTCACCGGCGAGATCGAGTGGGCCAAGGTCACCCAGACCGTCCCCGCCGACTACCCGGCCGTCGTCGCCAAGTCCCACCGGGACGCCCCCCGCGACCCGGCGGAGATCAGCCAGATCTACGCGATGTACGAGCAGCTGAAGCGCGACCGCTCGGTGATCGACTTCGAGGACGTGCTGCTGCTCACCGTCGGCATCCTCCAGGACCGGCACGACATCGCCGACCAGATCCGGAGCCAGTACCAGCACTTCGTGGTGGACGAGTACCAGGACGTCTCCCCGCTCCAGCAGCGGCTGCTCGACCTGTGGCTCGGCGACCGGGACAACCTGTGCGTCGTCGGCGACGCCAGCCAGACCATCTACTCCTTCACCGGCGCCACCCCCGACCACCTGCTGAACTTCCGCACCCGCCACCCGGGGGCCACGGTCGTCAAACTGGTCCGCGACTACCGCTCGACCCCCCAGGTCGTCCACCTCGCCAACGGACTGCTCAGCCAGGCCCGCGGCCGGGCCGCCGAGCACCGGCTGGAGCTGGTCTCCCAGCGCGGCCCCGGCCCCGACCCCGTCTACACGGAGTACGCGGACGAGCCGACCGAGGCCGAGGGCACCGCGCGCCGCATCAGGGACCTCATCGCCGCCGGCGTCCCGGCCGGCGAGATCGCCGTCCTCTACCGGATCAACGCCCAGTCAGAGGTGTACGAGCAGGCCCTGGCCGACGCCGGAGTGCCCTACCAGCTGCGCGGGGCCGAGCGCTTCTTCGAGCGCCAGGAGGTGCGGGAGGCGGGCGTCGCCCTGCGCGGCGCCGCCCGCGCCGGGGGCAACGACTCCCTCCTCGACGACGCCGAGGACCTGCCCGCCCAGGTCAGGGCCGTCCTCTCGACCAAGGGCTGGACCCCGCAGCCGCCCGCCGGCTCCGGCGCCGTCCGGGACCGCTGGGAGTCGCTCGCCGCCCTCGTCCGGCTCGCCGAGGACTTCGCCCGCGCCAGGTCCGGAGCCACCCTCTCCGACCTGGTCGCCGAACTCGACGAGCGGGCCGCGGCGCAGCACGCGCCGACCGTGCAGGGCGTCACCCTCGCCTCCCTGCACTCCGCCAAGGGCCTCGAATGGGACGCCGTGTTCCTGGTCGGCCTCACCGAGGGCATGATGCCCATCACCTACGCCAAGACGGACGAGCAGATCGAGGAGGAGCGGCGCCTGCTGTACGTCGGCGTCACCCGCGCCCGGCTGCACCTCACGCTCTCCTGGGCGCTCTCCCGCTCCCCGGGCGGCCGGGCCTCCCGGCGTCCGAGCCGCTTCCTCAAGGGCCTGCGCCCCGGCTCGGGCTCCCTCGGCACCGTCGCCTCGGGCGCGTCCGGCTCGTTCGAGCGCGGCGCCCTCGCCGGACGGCGCAAGCCCCGGGGCCCCGTCCTCTGCCGGGTCTGCGGGACGACCCTCACCGAGGCCGGCGCCATGAAGCTGATGCGCTGCGAGGACTGCCCCTCGGACATGGACGAGGCGCTGTACGAGCGGCTCCGCGACTGGCGCGCCGACCAGGCCAGGGAGCTCGGCCAGCCGGCGTACTGCGTCTTCACCGACAAGACGCTCATGGCCATCGCCGAGCGGGTCCCCGGCAGCGGCGGGGAGCTCTCCTCGATCTCCGGCGTCGGCGCCCGCAAGCTGGACCGGTTCGGCGCCGACGTCCTGGCCATCTGCGCAGGTGAGGACCGAGGGACGGGCCTCGACGAGGACTGAGGAAAACTCGTCGGAAAAATAGTTTGCGCCTGCCCCGTCAAGCCCCATAGGTTCTTAACCACGGAACAGCGGCTTCTGAGAAGCCCTGTCTCTGTGCTGTACTTGTCCAAATAAACATGAGGGTCCGGCTCGCACCCGAGCCCTCCGAGACGCCGAGAGGAGGCGATTCCACGTGATCAGCAACGTCATTCAGACCAGCACCGCCGGCTTCACCAGCCGCGCCGGCTTCGTCAGCACCGCCAAAATGACCGATCGCTCCGTCGTCTCCGCCTGCTCGCTCGGCCTCTCCGGCTCGGCGTTCATTGGCACCGGTCTGCCCGTCTCCGGCCTTGCCGGCGCCGGTCTGCGCCCTGCCGTGGAGCTTCGCAATGAGCGACCGACCAAGGCACTGGAAGCAGGAGCAGCAGGCAAGGCCAAGGCCTATGACTTTGCGGCGACCGGTGCCGGAACCCAGCAGACGACGACGCACCACCACATGATGTGGGCCTTCCGTGGGCTCGAACCCTGGAGTGATCCAGTCTGATCGATGATCAGACCGGCGCCTTCAGGGCCGCGGAACCCCACCCGGGATCCGCGGCCCTTTTGTTTGCTCCCGAACGGGGGCGACGACACGAGGACGCCTCGGGACAGACGCACCCCGGTACCAGCCGAAACCCCGGTCAACAGGCCGGATCGACCAGACGAGGAAAGACCACCGTGCAACTCGAAGCGCACGCCCCGTCCGTACCGCCTTCCGAAACGATCACCCAGCCCGGCCGCCCCACGGAGGACCCCGCTTTGACCCCCCTCAGCACGCTCACCGCGCTCGACGACGCCATCGAGAACCTCGGCGTCCCCGTCCCCTGTCGCGCCTACGACCCCGAGGTCTTCTTCGCGGAGTCCCCGGCCGACGTCGAGTACGCGAAGTCCCTCTGCCGGACCTGCCCCCTCGTGGCCGCCTGCCTCGCCGGCGCCCAGGACCGGCGCGAGCCGTGGGGCGTCTGGGGCGGCGAGCTCTTCGTCCAGGGCGTGGTCGTCGCCCGCAAGCGGCCCCGTGGCCGTCCGCGCAAGAACCCGGTCGCGGCATGAGCGCCACCGGAACCATCGACCGCCCCCTCACGCACGATCCCCAGAAGCAGGCCCCGATGACCTCTTCCACCAGCGAGCCCGCCGGCTCCGCGACCCCAGTCTTCTTCCCCTCCGCCGCGCCCACCGCGCGTCAGAACAGGACCCGTGAAATGCAACTCGCCCCAGAAGCCCTGGCCCGTGCCCATATGCACGAGCGACACCGCGAGGCCGACGCGGAACGCCAGGCCGTGCGCCTGGTCGCCGCCCGACGCATGCAGCGCCGCGCCGAGCGCGTCTCGCTGCGTGCCCGCCGCGCGCTGGCCATGGCCGTCATGCACTGACGACCTGCGCCGATGACAGCCACGCGCTGACCCACCCGCGCCCCCAGGGGCGCACCCCGCGGGGGCCGGTCCGAACGGACCGGCCCCCGCGGTGCGTTGTCCGGACCGCGGGCGCCGCACCGGGTTATCGTGACCAGGGTGAACGACGCCCGTACCCCCGAGGGGCCCCTGGTCTGCGATCGCTGCGGCACGACGGCCGACACCCTGCCGCTGACCTGGACCTGCTCGGTGGAGAACGGCCGACGCTGCTACTACTGCGAGGACTGCGCCCGCGCCAACATCCGCGCGATCGAGGGCCGCCTCGACTCCTCCTGGTGGTGACCCCTCCCGGCGGCGGCTCCGTCCGGCGGGCCCCCGTCAGCCGGCGGCCGTCGTGAAGCCCGGCAGCCACTCCTCCAGCTCGGCCCGCAGCCGCACCGTCGCGTTCAACTGGCACAGCACCCCGATGGTGCTCAGCGTCACCCGGTGTATCAGCAGATACGACGGCGGCAGGTTGAGCTGCTTGCCCAACTGATGGGCCGGCGAGCGAGGGTCCGCGATACGGGCCGCCTGGGTGCGCATCCAGCCGCGGGTGAACAGGAACGACTCCGCCTCGGCCGGCTCGATGATCGGCAGTAGGTACTCCAGGACCGCGTCGGGGTCGAGCACCACGCTCTCCCGCACGAAGCCGTCCGCCCGGAGCAGCTCGTAGACGGTCTCCGCGTCCCCTTCGAGCGTCATCCGCAGACAGATCCCGATCGTCTCCGGAAGCCCGCCCGGCAGCCGGTCGACCGTGCCGAAGTCGAGCACCCCGAGCCGCCAGCCCTCCGGCCCCTCGTCCCCGTCGCCCGGAAGCAGCCGGAAGTTCCCCGGGTGCGGATCGGCGTGCAGCAGCCCGGTGCGCGCGGGGCCCGAGAAGAGGAAGCGGGCCAGCAGCTGCCCCGCCCGGTCCCGCTGCTCCTCCGTACCGTCCGCGATCACCTCGGCGAGGGGGATGCCGTCCATCCACTCGGTCACCAGGACCTGGTCGCCCCGGTGGACCACCGCCGGCACCCGCACGTCGGGGTCGTCCGCGAACTCCTCGGCGTGCTTCTGCTGGGCCGCCGCCTCCAGCCCGTAGTCCAGCTCCTCCGACACCCGGTCGCGCATCTCGGCGATCAGCGGCTTGATGTCCATGCCCGGAATCAGCGGCCCGAGGAGCCGGGCGAACCGGCTGAGCTGCGTCAGGTCGGAGAGCAGCGCCTCCCCGGCGCCCGGGTACTGCACCTTCACCGCGACCTCGCGCCCGTCGTGCCACACGGCCCGGTGCACCTGCCCGATCGAGGCGGCCGCCGCGGGCTTGTCCTCGAACTCCAGGAACAGCTCCCGCCACTCCGCGCCGAGGCGCTCCTCCAGGACGGCGTGCACGGTCCGCGTCGGCATGGGCGGCGCCGCGTCCTGAAGCTTGGTCAGGGCCGCCCGGTAGGGCCCGGCCACCTCCTCGGGGAGGGCCGACTCGAAGACGGACAGCGCCTGCCCGAACTTCATGGCCCCGCCCTTGAGCTCGCCGAGCACCTTGAACAGCTGCTCGGCCGTGCGCTGCTGGAGCTCGCGGGCGACGATCTCCGCCGATCTCCCGCCGATCCGCTTGCCCAGGCCCCAGGTGGCCCGGCCCGCGAAGCCCAGCGGCAACGCGGCCAACTTGGCGGTCCGGGTGACCGCCTTCCGGGGAAGATCAGACATGCGCGCCCCTCCAATGCCCAGACTGCCGAACCGCGCAGGGCGGTCGGCCCTGCCGTGCCGCGCAGGGCCGTTACCCCGCCATTGTGTCCTGCGTGCCTCCGGCAGCCGAGGCTCGCTCCCCCTCTCCTGCGCGGGCCGCCCCGCACGGGCACGCCGGATGCGGTCTCAGCCGCTCCGCCCGCCACTCCGTCAACGGCAGTGACGCCTCCCACCGGGTGCCCGTGCTCGCCGGGAGGTCCCCGTCGAGGAAGGCCAGGGCATGGGCGGCGGCCAGCCCCGCCACCGCCGTCGCGAGCCCCAGGTCGCAGGCGGGCAGGGGATGCGGGGCGCCGGAGCGCCACTGGACCAGCAACCGCGGCCAGTCCGGCTCGCGGTCCGTGCGCTCCTCCTGGAGACATCGCGCGCACGCCGTGCCGCCCGGCAGGACCAGCGGCCCGACGACCCCCGTCGCCTCCACGACCCCCGCGTACAGATGAGGGGTGCCGGTGGCGACCCAGCGCTGCGCCGGGAGCGGATCGGGGACATACGCGCCGAGGCCGTCCCGCGGTGTCACCACCACGAGTGACAGCCCGAGTCCGCCCGAGCCCTCACCCGGTCCGCTCGGACAGCGCGATCTGCGCCACCGGCCGACCAGGCGGCGGGCCGCCGTCGCCCGCCGCTCGCCCACGGCCTCGGCCGGCAGCCCGCCCGGCCCCGTCTCCCAGGGCTCCACCCGGCCCGAGTCGACGACCTCCACCCCGCCCACGCCCGCCGCCGTGAGCAGCGCGGCCACCGCCGCCCCCACCCGTCCCGCGCCCCGGACCTGCACGCGCGCCGCCCGCCGGGCCGTCAGGGTCCGCAGCGCCCGGTCCGGCTCGGGGTGCACGACGGAGAGGGAGGCGAGGTCGGCGCGGAGCGGGTCGAGGGAGGCGTCCTCCGGGCCGGCCGCCGGGCCGGTCCTCCCCGGCCGCCCCGCCGAGGCGTCGACGAGCAGTCCCGCCGACCGGAGCCGTCCGAGCAGCCCTTCCAGGCGCCCCTGCGGCAGGCCGAGCCGGCTCGCCTCGGCGCGGAGCAACTCGGTGCCGCGGGTTCCGTCGAGCAGTCCGAGCAGGGTGCCCGTCTCCTGGTCGACCGGATCGAGCACCACCGCGTGTGCCGGGGTCACCCCGAACTGCACGCGGCGCAGACTCCGCCAGGCGCGCCGCAGCGCCGGCTTCACCATCGGATGCATTTCCCCCGCCCCGCATTCATGATCGACAGTTCACGGTCGGCGACGCCCTTTCGCCGTCGCGGTTCGAGAATGCCCCGGAGCGGGGACGGCCGCCGAAAGTTGTCCACAGGCGGCGCGATTAGTCATTCGAATCGCGCGGGTCGTGAGCGGATCGTTGCCGAAACCACTCCGGAGGCGGGACTTCCCGTGCTGACAGCGGGTAACGTCGGGGCCGTGCCCGCCGACCCCCAGCGCAGCGTGACCGACACCCCGCACCGCGGTGCGGGGACGAGTGCGGTCGAGGTCCGCAGAAGCCCGCGGCGGCGGAGGACCGTCTCGGCGTACCGGGAGGGCGACCGGACGATCGTCCTCATCCCGGCCCGGATGTCCGAGGCCGAGGAGCGCCGCTGGGTCGGGGTGATGCTCGACAAGCTCGCCGCCCAGGAGAGCCGCGGCGTCCTCGGCGACCGCGAGCTGACCGAGCGGGCGCTGCGGCTCTCCGAGCAGTACTTCGGCGGCCGGGCCCGCCCCGGCTCGGTGCGCTGGGTCACCAACCAGAACACCCGCTGGGGCTCCTGCACCCCCTCGGAGGGCAGCATCCGCCTCTCCCACCGGCTCCAGGGCATGCCCGAGTACGTGGTGGACTACGTCCTCCTGCACGAGCTGGCCCATCTGCTGGTGCCCGGGCACGGCCCCGGCTTCTGGCGGCTCCTGGAGGCCTACCCCCGCACCGAGCGGGCCCGCGGCTACCTTGAGGGCGTGGTCGCCGCCGGCCGCCTCCCGCACCTCCCGGGCACCCGCGAGGACTGAGCGTCGCCGCTCGCTCGGAGTAACCCCTTCCGCTTGCGGGGAGTGACTCCCGGAGTGCGCCTGCGTGACCGGCGTTTCCCGATTCGGTACCGAAAACGACCTGCGCTGTCTCAATGTCGTACTCAGCGGCTAGCCTGGCGCGAGCATTCGCCATTCGGGATGGGGGACGGTCGTTACGCATGGCCAGGGAATTCCAACGCGGCCACAAGGCCAAGATCAGTGATCTCACCGCGGGTACCGATCTGTACGTCGGCGTGCAGATCGCGGCACCGGGACTGACCTTCGACATCAGCTGCTTCGGGCTGGACGCGGAGGAGCGTCTCTCCGACGACCGCTACTTCGTGTTCTTCAACCAGCCGAAGACGCCGGAGGAGTCCGTCCAGCTGCTCGGGGCGCAGTCCGGTGACACCGAGTCCTTCCGCGTGACTCTCGACCGGATCCCCGCGAACATCCACAAGCTGTCGTTCACCGCGACCATCGACGGCGCCGGCCAGATGTCGCAGATCGGCCCCGGCCACCTGCGGATCGTCGCGGGCGGCGAGGAGGTCGCGCGGTACGCCTTCACCGGCGCCGAGTTCACCACCGAGCGCGCCGTGATGCTCGGCGACTTCTACCTCAAGGACGTCTGGCGGTTCGCCGCGGTCGGCCAGGGCTTCGACGGCGGCCTCGACGCGCTCCTGCGGAACTTCGGCGGCGAGGTCGCCGAGGACGAGCCCGCCGCGCAGCAGCAGGCCGCGCCCGGCTTCGCCCCGCCGGCGCAGGCCGCGGCGCCCCCGGCGTTCGGAGCCCCCGCGGCCCCGGCGCCCGCGCCCGCCTTCGGCGCCCCTCCGGCGCCGGCTCCGGCGCCCGCCCCGGCCCCCGCCTTCGGCGCGCCGCCGGCCCCGCCCGCGCCCGTGCCGCCGTCCCAGCCGGTGCACACGGCGCCGACGATGGTGGCCCCCATGGCCCCCTCCCCGGTCCCGCCGCCCGCCCCGGCCCCCGCGCCGTACGGGCAGCAGCCCCCGGCGTACGGCCAGGTCCCGGGACAGCCGCCGGGCCAGTACCCCGGCCAGGTCCCGCCGCAGGCGCCCGGCCCGTACGGTCAGCCGCCGCAGGCGCCGGGATACGGCCAGCCCGCCCCGTACGGCCAGCAGCCCGGCGTCCCGCAGGGCGCGCCGGCGACCGGAGCCGGCCTCGACGCCGCGCTCGCGCCGTACAAGGAGACGCCCACCGGCGCCCGCTGGACCCCGCAGAACCAGCAGCTCATGCGGGTCGACCTGGCCATGGGCGCCACGCCCGTGCTCGCCCGCCAGGGCTCCATGGTCATGTACCAGGGCAAGGTCGACTTCTCCCACAAGGGCGCCGGCTTCACCGGCCGGATCGTCGGCAACGCCACCGGCCAGGAGATGCAGCTGATGCGCTGCACCGGCCGCGGCCAGGTCTTCCTCGCCGAGGAGGGCGCCCACCTGCACCCGATCGAGCTCCAGGGAGACGGCATCTGCGTCTCCGCGGAGAACGTCCTCGCGTTCGACGAGACCCTCCAGTACGAGGTGCGGCGCATCGAGGGCCACGGCATCCCCGGCGGCGCCCTGTTCACCATGCAGTTCCAGGGCACCGGCACCGTCGTCGTGAAGACCCACGGCGTGCCCGTCGTGCTGCCCGTCACGCCGACCACCTTCGCCGACTGCCAGGCCGTCGTCGCCTGGTCGTCCGCGTCCCAGGTCATCCTCTCCAGCCAGGTGCGGCTCCGCCGCAACGCCTACCCCGGCCACAGCGGGGAGACCGTGAACCTCCAGTTCCGGGGCGCCCCCGGCAACTTCATCGTCGTCCAGCCCTACGAGGTCTGAGGGAGCCCGAAGTCATGAACCAGCAACTCGCGGGCTACGCCCCGACCCCCGTCGCGGCCCGGATGGAGAACCACGGCCGCACCATGCTCAAGGTGGCCATGGCCTCCGGCCAGGACCTCTACGCCCGGACCGGCTCCATGGTCGCCTACGAGGGCTTCATCACCTACGAGCCCAACCCGCCCGCCGTCCGCCAGGTCGCCCAGCAGTGGGCCACCGGCGAGGGCGCGCCGATCATGAAGTGCTCCGGCGACGGACTGCTCTACCTCGCCGACTACGGCGCGGACGTCGTCGTGATCAACCTCCAGAACGACTCGATCTCGGTCAACGGCACCAACCTGCTCGCCTTCGACGCCCACCTCCAGTGGGGCGTCGAGCGGGTCAAGGGGCTCGCGAAGTTCGCCGGCCAGGGCCTGTTCAACGTCGAGATCGCCGGCACCGGCTGGGTCGCCCTGACCTCGCGTGGCACGCCGATCGTCGTCGACTGCGGCCGCGGCGACGACGAGACGTACGTCGACCCCGACGCGCTCGTCGCCTGGTCGCCGTCGCTCAAGGTCAAGGGCAAGCGCAGCTTCAAGGCCTCCTCCCTCATCGGGCGGGGCAGCGGCGAGGCCTTCCAGATGGCCTTCTCGGGCCAGGGCATCGTCGTCGTACAGCCGAGCGAGGACAGCACCGACCGCCTGCGGGTCCGGGGCTGAGGGGGAGCGAGAACACACCATGCAGAGCCCGCTTTTCAACCACGCCGAACAGCAGAGCCAGGAGCGGTACGTCATCCAGAACCCGCAGCTCCTGCGGGTCACCCTCACCGGGCAGGACGACATCCTGGCCCGCAAGGGCGCCATGGTCGCGTACCAGGGACTCGTCGACTTCGACGGCGAGTACAAGACCCCCGGCCAGCGGCGGGCCCAGGCCCGCACCGGTGAGGGTCTCGACCTCATGCGCTGCTCCGGCCAGGGCACGGTCTACTTCGCCAACCTCGCCCAGTACGTGCACATCGTGGACGTCGAGCAGGAGGGCCTGACCGTCGACAGCGCCTACGTCCTCGCGCTCGACTCGACCCTCCACACCGAGGTCATCGCCGTCGACAGCCAGTACGGCGTCTCCGGCACCGGCAAGTACCAGCTCAACATCTCCGGCCGCGGCCGGGTCGCCCTGATGACCTCGGGGCAGCCGCTGATGATGCACGTCACCCCCGAGAAGTACGTCAGCGTCGACGCGGACGCCATCGTCGCCTGGTCCACCGGGCTGCGCGTCCAGATGCAGGCGCAGACGCACAACTCGAACGTCCGCAGCCGCCGCGGCAACACCGGCGAGGGCTGGGAGCTCAGCTTCCTCGGCCAGGGCTTCGCACTCGTCCAGCCCAGCGAGGTCATGCCCCCGCAGAACGCGGCCATCGGCCAGGGCCTCGCCGCGCAGTTCGGCGCCGGACAGCACGGATCCCACGCCCAGAACCAGAACAACGCCTGGAACTAGGCACGCGCACGGGAGAGGGGGCGGCCGCCGACCGGCGACCGCCCCCTCTCCCGCCCCCCGCTAGAGCCGCGCCAGCGCGCTCTCCACGAGGCGGACCACCGACGCGTCCGCCACGCCCGCCACCTCGTCGTAGGCGAACCAGCGCAGGTCCAGCGACTCCTCGCTGATCTGCTCCACCGCGCCGGCCGGGGCCAGCGCCGCGTACTGCACGTCCAGGTGCCAGTGGCAGGGCGCCGGGATCGCATGCCGGTCGAGCCGCACCGGGCCGCCCGGCAGCAGCGTCAGACCCGGGATCCCCGACTCCTCGGCGGCCTCCCGCAGCGCCGCCGCCTCGACCGTCGTGTCGCCCTCCTCGCAGTGGCCGCCCATCTGCAGCCACATGCCCAGCTTCCGGTGCAGCGTCAGCAGCACCCGCCCGCGCCCGGGATCGAGCACCAGCGCACTGGAGGTCAGGTGTCCGGCCCCGCAGGGCTTGTACATGCCGTCCGGGTGCGCGTCCAGGTGCTCCAGATAGAGGTCGCGCAGCTCCGGCTGGTCCTCGTACCCCTTGAGGACGAGGACCGCGTCGTCGTGCAGGGTCACTCCTTGCCGTCCCCGTCTTCCGGGGCGTCGCCCTTGGCGGCCTCGCCGAGCATCTTGTCGATCTCGGAGAAGTCGAGGTGCTCGCGGTGCACGAAGCCGTCCGGGTCGTCCAGGTCGGTCGCCGTCGGCAGCATGTCCGGGTGCTCCCACAGACCGTCACGGCCGTCGACCCCGCGCGCGTCCGTCAGCGACGCCCACAGACGCGCCGCGTCCCGCAGCCGCCGCGGCCGCAGCTCCAGACCGATCAGCGTGGCGAAGGTCTGCTCGGCCGGACCGCCCGAGGCCCGGCGCCGGCGCAGCGTCTCGCGCAGCGCGTCCGCCGACGTGAGGCGCGACTTCGCGGCCTCGTGGACCACCGCGTCCACCCAGCCCTCGACGAGGGCCAGGGCCGTCTCCAGACGGGCCAGGGCGGCCTTCTGCGCCGGGGTGTCCTCCGGCTGGAACATGCCCTGCTGAAGGGCCTCCTGAAGCTGCTCCGGGTGCGTCGGGTCGAGCTGCCCCACCGCCTCCTCCAGCTTCGAGGTGTCGACCTTGATCCCCCGCGCGTACCCCTCGACGGCGCCGAACAGGTGCGCGCGCAGCCACGGCACGTGCGCGAAGAGACGCTGGTGGGCGGCCTCGCGCAGCGCCAGGTAGAGCCGCACCTCGTCGGAGGGCACGCCCAGGTCCTTGCCGAAGGCCTCCACGTTCAGCGGCAGCAGCGCGGCCCGGCCCGCGGGTCCGAGCGGCAGGCCGACGTCGGTCGAGCCGACGACCTCGCCCGCGAGCGCGCCGACGGCCTGCCCGATCTGCTGGCCGAACATGGCGCCGCCCATGGAGCGCATCATGCCGATCAGCGGGCCGGCCATGGCCTGCATCTCCTCCGGCAGGACGTCGCCCATCGCCGTGCCGACCCGCTCGGCGACCGGGTCCACCAGCTGCTGCCAGGCCGGCAGCGTCGCCTCGACCCACTCCGCGCGGCTCCACGCCACGGCCGTGCTCGCCCCCGAGGGCAGCGAGGTCACGCCGTCCAGCCACAGGTCGGCCAGGCGCACGGCCTCCTCGACCGCGGACCGCTCCGCCGGGCCCACGCTGGCGTCCTTGGTGCCGTCGGCGGTGCCCTGGGCCACCACCTGACGCGCGATCTGCTTGGCCATGTCCCAGTTCACGGGACCGCCCTCGTAGCTCAGCATCTGGCCGAGCTG
The DNA here is from genome assembly GCF_043081085.1 of Streptomyces sp. NPDC014891. Lineage (NCBI taxonomy): Bacteria > Bacillati > Actinomycetota > Actinomycetes > Kitasatosporales > Streptomycetaceae > Streptomyces > Streptomyces sp. NPDC014891. Next base: position 541,187 of record NZ_JBIBWF010000005.1, on the reverse strand, counting down.
CTGGAAGGCCGCCCCGAGGTCGTTGGGGTTCAGCGAGCCGAACATCGCCGCGAACGGGTTGTCCGCACCGCCCTGACCGCCCGGCCCGCCGAGTCCGCCCATGCCGGGCAGTCCGCCGAAGCCGAACGGGTTCGCCCCGAAGGGGTTGCCGCTCTGGCCGCCGGACCCCTGGCCACCTCCGGCGGGGTCCTTCTTCTTGCCCTCGTCGCCGTTCTCCGGCTCCTCCGGCGGAAGGCCGAATCCGAATGGGGTGTCACTCACAGGTTTCCTCGGCTCGTAGGGCCGCCGGCCTCCTGCCGACGGCGACTGCCCGACCAGGGCCTGTCCAGACAGGCCCCGCACACCACCAGCGTAGACATCCGGGCCGGAAACGGGCTCGGTGCTCCGCCGGACCGTGCCCTGCGGCAGGATGGACGCCACCTGGTCCGTACGCGTCATGCGTGTACGTACTGAAGACAACCGCTGGAGACGCCCGGTGAGTTCCCCAGATCCACAGGTTCGCGGAGCGCGAAACCCCTCAACCCGGTCCGCCGGGCGTGGCCCCGTCGTCGCGGTCACCGGTGCCGCTTCCGGCGTCGGCGACCTGCTGACCAGGCGCCTCGCCGCGTCCGACGAGATCAAGAAGGTCGTCGCCCTCGACGAGCGACGGGGCGAGGTCGCCGAGGCCGAGTGGCACATCCTCGACGTGCGCGACCCGGCCATCGCCGAGAAGCTGCGGGGCGCGGACGTCGTCGTGCACCTCGCCGTCGACCTCGACCTGGAGACCGACCCCGCCGCCCGGACGGCCTACAACGTCCGGGGCACCCAGACCGTGCTGACCGCCGCGGCCGCGGCGGGGGTCCACCGGGTGGTGCTGTGCACCTCCGCCATGGTCTACGGGGCCCTGTCCGACAACGACATCCCGCTCTCCGAGGACGCCGAGCTCAGGGCCACGGCCGAGGCCACCGGCGTCGGGGACATGCTGGAGATCGAGCGGCTGGGCCGGCGGGCCCCCCGCGCGCACCCCGGCCTCAACGTCACCGTGGTCCGCCCCGCCGTCCTCGTCGGCGGCACGGACACGGCGCTGACCCGCTACTTCGAGTCGCCCCGGCTGCTCGTCGTCGCGGGCTCCCGGCCCACCTGGCAGTTCTGCCACGTCGACGACCTGGTCAGCGCCCTGGAGTACGCGGCCCTCGAAAAGGTCGAGGGCGAGTTCGCGGTCGGCTGCGACGGCTGGCTCGAACAGGAGGAGGTCGAGGAGCTCTCCGGGATCCGCCGCATGGAGCTGCCCTCCGCCGTCGCCCTCGGCGCCGCGGCCCGGCTCCACCGGATCGGGCTCACCCCGTCCCCGGCCGGCGACCTCGCGTACACGATGCACCCGTGGGTGGTCAGCGTCGGACGCCTGCACGACGCCGGCTGGCGGCCGAAGTGGACCAACGAGGAGGTCCTCGCGGCGCTCCTGGAGGAGGTCGAGGGCCGCCACACGGTCGCCGGCCGCCGGCTGGGCCGCAAGGACGCCACGGCGGCGGGCGCGGCCGGCGCGACGGTGGCCCTGCTGGGCACGGCGGCGCTGGTCCGGCAGATGCGGAAGCGGCGGGGCATCTGACCGGGGCGCCCGGCGCCCTGTAGGACCCTCCTACAGGGGCCGCCGACGACCGGTCGAATCCGCTATTCCGGGATCTCGCGCGCGTACGGCACGATGGACGCATGGCACCGACGTCTGACCACCCCGGCGAGCAGGCCGCCGCCGACCCGATCAAGCTCCTCGCGATCCGGGACACCCCGCTCTCCCTCGACGAGGTCTTCCGGGCGGTCGGGGACGACGCCTCCGGCGGCACCACGCTCTTCGTGGGGACCGTGCGCAACCACGACGGCGGCGCCGACGTCGACCGTCTGGGCTACTCCAGCCATCCGACCGCCGAGGCCGAGCTGCGCCGGGTCGCCGAGAAGGTCGTCGCCGACTACCCGGTGCGCGCGCTGGCCGCCGTCCACCGGGTGGGGGACCTGGGCGTGGGCGACATCGCGGTCGTCGTGGCCGTCTCCTGCCCGCACCGCGGCGAGGCCTTCGAGGCCTGCCGCAAGCTCATCGACGACCTCAAGCACGAGGTCCCCATCTGGAAGCACCAGACCTTCTCGGACGGCACGGAGGAGTGGGTGGGGTCCTGCTGAGGCCCGCCGCCCCCTGATCGGGTGCGCCCCCGGCCGCACGCTCGGGGCCCGCTGACGCCGGCCCTTCCCGACCTGCCGGTTCTCCCCCGAGGGCAAGGCGACGCGCCGACGGCGCGTAGCCGAACGCCCGATTTGCGTAACCGCCCCCCACGCGCGAGCGTTGACCCCACGGATGACAGAGTCTGCTGATCAACTCACTGGGGATGGGAGGTCGGGATGGCAGCGCTGGCCTGGTTGCTGATTCCGCTTTTCGCAGTCGTCGGCGCGGCGATATGGGGAAGCTGGGCTTCGAGGAACAAGACGATAGGCGACGTGGCCGAACTCGCCGGCTACGCCCGTTTCCGGGACGCGATGGAACGCGCCCACGCCACGACCCCCGAATCCGTACGCCCCGAGCGCGAACCGGCCGCCGCCGCCGGTGGTGCCGCCGCCTCGCCGACGAGCTGACGCCGGGCCTCCTCGTACGGACCGCCCCAGGGGTGCACCCACAGGCGAGTCCCGTACTGTCGTTCCATGCCACGCCGCACCGCGACGATGCTCGCCTCCACCCTGGTCCTGATCTGCCTGCTGATCGCGGGCGTCCTGATCCCGGTGCCGTACGCGGAGATGAGTCCCGGCCCCACGGTCAACACCCTCGGCGAGGCCAGGGGAGAGCCTGTGCTGCACATCTCGGGACGCAAGACCTACCCGACCGACGGGCACCTCAACATGACGACGGTCCGGGTCACCAGCGCGGACTACAAGATGAACGCCGTCGAGGCCGTCTACGGCTGGCTGGCCCACGACAACGTGGTGGTGCCGCACGACACGCTCTACCCGGACGGCAAGACCGAGGAGGAGTCGACCCAGGAGAACGCCGAGGAGTTCAGCCAGTCCCAGGAGAGCGCCAAGGTGGCCGCCCTCAGGGAACTGGGCATCCCGGTCGTCTCCCGGGTCGTCGTCGGCAGTGTGATCAAGGGCTCGCCCTCCGAGGGCAAGCTGCACGCCGGTGACGTGATCAAGGCCGTGGACGGGGTGGCGATCACCGCGCAGGCGGACGTGGCCAAGCAGGTCGTCAAGCGCAAGCCCGGCCAGGACGTCGAGTTCACGATCGTCCCCGCCAAGGAGGCGGCCGCCGCCGAGAAGGCCCGCAAGGAGCCCACCGCCACCCGGAAGGTGGTCATCACGACCACCACCTCGGAGGAGGGGGACCGGGCCGTCGTCGGCATCCAGGCCGGCACCGACCACGTCTTCCCGTTCACCATCGACATCAAGCTGGCCGACGTCGGCGGTCCCAGCGCCGGGCTGATGTTCGCGCTCGGCATCGTCGACAAGCTCACCCCGGAGAGCCTCACCGGCGGCCGCTTCATCGCCGGCACGGGCACCATCGACGACGACGGCAAGGTCGGCCCGATCGGCGGCATCGAGATGAAGCTGGTCGGCGCGCGGAACGCCGGAGCCCAGTACTTCCTCACCCCGGCCGACAACTGCGAGACGGCGGCGCGCGACATCCCGGACGGCCTCACCCTCGTCAGGGTGGACACCATCGAGGACGCCACGAAGTCCCTGGAGAAGCTCCGCGCGGGCGACACGAAGTCCCTGCCGAGCTGCTCGAAGAGCTAGGTCCGTACGCCGGGCGCGGTCCGGGAGTACGGGAGAAGGGGCGCCCGGTCCGTGACCGGGCGCCCCTTCCGCGTCGTCGTGCGGAGGTCAGCCCTCGAAGGTGGCCGTGAGCGCCTCGGCGAGGCCCGGCACCAGGTCGGGGCCGGTCAGGACCTCGGTGGCGGTGTCCTTCTCGCGCAGCCGGATGGCCGCCTCGCGGGCGCCGCCGCGCAGCACGGCCACCGTCATCCGGACCTCCTGGCGGTCCGGGTGGGCGGCCACCCACTTGGCGAGCTGCTTCTCGTTCAGGCCCTGCGGGACCTGCGCCTCGGCTGAGGGCGGCAGCATGAGCCGCTCCACCGTCATGGCGCAGCCGGCGACCCCGGCGGGCCAGGCGATCGTGCCGAGGAACTCGTCGAGGGGCTTCCCGCGCGGCAGCTTCTCCTGCTCGATCGGGGTGTAGGCGGTGGCGTCGTCGCCCAGGCCCAGCTGGGAGGCGAGCCTGGGTTCCTTGGCACGCAGCCGTGCGGTGTCGACCAGGGCGAAGAGGCGGGCCGGCTGGTCCCAGCCGAGGCCCGCCGCGTACTCGTCGATCTCGAGCACCGCGCGGGTGAGGGGGCTCGCGGCCATCGCCGGGCCGGAGGGGGAAACGTTGGACATGACCAATATCCTGCCTCCTCTTCCCCTGAATACGGGAACTAGGTAAAGCCTCAGTAAGTTGCACCATTGGGCTCTACGATCGCTGGGCCTGCTTTCAGACGCATCAACATCGAGGGGCGCACGTTGGCTTTCCAGATGCCGGACCGCGGCGGTAGCCCGTCCGGGCCGAGGATGAGAGTCGGCCGGCCGTCCCGGCGGGCCCGAACCCTGCTCATGACACTCGGGGTCCTGGCCGTGCTGGCCATGGCCTTCGTGATGTTCGCCGGGTTCTGGACGGACTGGCTCTGGTACCGCTCGGTCGACTACTCGTCCGTGTTCACCACCACCCTGTGGACGAAGATCGGCCTCTTCGCCGTCTTCGGCCTCCTGATGGGGCTCGCCGTCGGCCTGAACATCTGGCTGGCGTACCGGCTCCGGCCGCCGCTCAGCGCGATGTCGCTGGAGCAGCAGAGCCTCGACCGGTACCGGATGGGCCTCGCGCCGTTCAAGAAGTGGGTGCTGCTCGCGGTCACCGCCCTGGTGGCGCTGATCGCCGGCGCGTCCGCCTCGGGCCAGTGGCGCACGTGGCTGATGTGGGTCAACGGCGTGGAGTTCGGCCAGAAGGACCCGCAGTTCGGTCTCGACGTGTCGTTCTTCGCCTTCGACCTGCCCTGGTACCGCTTCCTGCTCGCCTTCGGCTTCGCCGCCGTCGTCCTGTCGCTGATCGCCGCCGCGCTCACGCACTACCTGTACGGCGGGCTGCGGATCACCAGCCCGGGCGCGCGGGCCACCGCCGCGGCCACCGGGCACCTCTCGGTGCTGCTCGGCGTCTTCGTGGCGCTGAAGGCCGTGGCGTACTGGCTCGACCGGTACGGCCTGGCCGTGAAGTCCAGCGACTTCAAGGCCACCGGCAACTGGACGGGCCTGCGGTACGTCGACGCCAACGCCTACCTGCCGGCGAAGACCATCCTGTTCTGCATCGCCGCGATCTGCGCCGTGCTGTTCTTCGCGACGCTCTGGCGCCGCACCTGGCAGCTGCCGGTGATCGGCTTCGGTCTGATGGTGCTCTCCGCGGTCCTGATCGGCGGCCTCTACCCGGCCATCGTGCAGAAGTTCCAGGTCCAGCCGAACGAGCAGGCCAAGGAAGCGGAGTACATCAAGAAGAACATCGACGCGACCCGCAAGGCGTACGCGATCGACGAGACGAAGCTCGAGAACTACTCGGGCAAGTCGACCGTGAAGGCGAAGGACCAGCTGCGCAACGACGCCGACTCGGCGGCCAGCTACCGCGTCCTCGACCCGAACATCGTGTCGCCGACGTTCCAGCAGCTGGAGCAGAAGCGGAAGTACTACCAGTTCCCGACCACCCTGGACGTCGACCGCTACCAGGGCAAGGACACGGTCGTCGGCCTCCGCGAGCTCAACATCAAGGGCATCCCCAAGCGGAACTGGATCAACGACCACTTCACCTACACCCACGGCTACGGCGCGATCATGGCCTCGGGTACCCAGACGGACGCCAACGGCTCGCCGGTCTTCACCGAGGCGGGACTGCCCACGAAGGGCATGCTCGGCAGCTACCAGCAGCGGATCTACTACGGCGAGAAGACCGACCAGTACTCGATCGTGGGCGGCCCGCAGAAGGAGCTGGACTACGAGGAGAACGGCGAGAAGACCACCAGCTACGAGGGCAAGAGCGGGGTCGACCTCTCCAGCACCTTCAACCGCGCGGCCTACGCCGTCGCGTTCAGCGAGCCGCAGATCCTCTACTCGGGAGCGATCGGCGAGGGCTCGCGGGTCCTCTACAACCGCACGCCCAAGCAGCGCGTCGAGGCCGTCGCGCCCTGGCTGACCATCGACGGCGACGCCTACCCGGCGGTCGTCGACGGCCGGATCCAGTGGGTCGTCGACGCGTACACGACGACGAACGGCTACCCGTACGCCTCGCGCACCACGCTCGGCGACACCACGGCCGACTCGCTGACCGTCGGCAACCAGCAGCGCGCCGTCGTCGCCCAGCAGAACCAGGTCAACTACATCCGCAACTCGGTCAAGGCCACCGTCGACGCCTACGACGGCACGGTGAACCTCTACCAGTGGGACACCCAGGACCCGGTCCTGAAGACCTGGATGAAGGCGTTCCCGGGCACGGTCAAGGCCAAGTCCGAGATCGCCGGCGACCTGATGCAGCACCTGCGGTACCCGCAGGACATGTTCAAGGTCCAGCGCGAGCTGCTGACCCGCTACCACGTCACCGACCCCGCGCAGTTCTACAGCGGCTCGGACGCCTGGCAGGTGCCGGACGACCCGACCAACAAGGACGGCAACGCGGTCCCGCCGTACTACCTGAGCATGAAGATGCCCGGGGACACGGCCCAGCGCTTCTCGCTGACGACGACGTTCACGCCGAACGGGCGGCCCAACCTGGGTGCCTTCATGGCGGTCGACGCCGACGCCACCAGCAAGGAGTACGGCCGGCTGAGACTGCTGCGGGTCACCGAGGACGTGCCGGGGCCGGCGCAGGTGCAGAGCAAGCTCAACGGTCTGCCCTCCGTCGCCACCTTCGTCCGGGACCTGAAGGGCGCCGACTCGGACATCCAGTACGGCAACCTGCTGACCGTCCCGCTCGACGGCGGATTCCTGTACGTGGAGCCGGTGTACGCCCAGGGACGCAACGCGCTCTACCCGCTCCTCAAGAAGGTCGCGGTGTCGTACGTGGACGCCGACCAGCCGGACGGTGACACGACCAAGGACACCACGGTGTTCGAGGACAACCTCACCAAGGCGCTGAACGCGGTCTTCGGGGTCGACGCGCCCACCACGCCGCCGCCGACCTCGCCGACGACCCCGCCGGGCACCGGCAACCCGCCGCCGGCGTCCAACGACGCCGCGCTCAAGCAGGCCATCGCCGACGCCCAGACGGCCTACGACGCGGGCGAGGCCGCCCTGGCGAAGGGCGACTGGACGGCCTACGGCCAGGCCCAGAAGGACCTCCAGGCGGCGCTCGACCGCGCCGCGGCGGCCGGGGCCAAGCTCAAGACGACGGGATCAAGCGGCTGACCTGAGGTTTTCCATCCCGCGTCCGTGATACGGTGGTTTCACCGACGCGGGGTGGAGCAGCTCGGTAGCTCGCTGGGCTCATAACCCAGAGGTCGCAGGTTCAAATCCTGTCCCCGCTACTCAGAGGACGAGGGCCCGGATCCATAAGGATCCGGGCCCTCGTCGTGTGTCGGCGTGCGCGGGGGGCCTGAAGAGCGGTAGGGAAGGGGCGAGTTGGCGTGAGTCGTGTTTGACTTGTCTCTCTGTGGGCATGTCGACAAAACGCTGAGTGACCTCACTGGCTGCGGTATACCAGGTGTGCTCGGGTTGCGGGTGGTGCGACGATGGTATTTATGGGGGACAGGGCAACTCTGTTGGAGACAGGGCGGTTTGTGCAGCGGCATGCCAGAAACGCCGCGGACGAGATCATCGAGGCAGTAGGGGCCGTCGATGCGGCCGTCGACACCACCGCCGAGACCGATGCCGAGAACGAGACCGAGACCGAGGCCCGTCACCGGCGCGCCGCCGAGCACGGCGACCTCGCCTCGATGAGCGCGCTCGGCGCGCTGCTGCTGCGCCGCGGCGACCTCGACGGCGCCGAGCCCTTCCTCCGCGCCGCCACCGCCGAGGGCGACCGGGCCGCCGCGAACAACCTCGGCGTCCTGCTCCACCAGCGCGGCTACGCCGACGAGGCCGCCGGCTGGTGGCGCGTCGCCGCCGTCGCCGGCTCCGCACCCGCCGCCCACGCCCTGGGCCGCCACCACCGCGAGCGCGGTGACGAGCCGGCCGCCGAGTACTGGCTCCGCCAGGCCGCCGAGCAGGGCCACGCCCTCGGCGCCTACGCCCTCGCCGACCTCCTGGAGCACCGCAGCGACGTGGGCGCCGAGCGCTGGCTCCGCGCCGCCGCCGAGCAGGGGCACCGCGAGGCCGCCTACCGCCTCGCCCTCGCCCTGGAGCGGCGCGCCACCGAGACCACCCGGGGCCCGCACGACACCGGCACCCGCCTCCGCGTCCCCGGCACCGGCGCCCTCGTGCCCACCGGCGCGCCCGCCGCCGCACCCGTCGGCGGCGCACCCGGACCGGCCGTCGGCGAGGCCGCCGGCGAGCCCTCCGAGGCCGAGCAGTGGTTCCGGCAGGCCGCCGCCCGCGGCCACCGGCGGGCCGCGCTCCACCTCGGCGCGATCCTGGAGCACCGCGGCGAGCTCAAGGAGGCCGGCCGCTGGTACCTCAGCTCCGCCAAGGAGGGCGAGGCCAAGGCCGCCTGCGCCCTCGGCTTCCTGCTCCGCGACGCCGGCGACGAGGAGAGCGCCGCCGTCTGGTGGCTGCGCGCCGCCCAGGACGGCGACGGCAACGCCGCCAACGCCCTCGGCGCGCTCCACGCGGCCCGCGGAGAGCAGCAGACCGCCGAGCGCTGGTACCGGGCGGCCATGGACGCGGGCGACGTGAACGGCGCCTACAACCTCGGGCTGCTCTGCGCCGCCCAGGACCGCATCCCGCAGGCCGAGCAGTGGTACCGCCGCGCCGCCTACGCGGGCCACCGCGAGGCCGCCAACGCCCTCGCCGTGCTCCTCCTCCAGGCCGGCGACGCCAACGGCGCCGAGCCGTGGTTCTCCAAGGCCGCCGAGGCCGGCAGCGTCGACGCCGCCTTCAACCTCGGCATCCTCCACGCCGGCCGCGACGACGACCGCACGGCCCTCGTCTGGTACGAGCGGGCAGCGGCCGCCGGGCACACCGAGGCCGCGCTCCAGGTCGGCATCGCCGCGCTCCGTGACGGTGACGAGCGCACCGCCGAGCGGCACCTGCGCTGCGCGGCCGGCGGCGGCAGCGCCGAGGCCGCCTTCCGGCTCGCCTCGGTGCTCGACGCCCGCCGCCCCGACCCGGGCCCGGCCGTCCTCGGCGCGCCCCGGGAGGAGAAGAGCGAGTGCGAGGAGTGGTACGAGCGGGCGGCCCAGCAGGGCCACCGGCGCGCCCAGGTGCGGGTGGGCATGCTCGCCGCCGGGCGCGGCGACCTGGCCGAGGCCGACCGCTGGTACCGCGAGGCGGCCGAGGCCGGCAGCCGCAACGGGGCCTTCAACCTCGGGCTGCTCCTCGCCCGCGAGGGCAGCGAGCGCGAGGCGTCCCTCTGGTGGACCCGGGCCGCCCGGGCCGGCCACGGCCGCGCCGCGCTCCGGCTCGCCCTGCTCGCGGCGCGCCGCGGAGAGCTGACCGAGGGGCGCCGCTGGTGCGCCCGCGCGGTGGAGCTGGGTCCGGCCGAGGTCGCGGAGCGGGCCGCGCGGCTGAGCGAGGCGCTCCACCAGGAGCTGACCGCGTGACGGTGGCGCCGTTCAATCGATTTGCACCGGCCGCGCGGCGTCCCGTAGAGTCGTGTCTACCGACGCGGGGTGGAGCAGCTCGGTAGCTCGCTGGGCTCATAACCCAGAGGTCGCAGGTTCAAATCCTGTCCCCGCTACTCAGTAGAAGCGAAGGCCCGGATCCAGTCACTGGATCCGGGCCTTCGTCGTGTGCGCACGGGAGCCTGTGGCACGGCGAGAAGGCCCCCGCCGTGGCGGGGGCCTTCTCGGGGAGTCGTGCTCAGGCGGAGGTCGCGCAGCTCGGGCAGATGCCGCGGTACGTGACCTCGACGTTCGAGATCGTGAAGCCGAAGCGCTCCGTGTCGGGAAGGTCCGCCAGCGGGTCGCCCGCCGGGTGGACGTCCCGGATCGCCCCGCAGCGGCCGCAGACCAGGTGCTGGTGCGGTCGGTGGGCGTTGGGGTCGTACCGCTTGGCGCGGCCGTCGGTCGCGACTTCGAGCACCTCGCCGAGGGTGACCATCTCGCCGAGCGTGTTGTAGACGGTCGCGCGCGAGATCTCGGGGAGCCGCGTCACGGCGCGGGCGTGGACCTCGTCGGCGGTCAGGTGTACGTGATCCCCGTCGAGGACCTCGGCCACGACGCGTCGCTGCGCGGTCATCCGCCAGCCGCGTCCGCGCAGTCGTTCCAACAGGTCGCTCATGGGGGCCAGGGTAACAGTCGGCGCCCCGGCTTCCCGAACGCGTGTGACTTTGGATGATCACTTGACCTGGACAATGTCCATTATAGGATCGTGTACGCCCACGGCGGTGATCGACGATCTCCGCGGGCGGACGGGGACTTCGGCGGGCGGCTCGACGTCGCGATCCAGGCCCTGCGCGGCCGAGGGCGCCCGCCGAAAGAGGGGGCGGGCCGGAATCCCCACGGATTCCGGCCCGCCTCCGCGTCATCCCGCGACGCTGTGCAGCGGGACCCAGCAGCGGATGATGTCCCGGACCGAGACGATGCCGACGGGGCCGTGCCCGTCGAGCACCACGAGATGGCGGAAGCCGCCGTGCGTCATGGCCTCCGCCGCCTCCTCCAGGGTCCAGGTGGGGGCGGCGAAGACGACCTCGTGGGTGGTGTGGGAGCCGGCGGTCTCGGTGTCGGGGTTCTGGTCGCGGGCCAGCGACTTGAGGATGTCCCGTTCGGTGAGGATGCCGAGTCCGGCGTCCCCGTCCAGGACCACGGCCGCGCCGACGCGGCGCGCCGCCATCAGCCGGGCGGCCTGTCGAAGGGTGTGGGCGGGGCCGATGGTGAGGACCACGGTGCTCATGGCGTCACGGACGAGCATGGGCGGAGCCACCTCCTTGGTGAAGCGTTCCCGCCTTCAACGAGAACGGATTCACAAGTTCACAAGTGGGGGGACTCTCAGAGTGGCACCGGGGCAGGGGCTCGACAAGGGGGCGCGCGAGGCGCCCTCGGGGAGTGCCGAGGGCGCTCGAACGCCGATGTTCCGGAGGGCCCGGCCGGGCGCTCAGCCCGCCGCGGCCTCCTGGTTGAGGTAGCTCAGCAGCTCGCCGTGGAGCAGGCCGTTCGACGCGGCCGCGTTCCCGCTGTGCGGACCGTGCCGGCCGTCCAGACCCGTGTACGTACCGCCCGCCTCCTGCACCACGACCGCCACCGCGGCCATGTCCCACAGCGACAGCTCCGGCTCCGCGCAGATGTCCACCGAGCCCTCGGCGACCATCATGTACGGCCAGAAGTCGCCGTACGCCCGGGTCCGCCAGCACGCGCGCGTGAGGTCCAGGAAGCCGTCGAGGCGGCCCTGCTCCTCCCAGCCGTCCAGCGAGGAGTACGCGAAGGAGGCGTCCGCCAGGGAGGACACCTTCGAGGCCCCGATCCGGGTCGCCGAGGCGAGACTGCGCCCGGTGTACGCGCCCAGGCCCTTCGCCGCCCACCAGCGCCGGCCGAGCGCCGGGGCCGACACCACGCCCACCACCGGCTGGAATCCGGTGTCCCCGGCCTCCATCAGGGCGATCAGGGTCGCCCAGACGGGTACCCCGCGCACGTAGTTCTTCGTACCGTCGATCGGGTCGATCACCCAGCGGCGCGGGCCCGAGCCCTCCACGCCGAACTCCTCGCCCAGGATCGCGTCGCGCGGCCTGGCCCGCTGGAGCTGCCCCCGGATCAGTTCTTCGGCTGCCTTGTCGGCCTCGCTCACCGGAGTCATGTCCGGCTTCGTCTCGACCTTGAGGTCGAGCGCCTGGAAACGGTCCATGGTGGCCGCGTCGGCGGCATCCGCGAGGACGTGGGCGAGACGCAGATCATCGTGGTAATCGGCCATGGTCGGCACTCTAACCCGGGGTGATCCCGGCGCGGCGAACCGTCCACGGGCGGCCCCTTGACAGTGCCCGGACGCCTGTCGACGCTGGGCACGGAAACGATTCCCTGGTCCGGGAGGCGCCGATGCCGACTGCCCGCGAGGCCCTGCTCGACGCCGCGCTCGCCGCGCTCGCGCACCGGTCCTGGTCCACCGTGCGCATGGCGGACCTGGCCGTCGCCGCCCGGGTCTCCCGGCAGACCCTCTACAACGAGTTCGGCAGCAAGGAGGGCCTCGCCCGCGCCCTGGTGCACCGGGAGGCCGACAGCTATCTGCAGGGCGTCCGGCGGCTGCTCGCCGTGCCGGCCCCGCCCGAACGGAACCTGGTCGTCGTCGCCGAGTGGATCGTCACCCGGGCCGCCGCCCGCCCCGTGCTGCGGTCCCTGCTCACCGGAGCCTGGGACGATCGGCTGCCCGCACCCCGGCCCGCCCGGCCCGGCGCCCGCCCCGCGGCCGTCCCCGCCCAGCGCCGCGCCGACGAGGGCCCGCCCGCGCCCGGCGAGCTGGTGGCGGCGACCGCGGCCTGTGCGGGGGAGCGGTGGGCGGCGGGCTGCGAACTCGCCGTACGGCTGGCCCTCAGCCATGTCGTGGCGCCCGCGGTCCCCACCGTCGAGGAGGTGCGGGCGGGAGGTCAGTGCGCGGAGCCGGACAGCTGGAGTCCGATCACCCCGACGATGACCAGACTGATCGAGATGATCTTGAGTGTCGAGACCACGTCGCCGAGGAAGATCATCCCGTAGATCGCCGTCCCCGCCGCCCCGATTCCGGTCCACACCGCGTACGCGGGACCCACGTCGAGCTTGCGCAGGGCGAGCGTGAGGAGGCCGAAGCTGCCCAGGGCGAAGGCGGCGAACGCGACCGTCGGCCACAGCCGGGTGAACCCGTGCGAGAGCTTCAGGCAGACCGCGAACCCCGTCTCCAGAAAGCCCGCCACCACCACCAGCAGCCACGCCATCGTCAGTGCCTCCCACGCCGTCGGTGACTGCTTCGTCGCACTTGGTGCGATTATGCCCTTACCGATCGTGGTCGTCCGTAAACGCGGACGGCGCGGCCGCCCGCAAACGCGGGCCGGCCGGGCTCAGTCGCCCTCGCGCCGCTCACGGGTCGCGAGCAGCCGGCGCAGCGAGACGAGCCGCGCCGGATCGGCGTGTCCCTCCGCCACCCAGGCGTCCAGCGCGCAGTCCTGCTCGTCGTGGCTGCACGCGCGCGGGCAGTTCTCCGTCCCCGGCACGAGGTCGGGGAAGGCGAGGATGACCCGGGACGGGTCGACGTGGTGCAGGCCGAAGGAGCGGACGCCCGGGGTGTCGATGACCCAGCCGCCCTCCTTGTCGTTGAGCGGCAGGGCGAGCGCGGAGGTGGTGGTGTGCCGGCCGCGGCCCGTGACCGCGTTCACCACACCGGTGGTGCGCCGGCGCTCCGGCGGCACCAGGGCGTTCACCAGGGTCGTCTTGCCGACGCCGGAGTGCCCGACGAACGCGGTGGTCCGCCCCTTGAGGTGCTCGTGGACCCGCTCGGCGGCCACCCCGTCGACGAACTCGTCGCGGGTGGTGACCACGTGCGGCACGCCCAGCGCGCCGTACATCTCCAGGAGGGAGTCCGGCGGCGCCAGGTCCGACTTGGTGAGCACGAGCAGCGGGCTGAGACCGCCGTCGTACGCGGCGACCAGGCAGCGGTCGATCAGCCGCGGCCGCGGCTCGGGGTCGGCGAGGGCGGTGACGATGGCCAGCTGGTCGGCGTTGGCCACGACCACCCGCTCGTACGGGTCGTCGTCGTCGGCCGTGCGCCGCAGCACCGAGCTGCGCTCCCCGATCCGCACGATCCGGGCCAGCGTGTCCTTCTCGCCGGACAGGTCGCCGACGAGCGACACGCGGTCGCCGACCACGGCCGCCTTGCGGCCCAGCTCGCGCGCCTTCATCGCCGTCACCGCCCGGTCGTCGACCAGGACGGTCAGCCGGCCGCGGTCGACGGTGAGGACCATCCCCTCGACGGCGTCCTCGTGCTTGGGACGGATCGTGGTGCGCGGGCGGGTGCCCTTGCGGTTGGGCCGCTGGCGGATGTCGTCCTCGTCGGTGTGCTTGCCGTAGCGCCGCATGGTTCAGGCCCCGAGCATTTCGGTCCACATCCTGGGGAAGTCGGGCAAGGTCTTCGCCGTCGTGGCCACGTCCTCGATCTCCACGCCCTCGACCGCCAGGCCGATGATCGCGCCCGCCGTCGCCATGCGGTGGTCGTGGTACGTGTGGAAGACGCCGCCGTGCAGCGGGCGCGGGCGGATGTGGAGACCGTCCTCGGTCTCGGTCACGTCGCCGCCCAGCTCGTTGATCTCCTTGGTGAGCGCCGCCAGCCGGTCCGTCTCGTGCAGCCGGAGGTGGGCGACCCCGCGCAGGATCGACGGGGAGTCCGCGAGGGCCGCGACCGCCGCGATGCCGGGCGTCAGCTCGCCGACCTCGCCGAGGTCGACGTCGATGCCGTGGATCCGGCCCGTGCCGGTGAAGGTCAGACCGGCCTCGGTCAGCTCGCAGGATCCACCCATCTCGGTGAAGATCGTCCGCAGCGCGTCACCGGGCTGGGTGGTCCGCGCCGGCCAGTCCGGCACCGTCACCCGGCCGCCGGTGACCAGGGCCGCCGCCAGGAACGGCTGCGCGTTCGACAGGTCGGGCTCGACCACCAGGTCCCGGCCGCGCAGCGCGGAGGGCGCCACCCGCCACACGTTCGGGGCGCCGCCGTGCTCCGGCTCGTCGACCTGCGCGCCGACCGCCCGCAGCATGTCGACGGTCATCCGGATGTGCGGCAGCGAGGGCAGCCGCGATCCCACGTGCCGCACCTCCACGCCCTGGTTGAAGCGGGGCGCGGAGAGCAGCAGGGCGCTCACGAACTGGGAGGACGAGGAGGCGTCGATCTCGACGGTGCCGCCGTCCAGGCCGCCGGCGCCGTGCACCGTCAGGGGGAGGGCGCCGCGCCCCTCGTCGTCGATGCGGGCGCCGAGCGCGCGCAGCGCGTCGATCACGCCGTGCAGCGGACGCTCGTGGGAGCGGGGGTCGCCGTCGAAGCGCACCGGGCCGTCGGCGAGCGCCGCGACCGGGGGCAGGAAGCGCATGACCGTACCCGCGTTGCCGACGTCGACGGTCGCCGGGCCGCGCAGCGGCGAGGGGATGATCCGCCAGGCCTCGCCCGAGCCGTCCGGGCCCACGCCCTCCTCGATCCGCACGCCGAGGGTGCGCAGCGCCTCGGCCATCAGGAGGGTGTCGCGGGAGCGCAGCGGGCGGCGGAGCCAGCCGGGCTCGGAGGCCAGCGCGGCGAGGACCAGGGCGCGGTTGGTGACCGACTTCGATCCGGGCACGGTGACGGTCGCGTCGACGGCGCCGCGGGCATACGGAGCGGGCCAGAGGTCGGTGGGCGGGTCGATGTGCGCGGAGGTGGCTGCGGTCATGGACTCACTGTACGGGGGAGTCAGAAGCCCAGGAGCCAGCGCCCGCCGCCGATCAGGGCAGAGATCGCGACGGCGTGGAAGAAGACCAGCCACACTCCGGCAGGCACATGGGTGAGCCGCGCGAGCTGGTCCGCGTCCGAGTCCGGCGCCCCGCCGTGGCGCCGCTTGAACTGGAGCTCGAAGGCCGGGCGGACGCCGCCGAGCAGCAGGAACCACACCACGGCGTACGCGAAGACCGACTGGACCTCGGGGGAGGTCAGCCAGGACACGAGGAGGAAGGCGGCGCCGGTGAGCAGGACGGTGAGGATCCCGTAGGCGTTGCGGACCATCACGAGCATCGCGAGCAGCAGGGCCGTCGCCACCCACAGCAGCAGGGTCACCCGGTGGGTGCCGAGCAGGGCGGCGCCGCCGAGGCCGAGCAGCGGGGCCGCGGGATAGCCGGCGGCCAGGGTGAGGACCACGCCGAGGCCGGTCGGCCGGCCGCGGCTCACGGTCAGTCCGCTGGTGTCCGAGTGCAGCCGGATCGCTTCGAGCCGCCGGCCGGTGGCGAGGGCGACCAGTCCGTGGCCGCCCTCGTGGGCGATGGTGATCGCGTTGCGGGCGAGCAGCCAGACGCGGCGGGGCACGGTGACGGCCAGGGCGGCGACGCCGGTGGCGATCACCAGCCACTCGGCCGGCGCGGCCTGCGCGCCGAAGAGGTCGAGGTCCATCGTTCGGGCCGCTCCTCGGGGGTCGGGGATCGTGGCAGTGTGGCACGTATGTGCGGACGGTTTGCAGCGAGTCGGCGGCCCGAGGACCTCGTCGAGGCCTTCGGTATCGAGAAGTGGGAGCCCGAGGAGGCCCTGGCACCGGACTGGAACGTGGCCCCGACCAAGGAGGTCTGGGCCGTACTGGAGCGTCCTCTGAAGGACGCGGGATCGCCGCGTCCGGTTCGCCAGCTCCGCGCACTGCGGTGGGGCCTGGTGCCGTCCTGGTCGAAGACGCCCGAGGGCGCCGCCCGGATGATCAACGCACGGGCCGAGACCCTGGACGAGAAGCCCTCCTTCAAGCGGGCCTTCGCGGCCCGCCGGTGCATCCTGCCCGCCGACGGCTACTACGAGTGGGTCACCGGCGCGGGCGAGCGGGAGCTGGAGGTCGAGGGGAAGAGGAAGAGGGCCCGCAAGCAGCCGTACTTCGTGACCCCGGCCGACGGCTCGGTCTTCGCGATGGCGGGCCTGTACGAGTTCTGGCGGGACCCGACCCTTCCCGACGGCGCCCCCTCGGCCTGGTGGGTCACCTGCTCGGTGATCACCACCGAGGCCGAGACCGGGCCGCTCGGCGTGGCCCCGGCCGAGGGCCCCCGCTCGCTCGCCGACATCCACCCCCGGATGCCGCTGATGCTCACCGAGGACCGCTGGGACGCCTGGCTCGACCCGGCGACCACCCGGCCCGACGAGCTGCGCGGTCTGCTCGCCGCCCCGCCGGAGGGCCTCATGCGGGCCTACCCGGTGGCGACCGCGGTCAGCAACGTCCGCAACAACGGGGCCGAGTTGCTGACGGAGCTGGACGGCCCGGAGGTCGGCACCCTGTTCTGACCGGCCGCCACACGGCTCGGCGCCCTCCCGCGCGCGGGGTTCGCCCGACACCCTCCCGGCGGCGCGGCCCGGACCGCCGGCGGGGGCAGGATGGGGGCGTGACCGACGTGACACAGTACGAGACCGTCCCCACCGACGCCGGGGACGCCCGCATCGCCTGGCACGAGGCGCCCGCGCCCCGGGCCGTCCTCGCCCTCGGCCACGGCGCCGGCGGCGGCATCGAGGCCCGCGACCTCCGGGCCCTGGCCGCCGCGCTGCCCGCCCGGGGCGTGACCACCGCGCTCGTCGAGCAGCCCTGGCGGGTCGCGGGCAAGAAGGTCGCGCCCGCCCCCAAGACCCTGGACACCGGCTGGCGCGGACTCTGGCCGTCCCTCGCCCGGCCCGGCCTGCCGGTCGTCGCGGGCGGCCGCAGCGCCGGCGCCCGGGTCGCCTGCCGCACCGGGCGGGAGCTCGGCGCGCACGCCGTCCTCGCCCTGAGCTTCCCCCTGCACCCGCCGGGCAGGCCGGAGCGGTCCCGGGCCGGTGAACTCCTCGGCAGCGGCCTGCCGACCCTCGTCGTCCAGGGCGGCAACGACCCCTTCGGACGGCCCGCGGAGTTCCCGGACGGCCCGTACCGCCTCGTCGAGATCCCTTACGGGGACCACGGATTCGCGCTCCCCAAGCGCGCCCCGCTCGGCCAGGAGGAGGCACTGGAGATCCTCGTGGCCGGCGTCGCCGACTGGATCGGCTCCCTGGGCTGACGCACCGGGAATGCCGAGCGGGGGAGCACTGTTGTTCCGTGCGTCGGTGTGAAGCAAGGAAGAGGGAGTCCGTCGCATGGGTTCGACCATCTGCCCGGAGCGCGCGCAGGCCGCTGACCTCGACTGGACAGTGCTGCCCGCTCCCCAGGGAGCCCGGATTCGGGCGGCGGGCGGAGCGGTTCCTCGTCTATCCTCCGAAACGAGCGGGTCCGCCCTCGGGCTCGCCGCCGCGCTGGAGGAGGTGGGTCCGGTCACTGGGACCGACACAGGGACCGACGACGGCCCCGAGGAGACGACCGAGGAGCGCAACGCGCGCTTCGAGCGGGACGCCCTCGGCTTCCTCGACCAGATGTACTCGGCCGCGCTGCGCATGACGCGCAACCCCGCGGACGCGGAGGACCTGGTGCAGGAGACCTACGCCAAGGCGTACGGATCCTTCCACCAGTTCCGCGAGGGTACGAACCTCAAGGCCTGGCTGTACCGCATCCTCACCAACACCTTCATCAACTCGTACCGGAAGAAGCAGCGCGAACCCCAGCGCAGCGCCGCCGAGGAGATCGAGGACTGGCAGCTCGCCCGCGCCGAGTCGCACATGTCGACCGGTCTGCGCTCCGCCGAGTCGCAGGCGCTCGACCACCTCCCGGACTCCGACGTGAAGGAAGCGCTCCAGGCGATTCCCGAGGAGTTCCGCATCGCCGTCTATCTCGCGGATGTCGAGGGCTTTGCGTACAAGGAGATCGCGGACATCATGGGGACACCCATCGGTACGGTGATGTCACGACTGCACCGGGGACGCCGCCAGCTGCGCGGCATGCTCGAGGACTACGCCCGCGACCGCGGGCTGGTACCCGCGGGCGCCGGAGAGTCGTCGAACGATCTGAAAGGCTCGGGCTCATGAGCTGCGGAGAGCCGCACGAGACGGATTGCTCGGAAGTCCTGGACCATCTGTACGAGTTCCTCGACAACGAGATGCCCGACAGTGACTGCACCAAGTTCGAGGTGCACTTCGAGGAGTGCTCCCCCTGCCTGGAGAAGTACGGCCTGGAGCAGGCCGTGAAGAAGCTCGTCAAGCGCTGCTGCGGCAGCGACGACGTCCCCACCGACCTGCGGTCCAAGGTCATGGGCCGGATCGACCTGATCCGCTCCGGGCACCCGGTGCCCGAGCAGGAGATCACGCCGATCGTGCCGACGACCCCGGCGGCCCAGGAGTAGACCTCTCCCGCCGGAGCGGGACACGGAGGCCGTCGCGATCCGATCGCGGCGGCCTCCCGCGTATATCAGCTTGTATCACCCGATGGTGCGAATCCGCGCCGGCCCGCCGCCCGGAACCGCCCGACTCGCTAGCGTGACCCGCGTGATGGGCGTCAAGGTCATTCCGCGCGCGGCCCGCGCGTACATCGGCTGCGCCGTGCTCGGCACCGGGGCGGCCGTCCTGCCCGCCCTGCGCCCCGGCGCGGCCACCCCCTGGGACACGGTCGCGCTCCTCGCCGCCCTGTACGCGCTCTGCGAGCTGCCGGCCCGCTGCCGTCTCCTCGGCCGCGCCACCGGCGGATCCGTGCCCTTAGGCGCCGGCTCCTTCTTCCCCGTCCTCCTCGCCGCCGCCCTCCTCCTGCCCCCCGCGGCCGCCGCGCTCACCGCCCTCCCCGGCAGCCTCCTCGCCCGCGTCGAGGAACCCCCGGCCGCCCCCCGCCGCGCCTGGCGGGCCGCCGCCACCGCCCTCGCGGTCTGGGCCGCGGCGCGCACCGCCGAGGCCCTGGGCTGCGCCCGCGCCCTCGGACACGGGCCCGAAGGCCCCGACTTCCCGTACGCCCTGCTCCCCGCCGGCGCCGCCGCGCTCGCCTTCTGCCTCGTCCTCACCGCCCTCGACGGCGGCATCCGGGCCACCGCCGACGGCCTGCCGCTGCGGGCCGCCTGGCACGGCCTCCTCGGCCGGGCACTCGCCCCGCACGCCGTGCACGGCCTCGCCGGACTCATGATGGCCGTCCTCTGGCGCAGCACGTACGGGCCCGTGTCGGCGCTCTTCGTGCTCCTCCCCATCCACATCTCCTGCTGGGTCTTCGCCCAGTACCACCGCGAGCGCGCGGCCCACCAGGCCACCATCCGCGCCCTCGTCCAGGCCGTCGACATCAAGGACCGCTACACCCGCGGCCACGGCGAACGCGTCGGCCACGCCTCCGTCCTGATCGCCCGCGAGCTGGGCATGCCCGAGGACCGGCTCGACGTCGTACGGTTCGCCGGCATCCTCCACGACGTCGGCAAACTCGGCGTCCCCACCCGGATCCTCCGCAAGGACGGGCCCCTCACCCCCGAGGAGCGCCGGATCATCGAGCTGCACCCCGAATACGGCCACGAGATCGTCCGCGGCATCGGCTTCCTCGGCGAGGCGCGGAGCGCGATCCTCCACCACCACGAGCGCATGGACGGCAGCGGCTACCCCTACGGCCTGCGCGGCGACGAGATCCCCGAGTACGCCCGGATGGTGGCCGTCGCCGACGCCTTCGACGCCATGACCTCCACCCGCTCCTACAGCCGGGCCCGCCCGGTGCCGACCGCCGTCGCCGAACTGGAGCGGTGCGCCGGCAGCCACTTCGACGCCACCATGGTCGCCGCCCTCGTCCGCGCCCTCCACCGGCACGGCTGGCAGCCCGCCGTCACCGCCGACGAGACCCTCCCGGCCGGCCCGCCCGACGGGAACCTGCCCCCGCCGCGCGGAACCGGGACGCCGGGCCCGGCACCCGGAGCCGCCGAGGGCACCAGGTCCAGGGAGCGCGCATGAGACCCGGCGCCCCCACCGTCGGAGCCGTCCGCGGAGCGGCCCTTCTGCTGAGCCTCGCCGGATTCGCCTCCACCCTCTGGTACGGCGTCGACGAACCCGGCAACGCCCTCGCCTTCGGCACCCTCGTCGCCCTCGGCGAACTCACCCGCTGGGGCACCGCACCCGCCGCCGGAGGCCTCCCCGCGCGCGAGACCCCGGGCGCCGGCGAACCCGCCCCGCTCGCCGCCGCCGGGGCCCTCGCCTACGCCCTGCTCGGGTCCAGCGCCGGCACCGCCACCACCCACGGCGTCCTCCAGATCGTCGCCGTCGTCGTCGCCGCGGGCCTCGCCGGGATCGTCCCCCACCTCGCCCGGGGCCGGGAGCCCGGCCTCGACCACCTCGCCCGCCGTGTCCTCACCGTCGGCTTCGCCGCGCTCTGCTTCCAGCCCCTGTACAACTCCGGGACCGTCGTCCGGCACCTGGGCGAAGGCCCCGCCTACGCCCTCTTCCTCGTCCTGCTGCTCGGCCTGACCGCCCTGTGCGACGCCGTCCTGGCCGCCCTCCTGCTCCGCGCCCGCACGGGATTCCCGTACGGCCCCCTCCTCCGCGACGAACTGCGCGCCCTCCGCGGCATCGGCTCCGCCGTCGGCGCCACCGGCACCGTCATGGCACTCGGCGTGGCCGCCGCAGGGCTCTGGGCCCTGCCCGTGCTCGCCGTGCCGCTGCTGCTCACCCAGGTCTCCTTCCGGCGGTACGCCGCCGTCCGCACCGTCAACCGGCAGACCATCGCCTCCCTCGCCCGTGCCACCGAGATCGCCGGCTGCACCCCGCCCGGGCACGCCCACCGGGTCGCCGCCCTCAGCGCCGCCGTCGGCCGCGAGCTCGGGCTCTCCGGGACCGAGCTGGCCGTCCTGGAGCACGCGGCCCTCATGCACGACATCGGCCAGCTCTCCCTCGTCGACCCCGTCGCCGGCGGCGCCACCGCCCTGCTGCCCGCCGAGGAACAGCGCCGGATCGCCCTGCTGGGCGGCGAGGTCGTCCGCAGGACCGGGGTGCCCGAGGCCGTCGCCGTGGTCGTGGAGCGGCAGGCCGACCCGTACCGTGAGCAGCCGCTGCCCGCCCGGATCGTCCGGACCGTGAACGCCTACGACGACCTCGCGGGAGGCGAGGGGGCGGCCGCCGCCCTCGACGCCCTGGAACGGCTCCGGCTCGGCATCGCCCGCGACCACCACCCGGACGTCGTCGAATGCCTGGCCAGGGTCCTGGCGCGGGGCGGAGCGGCTGGGGTGACCTCCGTCGCTACGGGGTAACCCATGGGTAATGAGCGCGCGTCCGACCGGGCATGGTTGGATGCGAACAAGAGGGTGAAGCGACCGGCAGGCGGGAATCGTGAAGATCTTCGGGAAGGTACGGCATCGGCCCTCCGCCTCATGGCGGCAGGCCACGGACCGCGCGTTCACGCTGATCGGCGACGGCCGGTACGAGGACGCGGGCGCACTCCTGACACGCGCGGCGGACCTGGAGCCCTGGCTCTCCGAGTCCTGGTTCAACCTGGCGCTGCTGCACAAGTTCCGGCACGACTGGGAGCAGGCGCGGGCCGCCGGGCTCCGTGCCGTCGCGCTGCTCGACAAGGAGAGCGGCGCCCCCGACTGGTGGAACGTGGGCATCGCCGCGACCGCGCTCCAGGACTGGCCGCTGGCCCGCCGGGCCTGGCAGGCCTACGGACTGAAGGTGCCGGGCGCCGCCGCGGGCACCGGCGAGCCCGCCGGCATGGAGCTGGGCAGCGCCGCCGTCCGGCTCTCGCCCGAGGGCGAGGCCGAGGTCGTGTGGGGCCGCCGGCTCGACCCGGCCCGCATCGAGGTCCTCTCCATCCCGCTGCCGTCCTCGGGACGCCGCTGGGGCGAGGTGGTCCTCCACGACGGCGTGCCGAACGGCGAGCGCACCACCACGGCCGGCCCCGCCTACCCGGTCTTCGACGAGATCGAGCTGTGGGCCCCCTCTCCCGTCCCCACCTGGGTGGTCCTCCTGGAGGCGGCCACCGAGGCCGACCGGGACGCCCTGGAGCAGCTGGCCGCGGAAGCGGGGTTCGCCGCCGAGGACTGGTCGTCCTCCGTGCGGCTGCTCTGCCGGGCCTGCTCCGAGTCGACCATGCCGAGCGCCGAGGGCGAGGGCGAGCACTCCGACCCCCACGACCACAGCGAGCCGGGCCATCCCGGGCCGCTCGGACACCGCTCGCCGGGCGAGCTGTGGGTCCCCGAGCGGGAGTGCGGCATCGCGGCCCCCGCGGGCCTGGTCCGCGGGCTCCTCGACGGCTGGGTCGCGGACAGCCCCGACAGCCGCGAGTGGCGGGATCTCGAAGAGGTCTGCTGAGCGGACGCCGGGGGGCCCGTAGGCTGTCCTCCGACGGAATCGGGTTTTCAGGAAGGCGCGGCCGGACATGGCGCAGCAGGAGACGGACGAGCAGACGATCAACGACGGCTTCGTCGTGGACACGGAGGACTGCGAGGCGCGCGAGCTCGCCCACCGCGAGCGCGGAACGGCCCGTCCGATCACGGTGGTCGGCAACCCGGTGCTCCACAAGGAGTGCAAGGACGTCACCGAGTTCGACGACTCGCTCGCGGCGCTGATCGACGACATGTTCGCCAGCCAGAAGGCCGCCGAGGGCGTGGGCCTGGCCGCGAACCAGATCGGTGTGGACCTCAAGGTCTTCGTGTACGACTGCCCGGACGACGAGGGCGCCCGGCACACCGGCGTCGTGGTCAACCCGGTCCTCCAGGAGCTCCCGGCCGAGGCGCGCGTCCTCGACGAGTCCAACGAGGGCTGCCTCTCCGTGCCGACCGCCTACGCCGAGCTGGCCCGCCCCGACTACGCGGAGGTCCACGGCCAGGACGCGCAGGGCAACCCGATCAAGGTGCGCGGCACGGGCTACTTCGCCCGCTGCCTCCAGCACGAGACGGACCACCTGTACGGCTACCTGTACATCGACCGCCTCTCCAAGCGGGACCGCAAGGACGCCCTCCGCCAGATGGAGGAGGGCACCCCGCGCTACAAGACGGTGCCGAACGCCTGATCCTTGCGCGCGTACGCGAAAGGGCCCCGCACTCCGGAGAGTGCGGGGCCCTTCGCCGTACGGCCTAGAAGTCCTCGTCGAGGTCCACCGAGCCCTCGACCGCCACCTGGTAGGCGGACGGGCGGCGCTCGAAGAAGTTCGTGAGCTCCTGGACGCCCTGGAGCTCCATGAACGAGAACGGGTTCTCGGAGCCGTACACCGGGGCGAAGCCGAGGCGCTGGAGGCGCTGGTCGGCGACGCACTGGAGGTACTCGCGCATCGACTCGGTGTTCATGCCGGGCAGGCCGTCGCCGCACAGGTCGCGGCCGAACTGGAGCTCCGCCTCGACGGCCTCCTTCAGCATGTCCGTGACCTGCTGCTGGAGCGCGTCGTCGAAGAGCTCGGGCTCCTCCTTGCGGACGGTGTCCACGACCTCGAAGGCGAAGTTCATGTGCATCGTCTCGTCACGGAACACCCAGTTGGTGCCGGTGGCGAGGCCGTGGAGCAGACCGCGGGACCGGAACCAGTACACGTAGGCGAAGGCGCCGTAGAAGAACAGGCCCTCGATGCACGCGGCGAAGCAGATCAGGTTGAGCAGGAAGCGGCGGCGGTCGGCGGCCGTCTCCAGGCGCTCGATCTTCTCGACCGAGTCCATCCACCTGAAGCAGAACTGCGCCTTCTCGCGGATGGAGGGGATCTCCTCGACCGCGTCGAACGCGGCGGCGCGGTCCTCCGGGTCGGGCAGGTAGGTGTCGAGCAGCGTCAGGTAGAACTGGACGTGCACGGCCTCCTCGAACAGCTGGCGCGACAGGTAGAGGCGCGCCTCCGGGGAGTTGATGTGCTTGTAGAGCGTCAGCACCAGGTTGTTCGAGACGATCGAGTCGCCCGTCGCGAAGAACGCGACCAGACGGCCGATCATGTGCTGCTCGGCCGGCGTGAGCTTCGCGAGGTCGGCGACGTCCGAGTGGAGGTCGACCTCCTCCACGGTCCAGGTGTTCTTGATCGCGTCCCGGTAGCGCTCGTAGAAGTCCGGGTAGCGCATCGGACGGAGGGTCAGCTCGAAGCCCGGGTCGAGCAGGTTCTTCTTCTTGTCGTCGGTGCTCATTACTGGCAGGCCTCGCAGGACTCGGGGTTCTCAAGGGAGCAGGCGAGGGCGTCCGCGTCGGGGGTCGCCTGCTGGACGGGGATGGTGGCGGCGGCCGGCGTCGCGGCCTGGGCGGCGCGGGCGATCCGGGTGGCCGGGCGGGAGCGCAGGTAGTACGTCGTCTTCAGCCCCTGCTTCCAGGCGTACGCGTACATCGACGACAGCTTGCCGATCGTCGGCGTCTCCAGGAACAGGTTCAGCGACTGCGACTGGTCCAGGAAGGGGGTCCGGTCGGCGGCCATGTCGATGAGACCGCGCTGCGGGATCTCCCAGGCCGTGCGGTACAGCTCGCGCACCTCGGCCGGGACCCAGGTGAAGCCGGCCACCGAGCCGTTGGAGTCGCGCAGCGCCTCGCGGGTCTGCGCGTCCCACACGCCGAGCTTCTTCAGCTCGTCGACCAGGTACGAGTTGACCTGGAGGAACTCGCCGGACAGCGTCTCGCGCTTGAAGAGGTTGGAGACCTGCGGCTCGATGCACTCGTAGACGCCGGCGATCGAGGCGATCGTCGCGGTCGGCGCGATGGCGAGGAGCAGGCTGTTGCGCATGCCGGTGACGGCGATCCGCTCGCGCAGCGCGGCCCAGCGCTCGGGCCAGTTGAGCTCCACGTCGTAGTGGTCGGGGTGCAGCACGCCGCGGGCGGTGCGGGTCTGCTCCCAGGCGGGGACGGGGCCGTTGCGCTCGGCGAGGTCGGCGGAGGCCTCGTACGCGGCGAGCATGATGCGCTCGGCGATCCGGGTGGACAGCGCGCGCGCCTCGGCCGAGTCGAACGGCAGCTTCAGCTGGAAGAAGACGTCCTGGAGGCCCATCGCGCCCAGGCCGACCGGACGCCAGCGGGCGTTGGAGCGGCCCGCCTGCTCGGTCGGGTAGAAGTTGATGTCGACGACCCGGTCGAGGAAGGTGACGGCCGTGCGGACGGTGGCGTCGAGGCGCTCCCAGTCGATGTCCCCGCCGGTCACGAAGGACCCGAGGTTGACCGAGCCGAGGTTGCAGACGGCCGTCTCGCCGTCGTTCGTGACCTCGATGATCTCGGTGCAGAGGTTCGAGGAGTGGACGACGGTGCCCGGCTCGGCCGTCTGGTTGGCGGTCCGGTTCGAGGCGTCCTTGAAGGTCATCCAGCCGTTGCCGGTCTGGGCCAGGGTCCGCATCATCCGGCCGTACAGGTCGCGGGCCGGCATCGTCTTGCGGGCCAGGCCGGCGGCCTCGGCCTTGCGGTAGGCGGCGTCGAACTCCTCGCCCCACAGGTCGACCAGCTCGGGCACGTCCGCCGGGGAGAACAGCGACCACTCGCCGTCGGCGTTGACCCGGCGCATGAACTCGTCCGGGATCCAGTGCGCGAGGTTGAGGTTGTGCGTGCGGCGCTGGTCCTCGCCGGTGTTGTCGCGGAGCTCCAGGAATTCCTCGATGTCCGCGTGCCAGGTCTCCAGGTAGACGGCGGCGGCGCCCTTGCGGCGGCCGCCCTGGTTCACCGCGGCGACGGAGGCGTCGAGGGTCTTCAGGAACGGGACGATGCCGTTGGAGTGCCCGTTGGTGCCGCGGATCAGCGAACCGCGGGCCCGGATGCGGGAGTAGGAGAGGCCGATGCCGCCCGCGTGCTTCGAGAGGCGCGCGACCTGGTGGTAGCGGTCGTAGATGGAGTCCAGCTCGTCCTGGGGGGAGTCCAGGAGGTAGCAGGAGGACATCTGCGGGTGGCGGGTGCCGGAGTTGAAGAGCGTGGGGGAGGACGGCAGGTAGTCGAGCCGGCTCATCAGGCCGTAGAGGGCGGCGACCTCGTCGAGCGCGCGGACGCTGTCGTCCTCGGCGAGGCCGCAGGCCACGCGGAGCATGAAGTGCTGCGGGGTCTCGATCACCTTGCGGGTGATCGGGTGGCGCAGCAGGTAGCGCGAGTACAGGGTGCGCAGGCCGAAGTAGCCGAAGCGGTCGTCGCCGGCCGCGTCGATGGTGGCGTCGAGCCGGTCCGCGTGGAGCGCGGCGAACTCGGCGGTGCGGTCGGCGATCAGGCCCTCGCGGTGGCCGACGGCGACGGAGGCGGAGAAGGAGTACGAGCCCTGGCTCGCGGCCTCGTCGGCGATGGTGATGGTCAGGAGCCGGGCGGCGAGCCGGGAGTACGCCGGGTCCTCGGCGATCAGACCCGCGGCCGCCTCGGTGGCCAGCTCGCGCAGTTCCGCCTCGTCCGCGGCGGCGCTGCGGCCGCGGAGCGCGGCGGCGGCGACCCTGCCGGGGTCGGTGTCGGTGAGGTCGGCGGTGAGGTCGGTCAGGGTCCGCAGCAGCACGGTCCCGGGGCCGTCGCTCTCGACCGCGGAAGCCTCGGCGGAAGCCGGATCGGCAGGCGCGATGGTCACGTGGGGGCTCTCCCTCGCTCGGCTCGGGGCCGCGGCGGGGGGAGGAGGGCACGCGAGGGTCCGGACGCCGGACGCGCTGTGTCCACCGGCCCACTCCGCGAGGCCCGGAAGTCATCGGCACCCGGAACGGATGGACCGGGTGCGCTGCCGGCAGGTCCTCGGACTCACCTCGTCCGAACATGTCGTATCCGTACGAAGCACACCGTTGCGGGACAGTTCCGGATTCGCGCCGGATTCCCCTGCGTCGACAGCGAGCACGAGCATACATGTGGGGGGCTCCGCTTGCGGAACCCCCCACATGTTGTGTCGCGCCGGAGAGTCAGAACTCCAGGGCGTAGGTGCGCAGAGAGTGATCGGGGATCGGTTCCCAGTCCCGGTGGGGCGTGCGGACGAAGCCCAGACGCTCGTAGATCCGGTGCGCGGAGACCATCGTGGCGTCCGTGGACAGCACGATGCGGCGGCACCCCGGGAGGGCCTGTGCCCGCTCGATGCAGGCCCGTACGAGGGCCTCTCCGACGCCCCGGCCGCGGGCCTCCCGGGAGACCACGAGCATCCGGAACTCGGCCTCGCCGTCCACGGCGATGTCCGCCCACGGAGTGTTGCCGGTGGCGAAGGTCACCCCGCCGAGCAGACGGTCGTCGGCGTCCTCGGCGAGCAGCACCTCGCTCTCCCGGGCCCGCCGGGCCGTGTCCCGGAGCACGTGCAGATACGAGTCCTCCGCCCCGTGCTTCAGCAGCCCGTCGCTCAGATAGGTCCCCGCGGTGAGCTCACCCAGCGCCTCGTAGTCCTCGGGCCGTACCGCCCTGATCGTGAAGTCCATGAGGGCAGTGTGCCTCCGGCGGGCCGGCCGGCGTCAGGGCGGTCCACGGGACGGGCCGCCCCGCCTCCGGGGAGGCGGGGCGGCCCGTGGGTGCCGGGGCGGCCGGGGTCCGGCCGGGTGCTCAGTGGGTCTCGGCTCCCACCTTCGGGAGCTTCGTGTCGACCCCGCGGTCGCCCGCGTCGGCCGTGTAGTCCTCCGGGGAGGTCTCGTCGACGCCCTCGGGGGCCTTCACGGCCTTGAGGACGAAGGTCAGGACGACCGTGACGAGGACGTTGAGGACGAAGGCGGTGAGACCGATGTAGCCGATCTCGCCGATGCCCGGGATCTCGGCGGAGGAGCCGCCGAAGTGCTTCTGGGTCGGGCTGGCGACCCCGTACGCGGCGACCGTGCCGTAGACCATGCCGACGGCCCAGCCGCCGAGCAGCGCCCAGCGGTGGAACCAGCGGGTGAACAGGCCGCCGACGAGGGCCGGGAAGGTCTGCAGGATCCAGATGCCGCCGAGCAGCTGGAAGTTGATCGCCACCGTCTTGTCCATGGTGAGGACGAAGGCGAGCGCGCCGACCTTCACGAGGAGCGAGACCAGCTTGGAGACCTTGGTCTCCTGGGCCGGGGTCGCGTCCGGCTTGATGAAGTCCTTGTAAATGTTCCTCGTGAAGAGGTTGGCCGCGGCGATCGACATGATCGCCGCCGGAACGAGCGCGCCGATGCCGATGGCGGCGAAGGCGACGCCCGCGAACCAGTCGGGGAACATCGTCTCGAACAGCTGCGGGATGGCGAGCTGGCCGTTCTTCACCTGGATGCCGGCGGCGATCGCCATGAAGCCGAGCAGTGCGAGCAGGCCGAGCATCAGCGAGTACAGCGGCAGGATCGTGGTGTTGCGGCGGATGACCTCGCGGCTCCGGGACGACAGGGTCGCCGTGATGGAGTGCGGGTACATGAAGAGCGCGAGCGCCGAGCCGAGCGCCAGCGTCGCGTACGTCCACTGGCCGGCCTCGCCCGGGACGAGCGAGCCCCGCGGCTTGTCGGTCGCCGGGTTGACCTGTTGGTATGCCTCGCCCGCCTTGGCGAAGATCTCGTCGAAGCCGCCCAGCTTGATCGGGATGTAGATGATCGCCACCGCGATGACGATGTAGATCAGGGTGTCCTTGACGAAGGCGATGAGCGCCGGGGCGCGCAGGCCCGAGGAGTAGGTGTAGGCCGCGAGGACGCCGAAGGCGATGAGCAGCGGCAGGTCCTTGATGAACCAGTGGGTGGTCTCGCCGCCGCCGACGCCCATCACGTCCAGGACGGCCTGGATGCCGACGAGCTGGAGCGCGATGTACGGCATGGTGGCGAGGATGCCGGTCACCGCCACCGCGAGGGACAGGCCCTTGGAGCCGAAGCGGCCGCGCACGAAGTCCGAGGTGGTGACGTATCCGTGCTTGTGCGAGACGGACCAGAGCCGCGGCAGGAAGGTGAAGATCAGCGGGTAGACCAGGATCGTGTACGGCACGGCGAAGAAGCCGGCCGCGCCCGCCGCGTAGATCGCCGCCGGGACGGCGACGAAGGTGTACGCGGTGTAGAGGTCGCCGCCGAGCAGGAACCAGGTCACCCAGGTGCCGAACGACCGGCCGCCCAGGCCCCACTCGTCGAGGCTGTGCTCGTTCTCGGCCTTGCGCCAGCGCGCGGCCAGGAAGCCCATGACCGTGACGGCCAGGAAGAAGAAGATGAAGACGGCGAGTGCGACGCCGTTCACGCCGTCCTTCATCGCGCGTCACCGCCCTTGCGGCCGCGCTGGTCCAGCTGCCAGAGCTTGTACGCCACCATGGTGAGCGCGGTGGACACCAGCACCCAGAGCATCTGGTACCAGTAGAAGAACGGGATGCCCGCGAAGAGCGGTTCGGCCTTCGCGTACGAGCTCACCCAGAGCATCGCCACGAACGGCGCGAACAGACAGAGCGCGATCACCACCCTCAGGGGCGTGATGGTGGGTTGTTTCCGTTGTGTCGCTTCTGACATGGCGATTCCGGTCCCCTCACTGATCACCTCGGTAATGCTGGGGAAATCTAGGGGACGGTTCCGCTGCACGGAACCCCTGTCCGCATAACGGATGGGACTCCGTCAGCTGTGCGCGTGGGAGCGGTCCCCCGGCCCGGGCGGACGGGAGTTCGACGGCGTCCTCTAGAGCCAGCCCTCCTTGGCGGCCCGCACGCCCGCCTCGAACCGGCTGCGCGCGCCGAGCCGGTTCATCAGCTCGGAGCTCATCCGGCGCACGGTCCGCAGCGACACCCCGAGCCGCCGGGCGGCGATGTCGTCGGTGCAGCCGATGCCGAGCAGCATGAGCAACTCCCGCTCCTGCGGCGAGAGGTCGTGCGCGTCGCGGCGCGGGCTCTCGCCGAACGGCGTGCCCGCGTCCCACAGGCGGTCGAACAGCACCAGGAGCGCGTGCACCAGGCCGGGGCTGCGGACCTCCAGGGCGCCCGCCCGCCCGTCCTCGGGATCCACCGGGACCAGCGCGGCCTCCCGGTCGACGATCACCATGAGCATCGGCACCACGGGCACCGTCCGCGCCTCGCCGCCGAGGTCGCAGTACCAGCGCACGTACTCGACGGTCGGCGGGTCGTTGCGGAAGCTCTCCTGGTAGATCGAGCGGATCCGCACGCCGCGTTCCAGGGCGAGTTGGTCGAGCGGCTGGCTCGCGTCCATGGTGTCGGGGAGCTGCGCCCCGCCGGGGAGCAGGGAGAGGCACTCGGTCCTGGCGTTCGCGGCCAGGTCCTCCAGGCGCTCCCGGACGTTGTCGAGGCCGGTGATGCGGTCCACCAGGTCGTGCCGCACGCCCGGCTCGGCGTGGTCGGCGTACGAGGCGAGGATGCCGGCCACGGCCCGGCCGGCCTGCTCGACCTGGCGCTTCCGCTTGCTCAGCTCGGCCTCGGCCCGGGACAGCAGGAAGGAGAAGCCGACGTCCGGATGGAAGGGTTCGACCTCGCCGGACGAGTCGTCCATCAGGACCAGCTTGAGGTCCGCGAGGCAGGCGAGCGCCTCGCGGACCTCGGGCTCGGGGCGGCCCAGCTGGGCCGCCATCTCCGCCACGTCGAACTCGGGTCGCTCCAGCAGTAAGCGGTAGACGGCCTCCGTCGACTCCTTTATGCCGAGCGCCTCCAGCATCCCCTGTCTCCCCCTCGTCACGTTCCGTACCGCGACCGCCCCGCATTCGTGATCGCGGTCGTCGATGCTAAGCGGGAGAACCCGTCTAGGTCTAGACCAATTGGAGTGAACTCCGGGATGTGGGACGGGCCGGGACCGCGGGCGGGGTGCGGCGGCGTCCGGCCAGCGCGTCGAGCACCGCCGCCATCGCGAACCCCGACACCAGCAGCGCCAGTTCGACCTGCGGACCGATCCCGACCGCGAGCACCGCGAGCGCGCCCGCACCCGCCGCCGCGAGCCCCGCCCCCGGGGGACCGCCCGCCGCCGACGCCGCCGAGCGGTCGAGCGACACGCAGAAGGCGAACACCCCGACGACCAGTGGCACCCAGCCGGTGACCGCCCCGGTGCCCGCCGGACCCCACTGCCACAGCACGGTCAGCGCGCCCGCCGAGGCGAGGGCGGCCAGGACGGCGCGGAGCACGGCGCCGGCCGCCGCCCCCGCACCCGGGAAGCCGGACGGCAGCGGGAGCAGGACCAGGACGGCCAGGGCGGCGAGAGCGGCCGCCGGGACCGCGAAGGGCAGCAGCCCGTAGACCCCGTCCACCAGATCGCGGTCGACCACGCCCGAACCGCCGACCGCCGCGGGTACGGGTCCCTCCGCGAACGCCGACCGCACCGCCGACACGGTCGCCGCGCCCGCCGCCGTCATCGGCTCCCCCTCCGGGACGACCACCACCACGGCCGTGCCGTCGCGCCGCCACTCGTCGCCGCGCGGTGCCGCCGCGAGCAGCACCCCCGGCACCCGGGCCGCCCGCGCGGCCGCGGCACGCGGATCGGCCCCCTCGGGGAGCAGGACCTCCAGGGGATGGAGAACCCCCGAGGGCACCCCGGCCGCCGCCAGCCGGTCCAGGCCGTCGCGGGCCGGGCCGCTCGCCACCAGGGCGTGCGCCTCCGGATTGCCCACCCGCAGCTGGGTGGCCGCGCCGGCCGCGAGGACGAGGAGGACCAGACCGCTCACCGCGGGCACCGGACCCGAACGCCATCCGCCCCGCCCCGCCGCCCCTGCGGCCCGGGACGACCGCCCCGCCCCCGTGGGCCGCTCCGTCCGCCGCGTCGACCGCGTCGCCACCGAGCGGAGCACCGGCACCAGGGTCAGCGCAGCCGCCGTGCCCACCGCCCACACCGCCAGCCCCGCGACCCCGACCGAGCGCAGGAACGACGCGGGGAAGAGGGCCAGGACCGCGCAGGCCGCCGCCCCCGCCGCACCGGCCGTCACCGCCGACCGCTCGCCCGCGCCCGGCGGCTGGGCCCACCGGTGCACGGCGAGCACCAGGGCCGTCACCGGCACCAGGTAGACCACGACGAAACTGATCTCGGTGAACCCGGCCACCGCCTCCACCAGGACCAGCGCCCCGACCGAGGTCACCCCGGCGAGCAGCAGCGGCGCCAGGACACCCGCCGCCGAGCGGAACACCGCCGCCAGCAGCACCAGCAGCCCCAGCGCGCACGCCGCCTTCACCGCCAGGGCCACGGGCCCCGGCCCCGCCACCGCGCTGTCGTGCTGGAGCGGGAGCACCCCGGTCACCTCGACCCGGGCCTCCGGCAGCGCCGACCGCAGATCCGCGCGCAGGGCGACCGCCGCCTCCTCCACGGCCGTGAGCCCCGCGAGGTCCGGCTCACCGGCGCCCGGGTAGACCAGCGCGTACACCGTGCGGCCGTCCCCGCCCAGGAACCCCTCGTCGCCCGTGCCCGCGTACGAGACCGTCCGCGCCCCCGGACCCGCCGCGTGCCGGACGGCGTCGCCGAACCGCCCCGCCGTGCCCGGGGCGCGCACGTCGGCGCCCGCCGGCCAGCTCGCGACCGCGACCAGCGGGGCGACGGCGGCCCCGTTCCCGTAGCGCTCCTGGACCTCCTGGTTCGCGCGGTGGCCCGGCCCGCCCGAGGCCGTGAACGACTGGTCGAGCCGGCCGAGGCCCAGCACCGCCACCGCTCCGCCGAGCAGCAGCACGAGCAGCCAGGCCACCCCCACGGCCGTCCGGTGGCGGAGCGCGAGATCCCGTGTCCGTGCGGTCAGGTCAGTCGACATCGTCGAGCCGCTTCCTCAGCTCGTCGTCCAGACGCAGCCCGACCGCGCCGAGCGTCTCGTCCAGCTGCGCCGTCGAACTCGCCCCGATCACCGGGAGCACGGGCAGCTCGCCGCCCAGCGCCCAGGCCAGCACCACCTGGTTGGCGGTCACCCCCAGCTCCGCCGCGACCTCCGCGAGCACCTTCAGGCGCCGCTCCGAACCCTCGTGCCGGTACTGCTCGGGAACCTCCTTGCCCGCATCGGTGTACGCCCCCGTCAGCTGGGTCGTGTACGCCGTGAACGTCAGCTCCGGACGCGTCCCCAGATAGTCGAGCAGCTCCTCCGAGGCATGCGGGTTCACCCCGAACTCCGCGCCGGGGCGCGGCCGCAGATAGGTGTACCGCTGCTGCACCGCCGCGTAGTCCGGCACCCCGGCGGCGACCGCCGCGCCCCGCGACTCCTCGATCCGCCAGGCCGCGAAGTTGGAGCAGCCGGCCCGGCCGATCTTCCCCGTGTCCTCCAGCTCGCCGAAGGCGGCCATGGTCTCGGCGACCGGGGTCCGCCGGTCGTCGATGTGCGCGTAGTAGAGGTCGATCCGGTCGGTGCCCAGGTTCCGCAGGCTCTGCTCCACCTGGCGGCGCAGCACCGGGGCCGACAGCCCCTCCGCGCACTCGGGCCAGGCCGAGCCGGGCGGGTCGGGCAGCGCCCCGACCTTGGTGGCCAGCACCATCTCGTCCCGGACGCCCCGGCTGCGCAGCCAGCGGCCGATCAGCAGCTCGCTCTCTGCGCCGGTCGCGCCGGGCTCCCAGAACGCGTAGGTGTTGGCGGTGTCGATGAAGGTGCCGCCGGCCTCGTGGAAGCGGTCGAGGACGGCGAAGGCGGCGGCCTCGTCGATCCGGGTGCCGAACGGCAGGGTGCCCAGGCACAGGGTGCTCACACGGGGGCCCTCGGGGCCGCCCAGGTGGGTGTATTCCATGGCTTCTTCCCTCTTTCTCATCGGTGGGGGGTGCTCACATGTGGGGGGTGGTGACGGTCAGTTCCTGGACCAGGTGGTCCGACAGGCCCTCCGCGGAGCGGAAGCGGTACGAGCCGACCCGGGCGCCGCCCCCGGTGAACGCCCAGTCGATCCGCCACAGGCGCAGCCGCGCTCGGGCGTTCCAGCTGGCGGGGAGGAGTGCACGGCAGGCGCCGATCGCGTCGCGCAGCGAGCGCGGCATCCGCCGGATGTCCCCGATGGCGGCGCTCGTGTTGAAGTCGCCGGTGACCAGCACCGGGTGGGGGTTGTCCCGCAGGTCGGCGACGAGGGCCGCGTACTCCCGGTCGCGGGCGGCGGCCCGGCGCCGCATGTCCCGCAGGAAGGCCGGACGCAGCGGGTTCATCACGGTCAGCTGCACCGGGATGTGGACGTTGTACGTGGACAGGACGCCGTCCGCGACCCGCAGGTCCACCCGGAGCGAGCAGGCGCCGACGGGCACGGGCGGCCCGGCGGGCGGGAACCGGGACAGGGTCACGGAGTCGTTGTCCACGGAGAGGTGGTGCCCGGGGAACGCGGCGCGGATCCGCTCCTCGTCGTCGATGTCCCAGACCTCGCCGCCCTCGAAGCCGTTCAGGTACTCCTGGAGCACGTAGACGTCGGCCGCGAGGGAGCGCAGGAAGGCGTAGAAGCGGTCGGGGTCGCCGCCCTGGTTCCAGTGCTGGGTGTTCCAGGAGACCAGTCGCAGCCCCGCCGCCGGCTCAGGCCGGCGCCCCAGCGCGCGCAGGTTGATCCCGTTCTGCGGCCAGCCCGCGAGCAGACAGCCCGCGGCGAGCGCCCCCGCCGTCCCGCCGCCCGTCGCCGCGGCGGCCGCGAGCAGGAGGAGCGGGACGGCGGCGAAGGCGAGCGGGGGCAGCAGGGAGACCGCGAGCCAGGGCCACCAGCGCCCGTTCAGCACCAGGTGCAGGGCGAGGAAGACCGCCCAGACCAGGGCGCAGGACAGCAGCACGTCGGTCACCCGTTCTCCGGCAGGGACACCCACAGGTCCTGCACGGCGTGGTCGGACAGCTTCTCGGGCTCGTTGAACTCGTACCGCTCGGCCTTCGCCCCGTTCCCGGTGAACGCCCAGTCGGTCCGCCAGAAGGGCTTCCAGCCGCCCTCCTCCCAACTGGTGGGGTACGGGTCGGTACTCACGTCCGCCGCGTCGTCGAGGCGCTCCCGGAGCGGGTCGAGGTCGGACATCGCGGCGGTCGCGTTGAAGTCGCCGGCCACCACCACCGGGTTGCGGTTGGCGGCCACGTCGGCCTCCAGGCCCGCGTACTGCGCCCGACGCGGGGCGAACCGCTCCCGCATGTGACGGTAGAAGGCGGCGGACAGCAGCCCGTCCGGCATGCTGTTCCACACCGGCATGTGCACGTTGTAGAAGGACACCGTACGGCCCTTCACCCGCACGTCCGTCCGCAGCACCTTGTTCTCCTTGTACTCCGTCTGCCAGTCCGCGCCCGGCGGCAGGTCGCCGGCCGGGCCCACGGCCGGCTGCCGCACGATCGGGAAGCGGGAGAGCGTCACCAGTTCGCCGCGGACCGCGACCTCGTAGCCGGGGAACTCCCGGCGCAACCGCGCCAGGTCGTCGATCGGCAGCTTCCCCTTCCGGTCGGCGGTCACGTGCTGGTACTCGTGCAGCAGGTAGACGTCCGCGTCCTTCGCCTTCAGGAAGGCGTAGAAGTGGTCCTGGGTGCCGAGGAGCTGGTTCCACGAGTTGGTGTTCCAGGCGAAGACCCGTACGGACTCCGGCCCGGTGCCCGGCTCCGGCCGCCACAGGGCCGCCGGGTCGACGCCCGACTGCCCGAAGCCCACGAGCAGGGCGAGCGCGGCCGCCGCCAGGCTCCGCCACCGGGCGGCGCCGCGGGCGAGCAGGGCGAGCGCGGCGAGCAGCAGCGGGACCAGGGCGAAGGCGGCCGGCGGGACGATGCCCACCAGGTGCCCGAGCCAGATCCGGCCGTCCGCCGCCCACTCGACGAGGAGGAGGACGAGCCAGCCGAGAGCCGCGCCGAGGGCCAGCCGGCCGCGGCGCCGCCGGGCGGGGGCGACCCGCGCGGTCCCGGCCGGCGCCTCGGGGGGAGCGAGCGTGTCAGCCACGGGAGGCCCCCGCGGCCGCCCCGGCGGCCGTGCCCGTGGTTCCCGCCGTGCCCGCCGCCAGGTCCGGCCGGGGCTGCGGGTCGTACAGGTGCCGGAACCGCTTCGAGCAGAGCCACTGCACGCCCGCCACCCCGATCGCCGCGAACACCGTCAGGTTCACCAGGAAGTTGACGGCCACGAAGTACCCCAGGAAGATCCGCCCCCGGTGCCGCCGCACCTCCCGGTACATGTCCAGGTCGCCCCACACGCCGAGGGCGAACAGCGCGAGCGGCAGCAGCGCCCACACCGCGCCCCACAGCGCCGGCGCCGCGAGCGCGGCCACCGTCAGGGGGGCGGCGAGGCTGGCCCCGGCGCGCGGGCCGGTGACGAAGCCGCCCTGGAGGTGCCGTCTGCCGAGGATGAGCGGGACCGCGAGCCGGGCCCGTGCGAAGACCTTGTCGAGGACGATCCGCACGGTGTCGTCGTGGTCGTGCCGGCCCCGTACCTCCAGGGAGCTCAGCACCGTGTACCGCTCCGAGATGCGGCGCCCGTAGTCCTGGTCCTCGGTGTGCCGGAGGATCGGGTTGAACGGCCCGACCTCGTCGAAGACCCGCCGGGGGATCGCGAGGATCGCCGTGTGGACGGTGTCGATGACCCCCTCGGACCTGAGCAGCAGGTAGTACTGCTGGAGCGAGCGGTACTCCTCGATCAGGCTGTCGCGGATGAGCGGCTCCGGCTCGTAGGTGCCGCAGATCGCCCCGTACCCCTGGCCGGAGTCGAGGAGTTCGACGGACCGGGCGACGGCGTCGGGGTGCATGGCGACGTCGGAGTCGAGGAAGACCAGGACCTCGCCCGAGGACAGTTCGGCGCCGAGGTTGCGGGCGACCGCGACCCCGCTGTTGACGCCGGTGGAGACCACCCGGGCGCCGGCCGCCGCGGCGATGGCGGCGGAGTCGTCGGTGGAGCAGTCGTCGACGACGATGACCTCGACGTTCGGGTACGTCTGGGCGAGGGCCGCCTCGACGCACAGGCCGATCGAGCGGCCGTAGTTGTAGTTGGGGACGATGACGGAGACCAGCGGAGCGGACATGATCGGGTTCTCCTAGAAAAGGACCTTGGCGAGGGAGAGGGCCCCCTGCCGCCACGGTTCGACACTGGTGACGCCCTCGCCCTTCTTCGCGGGGCGGGCGCCGGCGGGGAGCGCGGCCGCGGTGCGCTGCTGCTCGCGCCACCAGGCGAAGGTGCGCAGGATCGCGTCCTGGTTGGAGTACTCAGGCCGGAAGCCGAGGACGTCCCGGGCCTTGTCGGTGGAGACGAAGCTGTCGTCGAGGAGCTTGTGCAGGAGGCGTCCGTAGACCGGGGAGAGCCCGGAGCGCTGGAGAAGGCTCAGCGCGGCGAGCGCCGGCCGCGCGGGCATCGACCGGACCCGCTTGCCGTGGCCTGCGGCGTCCAGGACGGCCTGGAAGTCCTCGCGGATCGTGCCGAACGACGTGGCCCCGAGGTTGAAGGTGTCGTCGGCCGTCTCGGCGGGCGCGTCCATCGCGGTCACCACCGCGTCGACGAGGTCGTCCACGTCGAACATCTGGATCCGGACGTCGCCCCGGCCGAGGACCGGGAAGTTCCGGCCCTCCTCGGCCCACTCGAAGAGCATCGCGAAGAGTCCCATCCGGCCCGGCCCGAGGAAGGTCTTCGGCCGGAGGATCGGGACGCACATCTCCCGTCCCCGGAACCGCTCGGCGACCTCCTCGGCCTCCGCCTTGGCGGCGCTGTACGTGTCGACGGGCTCGCGGGGGTACTCCTCCGGCGTGGGCACCACCTTCGGCAGCCCGTACACGGCGGTCGAGGAGATGTGCACGACCCGGGGCACGGCGTTCGCCTCGGCGGCCGTCAGGACCGCCTCCGTCCCGCCGACGATCACCGAGCGGATCATGTCGGCCGGGTAGCTGGGCAGGGCGGCGGCGCAGTGCACCACCACGTCCGCTTCCGCCGTGACCCGCTTCATCGTCACCGCGTCCCGGACGTCCGAGACGGTGTGCGTCAGGTTCGTGTGCTCCGTGCGCGGGGCCCGCAGGTCCACGCAGTGCACCTGGCGGCCGTCGCCGAGCAGCCGGTCGATCAGCGTCGAACCGAGCATTCCGGCACCGCCGGTCACCACAATGCGCTTTACCACAGCGACGACACCTTCTCCTTGACGAAACGGGTGAGCAGACGAGGCAGACCCTGGGCGAGGGTCTTGTCGAGGCAGTCCAGGAAGAACTCGACCTCGTGCGGCTCGGCGACCAGCGAGGGGGCCACCATCAGCGGGTTGTCGCCGTTGAGCGTGTAGTACGTGTAGATGCCGTGGTCCCGGTAGAGGGCGTTGACCACCGACGAGGTGATGAGCTTGGTGCGGAAGCGCGGGTCCTTCGTCATCGCTCCCGGCACCAGCTTCGTCACCAGCTCCAGGACCTTCGGGCCCTTGTGCAGGAAGACCCCGTGGAGCGCGCCGTGGCCGCGGACCTCGGCCACCACGTCCGGGTACTCCTTGGCGATCCGCGCCAGACCGGGCGCGAGGATCCGCTCGATGTCCCGGGCGCGGGCCGGATAGTCGTCCTCCACGGCCACGTTGACGGCCTCGATGGCGGTGACCGCCTCCTCGCCGAAGCCGTAGTAGGTGGTGGACGTGGACTGCAGCAGGGCGTCGGTGAGGTTGTCGTAGGCCTTGCGGAAGACCGGCTCGCGGGCGACGAAGGCGGAGATCGAGGACTTGCCGCCGCCGAAGGACTTGGAGGTGGTGAGGATGTCGGGGACCAGGCCCTCGTACCGCATGAAGTGGAAGAGGGTGCCCGTCTTGCCCCAGCCGGTGTAGATCTCGTCGAAGAGCAGGACGATGTTCTCGGCCGTGCACAACTCCCGCAGTCCGCGCAGGAACTCCTCCGAGCACTCGTTCATCGTCGACGCCGACAGCGGCTCGATGAGGATCGCGTACACGTCCGACTCGCCCTTGTCGGTGCGGAGTTCGGCGACGAGGGTACGGACCGAGTCCAGGTCCCCGTACCGGAAGATCCCCACGCCGGGGATGCCGGGGAACTGGAACCCGGACTGGTTCTGGCCGGTCAGGCTGCCCGAGCCGAGCAGCTTGCCGTGGAAGGAGATGTCGGCCCGCAGCACCCGGGAGCGCCGGCCGCCGTGGTACTTGTACGCCAGCTTGACCGCGCCCTCGACCGCCTCCGCCCCGGAGTTGGGGAAGAACGACATGTTCAGGTCGCCGGGCAGCAGCTCCGCCAGGTTGTGGCCCAGGGCCGCGACGTACGGGGAGAAGTAGGTCTTGTGGACCTCCATGCTCTTCCGGTCCTGGAAGCGCTGCCGGGCGGCGAGGATCCGGGGGTGGTTGTGCCCGTGGTTGAGGACGCCGACGCCCCCGGTGAAGTCGAGCACGCGGCGGCCGTCGCGCTGGGTGATCCAGACGCCCTCGGCGCTCTCGACGAGCTCCTGGCCGAAGCCGAAGGAGGTCATCAGGGAGACCTGGCTCTTGTTGACGTGGTCCTTGTACAGGCCGTGGACCTGCTTCGTCGTCAGCGACTCGCAGTCGTCGACGGAGTACAGCGGGGGCATGGTCAGTCCTTCGCGGGGATCGGTGGGGCGGGGGAGGGGGAACGGCGGGGGAGGGTCAGCAGGAGCGCGGCGCCTCCGACGAGGACCTCGCTGAGGGTGCAGACCACCCGGCTGGCGACGGCGACGGCGGTCGCCTCCTGCCAGGGCAATACGGCGGTCAGCGCCAGGAGCAGCAGGGCCTCGCGGGCTCCCCAGCCGTCCGGCAGCACCACCACGAGGCTGGCGGCGGCGGTGGCCAGGGCGAATCCGCCCACACAGACCGGCAGCGCGGTCAGCGGCGGGGCGCCGAGCATCACGGCCAGCGCCCACAGGTGCAGTCCGCCGACCGCCCAGGAGGCGGTGGCCGAGGCGAGGGCCCGCCGCATGCCCGTGTCGCTCGCCCGGGTGGCGGGCGCCGGCCGGCGGGCGAGCCGGGCGGCGGTCGCGGCCAGGCGGTGGAGCAGTCCGGGCCGTACGGCGAAGGCGACGGTGACCGCGCCCGGCAGGACGAGCCACCACGCCTCGGCGCCGATCGTCCAGGGCGCGGCGAGCGGGCCGACGGCGAGGCCGGTGAGGACGGCCACGATCAGGTTCAGCAGGAAGACGGCGAGCACCACCGGCCCCGGCACCCCCGCCGCGCCGCCCATCCGCAACTGGGCGAGGACGCCCCAGACGGCCCCCGGCACGTACTTGCCGAGGTAGGAGGTGAAGTAGATCCGGGTCGCGGTCCGCCCCGGGATCCCGGGGCCGAGGTCGGCGAGGAGGGTCCGCCAGGTGGCCATGGAGAACAGGACGGCCAGGGCGTTGGCGGCGAGGGCCGCGAGGAGATACGGGACGGAGTCGGGGCGCAGGACGAGGGCGGCCAGTTCGCCGGCCCGGTCGTACAGGGCGAAGCCGATGCCGGTGACCACGGCGACCGGGAAGAGGACGGGGAGGGCGCGGCGGAGGCGGCCGCGGGGTGCCGGGGGACTCCCGGCCGTGTCGGCGGGCGCGGGCGCCGGGGCGGTGGTCGTGGTCGTCATGAGCCGAGGTGGCTCAGCGGCCACGCGCCGGCCAGCAGCGCGCACCAGAGCAGGGCGTTGGTGACGGTCATGCGGTCGCTGAACAGCGCCCGCGAGGGGTTGCCGCCCCCGGCGTCGACCACGAGCAGTTGCAGGTAGCGGGCGAGGCCGAACAGCGCGAACGGGGCGGTGAGCACGGCGACCAGCGGTCCGTGGGGGCCGAAGACCGGGCTTGCCTGCACCTGGAGGACGTAGCTGACCGCCGTGAGCACCGCGGTGAAGGCG
The DNA here is from genome assembly GCF_043081085.1 of Streptomyces sp. NPDC014891. NCBI lineage: Bacteria > Bacillati > Actinomycetota > Actinomycetes > Kitasatosporales > Streptomycetaceae > Streptomyces > Streptomyces sp. NPDC014891. Next base: position 500,144 of record NZ_JBIBWF010000005.1, on the reverse strand, counting down.
AGCAGCTGGTCGAGGAAGCCGAGGGTGTAGCCGCGCAGCGCGGGCCGGTGGAGCACCCCGCCGACCGCCATCTCGTGGCGCCGCTTGCCCAGGATCAGCAGCAGGCAGAGGGAGAAGACGCAGAGGGTGAGCCAGCTGGGCACGGGGTTGCCCGAGGCCAGGCAGCCCTGGGCCAGCCGGAGGACGAAGCCGAGGGCGACGATGAAGACGTCGAGCAGCGGGACGTGCTTGAGGCCCTTGCTGTAGGCGGCGTTGAGAGCCACGTACACGGTGACCGGCCACCAGTCGACGAGCGAGGCCGTCCCGGTGAGGACCGTGAGGGCGACCGTCGCCGCGAGGAGGACGGCGAGGGCGCAGGCGAAGGAGACGGCGGTCTTGACGCCGATCCGTCCGGCGGCGATGGGCCGGTGCCGCTTCTCCGGGTGGCGGCGGTCCCGGTCCCGGTCGCCGAGGTCGTTGACCAGGTAGATCAGTGCGGAGGCGAGGGTGAAGACGCCGATCGCGGCCAGGGCGCCGGCGAGCGCGGCGCCGTCGAGGCGGGGTGCGCCGAGCAGGCCGAGGGGGACGACGACCAGGTTCTTCGTCCACTGTCCCGGGCGGACGAGGGAGGTGAGGTCGGCGAGCCGACTGGGAGGGCGGGAGGCCGGCGGGCGGGCCGGCGGCGCCTGTCGGCCGGTGAGCGTGGGCGTGGCCATGAACGGACTCCTGGGGGGAGGTGCGGACGGAGGTGGGCGGCGGTCATCCGGTGGAGGCGGGCGAGGAGGAGGTGGGGACGCCGGCGGTGGGGACGGCCGCCGGGGCCGGGGCGGCTTCGGTCCGCTCCGCCGGGAGGTCGTCGCGGCGGCGGACGCTGGGCCCGAAGTCCGGATCGGTGAGCCAGCGGACGGTGCCGCGGGCGGCGCCGAGCACGATCGCCTGGTGCAGGACGAAGTGGACGGCGGTGAAGTAGAGGAGGAAGCCGGGGCCGCGGGTCCGCAGCGCGAACCGGCTCAGGCCCGGATCGGCGCAGGCGAAGACCAGCGCGCAGAGGGCGGGCACGAGGAGCAGCCACGGGCTGAGCAGGCCGAGGAGGAGCGCGGGCAGGGTGAGCGCGGCGGCGAGGACGCCGAGCGGCCGGTTGGCGGTGAGGCCGCCCTCGCGCAGCTGGCCGACGGCCGCGATGAGCAGCTGGGAGCGCCGGTACTGCTCCCGGAGCATCGCCCCGAGCCGGTCGACGTCGTCGTGCCGGCCGCGGATCGCCTCCGTCATCACGATCCGGTGGGTCCTGACGAGACGGCCGCTGTACTCGACGTCCTCCGAGTCGCGGAGGTTCTCGTCGAAGGGCCCGGTCGCCTCGAAGACCTCCCTGCGGATCGCGCCGAGCGCGAAGAACGCGGTGCGGACCTCGCCGACGGCGCGGCGGCGCCAGAAGTGGGCGTGCAGGGCGTGGTAGCGCTCCACGGGTCCGTCGTCGAAGAGCGGCTCCGGGTCGAGCACCCCGTGGACGCAGCCGAGACCGGGGTCGTCCCGGAGCAGGTCGGCGGCGTTCGCGAGGGCCTCGGGGTGGAGGGCCGTGTCCGAGTCGAGGAAGAAGAGGACGTCGCCCCGGGCGGCGGCGGCGCCGAGGTTCCGGGCGGCGGACACCCCGCTGTTGCGGGGGTTGGCGATCAGGACGACGCCGAACTCCCGGGCGATGTCCCGGGATCCGTCGGTGCTGGCGTCGTCGACCACGATGACGTCGAGCGGGGCGTGGGTCTGGGCGAAGACCGAGGTCAGGCAGGCGTGCAGGGTCTTCTCGTAGTTGTAGTTGGGGATGACGACGGACACGCTGGGACGAGCCCTGGACATGGGGGTTCCTTGGGAGGGCGGTCGGGGGATCGCGGTGCGCGGGGGGCCTTCAGAGCAGCCGGAAGTCCGCGATGCGGTGGCGGGAGAGCTCGGGGGAGTGGCCGAGGAGGCGTCGGCAGAGGAGCAGCGCGTGGCCGACGGCCTCGATCTCGTCGGGGCCCCGGATGTAGAGGGCCAGGCGGACCGTTCGGTCGAGAACCAGCGCCCGTGCGGACTCGAAGCGGTCCTGCGGACGGGCGACGCGGTGCAGCGTCTCGACGAGGAGTGCGGCGGACGGGGCCGGTGGGGGGTCGGCGTCCGGGGCGGGTTCGTCGTCCGATGCCCTCATCGAGATGCCGACGAGGTAGATGGAGATCAGCCCCAGGAGAAGCCGTTGTCGCCCTCGTTCGTCTGCGCGGCCGCGACCGTCTGCACGCCGGCGGCGGTCGCGGACGAGGCCTCGGTGGGGGCCGGCTCCGCGGCGAGGACGAGGGTCAGCGCGGCCGCGGCGGGTACGAGCAGGGCGAGGACGGGGCGGACCTGAATGCGGGCGAAGGTGGCGAAACGGGCGCTGCTGGGCATGGCGGGACTGCCTTCCTGGCGAATCGGGCGTGGGATGTCGGGGCGGGGTCTCCCTGCGCCGTTCCCGGGTTCCTCCGGGCGGCTCCGACAGGTCCAAGACTGGCCCGCCGGGGGTGCCCTGTCATCGGAGACCGGCTGGCGCCAAGTGCGTGGCCGTTAGGAGCCAGCCGGTTCGCACGCCCGTCGCGCGCCGCTGATCAGGGGGTTTCGCGGAGGCGTCACGTTGCTGCCAGGCGGAAGGTGCCGGAGGGTCGTCATCTCGCTGTGCGGACCCCTGGGGGAGGGATGGCCGAGGGCTCCCCGGAGGGCGCCGCTCCGGCTCCCGCCGGGGGTGGCGGAAACGCCGGACGGCCGCACCCCGGTGGGGGTGCGGCCGTCCGGCTCTCTCGTGGGTGCCCTGCGGTGTGTCAGCCGTTGGGGCGCTGGAGGCGCGCCACGAACTTGTAGCGGTCGCCGCGGTAGACCGACCGCACCCACTCGACCGGCTCGCCGTCGGCGTCCAGCGAGTGGCGGGAGAGCATCAGCATCGGCAGGCCCACGTCCGTGCCGAGCAGTCCGGCCTCGCGCGGGGTGGCGAGGGAGGTCTCGATGGTCTCCTCGGCCTCGGCGAGGTGCACGTCGTACACCTCGGCGAGCGCGGTGTACAACGAGGTGTACTTCACGAGCGAGCGGCGCAGCGCGGGGAAGCGCTTCGCGGAGAGATGGGTGGTCTCGATCGCCATCGGCTCGCCGCTCGCGAGGCGCAGGCGCTCGATGCGGAGCACCCGTCCGCCGGCCGAGATGTCGAGCAGTCCGGCGAGGGTGTCGTCGGCGGTGACGTAGCCGATGTCCAGGAGCTGCGAGGTCGGCTCCAGGCCCTGGGCGCGCATGTCCTCGGTGTACGAGGTCAGTTGCAGCGCCTGGGAGACCTTGGGCTTGGCCACGAAGGTGCCCTTGCCCTGGATGCGCTCCAGGCGCCCCTCGACGACCAGCTCCTGCAGGGCCTGGCGCACGGTGGTGCGCGAGGTGTCGAACTCGGCGGCGAGCGTCCGCTCCGGAGGGACCGGCGTGCCGGGCGGCAGCGTCTCCGTCATGTCGAGCAGATGCCGCTTCAGTCGGTAGTACTTGGGCACGCGCGCGGTACGCGTGGGCGTCCCGCCCTCCGGTTCCGTGCTGCCCGCGTCCGTGGCCATGGCCTGCCTTCCCGACTCCTGTGCTGCTGCCGTCACCGGCTCCTCCGTCTGTCGCGGCTCACATGGTGGCACGGACCGGTCACGGGTCGTCGCCCTCCCTCAGGTGTCGGTCCGATAACGGACGCGACTGCCCTTCTTATACACCCTTGACACCCCTAAAGGTCTAGGCCAAGCTCCGGGTACTGGTCTAAACCATTAAAGACCAGGTCCCAGCCCCACGAGCACTACCCGACGTATGTCTTCGCGCGGTGGGCAGGGGTTGCAGGCATCCCTGAGGAGGGTGGCGTGAAGCGCAAGCTCATCGCGGCGATCGGCGTCGCAGGCATGATGGTCTCTATCGCTGCGTGCGGTTCCGACAGTGACAAGGGTAAGGACGGCGCCAAGGCGTCGGCCGGGGGCGACAAGACTCTGACCGTCTGGGTCATGGACGGTTCCGCGCCGGACGCGTGGATGGCCGAGGTGAACAAGGCCTTCGAGGCCAAGCACCCGGGCGTCAAGGTCAAGGTCGAGAAGCAGATCTGGAACGGCATCCAGGAGAAGGTCACCACCGCCCTCTCCGAGGACACCCCGCCGGACGTCCTGGAGCTCGGCAACACCCAGACCGCGGGCTACGCCGTGACCGGCGGTCTCGCCGACCTCTCCGGCGACAAGGCCACCCTGGGCTACGACGCCTGGAACAAGGGCATGGTCGCCTCCAACGAGCTGGACGGCAAGCTCTACTCCGCCCCGTGGTACGCCGCCAACCGCGTCGTCGTCTACGACAAGGCCGCCTTCAAGAAGGCCGGTGTCACCCCGCCCAAGACCCGCGCCGAGTGGATCGACGGCCTCAAGAAGCTCAAGGCGTCCGACCCGAAGTCGCAGGCGATCTACCTGCCGGGCCAGTCCTGGTACGTCCTCGCCGGCCTCATCTGGGACGAGGGCAGCGACCTCGCGGTCAAGGACGGCGACAAGTGGAAGGGCAACCTGTCCTCCCCCGAGGCCGTCAACGCCATGAACTTCTACAAGGAGCTGGCGTCCTACTCCACCGCTCCCAAGGACAAGGACGAGGCGACCCCGCAGCAGTCCACCGACATCGTCCCCAAGGGCGGCGTGGCGTCCTGGATCGGTCTCGGCTGGGAGGCCGGCGGCGCGATCGACGCCATGAAGAAGGCCGGCAAGACCGCCGACTTCGGTTACTTCCCGATCCCGGGCAAGACGGCCGACAAGCCCGGCTCCGTCTTCCTCGGCGGCTCGAACCTCGCCATCGCCGAGCGGTCCCAGAACAAGGACCTCGCGAAGGAGTGGCTGGCCCTCGCCGCCGGCAAGGACTTCATGACGAAGTACGCCACCGCCACCGAGGGCGCGCTGCTTCCGAACACCGACGCCGCGCAGTTCAAGCCCGCCGCCGGCTCCTTCGCCGAGGCCATGGCCGCCTCCTCCGCCTCCGGCAAGGTCACCCCGGTGACCCCGGGCTGGGCGAACGTCGAGACCGCGCCGAACCCGATCAAGGACTTCATGACCAAGGTCCTGAAGGGCGAGGACGCCAAGGCCGCCGGTGAGGCCGCTGACAAGGTCATCAACGAGCGCATCAACCAGCAGTAGTCAGCAGCACCCGAAACACCAGCAGTAATCCGTAGCCCGGTGGTGCGGCCGGTCCCGCACCGGCCGCACCATCGGCGCTTCACGAGTGATCAGCGGCCCGCTCCCCCGGGCCGCGCCCCGGTGGGCGCGGGAGCCCCAGAACCGCGAGGAATAAGACCATGACCGTGGACTCCCAGGGGACGGCGACCGCCGATCCTCAGGACGCGCCCGGGAGGGCGGCAGGGAAGTCTCAGACTCCGCCACCCCCTTCGGGCCCGAAGGAAGTCCGTAAGCCTTCGCGCGGCAGACGCTCCCTGCCCAGCGGCTGGCTGCCGTACCTGCTCGTCGCGCCGGCCCTGCTGTCCATGGCGGTGCTGCTGCTCTACCCGCTGGTCCGCAATGTGATCCTCTCCTTCCAGGAGCTCAACCGGAAGGAGTTCATCACCCGGGAGACCGTCTGGACCGGCTTCGACAACTACACGGAGCTCCTGGGCGACCCGGACTTCTGGACCGTCGTCGTCCGAAGCGTCGTCTTCACCGCCGTCAACGTCGCCCTCATCATGGCGATCGGCACGGGCATAGGCCTGCTGCTCAACCGCCTCGGCAAGAAGATGCGCCTGGTCCTCTCCCTGGCCCTGATGTTCGCCTGGGCCATGCCGATCGTCGCCTCCGTCACGGTCTTCCGCTGGCTCTTCGACGAGCAGTTCGGCGTCGTGAACTGGCTGATGCGCACGCTCGGCTTCGACGGCTACGAGCAGCACAACTGGTTCGAGACCGGGTTCTCCACCCTGGTCATCATCATGATCCTGCTGGTCTGGGGTTCCATCCCGTTCGTCGCCCTCAACATGTACGCCGCCCTGACCACCATCGGGTCCGAGCTGTACGAGGCCGCGAAGATGGACGGCGCCAGCGGCTGGCGCACCTTCTGGGCCGTGGTCTTCCCGAACCTCAAGTCCTTCTTCATGATCACGACCTTCCTGGAGATCATCTGGATCTTCAAGGCGTTCGCCCAGGTCTACGCCATGAACCAGGGCGGCCCCGACCGCGGCTCCGAGACGCTGCCGGTCTTCGCCTACATCGAGGGCGTCGGCCAGTTCCACTACGGTGTCGCCGCCGCCATCTCCATCCTGACGATCGTGATGCTCATCGCGGTCATGTCCTTCTACTTCCGCCTGATCCTGAAGCAGGAGGAGGAGCTGTGAGCGCCACCACCGAGACTCCGCAGAAGCTGCGCACCAGGAGGCCGCTCACGGTCGGCTCGGTCGCCAAGAACCTCACCGCCCTCGTGCTCGCGGTCGTGTTCGTCTTCCCCGTCTACTGGATGTTCTCGTCCTCGCTGAAGCCGCAGCACGAGATCATGACGAAGGACCCCGTCTTCGTCTTCACCCCGACGCTGGAGAACTACTCGACCGCCACCGGCGTCGACCTGTTCTGGACCTACGTCACCAACAGCCTCATGGTCACCGTCGGTGCCGTGGTGCTCGCCCTCCTCGTCGCGCTGGCCGCGAGCTTCGCGATCGCGCGCATGAGGTTCAAGGGGCGCAAGGGCATCGTCCTCATCGTGATGATGGCGCAGATGGCCCCCTGGGAGGTCATGGTCATCGCGATGTACATGATCTCCCGCGAGAACGACCTGCTGAACAGCATCCCGATGCTGACGCTCATCTACTTCGTCATGGTCCTCCCCTTCACGATCTGGACCCTGCGCGGCTTCATCGCCGCCGTCCCGGTCGAGCTGGAGGAGGCCGCGCAGATCGACGGCTGCACCCGGGGCCAGGCCTTCCGCAAGGTGATCTTCCCGCTGCTCGCCCCCGGCCTGATGTCGACCTCGCTCTTCGGCTTCATCACCGCCTGGAACGAGTTCGCCATGATCCTCATGCTGAACAAGGACAAGGAGTCGCAGACCCTGACGCTCTGGCTCACCCAGTTCCAGACCGCGTTCGGCAGCGACTGGGGCGCCACCATGGCCGCCTCGACGCTCTTCGCACTTCCCGTGCTCGTCGTGTTCCTCTTCCTCCAGCGCAAGGCCGTCGGCGGCATGACCGCCGGCGCGGTGAAGGGATAAGAGCTCCCCATGACCACACTCCTCCACGGCACGGACACCCTGACCCGTGACGCGCTCACGGTGCTCCAGCCCGGGTTCGTCGGCACCACCGCGCCCGACTGGCTGCTCCGCCGCATCGGCGAGGGCCTGTCGTCCGTCGGCCTCTTCGGCCGGAACATCGTCAGCCCCGAGCAGCTCACCGCCCTCACCGCGCAGTTGCGGGCCGAGCGGGACGACGTCCTCGTCGCCATCGACGAGGAGGGCGGCGACGTCACCCGCCTCGAGGTCAAGCAGGGCTCCTCGTTCCCCGGCAACTACGCCCTGGGCAGCGTCGACGACGTCGAGCTCACCCGGGCCGTGGCCCGCGAGCTCGGCCGCCGGCTCGCGGCCTGCGGCGTCGACCTCAACTGGGCCCCGTCCGCCGACGTCAACTCCAACGCCGAGAACCCGGTCATCGGCGTCCGCTCCTTCGGGCCGGACCCCGACCTGGTCGCCCGGCACACCGTGGCGTACGTCGACGGCCTCCAGGGCGTCGGCGTCGCGGCCTGCACCAAGCACTTCCCCGGACACGGCGACACCAACGTGGACTCCCACGACGCGCTGCCCCGGATCGATGTGGACCTCGCCACACTGCACGCCCGTGAGCTGGTGCCTTTCCGCGCGGCCGTCGCCGCCGGTACCAAAGCGGTCATGAGCGCGCATATTCTTCTCTCCGCGCTCGACCCCCACCGCCCGGCCACCCTGAGCCCGCAGATCCTCACCGGTCTGCTGCGCCAGGAGCTGGGCTTCGAGGGGCTGATCGTCACCGACGGCATGGAGATGCAGGCCGTCGCGGCGACGTACGGCATCGAGCGCGGATCGGTCCTCGCCATCGCCGCGGGCGCCGACGCGATCTGCGTCGGCGGCGGGCTGTGCGACGAGGACACCGTGCTGCAGCTGCGCGACGCGCTGGTGAACGCGGTACGGACCGGTGAACTGCCCGAGGAGCGGCTGGCCGACGCCGCGGCGCGGGTACGCGCCCTGGCGACCTGGACCCAGGCGCACCGGGCCAGGGGGGCTGAATCGGTGTCGGGCGCGGCAGTGCAGGAGGGGACCGCGCCCGGCGCCGACATCGGACTCGTCGCCGCCCGCCGGGCCCTGAAGGTGACCCGCGGGCCGGGGTCGTACACCCCCGTGGACAGCGCGCCCTACGTGGCCTCCTTCACTCCGGTCGCGAACTTCGCGGTCGGCGACGAGACCCCCTGGGGCATCGCCGCCGAGCTGGAGCGGCTGCTCCCCGGCACGGAGACCGGCTCCTACGCCGACTCCTCGGTGGACGCCCTCCTCGCAGCGGCGGGGAAGCGCCGGATCGTGGCGGTCGTCCGCGACCTCCACCGGCACGTCTGGATGACCGAGGCCCTGGACGCCCTGGTCGCGGCCCGCCCGGACACCGTCGTGGTCGAGATGGGCCTCAACGAGGCGGAGCCCCGCGGGGCCCTGCACATCGCCACGCACGGCGCCGCCCGGGTCTGCGGCCGCGCGGCCGCCGAGGCCGTGGTCGGCACCGGAGCCTGACGGACCCGCGCGAAGGGGCCCGGCACCTGACCAGGTGCCGGGCCCCTTCGCCGTACGCGGTCCGCGACCGGGGGATCCGGGCGGATCAGATGCCCTGCCAGGAGGGCTTGTTCGCGAAGGTGTGGCGGAAGTAGTCCGCGAGCTTCAGCTTGGAGGCGGCGGCCTCGTCCACCACGACCGTGGCGTGCGGGTGCAGCTGCAGCGCGGAGGCCGGCACGAGCGCCGCGACCGGGCCCTCGACGGTCTGCGCCACGGCCTCGGCCTTGCCCTCACCGGTGGCCAGGAGCACCAGGTGGCGGGCCTCCAGGATGGTGCCGATGCCCTGGGTGATGACGTGGTGCGGCACCTGCTCGATGTCGTTGTCGAAGAAGCGGGCGTTGTCCACGCGGGTCTGCTCGGTGAGCGTCTTGATCCGGGTGCGGGAGGCGAGCGAGGAGCACGGCTCGTTGAAGCCGATGTGCCCGTCGGTGCCGATGCCGAGGATCTGCAGGTCCACGCCGCCGGCCTCGGCGAGCGCGGTGTCGTAGGCCTCGCAGGCCGCCAGGACGTCCTCGGCGGAGCCGTCGGGCCCCATGAAGGCCTCCTGGGAGAGCCCGAGCGGTTCGACGACCTGGCGGAGCACGGTCGAGCGGTAGGACTCGGGGTGACCCGAGGGCAGCCCCACGTACTCGTCCAGCTGGGCGATCCGGGCGCGGGAGGCGTCCACGGAGCCGGCCTCGACCTGGGCGATCAGGGCGTCGTAGATGGGCAGCGGAGTCGAGCCGGTGGCCACGCCGAGCAGCGCGTCGGGCTTGCGGCGCAGGAGGTCGGCGATGCCGCCCGCGATGAGCTCGCCGCCTGCCTTGGCGTCCTTGACGATGACAACTTCCACGCTGGGCCTGCCGATCTGGTGAGGGGCTGCCGGTGAGGAGCCATGTGGTATAGACCAATCAAAGCCCAATCTAGCAGAGGAGGGGCCTTCCCCTCATGCCGTTCCGCCCCGCGGACGCCCCCGCCGCCTCCATCGTCGGCCGCCTGTGCCCCACCAGCCACTCGAACCCCCCGGACCCCGGAGATCAGGCGAGCGAGCCTCCCGTGGCGTCGATCCACTGCCCGGTCACCCAGCGCGCGTCGTGTGAGGCCAGGAAGGCCACCACGTCCGCTATGTCCTCCGGGGCGCCGACCTCCCCCAGGGCGGACATCGCCGCCGCCGTCCTCCAGGGCATGCCCCAGCAGGCCCGCGACGGGCCACGAGGGAGGAGCTGGCGGCCGTGGCCGCGGTCGCGATGCCGGCCTGGCCCCCGCACCGCACGGAGCCGGCGACCGGGCCCCGGACACGCCGGCCCCGCAGTCTGAGCGCGCGGGCAGGGGCAGGGGTGGTAAGGGCGAGCGGCCGCGCCGAGACCCGCGAGGCGGAGGGCGAGCGACCCCGCACGGACCCGCGAGGCGGGGGGTGAGCGGGCCCCGGAAAGACCCGCGGGCCGCGGCGCCCGGCGGGACCCTCAGCCCGCCCGGCACCGCAGCCCGGAGTGTGCTCCGGCCGGGGGTGTGCGGTCCCTCGGCCGTGTGGGAGGTCTCGGCGCAGTCAGGGCAGAGAGCGCCGGGTACCTCGTTCCATCCTCCTGTGCGGGGAGGATGGAGGTCTATCGCTTTCATTGTGGACTAGACCATTCTTGTCTGTCCATCCACAGGAACGCGGTCCTTCCTGGCCCATCCTCCAGCACGGAGCGCCGGAGATCCAGGTTCACCGCCCCTTTATTCCGCGGGTACGCTCGCACCGTGCCCTCCATGAACGACCTCGTGCGCCAGCACACCGCCCTGAGCGACTCGGACCTCGAGTGGCTCCACCTGCTGGTGTCCGAGTGGCAGCTGCTCTCCGACCTCTCCTTCGCGGACCTCGTCCTCTGGGTGCCGACGCTCGACGGCACCCGGTACGTCTCCGTCGCGCAGATGCGGCCGAACACCGGCCCCACCTCGTACCAGGACGACATGGTCGGACACCTGGTGCCGCGCGGCCGCCGACCGCTGCTGGACGCCGCCCTGGACGAGGGCAGGATCGTCCGCGAAGGCGATCCGGAGTGGCGCGAGGAGGTCCCGGTACGGGTCGAGTCCATCCCCGTCCGCCGCGAGGGCCGCGTCCTCGGCGTCATCGCGCGCAACACCAACCTGCTGACCGTCCGCACCCCCTCCCGCCTGGAGCTCACCTACCTCCAGTCGGCCTCCGACCTCGCCCAGATGATCGCGGCCGGGACCTTCCCCTTCCCCGGTGAGCAGGTCGACATGGACTCCTCGCCCCGCGCCGGCGACGGACTCGTCCGCCTCGACGCCGAGGGCATCGTCCAGTACGCCTCGCCCAACGCCCTCTCCGCCTACCACCGGCTCGGCCTCGCCGCCGACCTGGTCGGCCAGCACCTCGGCCAGATCACCGCGGAACTCGCCCCTTCCCGCGGCCCCGTCGACGAGGCCCTGGTCACGCTGGCCTCCGGCTACGCCCCGCGCGAGTTCGAGGTCGAGGGGAACGGCGGCGTCATCCAGCTCCGGGCCATCCCGCTGAAGCCCAAGGGCACCCGGATCGGCTCGCTCGTCCTGCTCCGGGACGTCACCGAACTGCGTCGCCGCGAGCGCGAGTTGATCACCAAGGACGCCACCATCCGGGAGATCCACCACCGGGTGAAGAACAACCTCCAGACGGTGGCCGCCCTGTTGCGCCTCCAGGCCCGCCGGATGGACTCCGACCGGGGCCGCGAGGCCCTGAACGAGGCGGTGCGGCGGGTCGGTTCGATCGCGATCGTCCACGAGACGCTGTCCCAGAACCTGGACGAACGGGTGGAGTTCGACGAGATCGCCGACCGCGTGATCGCCATGGTCGCCGAGATCTCCCCGGGCCGGGTGACCTGCCGGCGCAACGGCCGCTTCGGCATCCTGGACGCCGAGGTCGCGACCCCGCTCTCCATGGTCCTGACCGAAGTCCTGCAGAACGCCCTGGAGCACGCGTTCGCCCCGGGCGACGAGGGCGCCGTCGAGGTCACCGCCGTGCGCGGCGAGCCCAGGCCCGACGCGCGGCTGCTCATCACGGTCAAGGACGACGGCCGGGGCCTGCCCGAGGGGTTCGACCCGCAGCGGGCCGGAAACCTCGGCCTGCAGATCGTACGCACCCTGGTGGAGGGGGAGTTGGGCGGTTCCTTCGACATGCTGCCGGGCTCCGGGCGCGGTACGAAGGTGGTCCTCGACATTCCGGTGCAGCCGCAGAAGTAGCGGCGGAGGGAGGGGGGTTCCGCCGTGGAACCGCCCTCCCGGAAGCCCGCCGCCGGCGGAATCGGGCGCGGACGGCAGCGAGCCCCGGACCGAGGAATTCGGTCCGGGGCTCGAATGCTGTGGGTTACTGCTGCGCGCTGCGGCTCAAGGGCGGTGAATGCATACGCGATGTATGCGCCGCTCGCCTCAGGCTGTCGGTGGGCGTCAGGCGCTGGCGTTACGCGCCCGGTTGCGAGCGGCGCGGCGCTTCATCGCGCGGCGCTCGTCCTCGCTGAGGCCACCCCAGACGCCGGAGTCCTGGCCGGACTCGAGCGCCCACTGCAGGCACTGCTCCATGACGGGGCAGCGGCGGCAGACGGCCTTGGCTTCCTCGATCTGCAGCAGCGCAGGACCGGTGTTGCCGATGGGGAAGAACAGCTCGGGGTCTTCCTCACGACAAACGGCGTTGTGACGCCAGTCCATGGCTGCTACCTCTCTAGGGTGTTACAAGCTGGTTGCTTGTGAATGTGAACGCTTTCACGAATCCCCCCGCAAGGGAAGGGCCGACTGCCAGATGAACTGGTGTGGTCCTAAGACTGAGGAGGGGTTCTGGCTCTCAGTGGAGGCCGGTGTTGCGGGCCGTCCCGATCGCCAAGAAGAGACTCCCAAACCCCAGCAACGGATACAACCCCTTCCGGAAAGTTTTTTTTGATTCCTCGGTGTCGGCTAGGTCACAGCCGTACTTCTAAGGGGTGGATGCGCGCCTAAACGTTCGAGTGAAAGGACTTTGGCCCCTTCCACTCACACAATCACACGCAGTGCACGGCGTACGCCTGTGAACGTCACGCTCGTACGCAGTCCCAGGTGGTCTCCGTCCATCTGAAGAGGGAGGGGGACCTTGGAATGCAAGGTGAAGTCGGTCAGGTCGTGCAGAGTCGTCGCGTGCTTGCCGCGAGGGCCTCGTTCCGGGGTCGAGGTGAGCAGCTGGGTGGCGTACCGGGCCACCGCCGGAGTGGACAGACGGCGCAGTCCGAGGACGTCGAGCGCGGTGTCGAAGGAGGCCTCCGGGGACGCGTACACCGGGCGATTGCCCAGGTAGGTCCAGGGGGAGGTGTTGCAGATTATGGAGAGGACGAGATCCTCGACCGGCTCGGCGCCGGGGCGTTCCAGGGTGATCGTGCCGTGCCGGCGGTTGGGCTCCTCCAGGAACTGGCGCACCACCTGGCGGAGGTAGAGGGCGTGGGTCGACCGCTTTCCGCGCTCCCGCTGCTGTTCGACCCGGCCGATGACGCTCGCGTCGAACCCCAGTCCGGCGCAGAAGGTGAACCAGCGGGACGGGACGGCTTCGTCCTCCGTGCCCGGGGTTCCCGAGGCGAGCCCCAGGCTCACCGTGCGTGCTCTCCGCTCACGCAGCGCGTCGAGCAGTGCGCCGGTCGCCTCCACGGCGTCGTTCGGCAGTCCGAGGGCGCGGGCGAACACGTTCGTCGAACCGCCGGGGACGACCGCGAGCCCGGGCAGCCGGTCGGGATCGGGGCCGCCGTGCAGCAGTCCGTTGACGACCTCGTTCACCGTTCCGTCGCCGCCGAGGGCCACGACCAGGTCGATCGTCCCGGAGTCCGCGGCCCGCCGGCCGAGGTCCCGCGCGTGCCCGCGGTACTCGGTGGTGACCGCCTCCAGCTTCATCTCGCTCGCGAGCGCGTGGATGAGCACGTCACGGGTGCGGGCACTGGTGGTGGTGGCTGCCGGGTTGACCACGAGAAGTGCGCGCATGAGCGCCAGGGTACCTACCCGGCGGTACCGGGCCCAGTCCAGCCCGGTCCGCGGACACCTCCCCCGGGCGCCACGAGAGGCGTCCGCCCGGAACTCGCCGCCGCGCGTCCCCGTCCCTGCGGTCACGCCTCCCCGGGTCCGTCCGCCCGGCCTCCCGGCCCCGTCGGCTCGCCCCCGCCCGGCTTCGGCCCGGGCGTCCGGCCCCCGCTACCCTGCCCTGTATGAGCAGTCCCGCTGAGAGCAGCACGGAGCAGACCCCCCGCCCCGCCCGACTCGCCGCCGCGGCGGCCGTGGCCGGTGTCGAGGCCCTCGGCCTCTTCGCCGGGGGTGTCTACATGCTGGTGCACGCGCTGACCGGGACGTCCGACGACCTCACCGGCGCGGCGACGGGCGCCGTGACGCTCGTCGCACTCGGGCTGATCCCGCTCGCCGCCGCCCGCGGGCTGTGGACGCGCCGCTCCTGGAGCCGCGGCCCGGCCGTGATCACCCAGATCCTGGCCCTGCCGGTCGCCTGGCAGATGCTCCAGGCGGACAGCGCGCTGATCCCGGCCGGCATCGTCCTCGGCGTGCTGGCCGTCACCGGGCTCGTGCTCCTGGTGAACCCGGCCACCACCGAGGCGCTGGGCATCCGGCGCCCCGGCCAGGAGGGCTGACCCTAAGCGCCCCCGGGGGAGCGCCCGGTGCGTGACGTCAGGCGCCGGTCGTTCGGCGGGGCCCCGCCCCGCCGTCGGTCACTCCTCGACGAGGAGCTTCTCCCGCAGCTGCGCGAGGGTCCGCGCGAGCAGCCGGGAGACGTGCATCTGCGAGATGCCGACCTCCTGCGCGATCTGCGACTGGGTCATGTTCCCGAAGAACCGGAGCAGCAGGATCCGCTTCTCCCGGGGCGGCAGGTCCTCCAGCAGCGGCTTGAGCGACTCGCGGTACTCGACCCCCTCCAGGGCCTCGTCCTCCGCGCCGAGGGTGTCCGCGACCGCGGGCGACTCGTCGTCCGTGTCCGGGACGTCCAGCGAGAGCGTCGAGTAGGCGTTCGCCGACTCCAGACCCTCCAGGACCTCCTCCTCGGAGATCCCGAGGCGCTCCGCCAGCTCGTGCACCGTCGGCGAGCGGCCGTGCTGCTGGGAGAGCTCCGCCGTCGCCGTGGTCAGCGAGAGCCGCAGCTCCTGCAGCCGGCGCGGCACCCGGACCGCCCACCCCTTGTCGCGGAAGTGGCGCTTGATCTCGCCGACGACCGTCGGGGTCGCGTACGTCGAGAACTCGACACCGCGCTCCGGGTCGAACCGGTCCACCGACTTGATCAGACCGATGGTCGCGACCTGCGTCAGGTCGTCCAGCGGCTCGCCGCGGTTACGGAAGCGCCGGGCCAGGTGCTCGACCAGGGGCAGGTGCATCCGCACCAGCTGGTTGCGCAGCTCGGCCTTCTCCGGGGAGCCCTCCGGCAGCTCACGGAGCGTGACGAAGAGAGCGCGCGCGCCGCTCCGGTCGTGCGGGTCGGGGACGGCGGGGACGTCCTCGGACTCGTCCCCGTCCTCCGGCTCCTCCTTCTCCGCGGACGTCCCGGTCCCGGCGGCCGTGGCCGCCGCGGTCCCGCCCGCCCCGGTGGAGCCCTCCGCACGCCCGGGGCCCCGGGGGGCCCCGGAGGCGCCCGGTGTCTCGGGAACCTCGGGGTGCTGCTCGTGCTCGCTCATCTGGTCCGCCTGCTCCGTAGCGACCTCATACGGCCGTGCCTGCTGCTCAGGGATGCCGGCCGTCGCGTCCCCGCGCCTCACGCCGGGCCTGGCCCCGCGCCGCGCTGTTTGTACAGGCTGATCGAGACCGTGCGGTCGTCGGCCACCGACGACTCCACCTTCCCGGCCAGTGCCGACAGCACCGTCCAGGCGAAGGTGTCCCGCTCGGGCGCCCGGCCGTCGGTGGTCGGGGCGGAGACGGTCACGTCGAGGGAGTCGTCGACCAGCCGGAAGACACAGCTGAGGACGGATCCCGGCACGGCCTGCTGGAGCAGGATGGCGCAGGCCTCGTCGACCGCGATCCGCAAGTCCTCGATC
Source organism: Streptomyces sp. NPDC014891 (assembly GCF_043081085.1). Taxonomy (NCBI): domain Bacteria; kingdom Bacillati; phylum Actinomycetota; class Actinomycetes; order Kitasatosporales; family Streptomycetaceae; genus Streptomyces; species Streptomyces sp. NPDC014891. The sequence goes on along the minus strand of NZ_JBIBWF010000005.1, from coordinate 484,401 downwards.
TCGTCGAGGGTGAAGTCCAAGCGCGCCGCGAGGCCGGCCGTGGCCGTACGCAGCACGGACAGATAGGCACCCGCAGCGGGCAGCCGGACTTCCACGAAGTCCTGGGTCCCGGGCTCGCCTGCGATCTGGGACACCCTCACCTCCAAGGTGGCACAAGCTCATTCGGGGTCCGGGGGGAGAGGCCCCCGGACCGGGCGGTACGCAGGGGGCTGCGCGGTCCGCCGTGACGCTATCGCGATCCGTCCCGTCGTGTCGCCGCGAACCCCTGCCCCCACCGGCCCCCCGGATCACCGTTCGTCACCCATGGTAGGCCCATGGGTGCGGACGGTGGGCGGGGGTCTGCTGGGGGTCGGACGCGTGCGACCGGCGGAGGGGTGACGTACCCAACGGCGGGGCGGGCGAATCGTCGAACGGCCGAATCGCCGTATCGCCGGACCGTCGGACGACCGGACCGGCCTCGGGGACTCAGACGACCGGACCGGCCTCGGGGACTCAGACGATCGACCCGTCCACGAAGCACCAGCGCCAGGCCTCGCCCGGCTCGAAGGTCCGCATCACCGGGTGGCCCGTCCCGGCGAAGTGCCGCGTCGCGTGCTGCCCCGCCGAGGAGTCGCAGCAGCCCACGTGCCCGCAGGTCAGGCAGAGCCGCAGCTGGACCGGATGCGTGCCGTCCGCCAGACACTCCGGGCAGGTGTCGGCCAGCGGCGCCGGTTCGGGGCGCGGCATTTCGGCAACGTGCGGGCACTCGCTCATGATGGCCAGGTTACGTTGCGGGACGAGACGGGGACGGGCATGGACGCTCTACAGCTGGTGGCACTCGTGGCGGCGAGCGCCGCGGTCGCGGGACTCGCCCGCCGCACCCCGGTGCCCGCGCCCCTCCTCCTGGTCGCGGTCGGCCTCGCCGCCGCCTACGTGCCCGGGGTGCCGGACTACACCCTCGATCCGCACATCGTGCTGCCGCTGATCCTCCCCCCGCTCCTCTACACGGCGGCCGTCGACTCCTCGTACCTCGACCTGCGCGCCAACATCCGGCCCGTCGCGCTGCTCTCCGTCGGGTACGTCCTGTTCGCCACCGTGGCCGTGGGCTGGCTCGCGTACGTCCTCGTGCCCGACCTGCCGCTCACCGCCGCCCTGGTGCTGGGCGCGGTGGTCGCCCCGCCCGACGCGGTCGCCGCCACCGCCATCGCCCGCAAGCTCGGCTTGCCGAACCGGATCACCACGATCCTCCAGGGCGAGTCCCTGGTGAACGACGCCACCGCCATCACCGCGTACAAGGTCGCCCTCGCGGCGGCGGTCGGCGAGGGGCTGAGCTGGGCCGGCGGGCTCGGGGAGTTCGCGCTCGCCGCCCTCGGCGGCATCGGCGTCGGCCTGCTCCTGATGGTCCCCATCCACTGGCTGCGCCGGGGCCTCGGGGACTCCCTGCTACAGAACACCCTCTCCCTCCTCATCCCGTTCGTCGCCTACGCGGCGGCCGAGGAGGTGCACGCCTCCGGTGTCCTCGCCGTCGTCGTGGTCGGCCTCTTCCTCGGCCACCGCGCCTGGCAGGTCGACTTCGCGACCCGCCTCCAGGAGGAGGCCGTCTGGAAGATGGTCGCCTTCGTGCTGGAGTCGGCCGTCTTCGCCCTGATCGGCCTCCAACTGCCCTATGTCGTCCGGGAACTCGGGCCGTACGGGATGGGGGAGGCGACCTGGTACGCGGTCGGGGTCTTCGTCGCCGTGGTCGTGGTCCGGTTCGTCTGGGTCTATCCGGCGACCTTCCTGCCCCGGCTCTCCGCCCGCGTCCGGGAACGCGAACCGGGGGTGGACTGGCGGGCGCCCCTCATCGTCGGCTGGGCCGGGATGCGCGGCGTGGTCTCGCTCGCCATCGCCTTCTCCATCCCCGTGGCGACCGACGGCGTCGAGTTCCCGGCCCGCAACCTCGTCCTCTTCCTCACCTTCACCACCGTCATCGGCACCCTGGTCGTCCAGGGCCTCACCCTGCCGCCGCTCATCCGGCTCCTGAAGCTCCCGGGGAAGGACCGGTACGCCGAGACGCTGGCCGAGGCGCAGGCCCAGAGCGAGGCCTCGCAGGCCGCGGAGGCCCGTCTCGACGCCCTCCTCGCCGACGAGCGGAACGCCCTGCCCCAGCCCCTCGCCGACCGGCTCCGCACGGTCCTGGAGCGACGGCGCAACGCCGTCTGGGAGCGGCTCGGAGCCGTGAACGAGGTCACCGGGGAGACCGCGGACGACACCTACCGGCGGCTCTCGCGGGAGATGATCGAGGCCGAGCGCGAGGTCTTCGTGCGGCTGCGCGACGCCCGGCGGATCGACGACGAGATGATGCGGACGCTGCTCCGCAGGCTCGACCTGGAGGAGGCGGCCGCCTATCGCGAGGAGGCCGCGGACTGAGGCCCGGCGTCCTGCCCCGTCGGGTCCGGCGCGCCCGTGACGACGGCCACGAGCCGGGTCCCCGCGGGGAACGCGCCCTCCTCCGCGAGGGTCGCGAGCCCCAGCAGCATTTTGGCCACATACAGTCGCTCGATGGCGAGTTCATGCCGCGCCTCGAAGTCGCGTGCGAAGGCGTCCAGGGCCGGGGGGACGCGCGCGTAGCCCCCGCAGTGGAAGCGCTCGTCGAGTGCCCAGTCGCCGCGCGGCCCGCCGAACGCCGCCTCCTGGAGGGCGCGCACCTCCCCGCCCAGGAAGCCGCCCTTGAGGACCGGGACGCCCAGCGCCCGTGTCCCGGGGCCGAGGCCGGCCGCGAGGCCCGCCAGGGTGCCCCCGGTGCCGCAGGCCACGGCGACCGCGTCGGCCGCCCCGGCGAGCTCCCGGCCGAGCTCCACGCACCCCCGGACCGCCAGGGCGTTGCTGCCCCCCTCCGGGACCACGAACGCGCCCGCGGGGGCCCGCTCCAGGAGCATCGCGCGCGTGGCCGGGTCGTTCTTCGCGCGGTACGTGGCCCGGTCGACGAACACGAGCCGCATCCCGTCGGCCGCGCAGCGCGCGAGCGAGGGGTTGAGCGGCCGCCCGGCCAGCTCGTCGCCCCGCACGATCCCGACCGTGGGGAAACCCAGCAGCCGGCCGGCGGCCGCCACCGCGCGCAGGTGGTTGGAGTAGGCGCCGCCGAAGGTGACCACGGGACGACCGCCCGCCGCCTCCAGGTTGAGCGCCAGCTTCCGCCACTTGTTGCCCGGCAGATCGGGGTGGATGAGGTCCTCGCGCTTGAGCGCCAGCGTGAGGCCGCGCCGGGTGAAGCGCTCGTCCTCCACCGGCTCCAGGGGCGAGGGGAGCCGGGGCCGCAGGCGGGAGAGGTCGAACGCGTTCACCGGGCCATTGTCCGCGCCCGGCGCCCCGGTCCGCGCGGCCGGGGCGTCAGCGCAGCAGGTCGGCCACCCGCTCGCGCATCGAGGCCATCGTGAAGCCCCGCGGGTCCACCTTCCCCGGCTGCCACTCCAGGTGCCCGATGACCGACCGCTGGTTCCAGCCGTGCACCCGGCACACCGCGGCCGCCGCCTTCGCGATGGCCTCCAGCTGCACCTTCGGCCACGGGTCCACGCCGTCGCCGAGGTTCTCGCACTCGAAGCCGTAGAAGTACCGGTTGCCGTCCGTGGTGGCCTCGTCGTCCCGCGGCAGGCCCTGCTCGGCGATGACCGCCCGCAGCACCTCGTCGTCGCCGAGGCCCGCGTGGTTGGCCCGGCCGTAGCCGACGAGGTGGACGGTGCCGTCCTTGGCGATCACGCCGTGGCAGAGCGGTCCCGGCAGGCCCTCGTAGCCGTTGCGGCAGACCCGGACGGTGTGGGCGGTCCCGCGGGTCACGGTGTGGTGGATCATCACGCCGTGGACGGGGCCCCACGGACCCTTGTGGTTGCGGTTGTGGGTGGACCAGGCGCCGACCTGGACCACCTTGAGGCCCGCGTCGCGCAGCGCGTGGAGGAACCTGCTCGCCGACATGGGTGTGGACATGACCGACTCCCTTCGGAGGACGGGTGGGGGCTTCCGGAGTACCGGAGTTGGGTGTTCCGGAGATGCCGGAGTACCGGAGTACCGGAGTCCGCGAATCCGCCGCCATCCGTTCGGACCGTGTGCGAGCCGATCCGGACAGTGCCCCGCGAGGCGGGTGGGGCTCCGCTGTTCGGATGGAAATCACGTGACATGCCCCGAAGATCGTCGAACAGTCCCACTCGATTGTGTAATGGCGCGGGCACGCTCCGTGCTGAAAGGCTCTCCCTCGCAACTCAGTCATACGAGAGGGAGTTCCATGTCCGTTGGTTCGGTTGGTGACGAGGTCCGCGTCGCGGAGCAGCAGGCGCCGCAGCAGAGTCTCGGCACCGCTGCCGCGCGGAACCTCGCCACGACCACCAAGTCGGCGCCGCAGATGCAGGAGATCACCTCGCGGTGGCTGCTGCGGGCGCTGCCGTGGGTCCAGGTGCAGGGCGGTACGTACCGGGTGAACCGGAGGCTCAGCTACTCCGTGGGCGACGGGCGGGTCACCTTCGTCCAGACCGGGGAGCGCGTCGGGGTCATCCCCGCCGAACTCGGCGAACTCCCCGCCCTGCGCGGCTACGAGGACGAGGAGGCCCTGGCCGAGCTCGCCTCCCGCTGCCGCCAGCGGGAGTACGCGGCGGGCGAGGTCGTCGCCGTCGCCGGCGAGCCGACCGACCGGGTCCACCTCCTCGCGCACGGCCGGATCGAGCAGATCGGCGAGGGGCCGTACGGCGACGAGGCGGTCCTCGGGGTCCTCGCCGACGGCGCCTACTTCGGCGACCGCGCCCTCGTGGACGCGGACGCCACCTGGGAGTGGTCCGCCCGCGCCGCCACCGCGTGCACGGTCCTGGAGCTGACCCGGGACGACGTGCGGAACCTCGCGGAGCGGGCCGGTTCGCTCGCCGCCCACCTCGCGGGCGTGGCCGCCCTGCCCGACCAGCGGACCAACAAGTACGGCGAGGCCGCCATCGACCTCTCCGCCGGCCACGTCGGCGAGGCCGTCGTCCCGCACACCTACGTCGACTACGACGCCTCGCCCCGCGAGTACGAGCTGAGCGTCGCCCAGACCGTGCTGAAGGTGCACAGCCGCGTCGCCGACCTCTACAACCAGCCGATGAACCAGACCGAGCAGCAGTTGCGGCTGACGGTCGAGGCGCTCCGCGAGCGCCAGGAGCACGAGCTGGTCAACAACAAGGAGTTCGGCCTCCTCGCCAACTGCGACTACGGGCAGCGCCTCCAGCCCCACGACGGCGCCCCCAGCCCCGACGACATGGACGAGCTGCTCTCCCGGCGCCGGGGGTCCAAGCTCTTCCTGGCCCACCCGCGCGCCATCGCCGCCTTCGGCCGCGAGCTCAACAAGCGCGGTCTGGTGCCCGAGACGATCGACATCAACGGCAACCGCATCCCGACCTGGCGCGGTGTGCCGATCTACCCGTGCAACAAGATCCCGGTCTCGGACGCCCGGACGACCTCGATCATCTGCATGCGCACCGGCGAGGCCGACCAGGGCGTGATCGGTCTCCACCAGACCGGCATCCCGGACGAGATCGAGCCGAGCCTGTCCGTCCGCTTCATGGGCATCGACGAGCAGGCGATCATCTCCTACCTCGTCACGGCCTACTACTCGGCGGCCGTCCTCGTGCCGGACGCGCTCGGTGTCCTGGAGAACGTCGAGGTCAGCCGCTGGCGCTGAGCCGGCGGAGTCCGAGGGGCGGGGACCGAACCGTCCCGCCCCCGGGCACTCCCGGCCCGTCGCCGCGCAGCATCGCCACGGAGGATACGAAGGAAGTGACCTTGACCATTGCCGGCGGGGACGCCGTCACCGAAGGCCAGGGGGCCGTGCGGCTCCTGGACCGGACGCGGACGGTCGTCCATCCCCAACTGCGCTCGACCGTCGAGACCCTGCCGGGCTCGATGCGGCGGGTCGCGATGTACCACTTCGGCTGGGAGCACGCCGACGGCACCCCGGCCACGGAGCAGCCGGGCAAGGCGATCCGCCCCGCCCTGGTCCTCGCCGCGGCCCGTGCGCTCGGCGCCGACGAGGCCCGGGCGGTGAGGGCCGCGGCGGCGGTGGAGCTCGCGCACAACTTCACCCTGCTCCACGACGACATCGTCGACGAGGACGTGACCCGGCGGCACCGCCCCACCGCCTGGACGGTCTTCGGCGTTCCGGACGCGCTCATCGCCGGGGACGCGATGAGCGCGCTCGCCCTGCGGATGCTCGCCGAGGATCCGCACCCCGCCTCGGCGGCCGCGTCCGCGCGGCTCGCCGCCTGCATCATCGAACTCTGCGCGGGGCAGCAGGCGGACTGCGCCTTCGAGCAGCGGGAAGCGCGCGAGGTCTCCCTCGACGAGTGCCTGGCGATGGCCACCGCCAAGACCGGCGCGCTGCTCGGCGCCTCCTGTGCCATCGGCGCGCTCTACGCGGGCGCGGGGGAGGAGGAGGTCGCGGCGATGGACGCGTTCGGCCGGGAGGCCGGCCTGGCCTTCCAGCTGATCGACGACCTCATCGGGATCTGGGGCGATCCGGACCGGACGGGCAAGCCCGCCGGGGCCGATCTGGTCGCCCACAAGAAGTCGCTCCCGGTGGTGGCGGCGCTCGCGTCGGGGACGGCGGCGGGCGACGAGCTGGCCGAGCTGTACGCCCGCCCGGTCCTCGACGCCGGGGCGGTGCGGGCGGCCGCGGACGCGGTCGAGCGGGCCGGCGGGCGCGACTGGGCGCAGGACCAGGCGGCCGAGCGGATGGGCCGTGCCGTGGAGCACCTGGCCAGGGCCGTCCCGGACCCGGCGGCGGCGGGGGACATGCTGGCGCTCGCGGAGTTCGTCACGCGGCGCACGCGCTGAGGCCGCGGGGCCGGGTCACATGTCGGGGACGACGCGGGTGACCACGGTCTCGATCAGGTCGTCGAGGTCCCGGTCGCCGTGCAGTCCCGGGACCGTGAAGTGGTCGACCAGCAGTCCGGTGAGGGCGAAGTAGAGCAGCCGGACGGTGTCCGCGTCCCCGGGCATCCCGGCCTGCAGGTGCCCCTGGATGTTGGCGTCCAGGTCGCTCCGGAGCACCTTGGTCAACTGGGTCCGCAGCTCGGGCCGGCGCACGGCTTCGAGGCGCAGCTCGAAGAGGCCGAGGTAGCAGGTGCGTTCGGCGGCGAGCCGCTGGGCGATCTGGCGCATCAGGTCGAGGACCAGGGGGCGGCTCGGCCCCGCCAGGAGGGCGGTCTCGAAGTCTCCGGGCTCGGGGGCCAGCCGTTCGAAGATGCGGTCGGCGACCTGGGAGAGCACCTGGTCCCGGTCCCTGAAGTAGTTGGACGAGGTGCCCGTGGGGACGTCCGCCCGGGCGTCGACCGCGCGGAAGGTCAGCCCGCGGGCTCCCTCGTCCGCCAGGACCTGGATGGCGGCGTCGAGCAGCGCCGTGCGTCGTTCGGGGTTCCTCGCCATGCCGGATCCTCCTCCTTTTTCGCGCTCCCCTGGAAAAGAGGGCTTGCGCAACCACTACAGGTGAAGCACTATAGCCGTCGTGGTTGCGGTCGCAGTCACGACCTGACGGGGAAGAGGACCGGTTTGCGTAAGCTCACGTACTTCATCGCCTGCACCATCGACGGCTTCATCGGCGACCCCAAGGGTGACGCCACCTCCCTGTACTCCTTCGTGGACGCCGAGTTCCTGGAGTTCCTGACCACCGAGTACCCGGAGACCATCTCGGCGCAGGGCCGCCAGGCCCTCGGGATCGACCGCGAGAACCAGCGGTTCGACACCGTCGTCCAGGGTCTGGGGTCGTACCGGCTCGCCCTGGACATCGGCCTCACCAGCCCGTACGGCCACCTGCGGGAGCTCGTCGCCGCCCGCTCGCTGGCCGAGTCGCCCGACGCGAACGTCGAGCTGATCGCCGACGACCTCGTCGGCCGGGTCCGCGAGCTCAAGGCCGAGGACAGTCCCCTGGACATCTGGCTCTGCGGCGGTTCCGTGATCGCCGGTGAACTCATCGACGAGATCGACGAGCTGATCATCAAGACCTACCCGCAGGTGTACGGCTCCGGCATGCCGATGTTCGGCGCCGACTTCGAGCCCCGCGACTTCGACCTGAAGGACCTGCGCGTCTTCGGCAACGGTGCCTTCGTCCGTACGTACACCAGGAAGCGCTGAGCGGCGACGGGCGCTCCCGTGCGCGCCGTCCTAGGCTGGATCCATGGGTGACGAGGAGCCGCACACGACGCGTGACCCCCGGTCCGAGCACGGCTGCCCCGTCTGCGGGCAGCCGCGGACGGTGACGGCCGCCCGGCACAAGGTCCTCGGGGCCTGGGTGCCCGAATGGGAGGTGCAGCCCTGCCGCAACCCGGACTGCACGCTCCACCGGGGTGCGGAGGCGGACCTCGCCGGAGGCACGCAGACGCCCGCCGACGTGGCCGCCGGCACGCGCCCCGCCGGCGCGGATGCCGCGAGCGCGCACGTGACCGGCAAGAACGGCGAGAACGGCAAGATCGGGAGAAGTCAGGCCACGGGGTGACCGGACGCGCGCCGGAGCCGCTCGTGGGGCTACAGTCCGCGCATGTCATCGGAGTCGACGGAAGTCTGGACCGGCTGGTACCGGGACCGCAGCGGCGCGGAAGCGATCGTCATCACGGCCGACGGGCGGCACGTCGCCACCCGGATCAGGGGGATCGAGTACACGGGTGAGGGCTTTGCCGCGCTCAGCGCGGCCGCGGAGGGCGGGCAGCCCCTCACCGCCTGCGTCCTGGAATGGGACCTGCCGCTCCCCGTCGTCACCGACGGGGTATCCCAGCAGGCCACGCTCAGCTGCCTGCTGACGCTCGGTGAGCGGGGCGACCTCAGCCTGACGCTGCACTACGGCGGCGCCGCCTTCGAGGCCTGCGTCGCCGGGGGCGATTTCGACGGGGCGCTGGAGCGGGTCAGGCGCCAGCTGCCGCCCGGCGCCGACTTCGGGCGCCGGCTGCTCCAGGCGGCCTGAGGCCGCCCGTACCGGAACGGAGAACGAGGAGGCGGCGCCCCGGGGAGGGGGCGCCGCCGATGCCTCGTCCTCGCGCGGTCAGTTCTTGAACGCGGAGGCGAGGCCGTAGCGCCACAGCTGGTCCACGCGGGACCGCTCCTGGGCGTTCGGCTGGGCGTTCTGGCAGGACGTGCCGGGGCCGCCGCCCGACATCAGCTCGCTGCACGGGCCGCTGTAGTGGTCCGGCAGCCCGAGGACGTGCCCCGTCTCGTGGGTGGTCACGCGGGTCGAGTTGTACTGCTGGTTCTGCCGGTAGTCGAGGAAGATGTAGCCGCTGCCGTGGCCGTCGGTGCTCGCGTACGAGCCGCGGGAGTCGTTGCCCTCGTAGTAGCGGAAGTCCGGGTTGCTGCCCTCGACGAGCCGGACGTTCGCCACCGAGCTGTTCCATATCTGGGCCGAGCGGGAGATCTGGGTGCGGAAGCTCGGCGCGTTGGAGGCGCTGTAGACCACGGTGACGGCGGCCGCGCCGGGAGCGGCGGCCCGCTTCTTCGCCACCGACTTCACGACGGCGTCGAAGAAGGCCTGGTTGGCCTTCGCCTCCTCGGCCGAACCGGCGTACGCGACGGCGGCGCCGCCGGCGGTGGGGACGCCGGTGGGGGCGCTCGCGGCCACGGCCGGAGCCGCGCCGAGCGAGGCGGCGAGACCGAGGCCGAGGACGGTGGCCAGGGCAGAGGTGAGGACCTTGGGATGACGCATGGGGGGCTCCTCCTGTAGGGGATGGGAGAGAGTCTCGGGGGAGCCGGGGCGTGTGGGGATGATGCCAACCGGCGATAACATCACCGCATCACCCGGTCGAAACACCACCAACTGCCATGAAATCAAAGGTGATTGAGGGGTTCCGGGTATCTGGTGCGAGCCAGGGAGCCGTCCTACCCTCGGGGCATGGAGCTGGAGGTGAGACACCTGCGCGCGCTCTGCGCCATCGCGGACACGGGCAGCCTGCACAAGGCGGCCCGCCAACTGGGCATGACCCAGCCGTCGTTGACCACCCAGCTGCGCCGCATAGAGAACTCCCTGGGAGCCGAGCTGTTCTCCCGCGGCCGCACCGGCTGCCGGCCCACCCCGCTCGGCCGCTCCCTGCTCAGCCGGGCCCGCCCGCTCGTCGCCGACATGGCGGCGCTCGTCACCGAGGCCCGGGCCGCGGCCGCCCGCACGGGCGGTCCCGGGCTCCGCGTCGGCTCCACCGCGAGCCGGGCGCTCCCGGGCTGGCTGCGCCGGCTCCGCCAGCGGCTGCCCGGCACCGACATCGGTCTGCGGATGGACGTCTCCGCCAACGCCCTGCTGCGCGGCGTCGCCGCCGGGCAGCTCGACGTGGCCTTCGTGCACGAGGTGGAGGGCTGCCCGTTACGGGTCCCCGAGGGCATCGAGGAACGCGTCCTGCTCGCCCGCGAGCCGCAGTTCGTCTCCCTGGCCCGCGACCACCCCGCCGCCGCCCTGCCCGTCGTCGACCTCGCCGACCTCGCGGACGACCACTGGATGGTCGACCCCACCGTGGACGGCGAATGGGACGGCCTCCGCCGGGTCCTGCACGCCGCCGGCATCGACCCGCCGCTGCTGCACGGCGACTACCACACGGCCGCCTCCCTCATCGTCCTCGGCGAGGCCGTCGCCCCCTGCCAGCCGACCTCGGTCCCGCGCGAGGACATGGCCGTCCGCCCGCTGCGCGGCGACCCGCTGGCCGTCCGGCTCCTGCTGTACGCCCGCCCCGGAGCGCCGCTCGACACCCTGTACGCGGAACTCGCGGCGGCCTACCGGGAGGTGGCGCTGCGGGCGGCCCCGTACCGCGAGTGGCTGCGCCGCCAGGGCACCGCCGCCACCCTGCCGCTGGGACCGTGCGTGATGACGGCATGAGCGAACACCCCGCACGGGCCCTGGTCCGGCCCGCCCGCCCCGAGGACCTGGCGCGGGTCGTGGAACTCGTCGCCGAGCACGCGGCGTACGAGAAGGCGGGGCCCCCGGCCCCCGGCCTCGCCGAGCGCCTCGCCGGCCTCCTCTTCGGCCCCGTGACGGCCCGTCTGCGCTGCCTGGTCGCGGTCCTCCCCGACGGCACCCTCGCAGGCTACGCGAGCTGCGCCCCCGAGATCTCCACCTGGGACGGCACGGAGTACCTGCACATGGACTGCCTCTACCTCACGGAGTCCAGCCGGGGCCACGGCCTGGGAACCCTCCTGATGGCGGCGGTCCGAGCCGAGGCGGCCGGCCTCGGCCTGGCGGAGGTCCAGTGGCAGACCCCGGCCTGGAACGAGGGCGCGATCCGCTTCTACGACCGCCTGGGCGCGACGCCCAAGGAGAAGCTCCGCTACAGCCTGCGGGTGGAGGGGTAGGCGGTCCGCGGGTCTCGGCAGGCCCGGGGGCTCAGCCGCGGGGCGGCGGCCAGGGGCCGGCGAGCAGCCGCTCGGCCTCGGCGGTGATCGCCGCCGCGAGGTGCTCGCGGGAGCCCGCCGGACCGGCCTCCCCGTCGTTGTACGTCTCGGTCGCCTCGAAGAGCGGCCGGAGCGCCGGGGGACCGGACAGGGCGGCCCAGCCCTCGAAGGTGACGAGGTCGCCCCCGGCCCCCGGATCCAGGCTCCCGTTCACGATCAGCCGCAGCCACCAGCGCACCAGCTCCCAGCGGGCGGCCTCCGGGTCGGGGCGGCCCGCCGCGCCCGCGGGCAGGGCGGCCGCCGGCCCCAGTTCCTCGACCACCCGCGCGAAGAGGCCGTCGGCGTGCTCGTGCTCGGACCTGGTCAGTCCGGCGAGCAGCGGGAGGGACGCGGTCTCGACGTCGAGCAGGAGCGCGCCGAGACCCGCCTCGATCAGCTGCTCCGGGGAGGGGCGGCGGCCGACGAACCGCTCCACGGCCAGCATCCGGAGGCAGTCGACGGCCTCCTGCGGGGTGGTGGCGTAGGGGGTGTACGGAGTGGGAGCGGTGACGTCGATGCCCGGTCCGCCCTCGACGAAGGAGGACCAGAAGCCGACGGTGGCACGGGCGGTGAGGCTGCTCGGCCGCCCGCCGAACTCGTGCCGGAGCCAGTCGGCGAGGTCGTTCCCGTAGAGGATGACGTCGGTCTGGACGACGGACAGCACGGGGTGTCCCCAGCTGCCCGGAGTGCCGGGCAGGTAGCGGTGGCCGTACACGGGGACCAGCGGTGGCAGGCCCGCCGTCTCGGCCCGCGCGCGCTCCAGCGCCTCGGCGGGGTCCGCGGGCCGGGCGCCCCAGGAGCGGTGCCAGAAGCCGCTGTGCTCCACGTCGAAGAGGACGCCCTCGGCCGGCCGGGCGAGCCGCTCGGCCAGGTCGTCCGGGTCGCCGCCGCGCCAGTCGGGCCAGCGCGGCGACCCGACCGGCAGCCCGGCGCCGAGCAGCACCCGGTGGTCCGCCGCGAACCGGAACCCGAACCGCTCCTCGACGGCGTCGAGTTCGCCCGCGTCGAGGCCGGGTGCGATCCGGGCCGGGAGCAGGGCCAGCAGCACGCGGGCGTCCTCCGCGGTCAGCGGCGGGGCGGAGGGGGAGGGCGAACCGGGGGATGAGGAGCCGGCGGGGTGGTGCGTGGTCATGCCGGAGAGCCTAGTGACGCACGATCACCGGACGATCGCCGCTGCCGCTGCCGCTGCCGCTGCGCGGAACCGCGGGCGCCCTGGCGAGGGACCGGGGGCGGATGCGGGAAGGGGCACGACCGCGGTGCGGTCGTGCCCCTTTCACGCGGGAACGAGAAGGTCAGGCCTTCTTCGTCTCCCAGAAGATGCGGTCGATCTCGGCGATGAGCTCCAGCGCCTTCTCGCCCGTCTTCGGGTCCGTCGACGCCTTGGCGGCCGAGAGGGCCTTCAGGGTGTCGTTGACCAGCTGGTTGAGCTCGGGGTACTTCTCGAAGTGCGGGGCCTTGAAGTAGTCGCTCCAGAGCACCGACACGTGGTGCTTGGCGAGCTCCGCGCGCTGCTCCTTGATGACCGTGGCACGGGCGCGGAAGTGCGCGTCCTCGTTGGCCAGGTACTTCTCCTGGACAGCCTTGACCGACTCGGCCTCGATGCGGGCCTGGGCCGGGTCGTACACGCCGCACGGGAGGTCGCAGTGGGCGCTGACCTTCACCTTGGGGGCAAACAGGCGGGAGAGCATTGAGCCGTCCTTCCTCGTGATCGTCTTCTCAGGTGGGACATTACTCGGTGAGAAGGGCGATTTCGCGGGCGCCCCCTGGGGCTTAGGCCAAAAGTCCAGGGTCACCATGGGACTCGTGTACGAGTGAACGAGTGGATGTACGGGTGGGAGGCGCGGGTGGACCGGCGGGCGGAGCGAGGGATGCCGATGAGGGAACCGGGGCGCGAGGGGACGGCCGAGGCCGGGCCTCCGTTCGGGCTCGCCGAGGTGACGGGGGTGTCCATGGTGCCCACGCTGCTCCACGGGGACCAGCTGCTCGTGCACTACGGCGGACGCCTGCGGCCGGGGTGCGTGGCCGTGGTGCGCCATCCCCTCCAGCAGGATCTGCTCATCGTGAAACGGCTGATCGAGCGACGGGACGGGGGCTGGTGGGTGCTCGGCGACAACCCGGACGCCGAGGGCGACAGCCGGGTCTTCGGCGCCGTGCCGCCCGAGCTGGTGCTCGGGCGGGTGCGGGCGCGCTACCGGCCGCCGACGCCGGGACGTCAGCGGTCGCCGGGGGTGACGCTCTCCTGGATGTTCTCGGCGGTGCGGCCCGTCCGGTCCGCCTCCAGGCGCTTGCGGGCCCGGTAGGCGGCCACGTTGGCGCGGGTCGCGCAGCGGTCCGAGCAGTAGCGGCGGGAGCGGTTGGTCGAGGTGTCCAGGTAGGCGTTGCGGCAGGGCGGCGCCTGGCAGAGGCCGAGCCGGTCGGCGCCGAACCCGGTGAGGTGGAAGGCCAGGCCCATGGCACAGATCGCCGCGTACCCCGTGGTCGCGTTCGAGGAGTGGTCGGCGAGGTGCATGTGCCACCGGGGGCGGCCGTCCTCGTCGAGGATGTCGTGGCCGGAGATCTGGGGGCTGACCGGGAACTCCAGGAGCAGGGAGTTCAGCAGGTCGACGGCGCCCGTGTGGTCGCCCTCGTCGGCCAGGGCGAAGACCGCCCGCAGCCGGGTCCGTACCGCGCGGAAGCGGGGCAGGTCCGCCTCCGTGACCCGCCGGGCCATCTGGGAGGCGGCGCCGAAGAGCTCCCGGACCACCTCGACGGAGGTGAGGGAGTCCTTGCCGCGGGCCGGCTCCTCGGTGTTGACCAGACGTACGGCGAAATCCGAGTAATGGGCCAGTTCCACTTGTAGTCCTTACTGCGGCGGGCTAGTGTCTCGGTCGGAAGGGGTAATAACTGTCTACCCTTAGAGGGTATTACAGAGAGGGGCAGGGGCGGCGATGACCGGAACCGACTGGGCGGCCTGGCAGCAGAGCTGGGACCGTCAGCAGGAGTGGTACATGCCCGACCGCGAAGAGCGCTTCCGGGTGATGCTGGACATGGTCGAGGCCTTGGTGGGGCCCAAGCCCCGCGTCCTCGACCTCGCGTGCGGTACGGGAAGTATCACGGATCGGCTCCTCCAGAGGTTCCCGGAGGCGACGAGCACCGGTGTGGATCTCGACCCGGCGCTCCTCGCCATCGCCGAGGGCCACTTCGCCGGCGACGCGCGCGTCACCTTCGTGACCGCCGACCTCAAGGACCCCGACTGGGCCGCCGGGCTGCCCCACGACTCGTACGACGCCGTCCTCACCGCGACCGCCCTCCACTGGCTGCACAGCGAGCCCCTGACGGCCCTCTACGGGCAGCTCGCCGGCCTCGTCCGGGACGACGGCGTCTTCATGAACGCCGACCACATGATCGACACGACCACCCCCCGGATCAACGCCGCCGAGCGCGCGCAGCGTCACGCGGTCATGGACCGCGCGAAGTCCGGCGGCGCCCTGGACTGGGCCGAGTGGTGGGCCCTGGCCGCGAAGGACCCTGTCCTCGCCGAGCCGACCGCCCGCCGCTTCGAGATCTACGGCGAGCACGCCGACGGGGACATGCCCTCCCCGCGCTGGCACGCCGACACCCTGGTCGCCGCAGGGTTCGGCGAGGCCAGGGCCGTCTGGGCCTCGCCCTCCGACACCCTGATGCTCGCCGTGAAGTAGCCCGCGCGGACGCGCGGAGGGGCGGTACGGGTCCTCCCGTACCGCCCCTCCGTGTGTCACCGGCCCTACAGCACCTTCGACAGGAACGCCTTCGTCCGGTCGTGCTGCGGGTTGCCCAGGACGTCGCGCGGGTTGCCCGCCTCGACGACCACGCCGCCGTCCATGAAGACGAGGGAGTCGCCGACCTCGCGGGCGAAGCCCATCTCGTGCGTGACGACGATCATCGTCATGCCCGACTCGGCCAGGTCCCGCATGACGTCGAGGACGTCGCCCACGAGCTCCGGGTCGAGCGCCGAGGTGGGCTCGTCGAAGAGCATCAGCTTGGGCTCCATCGCCAGCGCGCGGGCGATGGCGACGCGCTGCTGCTGGCCGCCGGAGAGCTGCGAGGGGTAGTTCCCCATCTTGTCCCGCAGGCCCACCCGGTCGAGCAGCCGCTCGGCACGCTCGCGCGCCACCGCCTTCGACTCGCCCTTCACCTGGATCGGGGCCTCCATGACGTTGGCCAGGGCCGTCATGTGGGGGAACAGGTTGAAGCGCTGGAAGACCATGCCGATGTCACGGCGCTGGACCGCGACCTCGCTGTCCTTCAGCTCGTACAGCTTGCCGTTCTTCTCCTTGTAGCCGACCAGCTGGCCGTCCACCGAGAGCCGGCCGCCGTCGACCCGCTCCAGGTGGTTGATGCACCGGAGGAAGGTCGACTTGCCGGAGCCGGAGGGGCCGACCAGGCAGAAGACCTCTCCGTTCTGGACCTCCAGGTCGATGCCCCGGAGGATGTGGGCCGCGCCGTAGGACTTGTGGACGCCTTCGGCCTTGACCATGGGCTCGCCGGTCATCCGGACACCGCCGATCGCTTGAAGGTGGTCAGGTTCGCGCGGATCCGCTGCCAGGGGGTGGGCGGCAGGTTGCGCGTCGAACCGCGGGCGAAACGGCGCTCCAGGTAGTACTGGCCGACGCTGAACACGCTGGTCAGCGCGAGGTACCAGATGGAGGCGACGAAGAGCATCTCCATCACGGCGCCGGCCGTGCTTCCGATGTTCGACGAGGCCCGCAGGAGTTCTGTGTACTGCACGGCCGAGACCAGGGACGAGGTCTTCAACATGTTGATGAACTCGTTGCCCGTCGGCGGCACGATGACCCGCATGGCCTGCGGCAGCACGACCCGGCCCATGGTCTTGGTCTGGGACATGCCGAGCGCGTGCGCGGCCTCCGTCTGGCCCTCGTCGACGGACTGGATGCCCGCCCGGACGATCTCCGCCATGTAGGCGCCCTCGTTGAGGCCGAGACCGAGCAGCGCGACCATGAACGGCGTCATGACGTCGACGGTCTCGTTCTTGTAGATCGGCCCGAGGTTGATGTACTCGAAGATCAGCGAGAGGTTGAACCAGACCAGCAGCTGCACGTACACCGGGGTGCCGCGGAAGAACCAGATGTAGAGCCAGGCGACGGCGCCGGTCACGGGGTTCCTGGACAGCCGCATCACCGCGAAGACGATGCCGAGGACGAGGCCCAGGGCCATCGAGGCGATGCTGATGATGACGGTGTTGGCCAGGCCGTCGAGGATCGACGGGTCGAACAGCTTGTCCCACACCGTGTCCCAGATGATGTTGCCCTGGGAGAAGGCGTAGACGAGCCATCCGAGCAGGACGACGACCACGACGGCGCTGACCCAGCGCCCGTAGTGCCGCACGGGGATGGCCTTGATCGCCTCGTACGGGGAACCCGAGGCGCCGGGCCCGGCCGGAGCGGCGGCCGGGTCCTTGGAGATCTTGTCAGTCATGACGACTGCCCTTCAGTGGAGCGGGGAGGTCACTTGCCGGTGATGACGGGAGGGGTCACTGACCGGCGTTGACGGTGGCCGCCTTGACGGCGCTGTCCGAGACGTCCCACTTCTTCAGGGCATCGGCGTAGGTGCCGTCCTTGATGATCGCGTCGAGCGCTTCCTTGATGGCGTCGCGCAGCTGCGTGTTGTCCTTCGAGACGCCGATGCCGAAGAGGCCGACGTCGCTCTGGTTGCCGACGACCTCGAAGTCGTTGCCGCCGCCCGAGGTCTTCGCGATGTACGCGGCCACCGGGTAGTCGTTGAGGTCGGCCACGGCGCCGCCGGCCTTGACGCGGGTCTGCGCCTCGGCGTCG
The DNA here is from genome assembly GCF_043081085.1 of Streptomyces sp. NPDC014891. Lineage (NCBI taxonomy): Bacteria > Bacillati > Actinomycetota > Actinomycetes > Kitasatosporales > Streptomycetaceae > Streptomyces > Streptomyces sp. NPDC014891. The sequence goes on along the minus strand of NZ_JBIBWF010000005.1, from coordinate 467,227 downwards.
GTGTCGAAGGCCTGGATCGTCAGCTTGTTCGCACCGCACTTCGTGGCCTGGGCCTTGAAGGTGTCCTCGTAGATCGTGCCGCGCTGGACGGCCACGGTCTTGCCGCAGAGGTCGTCGAGCGAGTTGACGCCCTGCGGGTTGCCCTTCTTGACCAGGAGGGAGACGCCGGAGCTGAAGTAGTCGACGAAGTCGATGCCCTTGCCGATCTTCTTCCCGTTGTCGTCCAGGCCCTCCTGGCGCTTCTTGTTGTCCGTCATCGAGGACATGATCACGTCCTGGCGACCGGTGTAGATCGAGGTGATCAGACCGTCGAAGGTGCCCGAGGTGAACTGGAACTCGACGCCGAGCTGCTTGCCCAGGGCCGCGGCGATGTCGGGGTCGACACCGACGATCTTGCCGCCCTCGGTGAACTCCATCGGGGCGTACGAGGCGTCGGTGCCGACCTTGATGACACCGGCCTTCTGGATGTCGGCGGGGAGCTTGGAGAAGAGCGGGGCGGCGTTGGCGGAGCCGCCGTCCTTCGTCGGGGTGGCGGAGGAGCCGCCCTCGGTCTGGTCGCCACAGGCGGTCAGCAGCACGGAGCCGACGACCGCGGCGGCGGCGACCGCGGCAAGACGGGAGGTGCGGGTCTTGGCGGTCGTACAGCGCGTGGAGCGTGCGGTCATGATCGGGTTCCTCCGGCGTGTGAGGGAGTTGCCAGGTGGGCCACGTACGCGTCTTCGAGTGTCGTGACCTCGTGTGATTACGGCATCTTGCCATTCGGACCGCCTCAAACCGACGGCCATGGATGTCAAAATCGGATAACGGGTGACCCCCGAATGCCAACAGGCCGGTACATCAGGGCCGGATCTTCTGCTGGATCCCTTCCACGCCACCGAAGAATTTCCTGTTGATCTCGCCATTCGGACGACGCGAAGGCCACCAATCGGGTGCTTGAAGCACCTATATGGACATCGGGTGACGTGTCGTCCTCCGTGCGTGTCCGGCTGCACTCGGTATGAGTCGCGTCACCGAGCGGATATGGACTCGTCGGCGGTGCCGTCTGTCCGGTAAGAAGGATCCTTACACCCCTCATCCGGGGCTCAGGGCGCGTTGTGCGGCGCGCCCGCGCGGCTGCCAGACACGGCGGCCGCGGGACCCGCCCACCGCTCCACACCAGGAGCGGCCAACCCTCAATTGCAGCAGACGTTAAGGGGTCAACCCAATGGCAGCGGAGATCGTCAATCCTCGCAACGACAGCGGTACGGAAGAGGCTCCGGAGGAGCCCTTCGATCCTGTCTTCGCCCTCCACCGGGGCGGCAAGATGGCCATTCAGGCCACCGTCCCCGTCCGTGACCGGGACGACCTGTCCCTCGCGTACACGCCCGGCGTCGCCAAGGTGTGCACCGCGATCGCCGAGCAGCCCGACCTGGTCAACGACTACACCTGGAAGTCCCAGGTCGTCGCCGTCGTGACCGACGGCACGGCGGTGCTCGGCCTCGGCGACATCGGCCCGGAGGCTTCCCTCCCGGTCATGGAGGGGAAGGCCATCCTCTTCAAGCAGTTCGGCGGCGTGGACGCGGTCCCGATCGCCCTCGCCACCACCGACACCGACGAGATCGTCGAGACCGTCGTCCGGCTGGCCCCGTCCTTCGGCGGCGTCAATCTGGAGGACATCTCGGCGCCGCGGTGCTTCGAGATCGAGCGCAAGCTCCAGGAGCGCCTCGACATCCCGGTCTTCCACGACGACCAGCACGGCACGGCCATCGTCACCCTCGCCGCCCTCCGCAACGCGGCGAAGCTGACCGGCCGGACCCTCGGCGAGCTGCGCGCGGTCATCTCCGGCGCCGGTGCGGCCGGTGTCGCGATCGCCAAGTTCCTCCTGGAGGCCGGGCTCGGCGACGTCGCCGTCGCCGACCGCCGGGGCATCGTCAGCCGCGACCGGGACGACCTCAACCCGGTCAAGCGCGAGATCGCCGACCTGACCAACAAGGCGGGCCTCAGCGGCTCCCTGGAGACCGCCCTCGCCGGCGCCGACGTCTTCATCGGCGTCTCCGGCGGTACGGTCCCCGAGGCGGCCGTCGCCTCCATGGCCCCGAACGCCTTCGTGTTCGCCATGGCCAACCCGAACCCCGAGGTCCACCCCGACGTCGCGCACAAGTACGCGGCCGTCGTGGCGACCGGCCGTTCGGACTACCCGAACCAGATCAACAACGTCCTCGCGTTCCCCGGCATCTTCGCCGGCGCGCTCCAGGTCCGGGCCTCCCGGATCACCGAGGGCATGAAGATCGCCGCGGCCAACGCGATCGCCGATGTCGTCGGCGACCGGCTCGCCGCCGACTGCGTCATCCCGTCGCCGTTCGACGAGCGGGTCGCCCCGGCCGTCGCGGCCGCGGTCGCCGCCGCCGCCCGCGCGGAGGGCGTCGCGCGCCGCTGACGCACCGCCACTCGCGAGGGCTCCGTCCTGGAACCAGGACGGGGCCCTTTCGCGTGGGGCCGGGTGCGGTCTCCGGCGGGGACGGGTCCGGGGGTGCGGGGCCGGGGGAGCGGGTTCGGCCGGGTCCGGTCGCGGGTCCGGCCGGGTCCGGCCGCTTCCGGCCGCGCGGGTGCCGGGCCGTCATGGCCGCCGCGACCGCACTCGGCCCGTCGCTCCCCGCCCGTCGCTCCCCGCCCGTGGGTTCCGGGCCCCCGGGGCCCGGGCGGTGGCCCGTCCCGGGGCGGTCGGGGGAGGGACATGCGTCACACGGGCGTGTGGTTCCGCGTCCGGCCCGGGGCCGCCTAGGGTCGGGGCCATGTTCGCTGCCTACGCTGCCCGAATCGACCGCGACCAGCCCCTGAACGGCCTCGAATTGGGCGAACGCCCCGAGCCCGAGGTGCGGCCCGGGTGGACCACCGTCACCGTCAAGGCCGCCTCGCTCAACCATCACGACCTGTGGTCGCTGCGCGGGGTCGGGCTGCCCGAGGAGAAGCTGCCGATGATCCTCGGCTGCGACGCGGCCGGGATCGACGAGGACGGCAACGAGGTCGTCCTGCACTCCGTGATCGGCCAGAGCGGCCACGGCGTCGGCCCGGACGAGCCCCGGTCCATCCTCACGGAGCGCTACCAGGGCACCTTCGCCGAGCGGGTGACCGTGCCCCGCTGGAACGTGCTGCCCAAGCCCAGGGAGCTCTCCTTCGAGGAGGCCGCCTGCCTGCCGACCGCCTGGCTGACCGCGTACCGCATGCTCTTCACCAACGCCGGTGTGCGGCCCGGGGACTCGGTCCTCGTGCAGGGCGCGGGCGGCGGCGTCGCCACCGCGGCGATCGCCCTCGGCAAGGCCGCCGGCCTGCGGGTCTTCGCGACCAGCCGGGACGAGGAGAAGCGCAAGCGTGCCGTCGAACTCGGCGCCGTCGAGGCGTTCGAGCCGGGCGCGCGGCTCCCGCAGCGGGTGGACGCGGTCATCGAGACCGTCGGCGCCGCGACCTGGTCCCACTCGGTCAAGTCGCTGCGGCCCGGTGGCACCCTCGTCATCTCGGGCGCCACCAGCGGCGACCGCCCTGCGCACGCCGAGCTGACCCGGATCTTCTTCCTCGAACTCAAGGTGGTGGGCTCGACCATGGGCTCCAAGGACGAGCTGGAGGACCTGCTGTCCTTCTGCGCGGCCACGGGCCTCCGGCCGGTCGTCGACCAGGTCCTGCCGCTGGACCGGGCGCGCGAGGGCTTCGAGCGGATCGCCGCCGGCGACCTCTTCGGGAAGATCGTCCTGAAGACCTCGTGACGACCCCTTGATGACCCGTCGGTGGGCCTGATGGTATTTCCGGCACGCGAAACGTGAACAACGCTCACTTCCTCGTGCCGGAGGTCCACCTTGTCGCGATCCACCCCCGCCTGGCGCACGGCCCTCGCCGCCGTCGCCCTCGCCACCGCGCTGATCGCCCCCGCGGTCCCCGCCGCCGCAGCCCCCGCGGCGGCCGCCCCCGCCGCCCGGCCGCAGGCCGGCGGGGGCACGATCCCCGTCCTCACCGACGAGCGCGGACGCGCCCTCACCCTGCGCGGCTGGAACGTCGAGGACAAGACGAACCGCGGTGACGCCGCCCTCTCCGCGATCACCGAGAAGCACTTCCGCGACATGCGGGCCAAGGGCTTCAACTTCGCCCGGCTGCTCGTCTTCTGGGACGACCTGGAGCCCCGGCCGGGCCGGTACAGCCAGGCCTACCTCCGGAAGATCGAACGGATCCTGGACTGGGCGGCGAAGCACGACGTCAAGGTCCTCCTCGACGCCCACCAGGACGTCTTCGGGCCCGCCTTCGGCCATCGCGGCGTGCCCGCCTGGGCGACCAGGACCGACGGACTGCCCTTCACACCCCGCCCGGACGACTGGTTCTCCGAGTACTTCGAGCCCGCCGTCCAGCGGGCGTTCACCCACCTCTACGAGGACGAGGACCTGCGGCGCGCCCAGGCCCGGATGTGGCGGGTGCTCGCCGACCGCTTCGGGGACCATCCCGCCGTCCTCGGCTACGACCTGATCAACGAGCCGATGGGCGAGCTCCGGGAGGGCGAGGACCTGCCGACGGCGGCCCGGCGCATCGAGCGGGACCAGCTCACCCCGCTGTACAACCGGCTCGCGGACGCGATCCGTTCGGTCGACCCGTCCACCTGGATCTTCGTCGAGCCGACGCCGATCGTGGGCGAGGGCGTGCCCACCGGGCTCGGAAGGATCGACGACCCGAAGGTGGTCTACGCCCCGCACTTCTACAACACGGCCATGGAGGCCGGCGCCGACTACGACCCGGCCGCCCGCTGGATCGAGACCTACGAGCAGGCCGTCACCCGGTACCCCGAGGAGTACGGGGTCCCGGTGGTGGTGGGCGAATGGGGCCCGCTCAACAACTCCCTGCCGCACATGAACCGCTTCTACCGCGAGGCCATGGCCTCCCTCGGACGCTACGGCTCCGGCTGGGCGGGCTACGTCTGGTGCTACGGAGGCGGCTACTGCGCGGTGGACGGCGCCGGGAACTTCCGTACGAACAAGGAGCTGACCGCCGAGCCGTACGCGGAGGCGGTCGCGGGCACGGTGCGGTCCGCCGGCTACGACGCGGGGGCCGGGGTCTACCGCCTGGCGTACGACGCGGCGGACCGCCGCGGCCCACGGGTCACCGAGCTGTCCCTGCCGCCCGGCGACTGGCGGGTCTCGGCCCTGGGCGGGGCGCTGGTCCTCCGCACGACCCCCGGCCGGGCCCTGGTCCTCGCCGCCCCGGGCCACCGGGTGACGGTCACGGTCACCCGGGGCTGAGCACCGGGGCGCACGCGCCGCGAGGGCGCGGCCCCGCGCCGGCCTCCGCGTGGGCGGCGCGGGTACGTCCGAAGCCGGCAGGCGTGCTGGGGCGGCACCCGCAGCGCGTGCGGCGAGCCCGCCCCGGGCCGTCACCCGCGCTCGGGGCACGCGCCCGTACCGCAGGGCCGCCCCGGCCGTACCCCCGCGTCACGCCTCCCGGCGGGACCGCAGCAGGCCCGTGATCCGGATCGCCGCCGCCGACAGCTGGTCGCGGGTCTCGGCCAGCTGCTCCTGGCCGACCCCGTGGTCGCGGGCCGCGTCGCGGATCTCGTCGCGGAAGCGGTCGAGGAGCCGGTCGAGGTCGCGGGCCGGGTCGCCCGAGCCCTCCGTGTCCCGCGCCCACTCCGGTGCCTCGCCGGCCGGGGCCGCCGCGAACGGCGGCTCCTGGCCCGCCGCCTTCGGGTGGGTGGTGCCCGCCACCAGGCCGCCGAGCTGGGCCGTGATGTCCGAGAGGCCCTCCCAGACCCCCTTGGGCCAGTCCCCGCGCGAGAAGCGGTCCTGGACCTCCTCCTGCACCTGCTGCGCGATCCGCTGGAACTCCTTCGCCTGGTGGCGGGCGGACGTGGCCTCGGCGCGGGCCTGGCGGGCCTGCTCCTTCCACTCCTGCCCGACCCGGCGCAGCTCCTCCTTGGCCTCGGAGAACGAGGAGGGGTCCGCGGTGCGGGCCCGGCCCGCCGCGGCCCGCATCTCGCTGCGCACCCGCCCGGCCGCCCCGCGCACGTCGTCGCGGATCTCCGCCGCCAGCTCCGACACCGACTCGCGGATCTCCCGCTCCAGGTCGTCCAGTTCGGCGTCCCGCCCGGCCAGCTCGGCCCGGCCGGCGTCGGTGATCGAGTAGACCTTGCGGCCGCCCTCGCTGGCGTGCGTGACGAGGCCCTCGGCCTCCAGCTTGGCCAGGCGCGGGTAGACCGTGCCCGCCGAGGGCGCGTACAGCCCCTGGAAGCGCTCCTCCAGGAGGCGGATCACCTCGTAGCCGTGGCGGGGCGCCTCGTCGAGCAGTTTGAGCAGGTAGAGGCGGAGGCGGCCGTGCGCGAAGACGGGCGGCATGTCAGAGCACCTTTCCGGTCGCGGAGGGGGCGGGGGAGGGGGTCGAGCCGTCCTCGTCGGAATCGGGGCGGCGGAGCAGCGCGATGGACCCGGAGACGGTGGTCGCCTTCAGGGTGCCCCGGCCCGAACCGAGCGTGCCGGTGACGGACTTGGTGCCCCACTGCCCGGCCACCCGGAGGTCCTCGAAGGCGTTCGACACGGAGCCCGTCGTCGTGTTGGCCTCGACACGGGCGTCGGCCGGGTGGGGGAGCCGGATGGACACCTCGCCGGAGAGGCTGGAGAGCCGGATGTCGGCGGGCGGACCGTCGAGCTCGGCCGGGTCGAGGTCGATGACCATGTCGCCGCTGACGGTCTCGGCCCGCACGGAGGCGCCCGCGCCCTCGATCACCGTCACGTCGCCGGTCACCGAGTTGATCCGGAGCGAGCCCGTGACCGACTGGGCCTCCAGGCTGCCCGAGACGCTCTCGGCGCGGACCGGGCCCGAGAGCCGGAGGAGGGTGGTGTCGCCGGAGACGCCGCGCACCTCCGTGCGTCCCGTGATGCCGGTGACGACCGCCTCGGCGCCGACCGCGGTCACCTCGACGTCGACGCCCGCGGGGACGGCGACGGAGACGACCGCACGGCGCCTGAACTCCTTGCGGTCGAGCCACTTGAGGGCGCTCTTCCACTGGAGGTCCTCGTAGCCCACGGTCAGGGTGGAGCCGTCCTGGGACACCAGCAGCGGCGGGCCCTCGACCTCGGAGACCTCCACGCGGGCGGAGCCCTCGTCCGTCCCCACCACGTTCACCGCGCCGTTGACGATGCGGACCCGCAGACGGCTCACGGGGTCGCCGGGGGCCAGCTTCGTCGGCTCGGTGACGGACCACTCTGTCATGGTGCTGACCTCCCGTTCGACAACGCAACATATCGTGTTTCTCGATAGACACGATATATCGCGGTGAAGGGAAGTCAACCCTGACTCTCCCCTGACAGGGGTGGGTGCAATAGGCCTCGAATGCGGACAAATTGGCCTAGCGTAGGGCCCATGAACGCGACATCCGGACCGAGCCCCGTCGGGGCGCTGCTCCTCTGCCGTGCCGATCCGCCGACGGTCCGGCCCCCCGCCCAGCTGCTCCGCGAACACCTGCTGCTCGCCCCCGCGGGCGAGGACTGGAGCGTGCTCGTACCGGAGGGGAAGCCCTGGCTCCACGACGGCGAGTCCGTCGAACGGGTCGTCACCGGCTGGGCGACCGCCCTCGCCGTCTCGGCGGCCGGCTGGCCCGTCGTCGCCCTCTGGTGGGACCGCGACCGCGCCGGCCTGACCCTCGCCGCCGGCTTCCGCCGCACGGTCGGCTACACCTGGCTCGCGGACGGCACCCCCGTCGGCGAGGACGAGGCCATGCGCACCTTCGCCGCCCGGCTCTCCCTCGACCCCGTCCTGGACGTCCAGGCCCTGGAGCCGCTCACCGCGCCCGACCCGGACGCCGACGCCCACGCCCGGCTCCTCGGCGTCGTCGCCGTCCTCGGCCGCGTCGGCCTCGCCCTGCCGACCGGGCTGCTGCCCGGCGAGAACGCCGACCGGCTCCGCTCCGTGGCCCTGGCCCAGGGCGCCGAGCAGCTCGAATGGTCGGGCTGGAAGGACGCCGTACTGGCCGAACTCGACGTGGTGGAGGAGGGCCCCCTCGGCCCGTACCTGCGCGGCCCACGGGCGCGCGTGCTGGGCGGGGCGCAGCTGGCCGCGGGGGTGCCGCTGCTGCTCTGGGGGCTCGGCCGGCGCAGCGGCGGCTGGACGGCGGCCGGAGCGCTGCTCGTCGTCCACGGGGCACTCGGCCTGGCCTACGACCGACTGCGGGAGGGGTGACCACGCCCGCGCGTGATCACCCCTCCTTCCGGACGTCTCCGCGAGCCGCCCCGTCCGCCACCCGTCCCGCCGGCCCTGTCGGCGCCGGGCTTCCTACTCGTCGTCGTCGTCCTCGTCGTCGAGACGGGCCAGCCAGGTCGCGAGGCGCTCTACCGGCACCTCGAAGTCGGGGTTGAGATCGACGAACGTCCGCAGCTGCTCGGCGAGCCACTCGAAGGTGACCTCCTCCTCGCCGCGCCGCTTCTCCAGTTCCTCGATGCCACGGTCGGTGAAGTACATGCGATCAGGATAGGCCGAAGCCCCCGCGTCCCCTGTCGCCCGCCAGGGTCTCCGACTAGCCTTCCTCATCATCGTTTCGGGGAGCGGGGGCGCTGTGACGCACGGGATCGCGCGTATTCGGCTGGACGACGGCACGCCCGTGTGGGCCCGGGTCAGTGACGTGCAGGAACTCGGCAGGGGCGGCGGCTTCCAGGACACCGGCGTCAAGGACCGGGTGGTCTCGATGGCCGGCGGGCTCACCGACGTGGTGCGCGGGGTGGTCGGCTCGCTGCGGGCCGGGCTCGACCCGCAGGGGTCCGTGGAGGTCGCCGTCAGCTTCGGCATCGAACTGTCGGCGCAGTCCGGCAAGGTGATCGGCGTCCTCGCGGACGGCTCGGGCAAGGCCTCCGTGAACGTCTCCCTGACCTGGACCGAACCGGGCCGCGCCGCCGAACCGACCGCCCCGGAAGCCGCCGCACAGGCCGCCGGACCGACCGCCCCGGAAGCCGCCGCACAGGCCGCCGGACAAGCCGCCCCGGACACCGCCGGGCCCGCCGCCCGCGCGGAGTCCCGCGCGGAGTCCGGCGCGCGACCGGCGGCCGTTCCCGCGCCCCGGCCGCCCGCACCCGGTCCCTCCGCACCGGGACCGGCGGCCGACGGACCCGCATGAGCGCCTTCGACGCTCTCGTGCGCCCCGCCCTGGTACGCATCGCCGCTCCCGACTGCGGGTATGACCCGCACGGCGACCGGTACTGGGGCACCGGCTTCTTCATCGCCCCCGGCTGGGTGCTGACCTGTGCCCATGTCGTGGCCGAGGGGGGAAGCGCGGTGTGGAGGAGCGAACCCGCCGTCGGCATCACCTGGGAGGACGGCAAGACCTCCCGGGAGACCACCGGCACCGTCGTGCTCGCCCTGCCGCGCCCCGACCGGCCCGACGACCCGCCGGACCGGTGGGCCTTCCCCGACATCGCGCTCGTCCGCGTGCCCGGCGCGACGAAGGCGTCCTGCGTGCGCCTCGGCGAGCGCCCGCCCGTCCCGCCGACCTCCGTCGGACTGCACGGCTGGTCCCGGGAGACCGGTGAGCTCGGCATCCGGCACGTCCACGGCACCCTCATCGGCACCGACGGCAAGGCCCTCATCACCGACTGGGTGATGCCGGTCGAGGGCTGCTCCGGCGGCCCCGTCGTCGACCACCAGCAGGGCGCCGTCGTCGGCCTCAACAAGGGACGCGGCCGCGACGGCGGTGCCGTCGTCCCCGTCACCGCCCTGCGCCGGCTCCACGACCTGCCCGGCGGAGAGGCCATGGGCGAGGCACTGCGCGCCCACGACCGCTACCACCTCGCCCGCTACCGCTCCCTGGACGACCGGCCCGACTGGACCCGCACCCAGGGACGCCTCGCCGGCTCCTCGGGCATCGGCCCCGGACCGCGCACCCTGCTCTACGGACACCTCGCCGAACTGCCCGCGCCCACCGCGCCCGGCGAGATCATGGACCTCGTCGACCAGGTCAAGGCCTGGATCAGGGACGACGAACTGCCGGACGTCCTGGAGGACGACCCGCGCACCTGGAGCGAGGGCGCCGGACTCCTGCGCGGCCTGCGGGCGCCCCGCAGGGACGGCGTCCGCGACCTCGAACCGGACGCGATCCTGCTGTACGCGGCCCACGTCGCCCGCCACGTGCGCGGCCGGTACGGCGAGCGGGTCGACACCGCCGACCTCACCCGCTGGATCATCGACGAGTCCGGCGACGCCGACCGGCACCTCCGCCGCGAGATCGACCGCCTCGTCAGCCCCGGCCGGCCGGCGCCCCTCTCCGTACGCGAGCCCCGCGCGCGTGCCGACGTCCTCCTGGAGATCGACGCCCCGATCTACGACCGGCGCTACCCGTGGCGGCTCAAGCTCCTCCACGACGGCCACACGGTCAGCCCGCTCCACTTCGACGAGCGGGGCGTCGAGCGCGCCCGGCTCGGGGAGGCCCTGCGCGAGCCGCTCGCCGACGCCCTGCGGCGCGGCGACAGCGGACGGCACCTGGCGGCCGTCGAAGCCGTGCTGCCCCTCGAACTCTTCGACGAACCCCTCGACACCTGGCGGCTCGAACCGACCCAGGGCGGCCCCGAGGACGCCTGGGCGACCACGCTCGGCCAGCGCAGGTTCGTCGTCGTCCGCGACCGCCGCCGCCACGACCGGGAGCCCACCCCCGAATGGCGCGAGCGCTGGGAGGCCGCGGAGGGCGGCCCGCTGCGGGCCGCCCCGCTCCGCGCCGAGGTGCCCGGCACGGGCCCGGACGCCCACACCGCGCGCGGGAGCCGCGAGACCTGGGCGGAGACGTACGACCGGCTCCGCGAGGCCGCGGGCGGCACCGTCCCCGTCTACTGCGGCCGGGTGAGCACCGGCGACGGGCTCATGGCGATGCACGCGGCGCTCGCCGCCGGGCACCCCCTCGCCCTCTGGCGGACCGGCCCCCACGACCACACCGACTGCGCGGAGTTCCACGAGCGGGCCGACCGGCTGCTCTCCGCCGCCCCCACCGCCTGGGACCTCCGAGGCCCCGTCAGATCCCTGCGCACGCGCGCGACGGACCGGGCGGCGGGCCCCGAGGCGCTCGCCGCGTACGCCTGGGCCGAAGGCGTCGCCCTGCTCCTGGACCCGCCCGACCGGCCCCCGCACGGCGGCCGGCTCGAACCCCCGCCGCTGCTCGGGGAGGGGGAGCAGTGACCTGTGCGCCCACCGGGACGACGGCCCCGCGATCCGTCCGATTAAGCCGTCGGCAGGCCCCGCTCCCGGGCGGTACCGTCGACGGGCCCGGCATCGACACCACAGCCAGGAGGAGTCACTCGTGAACGATTGGCGGATCTACCGTGGTGCCGGCCTTCCGCACGACGAGATACAGCGGCTGCCCGCCCCGCCGCCCTGGCGCGACTTCTCCACCGGCGGCGCCGACGACACCCTGGCGGGCTCCGACCGGCGGCTCGGCGTCAAGCGCCGGCTCGTCCAGAACCACCACCCCAGGCCCGCGGAGACCGACGCCGTCAACGCCGCGCTGTACCTCAGGCGCCCGCTCCTCGTCACCGGCAACCCCGGCACCGGCAAGTCCACGCTCGCCCACGCCGTCGCCCACGAACTGCGCCTCGGCCGCGTCCTGCGCTGGCCGATCGTCAGCCGGACCACCCTCCAGGACGGGCTCTACCGGTACGACGCCATCGGCCGCCTCCAGGACGTCCAGCTGGAGCGCGCCCAGGCCGGAGCGCCCGGCTCCGCCGCCGCGCCGGCCGGCATCGGCTCGTACATCAGGCTCGGCCCGCTCGGCACCGCGCTGCTCCCCTCCGACCAGCCCCGCGTCCTGCTCATCGACGAGCTCGACAAGAGCGACCTGGACCTCCCCAACGACCTCCTGAACGCCCTGGAGGAAGGCGAGTTCGCCATTCCCGAGCTGGAACGGCTCGCCGACCGGGAGCCCGCCGTCGAGGTGCTCACCGACGACGGGCACAAGGTGGCGGTGCTCGGCGGCCGGGTCCGCTGCACCACCTTCCCGTTCATCGTGCTCACCTCCAACGGCGAACGGGACTTCCCCGCCGCCCTGCTCCGCCGCTGCATCCGCCTGGAGCTGGAGGCCCCCGGCGAGGAGCAGCTCCGCGCCATGATCGAGGCCCACCTCGGCAGCGAGGCCGCCGGCGGCGACGGGGAACAGGGCCTCGTCCAGCGCTTCCTCAGCCGCGAGCCGGGCGAGGTCATCGCCACCGACCAGCTCCTCAACGCCCTCTACCTGACCCAGCACGCCTCCCGCGCCGAACGGGTCACCAGGGAACGCATCGCCGACATGCTCATGCAACCGCTCGATCAGCCGAGGTGACGATCGGATGCACCGGATGCATCTGGAGGAACTCACCCGCAGACTGCGGGCCGGCGGCCAGGACCCCACCGCCGAGGACGTCGCCGACGCCCTGTGGCTGGCCCAGTGGCTCCCCGGCCCCTCACCGGACCGGGAGAGACCCGACGGGCCGCAGGACCCGCCGGCCGACCCCCCGGACGAGGCCGACGGGGACCTCTCCACCGGCGGCCCGGACGGCGCCGGTACGGATGCCGCGGCGCGCGGAAGCGGCGGCGGAACGGCCGCCGGACCCGGGAGCCCGCACGAGTCCGTCTCCCTCCACATGGCCACCGGAGCCACCGGGACGGCCGACGCGGTCGCCGAGGAGGCGCGAACCGCCCGCGCCGACCGCCCTCCGGCGTCCCGCGGCGCCCGGCCCGCGGACCGGGGCGCCGGCCTGCCCGTCCGCGCCCCCGGCGCCAATGCCCTGCCCGGCCTCCTGGGACTGCAGAAGGCCCTCCGCCCCCTCCGCGCCTACGCCCTCGCCGCCCGACGCCCCGAGGAGGGCGTCCTCGACGAGGAGGCCACCGCCGAACGCAGCGCCGCCGCCGGCATGCTCACCCCCGTGATGCGCCCGGCGGCCGGCCGCCGCCCCGACATCCAGCTCCTCATGGACACCGGACCCGCCATGGTCGTCTGGAACCGGATGGTCGAGGAACTCCGCCAGGCCTGCCAGCAGTCCGGCGCCTTCCGGGACGTCCAGGTGCACCGCCTGTACGACACCGGCGACGGCCCCCCGCTCGTCACCACCACCTCCGGCGCCGACGGCCGCCCCCGGCTGCGGCCCGTCGACCAGCTCCACGACCCCACCGGCCGCCGCCTCACCCTGGTCGTCAGCGACTGCGTCGGACCCCTCTGGCAGCGCGGCGCCGCCCAGCGGTTCCTGCGCCAGTGGCCCCGCAACTCCCCGCTCGCCCTCGTCCAGCCGCTCCCGCCGCGCCTCTGGCCCCGCACCGCGCTCCCCGCCGAACCCGGCACCTTCCAGCGCTCCGCCACCCCCGGCGGCCCCACCGCGTTCGTCTCCGACGACGAGCCCTGGGGGCCCGCCGCCCCCGGCCGCCGGGCCGTCCCCGTGCTCACCCCGACCCCCGAGGCCTTCGCCTCCTGGACGCGGCTCCACACCGGCCACGGCGGCAACGCCGTCCGCGGCTGGGCGGCCTGGCTCGCCCCCGGGCCCGCGGCGCCGCGCCCGTCCGGCACCGCCCGCGGCACCCGGAGCGACGACGAACTCCTCCGCGCCTTCCGGGCCGCGGCCTCACCCGGCGCGCTCCGGCTCGCCGTCCATCTCGCGGCGGCCCCGCTGACCCTGCCCGTGATGCAGCTCGTACAGCGCGCCATGCTCCCCGACACCGGCCCCATGGAGCTGGCGGAGGTCCTGCTCAGCGGAGTGCTGCGCCGACTGCCCGGACCCACCCCGTACCCCTGCTTCAGCTATCCGCCCGGCATCCAGCAGCACTTCCTGGGCTCCCTCGACCCCAGCGCCGCCGCCCTCGTCCTCAAACACTGCTCGGCCTACGTGGAGCGCCACTTCGGCCGGGGCATGCGCAACTTCCCGGCGCTCGCCGCCGCACGCCTCGCGGGCGCCGACGCCCCCGCCGACGCCGACGGCGGGACCGCTCCCGCGACCCACCGAGGACCCGGCCGGGCCACCGACCTCCCCGCCGAGACCGAGGCGACGGACGAGCCCCTGGGGCCCGACAGCCCCGAGACCGAGCTCTTCGCCCGCATCCCCGCGCGCGTGCTCCGCTTCTACCACCCCGACCTGGTCACCCCGGACCCGCTCACCGAGGCCCGCCGGCTCCTCGCGCAGGGCCGCGCCCAGTCCGACCCCGCGCTGCTCGCCGGGGCGCACGAGCGCGCCGAGGCGGCGCTCCCCGCCGAACCCGTCGAGGCCCGGATCGTCCTCGCCCGCGCCCTGTACGCCGAGGCCGGCACCGCCGCGGCCCGCCGCGCCGGCCGCCGCCCCGAACTCCTCGGCAGGGCCGCCGACACGCTCGTACGGGCCGGGGAGCTCGCCCGCGCCGGCGGAGAGGCCTGGGCCGAGGCCCGGCTCGAACTGGCCGTCGTCCACCACGCGCTGTGGCGGGACGGCGACGGGGCCGACCACCTCGACGCGGCCCTCGACGCCCTCGCCGAGGACGCCGACCGCTGGCCGGAATCCGCCCGCCCCACCCTCCATCTGCGACGCGGCCGGCTGCTCCTCGCGCGCGGTGACGGCGCCGGGGCCGCCGCCGAGCTCACCGCCGCCCTCGCCCTGCACGAGAGCGCCGCCGCGCTCCTCGACCTCGCGGACGCCCTCCACCTCGCCGAGGCCGAGCCGGACCGCATCGGCCCCGTACTCGACCGCGCCGAACCCCTCCTCGGCGACGCCCGCGCCCTCCGGCTCCGCTTCACCACCGCACGCGCCCGGCTGTACGACGCCCAGGGCGACGGCGCGGCCGCCGACGCGGCGTACGAGGAGGCCACCCTGCTGGCGCCCGCCGACAGCGAACAGCGCGGACCGCTCCTCCTCACCTGGGGAGGATCGCTGCTGCGCCGGGCCGCGACGGCCACGGGCACGGCACCGGTGGACCGGGCCGAGGGCGTCCTGCGCGAGGCCCTCACCCGCCTGCCCGCCGGAGCACCCGAACGCGCGCGGGCGCGCACCCTGATCGGCAGCGTCCTGGCGCTCCGCTTCCACCGTGCCGGGTTCCTGCCCGACCTCTTCGAGAGCCGCCATGTGCTCGAAGAGGCGCTCCGTGGCACCGACGACCCGGGGGAGCGCGCCGAGGTGTGGATGCAGCTCGCCCGCGTCCGACTGGAGTTGGCCGAAACCGCGCGGGACGGGGTGATCGGCGACGCCCTCGCCGCGTACCGCAACGCCGGGGAGGACTCCCGCGCCGCCCATGGCGACACGCCGGGCACGGTCACCGGTGCACGCGCCCTGCACGCCCAGGGCGCGGTGCTCGTTCTGATGGGCCGTCCGGCGCGCGCCCGGACGGTCCTGCTCGCGGCGACGGCGCAGTGGCGGCGCCTCACGGGGGAGCTGGTGGAGGTCGACTGGAACGACGTGGAACGGACCCGGACGCTGCTCGCGGGGGTGGAGAGCGACAGGGCGGGGGAGGGGGTGCCGCTCAGCTCCGAGGAGCGCCGTCGCGTCATGCCGCCGTGGTGGCCCCGGACGGCTGGATAACGGGGGCGCACACGGTGGCAGTTGAATCGAATGGGTTTCCGGTCTCCTGCCGTCGGGAAGAACCGCCGCACTGCTACGACTGTGGGGGACAGCGTCGGTGAGGAGGAGCCGAGAGTGTGCGAGCGCACGGGGTGGGCGACCGGTGTCGGGCGGGATGCCGTCGGGTCACCGCATCTGTCCGATCTCGCAACCGTCGACCTGCGGACCTTGCGGGTCATGGACGACGCCGCTCTCGGGGCGGCGGTGGAGAGAGTGCTGCTCCGCCCCTCCGATCTCGTCGCTTCCTGGACGGAGGACGAGTTCGTCGGCTGACCTCCGGGAGCACGGCGCCGCCCGTACGGCCCGTTCGGCCCGTTCGGCCCGTTCGGCCCGTTCGGCCCGTTCGGCCCGTTCGGCCCGTACGGCCCGTACGGCCCGTACGTTTTCGGCCGTATCCACGCCCGACGGCCGCTCTCCCTCCGGCAGTCCCTCGCGTCCTCCCGGCGGCCCGCCGTCCGCCCGGAGCCGCGAGTGATCGCCGCCCCGCCGGATCCGGCCGTGCTCGCGGGGCTCGCCGGCACCCGGCCGGGGCCAGCCGGAGCGGCGTTCCTGCGGACCGGGGTGCACGCCCGGCGACTCCTCCTCCTCAGAACCCTCCTGGTACGGGTCCGGCGCCACCGTGACGCGGTGGCGCCCGCGGCGCTGCGCGGCTTCGAGGCGGGCTGGCTCCTGTTCGAGCGGGCCGAGCGCGCCCGTCCGGACGTCGTCCGGGCAGCCCTGGACTACCCGACCACCGGCACCTGGCTCGCCACCGCGCTCACCGAGCCGCCCGGGGCCGGTCTCGACCGCCATCTCGCCTACCTCGAACTGCTCGCCCTGACCGCCGCCCTCCGCGCGGGGCTCCCCGTGGACCTGGTGGTCGAGGCCCCCGGCGGGGTCGTCCCGCTCCCCGGCCTCGGCCGGGTCGAGGCCGGCACCGGGACCGTCCGGATCGACGCGCGCGCCCGCTCGGTACGGATCGGCGGCGGAGACGGCAGGGGCTCCCGGGCCGTGCTCCGGCGCCACGCGCGCGGGGCCGGCCGGAGCCTGACGGGCAGCGGTCCCGGCTGGCACGGACTGCGCGACCTGCCCGGCGGGGTGACCCGCCTGGAGGACCTCGACCCGTACCGGCTACCGCCGGGCATGGGCATGCCGGCCAGGGCGGCGGCCGACCGCGCCGACACCGACCACGCCGACTGGGCCCGCAGCTGGAACGCCGCCCGCGGTCTGCTGCGCGCGACCGACCGCGCCCGGGCCTTCGAGGTGGGCCGCTCGGTGGACGCCGTCGTGCCGCTCGTCCCGCTCGGGACGCGTTCCATCGGCGCCACGCTGAGTGCCGCCCCCGGAGCCATCCTCATGACGCCCGCCGCCGGTGCGTCCGACATGGCCGAGACCCTCGTCCACGAGCTCCACCACAGCAAACTCGCCACGCTCCACGAACTGGTCCCGCTCTACCGGCCCCACCCGCCGGACCGGGCGGCCCCCGCCTACCGGGTCGGCTGGCGCCGGGACCTCCGCCCGGTCGCCGGTGTCCTCCAGGGCGCCTACGCCCACCTGGCGCTCGCCGACCTGTGGCACCGGGCCGTCCGGGCCCCCCGCGCCTCCGGGGTGCCGGGATCGTGGCGAACCCGCTCGGCACGGCAGTTCGACCATATCCACGATCAGGTGGTCGAAGCTCTTGCGATCCTGCTTGAATCCGATGAACTGACCAATGAGGGAAGGGAGTTCGCCCGGCAAATGAGGATGCACCTTGCGAGCCTCAGCTCCGGCCGGCGAGCCCTTGCGTAACACTGTGCCCACGGCACATGACCCTGCGTTGCGCGCGAGCGGGACGGGAGATGCACACATGGCGGAACAGCGGTCGGGCGGCGCTTCGGCGGACCACGGTGGCAGAGCTGCTCCCGAGCACGTCCTCGTCGTCTTCCCCGGCTACCACCGGCCCTGGGCGACCTGGATCAACCAGCGGCTCGACACCCACGGCGTCCGCGCCACCCTGCAGCGCTGGGACCCGCCCCGCGAAGTCCCCCTGGAGGACTCCCTCGGGGACCTGCTCCTCGCCCGCGGCCCGGTCCTCCTCGTCCTCGACGACTGGTTCTTCGAGCTGGGCCCCCGGCCGGCCGGGGAGTGGAACGACGTCCTGCGCGGCTTCGTCGCGCACCGCGCCGACCGCTTCGCCGCCGTCAACCTCACCAACCGCACCCTCCTCCCCTCCACGGCCGTCCTCGAACCGGTCAGTCTCTGGGGCGTCGGCGAGGAGGAGGCGGAGGCCCGGCTCCTCAGCAGACTCGGCATCGAACCCCGCCGGTCACCCGCCCGCCGGATCGCCCCGGGCGCCCTCGTCCGCTACCCCGAGACCCCGCCGGACATCTGGGGCGAGGTCCCCCGCCGCAACCCCCGCTTCACCGGCCGCGACGACCTCCTCACGGACCTCCAGGAACGGCTCATGGACGCCGAGCGCGGCAACGCCGCGTACACCCTCCTCGGCATGTCCGGCATCGGCAAGACCCAGATCGCGGCCGAGTACGCCCACCGCTTCAGCTCCGACTACGACGTCATCTGGTGGGTCAGCTCCGACGACCGGAACGTCCAGCGCGACCGCCTCGGCGAGCTGGCCGTCGCCCTCGAACTGCCCACCGGCAGCGAACCCGGCGAACGCATCCGCGCCGTCCGGGAAGCCCTCCGCCGCGGCGCCCCGCACGGCCGCTGGCTCGTCGTCTTCGACGGCTGGGACGACATCAGGGACGTCGACGTCATGGTCCCGCAGGGCCCCGGCCACGTCCTCATCACCTCCCGCAACCACGGCTGGCGCGAACACACCGACGTCCTCCCCGTGCGCAACTTCGACCGGGCGGAGTCCACCGGCTACCTGATGCGCCGTGCCCCGCACATCACCGCCGCCGAGGCCGACGAGGTCGCCGCCGAGTTCGGAGACGTACCCCTGCCCCTCGTCCAGGCCGCCGCCTGGCTCGGCGAGTCCGGCATGGAGGCCTCCGAGTACCTCCGCATGGTCCGCGAGGGACGGCTCTCCACCGTCGACGAGCCCGGCACCGGCGACGGCATGCCCAACACCTCCCTCACCTCCTGGTCGATACTGATCAACCGGCTCCGGCGCGCCCAGCCCCAGGCCATCGACATCCTCAGCCTCTGCGCCTCCTTCGCCCCCGGCCGCATCCCCCTCGGCATCGTCCGCGCCCACCCGCAGGCCTCCCTCCCGGAGGACCTGCGGTGGATGGCCACCGACCTGCCCGCCTGGACCCGGGCCCTCGACACCCTGGTCAACTACTCGGTGCTCACCCGGGACATCCGCGGCCCCGTCACCAGCGACGAGGCGGCACCGCAGCAGGAGTCGGTCCACATGCACCGGCTCGTGCACGACATCGTCTCCCGGCTCACCGACGGCGAGCACCGCGACGCCCACCGCAAGGCCGTCCGCACCCTGCTCGCCGAAGCGGACCCCGGCAATCCCACGGACAGCCGGAACTGGCCCCGCTACTCCGAACTCCTGCCCCATCTGGAGCCCTCCGGAGCCCTGCGCAGCACCGACCCGCGCATCCAGACCACCGTCCTCAACTGCCTGCGCTACTGCGACCGCAGCGGCGAGCACAAGGCGGGCACCCGGCTCGCCGAGCGCATCCGCGGCAGCTGGAGCGGCTTCCTCGACCCGCTCTCCCTGCAGATGCAGGAACTCACCACCGTGGAAGGCGACATCCTCCGCCGCAGCGGCGGCTTCCGCGAGGCCTACGAACTCGACCTCGCCCGCCGCACTCTGCTTGCCGCGGCCGACCACCCCGACGAACTCGGCGACCTCAAGTCCAAGATCTGCATCGCCCGGGACCTGCGCTTCCTCGGCCAGTACAAGGAGTCCGAACGCCTCCAGCGCGAGGTCCTCGCCGAGGCCCAGACCCTCCTCGGCGAGACCCAGCAGCTCACCCTCGCCGCCCGCCACAACGTCGGCGTGGTGCTGCGGATGCTCGGCCGCTACCGCGAGGCGCACGAGCAGGACGCCGACACCCTCTCCCGGTGCGAGAACATCCTCCGTCCCCACCACCCCTCCACCCTCAACTCCAACAACGCGGTCGCCCAGGACCTCCGACTCCTCGGCCGGTACCGCGAGGCGCTCGGCCGCCAGGAGGCCAACGTCCGCCTCCACGTGAAGATCCTCGGCGCCCAGCACCTGCAGACCCTCTACGCACGCAGCCAGCTCGCTCTCTGCCGGCGCCGAGAGGGCGGCTTCAAGGACGACATCGGCGCCGTCATGGCCGGCGTCCTCGAACACCTCGAACAGGCGCAGGGGCGCGGCCACTACCTCACGCTCTCCGCGGTCACCAACTACGCCAACTACCTGCGCGAACACGGCGACCTCGACCGGGCCCGCGAACTCATCAACGAGGCCGAGGCGGGCTACCGCGCGCTCCTCGGCCCCGCCCACCCCGTATCCACCGGCGTCCTCGCCAACACGGCGCTCGTGATGCAGTCGGCCGGCGAACGCACCGAGGCCATGACCATGCTGGAGGCCGCGCTCGCCGGACTCACCGCCGCCCTCGGACCCGACCACCCCTGGGTCCTCGGCTGCGCCCTCAACGCCACCGCCGCCCGCAACTTCAACGGGCGCGTTTCCGACGCGGCCGAGCTCAGCCGCGACACCCTGCGCCGGGCCCGGCACGTCATGGGATCCGAGCACCCGCTGACCCTCTCCTGCCAGGTCTCGCTCGCCACCGACCTGCGCGGACTGCGCGAGATCGAGGAGGCCGGGAAGCTGGAGGAGGACGCCCTGCTCACCCTCACCAGGACACTCGGCGCCCAGCACCCGCACACCCTCTCGGCCCGCCAGCGCAACCGCCCGTACTGGGACTTCGAGGCCAACCTCTGACGTAGGCGCCCGGAGACGCCGAAGGCCCGGCGCCCCCTCCGGGGTGCCGGGCCCTCTCACGCGGTGCGACGGTCAGGCGTCGAAGACCTCGTTGACCAGCTGCTGCTGCTCCGCCTGGTGGCGCTTGGCCGAGCCGACCGCCGGGGACGAGGAGTGCGGACGCGAGATCCGGCGCAGGCGCTCGCCCGCCGGGATGTCCGCGCCGACCGCCAGGTCCAGGTGGTCGATCAGGTTGAGCGCGATGAACGGCCACGCACCCTGGTTCGCCGGCTCCTCCTGCGCCCAGATGTACTTCGCGGCGTTCGGGTACTTGGCGATCTCGGCCTGGAGCTCGGCACCCGGCAGCGGGTACAGGCGCTCCAGGCGGATGAGCGCGGTCTCCGTGTCGCCGCGCTTCTGACGCTCGGCCTCCAGGTCGTAGTAGACCTTGCCGGCGCAGAAGACGACCTTGCGGACGTCGGCCGGGTCGGCCGCCGTGTCACCGATCACCGGGCGGAAGCCGCCGGTGGTGAACTCCTCCGCCTTGGACGCCGCGGCCTTCAGACGCAGCATCGACTTAGGGGTGAAGACGATGAGCGGCTTGTGGTGCGGGTTGTGGACCTGCCAGCGCAGCAGGTGGAAGTAGTTCGACGGCAGCGTCGGCATGGCGACCGTCATGTTGTCCTGGGCGCACATCTGGAGGAAGCGCTCCGGGCGCGCGGACGAGTGGTCCGGGCCCTGGCCCTCGTAGCCGTGCGGCAGGAGCAGCGTGACGCCGGAGGTCTGGCCCCACTTCTGCTCGGCCGAGGAGATGAACTCGTCGACGACGGTCTGGGCGCCGTTGACGAAGTCGCCGAACTGGGCCTCCCAGATGACCAGGGCGTCCGGGCGCTCCAGGGAGTAGCCGTACTCGAAGCCCATCGCCGCGTACTCGCTGAGCAGCGAGTCGTAGACGTTGTAGTGGGCCTGCTCCTCGGTCAGGTAGAGCAGCGGGGTGAAGTCCTCGCCGGTCTCCTGGTCGACCAGGACAGCGTGGCGCTGGCCGAAGGTGCCGCGGCGGGAGTCCTGGCCGGACAGCCGGACCGGGGTGCCCTCCATGAGCAGCGAGCCGATGGCGAGGGTCTCGCCCATGCCCCAGTCGATCGTGCCGTCCTCGACGGAGGCGGCGCGGCGCTGCATCTGCGGCATCAGACGCGGGTGGACGGTGATCCGCTCCGGGATGCTGACCTGCGACTCGGCGATCCGCTTCACGACCTCGGCGGAGACCGCGGTGGTGACGCCGACCGGGAAGGCGGCCTTGGCGTCCGGGACCACGGCCGAGGCCGGGGCGTTGGTCGCCTCGCGGACCTCCGCGAACACCTTCTCCAGCTGTCCCTGGAAGTCCTGGAGCGCCTGCTCCGCCTCTTCGAGGGTGATGTCGCCGCGACCGATGAGCGACTCGGTGTACAGCTTGCGCACCGAGCGCTTCTTGTCGATCAGGTTGTACATCTGCGGGTTGGTGAACTGCGGGTTGTCGCCCTCGTTGTGACCGCGGCGGCGGTAGCAGATGAGGTCGATCACGACGTCCTTGTTGAACGTCTGGCGGAACTCGAAGGCGAGCCGCGCGACGCGGACCACGGCCTCCGGGTCGTCGCCGTTCACGTGGAAGATCGGCGCCTCGATCATGCGGGCCACGTCGGTCGCGTACATCGAGGAACGCGAGGACTCCGGGGCGGCGGTGAAGCCGACCTGGTTGTTGATGACGATGTGGACCGTGCCGCCGGTGCGGTAGCCGCGCAGCTGCGACATGTTCAGCGTCTCGGCGACGACGCCCTGGCCGGCGAAGGCCGCGTCGCCGTGCAGGGCGACGGGCAGGACGGTGAAGTCCGTGCCGCCCTTGTTGATGACGTCCTGCTTGGCGCGGACGATGCCTTCCAGGACCGGGTCGACCGCCTCCAGGTGCGAGGGGTTGGCGGCCAGGGAGACGCGGATCTCCTCGCCGTCGAGACCGACGAAGGTGCCCTCGGCGCCCAGGTGGTACTTGACGTCGCCGGAGCCGTGCATCGACTTCGGGTCGAGGTTGCCCTCGAACTCGCGGAAGATCTGCGCGTAGGACTTGCCGACGATGTTCGCGAGGACGTTCAGCCGGCCGCGGTGGGCCATGCCGATGACGACCTCGTCGAGGCGCGACTCGGCGGCCGAGTCGATGACCGCGTCGAGCAGCGGGATGACGGACTCGCCGCCCTCCAGGGAGAAGCGCTTCTGGCCGACGTACTTCGTCTGCAGGAAGGTCTCGAAGGCCTCGGCGGCGTTGAGCCGGCGCAGGATCCGCAGCTGCTCCTCGCGCTCCACACGGGAGTGCGGGCGCTCGACGCGGTCCTGGATCCACTTGCGCTGCTTCGGGTCCTGGATGTGCATGAACTCGACGCCGGTGGTGCGGCAGTACGAGTCGCGCAGCACGCCGAGGATGTCGCGGAGCTTCATCATCGACTTGCCGGCGAAGCCGCCGACCGCGAACTCCCGCTCCAGGTCCCACAGGGTGAGGCCGTGCTCGGTGATGTCCAGGTCGGGGTGCTTGCGCTGCTTGTACTCCAGCGGGTCGGTGTCGGCCATGACGTGGCCGCGGACCCGGTAGGAGTGGATGAGCTCGAAGACGCGCGCGGCCTTGGTGACGTCGTCGTCGTGCGAGGCGTCGATGTCCTTGAGCCAGCGGACCGGCTCGTAGGGGATCCGCAGGGCCTTGAAGATGTCGTCGTAGAAGCCCTGCTCGCCGAGCAGGAAGTTGGCGACGACGCGCAGGAACTCGCCGGAGGCGGCGCCCTGGATGACGCGGTGGTCGTACGTCGAGGTCAGGGTCATGACCTTCGAGATGCCCAGCTTGTTCAGGGTGTCCTGGGAGGTGCCCTGGAACTCGGCCGGGTAGTCCATCGAGCCGACGCCCATGATGACCGACTGACCGGGCATCAGGCGCGGGACGGAGTGGACGGTGCCGAGGCCGCCGGGGTTGGTCAGGGAGACCGTGACGCCGCTGAAGTCCTCCATCGTCAGCTTGCCCACGCGGGCCCGCTTGACGATGTCCTCGTACGCCTGCCAGAACTCGAAGAAGTTGAGGGTCTCGGCCTTCTTGATGCCCGCGACGACGAGCTGGCGGTCGCCGTTGGGCTTCACCAGGTCGATCGCGAGACCGAAGTTCACGTGCTCCGGCTTGACCAGGGTCGGCTTGCCGTCCTTCTCCGCGAAGGAGTAGTTCATCGACGGCATGGCCTTGATCGCCTGCACCATCGCGTAGCCGATGAGGTGCGTGAAGGAGATCTTCCCGCCCCGGGCGCGCTTCAGGTGGTTGTTGATCACGATCCGGTTGTCGAAGAGCAGCTTCACCGGGACGGCGCGGACGGACGTGGCCGTCGGCACCTCCAGCGAGGCGTTCATGTTCTTCGCGACCGCGGCGGCGGGGCCACGCAGCGTGATCAGCTCGGGACCGGCCGGGGCCTCGGCCGCGGGCTTGGCGGCGGCGGGCGCGGCCTTCGTCGCGGCGGGGGCGGCGGCGGCCGGCTTCGCGGCAGGAGCCGCGGCGGGCTTCGCCGGCGCCGGGGCGGCCGGGGTCGCGGCCGGAGCGGGCGCGGGGGCCGGAACGGCCGCGGGAGCGGCAGGCGCGGCCTGTGCGGGGCCCGCCTGCGGCGCCGCGGGGGCGCTCGGGGTGGTGGCGGCCGGGGCGGTCGGGGTCTCCGACGCTCCCGGCTTGTAGTCGGCGAAGAAGTCCCACCAGGCACGATCGACCGAATTCGGGTCCTGGAGGTACTGCTGGTAGATCTCGTCGACGAGCCACTCGTTGGCACCGAAGGCGGCTGCGGGGCTCACGCCTCGCCCGTCTTGGTCGGCCGGGGAGCTCGGGGTACTGGGGGACTGAGACGACACGGCGGCAACCGCCCTCTTCCGCTTCGCAAGGTGATGGACAGCGGAAATAAAGGCTACGCCTGTCCGGCCGAGAGGTGCAGGCGGGGAGCGCCAACGTCGTGCAAGTCACACTTGACGGCGTGTTTCGGGGCAGTGAATGGCGGGAAACAAGCGGGGTTCCGGATGCGTGCGGGTACGGGAAAGCCCGGGAACGGCCCGCTTCGACCGCACCCCTGACCGCATCCCGCTCACGTGCGCGGAGGTCTCCCTCGCGCGCAGCCCGGTGGACCGGCTTCGCCGCGGGACCCGGCTGTTCCGGTTCGAACCCTACGTCAATCTCTCGGCGGAGGGCTGCCCGGAAGAGTGACCCTGATCCGGCAGCCGCGTGATGATTCGGCCACCCCGATCCCGCCGCCGTGCAGATCCACGGCCCAGCGGGCGATCGCGAGCCCGAGCCCCGTGCCGCCGTCGCTCTTGGGGCCCTGCCGGTGCGGCGCCGTGCCCCGGTTGAACCGCTCGAACACCCGGTGCCGCTCCGCCTCCGGGATGCCGGGACCCTCGTCCTCGACCTCCAGCTCCAGGGAGTCCGGGTAGGGCCCGCGCCGGGCCCGGACCGTGACGCGGCCGTGCGGCGGCGAGTGCTTCACCGCGTTGTCGATCAGGTTCGCCATCACCTGGTGCAGCCGCTCGGCGTCGGCGTGCGCCACCAGCTCGGGAGGCGACACGTCCAGGTGCAGGTGCACGTCCGTGCGGTTGTGGAGACCCGAGGTGGACGAGAGGCCGCGCTGCGAGGCGGCCAGGTTCGCTTCGCGCAGAACTCCGGAGAGGTACGGCCAGACCTCGAAACGGCTCGCCCGGAGCGCCACGACACCGTTGTCAAGACGTGACAGGTCCAACAGCGTCTCCACCAGCCGGCCCAGCCGCTCGGTCTGCTTCAGCGCCGACCGCATCGTCTCCGGATCCGCCTCGGACACACCGTCGACGACGTTCTCCAGTACGGCCCTGAGCGCGGCGATCGGGGTCCGCAGCTCGTGCGAGACGTTCGCGACCAGCTCCTTGCGGTGCCGGTCCACCGCCTCCAGATCGTCGGCCATCCGGTTGATCGTCGACGCCAGGTCGCCCAGCTCGTCGCGCCGGTCCGCCCCCCGCACCCGCCGGGTGAAGTCCCCGCGGGAGATCGTCCCGGCCACCGTGGTCATCTCGTCCAGCGGCGCCGTCAGGGACTGCGCCACGAACTGGGTGATCAGCAGGGTCGCGATCATCGCGAAGATCGTGATGTAGCGGAACTCGGTGGACGTGCGGATCGCCACCAGCGCCAGCCCGGAGGTCAGCAGCACCGCCCCGACGACCAGCGTGCCCAGCTTGGTCTTGATCGAGATCGCGATCCGGCGCGGCCGTCCGGCCGCGCCGTCCGGTCCCCGCCGCCCCCGCCGCCCCCCGGGCCTCCGCCGGCTCACAGCGCCGGGGTCTCCAGCGCGTAGCCGACGCCGTGGACCGTACGGATCCGCTCGGCCCCGATCTTCCGGCGCAGCGCCTTGATGTGGCTGTCCACGGTCCGGGTGCCCGAGGCGTCCGCCCAGTCCCACACCTCGGCGAGCAGCTGCTCGCGGGAGAGGACCGCCCGCGGCGTGCTCGCCAGGCAGACGAGCAGGTCGAACTCGGTCGGGGTCAGGTGCACGTCCTCGGACCGCACCCGGACCCGGCGCTGCGCGTGGTCGATCTCCAGCTCGCCGAGGCGCAGGATGCCGCTGCGCGGGGTCACCGCCGCCAGCGCGGCGCGCTCCACCCGGCGCAGCAGCACGTGCACGCGGGCGGCCAGCTCGCGCATCGAGAACGGCTTCGTCATGTAGTCGTCCGCGCCCACGCCGAGACCGACCAGCATGTCGGTCTCGTCGTCGCGGGCGGTCAGCATGAGGACCGGGACGGGACGCGTGGCCTGGACCCGGCGGCACACCTCAAGCCCGTCGAACCCGGGCAGCATCACGTCGAGGACCATCAGGTCCGGCTGCCACGCCTCCGCGGCGTCGACGGCGGCGGGGCCGTCCGTCGCGGTCTGGACGAGGAAGCCCTCCGCGCGGAGCCGGGCGGCGATCGCCTCGACGATCGTGGTGTCGTCCTCGACCACGAGCACCCGGCGCTGGGCCCCCGGAGTGGCCGCCGCACCGTGGTGAGTGGTGTGTGTCTGCTCCATTGCCCCGCCTCGCGTCGCCGATGTCGGCTCAGCAGCCTAGAGGTACCGGTGGCGTCCCGGCTATCCAGGACTTACTCGGGACGGATGCCGAGGTGAACCGCGTCGGGGACGCCCCGGGCAACCGGGATCTCTTCCGTCCGTACCCCGCTGAATCCGGCATTCCGCAAGGACCCTTCGAAATCGACGGAGGGTCGGGCGGACCACACGGCGAGCACTCCACCCGGGTTCAGACGGGCCGCGCAGGACGCCAATCCCTCGGCCCCGTAAAGGGATTCGTTGTCCTCGGTGACCGTCCAGTCCGGGCCGTTGTCGATGTCCAGACAGAGCGCGTCGTAGGTGTCGCGCGAGGTGCGGAGATGGGCCACGAGGTCCGTGTGCAGGATCACGGTCCGGGAATCCGCCAGCGCCGCCCCGGAGATCGCGGCGAGCGGGCCGTGCCGGTGCCAGTCGATGACGGCCTCCTCCCGCTCGACCGCGGTGATCCGGCCCCAGCGGGGGTCGGCCGCCGCGTGGGCCAGCGAGAAGCCGACCCCCAGGCCGCCGACGAGCACGGACGCCCCGGAGCGGCGCCCCTCCGGGAGCGCCGCCTGCGCCGCGTCGACCAGCAGCCGCTCGGAGCGCCCGTCGGAGGTGTCCATCAGGAAGGTGCCGTTGGCGATGATCTCGAAGTGCGCGTCGCGCCGGCGGAGCACGACCTCCCCGTACGGTCCTTCTCGGCGGTCGAGGGTGACGGTTCCTGGCATGAATCGGTCGCTCCGCTCTCGGCTCGGCAGTGGGCCCCGGCCATCCTGGCGGGGCCGGGGCGGAGCGGACAAACCCGTTTTCCGCGCGGGTGGCCCGGATCGGACGCCCGTACGGTCGCCACGCCCCGTACACCGGCCGGTGACGCCCCGTCGCCGGCCGCGCCGGGCGGAGCCGCGCACCGGGACGGCGGCCGCGCGCGGAGACCCGCGCCCCACCCCGCCGGGAGTTCGTCAGGTCCGGACGCGAGGCGGGCGGGGACCGGCCGGGACCGAGCCTCGGGCACGGCCCGTCCCGGATCGGGGTCGGCCGGGATCGACCGAGGTCCGGCCGCGGTCGAGCCTCAGGCCGCGCCCGTCCCGGACCGGGGTCGGCCGGGACCGCCCAGGACCCACCAGGCCCGCCCAGGACCCACCAGGCCCGCCCAGGCCCGGCCGCGGCCGAGTCTCAGGCACGGCCCGTCGGCCGCCGCGCGCCGCGCCACGTGTACAGCCCGGTGCCCGTCGCCAGGGCGGCGAGCGCCACCGTCCACGCCCCCCGCTGGGCGCCCGGCTGCATCACCCACGCCCACCACTGCGCCCCGCCGCCCGGCGCGGACGGCGCCGCGAGGTAGACCGCGCCCACCAGGAACGAGGGCGGCAGCCAGCTCAGACGGCCGCCGACGACGACGGCCGCGCCCGCCGTCACCCCCACAAGACCCAGGGTGTTGCGCACGGCGGCCGGCGCCCCGAACTGCTCCGCGTGACCCGGCACCGCGAGGGCCAGCAGAGCGACGGCGAGGGCGGTCGGGGCGAGGACGTGGACCAGCCGCCGGGGCCACCAGGCCCGGACCGCCGTACGGTCCAGCTCGTCGCTCGGCGTGTGCAGGCTGGTGCCGACGGCGGCGGCCGCGAGCAGCGGGCCGAGCACGACGACCGGCAGGCGCGCCCGGTGGTCGAAGTCGGGCAGGGACTGGAGCCACCAGGCCGCCCAGGCGGCGGCCGCCGCCGTGCCGGCGAGCGTGGCCAGGGCGCCCGGCAGGGCACGGGACCGCAGGTAGAGCAACACCTCGGGCCTCACGGGATCGGCACCTCCTCCGGGCGGCAGGTGTTCGCCGCGAGGTAGCGGGCCAGGTAGTCGCGCTGGGCGGCGGCCGGCTTGGCCCGGAGCCGGTCGATGTACGGCCGGGCCGCGGCGGGGTCGGGGCCGTAGTCCTCGGGCGTCGGGGCCAGCCATTCGATGACGGCGAGGTTGACGAGGCTCGCCCGCTCCGCGTCCGGACCGGTGCCGTCCCCCGGCCGGCAGGTGTCCGAGAGCAGCCAGGACACCGCCGCGTTCAGGTACAGGTCGGGCCGCGGGAGCCGGCCGCGCACCGCGTCCGCCGCGGCGTCGGGCAGTTCGACGCCACCGGGGCGGGGCGGGCCGAACGGGCCGCCGACCCAGCGGACCGGGGCGCCGGGCAGCCCTTTGAGACGGGCGTTGAGCGGGGCGAGTGCCGCCGACACCTCGGGCAGCAGACGCGCGTCCACCGCGGTGAGGCAGATCTGCGGCGTGCCGTCGTCGCAGAGCGGGCGTGCCAGGGCCGGGTCCGGACGCCAGGGGCCCTCGTCCGTCGGCAGGCGCAGGATCAGTGCGGCGGCGGCGACCGCCACCGCCAGCGGGACCAGGGCGAGCGCCCGCAGCCGCGCTCCGCGAAACCCGTACGCAAGGAGGGCGCTCAGCGCGAGCCCGGCCGTCCACGCCATCGACACCGGACCGAACCACCACACCGGCCGGTCCCAGAGGAACTGGTGCTCGGCGGCGGGGTCGAGCCAGCGGACGGTTCTGTGGCTGTACGCGCCGATCCCCAGTGCCACATAGCCGGTGATGCCCAGGAGCGGGGCCGTCAGCCGCCAGCGGACCGTGCGTCCGGCCACGTGACCGAGCGCGCCCAGGGCGGCGACGGCGACCGCGTCGGCCGCGAGGAGTTCCAGGAAGGGGCGGCCGCCCGCCGCGTACGGCCAGGTCGCGAGGAGGCAGACGGCGTCGGCGAGGAGCACCCCGGCGGCGGGCCAGAGCGCGGACGGGGCGACCGCGACGAACAGCCTGCGGAGCGGCGGGCGGGCCGCGGACTCCCACAGGTCCAGCGTCCCGCGCCGCCGGTCCCGGCCCCCCTGCCAGCAGCCCGCGGCGAGCGCGAGCGGCCCGGCGAGCAGTCCGGCGGCCACGTGCAGCGTGTTCGTGGCGTCGGCCCAGCGCCCCTGCCAGCCGGGCGCCTTGCCGTACATGGTCACGAGCAGGGTGAGGAGGACGGCGAGACCGGTCCACGGGCCGAGCCCGCGACGGAGTTCGACGACGACGGGCCTGGTCGCCCGCCCGGCCCGCCGGGTGGCGCGCGGCGGGGGAGGGGTGAGGACGGCGGTCACCGGAGCGCCCCCTTCGCTGCGTCCGGGGCGGCCCGGTGGGCGCGCAGGGCGGCCGTGTAGCCGCGCTCGACGGCGTGCGTCGCCGAGTCGTCCCCGTCCGCGGACTCCCCGCCGAGGGAGGTGAGTTCCGCCGTCGAGCCCTGGAAGGCGAGGCGGCCCCCCTCGATGAGGGCGACGTCGGTGCAGGCCGCGGCGACGTCCTCCACCAGGTGCGTGGAGACCACCACCGTCGCCCTCGTGCCCAGCTCCCGCAGCAGCGAGCGGAAGTCGACCCGCTGCTCCGGGTCGAGTCCGGCGGTCGGCTCGTCGAGCAGCAGCAGTTCCGGTTCGTTCACGACGGCCTGGGCGATTCCGGCGCGCCGGACCATGCCCCCGGACAGCGTCCTCATCCGCGCGTCGATCCGGTCCCCGAGCCCGACCCGCTCCACCGCGCGCTCCACGGCCGCCGGGACGCGGTCGGCCGGCACCTCCTTGAGCCAGGCGACGTAGGCCACGAACTCCCGCACGGTGAAGGCCGGGTAGTAGCCGAAGTCCTGCGGGAGGTAGCCGAGCCGGCGGCGGATGCCGGTGCGCTCGGGGTGCCGGGTGGCGTCTCCGCCGAGCAGCTCCACCCGGCCGGAGGAGGGGGCGGCCACGGTCGCGAGGACCCGGATGAGGGAGGTCTTGCCGGCGCCGTTCGGGCCGAGCAGGCCGTGGACGCCGGGGCCCAGGGACAGGTCGAGCCGGTCGAGGGCGAGGGTGCGGCGGTGGCGGACGGTCAGTCCGCTCACCGCGACGGCGGGAGAGGGGGTCACCGGAGCTCCAGGTGGTCGAAGGAACGGCGCCGCACCGCGAGGAGGGCGGCGCAGGCCAGCGCCGCGCCGGCCCACCCCCCTTGGGCGGCGGGGCCGGAGAAGTACGGGGCGAGCGCGGCCGCCGGGGCGGCCGTGTCCACGGGGCCGAGCAGCGGGCCCGTGACGGCGATCAGCCAGCCGCCGCCCAGCGTCGCGGCCGCCGCCCGGCAGCCGACGAACGAGCCGAGCGCGAGCGTCGCCAGGGTCAGCGCCAGACCCGGAAGCAGCCAGGCGGCGGCTCCCGGGAGTCCGGCCACCGGCGGCAGCAGCGCGCCCCCGGCCGTCAGCAGCGGTACGCAGACGACGAGGACGGCGGCGGTACGGGTGAGCAGCAGCCGCAGTCCGCCGGAGGGCGTGGCCGCGGTGATCTCGTGCATCGGGTCGGCGTGCCGCCCGTAGGAGACGGCGACGCCGGCGAGCGGGAGGACGGGGGAGAGGGCGAGCAGCAGACCGCCCGCGCCGCGGACCCCGGCCCCGTGGGCGAGCGCGAGGGCCCCGCCGACGACCAGCAGCACGGCGACCGCCCAGGAGCCGCGGACCGCGGGTCCGACCGCCCACCAGAGCCGTGCCCAGCGGCCGGTCCGGGTGGGGGCGGAGGGCGAGGGGGCGGCCTGGGCCGGGTTCGGCCCGGTGCCGCCGTGTGCCGGCCGTCGTCGCGTGGCGCCGCCGACCGCGGGGCCGACGGCCCACCGGAGCCGGGCCCGGCGGCCGGTCCGGGTGGGGGCGGAGGGCGAGGGGGCGTGCGGTGGGGGAGTGGCCGGGGCCGGCGCGATGCCGCCGTGTGCGGGTCGTCCGCCCGTGTCGCCCGCGAGCGCGGGCCGGGCGCCCGCCCGGGCCGGAGCGGCGCCGATCGACGCCAGCAGGTCGGCGCGGACGGCCGCGAGCACGGGGCCGGCCGTTCCGGCGCGCACGGCGGCGGAGACGCGGCCCGCGCAGCCCGCGCAGGACTCGACGTGCTTCTCCAGGGACCAGGCGTCGGTCTCGGGCGCGGAACCGTCGGCGTACCGGCGCGCGAGGTCGTCCGTGACGTGCCAGGGCAGTCCGGGGCCGGGCGCGGGGCGGCGCTGTGTCGTCATGCGGTGCCTCCCAGGGCGTGGGGGCCGCCGGGGTGGGCCGCCCCGAGTGCGGCGCGCAGTTCGCGGCGGGCGCGCAGGGCGCGGGTCTTGACCGTGCCCTCGGGTATGCCGAGGAGCCGGGCGGTCTCCCGGGTCGTCAGACCGTCGACGACGGTGGCCCGCAGGACCTCGGCGAGCTCGGGGGAGATCCGGTCGAGGGCCGCGCCGACCTCCCCGTATTCCAGGCCGGCGAGCACCCGGTCCTCGGCGGAGGGCGCGGCGGCGGGCGGCTCCGCGGGCAGGGCGGCCTGCCGGGCGGCCTCCGTCACGACGCGTTCCGCGCGGGCCCGGGCCCGCTGCGCGTCGACCAGGCGCCGGGCCGCGATCACCCAGAGCCAGCCGCCGGCCTCGCCCCTGCCCCGGTGGCCGCCGGCGGAGCGCCAGACCGTGACGAAGGTGTCCTGGAGGACCTCCCGCACGGTCTCCTCGTCGGGGCAGCGCCGGGCGAGGCGCGCGTGCAGCCAGCCGGCGTGCCGGTCGTAGAGCACGGCGAGCGCCCCGGAGTCCCCCCGGGCGACCGCGCGCAGCAGCGCCGTGTCGTCGTCCTCGTCGCCCCCTGCGGGGCCTCCCCCTGAGGGGCGCAACAGTCTCACGCCCTCTCTATCGCGCGCGTGCCCCGGTCCGGTTCACGCGCGCGTGAACCGGACCGGGGCCTCAGGGCCCCGGTCCCGGGGCCGTCGCGCCCGCCGGGCTCAGGGGCGCGTCGGCGGGCCGCCCTCCGGGAGGGCGGCGAAGACCCGCCGGAGCGCCGCCGGGCGCTCCTCCTCGCCGTCCTGCGCGACGACGAGGCGGTGCCGGTACGTCACGCGGTACTGGAAGCCGTCGGGGACCGGGCGGCCCGTGGGCCGCTCCGGGATCCGGGCGTAGGCGGGGTCGGCCAGGGCGGCCCGCAGCTCGGCGGCCTGGGCGGGGGTCTGCCGGCCGGTCCGGGGCGGCTCGGTGCCGGAGCGGATGCTCCAGGAGCCGTCGTGCTGGACGACGAGCTTGTTGCGGACCCCGGCGAGGCCGCCGTCGACGACGACCTCGACGAGGACCCCGGTCGGCTGCGGGTCGGAGGGTGGGTCGGCCGGGGGCAGCGTGACACGCGGGGGCGTGCCGGCCGGGGATGTGGAGGGCGAGGGCCGCGTGGCGCTCGGCTCGGGCCGTCCGCCCTCCCCGGTGGGCGACGGGGCCGGCGTGCTCGTCGCCGGGGACGGGTCGCCCGGTGCGGGCGGTTCCGCGGGTCCGCAGCCGCTCGTACCGCCGGCCAGGGCCCCGATCAGGATCAGGGTCCCGCACCATGTTCCCCGTACGCCTCTCGCCATGGACTGAGCATGCCAAGTCGCGGACGTCCCGCGCAGCCGTACGGCCGGGTTCGCGCCCGCCGGCTCGGCCGGCCGCGGGGCCGCCCTCTCGGATGATGCCGCTGATCGGCTCAGCCGGCCGCGCCGCCGTCCCGGACGATTCCGGTGATCGGCCCCCGGTAGCGCCAGTCGAGGGAGCCGTACAGCGCGAATCCGTCCGTGGTCGCGGCGAGCACCCCGGTCGCGGCGCCGGCCTGGGCGGCGGCGGCCTCCAGGGTGCGCATGACGTTGGCGCCGAGGCCGCGGCGCCGGTGCGCGGGATCGGTCTCGATCTGGTCGGCGACGGCGGTGGAGCCGGTCGGGGCGATCCGGCCGCTCGCGGCGAGGGTGCCGTCGGGCGCCAGGACGCGGACGCGGATGACCCCGTCCCGGACCTCGGTGGTCCGCGCGTACCCCTCGGGCGGGGCCGGGCGGGCGCCGGGGTCGAGCGGCTTGACCATCATGAAGCCCGGGTCGTCCGGGACGGTCCACCCCTCCGTGATCCACGCCTGCGCGTCCTCGGGCCCCGCCATGACCTTGAGCCAGCTGTAGGGGGCGGTGAGGCGGGCGCAGAGCGCGCCCACCGTGGCGGCGTCGGGGGCGGGCAGCACGTGCCGTACGACGTGCCGGGGCAGTCCCACGTCGATCCGGTGGCCCCAGGGCTCGGGGACGGCGGCCGGGGTCCCCCGGGAGACGGTCCAGCCCGTCACCCAGGCCGATGTAAGAGCTGCAATATCCATACAGGTATTACATCGGTCGTTCCGGGTCCTGCGCGAGAGTGATCGCTCAGAGCGAACGGGCGTCCGGGAACATCCACGGGCTCACATGCATTGAGTCGACATAGCTCAACTTGACTGCCGAAGGGGAGATCATGGCTTCTGACTCCAAGCCGTCCGTGCCGCTCACTCTGCCCGTGCTGCCGCTCGACGACGAGGTCGTGCTGCCCGGCATGGTGGTGCCGCTCGACCTGTCCGACAACGAGGTGCGCGCCGCCGTGGAGGCCGCCCAGGCCGCCGCTCGGCCCGGCGCGGGCAAGCCGCGGGTGCTGCTCGTGCCCCGCGTCGACGGGACCTACGCCGGGACCGGCGTCCTGGGCACCGTCGAGCAGGTCGGACGGCTCTCCGACGGCGACCCCGGTGCCCTGATCCGCGGCATCGGCCGCGTGCGCATCGGCGCCGGCACGACCGGGCCCGGCGCAGCCCTCTGGGTCGAGGGCGGCACGGTCGAGGAGACCCTGCCCGACCCGCTTCCCGGCCAGGTCGCCGACCTCGTCAAGGAGTACAAGGCGCTCGCCACCACCTGGCTCAAGAAGCGCGGGGCCTGGCAGGTCGTCGACCGCCTCCAGCAGATCGACGGCGTCGGCGCCCTCGCCGACAACTCCGGCTACTCGCCCTTCCTCACCGTCGAGCAGAAGGTCGCGCTCCTGGAGACCGCCGACCCGGTCGCCCGCCTCCGGCTCGCCACCGCCCAGCTCCGCGAGCACCTCGCCGAGCAGGACGTCGCCGAGACCATCGCCAAGGACGTCCAGGAGGGCGTCGACAAGCAGCAGCGCGAGTTCCTGCTCCGGCGCCAGCTCGAAGCGGTCCGCAAGGAACTGCGCGACCTGAACGGCGAGTCCGAGGCGGACGAGTCCGACGACTACCGCGCCCGCGTGGAGGCCGCCGACCTGCCCGAGAAGGTCCGCGAGGCCGCCCTCAAGGAGGTCGAGAAGCTGGAGCGGTCCAGCGACCAGTCCCCCGAGGGCTCCTGGATCCGCACCTGGCTGGACACCGTCCTCGAACTGCCCTGGAACGAGCGCTCCGAGGACCGGTACGACATCCGCGGCGCCCGCGCCGTCCTCGACGCCGAGCACTTCGGCCTCGACGACGTGAAGGAGCGCATCACCGAGTACCTCGCCGTCCGCAAGCGCCGCGCCGAGCGCGGCCTGGGCGTCGTCGGCGGCCGCCGCGGCGGGGCCGTCCTCGCCCTCGTCGGACCGCCCGGCGTCGGCAAGACCTCCCTCGGCGAGTCCGTCGCGCACGCGATGGGACGCCGGTTCGTCCGGGTCGCCCTCGGCGGCGTACGGGACGAGGCGGAGATCCGCGGCCACCGCAGGACCTACGTCGGCGCACTGCCCGGCCGGATCGTCCGCGCCATCAAGGAGGCCGGTTCCATGAACCCGGTGGTCCTCCTCGACGAGATCGACAAGGTCGGCTCCGACTTCCGCGGCGACCCCGCGGCGGCCCTCCTCGAAGTCCTCGACCCGGCGCAGAACCACACCTTCCGCGACCACTACCTGGAGGTCGAACTCGACCTCTCCGACGTGGTGTTCCTGGCCACGGCCAACGTCCTCGAAGCCATTCCCGAGGCCCTCCTCGACCGCATGGAGCTGGTCAGGCTCGACGGCTACACCGAGGACGAGAAGGTCGTCATCGCCCGCGACCACCTGCTGCCCCGGCAGCTGGAGCGCGCGGGCCTGGAGCCCGGCGAGGTCGTCCTGGAGGACGCGAGCCTGCGCAGGCTGGCGGGCGAGTACACCCGCGAGGCCGGCGTCCGCACCCTGGAGCGGGCCGTCTCCCGGCTGCTCCGCAAGGTCGCCGCCGAGCACGAACTGGGCGACCGAGACCTGCCGTTCACGATCGGCCCCGACGACCTGCGCGCACTCATCGGGCGCCCGCACCACGTCCCCGAGTCCGCCCAGGACCCGGCGGAGCGCCGGACGGCCGTGCCGGGCGTCGCCACCGGCCTCGCCGTGACCGGCGCGGGCGGCGACGTCCTCTTCGTCGAGGCGTCCCTGGCCGATCCGGAGACCGGCGCCGCCGGGCTGACCCTCACCGGTCAACTGGGCGACGTCATGAAGGAGTCGGCGCAGATCGCGCTCTCCTTCCTCCGCTCGCACGGGGCGGAGCTGGAGCTTCCCGTCACCGGCTTGAAGGACCGGGGCGTGCACATCCACTTCCCCGCGGGCGCGGTCCCCAAGGACGGCCCCAGCGCCGGCGTCACCATGACGACCGCCCTCGCCTCCCTGCTGAGCGGGCGCCAGGTGCGCACGGACGTGGCGATGACCGGCGAGGTCTCCCTCACCGGCCGGGTCCTCCCGATCGGCGGCGTGAAGCAGAAGCTCCTCGCCGCCCACCGGGCGGGCATCACCACGGTCGTGATCCCCAAGCGGAACGAGGCCGACCTGGACGACGTCCCGGCCGAGATCCTGGAGAAGCTGGAGGTCCACCCGGTCACGGACGTCCGCCAGGTCCTGGAGATCGCGCTGACCCCGGCGGCGGTGCCGGTCGGCGCGGCCGCGGCCTGACGCCCCCGCGGCGGAGCGGGGTGCCCCACGCGGGGGCACCCCGCTCCGGCGTGCCCCGCGCGTGTACGCGGGCGCAGGTAATTCTTCACCCGGATGTCAGCCGGGAGTGTCATGCTCGTACGCATGAACGAAGACGCCTTCTGGGCCCTCATCGACGAGTTGAGCCGACGCACCGGTGACCTGGAGGAGCGGACGGAGTGGCTGCGCACGGAGCTGCTCCGGCGACCGGCCGAAGAGAGCGTGGACTTCCAGGTGCGCCTCGACGACGCGCTCGAGGTCGCCGGGACGCACGCGGTGTGGCGCGCGGCGAACCGGATCGAGGGCGGCGCCTGCACCGACGACGGCTTCCACTACTTCACCCTCTGGCTCGTCGGGCAGGGGCGCAAGGTCTACGAATCGGTCGTCGCCGACCCGGACGCGCTGGCCGACGTGCCGGGCGTACGGGCCCTGGTGGGCCGGCACCGGGACGGGTGGGACGACGACGAGTGGCCGGAGTGGGAGGGTCTCGACTACGTCGCGCAGGACGCGTTCGACGAGCTCACCGGCCAGGAGGACGACTGCGGCGAGGAGTTCGACGACGCCGTCGACGAGCGCGCCGAGGAACTGGCGGACGAGCTCTCCGGGGACTTCGGGGAGGAGTGGGAAGAGGACGGCGAGCCCCGGGGGTCTCGTCCGGAGGGAGTGGCGATACCCCGCCTCACCGCCCTCTTCCCGCTCGCCGCGTCCGGCGCATAGGGGGCGTCTTGCCGATCGGGCCCCGCGAGCCCGGCTGATCGGCGGGACACCTCCCGGCACGCTCGGGACGGAGCGCGGGCCGGACGGGTCGGGCGCGGCCCCGAGGGGGCCGCGTCGCCCGGGCCGGACGCGGTCGGCCGGCCCGGGCGAGGAACACGGCTACGAGGCCGAGGTCCTGCGGCGGCGGCCCAGGAGGAGGCTGCCCGCGCCGAAGACGGCGAGGGCTCCCGCGCCCGCGAGGGCCGTGGGCAGCGGCGAGGAGGGGGTCGCGGCCGACTCGGCCGAGAGGGCCGGGGCCTGCTCGTCGCCGCCGTGGCCCGCGTGGCTCACGGTGGACAGCGACGCCCCGGCAGCGATCTTCGCCTCGCTCGGGGCCTGCGCCCTCGCGGCGGCCGGCTGGGCCGCCGCACCGCCGAAGGTGACGTCCGAGCAGCTGTAGAAGGCCTCGGGGCTGTCGTTGCGCTGCCACACCTTGTAGACGATGTGCCGGCCGGTGCGGGCCGGGAGGTTGCCCGTGAAGTTGTAGTAGCCGTCGGTGGCGGTGCGGGTGGTGTTGTAGACGGCGACGGGGCTCGCGTCCAGGTCCGACCACTTCAGCGGCTGCGTGGGGTCGAAGCCCTGCTTGGTGATGTAGACCGTCATCGTGCCGGCGTGGGCGGCGGTGACCCGGACCTTGAAGTCGAAGGCGCCCGCCGCGACCGCCGTCGCAGGCCAGTCGGTGCGCGCCCAGTCGAGTGCCCGGTACTTCGCGCGGTTCGCGGAGCAGAGCTTGCCGTCCGGGATGAGGGCCTGGTGCTGCCCCGCCGCGTTGGCGATGTTGACCTCGTTCCAGTCGTAGAGCGGCTGGGTGCCGGAGTCGGCGACGAGGTCCTTGCACACCTGCGACTTGGGGGTCTCGGGGCCCTCCGCGTTGCAGGCCGCGACGCGGCTCACGGGGTTGAAGACGGCTCCGTGGGCGCTGGCGGTCGTCGGGGTGAGCGTGACGAGGGCTGCGGCGGCCGACAGGGCGGCGACGCCGGCAGCGGTGCGGCGGGTGGACGGCATGCGGGGGCTCTCTCTCGTGCGTGGGGGAGGACGGATGAGCAACGCGCGCTGAGCACACGGAAGTTGAATCCCGGGCGATCGCCGTAGAGCCTCGCATTGGTCCATACCAATAGGCAAGGGGGAGGGCCGGAAAAGCCGGAGCGGCCCCCGGGGCGCCGCGCACCCGGGGACCGCCGCCGTGCGGATGGCCTCAGCCGTCGGCGAGCGCCCGCACCCGCGAGAGGTCGCCGTTGAAGTGGTTGTGGTCGCCGACCGTCGGGCCGGTGGAGGTGTACTGCCACATCGTGTAGTACTGCCAGCCGGCCGGGAGTTCGCCCACCGCCGAGGCGTACCGCGCGATCCACAGCGGGTTGGCCGAGGCGAAGGCGGAGGAGTTGCCGGTGCACTGCGTCCACCAGCTGGTCGCGGTGTAGATGACGGGGTCCCGGCCGGTCCTGGCCTTGTAGCGGTTCACGAAGTCGCGGATCCAGGACACCATCCCGGCCTGGGTCTTGCCGTAGCAGGTCGCGCCGTACGGGTTCCACTCGATGTCGAGCACGCCCGGCAGCGTCCGGCCATCCTTCGACCAGCCCCCGCCGTTGTCGACGAAGTAGTCGGCCTGGGCCGTGCCCGTCGCGGTGTCCGGGGTGGCGAAGTGGTACGAGCCCCTGATCATGCCGACGTTGTACGAGCCGGTGTACTGCTGGGTGAAGGAGGTGTTCTTGTAGTAGGTGCCCTCCGTCGCCTTGACGTAGGCCCACCTGACGCCGCTGTTCCACAGGGTGGACCAGGCGACGTTGCCCTGGTGGCTGGACACGTCCACGCCCTCGGTCTGGACGGCCTGGGCCGAGACGCCGCCGGGGGCGGTGCCGCGCCCGTCGTGCGCGAGGACGCCCATGCCCATGCTGGCGGAGCCGCGCGGGGGCGTCCCGGCGGCGGCCGGGTCCTGGGCGGCTCCGGCGGAGGTGGCGAGGGGGGCGAGGAGGGCCAGGGCCGCGAGCGCGGCGCCGGCGAGGGTCGTTCCGGATCTGTGCACACGCATTGCGTGCCTCCGAAAGGATCGGTGGGGGGAGCGGGGTCGGCGGTCCTGGACACCCGCCCCACGAAATGGTGTGGACATGTCAGAGCGGGTGCCGTGGACGACGCTACGCACGTAGACCCGGCCCGAGGAAGAGGGCCCGGGTACCGCCGTTGGTCTACTCCTGCGAAATACTGGAAGAGCTGCGGCGATGGCCTCGGCCGGAAGAAACTTTCAGCGGCTGGAAAGCCGTCGGCGGGTCGCCGGAGGACGCGTGAGAGGTGCTGACGTGCACGGAAGCGGTACGGAAGGCGAAGTCGGGTCGACGCCGACCGCACGCGGGGCGCTCCCGGTGCCCCCCGCCGGGGCCCTCCCCGCGCCGCCCGGCGGGGTCGACCGGGAGTTCCTCGCGCTCGAACGCGAACTCGCGGTCTTCCTCCGCCGCGCCCGCGCCCAGTCCGGCGAGATGGCCCGCGAGGTCCACCCCGAACTGGAGCCCGCCGCCTACGGCCTGTTCGTACGCCTCGACGACGCCGGCCCCCAGCGGGCCACCGAGCTCGCCGGGTACTTCGGGGTCGGCAAGGCCACCATGAGCCGCCAGCTCCGGGCCCTCGAAGACCTCGGGCTGGTCGCCCGCGACCCCGACCCGGCCGACGGCCGCGCCTCGCTGGTCCGGCTCACCGAGGAGGGCCGGGACCGCTTCCGGAGCGTCCGCGACGCGCGGCGCGAGCGGTACGTCCGCAAGCTCGCCGACTGGGACCGCGCCGAGGTCGCCGAACTCGCCCGTCTCCTGAACCACTTCAACGTGCGGTCCGAGGGCTGAGCACGGCGGACGCCGACCGCGGCCGGTGCGGGCGAGCGCCTCGGCTTCCTGTCCGGCGGCGGGGCGCGGCGCGCGGGCACGTGCGGCGGGCGGGCGCGACGGGCAGGAGTCGCGGGGCGCGCCCCCCGAACGGTCCCCGGCCCCCCGAACGGCCCCCGCCCCCGGCCCGCTCCCGCCCCCGCCGATCAGCCCTCCCCGAGCTCCACCAGCGCCGCCGTCGCGTCGTCGTGCAACTTCCAGCGCCGCGTCCCGCCGGCCGCCGCGTCCGCCGCCTCCAGGGCCCGCACCCGGTGCAGCAGCCCCAGCGCGCCCTCCTTGCGCAGGACGCCGAAGCAGTCCGCCCAGCCGCCCTCCGCGAACAGCTCCACCCAGCGGCCCGCCCCGTCCGTGAGCGCCGCCAGGGCCCGTACCTCCGCGCGCGGACTCGTGCCCGTCACGGCCCGCCCCGCCACCGCCGGGTCGGCCGCCGCCGTGAAGAAGCCGCCCTCCCTGTTCCGCAGCCGGTCCGTCGCCTCCAGGGACCGCAGGACCTCGTCGGGCACGCGGTCCAGCCGGTCGTCGACCACCGCGCGCACGGACCCGTCCGGCGCCTCCAGGAGGAGGACGGAGTCGGACAGGACCAGGTACTCGACCCGGGCCTCGTCCCACCGGGCGAGCGCCACCGTCGCCTGGGGCGTCCGCACGTGAGAAAGGTCACAGGTGCCCCGATGGGCGTCCGCGGTGCGCCGGATTGCCAGGGAGAGGATCTCGGGCAGGGGCATGTCCCGCCGGGAAGCGGACAGTTCGGTCAAAGCCCCGCCCAGGCGCGCGGTGAACCAGGGCACGGTGTGCACACAACCGTCATGACCCGCCGGCGGCGTGACGCCGTCGAGGAGCACCACCGTCCCGCCGCCCCCCGAAGCGGGCAGCGCGGCGGCCACCCAGTCCTCGTTGGGGCGTTCGGGGCTGCCGGGGAGGGTGGCGACATCGCTGCGCATGACCCCAGTGTGCCCGGCGCGGCGCACGTTCCCGGCGCGCGTCTTCACCGGACCTGCAAACCCGCGGAAGTGGCCTGTACCGACCCCGTGGAGCGCCCCGGGGAGCGGAGCGGCCGACTCCGGGAAGCTGCGGGCGGGCATCCTGCCAAAGCAGGCGCGGAAGATCCAACCGGGGGCCCTCCGGGCGCCCTCCGGCCCACCCGCCGAAGTTGTTCGCCAACTCATGAGTGTTGTTCACTCGTTCGGGTGGCGGAGCGGCTGATGCGCGCCCCCTTACCAAAAGCGCTGGAATGGTCGGAAGCCATACCAGGGGGGTGGGGGCGCTCCATGTGACCGGCCGTCACCTCTGCTTTGTGGGCGGACGAGTCAAGAATGCGAGCACCGGTGCAGATGAAGCGGCCTCGGAGCAAGAACGGCACGCGGAGCCAGACCCCCGGTGCGGTGCCGACCGCGGACGGCACCCCGGCCACCCCCGGCAGCGCCCCCGCCGGCCGGCCCAAGCGCGTCCGCAACCGCCTCGTCGCCGGAGTCGCCCTCGTCGGCATCACCGTCCTCGCCGCCGGAGCGCCCGCGGTCCTCACCGCCTCCACCGGGCTCAACGACTCCCAGAGCCTGGTCACCCTCGCCGAACTCGACCGGCAGGCCGTCACCCTGGCCCACTCGCTCGCCGACGAGCGCGACGAGGTCGTCGCCTACATCGCCGCCGGCCGCGACGCCCAGAGCGGCGACGCCGAGGACAAGCGCCAGATCACCAGCACCCGGTCCACCCGCGTCGACCGGCAGATCGACGAGATCCGGCCCGCCGCCTCCGCCGAGCTCCGCCGCGACCTCGCCGGCGTCCCCTCCGTCCGCCGCACCGCCCTCACCGGCAAGGGCACCGCCCTGGACGCCCACCGGGCCTACTCGGAGATCATCACCAAGCTCCAGGCCCTCGCCGAGGAACTGGCCGACCGGACCCCCGACCGCGCCTCCGGCACCGCCCTCACCGAGGCCACCCGCGCCCCCGCCGCCCTCTCCCGCGCCGTCGAACAGGCCTCCGCCACCCGGGGCCTGCTGCTCGCCGCCCTCTCCATCCCGCAGCCCGAGCCCACGGGCCAGGTCCGCTACGACGTCGAGACCGGCACCTACGTCCCCGAGGAGCCCCCGGGCGCCGCCGAGGCCGACCGCGCCCGCGACACCCTCACCGCGGCGGCCCAGCAGGCCCGCGTCCGCGAACTCGCAGCCCTCGGCGACTTCGACCAGGCCGCCGGAACCGCCGCCCGCGACGCGCTCGCCACCACCGTCACCGGGCCCGACGTCAAGAGCGCCGAACGCTCCCTCGCCGCGCTCACCGACCAGCCCCGGCTGACCGAGGCCGAGCGCGGCACCGACCCGGCCGGCCTGGAGGCCGCCCTGTCCGCCCGCATCGAGCAGATGCGGGGCGTCGAGTCCCGCCTCGCCACCGAGCGGGTCGAGCACTTCGCCGCCCTCCGCGACGACGACGTCACCGCCCTCGAACTGCGCATCGCCTTCCTCGGCGGCTGCCTGCTCGTCGCCATCGGCATCTCCACCTACGTCGCCCGCACCCTCACCCGGCCGCTCGCCGTCCTCCGGATCGGCGCCGCCCGCCTCGCCGCCGCCCCGGACCCCACCGCCGAGGAACCGGTCCGCTTCACCGGCCGCAACGACGAGTTCGCCCAGGTCGTCCGCTCCCTGAACACCGTGCACGGCAAGCTCGCCGGCCTCAGCGAGCACACCGAGCGGCTCACCGACGGACACGCCGACCTGGCCGCCGCCAAGGAGGCGCTCGGCGCCCAGCTCGCCGCCCAGCGCGCCGATCTGCAGGGCCAGGTCGCGCTCCTCACCGCCGAGCTCGAACGGCTCAGGGGCACCGTCCACCACACCTTCGTCAACCTCTCACTCCGCAGCCTCGGACTCGTCGAACGACAGCTCGGCGTCATCGAGAAGCTGGAGGAGCGCGAGCAGGACCCGGACCGCCTCGCGACCCTCTTCAAGCTCGACCACATGGCGACCGTCATGCGCCGCCACAGCGAGAACCTCCTCGTCCTCGCCGGGCACGAGCACGTCCACGGCCACGCCGGCCCCGTCCCGCTGGTCGACGTGCTGCGCGCCGCCGTCAGCGAGATCGAGCGGTACGAGCGGGTCACCATCCAGTCCCTGCCGCCGCACGCCCAGATCGCCGGCTTCGCCGCGGACGACCTCAGCCACCTCGTCGCCGAGCTCCTGGAGAACGCCACCTCCTTCTCGCCGCCCGACGCGGAGGTCCAGCTCTCCGGCTGGCTCATGGAGTCCGGCGAGGTCATGCTCTCCGTCCAGGACTCGGGCATCGGCATGACGCCCGCCCGACTCGCCGAGCTCAACGCGAGCCTGGCCGACGGCGAGCCCGCCGCCTTCGAGGGCGAGGGCCTCGGCATGCGGGTCATCGCCCTCCTCGCCGCCCGCCACGGAGTCCGCGTCGAGCTGCGCGAGCAGCAGTCGGGCGGCACCGCGGCCGTCGTCGTCCTGCCGGAGCCGCTGCTCCCCGCCGCCCTGCCGACCACGGTCACCGAGCCCGTACGGACGACGGGCGGGGCGCCCGCGATCCAGCTGCCCGGCTCGGCGGCCGAGGCCAACTCCAACACGCTGCCGTCCCGGAACCGCGACCCGCTCGTGGAGGCGGCCGAGCGG
This sequence comes from Streptomyces sp. NPDC014891, assembly GCF_043081085.1. NCBI lineage: Bacteria > Bacillati > Actinomycetota > Actinomycetes > Kitasatosporales > Streptomycetaceae > Streptomyces > Streptomyces sp. NPDC014891. The sequence goes on along the minus strand of NZ_JBIBWF010000005.1, from coordinate 423,893 downwards.
GCGTTCCTGGCGGCGGAGGCGACGGCGACGAGCGGGCGGACGGCCCCGGAGTCCGCCGAGGACCCGACCCGTCGGCCCGAGGCGGAAGCCGCGTACGCCGAGCCCGGGACGGAGGCTCCGTACACCGGGCCCGAGGCGGCGTACACCGACGCCCCGGCCGCGTCCACCGAACCGGCGCCGTTCCCCGAGGCCGGGCCCGCGTCCTTCGACCAGCCCGCGCCCCTCGGCGAGAGCGTCTCCGAGACCACGCTCCAGGTCCGGCTGCCCGACCCGCCGCCGGAGCCGGACGCCCACGAGAGGCCGGCGGACGCCACCGCCCCCTCCCCGCACCAGGAGCCGCAGGCTCCCGCCGCCCCCGAGCCGGTCGTCGACCAGCCGGTTCCCGGGCAGCGGACCCCGCAGGCGGAGCGCGTCACCGACAAGGGGCTGCCCAAGCGGACCCCGCAGGTGGTCCGCCCCACCGGCCCCGCCGCCGCCCCCCGCCAAGGGGGTGTGGACGCGGAGGCCCTGCGCCGCCGCCTCGGCGGCTTCCACCAGGGGGCCAAGGCCGGGCGCCGCGACGTCGAGGCGGAGATCGAGACGGCACGGATAGCCGACGAAGGGCCGGCGCGCACAGAGGAGAAGACGGGGGACACAGTCGAGGAGGCACGCAGTTGACTGCGACGGGAACGTACGGACTGAGCACGGAAGCCCGCAACCTGCAATGGCTGCTGGGGAACCTGGTGGAGGAGGTGCCCGGGGTCCACTCGGTCACCGTCGTCTCCTCCGACGGCCTGATGCTGCTCTCGTCCGACCCGGCCACCCAGCAAGGCACGACGGCCGCCGCCGAAGCCGGCCGTCCGCACGGGCCGCGCGGCTCCAGCGCCGACCTGGCCACCATCGTCTCCGGCATCGGCAGCCTGACCATCGGCGCCGCGCGCCTGATGGACGGCGGCGGGGTCAAGCAGACCATGGTGGCGATGGAGGAGGGCAGCGTCTTCGTCATGTCGATCAGCGACGGTTCGCTGCTCGGGGTGCACGCCGCACCCGACTGCGACATGAGCGTGGTGGCCTACCACATGGCGCTCTTCGTGGGCCGCGCCGGTCACGTACTCACCCCCGAAGTCCGCAGTGAACTGCGCAAATCGATGGAGAGCACCCAGTGACGTCCGCGTCCTCGGCCTACCCGCTGCACCACGTCCACCGGCTGCCCGTCCGCGGGGACGGGCGCCGCCCCGCGCGCGTGCGCCCGTACTCGCTGACGGGTGGACGGACCCGCTTCGGCCACGTCCTGCTCGTCGAGACCTTCGTGGCGGCGCTCGAAGCGCCCGCCGTGCGCAAGGTCCTGACGGACGGCGGGCCGGGCGCCCGGGGCCTGATGCCCGAGATGCGGGCCATCGTCGAGATCTGCCGCCGGATGAGGACGGTCGCGGAGATCTCGGCACTTCTGAAGATGCCGTTGGGGGTCGTCCGGGTGCTTCTCAGCGACCTGGCCGACCAGGGAAAGATCCGTGTGTACGGGACCGGTCACGGCACCGGACAGCCCGACCGCGCGCTCCTCGAAAGGGTGCTGAGTGGACTCCGTCGTCTCTGACGCCTCCGCCGTCTCCGATGCCGACACCGAATCGCCCGTGTCGGGCATCCCCGCGCAGCCCCAGGCCCCCGCGGCCAACCTCTTCCAGCGAGATACGACCGCGTCGGCCGCGCCCGGAGCGGACCCGGCCGGACCGGACGCCGAGGACGGCGCGCAGGACTGGCAGCTGGACCACACCCGTGCCCCGATAGCGACGAAGATCGTCGTCGCGGGCGGCTTCGGCGTCGGCAAGACCACCTTCGTCCGCGCGGTCTCGGAGATCACCCCGCTCCAGACCGAGGCGCTGATGACCCGGGCGAGCGAGGACACCGACGACCTCACCGCCACCCCGGACAAGCTCACCACCACGGTGGCGATGGACTTCGGCCGGATCACCCTCGACAACGACCTGGTGCTGTACGTCTTCGGCACGCCGGGACAGCAGCGCTTCTGGTTCATGTGGGACGACCTGGTGCGCGGGGCGATCGGCGCGATCGTGCTGGCGGACACGCGGCGGCTCACGGACTGCTTCCCGGCCCTCGACTACTTCGAGAGCTGCGGACTGCCGTACATCGTGGCCGTCAACCACTTCGAGGGCACCGAGCTGTTCGCGGCGGAGGACGTGCGGGAGGCGCTGACCGTGCCCGCGGACGTCCCCGTGGTGATCATGGACGCGCGCAAGCGGTACAGCGTCGTCGAGAGCCTGCTCGCGATGGTCGCGCACGCGCTCGAGCACACCCCCGAATAGATCGCCCAGCTCTCCCCGTCACGCCAGGAGCACCACCCATGCGGAAGATACTCATAGTCGGCGCCGGCCAGTCCGGTCTGCAGCTCGCCCTCGGACTCCAGTCGTCGGGGTACGAGGTCACCCTCATGTCGAACCGGACGGCGGACGAGATCCGGGCCGGCCGGGTCATGTCCACCCAGTGCATGTTCCACACCGCGCTCCAGCACGAGCGGGACCTCGGCCTCGACTTCTGGGAGTCGCAGGCGCCCCGCATCGAGGGCCTCGGCGTCTCGGTCGCCGCGCCCGACTCGTCCCGCGCGATCGACTGGGTCGGCAGACTCGACGGGTTCGCGCAGTCGGTCGACCAGCGGGTGAAGATGGCCGGCTGGATGGAGACCTTCGCCCAGCGCGGCGGCCAGCTGGTGATACACGGCGCGGCCGTCGGCGACCTGGACTACTTCTCGCGCAGCTACGACCTGGTGCTCGTCGCCGCGGGCAAGGGCGAGCTGGTCTCGATGTTCGGCCGGGACGAGTCGCGCTCGCCGTACAGCGAGCCGCAGCGCGCGCTGGCCGTCGCGTACGTCCACGGCCTCGGCCCGCGCCCGGAGCACCCGGACTTCGACGCGGTGCGGTGCAACGTGGTCCCCGGTGTGGGCGAGTTGTTCGTCATGCCGACGCTGACCACCGGCGGCCGCGCGGACATCCTCTTCTGGGAGGGCGTCCCCGGCGGACCGATCGACGCCTTCAAGGGCGTCAAGGACCCGGCGGAGCACCTGTCGCTCACGCTGGAGCTGATGGAGAGGTTCACGCCCTGGGAGTACGCGCGGGCGACGAAGGTCGAACTGACCGACGCGGGCGGCACCCTCGCCGGCCGGTACGCCCCGACCGTCCGCAACCCGATCGGCCGCCTCCCCGGCGGCGGCCTGGTCCTCGGCGTGGCCGACGTGGTCGTGGCCAACGACCCGATCACCGGCCAGGGTTCGAACTCGGCGTCGAAGTGCGCGGCGGCCTACCTGGCGGCCATCGTCGAGCAGGGCGACCGGCCCTTCGACGAGGAGTGGATGCGGTCCGCGTTCGACCGCTACTGGCGGACGGCGCAGCACGTCACCAAGTGGACGAACGCGATGCTGGCACCCCCGCCGGAGCACGTCCTGAACCTCCTGGGCGCCGCGGGCCAGCTCCAGCCGGTCGCCGACCGCTTCGCGAACGGCTTCAACGACCCGTCGGACTTCGAGAACTTCTTCTTCGACCCGGAGAAGACGAACGCGTACCTGGCCTCGGTCGCCGGAGCCTGACGGGTCCGCCCGGCCCGGGCCGGGAACCGGGCGGGACCGGACGTCCGGGCCGCGTCGAGAGCCGGGCGGGACCAGGTGTCCGGTCCGTGCGGTGGGTCGGGTGTGCCGGGGGGCGTCCGGTCCGTGCGGCGATGCGGGTGGGACGCGGGCGTCCGGTCCGTGCGGCGATTCGGGTGCGGCGAGGGCGGGCGCCGGCGGTCAGCCGTGGTCGTACCCCTCGTCCGCCCCGTCCCGCGCCCCGGCCGGCAGCGGCGGCGGCGCGTACGAGGCCAGGGCCTCCCCGTCCGGATCCGGGCGCACCGCCCCGAGCAGCGGGTTCGCCGCGATCGGGGAGACCTTCACCTTGCCGCCGGGCCGCGGCGCCTGCACCACGAGGCCCTCGCCGAGGTAGACCGCCACGTGCGTCGCGCCCGGGAAGTACACCACCAGGTCCCCGGGGCGGAGCTCGCCGAGGGACACCCGGGGCAGCGTCGCCCACTGCTCCTGACTGGTCCGCGGCACCGTCCGGCCCGCCGCCGCCCAGGCCTGCTGGGTCAGCCCCGAGCAGTCGTACGTCTCCGGGCCCTCCGCCCCCCACTCGTACGGCTTGCCGATCTGCTCCACCGCGAACCTCAGCGCCTCCGCGCCCGCCCCGGACGGGGTGCGGCGGCCCGCCAGGACGCCGGAGTCGAGCAGCTCCCGCTGCGCCCCGGCCGTCTGGACCCGCTCCAGCTCGGTGAGCCGGGCCAGCTGCTCGGGGGAGAGCGCGGCGAGCAGCTTCTCGACCTCCGCGAGCCGGGCCCGCACCTCGTCGCGCCGCGTCCGCCGGGCTGCGGCGAGGGTCTGCTGCCGGTCGAGGGCCTTGCGGGATGCGGAGGCCAGGCTGCCGGCCTGCCGCTCGGCCTTCTCCAGCCGGGCCACCGCCGTGACCCGGTCGCGGGTGGCCCGCGCCATCAGATGGCCCTGGTCGAAGGCGGCCCGGGAGTCCGGCGCGAAGAGCAGCCCCAGGTAGGAGGAGAACTCGGACCTGCCCTGGTACTGGTCCCGGGCGATCCGCCCGGCCGCGGCGCGCCCCTGCGCGAGCGCCGTGCGGGCGGCGGTGAGCCGGGCGGTGACCTTGCCGGTGTCGGCGGTCTGGAGCTTGAGCGCCTCCTCGGCGGCGTTGAACCGCTCGGTCGCCTCCTCGGCCTGCCGGTAGAGGGTCCGCATCCGGGTGAGGAGGGCGGTGACGGAGTCGCCGCCGGGGGGAGGGAGCGCGGCCGCGTCGTCGTCGGCGGGGGGAGCGGTAGGAGAGTCCGACGCGCTCGGGCCGGCCGGGTCGGCGGCGTCCGAGGGGTCGCGCCCTCCGGGAGCCGCCCCCTCGGTCGCCTCGGGCGGTGCGCCGGTGGCCGGCGTCGTCGGCGGTGCGGACGGGTCCGTGTCGGGGACGGCGCCCGGGTCCGTGTCCGCCCCGGCGTCGGTCTCCGTCCCGGCCTCCGGATCCACCGGTTCCACGGGTTCCGCCGACGGGTCCGCCCAGGCGATCGGGGCCTCCACCGGGGGGTCGGCCGGGGGTTCCGGCGCGGCGGCTCCCGCCGGGAGGACGCCCGTGAGGGCGGTCGCAGCGGCCAGCGCCGCCGTGCAGACCGTGCGCAGCAGGCTCCGTGACACGTCACCACCTCCACGGGGATGATGACGCGTCACTTCATCCGATTACCGTACGGACAAGGGCGCGTCCGGCGGTCTCACTCCTTCGGCCCAGCGGTGTCCGGGGGAGCGGGCGTGCCGGCACCCGGCTTCGACCACGGCCACTTCAGCTCGCGCCGCTCGCGGCCCTCGGGGGCGTACGCGTAGACCCAGCCGCGCTGGAGGCCCAGGCGCTTCGTGTAGCCCGCGGGCTCGCGCCGGTAGGTGACGAGGGTCGGGGGGTTCCCGTGGTGGGCCGGGACCGGGATCTCGTACCACTTAGGCGGATGGCCGGTCGGGCCGAGCAGGATCGGCAGGACCCGGCCGTCGAGGGGGCCGCCACGAAAGGGGGTGTTCTCGCTTCTCACCCCTCCAGTGTCCCCTCCGGTCCCCGTTCCGGCTCAGAGCAGGTGGGCCGCCTCGCCCACCACCGGGATCACCCGGCGGGCCAGTCGGGCCACGGGCCCCTCGGGCGTCTCCTGGGCGAGGAGGCGTGCGACCACCCGCGCCGTCTCCTCGTCGCTCGCCGTGCTCGCGGCGAGGAGGGCGACGAGGTGGTCCACCAGCCACTCCCGCAGGTCGAGGGCCGGGGGCCGCTTGTCCTCGTCGAGCCAGATCAGGGAGGCGGCCTCCACGGCCGCGATCCACGTGCGGACCAGCATGCGGAGGCGGGGGCCCGGCCGCTCCACCCCGAGGTGGACGAGGATCTGCTCGGCGGCGCAGCGGCGGACCTCGTCGACGATCGCCGTGGTGCGGGAGGTCTCCGCGACGCTGCCGCCGCGCAGAAGGGCGCTGAAACCCGCGTCGTGCTCGTCCACGAAGGCCAGGTAGCGGTCGAGCACCCGCCCGAGCCGCTCCGTCGGGGGTCCGACGGCGGGTTCGGCGAAGCAGTGGGCGAGGGCGTCCGCGGAGGAACGGAGGGCGGCCTCGTACAGCTGCTGCTTGCCTCCGGGGAAGTAGCGGTAGACGAGGGGCCGTGAGACGCCGGCCGCCTCGGCCACGTCGTCGAGGGAGACGTCCTCCGGGGTGCGGTGGGCGAAGAGCTCCTGGGCGGCTTCGAGGAGCTGGCCGCGGCGTGCCTCGACGCTGAGCCTGCGGTACGCGGGGGTGGCGGCGGCAGTCATGCTGCGCAGCGTAGCGGGGCGCCCCGGCGTCGCCCCCCGGGTACGCCGGCCGACAGCCGGTCCGCCGCCACCCGGTCGGCGCCCTCCGGCCGTCGCCCGCCGTCACCTCCGCCGTCGCCCCGCCGCCCCCGGTCCGCGCCCTCCGGCCGCCCCCGCGCGGGTGCTCAGGCCAGCAGTCCCGAGGACTTCCACAGCCGTCGTCCGGGGCCCCTGAGCACCCCGATGTCGTCCAGGAAGTCCGTCAGGCGGCGCGCGCCGGACTGCATGACCTCGCGCCGGTGGCCGCTCGCCCGGACCTGCGCGACCGCCTCGCGCCGGTCCAGGCCGACCGCCTCGTACACCTGCGGGTTGACGAAGCACGTCGAGAAGACCCGCGCCGCCTCGCCGCAGCTGAGCCGGGTGAACTCCTGCTCCCACCGCGGCGCGGTCACCATCTGGCGGCGCAGCTCCTCGCGGGCGTACCGCACGTGCCGGGCCTCCTCGACCACGTGGATGCGGGTCACCCCGCGCACCAGGGTCTGCACCCGATCGTCCGGGAAGGTCAGCCGCTGCATCCAGTCGAGGATCTCCTCGCCGAGCAGCGTCGAGGCGAACGAGCCCGGGGTGGTGGAGACGGTCTTCAGCACGCGTGCGAGGTTGTGGTAGATCCTCGGCACCGGGTACGCCGGGGTCCCGCCGCGCTGGATCATCCGCGCGAACATCATCGAGTGCCGGCACTCGTCCGCTATCTCGGTCAGCGCGTACCGGACGTGATGGCTGGTCAGGGACTTGTCGTAGATGTGCCGGACGAGCAGCTGCATCAGGATGATCTCGAACCAGACCCCGAGAGACGCGAGCGAGGCCGCCTCGTGGCGCGAGAGCGCGATCCGCTGCTCCTCGGACATCCGGTGCCACAGCGGGGTTTCGTACAGGGAGAGCAGCTCGGGCGGCCAGAACCACTTGCCGTCCTCGAACGGCGCGTCCCAGTCGAGCTCGACGTCCGGGTCGTAGGAGTGCTTCCGGGAGGATTCCAGGAGGCGCTCGGCGACCTGCTCGCGGTCGCGCAGCGGCCCCAGGGCGTCCCGGAGGAGGCTGAAGTCCGGCTCGGCGGACTCGGTGAAGGGGGTCATGGGTCCGAACCTCGCTGTGCTCGTCGCGACGGCGTGACGTATCACCGGTGGGCACCTCTTATCAGACTCCCCGTCAGTAGGGCCGTCAATCCCCTGTGCGCGACTTGTTGACGATGCGTCTAGCACCGTGTGAGCCTGGGCCGCAGGACTCGCACCACGGGAAGGCCCGACCCCCCCAAGGAGGCGTCAGTGTCGACGCGCGACCTCTACACCACGGCCCCGTCCGGACCGAGCTGGCAGGTCCCCGCCACCGGTGCCGCCCGCTTCAGCTGGGAATACGACATGGCGGACGCCGGCCGCGACCGCCTCCTCGCCCTCTACCAGAAGGGCAAGGACAAGCAGTGGGACGGCGCCACCCGGATCGACTGGGACCTGGAGGTCGACCCGTACGACCCCCTCGGCACGCCCGACGAGGTCCTGACCCTCCACGGCACCCGCCACTGGGCGAAGATGACCGAGAAGGACAAGGGCGACCTGCGCCGGCACTACTCCTCCTGGCAGTTCAGCCAGTTCCTCCACGGCGAGCAGGGCGCCATGGTCTGCGCCGCCCGGATCGTCGAGTCCGTGCCCGACCTGGACGCCAAGTTCTACTCGGCCACCCAGACCATGGACGAGGCCCGGCACGCCGAGATCTACGGCCGGTTCCTCCACGAGAAGATCGGCATGCTCTACCCGATCAACGACAACCTGCAGAGCCTCCTCGGCGACACCCTGCGCGACTCCCGCTGGGACATGCCCTACCTCGGCATGCAGGTCCTGATCGAGGGGCTCGCCCTCGCCGCCTTCGGCATGATCCGCGACACCACCGACAAGCCGCTGCCCAAGCAGATCCTCGCGTACGTGATGCAGGACGAGGCCCGGCACGTCGCCTTCGGCCGGATGGCGCTGCGGGACTACTACAGGCAACTGTCCGACGCCGAACTCCGCGAGCGCGAGGAGTTCGTCATCGAGGGCTGCTACCTGATGCGCGACCGGCTGCGCGGCGTCGAGGTCCTGGACGACTTCGGCATCCCGCGGAAGGAGGCGGAGGAGCTGACCGAGCAGAGCGAGTTCCTGCACCTCTTCCGCAAGCTGCTCTTCAGCCGGATCGTCCCCTGCGTCAAGGACATCGGACTCTGGGGCGAGCGCCTCCAGAAGGCCTACCTGGACATGGGCGTCTTCGACCTCGGCGACTCCAACCTCGACCTCCTCATGACCCAGGACGAGGAGATCGCGGAGCAGCTCGACGCGGAGCGCTTCGCCAGGGAGGAGCAGGCCCGCGTCGAGGAGGTCGCGGACGCGATCGCCGCGGGCACGGCGGAGGAGTAGCGGTACGGAGAGGAGACAGGGGTACGGGGGAGGGACGGCTCCACGGAGGAGACGGGCGGTCGGAACCCGAACCCGCACCCGATCGCGTCGGGGCCGCGGCACCGCCCGGGCCGGGATCCGGCCCGGGAACACGCGTTGTCCGACGCCTGACGTAGCGTGACCGCCATGAGCATGCCGCCACCGCCGAGCCAGCCGCCGTCCCCGCAGCCGTACGGCGGACCCGTACCGCCCCCGCAGCAGCCCGGCGCGTTCGGCGCACCGCAGGGCTTCCCCCCGCAGGGCCACCCCCCGTACGGCGTTCCGCCGCAGTACGGCCCCGGACCCGGCGGCTGGGGGCAGCCGCCGACGGGACCCCCGCCGAAGAAGAAGCTGTCGTCCGGCGCGATCGTCGCCATCGTCGTCGGCTCGCTGGTCGTGGTGGCGGGCCTCGGCTACGGCGTCAAGGCCGGACTCGACGGCGTCATGGGCGGCTTCCCCGAGGCGACCCACAAGCTGGTCGTCCCCAAGACCCTCCTCGCCGGCGAGTACACCCTGGCCTCCGACCTGTCCGACAGCCAGGGCAAGGAGATCGAGGACACCCCCGACTTCACGGTGAAGGACGCCACGGCGGCGGTCGGGCAGTACGACGGTGAGGACGACTCGGTGCTCGTCCTCTCCGGGCTCTACGGCCGCATCAAGAGCGGCTCGTCCACCCGGAGTTCCATCCTCAGGGGCGCCGCCACGGAGAAGGACTCCAAGCTCGTCGTCGGGCCCCGGGACTTCACCCCCGCCGGATACGGGGTCACCGTCCGGTGTCAGGTCACCACGACGGGGAGCGTGCTCGACAGGACGAACCTCCCCATGTGCGCCTGGGGCGACGACAACACCGCGGCCGCCGTCGCCCTCGTCACCCTGGAGTCGGCCTCCGGGGACCCCAAGGACATCGACCTGGAGGACCTCGCCGAGAAGACGGCCAAGATCCGCGCGGAGGTCCGCAAGCCGATCACCGGCTGAGGGCGGGAGGTCCGCAAGCCGATCGCCGGCTGAGGACGGCAGGGACGGCAGGCGCGGGACGGGGTGGAGAGCGTCGCGGGGTGCGGACGGGATGGAGAACACCCGCGGCGCGGCCGCCGCCTCACCTCCGGGTCTCCGCCTCCAGCCGCAGCGCCTCCTCCATCACCGCCTTCGCGATCGGCGCCGCGCTGCCGCCCCCGCTGATGTCCGTACGGGACGCCTCCGCGTCCTCGACGACCACCGCCACCGCGACCGCCGGCTGGGCCGCGTCCTCCGCCTGCGCCCAGGCGATGAACCAGGCGTACGGGGTCCCGGTGTTGCCGAAGCCGTGCTGCGCCGTGCCGGTCTTGCCGCCCACCCGCACCCCGGGGATGGCCGCGTTCGTGCCGGTCCCCTCCGTCACCGCCTTCACCATCAGCCGCTGGAGCTGCATCGCCGTCGCGGGGTTCATCGCCTGCCGGTAGCTGCGCCGGCCCGTGCGGTCGACCGTGGTCCCGCCGGAGGTCGTCGTCCGGTCGACGAGGTACGGCTGGGCGATCTCCCCGTTGTTGGCGACGGCCGACGCCACCAGCGCCATCTGCAGCGGCGTCGCCGTCGTGTCGAACTGGCCGATCGACGACAGCGCGAGCTGGTCCGGGCTCATCTGCCGGTCGAAGTTCGACTTCGCCACCCAGGACGGCACCCGCAGCCCCGTGTCGTTGAAGCCGAACCGCTCGACGGAGTCGACCATCCCCGCCAGGCCCACCTTCACGCCCAGCCCCGCCATCACCGTGTTGCAGGACCACTGGATCGCGTAGGCGAGGGACGCGTCGGCGCAGCCCTCCGCCTCGTTCGGCAGCACCTGCCGGGTGCCGGGCAGCACGAACGGGTCCGGGGTGTCCGTCGGGGCGTCCACGTCCCGCACCACTCCCGCGTCGAGCGCCGCGGCGGCCGTCACGATCTTGAACGTGGAGCCCGGCGGGTACGTCTGCCGCAGCGCCCGGTTCAGCATCGGCTGGTTCGGCGAGCCGGTGAGCCGCCGCCAGGCGTCCTTGACCTCCGCCCCCGTACCGGAGAGGACGCCGGGGTCGTACGAGGGGGAGCTGACCAGCGCCAGGATGCGGCCGCTGTGCGGCTCGACGGCGACGACCGCGCCGCGTTTCCCCGCGAGGCCCCGGAAGGCGGCCTCCTGGAGGGGGGCGCGGACGGTCGTGACGACGTCGCCGCCGGGCTGCCGGCCCCGGGTGAGGTCGTTCCAGAGGGGCAGCGGCGCCAGCATCGGGGCTGTGCCGGACAGGACGGCGTCCTCGGCGTGCTCGACCAGGGTCGTGCCGTACGTCTGCGAGGCGTAGCCGGTGAGCGGGGCGTACAACGGGCCCTGGCGGTACGTCCGTTCCCAGCGCAGCTGCTGGCGGCTGTCCCGGGAGCCGGTGACCGGCCTCCCGTCGACGACGATCTCGCCGCGCGGCTGCGCGTAGCGGTTGATCGCGATCCGGCGGTTGGCCGGGTTGTCGTCGAGCGACTCGGCCTCGAAGACCATCACGCGCGCGGAGTTGACGAGGAGCGCGACGAGGAGGAGGAGGCAGAGGGCGGCGGCCCGCCGCGCGTACCGGATCACACGGCCCCCTCGGGGAGGGCGCGGAGCCGCCGCACGCCGGGACGGATCCGGGCGGACGGCGTGGCGGTCCGGCTCCTCCGGCCGCCCGGCGCGACGGCGCGGCTCCTCCCGGCGTGCGGCGGGACGGCCCGGCTCCTCCGGGCGGACGGGCGGGTCACGCGGCGCCCTCGGTCACCGGGGCGAGCGTCCCCGTGTCGGCGTCGTCCGGCTGCGGTGCCCGCGCCGAGTCGCTGACCCGGATGAGGAGCGCCACGATCACCCAGTTCGTGACCACCGACGACCCTCCCTGGGCGAGGAACGGCATCGCCATGCCGGTCAGCGGGATCAGCCCCATCACCCCGCCCGCGATGACGAAGACCTGGAGCGCCACGATCGAGGCCAGCCCGATCGCGAGGAGCCGCCCGAACGGGTCCCGCAGCGAGAGGCCGGCGCGGTAGCCGCGGGCGACCAGCAGCGCGTACAGCAGGAAGAGCGCGGTCAGACCGACGAGTCCCAGCTCCTCGCCGGCGGTCGCCAGGATGAAATCGGACTTGGTGGCGAAGCCGATGAGCACGGAGTGCCCGAGGCCGAGCCCCGAGCCGAGCATCCCGCCCGCCGCGAACGAGAACAGCGACTGGGCGAGCTGCCCGGGACCGTCCCCCGCCCGGATCGAGGCGAAGGGGTCGAGCCAGTCCTGCACCCGGCTGTGCACGTGCGGTTCGAGCGAGCCGACGAGGAAGGCCCCGGCTGCGGCGAGGACGAGCCCGACGGCGATCCACCCGGTCCGGCCGGTCGCCACGTACAGCATGATCACGAAGAGGCCGAAGAAGAGCAGCGAGGTGCCGAGGTCCCGTTCGAGGACGAGCACGCCGACGCTCAGCAGCCAGATCGCCACGATCGGGCCGAGCACCCGCCCGGTCGGGAACTGGAACTTCCAGATCCGGCGGCCCGTGTACGCGAGCGCGTTGCGGTTGGCGGCGAGGTAGGCGGCGAAGAAGACCGCCAGCAGGATCTTGGCGAACTCGCCGGGCTGGAAGGAGAGGCCGCCCAGCCGGATCCAGATCTTGGCGCCGTTCACCGCGGGGAAGAAGATCGGCAGGATCATCAGGGCGAGCGCGGCGGCCACCGACACGTAGGCGTACCCCTGGAGCGCGCGATGGTCGCGCAACAGCAGGACGACCACGATGAACAGCGCGACGCCGAGCGTGGACCAGATCAGCTGCGTCGCCGCCGCCTGGTCCTTGGGCGTCTCCAGGTCGAGCCGGTAGATCAGCACCAGGCCCAGGCCGTTGAGCAGGACCGCGATCGGCAGGAGCAGCGGATCGGCGAAGGGGGCGCGGAACCGGACCGCGAGATGGGCGACGAGCGCGAGCAGGCCGAGTCCGGTCCCGTAGCGCACGGCGTCCGGCGGTACGGCCCCGCTCCGGGCGAGGCCGACCTCGGCGTACCCGAAGACGCAGATGAGGACGGCGCAGACGAGGAGGGAGAGTTCCACGCCGCGGCGCTTCGGCGTGCGTACCCCGGGAGGGGGAGCGTCCGTGCGCGGTGCGGTCATGGCCGCAACGTAGCAAGCGGTGTGCCCTATGTCCCTTTTGCGTGACGGTGTGCCGTCTGCGGTCTGCCCGGGCCGCGCACCTTCCCGGTCAGTCCTCCGCCGTCGGCTCCGCCAGGCTCACGTACTCCGGCAGCCGCAGCCGTGCCTCGGCGCCCCCGCCGTCGGCCGCGGCGGCGAAGACGAGCTCGGCGCCGATCACCTCCGCCTGCCCCACCGCGATCGTCAGCCCGAGACCGTGGCCCTTGCCGCCGCTCTCCGTGCGGAACCGCTGCGGCCCCGACTCCAGCAGGTACGCCGGGTAGCCGGGCCCGTGGTCCCGCACGGACACCACCGGACCGTCCACCGTCAGCACCACCGGCGGCGCCCCGTGCTTGTGGGCGTTGGCGATCAGGTTGCCCAGCACCCGCTCCAGCCGCCGCCGGTCCGTCTCCACGGTCGCGTCCCGGAGGACCCGGACCTCGGTCCCGGTCCCCGAGGCGCGCACCACCCGCTCGGCGAGCGGGCCGAGTTCGTGCACGGCGAGGTCCACCGTCTCGTTGCGGGCGTCGAGCCGTGAGATCTCCAGCAGGTCCTCGGTCAGCCCGCGCATCGCCCGCACCCGGTCCCGTACCAGCTCCGAGGGCCGCCCCTCCGGCAGCAGCTCGGCCGCCGCCGACAGCCCGGTCAGCGGGGTGCGCAGCTCGTGTGCCACGTCGGCGGTGAACCGCTGCTCGCTCTGCAGCTTGCTCTGGAGCGAGGACGCCATCGTGTCGAGTGCGCCCGACACCGTGGCCACCTCGTCCTGGGGACGCGAGGAGTCCTGGGTGCGCGGGTCGTCGACGCGCGCGTCGAGGTCGCCCGCGCTGATCCGGCGGGCCACCTGGGCGGTGAGGTGCAGCCGCCGGGTGACCCGGGTGACGGCGAAGGCGCCGACGAGCAGCGTCGCCCCGATCGCGAGGACGGAGGAGCCGAGGATCGAGCGGTCGAGGGCGTCGATCGTCTCGGCGCTCTGCGTGTAGTCGACCCGGACGGCCAGGGCGCGGCCGTCCGCCGGGCCCGCCGCCCACATCGTCGGCCGGCCCCGGTCGTCGGCGACCAGCGTGCCGCGCTCGCCCCGGACGGCCAGCGCGCGGAGGGAGGCCGGAAGCCCGGGCGGATCGACCCCGGCGAACCGCGGCAGCGGCTCGCCGGCCTCGTAGAGCCGGGTGACGTCGGTGAGCCGGGCGAGCGCCTTCTCCCGGGAGTCGTTCACCGTCTGGCCGGTCACCGAGACGTGCACGAGGATGCCGAGGAGCGCGGCCAGGGCGCAGCACATCACCGCGATGAAGACGGCGGCCTTCCAGGTGAGGGTCGCGGTCCAGGCGGGCAGCCGGGGCGCCCTCACGGGCTCGGCTCGGCGGGCGGGGCCGCGTCGGGCGGGACCGGGAGCGGCGCCGGGGGCGAGGCCGGGGCGGGGACCGCCGGAGCCGGGCTGACCAGGCGGGGCTCCGGGACGGCCGGTGCCGCGGTGCGGCCCGGCTTCACCCGGACGATCTCGTCGCGGGTGGGCAGCATGCTGTGCTGCTGCTCGTCCCAGGACCAGGCGGTGCGGTACTCGTACCCGGGGATGCCCGCCGAAGCGACGCGCATGATCAGGTCGCGGCCGGCCAGCTCCACGCTGATGACCTGGTCGACGGTGGACATGATGCGGGTGAGCCCGCCGTTCTCGGCGAGGTAGACGCGCACGCCGACCTGCTGGTCGGGCATCCGGACGCCGACGATCAGCTCGTCCCGGCCGTTGCCGGTGAGGTCGCGGTAGTACGGCCGCATCACCGGACAGGCGGCCGGCGCGGTGCCGCAGGCCTTCACGGCGCGGGCGGTCTCCGCGTACATGCCGTCGGGGCCGCTGTACGTGCCGGGGTGGGCGCGCACCTCGGCGGCGACCACCGCGATCGCGTCGACGGAGTGGACGTCGTTGTCGGGGACCTGGACGCCGGGGACGCGCTCGGTGTCGGACTCGCCGTAGTCGATCGGCGGGTCCGTGGCGGGCGGCAGGTCGGGCCAGAGCCGTACGGGGCCGGCGGCCGGCGGGGTGGCCCCGGCGCTCTGGAGCCCGCCCTCGCCGCGCCCGCAGCCGACGGCGCCGCCGAGCACGAGGGCGCACAGGACACCGGCGGCGAACTGCGTTCCGCGCGGTTTCACACTGCTCCTCGTACGAGTCGATCGACGGGTGCGGCCGGGAGTCCGGCGGGGCCGACCGGGGGATCGGACGGCGGACCGGGTCCGGGCCTGCTTCCAGTAGACCTTATTCGGATGGAAGTCCTTTTTGTCTACTCATGGACCGGCGGCCCCACTGCCCGGCAGGGGGTCACGGCTGCTGTCGGCCGGGGTTCACGGAGCGAGGTACCGGTCACGGCTGCTGTCGGCCGGGGTCAGGGCGCCACGTACCGGTCGCCGTGCCGCCTGCCGCTTGCAGCCGGTCGCCGCGCCTGCCGCTTGCAGCCGGTCGCCGTGCCGCCTGCCGCTTGCAGCCGGTCGCCGCGCCTGCCGCTTGCAGCCGGTCGCTGGTCGCCGCGCCGCCTGCCGCCGCGCACCCGTCGCGGTCGTCGTCCGCCTCTCCGTCGTCCGCCGCCCCGCCGCCCACGGATCGCCGCCGACCCGTCGGCCGAGTCCTCCGCGGACCCGCCGTCCCGCCCGGGCTAGAACCCGCCCCGCTCCATCCGCGCGAGCGCGGCCCGGCACACGGTCAGGAGCTTCTCGTCGACGTGGATGTCATGGCTGCCCGAGGCGCCCTCGCGGGCGTTGTGGCGACGCCTGCGCGTCAGCTCGGTGAGGATCAGCAGCTGCGCCTCCGCGGCGGCCGGACCCATCTCCGCCAGGCACTCGGCCACGTCCACGCGCGCGTGCCGGTTCTCCTCCCAGGCCGCGACCAGCACCGGAAGAGCCGGCGCCGCGTCCCCGGACACCCGCCACAGGGCCGCGGCGCTCCGGACCCGCACCCACAGGTCCCGCGAGGCCAGGCCGGTTCTGAGAGCGGCGGCCGCCGAGGCGGCGGCCGGGCCGATGTCCCCGAGGGCCTGGGCGGCGGAACACCAGTCCGCGCCCGAGGCACCGGGCCGCAGCCACCGCTCCAGGGCGGCCAGGACCTCGCCCAGATCGCCCTCGGCCGCCCACAGGGCCCGCGCGGCCGCCGTGGCGACCGTGGCCGAGTCGGCCCCCAGGAGCCCGCGCATGTCCGGGACGGCCTCCCCGGCCGCGGGCCCGAAGGCCGCGAGGGTCCGCAGCGCGGACTCGCGGACCCAGTCGCGCCGGTTCGCCGGCGCTCCGCGCAGGACCCGCAGGACCTCCGGCACGGCCTGGGAGCCCCGTACCGCCGCGAGGGCGTACAGCAGGGGCGCGGCCCGGTCGTAGAGCCGCTCGTCGAGCTCCACCTCCGCGAGCCGGCGCCGCAGCAGCGGCGCCAGCATGGCGGCCGACGGCCCGAGCCCGTCCATGGCGTACAGCAGCTCGCGCCGCACCTCCCGCTCCTCCAGGGCGCGGGCGAGCAGCGGCACGGCGCGGGTGTCCCCGGCGCGGGCCAGCGCGAGCAGGGCGCCGTCGCGCCCGGACCGTCCGACGAAACCGCCGCCCTGGGCACCGCCGCCGCGCGTGCCCCGACCGCCGGCCCCGCCGGGCCCGGCCGGCGCCGCCCCCGCGGGTCCCACGGCGAGACGGGCCGCGAGCGCGTCGGCGGCCGGGCCGCCCAGCTCGAAGAGCCGCTCCAGGAAGGAGGTAGCGGCCTCCCGCAGCCGCGGCTCGGGGTCGTCGAGCTGGGCGCCGACGAGCCGGACGATCTCCTCGTACCGCCCCCGCCAGACCCGTATCAGCCCGCCGCACAGCCAGATCGCGTCCGACCGCTGACCCCAGTCGGGGCTCCGGAGCTGTGCCTCGATCAGCGCGATGCGGTCGTCGACCCGGTCGTCGAGCGCCGCGTGCAGCGTCCGGAGCAGCTCCTCCGTCCAGGGTGCGGGGCGCCCGGCGGCGTGCTCCTCCAGCAGCTCGCGGACCTGCCCGATGAGGGTCGGCGTCGCGGCCCGCTCGCCGCCGCCCCCGGCCGGCCCCGAGGCCGAGGTCCGGATCTCCTCGAGGAGCCCCGTCACCCACGGCACGATGTCCTCCGGGATGTCGCCGGGCGCGCAGCGCGCCCGCTGGGCGAGGGCCGCGAGCCGCAGCCCCGGATCCTGGGCGGCACGGGCGAGCCAGCCGAGCCAGTCGACGGTCTCGGCGCGCAGCGAGGCGTGCCGCAGGGCGATCCGCCCGACGGCGGCGACCAGGGCGAGCCGCACCTCGGTGTCCCGCTCGACGGTGAGCCGCTCCCGCAGCAGGGTCAGCACCCGCGCGGGCTCGGGGTGCAGCGAGGCGAGCGCGCAGGGGGCGGCGAGCCGTACCTCGGGGTCGGGGTCGGAGATCAGCCCGAGGAAGACGTCGGCGCCGGCGGCGATCGCCGCGGCGGCCATCGCGTAGTTGGCGGCGGGGATGAACTCCTCGCCCTCCGCGTCGAGTTCGTCGATCTCCTCGTCGTCTTCGAGCTCGATCCCGCCGATGCTGGTGAGCAGTTCGACGATGCAGCCGCGGTCCTCGACGGCCGGGTCGGCGACGAGTTCGAGGAGGAAGGGGATGCAGGCCAGGGTGGAGTCGTAGACGTCGCCCTGGTGGTGCACGGCCCCGTACATGCCGTCGAGGGCCGTCTCCCGCTCGGCGGGATCGGCGGAGGCGAGTCCGCGGAGCAGCTCCGGCACGTCGTCCGCGGGGCCGTACGCATGCCCCAGTGAGGCCCAGTCGACCTCCTCGATCCCCGTCAGCATCTGCAGGCCGCCTTCCCCGTGAGCCCTGTACCAGGCAGCAAGTGTGCACCACTGGAAGGGCGGCAAGGCCTTACCCGCGACACCGGGCGCGGACAGGGCCCCTGTTGCGTTCTGTTTGCGCCATGTGCGGTGCGCAGTGGGGCAGTTGCACTCCGTGCCGCCCCCGGGAGGCGCCCGGAGGCCGGCTGTCACTCGGACCGGACGCGGACGAAGGTCGCGTTCTCCTGCCGCTGCCGCACGGCGAGCTGCCGGAGCTCGACCGGGAGCGGCGGGTCGATCCACCGCACCGGACCGTGCTCCGGGTCCTGGAAGAGCGGCCCGGCGCGGTCCGCGGCCAGGGCGCCCACCTCGCGCGACTGCGCCGGGGTCAGCCGGGGCGAGGTGGAGACCGTACGGCCGTCCGCGAGCCGTACGACCAGGGTCCGGGGCCGGCCGGGCGGCCCGACGACGCCGAGCAGCAGGCCGTCGCTGGTCTCCGCGTGCCGGATCTTCCGCCAGGCCCAGGTGGGACCGGCCCGGTAGGGGGAGTCCAGGGCCTTCGCGACGATCCCCTCGACCCCGGCGTCCCGCAGGTCGCGGAACCATCCGCGCGCGGTCTCCTCGTCCAGGGTGGCCAGCACCCGCTGGAGCGGCGGCCCGGTGTCGCTGAGCGCCGTCCCGAGCAGCTCCCACCGGTCGCGCAGCGGCAGCGGCCGGACGTCGCGCCCCGGGACGGCGAGCAGGTCGAAGGCGATGTACGAGACCGGGACACCGGCCCGCGCCCGGTCCGCGGGGGAGCGCAGCAGGTCGGTGAAGCTCAGCCGCCCGTCGCGGTAGGCGCACAGCTCGCCGTCGAGGACGATGCCGGGCGGCAGCTGGTCCCGCAGGTGGGCGGCGATCGCGGGGAACTCGGGCGCGAGGTCCCGCCGGGACCGCGACTGGAGCACGACCTTCCCGTCGCCCAGGACGAAGGCGAGCGCGCGGAACCCGTCGAGCTTGAGCGAGTACTGGACCTCCCGGGGCGGCGCTCCCTGAGCGGGGATCTCGTCGGCGGACCGGGGCCGCATGACGTCGAGGGGCGGGGGAAGCACCAGGTCACCGGGCCGCGGTCCGGACTGCTGCGGATGCTCGGGCACGGTCACGGACCGCCTGCCGGGGCCGGGGACGGGGGCGCGGCGGCTTCGCGGGCCTCCCGCGCCCGGGTTCCGGAGGGGGCTGCGGAGGCTCCCGGGGCTGCGGCGGTACGGAGCCCTGGGCGTCCCGCGCGGTTGAGGTCCGCGCCGCGGCCCTGAGTGCCACTCGCCGCACCGGCGGCGGCTCCCGGCTGCCCGTGACGCCCGCCCGGAGCCCCGCCACCGGCGCTCGCGCGGCCGTCGTTCCCGCCCGGGGCGTGCGCCCCGGCCCCGTTCGCGCCGCCTTCCGAGGCCGGTTCCGGGTGGGTCCCGGGCCGGTTCACGGCACCTCTCCCGCCCGTTCGGGCGCGAAAAGTGGCGCGAGGAGATCCCCGTAGCGCTCAAGACGTGGCGCGATGTCATCCATGAGGTGGACGAGGGAGCCGGGGTCCGCGGCCTCCTCGGCGCAGTCCTCGACCTCCTCCCACGTGACGGGCGCCGACACCATGGGGAGGGGCCGGGCCCGCAGGGTGTAGGGGGTGGCCGTGGTCTTGGCGGCGGCGTTCTGACTGTGGTCGACGAAGACCTTCCCGGGCCGCAGGGCCCGGGCCATCCGGTGCACGACCAGCCCCGGCAGCGCCGCCTCCGCCTCGACGGCGAGCGTGCGCGCGTACGCCGAGACCAGCGCCGAGGGCGTGGGCACCACCGGGACGAGCAGGTGCAGCCCCTTGGAGCCGGAGGTCTTGGCGAAGGCCTCCAGCCCGTCCTCGGCGAGCCGGCCGCGCAGATGGAGGGCGACGCGGCAGCACTCGACGACCGTCGCGGGCGCCCCGGGGTCGAGGTCGAACACGAGCCGGTCGGCGACGGCGGGGGAGGAGGCGGGCCACTGCGGCGTGTGGAACTCCACGACCAGGTTCGCGGCCCACATCAGCGAGGCGAGGTCCTCGACGACCACCTGCCGGGCCCGGGGGTCCTCGGAGCGCGGCACCGGGGTGGTCCTCACCCAGGAGGGTGTGCCGGGCGGCGGATTCTTCGTGAAGAAGAGCTGCCCGTCGGGACCGTCCGGATAGCGCAGGAAGGACACCGGGCGGTCGCGCAGATGCGGCAGGATCGCGGGCCCGACGGTCGCGTAGTAGTGGAGCAGCTCGCCCTTGGTGGTGCCGGTGACCGGGTGGATCACCTTCTCCAGGTTGCTGAGCGCCAGGCGCCGCCCCTCCACCTCCGTGAGAGGCGTCATACGATGAGAATCCCACGATTCACGACAAAGCGGGCATGACGAAACGACCTGATCCGACGATCTGATCCGACCCGAAGGGAACGTCTGTGCGATCCATCTGGAACGGCGCCATATCCTTCGGCCTGGTCAGCATCCCGATCAAACTGGTGAACGCCACCGAGAGCCGGTCCGTCTCCTTCCGGCAGATCCACACCGAGGACGGCGGGCGCGTCCGCTACAAGAAGGTGTGCGAGCTCGACGGCGAGGAGGTCACGCAGGCCGAGATCGGCAAGGCGTACGAGGACGCCGACGGGACGATGATCCCGATCACCGAGGAGGACCTGGCCTCGCTGCCGCTCCCCACGGCGAAGACGATCGAGATCGTGGCCTTCGTACCGGCCGGCGACATCGACCCGCTGCAGATGGACGCCGCGTACTACCTCTCGGCGAACGGCGTGCCCGCGGCCAAGCCGTACACCCTGCTCCGCGAGGCCCTGAAGCGCAGCGAGAAGGTCGCCGTGGCCAAGTACGCCCTCCGCGGCCGCGAACGCCTGGGCATGCTCCGCGTGGTGGACGACGTCATCGCGATGCACGGCCTGCTCTGGCCGGACGAGATCCGCGCGCCCGAGGGCGTGGCCCCGGAGAACCCGGTGAGCGTACGGGACGCCGAACTCGACCTCGCGGACGCCCTGATGGCCACCCTGGGCGAGGTCGACATGAGCACCCTGCACGACGACTACCGCACGGCGGTCGAGGAGATGATCGCGGCGAAGGCGGAGGGCGGCGCGGGCGTCGCACCCCCGGAGACGGGCGAGGAGACCGGCGGCGGCCAGGTGATCGACCTGATGGCCGCCCTGGAGAACAGCGTGCGGGCGGCGAAGGAGGCCCGGGGCGAGGACGCGGTGGTCACCGAACTCAAGCCGCGGGCGACACCCAAGGCCACGGACACCAAGAAGTCCACGTCGAAGACGGCGGCCAGGAAGGCGGCGGCCCCGGCACGCAAGTCGACGGCGAAGACCGCGGCGGGCAAGAGCACGGCGAAGAGCGCCGAGACCAAGAAGACGACCGCGAAGAAGACGGCGGCGAAGAAGACGGCGAGCAAGAAGACGGCGGCGAAGGCGACGACGGCGAAGGAGACGACCGCCAGGAAGACGACGGCGAAGAAGACGACCCAGGGCAAGCGCTCGGCGTGAGGCGGGCCGCGGCGGGCGAAGGAGCCCGCCGCGGAGGCCTGGGTCCGGTCACCGGCAGCCGAGGTACGAAGCCGGAAGCCTCCCGCCGCACCGGAATCAGACCCGGCGAACAGCAATCACCACCACCCACGGGGGTCTACTCCCGCCCACGTACGCGGGGCTCCGCCCTCACCTCGCGGGCGGGCCGCCGGCGGAACGCAGTTCCTCGAACGCGGCGTTGACGTCGGCGACGCGCACGGTGACGAGATCCTCCCGGCTGGGGGTCGCGTGCCCGCCGTGGGTGTCGTACAGCCGCAGGTCGCGGCACGAGGCGGCCTTGCGGCACAGCTCGCGGGCGAGGCGCCCGTTGCCCAGCCGGTCGACGAGCCCGTCCCGGACGACGCTCCGGAAATGGGAGTGGAGGACCGCGGCGGCGTCCTCGTCCACGACATCGCCCTGCGCCCCGAGCACACCGTGGGCGATCCGGAGGAGTTCCTCCGCCGAGTACGAGGGGAAGTCGATCCGCGTACTGAAACGGGAGGTGAGGCCCGGGTTCGTCGACAGGAGTTCGGCCATCTCGTCCGGATACCCGGCCAGGACGACGACGAGCCGGTCGCGGTCGTCCTCGGCCCGCTTGAGCAGCACCTGCAAGGCCTCCTTGCCGAAGGCGTCGCCCCCGGAGTAGCCCGTGTTGTGCAGCGCGTAGGCCTCGTCGACGAAGAGGACGCCGCCCAGGGCGGAGTCGATGACGGCCTTCGTCTTCACGGCAGACGACCCGAGGTGTTCGCCCACGAGGTCGACCCGCGAGGTCTCGACGAGCGCGCCCGACTCCAGCATGCCGAGTCCGGCGAAGACGTCGCCGATGATGCGGGCCACGGTCGTCTTCCCGGTGCCGGGCGGCCCGGCGAACACGAAGTGCTGGGGTCCGGCGGTCGTCGGCAGCCCCTGCTCCCGCCGGACCGTGGCCATCCGCAGCTGGGCGACGAGGGTCCTGACCTGCCGCTTGACCGGTTCGAGCCCGATCATCCCGTCGAGCCGCGCGAGCGCCTCGTCGAGCCGGGGATCGGCGGCGGCGTCGCCGGGGCGCTCCCCGGCGGGGGCGAGGGCAGCCGCGTCCGGGGCGGGTGCGCGGACCGGGGCCTGGGCCGGTGCCTGGACCTGGGCGCGCCGGGCGACGTCGGCGAGCCCGGGGAAGCAGCGGAAGGCGTACTGGAACTGCCGCAGCGCCTCCCGGTCGTCGCCGGTTCCCTCGTACGCGAGCCCGCGGAGGTAGGCGACCTCGCCGTCGAAGCGGCCGCCGCGCTCCAGCGCGTGGGGGAGCGGCGCCATGGTGCGGAGGACCTCGTGGAACACCCCCTGGCGGGCGAGCGCGTACCCGACGTACAACTGGGCCTCGTCGCGCAGGAAGGAGGCCTCGATGCCGCGGGAGAACTCCAGCACCAGCGGCCAGTTCTGCTTGAGGTAGGCGTACCGGGTGCAGAGGAAGCGCGTCTCGTCGCAGTCGAGGACGGCGGTGAGCAGCGCGGGCTCGGCCTCGTCGACCTGCCCGGCGGAGAGCCGCTGCGCCATGCCGGCGAGCCAGAGGTCACGCGAGGTCTCCAGCCGGAAGGAGACGTAGAGACCGAGGTCGAAGCGCGAACGGACGGTCAGCGCACACCTGTTCCGCAGCTCGCCGAAGGCGTGCCGGTACCGCCCCATGGCCTCGACGGCCTCGGCCTGGGACCGCCCGGTGGCGTGCAGCCCCAACCAGGCGTCGGCGGCGGTGGGGTCGTACTCCAGCACCTCGGTGAACCGCACGGCGGCGGCGTCGTACTGACCGAGCCGGAGCAGTGTGACCCCCTCCCGCCACAGCCGTTCGCACTTCTTGGCGGTACGCCTGGACACGGACTCTCCCGCCACAGTTCCCCCCGACTCAGGCCCCCGGCCGACCGACTGCGGAAGCTCCGGGACGTACGCGACACCCCGTCATGCCGGCACTCCGAAAGCGATCCGGTGAAAGCGTAATACCGCCCGGTCCGCGCACCCGCAACGAACCGCCCCCGCTCCGGGGCGGCTGCCGAGACGCCTCGACGGCGGCCGCGCGCCTCGCCGCCGCGGGCTGGAGCACCCGCGCCTCGCCCGGGTACGGCTACGGCCTGGAACTCCGGGACGAGGAAGACGCGTTGGTACCCGAACTCACCGGCTGAGGGAACGACCCGACCTGGAACGCCGGCGGGAGCTGTCAGTGCCCCCGCCTACGCTGCGGACCCTTGGGAACGACCAGGGGGAGAGGACACAGCATGGGCGGCAACGCGTGGACGCAGACGGGCCCGTACCAGCCGGATCTGGCGGCGGCATTCCGGCAGGCGCAGGAGGCGAGCCTGGCGGCGAACGGCCACGGCTTCGGGGGCCGCGCGATCGAGGAGCTGTGGCAGGACCCGGACTGGAACGAGTACGTCTACACGGTCGGCACGGCGTCGGTGCTGGACTTCCCCCGCACAACGGAGGCGACGGACCGCGGCGACCACCCGTACATGCGCCCGCTGACGGACGCCGAGGTCCGCACCTGGTCCCCGACGGCCCGACCCACCGAGGAGGAATGGACCAGAGCCCTGGACACAGGAGCCCTCCCGTACCCGGACCGAGCCCAGGGCAACTGCACGGTCCTGTACGCGAACGGCACCCCGACGAACATCGCGTACTGGGGAGTGACAGCGGACTGACGAACCCGACCACGAACCCAGGCCACCCCGGCTGAGCCGCAGGCGGGACCGGCCCGCAGATACAACAAGACCCCGTTCTCAGCGTTTCCGCTGATCACGGGGTCTGTGTGGCACTTCCTGCGAAGTGCCCCCGGCAGGATTCGAACCTGCGCACACGGCTCCGGAGGCCGTTGCTCTATCCCCTGAGCTACGGGGGCGTCCGCCGCGTTCGGCGGCGACGGGTAGAACCCTACCAGCTCCGCGGGAGTGGCTGTGAACAGGTATTTCCGGGGTGTCACCAGGGGCGGGGTCCCCCGCACGGGTCAGAAGTGGGCAAAACCCGGACGCGGCCGTCGAGGGCGGCCTACTCTCGTCCGTGTGTCAGGCGCGTCCGGTCGGGTGCTCGTTGTCGACGACAACAAGGTGATCCGGCAGTTGATCAGGGTCAATCTCGAACTCGAGGGGTTCGAGGTCGTGACCGCGGCCGATGGTGCCGAGTGTCTGGATGTCGTGCATCAGGTCTGTCCTGATGTCGTCACCCTGGACGTCGTCATGCCCCGCCTGGACGGGATCAAGACCGCCGAACGGCTCCGCGCCGACCCTCGGACCAGGCACCTCCCCGTCGCGATCATCAGCGCCTGCGGCGAGGGCGAGGTCTCCGGCGGGGTCGCCTCGGGCGTCGACGCCTTCCTCGCCAAGCCCTTCGAGCCCTCCGAGCTCGTCCGCGTCGTCCGGCAGCTCATGCACCGCGAGCGGCGCGAGCGGCCCGACGGGGCCGGCACCGACGGAGGCGAGGATCCGGCCGCAGTCGACGACTCCCAGGATCCCCGCCGCGCCGGAACGACCCCCCGCTCGCACTGATCCCCCCGCTTGCTCCGCCCCCCTCGGCCCCCTGGTGTCCCGCACTTGCTCGGATCCCCCTCGCGTCTCCTCTGGACCCGCGCGCTCGCAGCGATCTCTTGCTCGTGCCCACCCGCCGCTCGCCCCGGCCCCCCGCCGTCGACCTTCGCCGGCATCCATCTCCCACTCCCACTCCCTCTCCCTCTCCCTCTCGCCCGCGTCCCGGGTGACCGCATCGCGAAACCGGTTCGCGTTCCGACCCCCCTCCTCCCCTACGCTTGTCCCGTGACCCCCGCGGACCTCTCCCTCACCGTGCTGCACGCCGTGCGCCGCGCGGTCGACGACGGTGCGCTGCGGGTCGACGTCCCCCCGGTCGTCAAGGTCGAGCGGGCCCGGCCCGGTGGTGTCGGCGACTACGCCAGCAACGTGGCCCTCACCCTCGCCCGGTCCGCCGGGCGCAGTGCCCTCGACGTCGCCGGGATCCTCGAAGAGCGCCTCCGGGGCGCCCCCGGGCTCCGCGACGTCGCCGTCACCGGGCCCGGCTTCCTGAACTTCACCCTCCGGTCCGACGCCGCCGGCGACCTCGTGCGGGCCGTCCGCGAGGCCGGGGGCGCGTACGGAAGCGGTACCGCCCTCGCCGGCGTCACCGTCCGCTTCGCCGACCTGACGGAGTCGCGCGCCCTGCTCGTCACCGAGACCGTCGTCCGGCTGCTCCGGAGCCAGGGCGCCGACGCCGCCCTTCGCGGGCGTCGGGCGGACGACGGGGGAGTCCCCGCCGACGAGCGGATCCCCGCGCACCCCGGGTCGAACGACCCCGCCCCCCGCGAAGCCGACCCTGCCGCCCCCGCCCCCCGCGACGAGCGCATCCACGTCCACCCCGGCCCCTACCAGCCGGACCTCCTCGGTGTCGATGCCGCACGGTGGGCCCTGCTGCGGGCCGCCCCCCAGGATCGGCCGCTCGACGGGGCGCCGCTGCTCGTGCAGCACGAGCGCAATCCTCTCTTCCGTGTGCGGTACGCCCACTCCCGCGTCCGGCGGCTGATCGCCAACGCCGCACAGCTCGGGTTCGGGCCCGCGTACGACACCGCCGTCGACGCACCCGAACTCCTCGGCGCCCTCGGCGACCACCCCGTCGTCCTCCTCGCCGCCGCCCGCCACCGCGCCCCCGACCGGGTCGCCCGGCACCTGGAAGTCACCGCCGACGCGCTGCTCGCGTTCCAGCACACCGTTCTGCCGCTCGGCGACGAGAAACCCTCGGCCGCCCACCGTTCCCGGCTCGCGCTCGCCGAAGCCGCCGGGACGGTGCTCGCCGGTGGCCTCTCCGTGCTCGGCATCAGCGCACCCGAACGGATTTGAAAGAGTTCAGACATGAGTCGTTCCGCCCACCCCGCAGGCCCTCGCCACGCCGACGTCCTTCCCGAGGGCCACTACACCGCTCCCCCCGCCGACCTCAACGTCCTCGACCCCAAGGTGTGGTCGCGGACCGTGGAGCGTGACGAGCGCGGTGTCGCCACCGTCGGCGGGCTGAGCGTGACCGACCTCGCCGAGGAGTTCGGGACCCCCGCCTACTTCCTCGACGAGGCCGACTTCCGCGGCCGCTGCCGCGCCTGGGCCGAGGCCTTCGGCCCGGACGCCGACGTCTTCTACGCCGGGAAGGCCTTCCTCTCCCGGGCGGTCGTGAAGTGGCTCAAGGAAGAGGGACTGAACCTCGACGTGTGCTCCGGGGGCGAGCTCACCACCGCGCTGTCCGCCGGGATGCCCGCCGAGCGCATCGCCTTCCACGGCAACAACAAGAGCGAGCACGAGATCCGTACGGCCGTCGAGGCCGGCGTGGGGCGGATCGTCCTCGACTCCTTCCAGGAGATCGTGCGCGTCGCGCACGTCGCGCAGTCCCTCGGGCGCCGCCAGCCCGTGCAGATCCGCGTCACCGTCGGCGTCGAGGCCCACACCCACGAGTTCATCGCCACCGCCCACGAGGACCAGAAGTTCGGCATCGCGCTCGCCGGCGGCCAGGCCGCCGAGGCCGTCCGCCGGGCGCTCAAGCTGGACGGCCTGGAGTTCATCGGCATCCACTCGCACATCGGCTCGCAGATCTTCGACATGGCCGGCTTCGAGGTCTCCGCGCGGCGCGTCGTCCAGCTGCTCGCCGAGGTCCGCGACGAGCACGGCGTCGAGCTGCCCGAGATCGACCTCGGCGGCGGCCTCGGCATCGCGTACACCTCCGAGGACGACCCGCGCGAGCCGCACGAGATCGCCAAGGCGCTGAACGAGATCGTGACGCGCGAGTGCGAGGCCGCCGGGCTCCGTACCCCCCGGATCTCCGTCGAGCCCGGGCGCGCCATCGTCGGCCCCACCGCCTTCACCCTGTACGAGGTCGGCACCGTCAAGCCGCTCGAAGGGCTGCGGACGTACGTGAGCGTCGACGGCGGCATGTCCGACAACATCCGCACCGCGCTGTACGACGCCGAGTACACCGTCAACCTCGTGTCGCGGACCAGCGACGCCGCGCCGATGCTCTCCCGGGTCGTCGGCAAGCACTGCGAGAGCGGCGACATCGTCGTACGGGACGCCTTCCTGCCCTCGGACCTGGCGCCCGGCGACCTCATCGCCGTGCCGGCCACCGGCGCCTACTGCCGGTCCATGGCCAGCAACTACAACCACGCGCTCCGGCCGCCCGTCGTCGCCGTCCGCGACGGAGAGGCGCGGGTCATCGTGCGCCGCGAGACGGAGGAAGATCTCCTGCGTCTCGACGTCGGGTGATGAAATAGTCGAGTGATGAAATAGATGTCTCAGGATCCGGACGAGGGGCTGAAACCCCCGTCCGGTGAGTGAGACTGGTTCCACCGTTGAGAACCGCAGAGACTCGAACGTAGAGATACGAAGTAGGACGGGAAAGAGGTCGGATGATGCGTACGCGTCCGCTGAAGGTGGCGCTGCTGGGCTGTGGAGTGGTCGGCTCAGAGGTGGCGCGCATCATGACGACGCACGCCGACGACCTCGCCGCGCGCATCGGCGCCCCGGTCGAGCTCGCCGGCGTGGCGGTCCGCCGCGCGGACAAGGTCCGCGAGGGCATCGCCCCGGAGCTGATCACCACCGACGCCACCGCCCTCGTCAAACGCGGCGACATCGACGTGATCGTCGAGGTCATCGGCGGGGTCGAGCCGGCCCGCACCCTCATCACCACCGCGTTCGAGCACGGCGCCTCGGTCGTCTCGGCGAACAAGGCGCTGCTCGCCCAGGACGGCGCGAGCCTCTACGCCGCCGCCCAGGAGCACGGCCAGGACCTCTACTACGAGGCCGCCGTCGCCGGCGCCATCCCGCTGATCCGCCCGCTGCGCGAGTCCCTCGCCGGCGACAAGATCAACCGCGTGATGGGCATCGTCAACGGCACGACGAACTTCATCCTCGACAAGATGGACACGTCCGGCGCCGGCTACTCCGAGGCGCTCGACGAGGCCACCGCCCTCGGGTACGCCGAGGCCGACCCGACCGCCGACGTCGAGGGCTTCGACGCCGCCGCCAAGGCCGCCATCCTCGCCGGGATCGCCTTCCACACGCGCGTCCGCCTGGACGACGTCTACCGCGAGGGCATGACCGAGGTCACCGCGGCCGACTTCGCCTCCGCCAAGCAGATGGGCTGCACCATCAAGCTGCTCGCCATCTGCGAGCGGGCCGCCGACGGCGAGTCCGTCACCGCCCGCGTGCACCCGGCGATGATCCCGCTCAGCCACCCGCTGGCCTCCGTCCGCGAGGCGTACAACGCGGTCTTCGTGGAGGCGGAGGCCGCCGGGCGGCTCATGTTCTACGGCCCCGGGGCGGGCGGCTCGCCGACCGCCTCCGCCGTACTCGGCGACATCGTCGCCGTCTGCCGCAACCGTCTCAACGAGGCGACGGGCCCCGGCGAGTCCGCGTACACCCAGCTGCCCGTGAGCTCCATGGGCGAGGTCGTCACGCGGTACCACATCAGTCTCGACGTGGCCGACAAGCCGGGCGTGCTCGCCCAGGTCGCGACGGTCTTCGCCGAGCACGGCGTATCCATCGATACGGTGCGCCAGAAGGGCAAGGACGGCGAGGCCTCCCTCGTCGTCGTCACCCACCGCGCGCCCGACGCCGCCCTCTCCGGGACCGTCGAGGCGCTGCGCAAGCTCGACACCGTGCGCGGTGTCGCCAGCATCATGCGTGTTGAAGGGGAGTAAAGGACCCATGACCCACAAGGGCACCCACCAGTGGCGCGGCATCATCGAGGAGTACCGGGACCGCCTTCCGGTCACGGACACGACGCCGGTCGTCACGCTCCGTGAGGGCGGCACGCCGCTCGTACCCGCTCAGGTCCTCTCCGAGCGCACGGGCTGCGAGGTGCACCTCAAGGTCGAGGGCGCCAACCCCACCGGATCCTTCAAGGACCGGGGCATGACCATGGCCATCACCCGGGCCAAGGAGGAGGGCGCGCAGGCCGTCATCTGCGCCTCCACCGGCAACACCTCCGCCTCCGCCGCGGCCTACGCGGTCCGCGCCGGCATGGTGTCGGCCGTCCTCGTGCCGCAGGGCAAGATCGCGCTCGGCAAGATGGGCCAGGCACTCGTGCACGGCGCGAAGATCCTCCAGGTCGACGGCAACTTCGACGACTGCCTCACCCTGGCCCGCAGCCTCTCGGAGAACTACCCGGTGGCGCTGGTCAATTCGGTCAACCCGGTCCGCATCGAGGGCCAGAAGACCGCCGCCTTCGAGATCGTGGACATGCTGGGCGACGCGCCCGACATCCACGTCCTGCCCGTGGGCAACGCCGGCAACATCACGGCGTACTGGAAGGGGTACCGCGAGTACGCCGAGGACGGCCTCGCGACCCACCGCCCGCGCATGTGGGGCTTCCAGGCCTCCGGCTCCGCCCCGCTGGTGCGCGGCGAGGTCGTCAAGGACCCGTCGACGATCGCCACCGCGATCCGCATCGGCAACCCGGCCTCGTGGGACTACGCGCTCGCCGCGCGCGACGAGTCGGGCGGCTTCATCGACGAGGTGACGGACCGTGAGATCCTGCGCGCCTACCGCCTGTTGGCCGCTCAGGAGGGCGTCTTCGTCGAGCCCGCCTCGGCCGCCTCGGTCGCCGGTCTGCTGAAGGCGGCCGAGCAGGGCAAGGTCGACCCCGGGCAGCGGATCGTCTGCACGGTGACCGGAAACGGCCTCAAGGACCCCGACTGGGCCGTCGCCGGCGCGCCCCAGCCGGTCACCGTCCCGGTCGACGCGGCGGCCGCGGCCGAGCGCCTCGGTCTGGCCTGATCCTCACCCCTCCGCGCGGGGAAACGTGCTGATCGAAACCCGATCAGGAACGTACATAGGCGCACAGGTTGGCTCGCGACACGCATCGTGCGCCTCCTGTGCGCCCTATGTCGCGGCAGAACCTTCCTTCGATAGGCTGTACCGAACCCGTCCCGCCGCATATGCGCGGTGTCGTTGCCGTCGTCGCCTCCGTGGCTGAAACGGCCCCCGGGTTCCCGGTACTTCTCGTGAAACACCCGCCGAAACACCTTCTGAAACACCCGCTGTTCCAGAACAACCCGTTGTCGCAATCAAGGAGAGTCATCGAGCGATGGCCGGTCCAGCGTTCCGCGCCGCCGCCGTACGGGTGCGCGTCCCCGCCACCAGCGCCAATCTCGGTCCGGGCTTCGACGCCTTCGGCCTGTCGCTGGGGCTCTACGACGACGTGGTCGTCCGTGTCGCCGACTCCGGGCTGCACGTCGACATCGCGGGCGAGGGCGCCGAGACGCTCCCGCGCGACGAGAGCCACCTCCTCGTACGCTCCCTGCGCACGGCCTTCGACCTGCTCGGCGGACAGCCGCGCGGCCTCGAGGTCGTCTGCGCCAACCGCATCCCGCACGGCCGCGGCCTCGGCTCCTCCTCCGCCGCCATCTGCGCCGGCATCGTCGCCGCCCGCGCGGTGACCATAGGCGGGGACGCCCGGCTCGACGAGGCCGCCCTGCTGGAGCTGGCCACCGAGATCGAGGGCCACCCCGACAACGTCGCCGCCTGCCTCCTCGGCGGATTCACGCTCGCCTGGACCGAGTCCGGTGCCGCGCGGGCCATCAGGATGGATCCCTCGGATTCCATCGTTCCGGTGGTTTTCGTCCCCGGGAAGCCGGTACTGACCGAGACCGCCCGCGGACTCCTGCCGCGCACCGTCCCGCATGTGGACGCCGCCGCCAACGCCGGGCGCGCCGCCCTCCTCGTCGAGGCCCTGACCAGGCGCCCCGAGCTGCTGCTCGCGGCCACC
Source organism: Streptomyces sp. NPDC014891 (assembly GCF_043081085.1). NCBI lineage: Bacteria > Bacillati > Actinomycetota > Actinomycetes > Kitasatosporales > Streptomycetaceae > Streptomyces > Streptomyces sp. NPDC014891. The sequence goes on along the minus strand of NZ_JBIBWF010000005.1, from coordinate 392,943 downwards.
GAGGACCGGCTGCACCAGGACTACCGGGCTCCCGCGATGCCCGACAGCATCGCCCTGGTGAACCGGCTGCGGGCGGACGGCGTCCCCGCGGTCATCTCCGGCGCGGGCCCCACGGTCCTCGCGCTGGCCGAACACGGGACGGCCGACAAGGTCGCCCTCCTGGCGGGCGGGGGCTGGGCCGCGAACCGGCTCGACCTCGACGCCTCCGGAGCGAGCGTCCTTCCGCTGGCGCCCTAGGCGCACGGCGGCCGGACGCCGGGCAGCGTCCGGACAGGAGATTGCCGGTGAGGGAGAGGGGGAATGTTTGTTGGAGCCGGTAGTGTTAACCTCAAGTCAGCACCCGGCGCCTTTGTGGCGCGGTGCTGAGTGTCCCCATCAGGGACCACCGATTCTTCCGGGAGCCTCCCCAACTGCCTGAGCAGCCTGCCTGAGCAGTTTCGAGCACGCTCCGGAACCGGCACGACACCCCTCGCTCTTCAGCAGTGAGGGCCGAGCAGGGGGCGCTCGGGCCGGACCCCAGCACGTTCTCTCTCCGCCGTACCCGGCGGGACCACCGCCCCGGACACGGTCCACCCACACGGGACCGCTGCCGGACAGCACAACCGGTCGCCGAGCCAGATGGCCGACGTCCGCTCCAGGGAAGGACCCTTCGTGAGCGACACCACCGATCTGATGGGCGTGACTGCCGACAGCAGTGTCGACGCCGCCGCGCCCGCCGCAGGTGCTGCCACCGGCGGCACCGCACGGCGCCGCCGCTCCGGCACCGGCCTCGAGGGCATGGTCCTGGCCGAGCTGCAGCAGGTCGCGTCCGGCCTCGGTATCAGGGGCACCGCGCGGATGCGCAAGAGCCAGCTGATCGAGGTCATCAAGGAGGCGCAGGCCGGTGGAGGCTCCGCCGCCCCCGCCAAGGCCGCCGACGCCGCCGAGACCAAGCCCAAGCGCCGCACCACCGCCAAGGCCCGTACGGGTGAGACCGCTGCCGAGGCCGCCGAGCCCAAGGTCGACAAGGCCGAGAAGGCCGTCGCCCAGCAGCAGATCGACATCCCGGGCCAGCCGGCCTCCGACGACCAGCCCGCGGGCGAGCGTCGTCGCCGCCGTGCCACCGCTCCGGCCGGTTCGCCGGAGGGCGACACCAAGGCCGAGGCCGCGCAGGCGGTCAAGACCGAGACTCGTACCGAGGCCAAGGCCGACGCGGGCGCCGACGCCAAGGCCGAGGCCGCCGTCGACGGCGCCGAGGGCCGTGGCCGCCGTGACCGCGGCGAGCGCGGGGAGCGCGGCGACCGCCGTGACCGCCGTGACCGCCAGCGCGACCGCGGCAAGGGCGACGAGCAGCAGGGCGGCGGCCAGGGCGGCCAGCGCCAGCGCCAGGGCGGCCAGGGTCAGCAGTCCCAGGGCCAGCAGGGCGGCCAGCAGGCCGGTCCGCAGGACGACTACGACGACGCTGAGGGCGGTCGCCGGGGTCGCCGCGGCCGCTACCGCGACCGCCGTGGACGCCGTGGCCGTGACGACTTCCAGGCCGGCGAGCCGCAGGTCGCCGACGACGACGTCCTGATCCCCGTCGCGGGCATCCTCGACATCCTCGACAACTACGCGTTCATCCGGACCTCGGGCTACCTGCCCGGTCCGAACGACGTGTACGTCTCCCTCGCCCAGGTCCGCAAGAACGGCCTGCGCAAGGGCGACCACGTCACCGGCGCCGTGCGGCAGCCGAAGGAGGGCGAGCGCCGCGAGAAGTTCAACGCGCTGGTCCGCCTGGACTCGGCGAACGGCATGGCCGCCGACTCCGGCCGCGGCCGTCCCGAGTTCAACAAGCTGACCCCGCTCTACCCGCAGGACCGGCTCCGCCTGGAGACCGACCCGGGCGTGCTGACCACGCGGATCATCGACCTCGTGTCGCCGATCGGCAAGGGCCAGCGCGGTCTGATCGTGGCCCCGCCGAAGACCGGCAAGACCATGATCATGCAGGCGATCGCCAACGCGATCACGCACAACAACCCCGAGTGCCACCTGATGGTCGTCCTGGTCGACGAGCGTCCGGAAGAGGTCACCGACATGCAGCGGTCGGTGAAGGGCGAGGTCATCTCCTCGACCTTCGACCGTCCGGCCGAGGACCACACCACCGTCGCCGAGCTGGCCATCGAGCGCGCCAAGCGCCTCGTGGAGCTGGGTCACGACGTGGTCGTGCTGCTCGACTCGATCACCCGTCTGGGCCGCGCGTACAACCTCGCGGCGCCGGCCTCCGGCCGCATCCTGTCCGGTGGTGTCGACTCGACCGCGCTCTACCCGCCGAAGCGCTTCTTCGGTGCCGCGCGCAACATCGAGGACGGCGGCTCGCTGACCATCCTGGCCACCGCGCTGGTCGACACCGGCTCGCGCATGGACGAGGTGATCTTCGAGGAGTTCAAGGGCACCGGCAACATGGAGCTCAAGCTCGACCGGAAGCTCGCCGACAAGCGCATCTTCCCGGCCGTCGACGTCGACGCCTCGGGCACGCGCAAGGAGGAGATCCTCCTCGGCAGCGACGAGCTCGCGGTCACCTGGAAGCTGCGTCGCGTGCTGCACGCGCTCGACCAGCAGCAGGCGATCGAGCTGCTGCTCGACAAGATGAAGCAGACGAAGTCGAACGGCGAGTTCCTGCTCCAGATCCAGAAGACCACGCCGGGCGGCAAGAACGACGACTGAGGCGCCCGGAGTGTGACCTGCGTCACACTCCGGTCCGCCGACCCGAACGGGGCCTCGGCCTCGTGACCCGGTCGTGACCTGCGTGAACCACTGCGCCCACCGTGCCCCGCACGGTGGGCGCAGTGCTGTCCCGGCCGCGCGCTCATCCAAACCTCACAGGCCCGTATGCAACCCTTTTGGGCGCTTCACCGTCACATGTGGTGAACCTAGGGCCCAAGGGATGGCGATGACCGAGCAGAGCAAGAGCGGGCGAATACCCGGCGCCGGGAACGGCCGCCGCCGCAAGCAGCGCGCCAGGCGCAGCCGCAAGGCGGCCGTGCTGGTCTCCGGCGCCCTCGCCGTCCTCGTGCTCGGTGGGACGGGCCTCGGCTACGTCTACTTCAAGCTCGACGGCAACCTCGAGACCGTCGACATCAACGCCCAGCTGGGCACCGACCGCCCCGACGACGTCGACAACGGCTCCCTGGACATCCTCGTCCTCGGCTCCGACTCCCGCTCCGGAGACAACGGCGCCTACGGCAAGGACGAGGGCGGCGCCCGCTCCGACACCGCGATGGTCGTCCACGTCTACGAGGGCCACAAGAGGGCGAGCGTCGTCTCCGTCCCCCGCGACACCCTCGTCGACCGGCCGAAGTGCACCGACGCCCAGGGCGCCGCCGTCCCCGGCGAGCAGCGCGCCATGTTCAACACGGCGTACGAGGTCGGGGGCCCCGCCTGCGCCGTCAAGACCGTCGAGTCGATGTCCGGCATCCGCATGGACCACTACATCGAGGTCGACTTCACCGGCTTCAAGAAGCTCATCGACAAGCTCGGCGGGGTGGAGATCACCACCACCGCCCCCATCAAGGACGGCAAGAGCCACCTCGACCTCGCGCCCGGCACCCACACCCTCGACGGCGAGCAGTCCCTCGGCCTGGTGCGGACCCGCAAGAGCGTCGGCGACGGCAGCGACCTCGGCCGCATCCAGCTTCAGCAGGCCTTCATGAAGGCCTTCATGAACCAGGTCAAGGACGTCGGCGTCCTCACCAACCCGAAGAAGCTCCTCGACCTGGCCGACGCCGCCACCAAGGCCATCACCCCCGACTCCGAGCTCGACTCGGTCCAGGAGCTGATGGGCTTCGCCAAGGGCCTCTCCGGAATCGGCGCCCAGAACGTGCACATGGTCACGCTGCCCGTCGAGTACGACCCCCGCGACCCCAACCGCGTGGTGCCCCTGGAGGCCCAGTCGCGGCAGGTCTGGACGGCCCTGAAGAAGGACCTTCCGATCCCGGCCTCGGCGACCGAGGACGCCGCCACCGGCCAGGCCGACGGCATCGTGAAGTAGCCGGCAGGCCGCCGCCGGGGGCGGCGCGGAGGGGTCCGCCGACCGCTGCCCGGGGGCGGCGCGGACGGCTCCGCCGACCGCCGCCGGGGGCCCAGGAATACTTTCGCCCTCACCCCGGTTTGGGGAGATGCGGCCGGTCCTGGCAGACTGGTACGTCGGCCCCGGTTCACGCTTGCCGCGACCTGCGGAAGCGACCCGGAGCCCTCCCGAAACTAGGAGACACCTTGAAGCGCGAGATCCACCCCGAGTACGTCGAGACCCAGGTCAGCTGCACCTGTGGCGCGTCGTTCACCACCCGGAGCACCCTGACCGAAGGCACCATCCGTGCCGAGGTCTGCTCCGAGTGCCACCCGTTCTACACGGGCAAGCAGAAGATCCTCGACACCGGCGGCCGCGTCGCCCGCTTCGAGGCCCGCTTCGGCAAGGCCGGCTCCGCCAAGTAGCGAGCCCCTGCGCCGGTCCACGGTCGCCCCGCGCGGGCGGCCGGGACCGGCGCTTTGCCGTCCCCGTAGCAACTGACGAAAAACCCAGGAGCCCCCGATGTTCGAGGCGGTCGAGGAACTGGTCGGCGAGCACGCCGGCCTCGAGACGAAGCTCGCAGACCCTTCGGTCCACGCCGACCAGGCGAACGCGCGCAAGCTGAACAAGCGCTACGCCGAGCTGACCCCGATCGTCGCCGCCTACCGGTCCTGGAAGCAGACCGGTGACGACATCGAGACCGCCCGCGAGCTCGCTCAGGACGACCCGGACTTCGCCGCCGAGGTCAAGCAGCTGGAGAAGGACCGGGAGGAGCTCACCGAGAAGCTCCGCCTGCTCCTCGTCCCGCGCGACCCGAGCGACGACAAGGACGTCATCCTGGAGATCAAGGCGGGCGCGGGCGGCGACGAGTCCGCCCTCTTCGCCGGCGACCTGCTCCGCATGTACCTCCGGTACGCCGAGCGCGTCGGCTGGAAGACCGAGATCATCGACGCCACCGAGTCCGAGCTGGGCGGCTACAAGGACGTCCAGGTCGCCGTGAAGACCAAGGGCGGCAACGGGGCCACCGAGCCCGGCCAGGGCGTCTGGGCGCGCCTGAAGTACGAGGGCGGGGTGCACCGCGTGCAGCGCGTGCCCGCCACCGAGTCCGCCGGCCGCATCCACACCTCCGCCGCCGGCGTGCTCGTCACGCCCGAGGCCGAGGACGTCGAGGTCGAGGTCCACGCCAACGACCTGCGCATCGACGTCTACCGCTCGTCGGGCCCCGGCGGCCAGTCGGTCAACACCACCGACTCCGCCGTCCGCATCACGCACCTGCCGACCGGCATCGTCGCCTCCTGCCAGAACGAGAAGAGCCAGCTCCAGAACAAGGAGCAGGCCATGCGCATCCTGCGCTCCCGGCTCCTCGCCGCCGCCCAGGAGAAGGCCGAGGCCGAGGCCGCCGACGCCCGCCGCAGCCAGGTCCGCACCGTCGACCGGTCCGAGAAGATCCGCACGTACAACTTCCCGGAGAACCGGATCTCGGACCACCGCGTCGGCTTCAAGGCGTACAACCTCGACCAGGTGCTCGACGGCGACCTGGACGCGATGATCCAGGCCTGCGTCGACGCCGACTCGGCCGCCAAGCTCGCCGCGGCGTAAGTGGCGCCCGTTCCGTAAGCCCCACCCCGCACCACGGAGGACCAGCGTGAACCTGCTGCTTGCCGAGGTGGCCCAGGCCACCCAGCGGCTGGCCGACGCCGGCGTTCCCTCACCGCGTTTCGACGCGGAGGAGCTCGCCGCGTTCGTGCACGGCGTCAAGCGGGGGGAGCTCCACAACGTCAAGGACGCGGACTTCGACGCCCGCTACTGGGAGACGGTCGCCCGCCGCGAGGCCCGCGAACCCCTCCAGCACATCACCGGGCGGGCCTTCTTCCGGTACCTGGAGCTCCAGGTCGGGCCGGGCGTCTTCGTGCCCCGCCCGGAGACCGAGTCGGTCGTCGGCTGGGCCATAGACGCCGTCCGCGCGATGGACGTCGTCGAGCCGCTCATCGTCGACCTCTGCACCGGCTCCGGCGCCATCGCCCTCGCGATGGCCCAGGAGGTGCCGCGCTCGCGCGTGCACGCCGTCGAGCTCTCCGACGACGCCCTCGTGTGGACGCGGAAGAACGCCGAGGGCTCCCGGGTCACCGTCCACCAGGGCGACGCGCTCAGCGCGCTCCCCGAGCTGGACGGACAGGTCGACCTGGTCATCTCGAACCCGCCGTACATCCCGCTCACCGAGTGGGAGTACGTGGCGCCCGAGGCCCGCGACCACGACCCGGAGATGGCCCTCTTCTCCGGCGAGGACGGCCTCGACACCATCCGCGGCATCGAGCGCACCGCGCACCGGCTGCTCCGTCCCGGCGGCCTCGTCGTCATCGAGCACGCGGACACCCAGGGCGGGCAGGTGCCCTGGATCTTCAACGAGGAGGCCGGCTGGGCGGACGCCGCCGACCACCCGGACCTGAACAACCGGCCGCGCTTCGCGACCGCCCGCAAGGCCATGCCATGAGCCGCACGACCGGCGCCACCGCCACGACTGCCCTGACGAACCACGCGTACGAGGAGGCCGGGAACTGATGGCACGGCGATACGACTGCAACGAGGCGACCGACCGCGTGACCGGTCTGCGCGAGGCCGCGTCCGCCGTCCGCCGCGGCGAGCTCGTCGTGCTGCCCACCGACACCGTGTACGGGATCGGGGCGGACGCCTTCAGCAGCGAGGCCGTGGCTGACCTGCTCTCCGCCAAGGGCCGGGGCCGCACCATGCCCACGCCCGTGCTCATCGGCTCTCCGAACACCCTCCACGGTCTGGTCACCGACTTCTCCGAGCAGGCCTGGGAACTCGTCGACGCCTTCTGGCCCGGCGCCCTCACCCTCGTCGCCCGGCACCAGCCGTCCCTGCAGTGGGACCTCGGCGACACCCGGGGCACCGTCGCCATCCGCATGCCGCTGCACCCGGTCGCCATCGAGCTGCTCACCGAGGTCGGCCCGATGGCCGTCTCCTCGGCGAACCTCACCGGCCACCCGTCCCCCGAGGACTGCGACGCGGCCCAGCAGATGCTCGGCGACTCCGTCTCCGTCTACCTGGACGGCGGACCGACGCCCGGCATCGTGCCGTCCTCCATCGTCGACGTCACGGGCAGGGTCCCGGTGCTGCTGCGCGAGGGCGCGCTCTCGCCGGAGGACCTCCGGAAGGTCGTACCCGACCTCGAGGTGGCGAATTGACCGCCCCTGAGGGGCGTGGCATAGCGGGGTTCGACGACAGCAGCACCTTCCGCATCCTCCACGTCAGCACCGGCAACGTCTGCCGCTCGCCGATCACCGAGCGGCTGACCCGCCATGCCCTGAGCGACCGCCTCGGCGATCCCCTGGGCGGCGGCCTGATCGTGGAGAGCGCGGGCACGTGGGGCCACGAGGGCGCCCCGATGGAGACGAACGCGGAACTGGTCCTCGCCGACTTCGGCGCGGACTACAGCGGCTTCGTCGGCCGCGAACTCCTCGACGAGCACGTCATCCGCGCCGACCTGGTCCTCACCGCGACCCGCGACCACCGCGCGCAGGTCATCTCGATGGGCCACTCGGCGGGACTGCGCACCTTCACCCTGAAGGAGTTCACCCGGCTGGTCCGGGCGATCGACCCGGCGACGCTCCCGGACGCCCGCGACGAGGGCATGGTGGAACGCGCGCGTGCCCTGGTCCGCGCCGCGGCGGCGCTACGCGGGTGGCTCCTCGCCCCCTCGGTGGACGCCGACGAGGTCAACGACCCGTACGGCGCCCCGATCACCTTCTTCCGCTCGATCGGCGACGAGATCAACCAGGCGCTGGACCCGGTGGTCACGGCGCTGACGGGCGTACGGGCGCGCGACTGACGACGGGCGGGCGGCAGGGGTTTCCGCTCACCGGGCGCGTGGGGGCCGTCCTGCCTACATTGGTGCTGACATCCCTCCACGCCCGGAGTCAGCCATGCCGGTCACCGCTCCCCCCGAAGAGGCTCTCGACGTCCTGCGCCGGCAGGATCCGGAGGTCGCCGACGTACTGCTCGGCGAGGCGCGGAGGCAGGCCGACAGTCTGCAGCTGATCGCCGCCGAGAACTTCACCTCGCCCGCCGTCCTCGCCACCCTCGGCTCGCCGCTCGCCAACAAGTACGCCGAGGGGTACCCCGGCGCCCGTCACCACGGCGGCTGCGCGTATGCCGACGCCGCCGAGCGGATCGCCGTGGAACGGGCCACCGCGCTGTTCGGAGCCGAGCACGCGAACGTCCAGGCGCATTCGGGCTCCGCGGCCGTCCTGGCGGCGTACGCGGCCCTTCTCAGGCCCGGTGACACGGTCCTCGCCATGGGCCTGGGGCACGGCGGGCACCTCACCCACGGTTCGCCCGCGAACTTCTCCGGCCGCTGGTTCGACTTCGTCCCGTACGGGGTCGACGCCGAGACCGGGCTCGTCGACTACGAGCAGGTCGCCGCGCTCGCCCGCCACCACCGCCCCAAGGCGATCGTGTGCGGCTCCATCTCGTACCCCCGGCACCTCGACTACGCCCTCTTCCGCGAGATCGCCGACGAGGTCGGCGCCTACCTCATCGCCGACGCCGCCCACCCCATCGGCCTGGTCGCCGGGGGAGCGGCGCCCAGCCCCGTCCCGTACGCCGACGTCGTCTGCGCGACCACCCACAAGGTGCTCCGCGGTCCGCGCGGCGGGATGGTCCTCTGCGGCGAGGAGCTGGCGGAGCGGATCGACCGGGCCGTCTTCCCGTTCACCCAGGGCGGGGCCCAGATGCACACCATCGCGGCGAAGGCCGTGGCCTTCGGGGAGGCGTCCACCCCGGCCTTCACCGCCTACGCCCACCAGGTGGTCGAGCACGCGCGCGTGCTCGCGGCCGCGCTCGCCGCGGAGGGCTTCGCCCTGACGACCGGCGGCACCGACACCCATCTCATCACCGCCGATCCCGCACCCCTCGGCGTCGACGGCCGCACCGCCCGCGCCCGGCTCGCCGCCGCCGGCATGGTCCTCGACACCTGCGCCCTGCCGCACGGGGAGGGGCGGGGGATCCGGCTCGGCACCGCGGCCGTCACCACGCAGGGGATGGGCGCACCGGAGATGGCGCGGATCGCGGCGCTGTTCACCGCGGCGCTGCGGGACGATCCCGAGGAGACGGCCCGGGTACGCGCCGAGGTACGGGCGCTGACCGGCAGGTTTCCCCCGTATGGCGGCTGAGGAGCGGCCCGGGAAAGTCGCTGTGCAACCGTTCGGGCCCCCCGGGTGTCTCCAAGCACATGGACGGCACGGCTAGGGTGTGGGGCTGAGATGGCCAGCGAAACCTGTGGGGCAGCCCGTGCGTGATTACCTGCTGACGCTCTGTGTCACGGCCGCGGTGACCTATCTGCTCACCGGTCCGGTGCGGAAGTTCGCCATCGCGACCGGGGCGATGCCGGAGATCCGTGCCCGAGACGTACACCGAGAACCGACTCCGCGGCTCGGTGGCATCGCCATGTTCTTCGGGCTCTGCGCGGGACTCCTCGTCGCCGACCACCTGCAGAACCTGAACAGCGTCTTCGAGCTCTCCAACGAGCCGCGCGCGCTGCTCTCCGGTGCCGCCCTGATCTGGCTGATCGGCGTCCTGGACGACAAGTTCGAGCTGGACGCCCTGATCAAGCTGGGCGCGCAGATGATCTCGGCGGGCGTCATGGTGGCGCAGGGTCTGACGATCCTGTGGCTGCCGATCCCGGGCGTCGGCGTCGTCTCGCTGACCCCGTGGCAGGGCACGCTCCTGACCGTCGCCCTGGTCGTCCTCACCATCAACGCGGTCAACTTCGTGGACGGCCTGGACGGTCTCGCGGCCGGCATGGTCTGCATCGCCGCCGCCGCCTTCTTCCTGTACGCGTACCGCCTCTGGTACGGCTACACGATCGAGGCCGCCGCCCCCGCGACGCTCTTCACCGTCATCCTCATGGGCATGTGCCTGGGCTTCCTGCCGCACAACATGCACCCCGCGCGGATCTTCATGGGCGACTCCGGCTCGATGCTGATCGGTCTGATCCTGGCCGCGTCGGCGATCTCGATCACCGGTCAGGTCGACCCGGACGCGCTCAAGATCTTCGAGGGCTCGACCCGCCAGGCCACGCACGCCGCCCTGCCGGTCTTCATCCCGCTGGTGCTGCCGCTGACGATCATCGCGATCCCCATGGCGGACCTGGTCCTCGCGATCGTGCGCCGTACGTGGAAGGGCCAGTCGCCGTTCGCGGCGGACCGCGGACACCTGCACCACCGGCTCCTGGAGATCGGGCACTCGCACAGCCGCGCGGTCCTGATCATGTACTTCTGGTCCGCGCTCATCGCCTTCGGGACGCTGGCGTACTCGGTCCACTCGGCGTCGATGTGGATCGTCCTCTGCGTCGTCGCGCTCAGCGCGATCGGCCTGGTGCTGCTCCTGCTGCCGCGCTTCACCCCCCGCGCGCCCCGCTGGGCCGAGTCGGTCGTACCGCCCCGCTACCGCCGCCGCAAGCGGGTTCCCGTCGTGGAGGCCCCTCCGGCGCCGGCCCGGGTGGAGGAGGAGCGGATTCCGGTGCCCGCGGGGATCAACGGGTCCACCGCCATCGGCAACCGCGGGCGCTTCACCGACAGGCGTAAGGCCGGAACGCCGAGTTGACGAAAGCCGCATTCGCGGCCAATAGCAGACAACGCGTCGTGGTGTCGCGCACACACGCGCATGGTCACTCTCATGTGTGACTGTTGGCACACCTTATGGGTAAAGACCTATTCAAATAGTTTGTGATACGGTTCACGAGACCCGGCGACAGTGCCGAAAGACCGTAGTGCGACGGTCTGTTGGCCCCGAGACCCACCTCGGACCGGGCTTACGCTCGTCCTTGACGACACCATCGCCCCCTTCAGCAAGCGGAGACACCGCCATGCCGTCCAACGACGCACGCATCCTTTTGCACACCGTCATCCCCACCGCTGCCGTCGGCGCGATCGCCACGGTCGTCAGCGCTGTGGTCGCCGGTGGCAAGGGCGCGCTCGGCGCCGTCGTCGGCACCCTGGTCGTGCTCCTCTTCATGGGGATCGGGCAGGTCGTCCTGCAGCGGACGGCGAAGTCGCTGCCGCATCTGTTCCAGGCCATGGGGCTCATGCTCTACACGGCCCAGTTGCTGCTGCTCTTCATCTTCCTGGCGCTGCTCAAGGACACCACGCTGTTCAACTTCAAGGCCTTCGCCTTCACGCTGCTCGCGGCGACCGTGGTGTGGGTCGCCGCACAGGCGCGTGCCTACATGAAGGCCAAGATCACGTACATCGACCCCGGAAACACGGGGTCGAAGTCGTGAAGGGTAGGGCCGGGATAAAGCCGCGTTCGGCTTCCTGCTATCGTCCGGTGCCAACTGCGGCACTGCGGGCGCGGGCATCCGAGACGCCTGTCCCAGCGCGAGGCTCGATGCCTGACCGCCGCCCCCTAATCCGTAAGACCAGTCCAGTGCCGACCCGCGGCTGCGCGCCGCGCCGACACAACGAGGTTGCCGTACCTATGCGCCACGCTGAAGGAGCCCGCGGTGAGTGCTGACCAGACGCTTGCCTTCGACCCGGATTGCCACATCTTCAGTGGATGTGGCTTCCCGGCGCCGGGCCTGCACACGTTCATGTACGAGCCCATCGCGACGGTGGGAGGCATCGAGTTCACCAAGCCGATGCTGCTCGCCCTCCTGGGCTCCATCGTGGTCGTCGGGTTCTTCTGGGCCGCGTTCCGCAAGCCCAAGCTGGTCCCCGGCAAGCTGCAGATGGTTGGCGAGGCCGGCTACGACTTCGTGCGCCGCGGCATCGTCTACGAGATCATCGGCAAGAAGGACGGCGAGAAGTACGTCCCCTTCATGGTGTCGCTGTTCTTCTTCGTCTGGATCATGAACCTCTGGTCGATCATTCCGCTCGCCCAGTTCCCGGTCACCTCGCTGATCGCCTTCCCGGCCGGTCTCGCGCTGATCGTCTACGTCATGTGGATCTCGCTGACGTTCAAGAAGCACGGCTTCGTCGGCGGCTGGAAGAACATCGTCGGCTACGACAAGTCGCTCGGCGCGATCCTTCCGATGGTCGTCGTCCTCGAGTTCTTCTCGAACCTGCTGATCCGCCCCTTCACGCACGCGGTGCGACTGTTCGCGAACATGTTCGCCGGTCACCTGCTGATCGTGATGTTCTCGCTGGCCACCTGGTACCTCATGAACGGCCTGGGCTTCGTCTACGCCGGCGCCTCGTTCGTGATGGTCCTCGTGATGACCGCCTTCGAGCTCTTCATCCAGGCCGTCCAGGCGTACGTCTTCGTCCTCCTGGCCTGCAGCTACATCCAGGGCGCGCTCTCCGAGCACCACTGAGCCGATCCGTCCCGGATCGTGGCTTCACCCCCAATCCAACAGTCGTCCGGTGGCCAACCCCCACCGGGTCATTGAAAGAGAAGGAAGTAACGGCATGTCCGCTGCTCTCGAACTGGTCAACCTCGCCGCCCCCGGCGACTCCGCCAAGACCACCCTCGTCGGCAACGTCGCGTCCATCGGCTACGGCCTCGCCGCGATCGGCCCCGGCGTCGGCGTCGGCATCATCTTCGGTAACGGTACGCAGGCGCTCGCCCGCCAGCCCGAGGCCGCCGGTCTCATCCGTACCAACCAGATCATGGGCTTCGCCTTCTGTGAGGCGCTCGCCCTCATCGGCATCGTCATGGGCTTCGTCTACCAGTAAGCCGGACCGACTGCCCGATTCTTTTTACGGAAGGCACTGATGTGAACGCTCTGCTTCTTGCGGCGGCGGAGGAGCCCCAGCCTCCTCTGATCCCGCATCTCGACGAGCTCGTCATCGGCCTGATCGCCTTCGTCATCGTCTTCGGCTTCCTCGCCAAGAAGCTCCTCCCGAACATCAACAAGGTTCTGGAGCAGCGCCGCGAGGCCATCGAGGGCGGCATCGAGAAGGCCGAGTCGGCCCAGATCGAGGCTCAGAGTGTGCTGGAGCAGTACAAGGCCCAGCTCGCCGAGGCCCGCCACGAGGCCGCGCGTCTCCGCCAGGAGGCGACGGAGCAGGGCACCGCGATCATCCAGGAGATGAAGGCGGAAGGCCAGCGCCAGCGCGAGGAGATCATCGCGGCCGGCCACACGCAGATCGAGGCCGACCGCAAGGCCGCCTCCGCTTCGCTGCGACAGGACGTGGGCAAGCTCGCCACCGACCTGGCGGGCAAGCTGGTCGGCGAGTCCCTCGAGGACACCGCCCGCCAGAGCCGGACGATCGACCGCTTCCTCGACGAGCTCGAGGAGAAGGCGGAGGCCGTCCGATGAACGGAGCGAGCCGTGAGGCACTGGCCGCCGGCCGTGAGTCCCTCGACGCGCTGACCGACAACACGTCGGTCGACGCGACGAAGCTCGCGGACGAGCTGGCCGCAGTCACCACGCTGCTCGACCGCGAGGTGTCGCTGCGTCGGGTCCTGACCGACCCCGCGCAGTCGGGTGAGGCCAAGGCCGAGCTCGCGCAGCGACTCCTGAACGGTCAGGTGGGCGGCGAGACCGTCGACCTGGTGTCCGGCATGGTGCGTTCCCGCTGGTCGCGTTCGCGTGACCTGGTCGACGCGGCCGAGGAGCTGGCGAACACCGCCGACCTCACCGCGGCGCAGAAGGCGGGCGCCCTCGACGGTGTCGAGGACGAGCTGTTCCGCTTCGGCCGGATCGTGTCCTCCAGCCCCGAGCTCCGCTCGGCGCTGACGGACAAGGCCGCCACGGCCACCGCCAAGGGCCAGCTGCTCCGCAGCCTGCTCGGAGGCAAGGCCAACGTCGCCACCGAGCGTCTGGTCGTCCGTCTGGTGACCCAGCCCCGGGGACGTAGCCTGGAAGCGGGACTCGAGTCCCTCTCCAAGCTCGCCGCGGCGCGCCGGGACCGGATGGTCGCCGTCGTCACCTCGGCGGTGCCGCTGTCGGACCAGCAGAAGCAGCGCCTCGGAGCCGTACTCGCCAAGCTGTACGGCCGCGAGATGCACCTGAACCTGGACGTGGACCCCTCGGTCCTCGGCGGGATCACGGTGCAGGTCGGCGACGAGGTCATCAACGGCTCGATCGCGGAGCGCCTCGACGAGGCGACCCGTCGACTGGCCGGCTGACGACCGTCACCAGCAGCACAAGGCATCACAGCTACACAGCTAGACCAGCGGCCCGGTTGGGCCGTGCAGAGATTGCAGAAGATTCCTGGGGGTCGGCCCCCAGACCCCCTAAGAAACTTCGGGCCCAACAAGGAGAGCAGGGAACCCAGATGGCGGAGCTCACGATCCGGCCGGAGGAGATCCGGGACGCACTGGAGAACTTCGTCCAGTCGTACCAGCCGGACGCGGCCTCGCGCGAGGAGGTCGGCACGGTCAGCCTGGCCGGTGACGGTATCGCGAAGGTCGAGGGTCTTCCCTCGGCCATGGCGAACGAGCTGCTGAAGTTCGAGGACGGGACCCTCGGTCTCGCGCTGAACCTCGAAGAGCGCGAGATCGGTGCGATCGTCCTCGGCGAGTTCAGCGGCATCGAGGAGGGGCAGTCGGTGCAGCGCACCGGCGAGGTCCTCTCCGTCGGCGTCGGTGAGGGATACCTGGGTCGCGTCGTCGACCCGCTCGGCAACCCGATCGACGGTCTCGGCGAGATCGCGACCGAGGGCCGCCGCGCCCTCGAGCTGCAGGCCCCGGGCGTTATGGCCCGTAAGTCGGTGCACGAGCCGATGGAGACCGGCTACAAGGCCGTCGACGCCATGACGCCGGTCGGCCGTGGTCAGCGTCAGCTGATCATCGGTGACCGTCAGACCGGCAAGACCGCTCTGTGTGTCGACACGATCATCAACCAGCGCGACAACTGGCGCTCGGGCGACGTGAACAAGCAGGTCCGCTGCATCTACGTCGCCGTCGGCCAGAAGGGCTCGACCATCGCGTCCGTGCGCGGCGCCCTGGAAGAGGCCGGTGCGCTCGAGTACACGACGATCGTCGCCGCCCCGGCGTCCGACCCGGCCGGCTTCAAGTACCTGGCGCCGTACACCGGCTCCGCCATCGGCCAGCACTGGATGTACCAGGGCAAGCACGTCCTGATCGTCTTCGACGACCTGTCGAAGCAGGCCGACGCCTACCGCGCCGTGTCGCTGCTGCTGCGCCGCCCGCCGGGCCGTGAGGCCTACCCGGGTGACGTCTTCTACCTGCACTCGCGTCTCCTCGAGCGCTGCGCGAAGCTTTCGGACGAGCTCGGTGCCGGTTCGATGACCGGTCTTCCGATCGTCGAGACCAAGGCGAACGACGTGTCGGCGTTCATCCCGACCAACGTCATCTCCATCACCGACGGCCAGTGCTTCCTGGAGTCCGACCTGTTCAACGCCGGCCAGCGTCCGGCCCTGAACGTCGGTATCTCGGTCTCGCGTGTCGGTGGCTCCGCCCAGCACAAGGCGATGAAGCAGATCTCCGGTCGCCTCCGCGTGGACCTGGCCCAGTTCCGTGAGCTGGAGGCGTTCGCCGCCTTCGGTTCGGACCTGGACGCCGCGTCCAAGGCGCAGCTGGAGCGTGGACAGCGCATGGTCGAGCTGCTCAAGCAGGCTCAGTACCAGCCGATGCCCACCGAGAACCAGGTCGTCTCCGTCTGGGCCGGCACCACCGGCAAGATGGACGACGTCCCGGTCGTCGACATCCGTCGCTTCGAGGCCGAGCTCCTGGCGTACCTGCGCCAGAGCCACTCCGGTCTCATGACCTCCATCCGTGAGGGCGGCAAGATGTCCGACGACACCCTGCAGGCCGTGGGCGACGCCATCGCGGAGTTCAAGAAGCAGTTCGAGACCTCTGACGGCAAGCTGCTGGGCGAGGACGCTCCTGCCGCCGTCAACGTCTCGAAGTGACGACGGAAGGGACCTGACTCATGGGAGCGCAGCTCCGGGTCTACAAGCGTCGCATCAAATCCGTCACCGCGACGAAGAAGATCACCAAGGCGATGGAGATGATCGCCGCCTCGCGTGTCGTCAAGGCGCAGCGCAAGGTGCAGGCGTCGACTCCGTACGCGACCGAGCTGACGCGCGCGGTCACGGCGGTGGCCACGGGTGCGAACGACAAGCACCCGCTGACCACCGAGGCGGAGAACCCGATCCGCGCCGCGGTCCTGCTCCTCTCGAGCGACCGCGGTCTGGCCGGTGCCTTCAACTCCAACGCCATCAAGGCGGCGGAGAAGCTGACGGCGAAGCTGGAGGCCGAGGGCCGCGAGGTCACCATCTACGTGGTGGGCCGTCGTGGCATCGCGCACTACAACTTCCGTGAGCGGAAGCTGGCCGGCTCGTGGACCGGGTTCACGGACCAGCCGTCGTACGGCGACGCCAAGACGATCGCGGCTCCGCTGATCGAGGCGATCGAGAAGGACACGGCGGAGGGTGGTGTGGACGAGCTCCACATCGTCTACACCGAGTTCGTCTCGATGATGACGCAGACGGCGGTCGAGGCCCGGCTGCTGCCCCTCAGCCTCGACGAGGTGGCGAAGGAGGCGGGCGACAAGGACACCCTTCGTCCGCTGTACGACTTCGAGCCGTCGGCGGAGGACGTCCTCGACGCCCTGCTGCCCCGGTACGTCGAGAGCCGGATCTACAACGCGCTGCTGCAGTCGGCTGCTTCCAAGCACGCCGCCACGCGACGCGCGATGAAGTCGGCGACCGACAACGCGGGAGACTTGATCAACAACCTCTCCCGACTTGCCAACGCGGCCCGCCAGGCCGAAATCACCCAGGAAATCAGCGAGATCGTCGGTGGCACCGCAGCCCTGGCCGACGCGACCGCGGGGAGTGACAAGTAATGACGACCACTGTTGAGACGGCCGCCGCCACGGGCCGCGTCGCCCGGGTCATCGGCCCGGTCGTCGACGTGGAGTTCCCCGTCGACGCGATGCCGGAGATCTACAACGCGCTGAACGTCGAGGTTCCGGACCCGGCCGTCGAGGGCGGGACCAAGACCCTGACCCTCGAGGTCGCCCAGCACCTCGGTGACGGCGTCGTCCGCACCATCTCGATGCAGCCCACCGACGGTCTGGTCCGCCAGGCCCCCGTGGTCGACACCGGCGACGGCATCACGGTGCCCGTCGGCGACGTCACCAAGGGCCGCGTGTTCAACACGCTGGGTCAGGTGCTGAACGCGGACGAGTCCACCGTGGCCGACGCGCCGCGCTGGACCATCCACCGCAAGGCCCCCGCCTTCGACCAGCTCGAGTCCAAGACCGAGATGTTCGAGACCGGCCTGAAGGTCGTCGACCTTCTCACCCCGTACGTCAAGGGTGGAAAGATCGGTCTGTTCGGTGGTGCCGGTGTCGGCAAGACCGTTCTGATCCAGGAGATGATCGTCCGTGTGGCCAAGCTGCACGACGGTGTGTCGGTCTTCGCGGGCGTCGGTGAGCGCACCCGTGAGGGCAACGACCTCATGGTGGAGATGGAGGAGGCCGGCGTTCTGGACAAGACCGCCCTGGTCTTCGGCCAGATGGACGAGCCCCCGGGCACCCGTCTCCGCGTGGCCCTCGCCGGTCTGACCATGGCGGAGTACTTCCGCGATGTGCAGAAGCAGGACGTGCTGTTCTTCATCGACAACATCTTCCGCTTCACGCAGGCCGGTTCCGAGGTGTCGACCCTGCTCGGCCGCATGCCCTCCGCGGTGGGTTACCAGCCGAACCTGGCCGACGAGATGGGTCTCCTCCAGGAGCGCATCACCTCGACCCGTGGTCACTCGATCACCTCCATGCAGGCGATCTACGTCCCCGCCGACGACCTCACCGACCCGGCGCCGGCGACCACCTTCGCCCACCTCGACGCGACGACGGTTCTCTCCCGTCCGATCTCCGAGAAGGGCATCTACCCGGCCGTGGACCCGCTGGACTCCACGTCCCGGATCCTGGACCCGCGCTACATCGCGCAGGACCACTACGACGCCGCCACGCGCGTCAAGGGAATCCTGCAGAAGTACAAGGACCTCCAGGACATCATCGCGATCCTCGGTATCGACGAGCTGAGCGAGGAGGACAAGCTCGTTGTCCACCGCGCCCGCCGTGTCGAGCGCTTCCTGTCCCAGAACACCCACGCGGCGAAGCAGTTCACCGGTGTGGACGGTTCGGACGTTCCGCTCGACGAGTCGATCGCCGCGTTCAACGCGATCTGCGACGGTGAGTACGACCACTTCCCCGAGCAGGCGTTCTTCATGTGCGGTGGCCTCGAGGACCTCAAGGCCAACGCCAAGGAGCTCGGCGTCTCCTGAGCCCCGTGCTCTCCCGAGGGGGGCGGGATTCCGGTCCCGCCCCCCTCACCACGCCCCTTAGAATTGACCCCAACACCCGGCACGACCGCCGGGTGGTGACCCGAGGAGCCACCCTTGGCTGCTGAGCTGCACGTCGAGCTGGTCGCCGCGGACCGGAGTGTCTGGTCCGGCGAGGCCACCCTGGTCATCGCGCGTACCACCTCCGGCGACATCGGCGTCATGCCCGGCCACCAGCCGCTGCTCGGTGTGCTGGAGTCGGGCCCGGTGACCATCCGTACCAGCGAGGGCGCGACCGTCGTCGCCGCCGTCCACGGTGGATTCATCTCGTTCGCCGACGACAAGCTGTCGCTGCTCGCGGAGGTCTGCGAGCTGGCGGACGAGATCGACGCCCAGCGCGCCGAGCGCGCGCTGGAGCGTGCGAAGTCGGACTCCGACGCGGCCGCCGAGCGGCGCGCCGACGTCCGGCTGCGCGCGGTAGCGGTCCGCTGACGGTCCGCGCAGAGTAGTGCCCTCAGCCGCGGCACGGTCTGGAGCCATCCAGACCGTGCCGCGGCTGAGGCGATGCAGATGCAGGTCGTATTCGGTTCTGCCGGCGGTGTCGGCTACGGGACGCAGCGAGGAGGTCGGTGAAGATGTTCCTCGCTCTGCTCGTGTGCGGCCTGGTCGTCGCACTGGTGGTGATCGGACTCTTCGTCTTCGGCTTGCGCCGAAGGCTGATCCAGCGCGCCGGCGGCACCTTCGACTGCTCGCTGCACTGGAACGTCCCGGACGATCCGGATCCGAGCGGCAAGGGCTGGACGTACGGCGTCGCCCGCTACAGCGGTGACGAGATCGCCTGGTTCCGGGTCTTCTCGTACGCGCCCCGCCCGCGCCGTGTCCTGGAGCGTTCCTCCATCGTGGCCCTGGAGCGCCGGATGCCGGAGGGCGAGGAGGAGCTCGCGCTCCTCTCCGACATGGTGATCCAGCCCTGCATGTACGAGGGCGTCCGCCTGGAGCTCGCGATGAGCGAGGACGCCCGGACGGGCTTCATGGCCTGGCTGGAGGCGGCGCCTCCGGGGCAGAGGGTGAATGTCGCGTAGGACATGAGGAAGCGGGGGTCGGCGTGCTGCGCCGGCCCCCGCTTCTTCGTGACCCCGTGGGGGGTTAGTTCAGACCGGTGTTGATGGCGCCGACGAGCTCGCCGTTGCTGGTGTCACCGCTGAACTCCCAGAAGAACGCTCCGCCGAGGCCCTGGTTCTTGGCCCAGCTCATCTTCGAGTTCACGGTGGCGGGGGTGTCGTAGCTCCACCAGTTGCTGCCGCAGTGGGCGTAGGCCGTGCCCGCGACGGTGCCGTTGGCCGGGCAGGTGTTCTTGAGGACCTTGTAGTCCTCGATGCCCGGCTCGTAGGTGCCGGGGGCGGGCCCGGTCGCCGTGCCGCCGGGGGCGGCCTGGGTGACGCCGGTCCAGCCGCGGCCGTAGAAGCCGATGCCGAGCAGCAGCTTGTTGGCGGGCACGCCCTTCGCCTTGAACTTGGCGATGGCCTCGGCGGAGTTGAAGCCCTGCTGCGGGATGCCGGCGTACGCGGTGAGCGGGGAGTGCGGGGCCGTCGGACCCTGCGCCGCCCAGCCGCCGAAGAAGTCGTACGTCATCACGTTGAACCAGTTCATGTACGGTGCGGCGCCCGCGTAGTCGGCGGCGTCGATCTTGCCGCCGGTGGAGGCGTCGGCCGTGACGGCCGCGGTGACCAGGTAGTTGGCGCCGAACTTGGCCCGCATGGCCTGCATCATGTTCTTGAAGGAGGCGGCGCCGCTGGTGTCGCAGGAGAGACCGCAGGCGTTCGGGTACTCCCAGTCCAGGTCGATGCCGTCGAAGACGTCGGCCCAGCGCGGGTCCTCGACCAGGTCGTAGCAGGACTGCGCGAAGGCCGCGGGGTTCTGGACGGCCTGGCCGAAGCCGCCCGACCAGGTCCAGCCGCCGAAGGACCAGAGGATCTTGATGTTCGGGTAGGCCTTCTTCAGCTTGCGCAGCTGGTTGAAGTTGCCGCGCAGCGGCTGGTCCCAGGTGTCGGCGACGCCGTCGACGGACTGGTCGGCGGTGTAGGCCTTGTCGTAGTCGGCGTAGGCGTCACCGATGGTGCACTTGCCGCCCTGGACGTTGCCGAACGCGTAGTTGATGTGGGTGATCTTGGACGCGGAGCCCGAGGTCACGATGTTCTTCACGTGGTAGTTGCGCCCGTAGACGCCCCAGTTGGTGAAGTAGCCCATCTTCACCGCGTTGGGGTTCGGCTGGCCGCCGCCGCCCCCGGTGGTGCGGACGGGGGTCGCGCCGGAGGCGGGGCCCGTCTGGTCGACGGTGTCGCGGGCGACGACGGTGTAGCTGTAGTCGGTGCCGGCGGTCAGGCCCGTGTTGGTGTACGTGAGGCCGGTGACGGTCGCGACGGTGGTGCCGTCCCGCTTGACGTCGTAGTTCTTGACGCCCTTGTCGTCGGTGGCCGCGGTCCAGGTGAGCTTCACCGAGGTGTCGGTGATGTCCGAGGCCACGGGGGTGCCGGGGGCGGAGGGGGCGTTGTCGCCGGGCTGGCTGGTGCCGTCACAGGCGGCGCCGTTGATCTTGCAGCCGCTGGGGGCGCCGGGGCCCGCGCCGTTGTAGCCGAAGGAGACCGAGGCGCCGGGGGCGAGGGTCCCGTTCCAGCCGACGTTCTTGGCGGTCCAGTGGTTGCCGGAGCTGGTGACGGAGGCGTCCCAGGCGGAGGTGACGGACGTACCGGCGGGGTAGTCCCACTCGACGGTCCAGGAGCTGATTGTGGTGGTGCCGGTGTTCTTGACGGTCCAGCTGGCACCGAATCCGGTGCCCCAGTCCTGGGTCTTGGTGTACGTGGCGGTGGCCGAGGTGGCGGCTTCCGCGGGCGTGGCGAGGCCGACCATGGCGGCCAGGGGCAGGATCAGGGCGGTGAGGCCGGCGGCGGCCCGGTGTCTGAACCCTGTTCTGCGCGTCGGTGCTTGAGTGCTCAACGGTGCTCCTCAAGTTGCGGACGGACATGGGTGGGGGTGGTCCGGTGGTCCGTGAAGATGCGCGCGCCCCGCGAGCGTAGAAAGGTCTGGACCAACCGTCAAGAGGTCCAGACCAACGTCGGTGAGGTCCGCTACACCCCCAACTCCTGTGCCAGGACGGCCGCTTGGACCCTGCTCCGCAGCTCCAGCTTTCCGAGCACCTTGCTGACGTGCGTCTTCACCGTCGCCTCCGCCATGTCGAGCCGTACCGCGATCTCCGCGTTCGACAGCCCCTGGCCCAGCGTCGAGAGCACCTCCCGCTCCCGGGGCGTCAGGGCGTCGAGCACCGATGGGTCCGTCCCCGACGGCTCCCGGACCGCGCGGCCCGTCGCCGCGAACTCCGCGATCAGCCGCCGGGTCACCGCCGGGGAGATCAGCCCCTCGCCGCGCGCCACCGTCCGGACCGCCTCGATCAGCTCCCGCGCCTCCGCGTTCTTCAGCAGGAAGCCCGACGCCCCCGCCCGCAGCGCCCCGAAGACATAGGCGTCGAGGTCGAAGGTCGTCAGCACCAGCACGTCGGCCAGTCCCTCCGACACCACGATCCCGGTCGCCGTCACCCCGTCCATCCGGGGCATCTGCACGTCCATCAGGACCAGGTCGGGGCGGAGCGCGCGGGCCAGCTCCACCGCCCGCTCGCCGTCCGCCGCCTCGCCGACGACCTCGATGTCCGGGGCGCTGCCCAGGATGAGCACCAGGCCCGCCCGTACCGCGGACTGGTCCTCGGCGACCACCACCCGCACTGTCATGCCTGCTCCTCGTCCCTCACGTCCATGGGCAGTTCCGCCCTGACCTGCCACCGCTTGCGTCCGTCGTGGTCCGTCACCGGACCCGCCTCGAAGGCGCCGCCGAGCAGCTCCACCCGCTCCCGCATCCCCACGAGGCCGGCCCCCGAGCCGGGCGCCGTCGGGCCGGGACGCTCCCCGTAGCGGCTCGTCACCTCGACCGTCAGGGCCTTGGGTTCCCGGCCGAGCACCACCCGGACCTCGCCCGGCGCCGCGTGCTTGAGCGCGTTCGTCAGGGACTCCTGCACGATCCGGTACGCGGCCAGCTCCACCGGCGCGGGAAGCCCCGCCGCGCTCTCCCTGGTGTCCTCCAGGACGAGGTCGAGACCGCTCGGCCGGGCGTTGGCCCGCGCCTGGTCGACCAGCGCGTCGAGGGCGGCGAGCGTGGGGGCGGCGGCCGGCTCCGTGTCCCCGCTGCTGTCCCGGAGGATGCCGATGAGCCGGCGCATCTCGGACAGGCCCGCCACGCTGTTCTCGCGGATCACGGTGAGCGCCTGCCGGGTGGTGGCGGGCTCGTCGAGCGACAGGGCGGCCGTGGAGTGGATCGCGATCGCCGAGAGGTGGTTCGCCACCATGTCGTGCAGCTCGCGCGCCATCCGGGCCCGCTCGGCGACGACCGCCTGCGCGCGGTCCATCTCGGCGAGCAGCGCCGTCTGCTCGGCCCGCAGCCGGGCCGCCTCGGCCGCCTCCCGGTGGTTGCGCACGACGGCGCCGGTCATCGCGGGCATGAAGGAGATCATGCCGGTGAGCGCCCCGACGAGCAGCGCGATCGCGTTCTGCCACCAGACGAGGAAGCCGACGGTGACCGCCACCGTGACCAGGCCGGTCGTGTAGGGGACCCGCCGGGCGGTGGCGGGCGGGCCGTAGACGACGGCCGCGTAGACCAGGTCCGTGAACATCAGGATCGTGATCAGGTTCCCGTTGGTGAGCTGGTCGGCGACGATCGCGAGGGTGCCGACGGCCAGCGCGGTCCGCGGCAGCGTCCGGCGCAGCGCCTCCATCACGGCCATCACGGCGAGCGGGATCAGGGGAGCCCACCGCTGGTCGAGGAGACGGTCGCCCGTCGTGTAGAGCCCGAAGGACCACAGGAGGAGTCCGCTGGAGAACCCGAGGAGGCCCATGAGCAGGTCGAAGCGGAGCGGGCGGGGGAGCGTCACGTACTCATCCAACACGTCCGCACCGGCCCCGGCCTCCTCGTCCGGACCGATCCGTGCCTCCGCCGAAGGATGTAGGCGGACTTCGTCACCGGCGACGACGAGGACGGCCGGATCGCGCGGGACGCTGAGGGGGTACCGAAAGGGGAACCGCCGTGATCGTCACGCTGATCGTCGTCTGCGAGGTCGGCTTCTGGGTCCTGCTGGCCGCCGGCCTCGCCGCCCGCTACCTCCTGAAGATGCCCCGGACGGGTATCGCGCTGCTGCTCTGCGAGCCGCTCCTGGAGGTCCTGCTCCTGGTCGTCACCGCCATCGACCTCAAGAACGGGGCCGACCCCAGCTGGAAGCACGGTCTCGCCGCCCTGTACATCGGGTACACCGTCGGCCACGGCCACCGCACCGTGAAGTGGCTCGACGGCCACGCCGCCCACCGCCTCGGCGGTGCGCCGCGGCCCCCCAAGCCCCCGCGGTACGGGATGGCCCGGGCCCGCCACGAGGGCAGGGTCTGGCTCGGCTCGGTGACGGCGGCGGCCGTCGCCTCCGGACTGCTGCTGCTGGCCGCCCTGTACGTCGGCGAGGACGGGAACACCGACGGCCTCTACGGCTGGATCTTCGTCGCCTGGCGGTCGGCGGGCATCCACGGCCTGATCGCGCTCAGCTACGCGCTCTTCCCGCGGAAGGCCCCGGAGGAGGCCTCAGCGCTCCCCGCCCGGGACCCAGAGCACGTCCCCGACCTGCTTGTTCGCCGTACGAGCAAGGATGAAGAGCAGGTCTGAGAGCCGGTTGAGGTAGGTGGCGGTCAGGGCGTTCATCGTCTCGCCGTGCACCTCCAGGGCCGCCCAGGTGGAGCGCTCCGCCCGCCGGACCACCGTGCACGCCTGGTGCAGCAGCGCCGCCCCGGGCGTGCCGCCCGGCAGGATGAAGGAGCGCAGCTTGTCGAGCGACTCCAGGAAGAGGTCGCAGTCGGCCTCCAGCTTGTCGACGTACGACTGCTCGACGCGCAGCGGCGGGTACTCGGGGTCCTCCAACACCGGAGTGCAGAGGTCCGCGCCCACGTCGAAGAGGTCGTTCTGCACCCGGACGAGGACCTTCACGAGCTCCGCGTCGAGCTGTCCCAGGGCGATGGCCGTACCGATGGCGGCGTTGGCCTCGTTGGCGTCGGCGTACGCCGAGATCCGCAGATCGGTCTTGGCGGTCCTGCTCATGTCGCCGAGAGCCGTGGTGCCCTGGTCGCCGGTGCGGGTGTAGATGCGCGTCAGATTGACCATGGGTCCAGCCTAGTCAGGCGAGGGCCTTCTGGAACGTCCGTGTGCCGACCGTCACGGCGAGCGCCGCGCCGACCAGGGCCACGAGCACCCCGTACAGCAGCATCAGGCCCGAGAGCGGCATCGCCGGGGAGCTGCTCGGCGACAAGGTGCTGACGTACGCCGTACGGGAGGACTGACCCCGCGAACGGGGTGCTGCGAGTGTGACGTCCGTCAAACAGGGCGTGACGCGCATTACTTCACGGTCACATGACGCCTCCCGACCGCTAATCTCCGCCGGAGAGCCAGAAGTGAACAGGCGTTAAGGGGTGGAACATCGTGGCCAGGAAGCTCGCCGTCATCGGGGCCGGACTCATGGGATCCGGCATCGCGCAGGTCTCGGCACAGGCGGGCTGGGACGTCGTCCTGCGTGACGTCACCGACGCCGCGCTCACCCGGGGCACCGACGGCATCAAGGCGTCGTACGACCGGTTCGTCGCCAAGGGCAAGCTGGACGCCGCCGACGCCGAGGCCGCGCTCGGCCGCATCACCGCCACCACCGAGCTGGAGGCCGTCGCCGACGCCGACATCGTCGTCGAGGCCGTCTTCGAGAACCTCGACGTCAAGCACGAGATCTTCCGCTCGCTCGACAAGGTCGCCAAGGACGGCGCGGTCCTCGCCTCCAACACCTCCGCGATCCCGATCACCAAGATCGCCGCGGTGACCGCCCGGCCCGAGGCCGTCGTCGGCACCCACTTCTTCTCCCCGGTCCCGATGATGCAGCTCTGCGAGCTCGTCCGCGGCTACAAGACCAGCGACGAGACCCTCGCCACCGCGCGGGAGTTCGCCGAGTCGGTCGGCAAGACCTGCATCGTCGTCAACCGCGACGTCGCCGGCTTCGTCACCACCCGCCTCATCGCCGCCCTCGTCGTCGAGGCCGCCAAGCTCCAGGAGTCCGGCGTCGCCACGGCCGAGGACATCGACATCGCCTGCAAGCTCGGCTTCGGCCACGCCATGGGCCCGCTCGCCACCGCCGACCTCACCGGCATCGACATCCTGGTGAACGCGGCCACCAACATCTACACCGAGTCCCAGGACGAGAAGTTCGCGGCGCCGGAACTGATGCGCCGGATGGTGGACGCGGGTGACATCGGCCGCAAGAGCGGGCAGGGCTTCTACAAGTACTGAGCACGGCCCGCCACCCCGCCTCACCCCGTGGGGTGAATTTCGGTATCGGTTCGCTGACAAGGCGCAACGTATCTGCCGGTGCGGCAGTCAGTTGTTGCGAAGACGGAGCACTCTCGGGGAGCGCATATGCACATCAGGGGCGACCAAGTCGAGCTGGTCGTCGGGGGCCGCCTCGACGTCCGCAGCGCGGCGGACGCCCGTACGGTCCTGCACTCGGCCGTCGACGACGGCGTCGGCGACCTGGTGCTCGACCTGACCGGCCTGGACTCCTGGGACGCGACCGGACTCGGCGTCATCATGGGCGCCCACCGGCGCGCGGGCCGCTGCGGCCGGCGGCTCGTCCTGCGCGGGGTGCCGCCCCAGATGCAGCGGCTGCTCGTCGCCACCAAGCTGCACCGCATCCTCGCCATCGAGGGCGGCCTCGCCCTGGAGTCCCTGCCCCGGGTGTGACCACCCGGAGCGGGGCAGGCCCGGTGCGGGACGACCCGCCGGTGACACCCGTGTGAAGCAGCCGTGCGAACCCGGCGTCACGCGCAATCCTCACAAGACCGTGACGACTGGGTCTCGTGGGCACCCCACCTGTTCCCGAGCGCCTGACCACGGTCTAGGGTTCGGTCGCCTGCACATTGACGGACCCACCCGGCGGGCACCGGACACCGCTTCTTGGGGGCTTGGACCATGGACCCGATCAACCGCGGGCCGGAGGAGTACGGACACGACGGCGAGGGCGAGGACGCCCGCCAGGGTCGCGGCGCCCCCGCCCCGGCCCCCGCACCCGCGCGTGCCCGCGTCGTCCGGCTCGTCTCCGGCGACCTGCTCGTCACCGTCAACCCCGTCGACGGCAGCGAGATCGAACCCTGCCCGCCCGGCCAGGAACCCGAGGCCCCCCGCCCCCGCACCCCCGAGGAGCGCGCCGAGGCCGCCCGCGCCGCCGCCCCTCCCGTACCGCCTGGCCCGGTCGCGCCCGCGCTGCCCCTGCTCGAACGCCAGGAGGAGCGCGAGCGGCTCGCCGGCATCCTCGGCCGCGGCCGCTCCGCCCGCCTGAGCGGCCCCGCCGGATCCGGCCGCACCGCCCTCCTCGACGCCGTCGCCGCCGACTGCGCCGACCTCGCCCCCGACGGGGTCGTCCGGCTCTCCGGCCACCACCGCACCCCCGCCGAACTCCTCCACGAACTGTTCGCCGCCGTCCGGCACGCCCCCGACCACCGGCCCGGCCAGGACGTCCTCCACGAACGGCTCCGCGAGATCGGCGCCGTCGTGCTCGTCGACGACCTGGAGTTCGGCGGCGCCGCCCTCGACGAGTTCCTCGCCGCCGCCCCCGAGTGCGCCTTCCTGCTCGCCGCCGGACCCGACACCCCCGCGCCGTCCCCCGACGCCCACGTCGAGGACATCCACCTCGCCGGCCTCGGCCGCGGCGCCGCGATCGAGCTCCTGGAGAGCGCCGTCGGCCGCACCCTCAGCGACGACGAGGCCAACTGGGCCGGAGACCTCTGGTTCGAGTCCGAGGGGCTGCCGCTCCGCTTCGTCCAGGCCGGCGCCCTGCTCCGCCAGCGCGACCGGCTCCGCGTCACCCCCGCCGAGTTCGACGCCTTCGGCGCCCTGGAGGAGGCCTTCGGGCCCACCGACCCGGAAGCCGCCGCGGCCGCCGCCGCCGCGGCCTTCGACGGAGTCGAGGACCCCGACGTCGAACTCCGCGAGATACCCCTGCCCAGCCTCGGCGAGGGCGCCGCCCCCGCCGCCCTGCTCGCCTCCCGCCTCAGCCGCTCCGCCCAGACGGCCCTCCGCTTCGCCGTCGCCCTCGGCGGCGAGGTCCCGCACCAGGCCCACCTGCCGGCCCTCGTCGGCGACACCCACGCCGACGCCGCCCTCGGCGAACTGCGGGCCTGCGGCCTGCTCTCCCCGGTCGGCCCCCGCTACCGGCTCGCCGCCGGAGTCCTCACCCAGCTCCTCGCCCAGGGGTACGAGCCCGCCCACGCCGCCGCCGACCGCGCCCACACCGCCGCCCAGCACTACGCCTGGTGGGCCGCGCACCCCTCCGTCACCCCCGAGCGGGCGGCCGCCGAGTCCGACGCCCTGCTCGCCGCCCTCTCCGTCCTCGTCGCCGGCAACGGGAGCACCCCCGACACGGAGGCCGAGCACCGCGCCACCGCCGTCCTGCTCGCCCGCGCCGCCGCCCCCGCCTTCGCCGCCGGACTGCACTGGGGCGCCTGGGAGCGGGCGCTGCGCGCCGGACAGGAGGCCGCCCGGCTCACCGGCGAGGTCGCCGAGGAGGCCTACTTCCACCACGAGCTGGGCGTCCTCGCCCTGTGCGCCGGAAACCTGGAGCGGGCCCGCGCCGAACTGGAGGCCTCCATCGGCATGCGCGGGGTGCTCGCCGACAAGCGCGGCACCGTCGCGGGCCGCCGCGCCCTCGCCCTGGTCGCCGACCTCTCCGGCGAGCACGCCGCCCCCGCCGCCCGCACCGAGGAGCCCGTCTCACCGCCCCGCGGCGTGCCCTCCCTGCGGGGCCCCGGCCGCAGACCGGCCGCCGAGCCCTTCCCGGCGCCGTCGGCGCCGACGCCGGCCACGACCCCGCCGGTCGCCTTCCCGGCCAAGGCACCGACCCTCGGCGGCCCCGCCCAGGGCACGGCCCGGTCCTCGATGCCCGCGTTCCCCGACTTCGCCGACGAGGGCCCGACGCTCATCACCCGCCCCGACACCGACAAGGGCGCCGGCCGCCCGAGCCTCCGGGGCGGCATCATCAGCGGCGCGCGCCGCAACCTCGCCGCCGTCGGCGCCGGCGCGCTGCTCGTCGCGGTCCTCGGCACCGTCGTCACGCTCGGCGCGACCTCCGGGAACGGCGAGGACCCGGCCACCAACCACGTCACCTCCGACAGCACGGCCACCGACGACCCCCTCGACGACGGCACCGACGGCGAGGAGCCCGCCGAGGGGGAGGAGGGCGGACCCGGCGAGACCGGCGGCCCCAGCCGCTCCGGTTCCCCGAGCCCCTCCGCCTCCGGGAGCGCCTCGTCCACGGACCCGGCGGACCCGTCGAACTCGGGGACCCCCGACGGCTCCGGCACCCCGTCGGCCTCGGACAGCCCGTCGACGACCCCGCCGCCCACGACGACGACCGCTCCCACCGGTCCGACCACCGGGCCGCCCGGGCCCACGACGACGCCCCCGAAGCCGCCGGCCACGACGTCGAAGCCCCCGACCACGACGACTCCGCCGGTGACGACGACCGCGCCGGAGCCGACCACCTCCCCGCCGACCACCTCCCCGACGACCGAGGAGGAGAACAGCCCCAGCATCTCCGCCTCCTCGACCCTGGGCGACGCCCGGCCCGCCCCCGGCGACCCCACCGCTTCCGGGACGCCCGCCTGAACGACCCCGGGTACGGGGAAGGCCCCGGGCGCGTCCACCGCACCCGGGGCCTTCCCCGTACCGCCCGCCGTCCTCAGAACAGCCGCAGCTTGTCGTCCTCGATGCCCCGCATCGCGTCGTAGTCCAGGACCACGCAGCCGATCCCGCGGTCCGTCGCCAGGACCCGGGCCTGCGGCTTGATCTCCTGCGCCGCGAAGACGCCCCGGACCGGCGCGAGGTGCGGATCGCGGTTGAGCAGCTCCAGGTAGCGGGTCAGCTGCTCGACGCCGTCGATCTCACCGCGCCGCTTGATCTCGACCGCGACCGTCGCCCCGTCGGAGTCCCGGCAGAGGATGTCCACCGGTCCGATCGCGGTCGGGTACTCGCGGCGGATCAGGGAGTAGCCCTCGCCGAGGATCTCGATGCGGTCGGCGAGCAGCTCCTGGAGGTGAGCCTCGACGCCGTCCTTGATGAGGCCGGGGTCCACCCCGAGCTCGTGCGAGGAGTCGTGGAGGATCTCCTCCATCGTGATGATCAGTTTCTCGCCCGCTTTGTTGATCACGGTCCAGACGCCCGCCTCGTCGCCGGCGCCCTCCTTGAGCGTGCAGGGCGGGGACATCCAGTTGAGCGGTTTGTACGCCCTGTCGTCCGCGTGGATGGAGACGCTGCCGTCTGCCTTGACGAGGATCAGACGGGGCGCGGAGGGCAGGTGGGCCGTGAGCCGGCCCGCGTAGTCCACGGAGCAACGGGCGATGACGAGACGCATGGTCGGCAACGCTACAAGACGGGCGCTCTTCCGCGCGATTCGGGCATCGCCCCGGCCTCCCGCGGGCATGATCCTGAGCCGAACACCCGTCGGTTATCAGCCGGTTGTACTCCCCATCTCCTGGTGCGTGCAGGACTGCGCGCTTACCGTGGAAGCTGGAGGTCGTCGTCCGTGCACGCTGCGTGGCGGCCGGCCCGGCCTTCGCCCTGCCCGCAAGACCCCGTGCGCGGGGTCGCGAGAGGAGAACCCATGTCGCTCGACGTCTCACCGGCACTGTTGGAACAGGCCGAGCGAGGCGAGGTCGACGAAGCCGACTTCGTCGACTGCGTCCGGACCTCCCTGCCCTACGCATGGGAGATGATCAGTTCTCTGGTGGCCCAGCTGAAGGTCGACGGCGGAGAGTTCGCCGACAACCAGACGCCGCCGCCGAATGAGCAGGCACGTGGTCAGCTGCTGCGCGCGCTCGCGAGCGACGCCATTCGTGGTGCGCTGCAGCGGCATTTCGGGGTGCGTCTCGCCTTCCAGAACTGCCACCGGGTGGCGGTCTTCCCGCTGGACCCGTCGGTGGACGAGCGGCTCGCCCGCTTCACGTCCGTACGGGGGCAGCTGCTGAACCAGTCGCCGGAACTGCGCGACTGCTGAGACATGGTGCTGTCGCTCCGCATCGCGGGAGACACGGCCGATGCGTGCCGACGCGCATCGCCGCGCGGAGGTGCCGGAGCGGCAGCACAGCCCCGAACGACCGTGCGCCGCCCGCACGGACGGCCCGCCCCCGCCCGTACGGATCGCACGTCCGTCCCAGGGGTCAGACGAGCAGCGGCAGGACCTCCGTGCCGAGCCGCCGCACGTTCTCCTCGGTCGCCGCGAGGTCGCCCGTGCCCTCGGCGAGCAGGGCGTAGCGGGTGATGCCCGTGCGCTCCGCCGTCGCCGCGAGCCGGTCCGCCGCGCTCCGGGGAGTGCCCACCGGGTGCAGCCCGCAGAGCAGCTCGGTGTACGCCACGGGGTCCCGCATCGCCCGGTGCCGGCCGTCGACGGTGACATGGGCGTCGAGCCCCTGCTTCAACCAGCCCGGCATCGCCTTCACCAGGGCCTCGGCCGCGTCCGCGGCCCGGTCCGCGAGCTGGGCCACCCCCGCCGAGACGTGCTGCGCCCCGATCCGGGCGATCTCGTCCGGGTCCCGGCCGGCCTCCCGCGCGCAGCGCCGCCAGGCAGCGACCATCTCCGCCTTCTCCTCGTCCCCGCAGTGCATGCCGAGCAGCATCGGCAGTCCGCGCTCCGCCGCCAGCCGCACGCTCCGCGGGGAGGTGCAGGCGACGACGACCTCGGGCGTCGGGTCCCCGCCCATCAGCTCGTCGGCGCGGGGCACCACCGGCACCTCGCGGAAGGCGAATCGTTCACCCTCGGCTCCCACCCGGGGCTCGGAGAGCCAGCGCAGCAGCAGGTCGAGTGCTTCGGGAAAGCCCTCCTCGTACGCGCCGAGACCCGCGCCGAAGACCTCCAGGTCGACCCAGGGGCCGCCCCGGCCCACCCCGAGGGTGAACCTGCCGCCCGAGGTGAGGTGCAGCAAGGCCGCCTGCTCGCCCAGCGCGACCGGGTGGACGTTCGGCAGGACGCTCACCGCCGTGCCCACCCGCAGCCTTCTGGTACGGCCCAGGAGCAGCGCGGCCAGCGTCACCGCCGAGGGACAGACCCCGTACGGCACGAAGTGGTGTTCCGCGAGCCAGGCCGAGTCGAGGCCCGCCTCCTCGGCCACCTCGGCCGTCCGCACCGCCCGGTGCAGGGCCTCGCCCTGCCCCTGGCCCGGGAACTGCGCTGCCAGAACGAACGTACCCACGCGCATCGCCTTGTGCCTCCTCTGCGGCCGACGCGTAACTCGCCTCGCACTGGCACCAACGTCTGACACGTGCCAAAGGCAACGGCCGTTCATGAAGTTCTTGCGATTTTCGGCTAAGCCGCCGCCGGCGGGGCCCGGGGCACCGCATCGCGGCCCGTAGGCTGGAGGGAACGGTCCGTGTTCCCCGACCCCGTGAGGTGTGCCCGTGTCCCCGCGCCACAACCGTTCCCGAGGCGGCGAGAAGCCCGAGTCGCGGCAGGGCGACCACGGCGACCGGTACGGCGGCGCCCAGCGCACCGAGACCTGGCAGGGGGAGGAGTGGTACGTCCGCCTGGTCGCCGGGGCCAGCGCGCCCGGCAAGCGCTACCGCTGCCCCGGCTGCGACCAGGAGATCCCGCCCGGCGCCCCGCACGTGGTCGCCTGGCCCGAGTGGGGCGGCGTGGACGACCGCCGCCACTGGCACAAGGCCTGCTGGAACGCGAAGGACCGCCGCACCAGCAGGGTGCAGCGGTCCAGGAACGCGCCGAAGTACTGAGCCCGGAGCCGGGCCCTACACGTCCCGGCTGTTCAGCAGGGCGTAGGCGCCGGCCAGCGCCGCCCCCGCCACCCCGGCCATGATCAGCAGCGGTTCCCAGCCCGACGGGCCGGCGTCGCCGAACGGCGGCTGCGCGGCGTACAGCGCGATCATCTGCGAGGGGATCGCGTACGTGAAGAGCCACTCCTGCACCGACTTCAGCGTCGGGGAGAACATGAACAGGGCCGCCACCAGCGGCAGCAGCAGCAGACCGATCATCACCGTGATCGCACCGGCCGAGTGGCGGATGAGCGTGCCGAGCGCCAGCGAGAGCAGCCCCAGCAGGGCCAGGTAGGCGCCCGCGCCGACCGTCGCCCGCAGCCAGTCCGACGCCGACGGCGCGGCCGCCGAGTCCACCAGGGCGACCTGCCCGAGTCCCACCAGGGTGGCGACCACCGTCGTCACGGTGAAGACCAGCAGGAAGAAGACGATCGCCTTCGCCGTCAGCACCCGGGCCCGGCTCGGGCAGGCCGTCAGGGTCGTGCGGATCATGCCGGTGCCGTACTCGGAGGCGATGGTCAGCACCCCGAGCGTGATCACACAGATCGAGGCCGGCAGCATCCCGAAGAAGCCGAAGCCGAGCGCGGACTCGTCGCCCATCGGCGCCTCGGAGCTCGCCGCGATCGCCGCCACGCCCAGACCGATGGCCAGCATCAGCAGGACCATCACCCCGAGCGTCCACAGCGTCGAGCGCACCGAGCGGATCTTCGTCCACTCGGAGGCCAGCGCGTCACCGAGATGCGCCCTGCGGACCGGGATCGGGGAGACGTAGGAGTGCGGCGCCGGAGCGTGGTGCGGGGCGGGGGCGGTCATCGGGCGTCCTTGGGGGTGTCGCTCGGCTGGGGGGCGGCCGGCCGCGGAGGGGCCGGGGGGACCGGAGGGGCGTACGGAGCGGCCGCGGGCGGCTGTCCGGGCGCTCCCGCGTACGGGTTCTGCCCGGGCGGCGGCGGGGCGTACCAGCCCTGCTGCGGCACGTCCTGCGCCACCGGCTGCGGCGGCACGCCGTACCCCTGCTGCCCGGGCTGCTGCGGCGGCTGGAGGTGCGCGAGCCGGTCGTCCGTGGACCGGTAGTCCACGGCGCCCTGCGTCAGGCGCATGTACGCCTCCTCCAGGGAGGCCTGGTGCGGGGACAGCTCCCAGAGCCGTACGTCCGCGCCGTGCGCGAGGTCGCTGATCCGCGGCAGCGGCAGACCCGTCACCCGCAGCGCGCCGTCCGGCTCCGACAGCACCTGGCCGCCGGCCTCCATCAGCGCCGCCGTCAGCTTCTCCCGCTGACCCGGCTCGGTCGCCGGGGTCCGCACCCGGGCGAAGTCGGCGGAGTTCGCCGAGATGAAGTCCTTGACGCTCATGTCCGAGAGCAGCTGCCCCCGGCCGATCACGATCAGATGGTCGGCGGTGAGCGCCATCTCGCTCATGAGGTGGCTGGAGACGAAGACCGTCCGCCCCTCGGCGGCGAGCTTCTTCATCAGGTTCCGGACCCAGAGGATGCCCTCCGGGTCCAGACCGTTCACCGGCTCGTCGAAGAGCAGCACCTGCGGGTCGCCCAGCAGCGCCGCCGCGATGCCCAGTCGCTGGCCCATGCCGAGCGAGAAGCCCTTGGAGCGCCGCTTCGCCACGTCCTGGAGGCCGACGACCCCGAGGACCTCGTCCACGCGCTGCGCCGGGATGCCCGCGAGCTGCGCGAGCGACAGCAGGTGGCTGCGCGCGCTCCGCCCGCCGTGCACGGCCTTCGCGTCGAGGAGCGCGCCGACCTGGCGGGGCGCGTTCGGCAGCTGCCGGAAGGGGTGGCCGCCGATCGTGACGTGCCCGGCGGACGGCTGGTCGAGCCCCAGGATCATCCGCATCGTGGTCGACTTGCCCGACCCGTTCGGTCCCAGGAAGCCGGTGACGACACCCGGCCTCACCTGGAAGGAAAGGTTGTACACGGCCGTCTTGGCGCCGTAGCGCTTCGTCAGGCCGACTGCCTCGATCATTCTCCAGCCCCATCGCCAGGTCGGTCGCACCATGGTCGGGGCGTGGCGGCCGTCGGCCGGAGCCCCCCGTATGAGCTAGGAGCTTATCCAGCCGTTGACGGTTCCGGCGAAGCGGAGAAGACCTCCGGGCCCGCTCCGGGGGAAACATCAGGGTTGTCCCGCAGGGGCCCCGGCGCGATCCCGCGGGACCGGCGCCGGGGCCCCCGGAGGTCCCGCGGGGTCAGGCGTCCCGCTTCTTCATCACCAGGTAGCCGCCGGCCAGCGCCGCCACCACCCAGAGGACCATGATCCCCAGCCCGGCCCACGGGCCGTAGGGAGCCTCCTCCGTGTTCATGGCGTCCGGGACGACCTGCATGATCTTCGAGCCGGCCTGGTCGGGGAAGTAGCGGGCCACCTCCTTGGCCTTCGGCACGGCCGCCAGGATCTGCGAGACCAGGAAGAAGAACGGCATCAGGATGCCGAGCGACAGCATCGACGAGCGCAGCATCGCCGCCACGCCCATGGAGAACAGCGCGATCAGGCCCATGTAGAGCCCGCCGCCGATCACCGCCCGCAGGACGTTGTCGTCGCCGATCGAGGCGCTGTGCTCGCCGAGCAGCGCCTGCCCGAGGAAGAAGGCGAGGAAGCTCGTCGCGAGGCCCACGGCGAAGGCCAGCCCGCCGGCCACCGCGATCTTCGAGAAGAGGAAGGTCGCCCGCTGGGGCACGGCCGCCAGCGAGGTGCGGATCATCCCCGAGGAGTACTCGGTCCCCACCACCAGGACGCCGAAGACGACCATCGCCAGCTGCCCCAGGGTCATCCCGAAGAAGCTGACCAGGGTCGGGTCGAAGGTGGCCCGCTCGACCTCGCTGAGGTCGTCGAAGGTGGAGTTGAAGACGGCGGACAGCGCCGCGCCGATCGCCACCGTGACGATCAGGGCGCTCGCCAGGGTCCAGACGGTCGAGGACACCGTCCGGATCTTGGTCCACTCGGACTGCAGGACCGCGGATACCGCTGCCATCGTTCAGGCTCCCTCGGAGGTCGTGCCCCACTGGGGGCCGGGCGCCGGGGCGCCACCGTGTACATCGGTGCCGTGCGCGTGGTACTCCACCGCACCGGCGGTCATCTGCATGAAGGCCTCTTCGAGCGAGGCGCGCTGGGAACTCAGCTCGTGCAGCACGAGCCCGTTCTCGGCGGCGAGTTCACCCAGCTTCTCGGTCGTCGCCCCGTCGACCTCCAGGTTGCCGCTGCCCGCCTCCACCGCGACGAAGCCGTGGGCGTGCAGCACGTCCCGGAGGCGCTCCTGCTGAGGGGAACGCAGCCGCACATAACTCCGGGAATTCTCCTGGATGAAATCCGCCATCGACGTGTCGGCCAGCAGCTTTCCCTGCCCGATCACGATCAGATGATCGGCCGTCAGCGCCATTTCACTCATGAGATGGCTGGAAACGAAGATCGTCCGGCCTTCGGCCGCCAACGCCTTCATCAGATTGCGGATCCAGTGAATTCCCTCGGGGTCCAGACCATTGACGGGTTCGTCGAACATGAGGATCTCGGGATCGCCGAGCAGCGCCGACGCGATGCCGAGGCGCTGCCCCATGCCGAGGGAGAAACCCTTCGACTTCTTCCGGGCGACCGGCGTCAGACCCACCAGGTCCAGCACCTCGCCCACCCGGCGCTCCGGGATGCGGTTCGACTGCGCGAGGCACAGCAGGTTGTTGTACGCGGAGCGGCCGCCGTTCATGGCCTTGGCGTCGAGCAGCGCGCCGATGTACTTCAGCGGCTCCTCCAGCTCCCGGTAGTGCTTGCCGTCGATCCGGACCGTCCCGCTCGTCGGGTTGTCCAGATCCAGCATCATCCTCATCGTCGTCGACTTGCCCGCCCCGTTGGGCCCGAGGAAGCCCGTGATCACCCCAGGACGCACCTGGAAGGAGAGGTGGTCGACCGCGGTCTTCGCCCCGTATCGCTTGGTCAGGCCCTCAAGCTCGATCATGAGATCCAACCTACGGGCGCGCAAAACCCCCCGCCACCGGAATGACAGGGGGTTCTGAGGAACGCTACGAACTCGTTACCGGTTGTCCGTCAGGTCGACGGCGCTCACCCGGACGGCCGTACGGGGGGCGGCCGTACGCGGCGGGCGCGTCAGCGGGACTGCTGGGCCGGGACGCCGGCCGGACGCTCGTCGTCGATCGGGGAACCGGCCGCGGCCACCGCGGCACCGGTCAGCGTCGCCAGCATCTCGCGGACGTTGGTCAGCTGCGCGTTGATCGAGTCCCGGCGGTTCGTCAGCGCCGCGAGCTCGCGCTCCGATTCGCTGCGGATCCGGTCGGCCTTGGCGTTCGCGTCGGCCACGATGTCCTCGGCCTGGCGCTGCGCGGTCTCCACCGTCTGGCGGGCCCGGCGCTCCGCGTCCGTACGCAGCTTCTCGGCCTCCAGGCGGAGCTGCTCGGCCCGGTGCTCGATCTCGGCGAGGCGCTTCTCGGCCTTGGCCTGACGCGAGGCCAGGTCGCGCTCCGACTGCTCGCGGCGCTTGGCCAGGTTGGTCTCGAAGTCCGCGGCGGCCTGGGCGGCCTTGGCGCGGGTCTCCTCGAAGAGGGCGTCCGCCTCCTCGCGCTTCGACTGCGCGTCCTTCTGCGCCTCGGCGCGCAGCGTGTTGGCCTCGCCCTGCGCCTTCTCGACGATCCGAACGCCCTCGTCCTCGGCCTTCGACTTACGCTCGGCCGCGAAGGACTCCGCGTCGTTGCGCACCTGCTGGGCGGCCGACTCGGCCAGCTCGCGGTGCTGCTCGGCGGCGCGACGGGCCTCCTCACGCAGGTCCTTCGCCTCCTCCTCGGCGAGCCGGAGGATCTTCTCGACCCGGGCGCCGAGCCCCGCGTACGACGGCTCGGCGTCGGTGACCTGAGCCTGGGCGTTCTGCGTCTCGAGGTGGAGTTCCTCGATGCGCTTCTCCAGGGAGGTGATGCGGGACAGCGCACTGTCGCGGTCGGAAACGAGCTTGGTAATGCGGTCGTCCACCTGACCGCGGTCGTAACCGCGCCGCACGAGCTCGAAGCCGAAGGGGGAGGATGTGTCGCTCATGGGTTTCCTGTCGAATGAGACCGGTGAGGTGTTAGAGGGAATCCTAGGGGCCGAAGCGGCGTGTCATCGAGCGTATGCCCGTTTGATCTGGAGAATGTCCAGCCTTTTGAGTGGCTAGCCGTCCTGGGACTTGCCACTCGAACGAGTGGAACCCGCCGAAGCGCCCGCCTTGACACCCGCTGTCCCGGCGGACTTCGCGCCGGCGGAGGGGGTCTCGAAAGACTCCAACGCCTCCAGCACGTCCTGGACACGGGAGATCTCGGCATTGATGTCCTTGCGGCGCCGCACGAGCACCTCCAGCTCGCGCTGGCCCTCCTCGACCGTCTGCTCGGCCTCGGCCCGCGCCTCCGCCAGCGCCCGCTCCGCCTCGGCCTTGATGCCCTCGGCCTCCGCG
This sequence comes from Streptomyces sp. NPDC014891, assembly GCF_043081085.1. Lineage (NCBI taxonomy): Bacteria > Bacillati > Actinomycetota > Actinomycetes > Kitasatosporales > Streptomycetaceae > Streptomyces > Streptomyces sp. NPDC014891. Next base: position 355,355 of record NZ_JBIBWF010000005.1, on the reverse strand, counting down.
ACGAGCGAGGCCTTCTTCTGCTCGGCCTCCTTCAGGAGCGCCTCGGCCTTGCGGACGGCGGCGATCCGGACCTTGCTCGCCTCGGAACTCGCCTCGGAGACCAGCTCCTTGGCCTTCTCCTCGGCCTCGGCACGCTGCTCGGTGGCGGCCTTCACCAGGTTGTCGACCCGCTCGCCCGCCGTCTTCATCTGCTCGGCGCTCTCGCGGCGCGCCCGCTCGTGCAGCTCCTCGATCTCTCCCTCGATCCGGCCCCGCAGCTCCTCGGCCCGCTCCCTTATGGCCGTCGCGTCGCCACGGGCCCCGACGAGCAGCTCGTCCGCGTCCGTACGGGCCTTCTCGACCAGCGAGTTGCCCTCGACGGTCGCCTCGGCGACGATCCGCTCGGCCTCCTTGCGGGCCGCGCCGACCATCAGGTCGGCCTGCGACTCGGCCTCGGTGGTGGCGCGCAGCGCCTCCTCCTGCGCCTTGCCGATGAGCTGGTCGGCCTGCTCGGCCGCGTCGGAACGCTTCCGCGCGCCGGCCTCCCGCGCCTCGTCCAGGGTCCGGTCGGCCTCCGCGCGGGCCTCCGAGCGCATCTGCTCGGCGGCCGCCTCGGCCTCGGCCCCGAGCCGCTCGGACTCGGTGCGGATCCGCTCGGCGTCCTGCCGGGCGGAGCCCACGGTGGCCTCGGCCGCGGTGCGGGCCTCCGCCGTGACGGAATCGGCGAGTTCGGCGGCCTCGCGGGTGAGCCGCTCCGCCTCCGCGACCGCCTCGGCGGTGAGCCGCTCGGCCTCGGCGTTCGTCTCGCGGGTGAGGCGCTCGGCCTCCGAGG
>NZ_JBIBWF010000005.1:135352-354447 GCF_043081085.1 Streptomyces sp. NPDC014891 | reverse complement strand
AGGTCGCCTCGGCGATGAGGGCGTCGGCCTGCTCGGCGGCGTCGGCGCGGCGCTTGTCGGCGGCCTTGCGGGCCTCGTCGAGGACCTGCTCGCCGTCGGCCAGGGCCGCGTTCCGCAGGGCCTGCGCGTGCGCCTCCCCGTCGATCTTGACCTGTTCGGCCTCGGTGCGGAGGCGCCGGGCGTCCTGCTCGGTGGTCTCCATGAGCTCGACCGCCTCGGCGGTGAGCCGCTCGGCCTCGGCGTTCGTCTCGCGGGTGAGCCGCTCGGCCTCCGAGGTCGCCTCGGCGATGAGGGCGTCGGCCTGCTCGGCGGCGTCGGCGCGGCGCTTGTCGGCGGCCTTGCGGGCCTCGTCGAGGACCTGCTCGCCGTCCGCGACCGCGGCCGCCCGCAGCGCCTCCGCGTGCGCCTCCCCGTCGGCCTTGACCTGTTCGGCCTCGGTGCGGAGGCGCCGGGCGTCCTGCTCGGCCGTCTCCATGAGCTCGACCGCCTCGGCGGTGAGCCGCTCGGCCTCGGCGGCCGTCTCGCGGGTGAGCCGCTCCGCCTCCGAGGTCGCCTCCGCGAGGAGGGCGTCCGCCTGCTCGGCGGCGTCGCCGCGGCGCTTGTCCGCCGCCTGACGGGCCTCGTCCAGGACCTGCTCCGCCTCGGCGGCGATCCGCTCCGCCTCCGTGCGGGCCTCGCCGACGACCGAATCGGCGCGCTCGGCCGCCTCCGAACGGATCCGGTTCGCGTCGTCGCGGGCGTCGGCGCGGGTACGGGCCGCGTCCTGCTCGGACGCGGCGAGCGCGTCCGTCACCTCGGTGCGCACCCGCTGCGCGTACTCGGCGGTGTCCGTCCGCAGCTTCTCCGACTCGGCGATCGCCTCGGCGACCGTCCGCTCGGCCAGCGCCTTCGCGGCGTCCGTCTCCTCCTGCGCACGCGTCCGGGTGCGGGTGGCGTCCTCGGCGGCCCGCTCCCGCTCCTCGTAGGCGTCGGCGCGGACCCGGTCCGCCTCCTCCTGCGCCTCGGAACGCGTCCGCTCGGCCGCGTGCTCGGCGGCGCTGCGCAGCCCGGCGATCTCCTCCTCGGCCTGCTCGCGCAGACCGGCCACCGAGTCCCGCACCTCCTGGGCGGTCTGCTCGGCCGTGGTGAGCATCTCGGTCGCCCGCGCCTCGGCCTCGTCGACCAGGCGCTGCGCCTCGACCTGAGCGTCCTCGACGCGCTTGCGGGCGGCGGCGAGGAGTTCCTCGGACTGCTCGCGGGCGTGCTCGCGCTCCCGGCCGGCCTCGGAACGGGCCGACTCCAGGGTCTCCTCGGCCTCCCGGCGGCGCCGGACGGCCTCGTCCTGGGCGGCGGCCAGCGCCTCGGCGGCTTCCGCGGCCACCCGCTCGGCCGCGGCCGCGGCCTCGGCGCGGACCCGGTCGGCGGTCTCCTGGGCCTCCGACCGCAGCCGCTCGGCCTCCTCGGCAGCCTCGGTGCGCAGCCGTCCCGCCGCGCTCTCCGCCTCGGTCCGGGTGGCGGAGGCGTCCGACGCGGCCTCGGCCCGCAGCCGCTCGGCCTCCTGCTCGGCCTGCTCCTGGAGCGTACGGATGCGCTCGGCGGCCTCGGTCCGCAGCCGCTCCGTCTCCTCGGCGGCCTCGCGCCGGATCAGCTCGCCCTCGGCGCGCGCGTCGGTGAGCTCCTCCCCGGCCGCCGCGACCTTCGCCTCGGCGTCGGTGTGCAGCCGGGTCAGCTCCTCGGCGGCCTCCGCGCGGCGGGCCTCGGCGGCCCGCTCGGCGTCCGCGCGCAGCCCGGCCGCGGCCTCCTCGGCCGCCGCCTTGACCGACTCGGCCTGCTCCTCGGCCTCGGCGCGCAGCCGCTCGGCCTCGGCGCGGGTGCGCTCCAGGGTCTCCTCGGCCTGGGCCCGGAGCGTCTGGGCGCGCTCCACGGCCTCCGACTTGACCCGCTCGCTCTCGGCGCCGGCCTTCGTCCGCAGCTCGTCGGCGTCGGTACGGGCCTTGGTGAGGAGTCCCTCGGCGGTGCTGGCCGCCTCCTCGATCTGCTGGACGGCCTCGCGGCGCGCCTCGCCGCGGATCCGCTCGCCCTCCGCGATGGCCTCGGCGCGCAGCTGCTCGGCCTCGCCGCGCAGCCGGCGGGCCTCCTCCTGCAGCTCGACCGTCTTGGCGCGGTACTCCTTGGTGTCGTCCTTCGCCGACCCGAGCAGTTCGTCGGCCTGCTCCTCGGCCTGGGAGCGCAGCCGGTCGATCTCCGCCTCGGTCTCCCGGCGGATCCGCTCGGCCTCCTCGGAGGCCTTGCGGGTGGTCTCGCGGGCGTCGTCGGACGCCTTGGTGAGGATCTCCTCGGCGTTGCGGGCGGCCTTGGCGAGCGCCGCGGCGGAGTCCTCGGCGGCGACCGTACGGGCCTTCTCGGAGGCCTCGGAGACGAGCTTCTCCGCCTCGGCGGTCGCCTCGCGCAGCTTCTCCGCCGCCTCGGCCTTGAGCGCCTCGGCGTCCTTGGTGGCCTCGCCGACCAGCCGGGCGATCTCGGTCTTGGCGGTGCGGGTGCGCTGCTCGTTGACCGACTCGGCGGTGGAGAGCTGCTTGGCGGCGGCGTCCTTGGCCTCGGCGAGGGCCTTCTCGGCCTCGGCGCGGGCGGCGCGCAGCCGCTCCTCGGCCTCCTGCATGCGCTGCTCGGCGGCGCGGGAGAGCTCGGTGGCCTGGCGGCGGGCCTGGTCGGTCTCGGCGGCGGTGCTGGAGCGGAGCTGCTCGGCGTGGCTGGTGGCCTCCTGCGCCTGGCTGGAGGCGGCGCCGAGGAGGCGCTCGGCGTCCTTGCGGGCGCGCAGCAGAATCGCTTCGGCCTCGGCGCGGGCGGCCTCGGCCTCGGAGCCGACGCGGCGGCTGGTCTCCTCGGCGAGCCGGGTGGCCTCGGCGCGCGCGGTGGCGAGCGACTGCTCGGCCTCGGCGCGGGACTCCTCCAGCAGGCGGCGGGCCTGGGACTCGGTGCGGGCGCGGAGCTGCTCGGCCCAGGCGACGTTCTCGTTGACGTGCGCCTCGACGGTCTGGCGGCGCTCGCTGAGTTCCTGGTCCAGCTGCTGGCGCCGCTGCACCGCCTCGTTGTGCAGTTCGGCCTGGAGCCGGGACTGGTGCTCGGCGTGCTCCTGGAGGATGCGCTGCGTCTGCGCGCGGGCGTCGCGGAGTTCGCGCTCGGCGTCCTGGCGGAGCTGCTCGGCCTGCGCCTGCGCGTTCCGCAGCAGTTGCTCGGCCTGGTAGCCGATGTCCGCGCTGTCGTAGGCGGGCCGGGACGCGATGGTGCGCCGCGCCTCGTGGAGCTTGGCGCGCAAGACCTCGACCTGGTATCCGAGATCCTCGGCGTGCTGAACGGCCTTCTCGCGCTCGGTCTTCAGCCGGTCCATCTCGGCTTCGAACCTGGCGAGATGGTCGTCTTCAGCTCGGTGGCTCTCCTGGCGTTCGTAGCCCCGCACTGCGCGGTCCATCCTTCCCCGAGCTCTTCGAGCAGGGGAGACCCCAACCCTGTTCGCAACTCCGACGAGTCCGGCCTCACGGCTGAGGACGGACCCCCGGGGAATCGTGGCAGATCGGACGACCCCGACATCCCGACTACGGTGCCGCACGGAGCGGCCCCGACCGGCCCCGGCCCGGAGTCGCCCACTCTACCGGGCCGGGAATCCGGAGGTCAGTGCTCCGCTGAGGAGTGGTCAGCCGACGGCTCTGCCGAGGTGACCAGTTCCGTGAGGACGCCGTGGCAGTCCTTGGGGTGCAGGAAGGTGATCCGGGAGCCCATCGAGCCGATCCGCGGCTGGTCGTAGAGGACCCGGACGCCCTTGGAGCGGATGTCCTCGGCGTCGCCGTCGACGTCGGCCGTTCCGAAGGCGATGTGGTGCACGCCCTCGCCGTTCTTCGCCAGCCACTTGCCCACGGCCGAGTCCTCCCGGGTGGGTTCCAGGAGCTGGAGGTAGGAGGCCCCGCCGTCCGAGGTGTCGTTGATCTTGAGCATGGCCTCGCGGACGCCCTGCTCCTCGTTGACCTCGGAGTGGAAGACCTCGAAACCGTACGTGGCACGGTAGAACTCGACGGTCTTGTCCAGGTCGAAACAGGCGATCCCGATGTGGTCGATTCGCGTCAGCATGCCTCCAGTGCAGCGCCGCCGGGGTGGTTACGCAACGTGCGCGCCGTCACACCGACCTGCCGATGACCGGGCGGTCCGCCGCTCAGTACATTGGCGGTAAACCCTCGTTCACTTCTCATCCCTAGGGGCCGTGCCTCATGTCTGGAACGACCGGTACCACCTCAGTGATCGTCGCGGGCGCCCGTACGCCCATGGGTCGCCTGCTCGGTTCGCTCAAGTCCTTCTCGGGCGCCGACCTCGGCGGTTTCGCGATCAAGGCCGCCCTCGACCGTGCGGGCATCGGCGGCGACCAGGTGCAGTACGTGATCATGGGCCAGGTGCTCCAGGCGGGTGCCGGGCAGATCCCCGCCCGCCAGGCCGCGGTCAAGGCCGGCATCCCGATGAACGTCCCGGCCCTCACCGTCAACAAGGTGTGTCTGTCCGGTCTCGACGCCATCGCGCTCGCCGACCAGCTGATCCGCGCGGGTGAGTTCGACGTGGTCGTGGCCGGCGGCCAGGAGTCGATGACCAACGCCCCGCACCTGCTGCCCAAGTCCCGCGAGGGCTTCAAGTACGGCGCCGTGGAGATGCTCGACGCCATGGCGTACGACGGTCTGACCGACGCCTTCGAGAACATCGCCATGGGCGAGTCCACGGAGAGGCACAACACCCGCCTGGGCATCCGGCGCCCCGAGCAGGACGAGATCGCCGCCCTCTCGCACCAGCGTGCCGCCGCGGCCCAGAAGAACGGCATCTTCGAGGCCGAGATCACCCCGGTCGAGATCCCGCAGCGCAAGGGCGAGCCCGTCGTCTTCTCGAAGGACGAGGGCATCCGCGCGGAGACCACCGCCGAGTCCCTCGGCAAGCTCCGCCCGGCCTTCGCCAAGGACGGCACCATCACGGCCGGCTCCTCCTCGCAGATCTCCGACGGCGCCGCCGCCGTCGTCGTGATGAGCAAGGCCAAGGCCGAGGAGCTGGGCCTGGAGTGGATCGCCGAGATCGGCGCCCACGGCAACGTGGCCGGCCCGGACAACTCGCTCCAGTCGCAGCCGTCCAACGCCATCCTGCACGCGCTCAAGAAGGAGGGCCTGACCGTCGACGACCTCGACCTGATCGAGATCAACGAGGCCTTCGCCGCGGTGGCCGTCCAGTCAATGAAGGACCTCGGCGTTACCCCCGAGAAGGTGAACGTCAACGGTGGCGCCATCGCCCTCGGCCACCCGATCGGCATGTCCGGCGCCCGCGTGGTGCTGCACCTGGCCCTGGAGCTCAAGCGGCGCGGCGGCGGCATCGGCGCGGCGGCCCTGTGCGGCGGCGGCGGTCAGGGCGACGCGCTGATCGTCCGCGTCGCCGGCAAGTAAGTCACCTCGGCAAGGTCAGGCAAGGAGCTCAGCACATGGTGGACGTCCCCGCTCTGGTCGCCCAGGCACGGGAGGGCAGGCCGCGGGCCGTGGCCCGGCTGATCTCGCTCGTGGAGGGGGCGTCCCCGCAGCTGCGCGAGGTCATGGCGGCGCTCGCACCGCTCACCGGCGGCGCGTACGTGGTGGGCCTGACCGGCTCGCCCGGCGTCGGCAAGTCCACGTCGACGTCCGCGCTGGTCTCCGCCTACCGGCGGGCGGGCAAACGGGTCGGCGTCCTGGCCGTCGACCCGTCCTCGCCGTTCAGCGGCGGGGCGCTGCTCGGCGACCGGATCCGGATGGCGGACCACGCCTCCGATCCGGGCGTCTACATCCGCTCCATGGCCACCCGCGGCCACCTGGGCGGACTCGCCTGGTCGGCGCCGCAGGCGATCCGCGTCCTGGACGCGGCCGGCTGCGAGGTGATCCTGGTGGAGACGGTCGGCGTCGGGCAGTCGGAGGTCGAGATCGCCTCCCAGGCCGACACCTCCGTCGTCCTCCTCGCGCCGGGCATGGGCGACGGGATCCAGGCCGCCAAGGCGGGCATCCTGGAGATCGGTGACGTGTACGTGGTGAACAAGGCGGACCGGGACGGCGCGGACGCGACCGCCCGGGAGCTCAACCACATGCTGGGGCTGGGCGAGGCGCGCGGGCCCGGCGACTGGCGGCCGCCGATCGTGAAGACGGTCGCGGCGCGCGGCGAGGGCATCGACGAGGTCGTGGAGGCCCTGGAGAAGCACCGCGCGTGGATGGAGGAGCACGGGGTCCTGGCGGAGCGCCGCCGGGTCCGCGCCGCGCGCGAGGTGGAGACCATCGCGGTCACGGCGCTGCGGGAGCGGATCGGCGACCTGCACGGCGACCGGCGTCTGGACGCCCTCGCGGAGCGGATCGTGGCGGGCGACCTCGACCCGTACGCCGCCTCGGACGAGCTGGTCGCGAGCCTGACGGGCAACTGAGCGGGGCCGCGGCCCCGCGGGTGCGGAGAAGGGCCCCACCGGGACGACCGGTGGGGCCCTTCTCCGTCAGGTCCGTCGGGGCTACGGCTTGCCGCGGCGGCCGCGCAGCTGGTCGGCGACCGGCTTGAGGGACTCGTGCAGGTCGCCGAGGGCGTCCGGGCCGATCTGGTCGATGAAGTGCTTGCGCACCGACTCGACGTGGTGCGGGGCGACCTTCTGCATCGTGGCCATGCCCGCGTCGGTCAGCACCGCGTACAGCCCGCGCCGGTCGGACTCGCAGTTCTCCCGCCGGACCAGTCCGGCGTTCTCCATCCGGGTGATCTGGTGCGAGAGCCGGCTCTTCGACTGGAGCGTGGCCGCGGCCAGGTCGCTCATGCGCAGTCGCCGTTCCGCCGACTCCGAGAGGTTCACGAGGATCTCGTAGTCGTTCATCGTCAGGCCGAAGGGCTGGAGGTCCCGCTCCAGCTGGTACGTCAGCATTCTGTTGACGTCCAGGAATGTGCGCCACGCACACTGCTCGGCGTCGGTGAGCCACGGAGTGGCGGTCTCGGTCTCCATGTATGGATTCTACCTAAGAAGTTGAATACTTGACGAAGTCTGGGAGCGTGCGTTCGATGACGTCACACTCCGCAGACTACCGCTCACAGCCCGAAGCGACGCTGGAGGTCACCGAGCTGGCCGGGAAGGCGCGGTACCGAGCCTTGCACGGACTGGCCTGAACCGGGCGATCCATGGCCCCCCGGCACGCCCGCCTGGGCCGGCGGCCCGCCGATCTCCCGCTCCGCCATCAGGATCTCCGTCGACTGGAGCAGGACCGTCCCCGCCCCCACGAACTCGAACTGGTGCTCCTCGCCCGAGGTGCCCCCGAGGCCGGTCAGCGCGCGCACGCCCCCCATCACACCCGTCATGTACCCGTGGTCGTAGTGGTGGCAGGGGGAGGGGCAGTCCGCCCAGCCGACCAGCGCCTGCGGGTCCACCCGCATCGGGGGCTCCATGAAGACCACCGGGCCGTTCGACGCGGCCACGAACTTGCCGGTGCCGATCAGCGTCACGAAGCCCGGCACGATCGACTGCTTCAGCGCGAGGCTCGGCTGGTAGGCCAGCAGGTTCCCCGAGCGGATCGTCAGGTTGCCCTCGTCCAGGTCGAACGAGTTCACGTCGAAGGCCCGGTCCGCCAGCAGCATCTTGCCGCTGCCCTCCGCGACCACCCAGTCGCTCGCGTGCAGCGGCGAGTGGAAGGACGTCCGGACCAGGCGGTCCAGCCGCCCGTGCCCGATGCCGTTGAACTCGATCCGCCCGTAGTAGGCGATCATCTTGCCCTTCTGCAGGAACCACTGGGAGCCCTTGAGCTCCACGCAGAAGGTGTACGCGTTCACGTTGTCGTCCGACGGCAGGGTCGCCGGGTCGTGGATCACGGGACCGGTCACAGCTTCTCCTCCGAGGCCTGCACGTACACCGCACCGCTGCCGCTCAGCTCCAGCTGGAACGCCTCGCCCGAGCCGCGGCCCACCATGTCGCGCCAGCCGAGCGCGGTGGAGAGCTTGTTCCGCACGTCGCCGTGGTGGGCCACGTACGCCTGCGGGTCCACGTGGACCGGGCGGCCCGGGGTGATCGGCAGCTCGATCACGCCGCCGTGCGCCATCACCGCGACCGCGCCGTGCCCCTTGAGGGTGGTGGTGAAGAGGCCCTGGCCGGTCACCTGGCCGCGGACCATGCCCATGACCCCGCCCTGCGAGCCCATGAACATCGTGCCCTGCTCCAGGGTGCCGTCGAAGGCCAGCAGCCGGTCGGCCTCCACGAACAGGGTGTCGCCGGTCAGCCCGACCACCTGGATGTGGTGACCGCCGTGCCCGAACATCACCGTGCCGTTGCCCTCGACGGTCATCAGCGGCGTCGCCTCGCCGGCCACGCGGCGGCCGATCATCGACATCACACCGCCCTGGCCGCCGGCCGTGTTCGGCGTGAAAGTGACGTCGCCGCGGTAGGCGAGCATCGCGCCACGCTGGCTGAACATCCGCTGCCCGGGGACGACCGTCGCCTCGATCATCTTCGAGTTGATCTCACGGAACGGCACTAGACGTCCCCTCCGACCGTGTTGCGCTCGCTCGGCTGGACGTACACGAGGCCGTCCCCCTCGAACCGGATCTGGAAGGCCTCGCCGCCGCCCTCGCCCATGAAGGTGCGGAACGTCACACCCGACTGGAAGTGCTGCTGGAGGTTGCCCTGGTGGGCGATGTACGCGCCGGGGTCGACCTGGAGCGGGTACTGCGGCGTCACCCGCAGCACCACCGCCGGGCCGTCGGACATGATCGCGGCCTGGCCCGTCCCCTCCACGGTCGTGGTGAAGAGGCCGTTGCCGGTCGCTCCGCCGCGCAGGCCCGTGAAGGTGGTGCCGGTGCGCAGCCCCGCGTCGGTGCAGAGCAGATTGCTCGCCTCGACCCAGAGCTTGTCGCCGTGCAGCGAGACGAGGTTGATCTCGGAGGCCCGGTCGGCGAACCAGCAGGTCCCCTGGCCGCGCACCTCCATCACCTCCATCTGCTCACCCGTGAGCCGGCGGGTGACCATGCCGCGCAGGCCCTCACCGCCACCGCTCATCTTCTTGAACGCCATCTGGCCGTCGTAGGCGACCATCGAGCCGTTCTTCGCCTTGACGGCGTCGCCGGTCATGGAGACGGCGAGCACCTTGCTGCCTTGGAGTCGGAACGTTGCCACCCGCTGAAGGTACTGGGGACCCGGATAAAGAGACAGCAAAGTCGGCATGCACAATGGACGGGCCCTTGTGCATCCGTTCACAAGATCGAACGAAGGTGACCCCCTCCGTGGACATCAAGACCGCTTCCTCCCTCCACCGGCTCCGGCTCGTCTCCGCGCCGGAGGCCGTCTCGTTCCTGCTCCTGCTCGTCTGCTCGGTGCTGAAGCGGACGACGGACTTCAACGCGGTGCCGGTCATGGGTGCGATCCACGGCCTGCTGTTCGTCCTCTACGTGCTGTTCTGGCTGGACGCCTGGAACCGCACCAAGTGGAGCTTCGGGACCGCCGCCCTCTACTTCGTCCTCTCCGTGCTGCCGTTCGGCGGCTTCTACGCCGAGCGGAAGCTGAAGCGCGAAGCCCAGGACGCGGTCATCGCCTCCCGTGCCCGCGCCGAGCAGGCCCAGGGCGCGGTGAAGGCGTGATCGTCGCGTTCTCCGTCACCCCGCTGGGCGTGGGGGAGGAGGTCGGCGAGTACGTGGCCGACGCCGTCCGCGTGGTCCGCGAGTCCGGCCTCCCCCACCGCACCGACGCCATGTTCACCTCCGTCGAGGGCGAGACCTGGGACCAGGTCATGGACGTCGTGAAGCGCGCCGTCGCCGCCGTGGAGGCGCGGGCGCCGCGCGTCTCGGTCGTCATGAAGGTCGACATCCGCCCCGGCGTCACGGACGGCCTGACCAGCAAGGTCGCCACGGTGGAGCGCTACCTGGAGGGCTGAGGCCCCCGCTCCCGACCCCCGAGGACCAGGCCCTCGTCCTCCACCGCTTCGGCCCGGTCGACGAGATGCCCGCCGAGGCCTGCCGGTACGGCGCCGAGCAGCGGGTCGCGCGGCACCGCGACCGGCTCGCCGCCGTCGGCGGCCTCACCGGGCTGCTCGCCTTCGGGCGCGAACCGCACGAGGCGGAGCGGGCCGCCGACGCCGGGGCGGGCCGTCGTGACAGGCGGGTCAGTCCGTTCCGGGCTGCGACACCGCGATCCCCAGCGGGGTCCGCTCGTACAGCACCTGGTGGCCGTACCGCCGCGAGGTCAGCAGTCCCGCGTCCCGCAGCACCGCCAGGTGCGCGGAGACGGTGGACGGGGCCCGGCCCAGCAGGTGCGAGAGCGCCGTCGTCCCCATCGGCTCGGCCAGGGCGCACAGGACGTCCGCCCGCACCGGGCCGAGGAGCCGCCCGAGCGCCTCCGGGGTGCGGTCGCCCGCCCCGGACCACAGTCCGCCGATCCCGCGCGCCGGGTAGACCACCGTCGGCTGCCACGGCGGATCGAAGCCGCTCACCACGTCCGGCCAGGTGAACACCGACGGCATCAGGACGAGCCCCTGCCCCTCCAGCGGTCGGGTGTGCTCGCCGCGGTAGGCGACCCGCAGCGTGGCGGCCTGCGCGTCCCACGCGAAGGCCGGGTGCAGCTCGTCCAGGAGCCGTTCGAGCCCGCCCTCGGCCAGCCGCCGCGAGTGGTAGGCCACGTCCGCCTCCAGGAGGGCCCGCAGCCGGGGCCAGTCCGGGGCGATCAGCGCCTCCCACGCCGCCCTGAGCAGCTCGGCGAGCCGCAGCACCGCCCCGGCGGGATCGGCGAGGAGCCGTCGTCCCTCGGGCGTCTCCGCGGCCCCCGGGGTGTCCGCGAGCGCCCGCTCGAAGTCGGTCAGGACCAGCGCCGGATCGGTCTCCCGCACCGCCGCGATCTCGTCCTCGAAGGCGGCGGCCGGTCCCAGCGGCGGCGGGTAGAGGAAGTCCGGACTGTGCCCGTGCAGGGGCATCAGCAGGTGCAGCGGCCCGAGGTCGAGGTCCCGCGCGGCGGACGAGATCCGCCGCATCCAGGGCAGGTGATAGCCCTGCTTGCCGGGCCGGGCCAGGACCCGTACGGCGGAGTGCGTCTCCCAGAGGGGGGAGATCGCGAACCGGATCCGCAGCGGATCGGCCTCGCCGAAGCGCAGGTGGTACGGCACGGGCCCTCCGGGCGGGACGAGCGGACGAGCGGAAGATTCGCCTGGGTCCGAAAGTCTAGGGCGGGCCGCCCCGCCGACGGCACGCTGCCTGCCATGCCCACCCACGACGACCCCGCCACCGCGCCCCCCGGGACCGGACCGCGGCCGACCACACCCGCGCCGGCGCCCGTCCCCGCGCCCGCACCCGCGCCCGTCCCCGCGCCCGCGCCCGCCCCTGCGACGGTCCCCGCGCCCGCGTCCGCGCCCGCGCCCGCGCCCGCGCCCGCGTCCGCGTCCGCGCCCGCGGCCGCCTGCGCGCCGCCGGCCGCGTCCGCGGACCCCGCCGTCGCCCCCGCTCCCGCCGGGCGGCCCGGCTACCGGGCCGTCTTCCGGGTGCGGGAGTTCCGGGTCGTCTTCGTGGCGCACCTGTTCTCACTGCTCGGCGTCGTCGTCAGCGAACTCGCCCTCACCGTCCTCGTCTACGACCTCACCCGCTCCCCGCTCCTCTCCTCCCTCACCTTCGCCCTCGGCTTCCTCCCCTACCTCGTCGGCGGCACCCTGCTCGCCGGGCTCACCGACCGGTTCCCGCCCCGCCGGATCCTGGTGGTCTGCGACCTCTTCTGTGCGGCCTGCGTCGCGCTCATGGTCGTCCCCTCCACCCCCGTCGCCGTCCTGCTCGTGCTGCGCTGCGCCATCGCCGTCGTCTCGCCCGTCTTCAACGGCACCCGGATGGCGACCCTCGCCGACATCCTGGGCGAGGGCGACCTCTTCGTCCTGGGCCGCTCCCTGCTCCGGATCGTCTCCCAGAGCGCCCTGCTGACCGGCTACGCCGTCGGCGGCGTCCTGCTCACCGTCCTCCCGCCGCGCGGCGCGCTCGCCGTCACCGCCACCACCTTCCTCGTCTCCGCGCTGCTCCTCCGGTTCGGCACGGTCCGCCGGCCCGCCCGCGCCCCCGCGTCCGGGACGGGGCGGACGGCCGGGAGCGGGCTCTCCGGCACCTGGGCCGTCCTGCGCGACCGCCGCGTCCGCGCCCTGATGCTGATGTTCTGGGCGCCGCCGCTCTTCGCGGTCGTCCCGGAGGCGCTCGCCGCGCCCTACGCCGACCGGATCGGCGTCTCCACCGCGGCGCTCGGCCTCCTCATGTGCGCGCTGCCCGTCGGCACCATCGCGGGCGAGCTGTTCGCCGGGGCCTTCCTGTCCGCCGCGACCCGCTCCCGGATCGTGCTGCCGCTCGCCGTGGCCGGCGTCCTGCCGTACCTGCTGTACGCCCCCGAGCCCGGCGTGCCCCTCGCGGCCGCCGCCCTCTTCCTGGCGGGCGCCACCGGGGCGTACACCCTCGGCCTCGACGCCTGGTTCGTCGCCGCCGTCCCGGAGGAGCAGCGGGGGAGGGCCATGACCCTGATGACGGCGGGCATGATGACCGTCCAGGGCGTCGGGATGGCGGGAGCCGGCCTCGCCGCCGAGTTCGTCCCGGTGCACGCGGTCGTCGCCGGCACGGGGGTCCTCGGCACCCTCTGCCTGCTCGCCGCCGCCGCCGAGCTGCGGGCTGCCGGGGTGGCGGGCGCGCCGGTGGGGGCACGGCGGAGGCGGACCGGCGGGGGTGGCCGGCGACCGAAAGGCGAGACGGGGCTGACCGGCATGTGACCAGTCGGTAAGGTCGACGCGTGCCGAAGCCGCTCAGTCTCCCCTTCGACCCCATCGCCCGCGCCGACGAACTCTGGCAGAAGCGCTGGGGCCCGGTCCCCTCGATGGCCGCGATCACCTCGATCATGCGCGCCCACCAGATCCTCCTCGCGGAGGTGGACGCCGTCGTCAAGCCGTACGGGCTGACCTTCGCGCGCTACGAGGCACTGGTGCTGCTCACCTTCTCCAAGGCGGGCGAGCTGCCGATGTCCAAGATCGGCGAGCGGCTGATGGTCCACCCGACGTCCGTGACGAACACGGTGGACCGGCTCGTGAAGTCCGGTCTGGTCGACAAGCGCCCCAACCCCAACGACGGCCGCGGAACGCTCGCCTCCATCACGGAGAAGGGCCGTGAGGTGGTCGAGTCCGCCACCCGCGACCTGATGGGGATGGACTTCGGGCTCGGCGCCTACGACGCCGAGGAGTGCGCCGAGATCTTCGCGATGCTGCGCCCGCTGCGGGTCGCGGCGGACGATTTCGACGAGAGCTGACGCGCCCGGCCGCGGGGGCCGGGCGGCCCGGCCGGCCGCGCCCGGCGGCCGGGGCCCGTCGGGACCGGACCCGCGCGAAGATCGCCCGGAACGTGCCGTTACGCTCGACGGCATGAAATCCAGCGTGCTGACCCGTTACCGCGTCATGGCGTACATCACCGCCGTCATGCTGCTCGTGCTGTGCACCTGCATGGTCTTCAAGTACGGGTTCGACATGGGCGAGGACGTGACCTTCGCGGTCTCCCAGGCCCACGGCGTCCTCTACATCATCTACCTCGTCTTCGCCTTCGACCTGGGCTCCAAGGCCCGCTGGCCGTTCGGGAAGCTGCTCTGGGTCCTGGTCTCGGGCACCATCCCCTTCGCCGCGTTCTTCGTCGAGCGCAAGGTCGTCGCCGAGACCCTGCCGCTGATCGACGGCGCCCGGCCGGAGCCGGTCAAGGCCTGACACGGACCCCCGCACTGATGTGCGGGGGTTTCCCATCGACATTTACTAGGACGTCCTAGTAAATTCGAAGCATGGACGCTGACGCCATCGAGGAAGGCCGCCGTCGCTGGCAGGCCCGTTACGACAAGGCCCGCAAGCGGGACGCCGACTTCACCACGCTCTCCGGCGACGCCGTCGAGCCGGTCTACGGGCCCCGGCCCGGCGACACCTACGAGGGATTCGAGCGCATCGGCTGGCCCGGCGAGTACCCCTACACCCGGGGACTCCACGCCACCGGCTACCGCGGCCGGACATGGACCATCCGCCAGTTCGCCGGCTTCGGCAACGCCGAGCAGACCAACGAGCGCTACAAGATGATCCTCGCCGCCGGCGGCGGCGGCCTCTCCGTCGCCTTCGACATGCCCACCCTCATGGGCCGCGACTCCGACGACCCCCGCGCCCTCGGCGAGGTCGGCCACTGCGGTGTCGCCATCGACTCCGCCGCCGACATGGAGGTCCTCTTCAAGGACATCCCGCTCGGCGACGTCACCACCTCGATGACGATCTCCGGCCCCGCCGTGCCCGTCTTCTGCATGTACCTCGTCGCCGCCGAACGCCAGGGCGTCGACCCCGCCGTGCTCAACGGCACCCTCCAGACGGACATCTTCAAGGAGTACATCGCGCAGAAGGAGTGGCTCTTCGAGCCCGAGCCCCACCTGCGCCTCATCGGCGACCTGATGGAGCACTGCGCGCGGGGCATCCCCGCGTACAAGCCGCTCTCCGTCTCCGGCTACCACATCCGCGAGGCCGGGGCGACGGCCGCGCAGGAGCTCGCGTACACCCTCGCCGACGGCTTCGGCTACGTCGAGCTCGGCCTCAGCCGCGGCCTCGACGTGGACGTCTTCGCCCCCGGCCTGTCCTTCTTCTTCGACGCCCACCTCGACTTCTTCGAGGAGATCGCCAAGTTCCGCGCCGCCCGCCGGATCTGGGCGCGCTGGATGAAGGAGGTGTACGGCGCCCGGACCGACAAGGCCCAGTGGCTCCGCTTCCACACCCAGACCGCCGGCGTCTCCCTCACCGCCCAGCAGCCCTACAACAACGTCGTCCGGACCGCCGTGGAGGCCCTCTCCGCCGTCCTCGGCGGCACCAACTCCCTCCACACCAACGCCCTCGACGAGACCCTCGCGCTCCCCAGCGAGCAGGCCGCCGAGATCGCCCTGCGCACCCAGCAGGTCCTCATGGAGGAGACCGGCGTCGCCAACGTCGCCGACCCGCTGGGCGGCTCCTGGTACGTCGAGCAGCTCACCGACCGCATCGAGGCCGACGCCGAGAAGATCTTCGACCAGATCAAGGAGCGCGGCCGCCGGGCCCACCCCGACGGGCAGCACCCCATCGGGCCGATCACCTCCGGCATCCTGCGCGGCATCGAGGACGGCTGGTTCACCGGCGAGATCGCCGAGTCCGCCTTCCAGTACCAGCGGTCCCTGGAGAAGGGCGACAAGCGCGTCGTCGGCGTCAACGTCCACCACGGATCCGTCACCGGCGACCTGGAGATCCTCCGCGTCAGCCACGAGGTCGAGTGGGAGCAGGTCCGGGTCCTCGGCGAGCGCAAGGAGCGCCGCGACGACGCCCGGGTCCGCGCCTCCCTCGACGCGATGCTGGCGGCGGCCCGGGACGGCTCGAACATGATCGCCCCGATGCTGGACGCCGTCCGCGCCGAGGCCACCCTCGGCGAGATCTGCAACGCCCTGCGGGACGAGTGGGGCGTCTACACGGAGCCCCCGGGCTTCTGATCCTCCGCCCGCGACGGCCCCTGCCCGGGCCGTCCGGCTCGCGCCCTCACGCGTCGGGGGCGGTACGGGACATCCCGTACCGCCCCCGACGCGTGGAGCGCCTCAGCCTACGGCGGCCGCCGCCCCCAGGCCGCCCACCAGGAGCGCCGAGAGCCGGGCCACCCACGGTCCGTCGACCGGCTCCGCGCTCACCAGCGCGCGGTGCACGACCGCACCCGCGATCACGTCGAAGATCAGGTCGTCGGTGGCGTCCACCGCCACCGGGTCCCGGTCCGCCGGGAGTTCGCCGCGCCGCTGCGCCCGGATCCGGCCCTCCAGGACGAGCCGCTTCTGCCGGTCGACGATCGAGGCCCTTATCCGCTCGCGCAGCGGTTCGTCACGGGTCGACTCGGCCACCACCGCCATCAGGGCCGTCTTGGTCTCGGGGCGTTCGAGCAGGGCCGCGAACTGCAGGACGACGTTCTCGATGTCGGCCTGGAGGGAACCCAGGTCGGGCAGTTCGAGTTCATCGAAGAGGACGGCGACGGCGTCGACCACGAGCTCGCTCTTGTTGGCCCAGCGCCGGTACAGGGTGGTCTTGGCGACCCCGGCCCGGCCGGCCACGTCCCCCATCGTGAGCTTGGACCAACCCAGCTCCACCAGGGCCGCCCGGGTCGCCTCCAGGATGGCCGCGTCGGCCTCGATGGAGCGGGGACGCCCGGTACGGGTGATGCGGTCGGTGCGGCTACACATGGAGGTCGACCATACCCGCCGGTAGGTACGGCGCCAGAGGGGCGGCGTGTGAGGCAGTTCACCGTACGGATCCGGCCCGCGCCCTCCCCCCGGCTCACCCCGGGGAGTTACGCTACGACCTGTAGCGAAAGGCATTGAGCGGCCCGAGCGACAACCAAGCACCGGGTGGGGACCCGGCGCAAGCAGGCACCGGATGGGGATCCGGTGTGAAGCGAAGACGAAGAACCGTGTCGCCCCACGTCTCGCACACCGGCGGGAGACGTGTGGACGGCACGGTTCAGCCATGGCTTACCGGTTACGCACGCGGAGGGGGGAGGATGTACGTATGCAGCCCCGAAACATGTCCATGAGCGGCGTCGTCGACCTCGCCGCGGTGAAGGCGGCCGGAGAGGCCAAGGCGAAGGCGGAGCAGACGCGCGCCGCCGCCGCCCGGCAGGGCGGCCCCGCCGCCGTGCCCCCGTCCGCCCTGGTGATCGACGTCGACGAGGCGGGCTTCGAGCGCGATGTGCTCCAGCGTTCCGCCGAGGTCCCGGTCGTCCTCGACTTCTGGGCCGAGTGGTGCGAGCCCTGCAAGCAGCTCGGCCCGCTTCTGGAGCGGCTCGCCGTCGAGTACAACGGCCGCTTCCTGCTCGCGAAGATCGACGTCGACGCCAACCAGATGCTGATGCAGCAGTTCGGCATCCAGGGAATTCCGGCCGTTTTCGCGGTGGTCGCCGGTCAGGCGCTGCCGCTCTTCCAGGGCGCCGTGCCCGAGGCCCAGATCCGCGAGACCCTCGACCAGCTGATCCAGATCGGCGAGGAGCGCTTCGGTCTGACCGGCATCGTCGTGGACGCGGACGGCGCGGGCCCCGACGGCGAGGCGGCCGAGGCCGGCCGGCCCGCCGGCCCGTACGACGCGATCCTGGAGGCGGCCATGGCCGCCCTCGACGCGGGCGATCTGGCCGGTGCCGTGCAGGCGTACAAGAACGTGCTCGCCGACGACCCGGCCCACCCGGAGGCCAAGCTCGGCCTCGCCCAGGCCGAACTCCTCGCCCGGGTGCAGGACCTCGACCCGGCCGCGGTCCGCAAGGCCGCCGCCGACGGTCCGGCCGACGTGGCCGCGCAGATCGCCGCCGCCGACCTCGATCTGGTGGGCGGTCACGTGCAGGACGCCTTCGGGCGTCTCGTCGAGACCGTGCGCCGCACGGCCGGAGAGGACCGGAACGCCGCGCGCCTGCGGCTCCTGGAGCTCTTCGAGGTGATCGGCGCCGACGACCCGCGGGTCACGGCGGCCCGGCAGGCCCTGGCGCGGGTGCTCTTCTAGCCCCGTCCCGTGCGCCCGATCGTCCGACGATTTGGCAGCAGAGTGACAAAAGGCGGCCGCGCTTTACCAAAACTTGGTAATCGCGGCCGCTGTTACTTGCAGTAAATCGAACCTGTTGTTCTGTCCGTATTCTTCCGGTCATCTGACGACATTCCCTGTGTCGCGAACGCACCCTCCGTGCCCGTTCGGCCCCACCCCGCCATGGCGTGGTTATCCACCCGTTACTAGCCAGTAACGAACCCCCTTGTGCGGGGGCCCGGAATGGACCACGATCGGCGACGCTCGGTCCGAACCGCACCACCCCGGCAACCACCCGGGACGCGGCGAGGGTCCCCACCGGGCGGACCGGTGTTCCGGCACCGGTCGTGGACAGGGGGGTTCCCGCTCTCACCGAACGGGGCCTGTCCAATCAGGTCGCGCGCCAAGGCGCGGCCCATGGTTGTCGCTCGGGGGTGATCGCCGGTGATTCGGACGCGCAACGCGCCGCCTGATGCCTCGGCGCTCCCCTTCCCGAGGACGTAGCTCTTCTCCCATCCCAGGACGGGCCCCGGGCCCTTCCGGAGATGTACGTCCGAGAAGGAGGAATTCTCATGAAGTCCCAGGTTCGTGGCGGGACCAGATGGAAGCGGTTCGCCGTCGTCATGGTCCCGAGTGTGGCCGCGACGGCCGCGATCGGTGTCGGCCTGGCCCAGGGCGCGCTGGCCGCGTCCTTCAGCATCTCCGGCCAGGAGTTCAAGGTTAAGGCGAACAGCCTCGTCGGTACGGACTTCGTCCAGTACGGCAGCGTCGACGCCGGCAAGGACCTCGAGGGCAAGGACTTCGCCGCCCCGGTGGCGGTGTCCGGCTTCTCCGAGGCCTGGATCACGAACATGTGCCAGTCGGTCGTCACGCCGAAGGTGCCGTTCATCGGTGACGTCACCCTCCGCCTGGAGGCCGGCACCGAGGCCGCCAAGACCGGCAAGCCCCAGGACAAGGTCTACGCGAAGGACATCTACCTCGATGTCTCCGAGCTCAAGGCCGACGCCGAGTTCAGCAACATCGACATCGGCGTCGCGGCCGGCCAGCTCAACGCGGGCCCCGACGGCAAGCCGGTTCCGGGCAAGCCGGGCATCCAGCCCAACACCAAGGCCAACCCGTACGGCTTCGGCCAGCGCGCCCAGCAGGCCACGCTGAACAACGTGGAGCAGAAGGCGTGGGCCACCACGGCCGGCACCTTCAAGCTCCCCGACCTTCACCTGTCCCTGCACCGGGGCACGTCGAAGGAGTGCTACCAGGACTGACCGGTCCATGAGGACCGGATCGCCCTGAGGGTGGGGCCGCCCCGTGCGGTCCCACCCGCCAGGCACCCTCTCTTCAACTTCTCAGCAACACCGCTTCCAGGGAGCTGTTCCATGAGCGCCGAGATCCCCGCCTCCCGCGAAGTCCCCACGAAGGAGAACCGGTTCAAGGTCTGGCGGCAGACCCGGCCCTTCTGGGCGGGACTGTTCACCATGATCGGCGGCGTGCCGATCGCCTACCTTCCGTACGGGGACATGCGGCTCGGCAATGTCACCCTCGCCATGCAGACGACCGCCGGAGCCGGCGCGCTGATCATCGGCGTCCTGCTCATCACGCTCGGTCTGACGATGTGGTTCCAGCCCATCGTCCGGGTGTTCGCGGGTGTCGCGACGATCGTCCTGGCGCTCGTCTCCATTCCGGTCTCGAACTTCGGCGGCCTGGTCATCGGCTACCTGTTCGCGGTCATCGGCGGCGGCATGTCCGCCGCGTGGGCCCCCGCCCCGCCGGCCGAGGAGACCGACGAGGAGGAGACGCCCGACGCAGAGCACGACAGCAGGCCGGAGGCCGCCGGTGAGGCCGCCCCCGCCCTCGACCCCGAGACCGAGGCCATGGTCGCCGCCGTGTTCCCGGAGCAGCGCGAGGGCCAGAAGCCGCTGACCGACACCACGATCGACGCCAAGGGCGGGAGGAACAGTGCGGGGTGACCAGACCCAGTCTGCGCTCGCGAAGGAGGGCCCGCGGCACGCGGCCCCCCGCAGGTCGCTGCTGAACAGGATCCAGGGACCCGCGGGCAAGGCGATGGCGCTCGCCGCCATGCCGACCGCGGTGTTCGTGGGCATGGGCCTCACGCCCAAGCTCGCCCTCGCCGACGAGAAGGACATCCCCTTCGCCCCCGGCCCCTGCGTGACGCGCTCGGACGAGCCCGTGCAGGAGGAGACGACCAAGCCGGCGGAGACGGCCAAGCCGAAGCCGTCCGACACCCCCACCGCGACCCCCTCGGCGACCGCGCCCACCGCCACCGCGGCCCCCACCGCCACCGGAAGCCCGACGCCGACCGCGACGGAGACCGGGCAGGCGACCACCGAGCAGACGGGCGACCGGGCGAAGGCCACCGCCGCACCGACCGCGACGCCGACGGCCACGCCCACGCCGACCACGTCCAAGAACCCGCTCGACCCGCTGGGCCTCGGCGACGCCCTCAAGGACCTGTTCGACGGCCCGGACCCCAAGCCGTCCGAGACGCCCACCACGGCGGCCCCGACGACCCAGGCGCCCACCCCGAGCGCCTCCACGACGCCTCCCGCGGACAAGCCGGACACCGCCGACGAGCCCGCCGCGACCACCGCGCCGAAGCCGGCCGACTCCCCGAAGCCGGCCGACGACCCGGCGGAGAAGACCAAGCGGGAGATCGAGCAGGCCGCGGAGAAGGCCGGCGCCGAGGTCGAGGAACTGCCGGAGGGCGCCAAGGGCCTCGACGCCAAGAAGGACGAGGACATACCCGACGGGGCCAAGCCCCACATCCCGTGCGCCGTCCCGGACCCCGAGGCGCTGGCGGCGGCCGAACTGGAGCCCGGCATCCCGCTGCTCCCGGACGAGCCGTGGCGGCTGGACAGCACGAAGCTCACGCTAGAAGGCCTCCACTACCACGGCATCGTCGAGGTCAGGACCGGCAGCGGCAAGATCAAGAAGGCGCTGAAGTTCACCGCGTCCAAGGTCAAGATCAAGGACCTGCACCAGACGACGGTCCACTCCGACGGCCGGTCGGCCCACGTCCGGTCCACCCCGGGCAAGGAGTCGACCATCACCGAGGGCACGGTGACCATGTACACGGAGTCCCTGAAGGGTAACCTCTTCGGGCTCTTCCCGGTCACCTTCAGCCCGGCGACCCCGCCCCCGCTGGACGTCCCCCTCGCCATCTTCACCGACGTGACGGTCATGCAGGCCGGCCAGTTCGGCGGCACCCTGCGGGTCCCGGGCCTCCGCAACACGATCGAGCCCAGCTGATCCCGGACTGCTGCGAACGCCGCACAGCCGCCCGTGGCCCGCGCTTATCTTGCGTGCGGGCCACTGCGGCGTTCACAAAGACTTGAAAGAATCTTCACAGGGTCAAACTGATGTTCTATTTTGATCATGGCTGAAGCGGATCCGCTTCAGCGCGCGGGCGTCGGGGGGCGGCCGTCGTGCAGCGTTCCTCCTTGCGTCCACGCAGGCAATCCCTGTGAGGACCCACCAGATCCATGCTTCGTCCACTCGACCGCCCGCTCCGCCGGGCGGCGATCTGCGTAGCTGTACTGAGCGCCCTGCTGGCCGCGCTTCTCACGGCCATGAGCCCATCCTCTCCATGGAATGACCGCACCGGGAGCGTGGCCGCACAGGCTCAAGCCGCGCCGGGCCCCGTCATGTTCCCGCTGTTCGCCCGAAAGTCCGGCCGACTCTACGACTACGAGCCCAAGGGGACCGGAGGCGTGGCGCCGATGGTCGACATGGGCGGTGGATGGGGGGAGGCGGACGCCCTCGTCCAGGCCAACATCTCAGAGGGCGGCAGAGGCAACGACGTCTACCACCGTCTGGGTACCACGCTCTTCTACACGGCTGAGCACGGCAACGACACGAAGGTCGTAGGCGGCGGCTGGCAGATCTACAACATGATCGTCTCCGTCGGCAACATGGGTGGGTCGCCGGAACCCGATCTCGTCGCCCGTCATACGGACGGAACCCTCTGGCTCTACCAGGGCAAGGGCGATGGCACCCTCCAGGCGCGCATGCGTATCGGCAGCGGCGGATGGAGCGGGATGACCGCACTCGCAGGGCGCGGCGACTACACGGGGGACGGCAAGACCGACCTGGTGGCGCGCTCCGCGGACGGCACGCTCTACATCTACCCCGGCACCGGGAACCTCGTGGCGGACGGAGTGCTCGGCTCGCGCATCACCGTGGGCGGCGGATGGAACATCCACAAGCTGATCGTCTCCACGGGCGACAACGACGGGGACGGGAAGACTGACCTGATTGCCGCGGACACTGCCGGACCGCTGTGGCTCTTCAAGGGCACGGGGAATTCCAGTGCACCCTTCGCGCCACGGGTTCAGATCGGCACCGGCGGCTGGGCCGCCTTCGACCACCTCTTCTGATCGGAACGGCAGTTCACCCATGCGTAAAAGAACCATGGCGCTCTTGCGCCGAAGAGGTGCGGGAAGAGCGCTCGTCGCCGCGACCGCTCTGCCGACGGCACTGATGGTCGCGATCGCGGGGAGCGATCTCCAGCAACCGCTCCCGCTCAGGCTGAGCAGCATCGCGTCGACCCAGGAGGATCCGGCAGGTTTCGACCCCCAGCAAGCCGCTGCGGTCCGCACCGACCAGTGCAGACTGAACTACGTCCTGCGTAAGGGCGGCGCGGCGATGAAGGCAGTCGCGCGAGGCGGCCTCGCCGGGACGGACGAGGAACTCCACACGGCGGCCAACGAGAGATTCTGGGAGGACACCACCCCGCTTCACACCGCGTACCAGAAGGACTGGAGGTACGCGCTCGCGAAGGGCGAGGAGCTGTCCACGGATCGTCAGAAAGCTTGGCAGAGCCAGATCGATCTCGCCGGCTTTCCCCTCGTTCCCGGATACCAGAACTGGCCGCCCGGGCATCCGGGAGATGACGAAGGCGACATCTTCAGCCAGACGGGCTTCTCCGGTTGGATCGCCGACCAGTTCTGGACCTCGGAGAGCAGCTTCTACGAGAACGTGACACCGCGCGCTGGTCTGGAGGCGGCAGACGCGGCGACCAAGGTCATCACGTCTCGGTACTCACCGAACGGGTACGAGGACGCGAAGGACTGGGACGCGTGGACGAGGATGAACTTCCCGTCGCGTGAATGGCTTTACGCCGACGACATTCGCCTGGTCCTCCAGTACGGCGGATTCCCGACCAGCGCACCGGATCCGGATTCCACCGAGTTCCGGATCGACGTGGAGAACCTGAAGGCGCGTTTCGCCTCGTGCACCAGCCACAATCCGCCGGACCCACACGGTGTCCTCGGTGCGGAGGTGGCGGTCGCGTCCGTCGAGTGGCAGGACGAACTTCGGGGGCAGCGTCTCCAGAGGGACACGATCCTCGCCGCCGAAGCGCAGGCGAACAAGGCGCTCCAGACGGCCACCCAGGCGATGGGTGAGGCCCTTGGTCAGTCCATGATCGCCAGTCGGCTCTCCGCGTGGCGGGCTTACTGGACGACGCAGAACCAGCAGTCGGACAACTACCCGACCGCCGCGCAGTTCGCCGAGGTCGACAGGAACATCCAGCACGCGCAGGGCCGTGCCGGCGGACGTCTCTACGTCGCCGGCCGTGCCATGACCGATGCCAACGCGCAGGTCGCCAAGGTGGACAAGGCGCAGGCCGAGGCGTACGCCATAGCCGACGCGGCCGGCCTGCCGCGCGGTCGTGGCCTCATGTACGGACAGCAGGCGGCACAGATCACCAAGGCATCCGCCGCGGCGGTCGCGGCCGCGACGAAGTCCACGGAAACGGCGCTCCACGCCACCCGGGCGTCGGCAGCGGATGCCAAGACTCTCTCCGCCCTGGCGATGACACAGGCGCACGCGGCGAAGGCCGACTTCCGTCGCGAAGCCGCGGAGGAAGCGGCCCGGCAGGCCAAGGCCGCGGCTGAGGGGGCTGCCGCCCAGGCTGCGAAGGCATCTGAGAATGCGGCCAAGGCAAAGGCTGCCGCCACCAAGGCGAAGGAGGCCGAGGCCAAGGCGAAGACCGCAGCCGAGGCTGCCGACGCCAAGCGGGTCAAGGCTCAGGCGGAGGCCGCGTACGCGAAGTCCCAGAAGGAGTTGGCGGACGCGGAGAGAGGCAAGGCCTCTGCCGCGGAGACGAAGGCGAGGAACGAGAGGCAGATAGCGGCGGATCAGCTGGCCGCCGCGCAGACCGCAGGAGAGACAGCGGCATCCAAGAAGGACGCGGCTTTGGCCGCTGAAAGCCGGGCGAGCAAAGCCCGCGACGGCGCACGCGAGGCCCAGCTCCGCCGTGACAGCCTCGTGGCCAAGGCGGAGGCTGCAGAGGCCTTGCTGGCCGCAGTTGACGGTACGGAGGCAGCGACTGAGGCCCGCGATGCTGCGTCCAGAGCCCGGACAGCCGCCGACAACGCAACTGCCGCCGCTGTTTCTGCCAGGTCGGCCGCCGGTGACGCCACCGAAGCAGCGACCAAGGCACGTGAGGCCGCGACGCGGGCAGAGGGCGCGGCGAAGAGGGCTCAGGCCCTCGCTGATGGTGCAAAGCGGGATGTGGCCACCACCGAGTCCGCGATGCGGACCGCACATGCCGCCGCAGCCGAGGCCATCGACGCCGCTGGAGCGGCCAAGGGGAACGCTGCGGTTGCCAAGGCGGAAGCCGAGACGGCACAGCTCAATGCGCGTAAGGCAAAGACTGATGCGGCTGTAGCCCGTTCGGAAGCGATTCTGGCAGGCAGAGAGGCTGTCCGAGCAGCTGGCTTCGCCCACGCCACGGCTCAGGCGGCGAAGGCTGCAGGCGAGTCCGCTCTCACGGTGATCAAGCCGGCCAATGACGCCATTGAACTGGGAGCTCCCTACCAGGACACAGACACGTCGGCCGGTCTGGCCGTACTGACAGGGCAGGCGGCGAAGACGGCTGCCGCCCAGCAGGCGGCTTTGGCCAAGGCCAAAGCCGACCAGGCCTCTGCGGCCGCCAAATTGGCCCAGAAGGTTGCCGCGGAGGCGGGCGCCGACGCCAAGGCAGCGGCAGCGGCGGCTGCGGAAGCGGCGGTTTCCAGCGCCCAGGCGCTTGCTTCCGCTGAGGCGGCCCAGAAGTCGTCGAGTGCGGCCGATGCATCGGCCAAGGCCGCGCAGCAGTCCGAAGCGAACACAGTGAAGTACCACCAGGATGCGGTGGAGGACGCCGCCGCCGCCCAGGCGTCTGCCGATACGGCTTCGGCCTACGCCGCTGAGGCCGATGCGGCAGCCACCGAAGCGGAGAAGGACGCCGCTTCGGCCCGGTTGGCCGCCTCTGAGGCAGAGGAAGACGCGGCCAGCGCCCGGCATACGGCTGCCCGAGCGGAATCTGACGCCACAGCGGCTGAGGAAGCCGCGGCCCGGGCCAGGGAGTCGGCGGAGGAGGCACAGGCTTCCGCGGACCGCACCGAGACGAACGGCAGCAACGAGCAGATTTCGCAGGGCGTCACCACCGGGATCGGTGGGGTGTGGGCCGTTCTGGATCACATCGAGTACATCGGCGAGCCGCAGAACGTCGTCAAGGACAACTGCAACCCGATCGTCCACGTCGGGGACTGCAGGATCACGGCGACCGTCACCTACAAGTCGCACGTCGACCTGTTCATGTGCCTGGCGGCGCCGGAGACGTACGCCGGTAGTTGCCCGCGCGCGGACACGTTCTACCTCGGTCCTGAGGTCACGGACGCGAAGTCCCAGCGCATGTCCATCACGCTGACGATGGCCCAGTTCAACTCAGGCATCGACCCGGTTGACGTCCTTCTCGGCGACTTCATCGGCTGCGCCAAGCTGATCACCCCGGGCGGCAGCGGGGGCAGTTGGGGGGACTGTGCCTGGGCGGCCAGCTGGTTCGTCGCGGGTCCGCTTTTCCGGGCGGGCAAGGCCGCGGTGACGGCGCTGGACGCAGCCCTCAAGACGGGCGTCGGGTTCATGGACGCCTATCGGGCGCTCCGCACCGTGGGCCTGACCGAAGCAGCTATTCAAGGGATCCTCAGCCGGATCTTTCAGAAGGCTGGGGCAGCGTGCACGGTTGCAAACCCTGCGAGTTTCAAGGTCGTGGGTGCCGAGGCCGGATTGCTCTCGGTCGCTTCGGCCGACGACGACCTGATCAAGAAATGCCAGGCGATCCTCGACGACATCGTCAAGGACGGCGAGCGCATCGTCCTCGGAATCAACCCCTACTCGGACGATCTGGCCAAGATCACCGGCGGCCGCACCTTCAACAACCAGGACTTCGGCATTCAGCTGCCGAAGGACATGGGGATGGGAGTGCGCCCGATCTGGACGGTGGGAGTGGAGCGGGCGGTGTCGAACGGCACTGTGAAGATCTCGGTGTCCCTGGACGGCGTCCCGGGCGCTAAGACCGCGGACGAGGCGCTGAACGGGCATCTGAAGCGTGGGGAGACGATCGCGCCCACCGACTGGGAGACCATCAGGAGGAACGGAACCGCCTGGGAGATGACCAAGCTCCGCTCGTCCGTCCGAATGCAGGACCGTGGATGGAAGTCCATCGACTGGTGGATGACCAACTCGGAGGGCAAGGTCGTCCGGGTCTATCCGGAGAGGTGGAAGTATGCCAACGGGACCCCGGTCGCCGACTGATGAGGAGATGATGGGCGTGACGGATTTCGTCCGGAAGGGACGGCTCTTCAGAGTCAGCGGGTTCCATGCCTCACACCGCGAGCTCTTGCTGATCAGTGAGGCCGTGCTCGTGGACCGGACCACTACGAGGGTTGAAGTCGCCTTCGGACATGTGGAGCTGATGTTCCTCAAGCCCCTGTACCGGAACGGGCTCCACATCCGGCGGGCGACCGACGCCGAGTTCAGTGTGCTCAGCGAACGGCACGGCATTCCGGCGGCGAACGCCGAGTACACCTGGATGCTGGATCCGGACGGCGAGAGCTTCGTCGTCAGTGCCAATCCGAGCTGGCGGGAGGCGGAGTACGCTCTGATGGGCGGGCGGGAAGTGCTGTTCGAATCGCCCTGGCCACCGGAATTCCCGGCGGAATCGGGGAGCGTCAGCTGACCATTTGAGGCAAGGAGAGAGCCGTCCCCGGTGCGCAGACACAGGGGACGGCGGTGGGTCGCACCCCCGGAAGGGTGCGACCCACCGCCCTACAGAGGCTCTCGTGAGGAGCGTCAGGCCTGCTGGGCTCCGCCCAGGTGGTGGACGCGGACCATGTTCGTGGTGCCGGGGACGCCGGGGGGCGAGCCGGCGGTGATGACCATGGTGTCGCCCGCGCCGTAGCGCTGGAGCTTCAGGAGCTCGGCGTCGACCAGGTCGACCATCGCGTCCGTGTTGTCCACGTGTGGGACGACGAAGGACTCGACGCCCCAGCTCAGGGTGAGCTGGTTGCGGGTGTTCTCGTCCGTCGTGAAGGCGAGGATCGGCTGCTGCACGCGGTAGCGCGAGAGGCGGCGGGCCGTGTCGCCGGACTGGGTGAAGGCGACGAGCGCCTTGCCGCCCAGGAAGTCGGCGATCTCGCAGGCCGCACGGGCGACGGAACCGCCCTGGGTGCGCGGCTTCTTGCCCGGGACCAGGGGCTGGAGGCCCTTGGAGAGCAGCTCCTCCTCGGCCGCCGCGACGATCTTCGACATCGTCTTGACGGTCTCGATCGGGTACGCGCCGACCGAGGACTCGGCCGACAGCATGACCGCGTCGGCGCCGTCCAGGATCGCGTTGGCGACGTCGCTCGCCTCGGCGCGGGTCGGCCGCGAGTTGGTGATCATCGACTCCATCATCTGGGTCGCGACGATGACCGGCTTGGCGTTGCGGCGGCACATCTCCACGAGGCGCTTCTGCACCATCGGGACCTTCTCGAGCGGGTACTCGACGGCGAGGTCGCCGCGGGCCACCATGACCGCGTCGAAGG
This sequence comes from Streptomyces sp. NPDC014891, assembly GCF_043081085.1. Taxonomy (NCBI): domain Bacteria; kingdom Bacillati; phylum Actinomycetota; class Actinomycetes; order Kitasatosporales; family Streptomycetaceae; genus Streptomyces; species Streptomyces sp. NPDC014891. The sequence continues at coordinate 327,038 of NZ_JBIBWF010000005.1, read as the reverse complement.
CCGCGACGACGGCCTCCATGTTCTCGACGGCCTGCGGCTTCTCCACCTTGGCGATGACGGGGACCCGGCGGCCCTCCTCGTCCATCACCTTGTGGACGTCCTTGACGTCGTCGGCGTCGCGGACGAAGGAGAGGGCGACCATGTCGCAGCCCATGCGGAGCGCGAAGCGGAGGTCGTCGACGTCCTTCTCCGACAGGGCGGGGACGTTCACGGCCGCGCCGGGCAGGTTGATGCCCTTGTGGTCGGAGATGACGCCGCCCTCGACGACGATCGTCTTGACCCGGGGACCGTCGACCTCGACGACCCGCAGCTCGACGTTGCCGTCGTTGATCAGGACCTGGTCGCCCTTGGAGACGTCTCCGGGCAGGCCCTTGTAGGTGGTGCCGCAGATGGACTTGTCACCGGGGACGTCGTCGGTGGTGATGGTGAACTCGTCACCGCGCACCAGCTCGACGGGGCCCTCGGCGAAGGTCTCCAGCCGGATCTTGGGGCCCTGGAGGTCGGCGAGCACACCGACGGCGCGACCGGTGTCCGCGGCGACCTGCCGGACGCGGTCGTACCGCTCCTGGTGCTCGGCCTGGGAACCGTGGCTGAAGTTGAATCGGGCCACGTTCATGCCGGCCTCGATGAGAGCCTTCAGCTGCTCATACGAGTCGACGGCGGGGCCCAGCGTGCAGACGATTTTGGAACGGCGCATGAGGCGGATCCTATCCGTTTGTTTCACTGCGGAATATTCCGGCTGGCGGAAAGTACAAATGGGCGCGGGGTCGCTCAGGCGTTCACTTCTCCGACCGCGTGTCCGACCGTGTACCCGGCCGGCCCCCGGGTACCGCTCCGCCCACGAGGGCGAAGGCCTGACGGGCGATCTCCAGCTCCTCGTCCGTCGGCACCACCGCGACCGCCACCCGCGCGTAGTCCGGCGAGATCAGCCGCGCCTCGCCGGACCGCACCGCGTTGAGGTCCGCGTCCACCGCGAGCCCCAGCTCCTCCAGGCCCGAGATCGCGGCCTCCCGCACCGGGGCCGCGTTCTCCCCGACCCCCGCCGTGAACGCCACCGCGTCCACCCGGCCGAGCACCGCGTAGTACGCCCCGATGTACTTCTTCAACCGGTGGACGTAGATGTCGAAGGCGAGCGCCGCCCGCTCGTCGCCCTCGTCCACCCGCCGGCGGATCTCCCGCATGTCATTGTCGCCGCAGAGCCCCACCAGGCCGGACCTCTTGTTCAGCAGCGTGTCGATCTCGTCGGCCGACATGCCCGCCACCCGCTTGAGGTGGAAGGTGACCGCCGGGTCGATGTCGCCCGAGCGGGTGCCCATCACCAGGCCCTCCAGCGGCGTCAGGCCCATCGAGGTGTCCACGCACCGGCCGCCCCGCACCGCCGAGGCCGACGCCCCGTTGCCCAGGTGCAGCACGATCACGTTCACCTCCTCCGGCTCCCGGCCGAGCAGCCGCGCCGTCTCCCGCGACACGTACGCGTGGGAGGTGCCGTGGAAGCCGTACCGCCGGATCCGGTGCGCGTCCGCCGTCTCGACGTCGATCGCGTACCGCGCCGCCGCCTCCGGCATCGTCGTGTGGAACGCCGTGTCGAAGACCGCGACCTGCGGCAGGTCGGGGCGGAGCGCCGCCGCCGTCCGGATGCCGGTCAGGTTCGCCGGGTTGTGCAGCGGCGCCACCGGCACGAGCCGCTCGATCTCCGCCAGCACCTCGTCGTCGATGACCGTCGGCTCGGTGAACCGCAGCCCGCCGTGCACCACCCGGTGACCGATCGCCGCCAGCTCGGGTGAGTCGAGCCCGAGCCCGTCCGCCGCCAGCTCCGCGGCGACCGCCTTCAGCGCGGCCGCGTGGTCGGTGATCGGGCCGGTCTGCTCGCGCTTCTCCCCGCCGCCGCCCTGGAGGGGGGTGTGCACCAGCCGCGAGGTCTCCTCGCCGATCCGCTCGACGAGCCCCTGGGCGAGCCGCTCGCCGTCGCGCATGTCGAGAAGCTGGTACTTCACCGAGGACGAACCGGAGTTGAGGACGAGCACCCGGGTGGGCCCGGCGGTGGGGGAGTCGGGAGAGGCGGGAGAGGGATGGGCGGTCATGCGGGGAGCTCCTGACCCTGGACGGGGACCTGGGACTGGATCGCCGTGATGGCGACCGTGTTGACGATGTCGCTGACGAGCGCGCCGCGCGAGAGGTCGTTCACCGGCTTGCGCAGACCCTGCAGCACGGGGCCGACGGCCACGGCGCCGGCCGAACGCTGCACGGCCTTGTAGGTGTTGTTGCCGGTGTTGAGGTCCGGGAAGATCAGCACGGTCGCCTGCCCCGCCACCTCCGAGTCCGGCAGCTTCGTCGCCGCTACCGAGGGCTCGACGGCGGCGTCGTACTGGATGGGCCCCTCGATCCGCAGTTCCGGGTGCGCCTCGCGGACCAGCTTCGTCGCCTCCCGCACCTTGTCCACGTCGGCGCCCGAACCCGAGGTGCCGGTCGAGTACGAGAGCATCGCGATCCTCGGCTCGACACCGAAGCGGGCCGCGGTGGCCGCCGACTGGACGGCGATGTCCGCGAGCTGCTCGGCGTTCGGATCCGGGTTGACCGCGCAGTCGCCGTACACGAGGACCCGGTCGGCGAGGCACATGAAGAACACCGAGGAGACGATCGAGGCGTCCGGCTTGGTCTTGATGATCTCGAACGCGGGCCGGATCGTCGCCGCCGTGGAGTGCACCGACCCCGACACCATGCCGTCGGCGAGGCCCTCCTGGACCATCAGCGTGCCGAAGTAGTTGACGTCGGACACGACGTCGTACGCCAGCTCCACCGTGACGCCCTTGTGGGCCCGCAGCGCCGCGTACTTCTCGGCGAACGTGTCGCGCAGCTCCGAGGTCGCCGGGTCGATCAGCTGCGTGTCGCCGAGCGCGATGCCCAGGTCGGCGGCCTTCTTGCGGACCACCTCGACGTCGCCGAGCAGGGTCAGGTCGCACACGTCGCGGCGCAGCAGTACGTCCGCGGCCCGCAGCACCCGCTCCTCGGTGCCCTCCGGCAGCACCACCCGGCGCCGGTCGGCGCGCGCCTGCTCGATGAGCTCGTGCTCGAACATCATCGGGGTGACCCGGCCGCTGCGCGCCACCGAGATCCGCTTGAGCAGGTCGGCCGTGTCCACGTGCCGCTCGAACAGGCCGAGGGCCGTCTCCGCCTTGCGCGGCGTGGCCGCGTTCAGCTTGCCCTCCAGGGCGAAGAGTTCGGTGGCGGTCGGGAAGCTGTTGCCCGGGACGGAGAGGACCGGGGTGCCCGGCGCGAGCCGGGCCGCCAGGGTCAGGATCTCGTCGCTCGGCCGCTCGTTCAGGGTGAGCAGCACCCCGGCGATCGGCGGGGTGCCGGCCGAGTGCGCGGCCAGTGCGCCGACGACCAGGTCGGCCCGGTCCCCGGGGGTGACGACCAGGCAGCCCGGCGTCAGGGCGTTGAGGAAGTTCGGCAGCATCGCTCCGCCGAAGACGAAGTCCAGCGCGTCGCGGGCGAGCCCCGCGTCGTCGCCGAGGACGACGGAGGCGCCCAGCGCGTGCTTGATCTGCGCGACCGTCGGCGCGGCGAGCGCCGGCTCGTCCGGCAGGACGGAGCAGGGCACCGGCAGCCGGGCGGCGAGCCGCTCGGCGATGACCTCGCGGTCCTCGCCCGCCACCCGGTTGACGATCATGGCGAGCACGTCGCAGCCCAGACCGTCGTACGCCCGGAAGGCGTTGCGCGCCTCGGCCCGCACGGACTCCGCCGACTGGCCCTTGCCGCCGACGACGGGTATGACCGAGGCGCCGAACTCGTTCGCGAGCCGGGCGTTGAGCGCCAGCTCGTCGGGGAGCTGGGTGGCGGCGAAGTCGGTGCCGAGGACGAGGACGACCTCGTAGTCCCGGGCCACCGTGTGGAAGCGGTCGACGAGCTGCGACACCAGCTCGTCGGTGCCCCGCTCGGCCTGCAGCGCGGAGGCCTCGTGGTAGTCCATGCCGTAGACCGTCGAGGCGTCCTGCGAGAGCCGGTAGCGGGTGCGCAGGAGGTCGAAGAGCCGGTCGGGGCCGTCGTGCACCAGCGGCCGGAACACCCCCACCCGGTCCACCTGGCGGGTGAGGAGCTCCATGACTCCCAGCTCGACGACCTGGCGGCCGTCACCGCGGTCGATCCCGGTCACGTACACGCTGCGCGTCACGCCGTGGTCTCCTGTCCAGTCCTGCGGAAGACGGGACTCACGGAGCGGGGGCGAGCGGCGCCCTCACGGCACGCTCGCGGCCCGTACGCCGACCGACGCCGTCGAACCTCGCGTCCATCGGCGGTGCTCAGAAAGCCCCGAAAGGGCGGCATTACCCCCTTGACAATACCCCCGCCGGTGGTTAGGCCGCCCGCCGGGCGAAGGGCCTCGGAGCCCGGGACCAAAGGCCTCCCCGGCCGTTCGGGGGCGGACGCGCGGAGCGTCCGTGAGCGCACCCCTCGGGCCGAACGTGTGAGAATCGCTGTGGCTCACCAAGGAACGCGACCGAGCAGGAGACACAGCACGATGCGCATCGGAGTTCTCACCGCAGGCGGCGACTGCCCCGGCCTGAACGCAGTGATCCGGTCGGTCGTGCACCGGGCGCTGACCGGCCACAATGACGAGGTCATCGGCTTCGAGGACGGGTTCAAGGGCCTCCTCGACGGCCACTTCCGCCCCCTCGACCTCAATGCCGTCAGCGGCATCCTGGCCCGCGGCGGCACCATCCTCGGATCGGCCCGCCTGGAGCGGAACCGGCTGGCCGAGGCCGCCGCGTCCGCCCCCGACCTGGCCCGCGAGTACGGCATCGACGTCCTCATCCCGATCGGCGGCGAGGGCACCCTGACCGCCGCCCGGATGCTCTCCGACGCGGGCATGCCCGTCGTCGGCGTCCCCAAGACGATCGACAACGACATCTCGTCCACGGACCGCACCTTCGGCTTCGACACCGCCGTCGGCGTCGCCACCGAGGCGATGGACCGTCTGAAGACCACCGCCGAGTCGCACCAGCGCGTGATGGTCGTCGAGGTGATGGGCCGCCACGCCGGCTGGATCGCCCTGGAGTCCGGCATGGCCGGCGGCGCGCACGGCATCTGCCTGCCCGAGCGCCCCTTCCAGGTCGACGACCTGGTCAAGATGGTCGAGGAGCGCTTCGCCCGCGGCAAGAAGTTCGCCGTCATCTGCGTCGCCGAGGGCGCCCATCCGGTCGAGGGCTCGATGGAGTACCAGAAGGGCGAGATCGACCAGTTCGGCCACGAGCGCTTCCAGGGCATCGGCAACCAGCTCGCCGTCGAGCTGGAGCGGCGCCTCGGCAAGGAGGCCCGCCCGGTCATCCTCGGCCACGTCCAGCGCGGCGGCACGCCGACCGCGTACGACCGGGTGCTCGCGACCCGCTTCGGCTGGCACGCGGTGGAGGCCGCGCACCGCGGCGAGTTCGGCCGGATGACGGCGCTGCGCGGCACGGGCGTCGAGATGGTCCCGCTGGCCGAGGCGGTCACCCGTCTGAAGACGGTCCCGGAGGACCGCATCCGCGAGGCGGAGTCGGTCTTCTAGCCCCGCGGCCGGACCCGCCGCCCGATCCCACGACGCGCGCCGCCGGTGACTCCGGCGGCCGTCCCGTCGGCCGTCGTGGGGCCGGCCTTCCGGTCCGGGGCCGTACGGCGCTCCGCGTGGGACCTTCGTCCCGAACCGTCCCGGATTCCGCCGGGACCCGCGCATACCCGAGTGGCCCCGACCGTCCCCCCGTGACGGTCGGGGCCACTCCGCTGTGCGCGGCGTCACCCCCGCGATTGCCGGGATCCACTCTTGAGCCCGAGGCCGGGATCAACAAGGCTGGGGCTTGTCCCGGACATGTCCCAACCCGTGTCCGGGGGAGTCCGGCGAAGTCCGGCAGGGGCGTGGCGGAGTCCGGCGGCGTGCGTCGGAGGGGGAGAGGCACGGATGGCACCGGGGCGGCACACCCCCGACCCGCGGGGCGCGCACACCCCCGCCGAGGCGTCCTCCTCGGGCGAGTTCCCGGCGGCGGCGCAGGCGCCGGAAACGGCGGAGGCGGCGGGGACGGATGCGCCGACGGCGGAGACGCCCGTGGCGTCGGCGGCTCCGGTGGCCGGGTCGGCCGCGGAAGCACCGCACGTCACCGGAGGCCGCGGGGCCGGAGCCATGGCGATCCCCGAGGGCCCCGGAGACGTCCCCGGCGGGCCGGAGCCGGTCGGGCCGCCGCCCTCCTGGCCCGTCGGCGAGGACACCGTCCGGCCGCCGGGGGACGCGTCCGGCACCCCGGCCCGCATACGACGCGCGCTCGTCGCCGCCGTCGCCGTGACCGGACTCGTCCTCGCCGGGTTCAGCGTCCTCGCCCTGCTCCGCGGCGGCGGCACGGGCCAGGCCGGCCGGCCGTCCGGCACCCCCACCGCGGCGGTCACCGCCGCCGTGGCGCCCGCCGCCGGAGACGTCCGCGTCCGGGTGGCCGGCACCGCCTTCTGTCTCGGCGAGCGGCGCGGCACCCGATCCGGACAGGTCCATCAAGTGCCGTGCACGGAACCGGACTTCCCCCGCTACTCGCTCGTCCGGGCGGGGGCCGGCCGGTGGCGGATCGCCTCCGACCACCCCGACTTCGGCCCCGGATGCTCCGGGATACCCTCCGGCGGCCGGATACCCGACGCCGCGTTCGAGGACTCCGGGTGCGGGGACCCCGGCCGGGTGGAGTCCTTCGCCCTGGAGCCGTACGTCCCTGCCGGGGGTGCCGTGCGCGGCTACCGGATCGTGCCGGTCGGCTCGGCGACCCGCGGCACCTGTGTCACCGTCGTCGGCGACCGCTCGGCCGCGGGGGCGCGACTGGCCCAGGCGCCCTGCGTGCCGGACGCGGCGGGCCAGCTCTTCTCCTTCGAGCGCCGGGACTGAGCCGCCGGCCGGCGCACCGCACCCGGACCGCCACCGACCGGCCGACACACCGCACCCCGAGCGCATCCGGACGGCGACCGGACGGCGCACGCCCCGAAGGCCCCCGGCCGGAAACCGGACGACCGCCGGCCTCGCGGTCAGGCCGACGTCAGCTCCCTAGGGCCGCTCGACCAGACGGGCCCTCAGGGCCGGCGCGACCGCCGGGTCGAGACCGACGTGGCCGGTGACGTACGCGTCCACCGAGCCGTGCCGCGCGCGCAGGTCCTCCAGGAACAGCCGGATGACGTCGGCGGGTGCCCGGCCGTAGGACGGCCAGCGGAGTGCGCGGCCCGGGTGGGCGGCGCGCCAGTCGGCGACCAGTCGTTCCGTGGCCCGTTCGGTCAGGGCGAAGTCCGTCAGGATGTCCTCGTCGGGAACGCCCAGGAGGGAGAGGACGACGGCGGCGAGCAGCCCCGTCCGGTCCTTCCCGGAGGCGCAGTGGAAGACGAGCGGGCCGTCGGCGGCGGCGATGACCTCCAGGGCCGTACGGAGCTCCACCGCGCCGTCCTCGGCGACCTCGGCGAACCGGTCGGCGAGGTAGCGCCAGGGGTCGAGCTCCGGGTCGATCTCCGCCTGGTCGTAGGGGCGGTGCTCGATGGAGAGGTTGTGCCAGGAGACCTCCTCGGTCTCCGGCAGGCGCCCCTTGGCCGCGATCTCCCACGGGTAGCGCAGGTCGATCACCGTGGTCACGCCGAGCGCGCGGAAGCGTTCCAGATCGGCGGGGTCGGGGCCCGCGAGCTTGGCGAGGGAGTCGGAGCGGTAGAGGGTCTCCCACCGCACGGTCCCGCCGTCGGTGGTCCGATAGCCGCCCAGGTCACGGAAGTTGTGGAGGCGTTGGAACGGGATGTGTCGTCTCACCGCGCCAATGTACGTGCCGGGCAGCGGCATTCGAGAGTCCCCGGCCGTGGCCGTCCGCCGGCGCCACAGGGCGCCGCACGCGTCGAGGGGCGGCGGATGCGTGTCACATACAATCTGCCCTGCGGTCCGCTCCGGGCCGCAGGGGAGGGACTTCTTCGTGGCTCATTCGGATCTCATCGACCTGACCGGACCCTGGGGCCGGATCCTCAGCGGTACGCCCCTGAATCACGAGACCCATACGCGGGCGGGCCAGTCCATGGCCGTCGACCCCGTCACGCACGAGCTCTTCGTGGTGCAGGTGCGGGGCGTGCCCACGGACGGGGACCTGTGCGTCTACCGCATGGACCGCAGGACCGGGCGTCCGATCGACACCATGCACCTCACCGGCTTCGGCCACGGGAACCAGATCGGCGCGCAGCACCTCGACGGCACCACCCATCTCTGGACGGACGCCGGGCCGCTGTCCGGCGACTACGGCACCCGGGTCGCCCGGGTCCCCTACCGCCCGGGGCAGACGCTCTCCCCGTCCTCGCCCGGGGTGACGGCGCCCTTCCGCCCCACGCCCGACGCCGAGCAGTCCTCGCCGAACGTCGACCCGATCCACCACCGCCTCACGGTCCGGTACATCACCGGTGCGGCGGGCGCGGAGCGGGTCTTCTTCCGCCAGTACCCCATCGACCCGGTCACCGGCGCGGTCACCTGGACCGCGACGAGGACGATCGAGCTGCCCCTCGGCGGGTTCTTCGTGAACCACAAGTCGCCCACCCCGCAGGGGTTCGCGTCGCTGGGCGAGTACCTCTACCTCTACACGGGCAGTCCCGAGAAGAACAACACCCACATCACCGCGGTGTCCTGGGCGGACGGCTCCTTCGTCGCGGGGCCCCAGCACATCACCGCCGTGCCCGGCCTCGACCGCCGGGAGCCGGAGGGCATGTGCATCGAGCCGATGGGCGACGAGGCGCGGCTCCTGTTCGGCTTCAGCGGCAGCCTCACCACTCCGCGCGAGGCCACGATCTGCTTCCTCTCGACGGACGCGCCGGTGCAGGGCGTGAAGCTCCTGACGGACTGGACCCCGCTCACCGGGGTGTCCGGAGCGACCCCGCAGACGGGTCTGATGAGCCCGCGCGGGCGCCTGGTCTCGCTGGCCGGGACCACCTTCCTCCAGCTCCGCGGCGGCTTCGACTGCGACATCACCGCCGAGGGCCCGTTCGCCCAGCTCCCGCCGACGCTGACCCCCAGCCGTACGGTCAGGGCCGAGGTCACCCGCAACAACCAGGGCGGCCGCTGCGTCTGCCGCGTGGAGGTCGACTCCCGCGGAAGGCTCTCCGTGTTCGGCCCGACGGCCGACAACCGGATCACCTGGATCGGTCTCGACAACTTCTCCGCGGCCTGGCGCTGACGGCCCGTCCGCACGCCCGCCGCCTTCCTTTCGCTCCCGGAGGACCCACCATGCCCCGCAACGGCACCAGCCGCCGCAGCCTGCTCACCGCCGCCGTCGCCGTCCCCGCGGCGACCCTCGGCACCCCCCTGCTCGCCACCCCCGCCGCGGCCGACGCCCCCGGCGGCATCGTCGTCGTCCACGACTGGCAGCCGCTCACCCTGGCCTCGGGGGTCACCGCCGCCGTGGACGTCCCGGCCGTCCGCGTCGTGAAGATCGCCGGTACGGACTTCCTCCAGATGCGCGGCGGATTCACCGGCCAGTTCACGGCCGACACCGTGATCGGCGCCATGCCGACGACGATCACGGTGCCCAAGGTGGTCCGCGCGGTCTGTCCCCGCAACAACTCCGCCGGCATCAACTCCTGCCGCGTGGAGGTCCACACGACCGGCCGCGTCACGGTGTTCGGCGGCACGGCCGCCAACGACATCACCTGGGTCACGCTCGACAGCTACTCGGCCGTCCTCGCCTGAGCCCCGCGCCCCGGGGCCGTGGACACGGATCGGGCGCCGACGGCCGCCGTCGCCCGATCCCCGAGCCCCTCAGGCGCCGACGGCCGCCCAGAAGTGGCCGGTGATGTCGTCGAGGTAGGCCCGGCCCTCGTTGCCGGTGCCGCCCGAGGCGCCCCAGCTGCTCGTCGCCGCCATCCGGGCGTGGTAGTCGGCGTGCAGCTGCTGGAGCACGCGCTCCAGGGTCTGCCGGGGCAGCGGCAGCAGCTTCACGGCCGGCTTCACGTAGGCCTGCCAGCGGTGGGTGGTGGCGGCGTTCCGCAGCAGCTCCGCGAGGGCCTCGTCGCCGCCCGTGGCGGTGATCAGGGCGCGCGGCCCGAGCCCGAGCACCTCGGCCAGCGCGGCCGTCTGGCGCTCGGTGCCGCGCCAGCTGCCCTCGTCCTCCATGCGCTGGTACGCGGCGGCCGCGACACCGATCCGCCGGGCCAGCTCCTCCGGGGCGAGACCGCGCGCCATCCGGTGCTCGCGCAGCGTCGAGGCGGCGGAGATGAGCTCGGCGGGGGCGCACCACAGGACGCCCGCGAGCGCGGTGAGCTCCTGCTCGCTCGGGAGCAGGCGGCCGCGTTCCCAGGCGACGACGGTGTCGGGGGTGACGAAGAGGCCGTACTGCGCGCGCAGGCCGTACGCGACGTGACCGTGGGCCATGCCGAGACCCTCGCGCAGGCGTCGCGCGGCCAGGGCGTTGAAGGGTGGGGAGGGTTGGTGCACCCGGTCACCGTAGAGCGGAGGGTGACGGCTGGCTACGGTGCGTTCCCCCAACATGCGAAGTCGTAGGAACATGGGAACCGGTCGGTAACCGCGGGTGGTGGGCTTCGGGACGATCAGTGACCGCGGGCCGGTCCCTCCAGCCAGCGGTACTGGAGCTCCGGCCGGCCGATCTGCCCGTACTGCGGGGCGCGTACGGCCCGCCCCTCGGTGACCAGGTGTTCCAGGTACCGGCGGGCCGTGATCCGGGAGATCCCGACGGCGGTTCCGGCCTCGGCCGCGGTGAGCCCGCCGGGCGTGGACCGCAGGGTCCGCGTGACGGACTCCAGGGTGGGCGCGCTCAGCCCCTTGGGGAGCGTCGTCGGGTGCGGGGCCCGGAGGGTGGCGAGCGCGCGGTCGACCTCGTCCTGCCCGGAGGCCTCGCCCGCGGTCGCCCGGAACTCGGCGTACCGGGCGAGCCGGTCCCGCAGGGTCGCGAAGGCGAAGGGCTTCAGGACGTACTGGACGACGCCGAGCGACACGCCCTCGCGGACGACCGCCAGGTCGCGGGCGGAGGTCACGGCGATCACGTCCGCCGAGTGCCCGGCGGCGCGCAGCGCGCGCAGGAGCTGCAGTCCGTGGCCGTCGGGGAGGTAGAGGTCGAGCAGGATCAGGTCCACGGGGGTCCGCTCCAGGGCGCGCACGGCGGCGGCCCGGGAGTGCGCGACGCCGACGACGGTGAAGCCGTCGACCCGCCCCGCGTAGAGGGCGTGGGCGTCCGCGGCGACCGGATCGTCCTCGACGACGAGCACCCGCAGGGGAGGCGCGCTCACGCCACCACCTCCGGGGCGTCGTGCGGCGGCCGTCCGCCGGAGCCGGGGGGTGTCGTGCCGGGGTCGCCGCCGGAGCCGGAGGGTGTCCTGCCGGGGGCGCCGCCGGGGCCGGAGTGTCCGGCGGGGCGGGTGCGCGCGCCGTCCCGGGGCGGCGGCACCGGGGCCGTGTCCGGCCCGGGCGCCGGCAGGGGAAGCCGTACGGTGAACTTCGCCCCGCCCTCCTCCGCGTCCGCCACGTCGAGCGTGCCCGCGGCACGCGACACCGCCTGGCCCACCAGGGCCAGGCCCAGCCCCCGGCCGGGGCCCCGGGTCGTCCAGCCCCGGCCGAGGACCGCGTCGCGGTCGGCCGGGCGGACGCCGGGACCGGTGTCGGCGACCCGCAGGAGCAGCTCGCCGTCCCCCGCACGCGCCGCGACCGTCACGGTCACCCGCGCCTGCGGGCTGCCACCCGCGGCCTCCACCGCGTTGTCGATCAGGTTGCCGAGGATCGTCACCAGGTCCCGGGACGGCAGGGCCGCCGGCACCAGGCCGTCGTCGATGCGGCTGTCCTCGGTGAGGACCAGCTCCACGCCCCGCTCGTTCGCCTGCGCCGCCTTGCCCAGCAGCAGGGCCGCCAGCACCGGCTCGCCGACCGCGTCCACGACCCGGTCGGTCAGCGCCTGGGCCAGCTCCAGCTCGGCCGTCGCGAACTCCACCGCCTCCTGGACCCGGCCCAGCTCGATGAGGGACACGACCGTGTGCAGCCGGTTCGCCGCCTCGTGCGCCTGCGAGCGGAGCGCCTCCGTGAACCCCCGCTCCGAGTCCAACTCCCCGGAGAGAGACTGGAGTTCGGTGCGGTCCCGCAGGGTCGCGACCGTGCCGCGGCGCTCGCCCCCCACCACCGGCCGGGTGTTCACCACCAGGACCCGGTCCGCCGTCAGATGGGTCTCGTCGACCCGCGGCTCCGAGGACAGCAGCGCGCCGGTGAGCGACGCGGGGAGGCCGAGTTCGGCGGCCGGACGGCCGACGACCCCGTCGTCCAGACCGAGCAGCTCCCGCGCCCCGTCGTTGATGAGCGCGATCCGCCGCCCTCCGTCGAGCATCACGAGCCCCTCGCGGACCGCGTGCAGCGCGGCCTCGTGGTAGTCGTGCATCCGGCTCAGCTCCGTCGCGTTCATGCCGTGGGTGTGGCGCCGCAGCCGGGCGTTGACCACGTACGTCCCCGCCCCGCCGAGCGCGAGCGCGGCACCCGCCATCCCCAGCAGCGCGGTGACCTGCTCCCGTACCTGCTCGCTGATCTTGTCGATGGTGATCCCGGCGCTGACCAGCGCGACGACGCGACCGCCGTCGAAGACGGGCGCCACCGTCCGCACGGAGGGACCGAGCACCCCCAGGTGCGTCTCGGAGTACGTCCGGCCCGCCGCCGCCTCCTCGATGTGACCGAGGTACGTCCGGCCGATCTGTTCCGGCTCGGGGTGGGTCCAGCGGGTACCGTCCGGCGCCATGATCACCACGAAGGCCACGCCCGCGTGGCGGCGCAGGGCCTCGGCGTACGGCTGGAGCACCGCCGTGGGCTCGGCCGACCGGGCCGCGGCGACCACCGAGGGCGAGTCGGCGACGGCCGCGGCGGTGGCCGTGGACTGGCGCCGCGCGGTCTCCTCGGCCTGCGCCCGGTCCGTGAGGTAGGCGAAGACCGCGCACCCGGCCACGACGACGGCCACGAGCACGACCTGCATCGCGAAGAGCTGGCCGGCGAGGCTGCGGGGACGGGGGAGGGGGAGACGCATGCGGGTAAGTGTGCACGTGGGACCGTGCGCCGGCGCATCGCGTTCCCGAATCGTGCCCTGGCCGGGCCGCCCGTCCCTCCCTCCGTACCTTTCGGTCGTGAACGAAACGTACGCAACCGTGACCCCGGTCACAGGCTGATGGATGCTCTCGGAGTCCACCGGGACGTGGACACCCATCAGCACGAGGAGGACCCCGTGGCCGCACGACGGGACCGTACGCACTATCTCTATCTGGCCGTGATCGGAGCCGTGGTGCTCGGCATCGCGGTCGGCTTCCTGGCGCCCGGCGTCGCCGTCGAGCTGAAGCCGCTGGGCACCGGCTTCGTGAACCTGATCAAGATGATGATCTCGCCGATCATCTTCTGCACGATCGTGCTCGGCGTCGGATCGGTCCGGAAGGCCGCGAAGGTCGGCGCCGTCGGCGGCCTCGCCCTCGGCTACTTCCTCCTGATGTCGACCGTCGCGCTCGGGATCGGCCTCGTCGTCGGCAACCTCCTGGAGCCCGGCTCCGGGCTGCACCTCACCAAGGAGCTGGCCGAGGCGGGCGCCAAGCAGGCCGAGGGCGCGAGCGAGTCCACGCCGGACTTCCTGCTCGGGATCATCCCCACGACCATCGTCTCCGCCTTCACCGAGGGCGAGGTGCTCCAGACCCTCCTCGTCGCCCTGCTGGCCGGCTTCGCGCTCCAGGCGATGGGGGCGGCGGGCGAACCGGTGCTGCGCGGGATCGGCCACATCCAGCGGCTCGTCTTCCGCATCCTCGGCATGATCATGTGGGTCGCGCCGGTCGGCGCGTTCGGCGCGATCGCGGCCGTCGTCGGTGCGACCGGCGTCGACGCGCTGAAGTCCCTCGCCGTCATCATGATCGGCTTCTACCTGACCTGCGCGATCTTCGTGTTCGTGGTCCTCGGGGCGCTGCTCAGGGTGGTCGCCGGGCTCAACATCTGGAGCCTCCTGAAGTACCTGGGCCGCGAGTTCCTGCTGATCCTCTCCACCTCCTCGTCCGAGTCCGCGCTGCCGCGGCTCATCGCCAAGATGGAGCACCTCGGGGTCAGCAAGCCGGTCGTCGGCATCACCGTGCCGACCGGCTACTCCTTCAACCTCGACGGCACCGCGATCTACCTCACGATGGCCTCGCTCTTCGTCGCCGAGGCGATGGGCGACCCGCTCTCCGTGGGCGAGCAGATCTCCCTCCTCGTCTTCATGATCATCGCTTCGAAGGGTGCGGCGGGCGTCACCGGCGCCGGTCTCGCCACCCTCGCGGGCGGACTCCAGTCGCACCGCCCCGAGCTGGTCGACGGGGTCGGCCTGATCGTCGGCATCGACCGCTTCATGAGCGAGGCGCGCGCCCTGACCAACTTCGCGGGCAACGCCGTCGCCACGGTCCTCGTCGGCACCTGGACGAAGGAGATCGACCGGGAGCGCGTGGCGGAGGTGCTCGCGGGGCGGGTGCCGTTCGACGAGAAGACGCTGGTGGACGACCACGCGCCGGCCGGTGACGGGACCCCGGTGCCCGACCAGCGGGCCGAGGAGGGCGAGGAGAAGGCGCGCGCGGGCGTCTGAGGACCGGGGGCGGGGCGGGCCCACTGCCTGTACCGCCCGCGGAGTCCCCGACGCCGGGGGCCCGGCCCTGGTTTCGGGACGGCCCGCGGTGGGGGAGGAAGCCGGGCAGCGGCACCTGATTCCCCACCCCGCCCGAACCCGCCGCTCCTGTCGCCCCCCGCCCCCCCGCACACCCCCCCACAGTCAGGTCCCGGGCCTTGAGCCGGATCCGGGGCCGGAGGGAAGGGCGCCCTCCGAACGGGGGCGCCCTCCTGCAACACCCGTCCCGGGGCGCCCCCGGTCCGGTCCTTGCCTTGACGTCGGCGTCAAGGCGTACGTTCGGCGCATGCGCATCGGAGAGCTCGCCGAGCGGGCCGGCACGACCACACGGACTCTGCGCTACTACGAGTCCCGTGGCCTGCTGGCCGCCCGGCGCACGGAGAACGGCCACCGCACCTACGACGAGGGCGACCTGCGCCTCCTCCGCCAGATCAGGACCCTGCAGGACTTCGGGTTCGAGCTGGAGGAGACGCGGCCGTTCGTCGACTGCCTGCGCGCCGGGCATCCGGCGGGGGACTCCTGTCCCGCGTCGATCGCCGTCTACCGGCGGAAGGTCGCCGAGCTGGACGGGCTGATCGACGAGCTGCGGGCGGTGCGGGCCGAGGTGGGCGCCCAGCTGCTGCGGGCCGAGGCGGAGCTGCCGCACGGTCCGGAGCCCCGGTGCGAGCTCGGTGCGGAACGGTACGGGGAAGCGGCGACGACGGAGGGACGACAGACATGACGACGTACACGGAAGAGGTGGCCGAGGTCACCGACGCCGACTTCGCGACCGAGGTGCTGGCCGCCGCGCGACCGGTCCTGGTGAAGTTCACCGCGGAGTGGTGCGGGCCCTGCCGGCAGCTCACCCCGGTGCTCGCCGCGCTCGCGGCGGAGGAGGCGGAGCGGCTCCGGATCGTCGAGATCGACGTCGACCGGAACCCGGGGACCACGGCGGCGTACGGGGTCCTCGCGACCCCCACCCTCATGGTCTTCCGGGCGGGCGAGCCCGTGAAGGCGATCGTCGGCGCCCGGCCGAAGCGCCGCCTGCTGCAGGATCTGGAGGACGTCCTCGGGTAGGGCGGACCGGCCGCCTTTTCGGCAGGGCATACGGAAATACCCCGACTACAATTGACAGTCGGGGTATTTCATCGCGTATATTAATGAATTCTGCGCCCGGATTCACCACGGGCGCAGAGAAGTTCAATAAACGCACTGTATCGCGCCGGGAGTCGAATTGTCAACCGAGGAATTTCGGAACGAACAGCAATTCATCACCGAACTGTACGCGCGCCTCGACGACCTGAGGGACCAGGCCGAGGCGGCCGTCGAGCGTGCCCTGCGCACCCCGGGCGTCGGCGGCAACCAGGGCCGGCTCGAACGGGACGTCATGGTCGCCGAGCAGTCCGGACTGCTCGCCGCGCTCAACGCGGGGGAGAGCGGGCTCTGCTTCGGCCGCCTCGTCTTCAAGGACGGGCGCGACCACCACATCGGCCGGCTCGGGATCCGGGAGGACGACGCGCACCGCACCCCGCTGGTCGTCGACTGGCGCGCCGAGGTCGCCCGGCCCTTCTACCTCGCCACCGGGTACGAGCCGATGGGGCTCTCCCGCCGACGCCACATCAGCACCCTCGGCCGGACGGTCACGGCCCTGCACGACGAGGTGCTCGACCTCGCCGACGCCACCCGCACCGGACACGAGAGCAGGGACGCCGACGAGGTCCTGCTCGCCTCGCTCGACGCCGCCCGCACCGGCCGGATGCACGACATCGTGCAGACCATCCAGGCCGAACAGGACGCCATCATCCGCTCCCCGCACCGCGGGGTCCTGGTCGTCGAGGGCGGCCCCGGCACCGGCAAGACGGCCGTCGCCCTGCACCGCGCCGCCTACCTCCTCTACGCCCACCGCGAGCAGCTCGCCAAGCGGGCCGTCCTCATCGTCGGCCCCAACCCCGCCTTCCTCGGCTACATCGGCAATGTCCTCCCTTCCCTCGGGGAGACCGGCGTCCTCCTGGCCACCCCCGCCGAGCTCTTCCCCGGCGTACGGGCCACCGGCACCGACACGCCCCGCGCCGCCGCCGTCAAGGGCTCGGCCGCCATGGCCGAGGCGCTCGCCGCGGCGGTCCGCGACCGCCAGCAGGTCCCCGGGCGCGGCGAGCCGCTGATCGTCCCGCACGAGGACGGCGACCTGGTCATCGACTGGGACATGGCCCTGGAGGCCCGCCACAAGGCCCGCGAGACGGCCCTCCCGCACAACCTCGCCCGCCCCTACTTCGTCTTCCGGATCCTCGACGCGCTCGCCGAGCAGCTCGCCGACCGGATCGGCGCCGACCCGTACGGCGGCCCCAACTTCCTCGGCCCGGACGACATCGCCCTGCTCGCCAAGGGCATCGCGGGCAACCCCGACGTGTACGCGGCGATCGACACCCTCTGGCCCGCGCTCACCCCGCAGGACTTCCTCGCCGACTACCTGGCCGAACCCACCCACCTGGCCGACGCGGACGACCTCCGCGCGATCCGGCGCGACGGCGGCGCCTGGACGCCCGCCGACGTGCCGCTGCTCGACGAGGCCGCCGAACTCCTCGGCGAGGACGACTCGGCGGCCCGGGCCGCCCAGGAGGCCGAGCGCCAGAAGCAGATCCAGTACGCGCAGGGCGTCCTCGACGTCTCCTACGCCTCCCGCACCTACGAGTTCGAGGACAAGGAGGAGCACGACAAGGACGCCTCCGAGGTGCTCTCCGCCCACGACATCATCGACGCCGAGCGCTTCGCCGAGCGCCACGAGGAGGCCGACCACCGCACCGCCGCCGAACGCGCCGCCGCCGACCGCACCTGGGCCTTCGGGCACATCATCGTCGACGAGGCCCAGGAGCTCTCCGCGATGGCCTGGCGGCTCCTCATGCGCCGCAGCCCCAGCCGCTCGATGACCCTGGTCGGCGACCCCGCCCAGACCGGCGACCCGGCCGGCGTCGGGGCCTGGGAGCAGATCCTCGCCCCGTACGTGGAGGACCGCTGGGAACTGGTCCGGCTCGGCGTCAACTACCGCACGCCCGCCGAGATCATGGCCGTCGCGGCCGCGGTGCGGCGGGCCGACGACCCGGGCTTCGAGCCGCCGAGCTCGGTGCGGTCCACCGGGGTGGAGCCCTGGGACCGTACGGTGGACGACCCGGTCAAGGAGGCCGCCGACGCGGTCGCGAACGAGCTGCGCGAGGAGGGCCGGATCGCGGTCATCGCCCCGCCCGAGCTGCACCCCGGGCTGATCGCCGCCCTGCCGGACGCCGCGTACGGCCCGGCCCCCGACCTCACCCGGCCGGTCGTGCTCCTCGACCCCCGGCAGGCGAAGGGCCTGGAGTTCGACACCGTCCTGGTCGTCGACCCGGAGGCCGTCGTGGCCGGGGCCGCGCACGGGACGAACGACCTGTACGTGGCGCTGACCCGGGCGACCCAGCGGCTCGGGATCATCCGGTCCGCAGCGCGCACGTGAAGAGCCGCGCCCCGTCCTGGTAGCCGGTGACCTCGAACGCCCCGGCCTCCGTCGCGGCGCCGTCGCCGCCCGCGGGCACCGCCCGGAGCAGACAGGGGCCGCCGTGGAACTCGGCGTACCGGTCGAAGGCGATCCGCAGGGAGACCGGCAGGCACGGGCGGGGCCACACGGCCGCCGACACGGCCTGCCGGCCCGCCTCCAGGAAGAGCATCCCCGGTATGTGGTCGTTGGGCCGCTGGAAGAGGGTGGGGTGGGCGGTGTCGACGACCAGCTCCCACACCCCCTCCCGGCCGGTGGGGGCGAGGAGGACGTCGTCCACCCGCGCCCGCCCGGCGAGCGGCGCCGGGGCGCGGCGCGTCCACGGTCCGGGGCGCACGACCCCGGCCTCGACCCGTCCGCCGCGCAGTCTGCGGTAGGCGGCGCCGCCGGCGAACCGGGCCCGGGCGCCGCCCGTCGCCACCACCCCCGTCCCGCGCCGGACGGTCCACTCCACCAGCATCTCGGACAACTGGCCGCCCCGCAGGACGAGTTCGACGAACCGGATCTCGATGTCCGGAACTCCGCCCTTGACGTCGAGCCCCGCCGGGTCGCAGCTCAGCGAGATCTCGTTCAGCAGGATGTGCCGGGTCAGCGGCAGCCCGTGGACCGAGTGCAGGAGCGCCATCGTGGCCTGCCGCAGCGTCTCGACGACCAGGAGCGGGTCGTGGCACCGCTCCCCACCCCGGCGGACCGGGGTGAAGAACGGGTGGTCGGTGGGCCAGCTGGCCCGGACCGCGAAGCGCTCCCTCCCGTCGAGCGGTCGCCACTCGACGGGAAAGGTGTCCTCGCCGCGCACCCGGTGGCAGAGCTGCGGCGACAGACGCCGCTCGATGGTGTCCTGCGTCATGTGCCCGCCCATCTGGACCTGTCGGCCTGATCTGGAGAGCGAACATAGCCGAACAGCGGGCGATTTGCCCGAACGCGTGAACCATCAACTGAATGAGCGTCACTTATCGGACAGGTGGCGCTCTTTACCGCCTTGCCGGCGCCCGGCCGCCCACTCCACCGGTCACGCCGGCCGCAGCCAGACCGTCGCGAGCGGCGGCAGCGTCATCCGGATGCTGGCCGCCCGCCCGTGGTGCGGAACCGATTCCGCCTTCACCGGATCGCGCCCCACCACGTCCCCGCCGCCGTACCGGCCGGCATCCGTGTTCAGCACCTCCGACCAGGCCACCACCGCGTCCGGCACACCGAGCCGGTAGTCGTGCCGGACCACCGGCGAGAAGTTCGACACCGCGAGCAGCGGCGAGCCGAACGCGTCGAGACGCAGGAACGCGAAGACGTTGTCCTCGGCCGCGTCGCCGACCACCCACTGGAAGCCGTCCGGCGCGGTGTCCCGCTCCCACATCGAGGGCGTCGCCCGGTAGACCGTGTTCAGATCCCGGACCAGGTCCCGGACGCCCCGGTGGTCGGGCTCCGCCCCGTACGCCGGATCCAGCAGCCACCAGTCGGGGCCGTGATCCGCCGACCACTCCGCCCCCTGCGCGAACTCCTGCCCCATGTAAAGGAGTTGCTTTCCGGGATGGGCCCACATGAAGCCCAGGTACGCCCGGTGGTTGGCCCGCTGCTGCCACCAGTCGCCCGGCATCTTCGACACCAGCGACCGCTTGCCGTGCACCACCTCGTCGTGGGAGATCGGCAGGATGTAGTTCTCGCTGTACGCGTACACCATCGAGAACGTCATCTCGTGGTGGTGGTACTTCCGGTGCACCGGCTCCTTCTGCACGTACTCCAGGGAGTCGTGCATCCAGCCCATGTTCCACTTCATCCCGAAGCCCAGACCGCCGAAGCCGCCCGGCCCCACCTGGTCCGTCGCCCGGGTCACACCGTCCCAGGCCGTCGACTCCTCCGCGAACGTCACGATCCCCGGGCAGCGCCGGTACACCGTCGCGTTCATCTCCTGCAGGAACGCCACCGCGTCCAGGTTCTCCCGGCCGCCGAACTCGTTCGGCAGCCACTCGCCGTGCTCCCGCGAGTAGTCCAGATAGAGCATCGACGCCACCGCGTCCACCCGCAGCCCGTCGATGTGGAACTCCTGGCACCAGTACACGGCGTTCGCCACCAGGAAGTTCCGCACCTCCTTGCGGCCGTAGTCGAACTCCAGCGTCCCCCAGTCGGGGTGGTGCGAGCGGCGCGGGTCCTCGTGCTCGTACAGCGGCCTGCCGTCGAACTCCGCGAGCGCCCAGTCGTCCTTCGGGAAGTGCGCCGGGACCCAGTCCATCAGCACCCCGATGCCCGCCGCGTGCAGCGCGTCGACCAGGAACCGGAAGTCGTCGGGCGTGCCCATCCGCGCCGTCGGCGCGTAGAAGCCGGTGACCTGGTAGCCCCAGGAGCCGCCGAAGGGGTGCTCGGTGACCGGCATCAGCTCCACATGGGTGAAGCCGAGGTCCCGGACGTACGCGGGGAGCTGCTCCGCCAGCTGCCGGTAGCTCAGCCCCGGCCGCCAGGACGGCAGGTGGACCTCGTAGACGGAGATCGGCGCCTCGTGGGGCGGCCGCGTCCCCCGCCGGGCCATCCACTCGGCGTCGCCCCAGGTGTGGTGCGAGGCCGTCACGATCGACGCGGTGTTCGGCGGGCACTCGGTGCGCCGGGCCATCGGGTCCGCCCGGACGGTGTGCGTCCCGTCCGGCCGGGTGATGTCGAACTTGTACAGCGCGCCCTCGCCGATCCCGGGCACGAACAGCTCCCACACACCCGTCGAACCCAGCGAGCGCATCGGCAGCGCCGTGCCGTCCCAGTGCGTGAAGTCACCCGTCACGCGGACGCCGCGGGCGTTCGGCGCCCACACGGCGAAGCGGGTCCCGGCGACCCCGTCGTGGGTCATCGGACGGGCCCCCAGGGCCGTCCACAGCTCCTCGTGCCGCCCCTCGCCGATCAGATGCAGGTCGAGCTCGCCGAGGGAGGGCAGGAAGCGGTACGGGTCGTGGACCGCGAGCTCGTCCCGACCGTCCTCGTACCGGACCCGCAGCTCGTACGCGGGGACCTTGCGGAGCAGGGGCAGCAGCCCGGAGAAGAACCCGTCGCCCTCGCTCCGGAGCGGGATCCGCCGGCCCTTCGCGAGCACGGTGACCTCCTTCGCCCACGGGCGGAGCACCCGGACCACCACCCCGCCCCGGACCGGGTGCGCGCCGAGCACGCCGTGCGGGTCGTGGTGCTCACCGGCGAGCAGCCGGGCCCGGTCGCCCGGGTCGAGCGGTGGCGCCTGCCGGGGCGCCGGGGGCGCGGCGGTCCGGCCGGCCTTGGCCGGCTTGCCGGTCGTGGTGCTGCTGCGGGCCGTCTTGCCTGCGGGGCGGGCGGTCACCGGGATGCCTCCTGGGGGATACGGGGGGTACGGATGCGCAACGGTGTCGGAAGGGAACGGGACACTCGGCCGAACGGGGGCGGGTGGGTCGGTGCAGGCGGGAGGGTGCGAACGACTGCGCCGAACGGGGCGTGACCGGCGGGCCCGGCCCGGGCCTCTGCGAGCGGATGCGGGGTGGCGGGGTCATTCCGGGGCCGCCAGGCGCTCGATGGCCGACATCGGGACCGGGAGCCAGTCCGGCCGGTGCCGGGCCTCGTACACGACCTCGTACACCGCCTTGTCCGTCTCGTAGGCCCGCAGCAGCGCCGGGTCCGTCCGCGGGTCCTCGCCCGCCGCCTCCGCGTACCCGGTGCAGTACGCCGCCCGGCTCCGCGCCGCCCAGTCCGCGTTCCACGGCCGGTGCGTGCGGGCCGCGTAGTCGAAGGAGCGGAGCATGCCGGCCACGTCCCGGACCGGGTGCTGCGGGCTGCGCCGTTCGTCGAGCGGCTTCGCCGGCTCGCCCTCGAAGTCGATGACGGCCCAACCGCCGTCGGACCCGCGCAGCGTCTGCCCGAGGTGCAGGTCGCCGTGGATGCGCTGGACCACCCCTTCCCCGGCCGTGCCGCCCGCCGCCGCGAAGACGGCGCGCAGGCCGGGGACGAACGGCAGCAGCGCCGGCACGGCCTGCGCCGCCGTGTGCAGCCGGCGGTCCATGGCGGCCACCAGCCGCTCCGTCTCGGCCCGGCCGAGCCGGCGGGTGGGCAGCGCCTCCGCGAGGGCCAGGTGGACCTCGGCCGTGGCCCGGCCGAGCGCCCGCGCCTCCGCGGCGAAGTCCCGTCCGTCGGCGAGCGCGTCGAGGGCGAGCCGCCAGCCGTCGCGGGAGTCGCGGAGGTACGGCTGGAGGACGCCCAGCGTCGCCGCGCCCGACTCGAACCAGGCGACCGGTGCCGGGACCCGGGCGCACCCGGCGCCCGCGAGGGCGAGGGGGAGCTCCAGGTCGGGGTTGGCCCCCGGACTGACCCGTCGGAAGATCTTGAGAATGAACGAATCTCCATAGACGAGGGACGAGTTGGACTGCTCGGCGTCCAGCACCCGGGGGGCGAGTGCGGGCGGCAGTGCCGTGGTGGCGTGGAAGCGCAGCGGGCCGGTCCGGCCCGGGTTGCGCAGCCGCTCGTAGAGGAGGCCGGCGAGCCGCGGGTCGCGCAGCCCCTCGTACACGGCGCGTCCGGCGAGCGGCCCCTGCCGGATCCGCCCGATCAGGGCGGGGGCGAGGCGGGGTGGCAGCTGGGTCCGTACGCCCAGGAGCAGTTGGTAGCAGTCGGCGGGTGCTCCGGCCGGGCGGCCGGGTTGTTCGACCCGTACGAGCAGATGGAGAAGACCGGGTCCGGCGCCGTCCAGGGGCAGCAGCTCGGTGGCCGCGTCCAGCGTGAATCCGGTGACCCGGCGGCCCTTGCCCGCGAACCAGCGCTGCCGGGGCAGCCATTCGTGGAGCAGGGGCGCGAGGGACGGAAGGAGGGCGTCCGGGGCCCGGGTGGTGGATGCGGTCTCCGGCATGGCATCGCGTCCTTTCCCCGGGGCGCGCAGAGAACTGTCGTATGCGTTCAAATGCGCAGAGTGTCCCGGATGGCGGCTGGGGCTGTCCGGATGTGCGGGACGTGTCGGAGGGGGAAGATCCGTATGGGCCCGGCAAGAAGGCCCGGATGGACCTGAATCGTGCGGTGGAACGTGTGTGGGTCACAGTGCCCAGGGTGGGACGGGAGGAAACCGCCCCACCTCGGACGAATCAGAACCGACCGTGGGTCAGCCCTTCTTGAGACGGAACCAGTAGAAGCCGTGTCCCGCAAGGGTCAGGAGGTAGGGGAGCTGGCCGATGGCCGGGAACGTCACCCCGCCGATCAGCTCGACGGGCTGGGCTCCGTCGAAGCGCCGCAGGTCGAGTTCGGTCGGCTGCGCGAACCGCGAGAAGTTGTTCACGCAGAGGACCAGGTCGTCGCCGTCCTCCCGGAGGAAGGCCAGTACCGCCGGGTTGGACGCGGGGAGTTCGGTGTAGGTGCCCGTCCCGAACGCCCTGTTCTGCTTGCGGATCTCGATCATCCGCTTCGTCCAGTGCAGCAGCGAGGACGGCGAGGTCATGCCCGACTCGACGTTGGTGACCTGGTAGCCGTGGACGGGGTCCATGATGGCCGGAAGGTACAGCCGTCCCGGGTCGCAGGAGGAGAAGCCGGCGTTCCGGTCGGGGGTCCACTGCATCGGGGTGCGGACGCCGTCCCGGTCGCCCAGCCAGATGTTGTCGCCCATGCCGATCTCGTCGCCGTAGTACAGCACCGGGGAGCCCGGCAGCGAGAAGAGCAGCGCGGTGAACAGCTCCATCTGGTTGCGGTCGTTGTCGAGGAGCGGGGCGAGGCGGCGGCGGATGCCGATGTTGGCCCGCATCCGCGGATCCTTGGCGTACTCCGCGTACATGTAGTCGCGCTCCTCGTCCGTGACCATCTCGAGCGTGAGCTCGTCGTGGTTGCGGAGGAAGATGCCCCACTGGCAGCCGGAGGGGATCTCCGGGGTCTTCGCCAGGATCTCCGAGACCGGGTAGCGGGACTCGCGCCGCACGGCCATGAAGATCCGCGGCATCACCGGGAAGTGGAACGCCATGTGGCACTCGTCGCCGCCGGAGCGGAAGTCCCCGAAGTAGTCGACGACGTCCTCGGGCCACTGGTTGGCCTCGGCCAGCAGCACCGTGTCCGGGTAGTGGTCGTCGATCTCCTTGCGGACCCGCTTGAGGAAGGCGTGGGTCGCGGGGAGGTTCTCGCAGTTGGTGCCCTCCTGCTGGTACAGGTACGGCACGGCGTCGAGCCGGAAGCCGTCGATGCCCAGGTCGAGCCAGAACTTGAGCGCGGACAGGATCTCCTCCTGCACCGCCGGGTTCTCGTAGTTGAGGTCGGGCTGGTGCGAGAAGAACCGGTGCCAGTAGTACTGCTTGCGGATCGGGTCGAAGGTCCAGTTCGAGGACTCGGTGTCGACGAAGATGATCCGGGCGTCCGCGTACTGCTTGTCGTCGTCGGCCCAGACGTAGTAGTCGCCGTAGGGTCCGTCGGGGTCGCGCCGCGACTCCTGGAACCACTCGTGCTGGTCGCTCGTGTGGTTCATGACGAAGTCGATGACCACGCGCATCCCGCGCTGGTGGGCCGCGTCGACGAACTCCACGAAGTCGGCCAGGTCGCCGAACTCCGGCAGCACCGACGTGTAGTCGGCGACGTCGTAGCCGCCGTCCCTCAGCGGGGACTTGAAGAACGGCGGCAGCCAGAGGCAGTCCACGCCCAGCCACTGGAGGTAGTCCAGCTTGGACGTGATGCCCTTCAGATCGCCGACTCCGTCCCCGTTGCTGTCCTGGAAGGAGCGGACGAGGACCTCGTAGAACACCGCCCGCTTGAACCAGTCGGGATCGCGGTCCTTGGCGGGGGTGTCCTCGAAGGTGTCGGGGACGGGCTCGTTGACAGTCATGAGGTGGGTGACCCTCCGGTCTGCGGGGACGGTCGCAGGACGAGGACGTGCGCGGGCGTGACACCCGGTTCCAGGCGCACGTAGCTGGCCCTGCCCCAGTGATAGGTCTCGCCGGTGAGCTCGTCGCGCACCGGCACGGTCTCGTGCCAGTCGAGGCCGAGTTCCGGCATGTCCAACGAGAGCGTCGCCTCCTGGGTGTGGTGCGGGTCGAGGTTGACGACCACCAGAACGATGTTCGAACCCGAACGCTTGCTGTACGCGATCACCTGCGGGTTGTCCGTGTCGTGGAACGTGATGTTCCGCAAGCGCCGCAACGCCGGGTTGCGGCGCCTGATCCGGTTCAGCGCGGTGATCAGCGGGGAGATCGTCCGCCCAGCCCGCTCCGCCGACTCCCAGTCACGCGGCCGGAGTTGGTACTTCTCCGAGTCGAGGTACTCCTCGCTGCCGTCCCGCAGGGCGGTGCCCTCGCACAGCTCGTACCCGGCGTACATGCCCCAGGAGGGCGACAGCGTCGCCGCGAGCACCGCGCGCGCCTCGAAGGCCGGCCGGCCCCCCTTCTGGAGGTAGGCGTGCAGGATGTCCGGGGTGTTCACGAAGAAGTTCGGCCGCATCTGCGCCGCCGTCTCGCCGGAGAGCTCCGTCAGGTACTCCGTGAGCTCCTCCTTGGTGTTCCGCCAGGTGAAGTACGTGTACGACTGCTGGAAGCCGATCGCGCCGAGGGTCCGCATCATCGCCGGCCGGGTGAAGGCCTCCGCCAGGAAGATCACGTCCGGGTCGGCGGCGTTGATCTCGCCGATCACCCGCTCCCAGAACACCACCGGCTTGGTGTGCGGGTTGTCGACGCGGAAGATCCGCACCCCGTGGTCCATCCAGTGCCGCAGGATCCGCACCGTCTCCGCGACGATCCCGTCCATGTTGTCGGCGGCCGCGTCGAACGCGATCGGGTAGATGTCCTGGTACTTCTTCGGCGGGTTCTCCGCGTACGCGATCGATCCGTCCGGACGGTGGTGGAACCACTCCGGGTGCTTCTCCACCCACGGGTGGTCGGGGGAGCACTGGAGCGCGAAGTCCAGCGCGATCTCCAGCCGCAGCTCCCGGGCCCGCGCCACGAAGGCGTCGAAGTCCTCGAAGGTCCCCAGATCCGGGTGGAGCGCGTCGTGTCCGCCCTCCGGCGAGCCGATCGCCCACGGCACGCCGACGTCGTTCGGCGCGGCGGAGAGGGTGTTGTTGGGGCCCTTGCGGTGGGTCTCGCCGATCGGGTGCACCGGCGGCAGGTAGACCACGTCGAAGCCCATGGCGGCCACCGCCGGGAGCCGCTCGGCCGCCGTGCGGAAGGAGCCCGGGACCGTGCGGCCCTCGACCGTCCGGACACCCTCCGAGCGCGGGAAGAACTCGTACCAGGAGCCGTACAGGGCGCGCTCCCGCTCCACCCGGAGGGGCAACGCGGGCGAGGCGGACAGCAGTTCGCGCAGCGGGTGGCGGTCCAGGGACTCCACGACCCGGGGGTTCAGAGCCGCCGCGAGGCGGCCGGCGGCCGGCCGGGAGGCGTCACGCAGCGCGTCCGCCGCGGCGAGCACCGCCTCCCGGGCGCCACCCTTCTTGGGCACTCCCTTCGCGGCCCGCTCGTGCAGCTCGGCACCCTCGGCGAGGACGAGCTCGGAGTCGATCCCGGCCGGGATCTTGATCTTCGCGACGTGGCGCCAGGTGGCCACCGGATCGCTCCACGCCTCGACGGTGTACGTCCACAGGCCTTCGGCGTCCGGGGTGACCTCGGCCCCCCACCGGTCGGTGCCCGGCGCCAGCTCGCGCATCGGCGTCCAGGGGCCGGGGCGGCCCGACGGGCCGCGCAGCACGACGTTCGCGGCGACGGCGTCGTGCCCCTCGCGGAAGACGGTCGCCGTCACCTCGAAGGTCTCTCCGGCCACCGCCTTCGCGGGGCGTCGGCCGCAGTCGACCAGTGGGCGTACGTCCAGCACGGGAATGCGTCCCATGAGCGGATTCACAGCATCACCTGACGGGTTACGGGGGTGCGGGTGGTGGTTGTGCGCTCTTTCTAGCTCCGTCGACGGCCGACGGGTTGCGGGCATGGCCGCTCCTGTCCGCGTTCACTCGGATGGCGGGTCCACAGGGATGAACAGAGGTCGAAGGGAGACGGGTTCGAGGGGGTACCGCAAAAGCCTTCCACGGTCTTCGGGCGGGCAATCCAGGCGCTTTGTTAACTACTAGGACGTAGCCGAGGCGGCAACCCCGGACACCGGACAGGGAAAGGTCCGCGCCGTTCTCCCCGCCGCTCCGGCCCGCGGCACGGAAACGGCCCCGTCCCGGACGGGACGGGGCCGTTTCGCCCAGGACGTGATCAGTGCCGGGGAGACGTGTCCGAGGACCACACCTGCCAGGGCTGGCGCGCCACCCATTCCTCCACCGGAGCCGGTTCGAGGCCCAGGACCTCCGTGGACACGCCGTCGTCGTCCGCCATCAGCAGCGGATCCGCCCCGCTCGCCATGAAGTGGTAGATACCGGCCACGCCCGCCGCCGTCGCCGGGCCCAGCAGCCCGGCGAGGCCCCGCTCGAAAGCGGCCGGATCCAGCTCCTCGTACCGCACCGCCCGCCCGAGCCCCCGGCCGAACGCCTCCGCGAGCTCACCGCCCGTCAGCGAGCGCTCGCCGCCGATGTCGAACGTCCGGCCCTCCAGGTCCTCCCGGGTGAGCGCCGCCAGCGCCGCCTCCGCCAGACCCCGGTGCGACAGCCACGCCGTCCGCGCCGAGGCCGGCAGCGGATAGGCGAGCACCCCGTCGTCGACCAGGGACGGCCCGTTCCACGGCGAGAACAGGTTGTCCAGGTACACCGGCGGCCGGATCACCACCAGCGGCACCCCGCTGTCCCGCAGCACCCGCTCCGCCAGCCGGCGCGTCTCGAAGGCCGCCACGTCCGTCGGACCCAGTGGGATCCGGGTGTTGGCGTTGAAGACCAGCCGCTCCGTCCCCGCGTCCAGGGCCGCCTCCGCCACGTTCCGCGCGTACGCCTCCACCCGGTCCGCCTCGTACACCAGCGGCATCGTCATGAACGCGTGGGTCGTCCCCTCGAACAGCTGCCGCACGTCGTCCGGCCGGCCCAGGTCGCCGGAGAGGAAGAAGGCCCCCGGCAGCGGCGGCCGGTCGGCCGACGCCCGCCGCGTCAGCGTCCGCACCCCGTGCTGCCGCTCCGCCAGCAGACGCGCCACCGCACCCCCCTGGAAACCCGTCGCGCCCACGACCGCCACCCGCATCGGATTCTCACTGGACATGTGTTCTGAGGCCCTTCGATAGACTTTCCCGGCTGTCGTGTCGGCGTCCCCCCAGGCTCGCCGCCACGGCTTCGGCCGTTCAATTAACAAACCGGGGCGGAAGTTGAAGGATCGTCCATGGCAATCGTGGGAACCGACCGTCACGCACAGCAGCCCGACCAGGACGAGCAGGACGACCTGCTGAGCGAACTGCTCAAACCCCTCCGGCTCACCGGGGTCTTCGACAGCCGCTGGCACGTCCGCGCCCCCTGGGCCATCGAGGGCGACGCCGAACGCAGCTGCGCCGTCCTCCACTACGTCGTCGAGGGCGACTGCTGGATCACCACCGAGGACGAGGCCCCCCTCGAACTCCACGCCGGAGACCTCGTCGTCTTCCCGACCGGCACCGCGCACCGCCTCTCCGACCGGCCCGAGCGCCAGGGCCTCCCGCTCAAGGCCGTCCTGCCCGAACGGCAGCCCGGCACCTCCGGCGAGATCGTCATCGAGGGCAGCGGCCCCGAGAGCCGCCTCCTCTGCGCCGGTCTGCACTACGACGCCAGCGCCGCCACCGACCTCTACACCTCGCTGCCCTGGGCACTCGTCCTCGACGGACCCCAGGTCGACCGCGAGCCGCTGCTCCGCGACACCCTGCGGCTGCTGGCCGCTCCCGACCGGCCCGTCGGCCCCGGCGACCGGCTCATCACCCTGCGGGCCTTCGAGATGGCCCTGGTCCTGGCTCTCCGGCCGCTGCTCCGCGAACTCGCGGGCAACCCGGCCTCACTGCCGCTGCTGCGGCACCCCGGCATCAGCCGTGCCGTCGTCATGATGGCCACCCGCTTCGCCGACCCCTGGACCATCGACTCCCTCGCCCGCGAGGTCGGCATGTCCCGGTCCGCGTTCACCGCCTCCTTCCGCGACCTGGTCGGCGAGTCGCCCGCCCGCTACCTCGCCGCCCGCCGGATGCACGAGGCGGGCCGGCTCCTCACCGAGACCAGCCTCCCCCAGTCGGCGGTGCCCGCCCGCGTCGGCTACCAGAGCGCCGTCGGCTTCCACCTGGCCTTCCGCAAATGGTTCGGCGTCACCCCGGGGGAGTACCGCGCGGGAGCCGACCGGGCCGCCTGACGGCACCGGCCGGCCGCCGGGAGCCCCGCGGCGGACCTCCGGGACCTCGCCCCGGATCCGCCGACCTGACATCTTCGGGACTCCCTGGCCGGTTATTAAGGACCCCTGGCCGGACGCTCATTGTCCGGACGGGTCGCCCCGGACAGGCTCGGGACCGGCAGAGCCGTGACACCCGAGGAGAGGCGACACACCGGTGACGAGGTCCGGGCAGGAGTATCTGGAGGGGCTGCGCGACGGACGCGAGGTCTGGCTCGACGGCGAACGGGTGAAGGACGTCACCGCCCACCCGGCCTTCCGTTCCACCGCGGCCTCCTTCGCCGGCCTCTACGACCTCGCCGACGACCCCGCCCACCACCCCGACCTCGTCCGCGACGGGGTACGCCTCGCCTCCCGCGTGCCCCGCTCCTACGAGGACCTCGTCGCCCGCCGCCGCGCCTTCCGCACCACGGCCCGCGCCAGCTTCGGCTTCCTCGGCCGCACCCCCGACTACATGGCCGCCGGATCGGCCGGCTTCGCCGCCGCGCCCGCCGTCTTCACCGGCGAGGCCTTCGACGGCGCCGCACACGCCCTCGCCCTCCACCGCCGGCTCGCCGAGGACGACCTGCACTGCGCCTTCACCCTCGGCAACCCGGCCCCCGGCCACGGCGGCGAGGACCTCACCCTGCGGGTCGTGGCCGAACGGGACGGCGGGATCGTCGTCCGCGGCGCCAAGACCGTCGGCACCGGCGCCGTCTTCGCCGACGAGATCCTCGTCGGCACCATCGAACCGCTCGCCGCCGACGACACCGAACACGCCGTCACCTTCGCCGTACGCGTCGACACCCCCGGCCTCAGACTGATCTCCCGCACCTCCTACGAGGGACGCTCCCGGTCCGTCTACGACCAGCCGCTGTCCTCCCGGTACGACGAGAACGACGCGATGCTGGTCTGCGAGGACGTGTTCGTGCCCTGGGAACGGGTCCTCACCCACCGCGACCCCGCCACCACCGGCGCCGTCTGGTGGCAGACGCCCGCCTACCTCAACTTCGTCCACCAGTCCGCGACCCGCTTCTGGACCAAACTGGAGTTCCTCACCGGACTCGCCATCCTCATCACCCGCTCGAACGGCACCGAGGACCTCCCGCCCGTCACCCAGGCCGTCGGCCGGCTCCTCGGCGCGGTCGCCCAGGCCAAGGCCTTCGTCCTCGCCGCCGAAGCCTCGTACGAGGAGGTCGACGGCGGCCGCGGCGGCGTCCGCCCCGGCCAGGACATCTCCTTCGCCCAGCGGATCATGGCCGGCGAGCTCTACCCCCGCGCCGTCCAGGACATCCGGCTCCTCGCGGGCGGCGCCCTCGTCCAGCTCCCCGCCAGCGGACGCGACCTCCTGCACCCCGACCTCGGGCCCCTCGTCCGCCGCTACTTCGGCACCCGCGAGCACCCCGCCGAGGACCGGGTCAAGCTGCTCAAGCTGGCCTGGGACGCCCTCGGTTCCGAGTTCGCCGGACGCCACGAGCAGTACGAGCGCCTCTACCACGGCGCCCCGCACGTCTACCTGACCATGCAGACCCGGGCCGGCGCCGCGGAGGACTGCGAGGACCTCGCACGGGCCTGCCTCGACGGCTACGGCCTCGGGACGACCCGGTGACGACGGCCCCGGCGCCACGACGCGGGGCGCTCGCCCTGCTCGCCGCCACCCAGCTCCTGCTCATCATGGACACCGCGATCGTCAACGTCGCCCTGCCCTCCGTCGGCGACGACCTCGCCGCCGGCTCCACCGGACTCTCCTGGGTCGCCAACGCCTACCTCATCACCTTAGGCGGCCTGCTCCTCCTCGGCGGCCGGGTCGCCGACCTCCTCGGCCACCGGCGGGTCTTCCTCGGCGGCCTCGGCCTGCTCGCCGCCGCCTCCGCCGCCGGAGGGCTGGCCCCCGGCACCGACGCCCTCGTCGCCGCCCGCGCCGCCCAGGGCGTCGGCGCCGCACTCGCCGCGGCCGCCGCCTTCGCCCTGCTGCTCCTGCTCCACCCCGACGGCCCGGCCCGGCACCGGGCGCTCGGCACCTTCGCCGCCATGGGAGGCCTCGGCGGCGTCCTCGGCACCGTCCTCGGCGGCGTCGTCACCGACCTCCTCGGCTGGCGCGCCACCTTCTGGCTGAACGTCCTGCTCGCCGCCGTTCTCGCCGCCCTCGCCCTCCGCATCCTGGACCGCCCCACCCGGGCCGCCGACCCGGGCGGCTTCGACCTCGCCGGGGCGCTCACCGCCACCGCCGGCCTCGGACTCCTCGCCTACGCCCTGGTCGGCGCGGCCGAGGCCGGATGGCTGTCCGCCCGCACCCTCGGCGCCGGAGGAGCCGGCCTCGCCCTGCTGCTCGCCTTCGCCGCCGTCGAGCGGCGGGCCGCCGCGCCGCTCGTCCCGCCGGCGGTGCTGAGCCGCCCCGCGCTCCGGCTGTCCAACACCCTCGCCGCCCTCGCCCAGACGACCCTCTTCCCGATGTTCTTCCTGGTCAGCCTCTACCTCCAGGACGTACTCGGACAGTCGCCGCTCGGCGGCGGCCTCGGCCTGCTGCCGCTCTCCCTCGTCGTCGTCGCGGTCGCCCCGCAGACCGGCCGGATCATCTTCCGCCTCGGCCTGCACCGGACCATGACCCTGGGATTCGCCCTGCTCTGCGCCGGGACCCTCTGGCTGGCCCTCGCCCTCACCCCCGACGGCGGCTTCGCGGACACCGTCCTCGCCCCCAGCCTGGTCCTCGGCGCCGCCCTGCCGCTGGTCATGGTCACCACCAACGTGGCGGCGACGGCCGACGCCACCGCCGAGGAGACCGGACTCGCCTCCGGACTCGTCAACACCAGCCAGCAGTTCGGCTCCGTCCTCGGCCTCGCCGTCCTGGTGGCCGTCGCCACCGGCCGTACGGAGGCCGCCGACGCGACCCGGGCCGCCGCCGAGACCGCCGGCCACCGCGCCGCCCTCCTCACCGGCGCCGCCTTCGCCGCCGCGGCCGCACTCGCCTCCCTCCGCCTCCACCCGCCCCGCCCGGCCCCGGCCCCGCCACGCGGGAGACGGATCAACGACCGCCGCTGACCGCCCGCACCAGCACCACTGCCCCCCGACCACCGGCGGGTGAGCCGTTCCTCTCCGGCGAACCGAGCCCCGAACAGGAGGAACCCCCGTGCAACTGGGCGACCCGCGCCACCGCACCGAGGACATACGCACCGCCGACCCGCTCGGCGCCGACGGACTGCTCGCCGCCGTCCCCGCGATGAACGCCGACGCCGACGTCGCCGCCCTCACCGTCGCGCTCCGCGCCC
This sequence comes from Streptomyces sp. NPDC014891, assembly GCF_043081085.1. NCBI lineage: Bacteria > Bacillati > Actinomycetota > Actinomycetes > Kitasatosporales > Streptomycetaceae > Streptomyces > Streptomyces sp. NPDC014891. Next base: position 294,487 of record NZ_JBIBWF010000005.1, on the reverse strand, counting down.
TCGTGCCGGACCTGGACCGTGCCGCCCAGTGGAGCGTCGGCCACGCACTCGCCGCCATGCGCGACCTCGGCATCCTGCTCGGCTCGCTGAAACGCCACGGCGTCCAGCCCCTCGCCGCCGTGCCCGAGGCCCTGCCCGTCTTCGAACTCCTCGGCCGACGCACCGACATGATCCCCCGGGACACCGTCCACCACTACACGACCTGGAACCCGCCCGGCCCGCGCCGCCGCACGTACACCGGCCATCCGACGGAGGCCCGGCTCCAGGACGCCGTCCGGATGGTCTTCCCCGGCCTCGTCGCCGCACTCGACGACTGCGGCCGCGTCGCCCGGCTCGAACCGTACGACCCCGGCTTCGCCGCCGCCCTCGACCGGGTCGCCCGCCACGTGCGGGCCATGGTCGACTCCATCGACCTCACGGTGGCCCAGGTGCCGCCGGAGTTCTTCGCGACCGTCCTGCGCCCCTACTTCGAGGAGGTCGAGGTCGACGGCCGGGACTACCTCGGACCGGCCGCCGCGCAGGTCCCGCTCTGGCTGATCGACCTGACCCTCTGGCAGTGCGACCGCTCCGACCCCGCCTACCAGGCCTTCCTCACCGAGTCCGTGCCCTACGCGCTGCCCGCCTGGCGCGCCTTCCACGCCCGGCACCGCGGCGGGGTGTCGGCGGTCAGCAAGCTCTCCGCCGCCGTCAGCTGGGAGGGCGCCGACCGGCTGCCGCCCTCGCTGACCGCTTCCGCGGAGGCACTCGGCCGGGTGCTGCGCCTCCTGAAGACCTTCCGCGCCCGGCACCTCGGCATCGCCCGCAAGGCCTACAGCGAGGAGACCCGGCTGTACGAGGAGGGCAGCGGCGGGGCCCCGGTCGCGCTGCTGCGCTCGATCCTGGATCTGACCAGGGAGAACGAGACCATGGTGCGCCGCGCGACCGTGCGACGCAGTCCCGCAGGGGCCCCCGTCGGGCCGTCGGCCGCGTAGCGGCGCCGAAGGAGCAGTCGTCATGTCCCCCCACACCCCGTCCGCGTTCCCGCCGGCCCACCGCCGCCGCCCCGCGCCGGACTACCGGGAGAGCCCGCACATCGTGATCGCCGGCGGCGGCGTCGCCGGCCTCACCACCGCCCTCTCCCTGCACGCCGCCGGCTTCCAGCGCGTCACGGTCGTCGAGACGGCCCCCGCGATCCGGCCCGTCGGCGCCGGACTCAACCTGATGCCGAACGCCGTCCGCGAACTGGACGCGCTCGGCCTCCTCGACGCCCTGGAGGCGGGCGCCCTGCGCACCCGCGAGCTGCGCTACTACCACCGCTCCGGCGGGCTGATATCCCGCGAGCCCCGCGGCCTCGGCGCGGGCTACCTCTGGCCGCAGCTCTCCGTCCACCGCGGGCACCTCCAGCAGGTCCTCGCGGGCGCCGTACGGGCCAGGCTCGGACCCGCCGCCCTCGTCACCGGCGTCCGGGTGAGCGGGGTGGAGCCGACCCCGGACGGGCGGCCGCGCCTGCGGCTCGAACACCGGGACGGCGCCGTGCGCGGCCGCGCCTCCCTCGAACCCGACCTGCTCGTCGGCGCGGACGGCGTCCGCTCCACGGTCCGGGCGGCGCTCCACCCCGACGAGGGCGAACCGCCGTGGAACGGGATGCTGGTCTGGCGCGGGGTCTCCCGGATGCCCGCCCGCGCCGTCGGGTCGTTCATGCTCATCGCCGGCGACGACCGCCAGAAGGCCGTCGTCTACCCGATGGGCCGCCCGACGGGACCCGACCGGGAGGTCCTGGTGAACTGGGCCCTCGCCCGCCCCGCGGAGCGCACCTGCCGGTCCGGGACGGCGTCCGCGGAGGAGCGGTTCCTGGGCGACTGGAACCGGCCGGTCCCCGTGGAGACCTTCCTCCCGTTCTACGAGGGCTGGGAGTTCGACGGCGTCAGCGTCCCCGACGTGCTGCGCGCCGCCGACTCCGCGTACGAGTACCCGATGGTCGACCGCGAGCCCCTGGACCGGTGGACCCACGGCCGCACCACCCTCGTCGGCGACGCCGCCCACGCCATGTACCCGATCGGCTCCAACGGGGCGACCCAGTCGATCGTCGACGCGCGCTCCCTCGCCCACGCCCTCGCCCGCCACGCCGACCCGGAGGACGGCCTCGCCGCGTACGAGCGGGACCGCCGCCCGGTCACCACCGCCCTCCAGCGGGCCAACCGCGAGCAGGGCCCCGAGGTCGTCATCGACCTCGCGCACGCCCGCGCCCCGCACGGCTTCGCCGACATCCACGACGTCATCCCCGCCGAGGAACTCGCCGCCGTCGCCCACCGCTACGCCGCCACCGGGGCCTTCGACCCGGCGACCGTGAACCAGGGCTCCCCGTACGAGGTCCGCCTCCCCGCCGCCGGCTGACACGCGCCCCACGCTCCCGTGCGCCGTCGCACGGCGGGGCCGGTGTGCCCTAACGTCTGAGCGGAACGACGGACGCACAGCGTGGTGCGTCCACTCCGCTCCGTACTCGCCTGCGAAGGTGGAACGCGTGAAGGCAATCCGTCGATTCACCGTGCGTCCCGTCCTCCCCGACACCCTGCGACCCCTCGCCGAACTCGCGCACAACCTGCGCTGGTCCTGGCACGAACCCACCCGCGCCCTCTTCGAGTCCCTCGAACCCCCCGGCCGGACCGCCCCGTCCGGCGGCACCGACCCCGTCCGGATCCTCGCCGCCCTCGAAGCCCCCCGGCTCGCCGCGCTCGCCGCCGACCAGGACTTCCTGGCCCGGCTCCGGGCCGCCGCAGAGGACCTCGACACCTATCTGCACGCCCCCCGGTGGTACCAGCAGGCCGCCGGCGGCACGCCCGCCGCGCCCGCCGCCCTCGCCTACTTCTCACCCGAGTTCGGCGTCACCGCCGCCCTGCCCCAGTACTCCGGCGGCCTCGGGATCCTGGCCGGCGACCACCTCAAGTCCGCGAGCGACCTCGGCGTCCCGCTCATCGGCGTCGGCCTGCTCTACCGGCACGGCTACTTCCGCCAGTCCCTCGGCCGGGACGGCTGGCAGCAGGAGCAGTACCCCGTCCTCGACCCCGGCGAGCTGCCGGTCACCCTGCTCCGCGAGGCCGACGGCGGCCCCGCCCGGATCACCCTCGCCCTGCCCGGCGGCCGCAGCCTGCACGCCCACCTGTGGATCGCGCGGGTCGGCCGCGTGCCCCTCCTCATGCTCGACTCCGACGTCGAGGAGAACGCCCCGGGCGAACGGAGCGTCACCGACCGGCTGTACGGCGGCGGCAGCGAGCACCGGCTCCTCCAGGAGATGCTGCTCGGCATCGGCGGCGTCCGCGCCGTCCGCACCTACACCCGGCTCACCGGCACCCCCGACCCCGAGGTCTTCCACACCAACGAGGGCCACGCCGGCTTCCTCGGCCTCGAACGCATCCGCGAACTCCAGGGCGAGGGACTCGACTTCGACAGCGCCCTGGAGACCGTCCGCGCCGGGACCGTGTTCACCACCCACACCCCCGTCCCGGCCGGCATCGACCGCTTCGACCGCACGCTGGTCGCCCGCCACCTCGGCGAGGACGGCGCGCTCCCCGGCGTCGACACCGGGAAGGTCCTCGCCCTCGGCGACGAGACCCCGCTGGGCGGCGAACCCGGCGTCTTCAACATGGCGGCCATGGGCCTGCGCCTCGCCCAGCGCGCCAACGGCGTCTCCACCCTCCACGGAGCCGTCAGCCGGTCCATGTTCGCCGGACTCTGGCCGGGGTTCGACGCCGAGGAGGTCCCGATCACCTCGGTCACCAACGGGGTGCACGCCCCCACCTGGGTCGCCCCCGAGGTCGGCCGGCTCGGCCCCGACCCCGCCGACCGCGAGCTGTGGGACCTGCGCCGCACCCTGCGCGAACGGCTCGTGACCGACGTACGGGAGCGGCTGCGCGCCTCCTGGCGGCAGCGCGGAGCGGCAGCCGCCGAACTCGGCTGGACGGACTCCGTCCTCGATCCCGACGTCCTCACCATCGGCTTCGCCCGTCGGGTCCCCTCGTACAAGCGGCTCACCCTCATGCTGCGGGACAAGGACCGGCTGCGGGCGCTGCTGCTCCACCCCGAGCGTCCTGTGCAGCTCGTCGTCGCCGGCAAGGCGCACCCCGCCGACGACGGCGGCAAGCGGCTCGTGCAGGAGCTCGTCCGGTTCGCCGACGACCCCCGGGTCCGGCACCGGATCGTCTTCCTGCCCGACTACGGGATGGCGATGGCCCGGGGCCTCTACCCCGGCTGCGACGTCTGGCTCAACAACCCCCTGCGCCCCCTGGAGGCCTGCGGCACCAGCGGCATGAAGGCCGCGCTCAACGGCTGCCTCAACCTCTCCGTCCTCGACGGCTGGTGGGACGAGTGGTTCGAGCCCGACTTCGGCTGGGCGATCCCCACCGCCGACGGGGCGGCCGCCGCGGACGAGGACCGCCGCGACGACCTGGAGGCCGCCGCGCTCTACGAGCTGATCGAGCGCCGCGTCGCGCCCCGCTTCTACGACCGGGGCCCCGACGGCGTCCCGGCCGGCTGGACGTCGATGGTCCGCCGCACCCTCACCGACCTCGGTCCCAAGGTGCTCGCCGATCGGATGGTCCGCGAGTACGTCGAGCGGCTGTACGTGCCGGCGGCCGCCGCGCACCGGGCGCTCACCCCGGACCGGGCGCGGGACCTCGCCGCGTGGAAGGCGCGGGTCAGGGAGGCCTGGCCCAAGGTGACCGTCGACCGCGTCGAGGTCGGCGACGACCTCGCGGACGACCTCGCCGACGCGGAGCTCGGCGCGACACCGGTCGTCCGGGTCCGGGTCGCCCTCGGCGCGCTCGCCCCCGACGACGTCGAGGTGCAGGCCGTCACGGGCCGGGTCGACGCCGACGACACCCTCGCCGACCTCCGGGCCGTCCCGCTGAAGCCGGTGGGCGGCCCGGACCTGGAGGGCAGGCAGCCGTACGCGGGCACCCTGGCGCTCGACCGCACCGGCTCCTTCGGCTGCACGGTCCGGGTCCGCCCCTCCCACCCGCTCCTCGCCCACCCGGCGGAACTCGGCCTGGCCGCCCTGCCGGAGGAGACGACGGGCGAAGGGGCGGGCCTGCTGCTCCGGTAGCGCCCCCGAACCGGGGAGTCCGGCCCGGCCGGACCGGACTCCCCCCCCACGACCCGGCTCTCTAGGGCACCTCGGCCTTGTCGGCGAGGTGCCCGTCGACGAAGCACAGCCGGTACACCGGTACGGCGGCCAGCATCGTCGAGCGGTAGTACCGGCACTCGTCCATCCCGGAGGGCTCCGGAGGAGCCTGCTGCGGCGGGCCGTCCAGCGGGTGCTCGGGCCAGTCGTCGATCATCTCGTCGAGCCGTGCGGGCGTCTGGCCGAGCCGGACCCTCGCGAAGTCGTCCGGCTCCAGGTACGACTGGGCCTGCGTCCACGCGGCGACCCCCAGCATCAGTGCGCCGAGCGCGGCGAGGAGGGCGAGCGGGATCCAGATCGCCCGTGCCAGGCCCTTGCGGACCTCGCGGCGCGCCAGGTCCAGCTCCCTGGCCGAGGTGGGGGCGGCCGGGAGCGGCGCGGGGGCCCGGCGCGGCAGCACGGCCGTCAGGGCGAAGCCGCCGTCCCCGGTGACGCGGTGGCCGAGGGTGCCGCCGGCGAGGCGGACCCGCTCGCCGAGGGCGACGAGGCCGGTCCCGCCGGAGCGGGAGCCGAGCGGGGGCGGGCCCGTGCCGGGGCCGCTGACCACCTCGACCCGTACCGTCGCGGCCTCGTCGTCCTGCGGGGTGACGGCGATGGCGACCGCCGCGCCCGGTGCGTGCTTGGCCGCGTTGGTGAGGCCCTCCTGCACGACCCGGTGCAGGGCGAGCCCCGACATCCCCGGCAGCGTGGGCACGGGCGTCGCGGCGAGGGTGACCGTGAGCCCCGACGCGCGGGCCCGGGCCGCCAGTTCCTCGACGGTCTCGCCGGCCGGGCTCGTCGGCGCGGTGTCGTCCTCCTCGCGCAGGACGCCGATGATGTCCCGCAGCCGGGCCGTCGCGTCGGCCGCCGCGCGCCGCAGCTCGCCCGCCGCCCGCTGCTGTTCGGGCCCCAGGTCGGGGGAGACCTCCAGGGCGCCCGCGCGGATGGCGATGAGGGCCAGGTCGTGCCCCAGCGAGTCGTGCATGTCGCCCGCTATCCGGGACCGCTCCCGCAGCCGCTCGCGGTCGGCGACGGCCGCGTGCTCGCGCTCCATCCGGTCCGCCAGCTGCCAGCCGCTCCGCACCAGGCGGTCGTACTGGCGCACGTACCGGCCGATCAGCCAGGGCGCGACGACGGCGAGGGCGAGGACGAGCAGCAGGGTGAACCACTGGCCGAGCGAGGTGCGGGTGATCCAGGTGAGGACCAGGCCGGTGGCGGCGATCGCGCCGAACAGCCAGAGCGCGGCCCGGGTGTGCTCCTGGCGGCGGCCCGCGAGGTAGCCGAAGGCGACCAGGGCCAGGCTGTACGAGGGGGTGAAGAGTTCCAGGGTGGCCGGCAGGCTGGCGGCCACCGTGGCCGCGAGCGACACCAGCGGCCACGACCGGCTGACCGCGACGCAGCCCGCGAGGACCACCACGCCCACGGCCACCAGGGTCCAGCTGCCGCCGTCGTTCGGGTCCGACCTCAGCAGGACCGGCACGCAGAGCAGCAGCCAGAGGAGGAGGTCGAAGAGGCGCTCGCGGACCGGTTCGCGAGCCGCCTCACGCATCGCCGGTCACCAGGCCCGCCTCGTACGCGAGGACCGCGAGCTGGACCCGGTTGCGCAGGCCGAGCCGGCCGAGGACGGCGCTCACATGGGCCTTGACCGTGCCCTCGACGACGTACATGCGGTCGGCGATCTCCTGGTTGGAGAGCCCGGCGCCGAGCAGGGCGACGACCTCCCGCTCCCGGCCGGTGAGCCGGTCGAGGCGGGCGCGGGCCGCGGCCGCGCGGGTCAGGCGCTCGCCGCCGAGGGTGTCGATGACCCGGCGGGCGACGGTGGGGGAGAGGGCGGCGCCGCCGCCGGCCACCGCCCTGACCCCGGCGATCAGCTCGCGCGGGTCCCCGGACTTGAGGAGGAAGCCGCTGACCCCGCCGCCGAGGGCGCGGGCGATGTACGCGTCCTCGGAGAAGGTGGTCAGCATGACGACGGCCGTGCCGGGGACGGCCCCGCGCAGTTCCTCGGCGGCGCCGAGCCCGTCGAGGCGGGGCATCCGGATGTCCAGGAGGGCGACGTCGGGGCGGTGCTCGCGGGCGAGCTCGACGGCCTCGTGGCCGTCGCCGGCCTCGGCGACCACCTCGATCCCGGGGTCGGTGGCGAGGATGGCCCGCACCCCGGCCCTGATCATCGTCTCGTCGTCGGCAAGCAGCACCCTGATCATGGGTCCCAGGGTACGGAGGGGTCCCGGGGTACGGAGGGAGCCGTCGGGGCCCGGACGCACGGACGCCCGGAGGGAAGGATCCCTCCGGGCGTCCGGCACTTGTGACTCGGGTTCACTCACTCACGCGTCTGCCCTCGCGGGGCCTACGGGAAGGTGAGCTTGAAGCTGTTGATGTAGCCGGTGTCGACCGCGGCCTTGTCCTGGACGCGGAGCTTCCAGGCGCCGTTGGCGACTTCGGAGGAGGCGTTCACGGTGAAGGTCTGGACGATGTTGTCGGCGCTGCCGCCGGAGCGGTTGGAGAGGCTGTAGGCCGATCCGTCCGGGGCGACGAGGTCGACGACGAGGTCGCCGCGGTAGGTGTGGACGATGTTGACGTCGACCTTGAGGGCGGAGGGGGCGTTGCCCGTGATGCCCGTGACGTTGACCGTGGAGGTCACCGCGGCGCCGTTGTCCGGGATGGACACGTCGGCCGTGTTCTCGAAGACCTTGCCGGGCTGCGGCTCGCCGCCGCCGGGCCGGGTGCCGACGTTGATGGCCGCCCAGGCGTGCTGGACCGCGAGCGTCTCGGGTGCGTTGGCGCCGTACAGCTCGGTGGCGACCGCGACGGTGCCGGTGCGGGCCGCGGCGTAGTTGGTGTTCGAGCTGAACTTGGTGGTGAGCGCCTTGAACCAGATCAGCGAGGCCTTGTCGCGGCCGATGCCGGTGACGGGCAGGCCGTCGGAGGTGGGCGAGTCGTAGTTCACGCCGTTGACGGTCTTGGCGCCGCTGCCCTCGGAGAGCAGGTAGTACCAGTGGTTCGCCGGGCCCGAGGAGTAGTGGACGTCGATGCCGCCGAGGCCGGAGTACCACGCGTCCTTGGACGAGCCGTCCTTGCTCGGCTTGTCCATGTAGCGGAGCGGGGTGCCGTTGCCGCGGATGTCGATCTTCTCGCCGACCAGGTAGTCGCCCGGGTCGTTGGCGTTGTTGGCGTAGAACTCGACGGCCGCCGCGAAGATGTCCGAGGTGGCCTCGTTGAGGCCGCCGGACTCGCCGCTGTAGACCAGGCCGGCCGTGTTCGAGGTGACGCCGTGCGTCATCTCGTGCGCCGCCACGTCGATGGAGGTCAGGGGCTTGTTGTTGCCCGCGCCGTCGCCGTACGTCATGCAGAAGCAGGAGTCCGACCAGAAGGCGTTGACGTACGCGTTGCCGTAGTGGACCCGGGAGTACGCGCCGACGCCGTCACCGCGGATGCCGCTGCGGCCGTGGACGTTCTTGTAGTAGTCCCAGGTGAGCGCGGCGCCGTAGTGCGCGTCGGCGCCGGCCGTCTCCTTGTTGGACGGCGTGCCGTTGCCCCACACGTCGGTGCTGTTGGTGAACAGCGTGCCGGTGCCGGACGTACCGCCGTTGAGGTTGTACGTCTTGTGGTTGCCGCGGCCGGTGTCGGTCAGCGTGTACGAGGGCGCGGTGCCGAGGGTCACCTGGCCGCTGTACTGCGTGTTTCCGGTGCCGGTCTCGATGGCCTGCCACTCGAAGAGCTTCGCGCCGGTCTTCGCGTCCGTCACGACGTGCAGCTCGTTCGGGGTGCCGTCGTGCTGGAGGCCGCCGACGACGGTCTCGTACGCGAGCACGGGGCTGCCGTTGGCCGCCCAGACGACCTTGCGCGGGGCGCGGTCGGCCTTGGCCCGGTCGGAGCCGTCCGCCTTGGCGAGGCCGACGGCCTGCTTCTCGGCGGCGGCCGGGGCCAGCGTGGCGGAGGTCGGGATGTTCTTGAGCTCCGCGCGCGTCGACTTGGTGACGCCGGTGGTCTTGCCGGCCTTGGTCTCGGCGACGATCAGGTCGCCGCCCAGGACGGGCAGTCCGGCGTAGGTGCGCTCGTAGCGCGTGTGGGTGGTGCCGTCGCGGTCCTGCACGACGTCGCGGACGACCAGCTTCTCCTGGGCGCCGAGGCCGAGTTCCCTGGCCTGGGCGGCCTTGCCGGCGTCGGCCGCCTTGATGAGCGCGGTGCGCTCGGCGGGGGTGAGGTCGGCGGGAAGCTTGCCGGGGTTCGCCGAGGTGCCCTGCTGGGCCTTGGGGGCGATGCTCCAGGGGGCGTCCGCCGCGGTGGCGGCACCCGTCTGGACGCTCACGGCGAGCATGGCGGCGGCAGCGATCAGAGCGCCGGTCGCGGTGGCGCGACGGCTGGGCGTGGATCTCACGCAGACTCCTTCTTGCGAGGGGGGTACCGGCGGACTGGGGTGGTCCATCCGGGCGGAGCAAGCAGAGCTGTGGAGCACGTTCGGGTGAAGCGGCGAACTCTGGTGCGAAGAACCGGGGAGAGAGTGACAGGAATGACGGGGACCTGTCAGGAGTGCGTCGGCAAGTTGGCCGGAAATCGTTCGCTGCTCGTAAGGCCGTGTTCGTTAAGCGGACGTTTCGTCGATCAAGGCCGCGATGTCGTCCAGTGTTCGTCCGAGCCCGAATTCGAAGAGCGTCCGCGGATCGAGACCGAACCCCTCGCCGCTTCCCGCGGAAGCCGGCTCCGGGTGTGAGCCGTCCGCTCGGATCGCGTCGAAGCGTGGCTCGTTCTGGTCCATCCGGTGGGTGTGGGAGATGCCTGGATCCTGCTGCTCCTGGGGGGCGTGGGGGCCGTTCCGGGGGTCGCGTTCGGGACTCATGATTTACGGCGCATCTGGGGCGGTTTCCGGTGAACGCTCTTGTTGCGCCACAAATCACGTTTCACGTCCCGAACGCGACCCCCGGAACGGCCCCCACTCGGCTCGGAGTTCGTCGACAGGCCTCTAACCCACGAGACTCTCCCGCCAGGCGTGGTGCAGCCCCGCGTAGTGGCCCTCGCCCGTCACCAGGTCCGACGGCGCCCCGTCCTCGACGATCCGGCCCGACTCCATCACCAGGACCCGGTCCGCCACCTCGACCGTCGACAGGCGATGGGCGATGACCACCGCCGTACGGCCCGCCAGGACCGTGTCCATGGCCCGTTGCACCGCCCGTTCGCCCGGGACGTCCAGTGAGCTGGTCGCCTCGTCCAGGATCAGGACCGCCGGGTCCGCCAGGAGGGCGCGTGCGAAGGCGACCAACTGGCGCTGGCCCGCCGAGATGCGGCCGCCCCGTTTGCGTACGTCCGTGTCGTAGCCGTCCGGCAGGCCCTTGATGAAGTCGTGCGCGCCGATCGCGCGGGCCGCGTCCTCGATCTCCTCGCGGGTCGCGTCCGGGCGGCCGATCGCGATGTTCTCGGCGACCGTGCCCGAGAAGAGGAACGCCTCCTGGGTGACCATGACGACGCCTCGGCGCAGCTCCGGGGTGGTCAGGTCGCGGAGGTCCACGCCGTCGAGCCGTACCGCGCCGTCCGTGGGGTCGTAGAAGCGGGCGAGGAGTTTCGCCAGGGTGGACTTGCCCGCGCCCGTCGCCCCCACCACCGCCACCGTCTGGCCGGCCGGGATCGTCAGGTCGAAGGCGGGCAGCACCTCGCCGCCCGTGCGGTAGGCGAAGCGGACGCCGTCGAAGACCACCTCGCGGCCCGGTGCTCCGGTGCGGGCGGGCAGGGGGCGGGGGTTCGCGGCCTCCGGCACTCCGGGCTCCTGGGCCAGCAGGCCGGCGATCTTGGTGAGGGACGCGGCCGCCGACTCGTACGAGTTGAGGAACATGCCGAGCCGGTCGATCGGGTCGTACAACCGCCGCATGTACAGCACGGCCGCCGCCAGGACGCCCAGTTCCAGGGAGCCCGACGCGACCCGGTAGGCGCCCCAGAGGCACATGCCCGCGACCGCCGTGTTGGCGACGAGACGGGATCCCACGACATAGCGCGCCATCTCCAGGAGCGCGTCGCCGTTGCTGCGCTCGTGCCGGTGGTTGAGCGCCGCGAACTCGGCGTTGTTCACCCGCTCCCGGCGGAACGCCCGGACCGGGCGGATCCCGTTCATCGTCTCCGCGAACTTCACGATCACGCCCGCGATCGCCGTGGAGCGTTCTGAGTACACCGCCCCCGCCCGGCGCCGGTACACGCGCACCAGCGCCAGCAGGGGGATGAAGGACGCCACCGCGACCGCGCCGATGCCCAGGTCGAGCCAGAGCAGGATCACCGAGATCGAGACGAAGGAGAGGACCACGCCGATCAGTTCCTGGAGTCCCTCCGAGAGGAGTTCGCGCAGGGACTCCACGTCCGTGGTCGAGCGGGAGATCAGCCGGCCCGAGGTGTACCGCTCGTGGAAGTCGACGCTGAGGACCTGCGCGTGCCGGAAGATCCGGCCGCGCAGGTCGAGCAGCACGTCCTGGTTGACCCGGGCCGCCCCGCGCACGAAGACGTACTGGAGGAGCCCCGAGAGCGCCGCGCAGAGGAGGTAGCCGACGCCCACCGCGAGGACGGGGCCGTGGTCACCCGCGCGGAAGGCCGGGACGCCCCGGTCGATGGCGTACGCGACGAGGAGCGGGCCCGCCTGGACCGCGGCCTCCTTGACGAGGAGCACCAGGGCCGCGACCGCGACCCGCAGGCGGTGCGACCCGAGCAGCGAACGGAGCAGGGCGCCCGTCGCCCCGGGGGGCGCCGGGAGGTCGTCGCGGTCGAAGGGGTCGCTGGTCTGCTGCTCGGTCATCGGTTCCCGCCCTCGCCTTCGCCGGACATCAGCCAGGCGTACTCCTCGCTGCTGCGCAGCAGTTCGTGATGGGTGCCCACGGCCGCGATCCGGCCCCGGGACAGCAGCGCCACGCGGTCGGCGAGCATCACCGTCGACGGGCGGTGCGCCACGACGAGCGCCGTGGTGTCCCGCAGGACCTCGCGGAGGGCCGCCTCGACCCGCGCCTCCGTGTGGACGTCGAGCGCGGACAGCGGGTCGTCCAGGACGAGGAAGCGGGGGCGTCCGACGACCGCCCTCGCCAGGGCGAGCCGCTGCCGCTGGCCGCCGGACAGGCTCAGTCCCTGCTCGCCGACCTGGGTCGCGGCGCCCTCGGGCAGCCGTCCGACGAAGCCCTCCGCCTGTGCCACGCCGAGGGCGCGGCGCAGTTCCGGCTCGCCCGCCGCTCCGTCCGTGCCCATCAGGACGTTGTCCCCGACGCTCGCGGAGAAGAGCGTCGGCTCCTCGAAGGCCATCGAGACCAGGGACCGGAGCCGTTCCCGTTCCATCAGGGCGATGTCCTCGCCGTCCAGGAGGATGCGGCCGCCGGACGCCTCGTGCAGCCGGGGTACGAGGGCGGTGAGGGTCGTCTTGCCGGAGCCCGTGCCGCCGACCAGGGCCAGCGTCTCGCCGGGGCGGATGTGCAGGTCGACGCCGTCCAGGACGGGCGGCGCGTCGGCCGGGGCGTCCGGGTAGCGGAAGGACACCCCCTCGAAGCGCACCCCGGCCGGGCCGCCGGCCGCCGCCGGTCCGGCCGCGGCCGTCCCGGGCTCCTCCTCGGCGTCCATCACCTCGAAGTACCGCTCCGTCGCGGTCGCCGCCTCCTGGCTCATCGCCAGCAGGAAGCCGATCGACTCGACCGGCCAGCGCAGCGCGAGGGCCGTCGACAGGAACGCGACGAGCGTGCCCGCCGAGAGGTCCCCGTCCGCCACCTGGACCGTGCCGAGGACGAGCGCCGCCCCGATGGCCAGTTCCGGTACGAAGGTGATGACCGCCCAGATCATGGCGAGCAGCCGGGCCTTGACGAGCTCCGTACCGCGCAGCCGGCCGGAGAGCTCCCGGAAGGCGGTCGCCTGGCTGCGGTGGCGGCCGAAGCCCTTGACGATCCGGATGCCGAGGACGCTCTCCTCGACCACCGTCGTCAGGTCGCCGACCTGGTCCTGGGCGCGCCGCGCGACCAGCCCGTACCGGCCCTCGAAGATCGAGCAGACGATGACGAGGGGGATCACGGGGGTGAGGAGGACGAGCCCGAGCGACCAGTCCTGGGCGAGCAGCAGGACGTAACCCGCGATGATCGTCACGCCGTTGACCAGCAGGAACGTCAGCGGGAAGGCCAGGAACATCCGGACCAGCATCAGGTCGGTCGTACCGCGGGAGAGGAGCTGGCCCGAGGCCCACCGGTCGTGGAAGGAGATCGGGAGCCGCTGGAGCCGGCCGTACAGCTCGGCCCGCATCCGGGCCTCCACGCCCGCCAGGGGACGGGCCACCAGCCACCGCCGGTACCCGAAGAGGACCGCCTCGGCGATGCCGAGGAGCAGGAGGTAGAGCGCGCCCAGCCACACGCCGCCCGGGTCCCGGTCCGCGACCGGCCCGTCGACCAGCCACTTCAGCACGAGCGGGATGACGAGCGACAGACAGGACGCGACGATCGCGACGAACGCGGCCGTGAACAAACGCCCCCGCACGGGCCGCACGTACGGCCAGAGGCGCAGCAGACTCCGCACCGCGGAGCGCTCACGGTCGGCGCGGGGGCCCGCGGAGTCGGAGTCGGGGGCGGGGGGCTCTGGGGCGACAGGTTTCTCGGGCATCAGGTCCGACCCTACGGTTCACCACTGACACGTCTCATCCCGTTTTCCGTCCGGAAGGGAGCACGGCCCGTCCGGAAGGGAGCACGGCCCGTCCGGAAGGAGGCACGGCCCGGCCGACCGGAAGCACCCGCGGGTCGCCCCGGAGCACCTCGCGCCGGCCGGCGGGTCGTACCGCCATCCACCGATCGGTTGACGGCCGGGACGAGCGGTACGGCCGATACCGGCGCCGCGTCCCGGCCGCCAGCCTGGGAGCATGACAGCGATCGAGGTGCGGGAACTGCACAAGGCGTACGGCGGCCGGAAGGTCGTCGACGGAGTCTCCTTCGAGGTCGGCGAGGGCGAGGTGTTCGGCATCCTCGGCCCCAACGGCGCCGGCAAGACCACCACCGTGGAGTGCGTCGAGGGCCTGCGCACCCCCGACGAGGGGCGGGTCCGGGTCTGCGGGTACGACCCCACGACCCAGCGCTCCGAGCTCACCGGGGTCCTCGGGGTCCAGCTCCAGGAGAGCGAACTCCAGGCCAGGCTGACCGTCCGGGAGGCGCTCGAACTGTACGCCTCCTTCTACGAGCGCCCCGCCGACCGGCACGCGCTCGCCGAGCGGCTGGGGCTGCTGCCCCATCTGGGGACCCGGTTCGGGAAGCTGTCGGGCGGCCGGAAGCAGCGGGTCTTCATCGCCCTCGCCCTCATCGGCGACCCCCGGGTCGTGGTCCTCGACGAACTCACCACCGGCCTGGACCCGCGGGCCCGCCGGGAGGCCTGGGAGCTCGTCGAGTCGATCCGGGACAGCGGGGTGACCGTCCTGCTCGTCACCCACTTCATGGAGGAGGCCCAGCGCCTCTGCGACCGGATCGCCGTCCTCGACGGGGGCCGGATCGCCGCGCTCGACACGCCGGAGGGGCTGATCGGCCGGTCCGCCGCCGCCAGGGAGATCTCCTTCGCCGCCGACACCCCGCTCGATCCGGCCGACCTGCGGGCCCTGCCCGGGGTGGCCGGCGTCACGACGAAGGACCGCAGGACGGTCGTCGGCGGTACGGAGGAGACCGTCGCCGCCTTCGTCTCCCTCCTCGCCCGCCGGGGCGTCACGGCCGGGCAGCTCCGGGTCTCCGACGCCACCCTCGACGACGCCTACCTCGACCTGACGGGAGACGAACCCCGATGACCACCGGCAGCCCCGCCGTCACCGTCCTGCGGACCGAGGTCCGTCTCTTCACCCGCGAACCCGGCACCCTGTTCTGGGTGATGGTCTCGCCGACCGTGCTCATCGTGATCCTCGGCCTGATCCCCTCCTTCCGGGAGGCGTCCGAGGACCTCGGCGGCCGTCGCGTCATCGACCTCTACGTGCCCGTCGCCGTCCTCTTCGCCCTCATCATGGCCGCGGTCCAGGCGATGCCCGCGGTCCTCTCCGGCTATCGCGAACGCGGCATCCTGCGCCGCATGTCCACCACTCCGGTCCGGCCCGCGACGCTGCTCGCCGCTCAGATCGCGCTGTACGCGGCGGCCACACTGGTCTCCTCGGTGCTGGTGATCACCGTGGGGCGGCTCGCCTTCGGCGTCGCCCTGCCCGGAAACCCCGCGGGGTACGTCCTCGCCCTGCTGCTCACGGTGGCGGGCGGGCTCGCCCTCGGCGCCACCGTGTGCGCGGTCTCCCGGACCCAGGGCGTCGCCTACGCCGTCGGCTCCGCCGTCGCCTTCCCCGCCATGTTCACGGCCGGCGTCTGGGTCCCCGTCCAGGCGATGCCGGATACGCTGCAGCGGATCGTCGGGCTCACCCCGTTCGGGGCGGCCTCGGAGGCCCTCGACGCGGCCGCCTCGGGCGGCTGGCCGGGGTGGACGGCACTCGGGGTGATGGCCCTGTGGACGGCTGTGCTGACCGGCGCCTCGGTGCGCTGGTTCCGCTGGGAGTGAGAGGGGGCGGGGTGGCCACCACCGTCGAGGAACGCTGGCGCCAGTTCCTCCGCTGGGGACCGTACGGACTGCTGGGCCTCGGCGCGGCCATCGCCGCCGCGTCCGCGGACGCCCTCATGACGGGTGCGGAGCGGCCGGCCGCCGTCGTCCTGACGGCGGCCGCCCTCCTCCTCCACCTGGTCTGGAACGGGCACTGCCGCCGGGCGGCGGCGCGCTCCGGCCCGGTCGGCGAGCGGCCGGACGGCGGACCCGTCCTGGTGCCGGGCGCGCCGGGGCCCGCCTCCGTCGTCCACTTCGCCCTCCGCACCGCCCTGGCCTTCGCGCTGACCTGGCTCAACCCCTTCTTCGCCGTCTACGCGAGCGTCGGCTACTTCGACGCCGCCCATCTGCTGCCCCGCCGCCTCGTGCACGCCGGGCTCCTCGCCACCGCCGTCACCATGGCCGGATCGCAGTCCGGCGGTCTGCCGCCGGCCTCCCTCACGCAGTGGGTCGCGCTCGGCGGCCTGTTCGCCCTGAACGCCGGGCTCGTCACGGGCTTCGCGCACCTGGCCACGAGGGACGCGGAGCAGGCGGCCGAGCGCTCCGCCACCATCGCCGAACTCGGCCGCGCCAACAGTCGCCTGGAACAGGCCCTCGCCGAGAACGCGGCCCTCCAGGCACAACTCCTCCTCCAGGCCCGGGAGGCGGGGGTCGCCGACGAGCGGCGGCGGCTCGCCGCCGAGATCCACGACACCATCGCCCAGGGGCTCACCGGTGTCGTCACCCAGCTCCAGGCCGCGTCCGCCGCCCCCGACCGGGACCGCGCGGACACCCATCTTCGGCGGGCCGCCGACCTGGCCCGGGAGAGCCTCGGCGAGGCCCGCCGCTCGGTGCGGAACCTGAGCCCGGCGGCCCTGGAGCACGACACCCTCCCGGAAGCCCTGCGCAAGACGGTCACCGAGTGGGCCGAACGCACGGGCGTCGAGACCCGGTTCACCGTCACCGGCACCGAGGCGCCGCTGCACGGCGAGGTGGCCGCCACGCTGCTGCGGATCGCCCAGGAGGCCCTGGCCAACGCCGGCCGGCACTCCGCAGCCGCCCGTGCCGGGGTCACCCTCTCCTACATGGGCGACGAGATCACCCTGGACGTCCGCGACGACGGCCGGGGCTTCGACCCGCTCGCCCGCCCCGCACGCGGTGACGGCGGCGGCTTCGGGCTCGCCGGCATGCGGGCCCGCGCGGAACGGCTCGCGGGCTCCGTCGCCGTGGAGACCGCCCCGGGCGAGGGCACGGCGGTCTCCGCCCGCGTACCGTTGGGCGCACCATGACCGACATCACCCTGCTCATCGTCGACGACCACCCCGTCGTACGGGACGGCCTGCGTGGCATGTTCGCCGCGGAGGGCTCCGGCTTCCGCGTCCTCGGCGAGGCGCCGGACGGCGTGCGGGGAGCCGAACTCGCCCTGGAACTCGACCCGGACGTCGTCCTCATGGACCTGCGGATGCCCGGGGGCGGCGGTGTCGACGCCATCGCCGAGCTCACCCGGCGCGGTGCCCGTTCGCGCGTCCTCGTCCTGACCACGTACGACACGGACACCGACACGCTTCCGGCGATCGAGGCGGGCGCCACCGGCTACCTCCTCAAGGACGCGCCCCGGGAGGAGCTGTTCGCGGCGGTCCGCGCCGCCGCCGAGGGCCGCACCGTCCTCTCCCCGGCCGTCGCCTCGCGCCTGGTCAGCGCGGTCCGCGGGCCCGCACCCGTCGACCGGACACTCTCCGCCCGCGAGGCCGAGATCCTCGCGCTCGTCGCGAAGGGCACGCCGAACCGGGCGATCGCGGCGGAACTCTTCATCAGCGAGGCGACCGTGAAGACCCACCTCACCCACATCTACGCCAAGCTGCTCGTGAACGACCGCGCCTCGGCGGTGGCCGCCGGCTACGACCGGGGGATCCTCGGGCGCGGCTGAGCCGCCCCCGGGCCCCCGGCCGGGCCGCCCCCCTACGTCCGCACCCGCAGCAGCACCACCGATCTGGCCCCGACCTCGATCACCGCGCCGCCCGCGTGCTCCGTGCCCGGTGGGGCCGACTGGTCCTCGCGGGAGGTGTCGACGACCAGTTCGTACGTCTCCGCCCACGGCGGGCCCGGGAGGCGGAAGTCCAGCGGGCGCGGGCCCGCGTGCAGGACGGCGAGGAAGCTGTCGTCGGTGATCTGCTCGCCGCGCTCGTCCCGGCCCGGTATGTCGCGGCCCGACAGGTAGAGGCCGAGCGTGGCCGTGGGCGCGTACCAGTCGGGTTCCGTCATCTCCGTCCCCTCCGCGGTGAACCAGGCGAGGTCCCGCAGCCCGTCGGAGCCCTGCGGGCGCCCGGAGAAGAACGCGCGGCGGCGCAGGACCGGGTGGTCGTGGCGGAGGGCGAGCAGCCGGCGGGTCAGGGCGAGGAGCTGGGCCCGGCCGGGGGAGTCCGGCAGGGTCCAGTCGACCCAGCCGATCGGGTTGTCCTGGCAGTAGGCGTTGTTGTTGCCGCCCTGGGTGCGGCCCATCTCGTCGCCGGAGACGAGCATCGGGACGCCGGTGGAGAGCAGCAGGGTGGTGAGGAGGTTGCGCTGCTGGCGCAGGCGCAGTCCGTTGACGCCGGGGTCGTCGGTCTCGCCCTCCACCCCGCAGTTCCAGGAGCGGTTGTCGTGGGTGCCGTCGCGGTTGCCCTCGCCGTTGGCCTCGTTGTGCTTGCGCTCGTAGGTGACGAGGTCCCGCAGGGTGAAGCCGTCGTGCGCGGTCACGAAGTTGACGGAGGCGTACGGTCTGCGGCCGCCCCAGGCGTACAGGTCGCTGGAGCCGGAGAGCCGGTAGCCGAGGTCGCGGACGTCGGGCAGCGCCCCCCGCCAGAAGTCGCGTACGGCGTCCCGGTAGCGGTCGTTCCACTCGGTCCAGAGCGGCGGGAAGGCGCCGACCTGGTAGCCGCCGTTGCCCACGTCCCACGGCTCGGCGATCAGTTTGACCCGGCGGAGCACCGGGTCCTGGGCGATCACGGCGAGGAAGGGGGACAGCATGTCGACGTCGTGCATGGAGCGGGCCAGGGCGGCCGCGAGGTCGAAGCGGAATCCGTCGACGCCCATCTCCGTGACCCAGTAGCGGAGGCTGTCGGTGATGAGGCGGAGCACCTGCGGCTGGACGACGTGCAGGGTGTTGCCGCAGCCGGTGTAGTCGGCGTAGCGGCGGGCGTCGGACTGGAGCCGGTAGTAGCCGCGGTTGTCGATGCCCTTGAGCGAGAGCGTCGGGCCGAGCTCGCCCGCCTCCGCCGTGTGGTTGTAGACGACGTCGAGGATGACCTCGATGCCGGCCGCGTGCAGGGCCCGTACCATCCGCTTGAACTCGCCGACCTGCTGTCCTGCCGTGCCCGAGGAGGAGTAGGCGGCGTGCGGGGCGAAGTAGCCGATGGAGTTGTAGCCCCAGTGGTTGCGCAGGCCCCGCCGCAGGAGGTGGTCCTCGTGCGCGAACTGGTGCACCGGGAGCAGCTCCACCGCCGTCACCCCGAGCCGGACGAGGTGGTCGATCGCCGCCGGGTGCGCCAGCCCCGCGTACGTGCCGCGGAGGTGCTCGGGGATGCCCGGGTGGAGCCGGGTGAAGCCCTTCACGTGCAGCTCGTAGATGACCGAGTCCTGCCAGGGCGTCTTGGGTCTGCGGTCGTCGGACCAGTCGTCGTCGTCCTGCACGACGACCCCCTTGGGGACGTGCGGCGCCGAGTCCCGCTCGTCGCGGACGGTGTCGGCGACGTGCTGCTGCGGCCAGTCCCTCACGTGCCCGTAGACCTCGGGGGGCAGCGCGAAGTCGCCGTCCACGGCCCTCGCGTACGGGTCGAGGAGCAGCTTCGCCGGGTTCCAGCGGGCCCCGGTCCAGGGGTCCCAGCGGCCGTGGACCCGGTAGCCGTACCGCTGCCCGGCCCCGATCCCCGGCACGAACCCGTGCCAGATCTCGTGGGTCAGCTCCGTCAGCGGCAGCCGCAGCTCCGTGCCGTCCGGGGCGAAGAGGCACAGCTCGACCGCCTCCGCGCCGCCCGCCCACAGGGCGAAGTTCGTCCCGGCCACCCCGTCGGGGCCGACCCGGCAGCGGGCCCCGAGCGGCGTGGGCGCGCCCGGCCACACCGGCGGCCCGGCCCGCTCCGGGGCATGCTCTGGTACCGCCTCCTGCTCGGCTGCGCTCGTCACCGTCCCGGCCTCCAGCGGCTCGTCGGGCCCGCACGCGGGGAAGCGGCGGCGTCCCGGCCGCCGCTCCCGCGCGTGGTTCTCCCCCCTGTTCTGCCCGGCAGGTGCGGCTCCCAACATGACCCGCACGCACGTTTCCCCTGGAGGGTGGCCGTCGTTGGGCCGAGCGTGACATTCGTATGCAAGCGGGCGAGGTACGCCCTCGTGGTGGCGGGACTGTTGGCGGGCCTCGTGGGCTGCACCGGGGCGGGCGGCGGAGGCGGGCTCGACCTCGGCCTGCCGGGCAAGGCGCGGGCTCCCGGGGACGTGATCCGGGTCAGTCCGGAGGACGGCAGCCGGGGGGTGCCGGCCGAGGGTCCGGTCGAGGTGAAGGTGGACAGCGGGCGGCTCGAACGGGTGACCGTCGTCCAGGTGGAGGACGGCCGGCGGACCCGGGTCGACGGGGAGGTCTCCGCCGACGGGCTGCGCTGGCGGCCCCGGCCGGACTCCCGGCTCGCGCTGGCCGCGAAGTACAGCGTGGACGCCGTCGCGCTCGACGCGCACGGACGCCGCTCGGCCCGGCACACCACCTTCACCACCGCGGTGCCCGAGAGCCGGTTCATCGGCTACTTCAAACCGGAGAACCGTTCCACGGTCGGCACCGGCATGATCGTCTCCTTCGGCTTCAACATGCCGATCGAGAACCGGGCCGCGGTCGAGCGGGCCATCCGCGTCACCTC
The DNA here is from genome assembly GCF_043081085.1 of Streptomyces sp. NPDC014891. NCBI lineage: Bacteria > Bacillati > Actinomycetota > Actinomycetes > Kitasatosporales > Streptomycetaceae > Streptomyces > Streptomyces sp. NPDC014891. The sequence continues at coordinate 273,961 of NZ_JBIBWF010000005.1, read as the reverse complement.
GGTTCCGCCGGTGGAGGTGGTCGGGCACTGGTTCGGCAAGGAGCGGCTGGACTTCCGGCCCGCCTCCTACTGGAGTCCGGGCACCGAGGTCACCGTCGAGCTGGCCCTGCGGGACGTCGAGGGGGCGCCCGGCGTCTACGGCATCCAGAACAAGAAGGTCGGCTTCACCGTCGGGCGCTCCCAGGTCTCCGTGGTCGACGCGGCCGCCCACACCATGGAGGTCAGGCGGGACGGCGAGGTCCTCGCCACCGTGCCGATCACCGCGGGGGCGCCGAAGACGACCACGTACAACGGGAAGATGGTCGTCACCGAGCTGTACGACGTGACCCGGATGAACGGGGCCACGGTCGGCTTCGGCGGCGAGTACGACATCAAGGACGTCCCGCACGCCATCCGGCTGACCGACTCGGGCACCTTCCTGCACGGCAACTACTGGGCCGATCCGAGCACCTTCGGCTCCGCGAACGTCAGCCACGGCTGCGTCGGCCTCCGGGACGACAAGGGCGGCAGCGCCGACTCGCCGGCCGGCTGGTTCTTCGAGCGCACCCTGATCGGGGACGTGGTGGAGGTGGTCAACTCCCGCGACCGGAAGGTGGCCGCCGACAACGGTCTCGGGGGCTGGAACATGCCCTGGGACGAATGGAGGGCGGGCTCCGCGCGGGACTGACCCGGGGGGCGTCCCCTCCGGCCCCCCGCGCACCCTCCGGCGCTTCCGGCCCCTCCCGTCGTCTTAGCAGGTCGATCGGGACGGAACGGTGACATTCACGAGGATCTTTCGTGTCCTGCGGTGTGATTATCTAGCGCCGTGTGCGCGAGCGGATGCGCACGGGGGTGGGGCCGGGCGGTGCCGGGCCGTGCGAGGGGAGAACACCACAGTGAACGGGCAGCCGATATCGGGGGCATCGGTCGGAGCGACCGGGCGGCGCGGCCGGCGCGGGGGCGTCAGGCTGCAGGCCCTGGCGGCGGGGGCGCTGCTCCTCGTGCTCACGGCCTGCGGCGGCGGTGAGACGGCGAACGGCGGTGCGGGGGGCCAGGGCCCGGCCGCGCAGGGCGGCGGCAAGCAGGACAACGCGGCCTCGCAGGCGGTCGTGACGATCCTCCCGAAGGACGGTGCCGACGCCGTCGCCACCAGCGGGGTCCTCAAGGTCACCGCGGCGCAGGGCAAGCTGACCACGGTCACCGTCGCCGACTCCAAGGGCACCGCGGTCGAGGGCCGGATCGCGGCCGACGGCGCCAGCTGGACGCCGACCGCGCACCTGGCCGCGGCGACGCAGTACAAGGTCCACGCGATCGCGAAGGACGCCGAGGGCCGCGAGTCGGCGAAGGACACCACCTTCACCACCCTCGTCCCCAAGAACACCTTCATCGGCCAGTACACGCCGGAGGACGGTTCGACCGTCGGCGTCGGCATGCCGGTGTCCATCAACTTCACCCGGGGCATCACCGACCCGGAGGCCGTCGAGAAGGCCATCAAGGTGACGGCCGTGCCGTCCGTGCCGATCGAGGGCCACTGGTTCGGGAACGACCGCCTCGACTTCCGCCCGGAGAACTACTGGGCCGCGGGCACCAAGGTGACGGTGCACCTCAACCTGGACGGCGTCGAGGGCCGCCCGGGCGTCTACGGCAAGCAGAAGAAGACGATCAGCTTCACCATCGGACGCCGTCAGGTCTCCACCGTCGACGCGAGCGCCAAGACGATGAAGGTCGAGCGCGACGGCAAGATCATCAAGACCATCCCGATCACCGCGGGCGCGCCGTCCACGACCACCTACAACGGTCAGATGGTCATCAGCGAGAAGTACAAGGTGACCCGCATGAACGGGGCCACGGTCGGCTTCGGCGGCGAGTACGACATCAAGGACGTCCCGCACGCCATGCGCCTGTCCACCTCCGGCACCTTCGTGCACGGCAACTACTGGGCCGGTGCGGGCACGTTCGGTTCCGCCAACGTCAGCCACGGCTGCGTCGGCCTCCAGGACGCGCGGGGCGCGGGCGACGGCTCGATGCCGGCCGCCTGGTTCTACGACCGCTCGATCATCGGCGACGTGGTCGTCGTGAAGAACTCGAAGGACAAGCAGATCCAGCCGGAGAACGGTCTCAACGGCTGGAACATGGACTGGTCGGAGTGGATCAAGTAGTCCACCCGTGATCCGTCCGGGAGGGCCCGGTGCTGTGAGCAACGGCACCGGGCCCTCCCGCGTTAACGGACACTAACCTTCCTCCCATGACTGTGAACCTCGAAGTCGCCGAAGGCGTCGGCACGATCCGCCTCGACCGCCCCCCGATGAACGCCCTGGACGTCGCCACCCAGGACCGGCTGCGCGAACTCGCCCAGGAGGCGACCGACCGCGACGACGTGCGGGCCGTGATCATCTACGGCGGCGAGAAGGTGTTCGCGGCCGGCGCGGACATCAAGGAGATGCAGGTCATGGACCACGTGGCCATGGTCAAGCGCTCCCGAGCGCTCCAGGACTCCTTCACCGCCGTCGCCCGCATCCCCAAGCCGGTCGTCGCCGCCGTCACCGGCTACGCCCTCGGGGGCGGCTGCGAGCTCGCCCTCTGCGCCGACTACCGGATCGCCGCCGACAACGCCAAGCTCGGCCAGCCGGAGATCCTGCTCGGCCTGATCCCGGGCGCCGGCGGCACGCAGCGGCTGGCCCGGCTCGTCGGCCCCTCCAAGGCCAAGGACCTCATCTTCACCGGCCGGATGGTCAAGGCCGAGGAGGCCCTGACCCTCGGCCTGGTCGACCGTGTCGTCCCCGCCGCCGAGGTGTACGAGCAGGCGCACGCCTGGGCCGCCAAGCTGGCGCAGGGCCCGGCCGTCGCGCTGCGGGCCGCGAAGGAGGCGATCGACCAGGGCCTGGAGGCCGACATCGACACCGGCCTCGCCATCGAGCGCACCTGGTTCGCGGGCCTGTTCGCGACCGCGGACCGCGAGAACGGGATGCGCAGCTTCGTCGAGGAGGGCCCGGGGAAGGCGAAGTTCGCCTGAGGTGACAGACCATCATCCGTGGGGGCCGATTCCGCCGGAACGGCCCCCGCGACCGGCTCCGTGCGGCCATGATGGGGGGCATGGCGGGCCTGGAGGGTAGAGAACAGCCGTGGCAGCGCACCGGCGCCGCCGCGGCGCGGTGGTCACCGGCCGCTGAAGACGAACAGGCCGCCCACACAGTCGAGTTGTACGGCAACCCGGCCGAGGAGGACGTACGGCTGCCGTCCCGGCCCGAGTCCGCGTGGGTGGCCCGGAGGCTCACCCAGCACGTGGTGCTGCGGCAGTGGGCGCTCGGCCCGCAGATCGCCGAGCACGCGGTGCTCCTGGTGTCGGAGCTGGTCGGGAACGCGGTCCGGCACACCGGCGCGCGGGTCTTCGCGCTGCGCCTGCAGCGGCGGCGCGGCTGGATCCGGGTCGAGGTGCGCGACCCTTCGCGCGGACTGCCCTGCCTGATGCCGGTGCACGAGCTCGACACGAGCGGCCGGGGCCTCTTCCTGGTCGACAAGCTCTCGGACCGGTGGGGCGTGGACCTGGCGCCCCGCGGCAAGACGACCTGGTTCGAGATGCGGGTCGCCGACCGTCCCTGAGCCGCGCGCCCCTGATGCGGAGCGCCCCCGGAACGCACGTGAGCCCCCGTGCGCCGTGGTGGGGCGCCCTGGGGGCTCTCGTGTGATGCGCCGTGGACGGGGGGGTGTATCCACGGCCGCTCTGTCGACCTGGCCCGGGTCAATGGGGGTCGTTCCCTCGACTATGGCAGACAGGTGGCCCGACCGCCAAAAGTCCCTACTGGTGCAAAACGGTCTAAAGGTGGACACTTTAACAGTGAATCGTTGGTGACGTGTGGCACTCACCTTACAAACAATGAATGACTATGCGGTTCGATGATTGTTCCTCGGGGTCGTCCGCATACTGGACGTCCGCCGAGTGACCGCAAACGTCCTGAATTGGCGTAATCGTTACGAAACCGGCCGTACCGCCCTTAAATGGTCGCGTGAAGCCGATCGACCGCCGCGGAGTCCTCCGCGCGGGCGCGACCGCGGCCCTCGCGGGAGCCCTCGCCACCGCCTGCGGCACGGACCCCCGCCCCGCCGGGCCCGCCCCCCGGCGCCCCGCCCCCGCACCCGTCGCGGCCCCCGCCCCCCGCAGCCTTCCCGGACAGCCGGCCGAGATCGTCCACGGCCCCCGCGACCGGCCCCGGGTCGCGCTCACCTTCCACGGCCAGGGCGACCCCGCCCTCGCCCGCACCCTCCTCGGCCAGGCCGAGAAGGCCGGCGCCCGCGTCACCGTCCTCGCCGTCGGCAGCTGGCTCGACCAGCACCCCGGCCTCGCCCGCCGCGTCCTCGACGGCGGGCACGACCTCGGCAACCACACCCAGCGGCACATCGACGTCAACGACATGACCGAGACCGAGGCCCTCGCCGAGATCGAGGCCTGCGCCGTTCGGCTGCGCCGGCTCACCGGCTCCATCGGCACCTGGTTCCGGCCCTCCCGCACCCGGCACGCGGCCCCCGCCGTCCTGCGCGCCGCCCGACGCGCCGGATACCCCCACGTCCTCTCGTACGACGTCGACTCCCTCGACTTCACCTCGCCGGGCGCCCCCGCCGTCGTCCGCAACGTCACCGGGTCCGTCCGCGCCGGATCCGTCGTCAGCCTGCACTTCGGCTACCCCGACACCGCCGCCGCGCTGCCCCTCCTCCTCGCCGAACTCGACCGCCGCGGACTGCGCGCGGTCACCACCACGGAGCTGCTGACCTGATGGCACACCCCCCGCAGAGACACCCCGCGCGGCCCCACCGCACCCGGCCGCCCCTCGCGCGCCGGACCAGGGTCCTCCTCGCCGCCGCCCTGCTCGCCGCGCTCGCCGGCTGCGGCGGCGGGGACCCGGGCGGCGCCGCCCCGGTGAGGAAGGCCGCGCCCGCCGTCCCTCAGCGCGCCGCGGTCCCCGCCGGACTCCCCGGGATGCCGCCGCTCCTCGACCCGAAGGACGTGTACGCCGCCGACCGGCCCGGGAAGCTCTCCCCGGTCGTCAAGGACTTCCCCTCCCGGGTCTACGTCCCCAACACCAACTCCCACACGGTCTCCGTCATCGACCCGGCCACCTACCAGGTCGTCGAGACCATCCCCGTCGGCGACCAGCCCCAGCACGTCGTGCCCTCCTGGGACCTGAAGACCCTCTGGGTCAACAACAACCGGGGCCACACCCTGACCCCCATCGACCCGGCCACCGGCCGCGCCGGCAAGCCCGTCGAGGTCCACGACCCCTACAACCTCTACTTCACGCCCAACGGCAGGTACGCCGTCGTGATGGCCTCCCTCGACCGCGAACTCGTCTTCCGCGACCCGCACACGATGGAGCGGAGGAAGTCCGTCCCGGTCAGCTGCTACGGCGTCAACCACGCCGACTTCTCCGCCGACGGCCGCTACTTCGTCGTCTCCTGCGAGTTCTCCGGCGAACTCCTCAAGGTCGACACCGAGAAGATGGAGGTGATCGGCCAGCAGAAGCTGCCCTTCCAGGGCGCCATGCCGCAGGACGTGAAGATCTCCCCGGACGGCAAGACCTTCTACATCGCCGACATGATGGCCCACGGCATGTGGGTCCTCGACGGCGAGAAGTTCACCACCCCGACCCTGATGCCCACCGGCAAGGGCGCCCACGGGCTCTACGTCAGCCGGGACTCCCGCGAGATGTACGTCCCCAACCGCGGCGAGGGCTCCGTCTCGGTCTTCGACTTCGAGAAGAACCGGCTGACGAAGAAGTGGTGGCTGCCGGACGGCGGATCCCCCGACATGGGAGGCGTCTCCGCGGACGGCAAGGTCCTCTGGCTCTCCGGCCGCTACGACTCCGAGGTGTACGCGATCGACACCGCGACCGGGAAGCAGCTGGCCCGCATCCCGGTCGGCAGCGGACCGCACGGCCTCGCCGTCTACCCGCAGCCGGGGCGCTACTCGCTCGGCCACACGGGGGTCTTCCGCTGACCGGCCCCGGGCGCCGCCCGGGGACCGCCGGGGGAGCCGTGCCACCGCCTCGCTCGTACCGCCCGCATCCGGCAGGGCCGGGCCAGCTAATCTGACCCCCGTCAGAGAAGCACCAAGAAGGGGCGGAAGCAGTGGCGGACATCGACTCGGCACGTACGGCATTCAACAGGTTCGACGCCGACGGGGACGGTTTCATCACGGCCGCGGAGTACAAGAGCCTCATGGCGCAGCACGGCGACTTCCACGTCACCGAGTCGGTCGCCGAGGTGCTCATCAAGCAGCGTGACGACAACGGCGACGGCGTCCTCTCCTGGGACGAGTTCTGGGCCCACTACAGCAAGGCCTGACCCACCCGCCCCGACGGGCCGCAACACCGCGTTGCCGCCCGTCCGGGGCCCGGTGACGCCCGTCCGGTGACACCTCCCGGACGCGCACGGACGTGTTCCGCCCCCTGACCCCCCGGCACTCCGCCGATCCGCACGGCGTCTCTCCCCGTGCGTTCCCGTGACGCCTTCCGGGACACCCCCGCGCGACCCCGCCGCCCGTCCGTCCGCCCCGTGCCCGTGGCACGTCGCTGCATCACATGCCGGTGGCCGGATCCGGGCCCGGCGCGCGAACGATCTCCGCCGCGCTCCCCACCTGGCCTTTTGGCCGGAAGACGAGGGTCCGCCCAGGGCTTCGGCCCGTGCTCCCGCGCAGGTCGTGAGGCAGCTCATTGCCAGGCAGCTTCCTGGCCTGTCCGGAAGCGGACAGCCGGGGCCCCCCGGTGATTACCTCTAGGTGTGCAGCCGGGGAGGCCGAAAAGCCACCGGCCGCCAAGGACCTCCAGACACGCACGTACGCCGCACTCGTACCGCACCCGGAACGGAGACCCACATGTCCTGTCGCTCCCGCCGCGCAAGCAGTGTCCTCGCCGCCGTCGCCGCCGCCGTCCTCGGCGGACTGGTGCTTGCCTCCCCGGCCGAGGCCGCCCCCGCCGCCCCGCACACCGTCGCCCAGCGCGGCGACGACTTCGTCTGGCCGACCCCGCCGCACCCGCAGATGCCCGACCTCCCGTGCGTCCCGACGCTGCCCGGCATGCCCTGCGTCATCGACCTCCCGGACGACTTCGTCTGGCCCATCGCCCCCCGGGACTGACCGCCATGAACGCCATGACCGCCGCCACGGCCGCCGCCCCGCTTCAGATCCACTCCCGGCGGGTCGCCTGCACCCCCGCCTCGAACCGGCTCGACGCGCCCAGCCGCTCCATCAGGTCGGCCACGATCCGCCGCTCCGTCCGCACGCCGATGCCCAGCGCCCGCGCCACGGCCTCGTCGGTGAGACCGCTCGCCAGGAGCTGGAGCAGCTTGCGCTCCTGCGGGGTGAGCCCGCCGGGAAGGGCGTCCCCCGGCCCGTTCAGCGGCGAGGCGTGCTCCCAGTAGGCCTCGAACAGGGCGCGCATGGCCATGACCACCGGCTGGCTGCTGAAGAGCAGCGCGGACGGCTGGGCCTGGCCCGGCAGCCCGGCCACGACCGCCGCCGTCGTGTCCACGATGAGCAGCCGCATCGGAAGCGTCGGCGAGGTGCGGATCTCGCTGCTCCGCTCCGCCATCCACTGGGCGTGCGCCCGGGTGACCCGGTCGCCGGCGACACTGTCCAGGTAGATGGTCCGGAAGCGGACGCCCCGCTCCATGGCCCGCTCGTTCAGGGGCCGGCCGGCCTCGACGGACTCCTCCGTCAGTGCCTTGCCGGGATGGAAGGCGAGCGACTCGCGCGTACAGGACTCGGCCAGGGCCTCCAGCCGGGTGCGGATGTCGTCGACGTTGTCGAGGTGCTCCGCCCCGTCCAGACCGCCCGACCGGCCCGAGGCCGTGTACTCGGCGGCGAGCGCGGCGAGCGCGGCCCGGTTCTGCTCGATCCGCTGCTGCCGCGAGGCGAGTTCGCGCTCCTCGCGCTGGAGCAGCACCTTCAGCCCGAGCGACGGGTTCACCGCGCGCATCCGGCCCGGGGTGTCCCGGGACGGGGCCAGCAGGGAGAGCCTCGTCAGCAGGTCGAGCGCCTCCGCGACCTGCTCGGTCGTACAGCTCAGCAGTTTCGCCAGACGCTCCGGATCGTGCTCCTTGTGGAACAGGATCGCGCGGTACACGCCCAGCGTGTGTTGGTCGAGCGACGAGACCTCGTCCACGGTGTCCCCCAACGGTCGTACCGCCCCGGGGTCGATCGGGGCGGAGTTCCGAACCGGGGCCGGTGCCCCATGCGCCCGAGCGCCCCGGTCCACCCCATTCACCAGATCATCACGCTACCTGTTCGACGATCTCCTCGAAAGGGACGTCACGTGCTCCAGACCGGTTCCTCCCCGCCGCGGCTCGACGGCCTCGTCGTCCTCGTCGTCGACGCCACCACGGGTGTCGGCCGGGAGCTCGCGACCCGGCTGAGCGCCGCCGGAGCGGTCGTCGCCGTCGTCGGCGCCGGCCATCCCGACCGCGGCGACGACGCCGCCACCAACGCCGCCTTCCTCTGCAAGGCGCTCAGCGACGCGGGGCTGCTCGCCCTGCCGTACCGGATCGACGTCCGCGATCCCGCCGAGGCCGGCCGGCTGCCCGCGCTGATCGCCGCCGACGCGGCGCCGGTGAACGCCGCGGTCGTCGTCCTGCCGGCGCCGGACGCCCCCGGCGAACTGACGGAAGCCTTCCGCGCCGTGTCGGCCGCCCTCGCGGCCGCCCTGCCGCCCGGTGCCCGGCACATCGAGCGCACCCCGGCCGCCGCGGCCGGACCGGAGACGACGACGGCCGGGGACCGCACCTGGCTCCGCTCCGTCGTCGACAGCCTGGCCGCCGACGCGGCACGGGCGACCAGCCGCTGAGACCGGCGGTCCGCGAGGGCCGCCGCCACAGAAGTCACCACGGGGAGAGACATGTCCATTCGCGTCGTCGTGGCCGGTGACCACCAACTGGTCCTGGAAGCCTTCGCCGAGACCCTGAACGGCACCAACGGCCTGGACGTCGTGGGACTCGCCACGACCTTCGAGGCGGTGCTCCCGGCCGTCCAGCGGCACCGGCCCACGGTGCTCCTGCTCGGTGAGAGCACCATGGGGGGCAAGGCGCTGCACGCCGCCACCCAGGTGCGCTCGCACCACCCGGCCTGCGGCGTGGCGCTGATGGTCGGCTCGGCCACGCCGTCCGTGGTGGACCGGGCGGTGGCGGCCGGCGCCCTCGGCGTCGTCCCCAAGACGGCCCGGCTGCCGCAGCTGATCACCACCCTCGTGGGGGTCGCGGGAGGCTGCCTCACCGTCGACCCGGGACTGCTGCGGACGCCGGCGGCGGGGGAGACGGTGCTCAGCGTCCGCGAGACGGACGTGCTGCGGCTGACCGCCGGCGGGGCGACCGTCAAGGAGATCGCGGGCGAGCTCTACCTCGCGGCGGGGACGGTACGGAACCTCACCTCGGCGGCGATCAAGAAGCTGGGCGGGCGCAACCGGTTCGACGCGGCGCGCATCGCGGCCGAATGCGGGCTGCTGTGAGGGCGGCGGCGGGGCCCGGACGCGCGCCGGCCCCGGCACGGGGCGTGCCGGGGCGGGGCTTCACGACAAGGTGGAGCAGGGCGCTCCGTGCGCTCCTACTTCTCCAGGCAGAACTCGTTGATCGGGTAGCCGACGTGGCGGTCGGCCGTCGGCAGGTGACCCAGGATGCGGTCGCCCGGCTTGAGTTCGGTGCTGTTGAGCACCGAGGCGCCGGGGCCGAGGACCCGGACGTGCCAGTCGTCCTGGAGGATCAGGTTGACCGTCTGCCCGCTCGGCGCGACCGCGTCGATCGAGATGAGCGGCCGGGTCTCGATCTTCACCCGGCCGACGCTGACCGGCCGGGTGCGGCCGTCGACGTCGACCGCCAGGACGGAGCTGCCGGCGTGCAGCTCGCTCAGGTAGTGGGTGCGGCCGTTCTGCCCCACGGTGTACGAGTGGAGGGCGCCCGCGTTCACCCGGAACGGGCGGGTCGGCATGTACGGCAGCGGGTGGGTCTCGCTGACGCACAGGACCATGCCCTTGGAGTGGGAGCCCACCAGGATGCCCTCGTCCTTGCGGAAGTGGGTCGTGGTGTCGACGCAGGCACGCTCGCCCATGCCGATGTGCGTGGTCGCCGTGACCTCCAGCTCGACCAGGGAGATCTCCCCGCCGTGCGCGGTCGCCGCGGTCCGCAGGGCCGTCGCGTCGCCGACGGTGCGGCCCCGCATCAGGACCCCGTCCGAGCCGTGCTCCAGGACGCCGTACAGGATCTCGGCCTCCTCGGTGTCGGCGGCCGTCGTCACGATGGAGCCGGGCGCGCCCGAGGCGGCCGCGATGACGATCTCCAGCGGGATCTTCGTCGGGTCGCGGAAGTCGAGGACGCTCCACGCCTCCAGCCGGGCCGCCAGGCAGGCGTCCTCCAGCGTGTCGGCGTCGACGATCTCCACGTACCGGCCGAACTGCACGTCCGGGTGGGCCGCTTCGAGCTCGGCGCGGGCGTCCCGCGGGCCGGGGACGATCACGACGTCGGCCTCGCCGAGGTCGGCGGGCACGGTGGCGGCGCCGTCCTCGAAGAGCAGGACCTTGCGGACCGTGGGCGGCAGTCCGGCGAACACGGCCGGGTCGGCGGCGACGATGCCGTCGATCTTCTGGTGCACGGCCTCCTCGAGGACGGCGGCGGTGGCGGCGCCGGCCTCACGGATGTCAAGCCAGCACAGTTTGGCGTCCGTCATGATGCGGACCTCCTGTCAGATGGTCGAGAGACGTGCCGTCGAGCGACGGGCCGTCGTGGTGGGTGTCGTCGTGGTGCGGGTCGTCGAGCGGGGTGCCGTCGAGGTGGTCGGGGGTGAGGCGTTCGCTGTGAAGCCGCTCCCGGTCGCCCGCCTCGCTGAACGGGCCGGTGGTGAAGTGCTGTTCGGGGAAGTGGTGCACGATCCTGGCGACCTTCGCCGCCAGCGCCCGCGGGTCCTTGGCCTGGAAGATGTTGCGGCCCATGGCCACCCCGCCCGCCCCTCCGGCGATGGCGTCCCGGACGTACGCCAGGACGTCCTCCTCCTTCTCCAGGGCGGGTCCGCCGGCCACGAGCACCGGCACCGGGCAGGCCGCGGTCAGGTCGAGCATCTCCGCGGTGGATCCGAGGAAGACGGTCTTGACCAGGTCCGCGCCCAGGTCCGCGGCGATCGTCACGGCGTGCGCCACGACCGCGGGGTCCCGGGGGTCGCTGATCCGCGGCCCGCGGGGGTACACCATCGCGAGCAGCGGCAGGTTCCAGCGGTCGCAGGCGTCGGCGATCCGGCCGAGGTCGCCGATCTGCTGCCGCTCGTCGTCGGAGCCGAGGTTGACGTGGACGCTGACCGCGTCCGCGCCGAGGCGCAGGGCCTCCTCGACGCCGGCGACGACGTACTTGGCGTTGGGGTCGAGCGCCTGGCTGGTGCTCGCGTTGAGGTGGATGATCAGCGACATCGCGGCGAACCGCTCCGGGCTGATGTGCCGGACGCTGCCCTTGTGGACGACGACGGCGTCGGCGCCGCCGGCCGCGATCCGGGCGGCGAGCTGGTCCAGCGTCGTGCCCTTGGGCACGACGGGACCGTCGTGGATCGAATGGTCGAGAGGGGTGATCATCAGGCCGGCCGTGCTGTGGCGGTAGAGCCGCCGAAGCCGCAGCGACCGGGCGAAGTGGCCGAAACCGGTCATGGAACGCCCTTTCTGGTTCGCGAGGAGGCGTGATCGGGCTGGTGACCCGCGCCGCTCACGCGGACGGGGTCGTCCCGCGCGGTGGCTCCGCGCGGGGAGCTGAGGGCCGGCCCGCCGCCGCGCGGTCCGCCCGCGGCGGTGCCGAGGGCGCCCGACGCGACGGGGTCCGGCGGCGAGACGGAGCGGAGGTAGGCGCGGTCCGGCTTGCCCGAGGGGGTGAGGGGCAGCCGCGGCCAGACCGAGACGCGTACCGGAGTGTGCTCCGGGGTCAGCGCCGCGGCCACGTAGCCCCGCAGGTCGCAGGAGGTGTGCCCGGCCCCCGAGTACAGCTCCACGGCCGCGTGCACCTGCTCCACCCAGTCGCGGTCCCGCACCCCGAACACCGTCGCCTGACGCACCTGCGGATGGCGCATCAGCGCCTCCTCGATGGCCGCCGGGTCCAGCTTGAGCCCGCCGTGCTTGATCACGTCGCCCACCCGGCCGTCGAGCCGGAGGTAGCCGTACCGGTCCCAGTGCCCCAGGTCCCCGGTGCACAGCCAGCCGTCGCGGAAGACCGTCCCGGTGCGCTCCTCGTCGCCGAGGTAGCCGGCCGTGACCGTCGGCGAGCTGATCCAGATCTCGCCCGACACCCCCCGCTCCACCTGGGGGCCGCCGCCCGGACCGCGGATCTCGACCCGCACCCAGGGGAAGGGGCGGCCCGCCGAGCCGAGCAGCTCGGGCTCCCGGTGGTCCAGCGGGTTGAGGCTGCTGATGCCGCCCGCCTCCGTCGTCCCGTACACCTGGATGAGCACGTCGCCGAAGAGCTCGACGGCCCGCGCCACCCGCGCCGGCGCGGCCGGGGTGCCGCTGTAGGTGATGCGGCGCAGGGACGACAGGTCGGTCCGCGGGGCGGCCGGATGGTCCAGGAGCCGGTAGAGGTGCGGGACGGCGAGGTACACGTCGGTGACCCCGTGCCGCTCGAAGGCGTCCAGGACGCCGCCCGCGTCGAACTCGTCGTGCAGCACGACCCGTCCGCCGCTCGCGAGCACCGCGTCGGCCATCGGCGCGGTCGTGTGGCTGATCGGCGTGACGGACAGCAGCGTCGCGGGTCCCCGGGGATCGAGGCCATGGGCGAGGCGGCTGACGAGCTCCTCCCGCGTGTCGTACCGCTGGGCGACCATCTTCGGCCGTCCGGTGCTCCCGCTGGTGAACTCGACGGTCGCGAGGTCCTCCGGGCGCGGCTCGGGGAGCCGGGCCGGCAGCGCCTCGGCGGATCCGGCCGCCGTCCCCCAGGGGACGGTCAGCGCGGTCACGGCCGGGACGCGGCGGGTGAGCCAGTCGCCGCGCTCGGCGCTCTCGTCGTCGACGAGCAGCACCGACACCCGCAGGTCCTCCAGGAGTCGGGCCTGGGTGGAGACCGAGAAGGTCTCCGTGTCGGTCCGCGGGTTCATCGACCGCACGTACACGGAGGTGGCGCCCAGGAGATGGACGGCGTACCGGGCGCCGAGCATCAGCGGCCGGTTGGGGCCGGTCAGCACGGCGACGGTGTCACCGGGGCGGACGCCGCGGGAGTGCAGCAGGGCCGTGGTGGCCCGCACCGAGCCGGCGAGCCGGCCGGCGGTGACGGCCTCGTCGGCGCGGTGGATCACCACGCGCCCCGGGTCCTTTCCGAGGGCGTCGAGAATGCGGCGTACGTACATGGTTCCTCCTTTCCGGAACGAGGAGTTCGGTGGTGCGGAAGAATTCAGGAGATGCGCATCTGCGCCATCATTCCCATGGCGCTGTGGTCGATCATGTGGCAGTGGTAGGGAAAGACGCCGCGGTGGGTGTCGAAGGTCAGCTGGAGTTTCGCGGTCTGCCCCGGGAAGAGGAGCACGGTGTCCTTGAGGCCGGCCTCCGCCGGATAGACCGGCATTCCGTCCCTTTCCAGGATCCGGAACTGCACCAGATGGGTGTGGAAGTTGTGCGGGACGGTCGTGCTGGTGTTCTTGACCGTCCACACCTCGGTGGACCCCCAGGCGATCTCGGTGTCGATCCGGTCGTGGTCGAAGGTCTTCTCGTTGATGTAGGCGAGGTGGCCGGTGCCCGGCTCGTCCATCCGCAGCTCGAAGGTCCGCTCCACGGTCGGCGCGGGCAGCGGCGGCAGGGTGGCGAGGACGTCCGGCACCCGGCTGGTGTCGGGCACCTTCTCCCCGACGTCGAAGCGCATGACCTGCCCGACGAGCTCGGTCGGCCCGGGGCCCAGCATGTTCGCCAGGGTGACCTGGGTGCCCGGGGCGTACCGGGAGAAGTCGATGACGAAGTCGGCGCGCTCGCCGGGGGAGAGGACGACCACCGGCGAGGGCGCGGGCGCCGGCAGGAGGCCGCCGTCCGAGCCGACGTGGATGATCGGGCCGCCGTCGGAGAGCGCCAGCACGAAGATCCGCAGGTTGCAGGAGTTGACCATCCGGAAGCGGTACTTGCGGGCCTGGACCTTCATGTACGGCCACGGAGCCCCGTTGACCAGGAGGGTCGTGCGGTTGAGGGCGTCGTCCATCGTGTAGACCATCTGCCCCGCCGCGTCGAAGTGCGCGTCCCGGAGGATCAGCGGCACCTCGTACGGCCCCGAGGGCAGCCCGAGCGCGTCCTCGGCCTCGTCGCCGAGGAGGTAGAGCCCGGACAGGCCCCGGTAGACGTGCTCGGACTCCATGTGGTGCGCGTGGTCGTGCGTCCACAGCGTGGCGCCCACCTGGCGGTTGGCGTACACGTACGTCTTCGAACGGCCCGGCTGGATCAGGTCCATCATCCCGCCGTCCTGGTCCTGCGGGTTGTTGCCGCCGTGCAGGTGGACCGAGGTCGGCGCGGACAGGGCGTTGATCTGCTTCACGACCGTCGTGCGCCCGCTGCGGGCCCGGATCGTGGGGCCGGGGAACGTGCCGTTGTACGTCAGGACCTCGGTCCGCAGCCCGGGCAGGATCCCGACGCGCGCCCGGCGCATGGTGACCGCGTAGTAGTCGGCCGACCGGGTCCGCCGGTACGGGGCGAGGACCCGGGGGCGCGGCAGCGGCACGGTGAACGGGGTGACCGCGGGCGGGCCGGCGGGCGGCTCTGCGGCCACCGCCTGCGTACCGGAGGTGAGGCTCTGGAACACCCCGCCGGCCGCGCCGACAGCGCCGACGGCACCGGCCGTGAGTCCGAGTCGTATCGCGTTGCGGCGAGAGAACACAGCGGATTCCTAACGTGACGGGGTTCCGGGAACGGTGGTGAATTCGTTCTCCGAGCATGGGCGCGAATCGCCGGAACTCCGAGCGCGGGCGCCCCGGTTCTTGCATGTGTCACGCGATCGATGACCTCGGTCATATCCGCCGGTCGGTACGGGAATCAGGCACTCCGGGATGACGGGAGTCACGGCGCGAAATGCGGTCCGTCACGCCCCCGCCGGGAAATGTCACCGGATCCGGCGGCCGCGGATCGGGCGCGGGCTCCCCGCGCGAGAGTGGTGCCCGGCGTCTGCCCTGCGTACGGCGCCCCTTCCGTCCGCCGGCCCCCGGGGCCCGCACGGCCCCGGCGCCGGACCGTCATCCTCGCGCCCACGGAGGCACCGTGCAGACCACGCAGACCCCCTCGGACACCGGCCCCCGCCCCCTCGAACCCGCCCACGCCGTACCGGCGTTCACCGGCGGCGTCCGTGTCCTCTTCACCGCCGGCGACGGCGACGTCGCGACCCTCGCCGGACCCGCCACCTCCCTCGCTCTCCGCCCGATCCGGGACGGCGTCCGGACCGCCCTGGAGCGGCTCGCCGAAGGGCCGCTGCCCGCCGCGGAGTTGTACGAGGGACTCCGCCCCGCCGAGCGCGTCCAGTTCGACCGGGTCCTCGACCGCGCCCGGCACCTGGTCGCCCACGCCGTCCTCGCCCGCGGCGGCGGCCGCGAGCTGCTCCGCCTGGAACCGGTGGCGCGCGACGCGGCGTACGAGCCGGTCCGCGTCCCCGCCGGCGCCACCGTGCGGCTCTCCCGCTTCGCCTTCTGCCGCACCCGGGACGGCGCCCTCGTCCTGGAGTCGCCGCTCGTCAAGCTGCGGGCGGTGCTCACCGACCCGGCGGCCCGGACCCTGGCCGCCGCGCTCGGCGAGCCCGGCACCCCCGCCCGGCTCGGCGCGGACGCCGGACTCGACGAGGCCGGCACCGCCGACGTCCTCGGCCACCTCGTGGGCGCCGGGTTCGCCGAACTCGCGGACGAGGAAGGGGTCTTCGCCTCCGACGGCGAACCCGTGCTGCGCCAGTGGGACTTCCACGACCTCCTCTTCCACTCGCGCATCCGCTCCGGCCGGTACGACGACGTCTTCGGCGCCGTCTACCCGCACCGCGGAGCCATCGAGCCCCGGCCGGCCGTGCGCCCCGTCCCGGAGGGCCCCGCCGTCCCCCTCCACCGGCCGACCCGGGAGGAGATCGCCGCGCACGACCCGTCCCTCACCACCGCGATCGAGACCCGGCGGTCCATCCGCGGCTACGGCGAACAGGAGATGACCGCCCGCCAGCTCGGCGCGTTCCTCTACCGCGTCGCCCGCGTCCGCGCCCACTACACGCCGGAGCCGGGCAGCGACCGCGACGAGGTCGTCTCCCGCCCCTACCCCAGCGGCGGCCAGGGCTACGAACTGGAGCTGTACGTCACCGTGCGGCGCTGCACGGGCCTGGCCCCCGGCATCTACTACTACGACCCCGTCGGCCACCGGCTCGTCCTGCGCAACGAGGAGGAGGCCGACCGCGAGTCCCTCTTCCACGTGGCCTCCCGGGCCACCGGCATGGAGGCGCGTCCCGACGTCCTCGTCACCGTCACGGCCCGCTTCCAGCGCATGTCGTGGAAGTACCGGGCCATCGCCTACGCGACCACGCTCCGGCACACCGGGGTGCTCTACCAGACGATGTACCTGGTCGCGACGGCCCTCGGGCTGGCCCCCTGCGCCCTGGGCAACGGCGACGCCGACATGTCCGCGCGGGTGCTCGGCCTGGACTACCTCCAGGAGTCCTCGGTGGGCGACTTCCTGCTCGGCAGCCGGCGCCCGGACGACTCCGTCGCAGGTGAGCCGGGTGACGGGTGGCGGATGCTCAACAGCCCCGAGTGGTCCCTTCCCGAGAACGCCTGAGCCCTTCCGGCATGACGCCGGTTATTCCGGGCGTGATAAACGTCAGGCGGAACTCGGAAAGTCTGGTGCGGGGCAGGGCGGGTCAGCATTATTGGTGTTGCAGCCGAACGGTTGCCGAGAAGAATTCGGAAAGGAATTCAGAATGAGCATCGACGACATCAAGCAGGGCCAGGACGCGGACAAGGCGTTCGAGAACTTCGACGTCGACGAGCTGGAGACCCTCGAGGTCGCCCAGGGCGTGGCCCTCCCCGAGATGGGTGCCTCCAGCGGCTCGATCGGCACCTCGTCCTCCAGCTCCTCCACCTGCTCCGCCTGCTGAACATCCCCCAACCGAAACGCTGAAAGGAAACACACCATGAGCATCGACGACATCAAGAACGGCGACGACGCGGCCTTCGACAACTTCGACGTCGCGGAGCTGGAGACCCTCGAGGTCGCCCAGGGCGTGGCCCTCCCGGAGATGGGTGCCTCCAGCGGCTCGATCGGCACCTCGTCGTCGTCCTCCTCGACCTGCTCGGCCTGCTGACCGAGTAACCGGGGCTGAACGCACGACGCACGAAGGATGCGACCGCCCGGCTCAGGCCGGGTGGCGCATCCTCGCGTGCGTCGCGGTGTTTCCGGGGGTGCGGGCCGTCAGCCCTCAGGGCCCTTTCCGCCGTGCGTCCTCAGGCCCTTCCGGCGTGCGTCCTCAGGCCCTTCCGGCCGCGCACGGCCCCGTCAGCCGCGCAGGGCCACGTGGAAGGACGAGGCCCAGAGCACGACCGCCGCACCCAGACCCACCACGGTGCGGATCGTCTCCGCGGTGGTGCCGGCCGCCAGGACGACGAACCCCACCAGCGCGACCGCCGTCAGGAAGACCGCGGTCCACGTGTACTGACCCTGGTCGAAGAGGCGCGCGAGCGGGAAGAAGTGCAGGCCCACGACCAGACAGATCCCGACCGGGATGAACTCCGGGTGGCCCGAGGCGTTCGACGCGGCGATCACCGCGAAGATGGCCACCAGCTCGGCCACGTTGACCAGCCCGACCCCCCGGTTCCACTTCTCCGGGAGGCGGACGAGGCGGGTGACCGGACCCGAGGTGCCCCGGAAGGCGAGCACCACCGCGCCGGCGGTCACGGCGGCCGCGACCACCCCGACCGCGACGGACACGGGCACCGCCGCTATTCCCGAACCGCCCGCGAAGGCCCATACGAGGGCGAAGACGGCGAGGACGATCGCCCCGCGGCGGCGCAGGTTGCGCGTGAGTGCGAGGCACTCGGCGTCGGTGGTTTCCGTAGTCATGGCGCGGACCCTACAACCACACTCCTCGATGATCCGACCGCGTTGTCTGTTTTCAGCCAGGCCGCCGCGGGGGCGACGCGAACCGAGCCATGGCCCGAGCGTCACGGAATGGGTGACAGATGTCAGCCCGAGCCCCTTTCCCCTTTTCCCGCGCAATTCCCCGGCACATGATTGCGGCCGGAAGTCAAAGAAAGCCCAGGACGTTGTTCTCGAATTCTCGGAAGGTGCGAAAGCATGGGGGTTGATGCGCTGGAGCGCACTGCCGTGAAGCCGGATTCCGACGGCCTGACGGGCGTGCGGCTGCACACACGGATGCCGGTCACACCGGCCTGGCTCGCCCGGTACGTCGTACCGGTCGCCCGCGCGCTGAACGAGGCGGGCGCTCCCGCCGTCCAGCTGCGCCGCGGGTGGCTGCACGGGCCGCACGTCGACATCCTCGCCCGGGACGCCGCCGGCGTCCCGGGCGGCGGCCCCGACTGGGAGGGCGTCGCCCGGTCCCTGGACGCCGGCCCGCTCGACCCGCCCCGGGCCCTCACCGAGGAGACCTACCTCGACCAGGCCCGCGAGTTCGGCCGCCTGGAGGCCGTCCAGCCCCCCTACCTGCCGCTGCGCGAGCACGGCGCCGTCGAGCGGATCGAGCGCGCCGGCCAGGGCGGAGCCGTCACCCGCGACCCGCGCCTCGACCGCTTCCGCACCGTCGTGCACGGAGCCCTGACGCCCGCGCTCCTGCGGACGATCGACGACCTCGCCGGCGAGACCGGCTCCGGCACGCTCCGGCTCGCCGAGGCCTTCGTCGCCCTCGCCGACACCCACACCCTCGGCCTCGGCTACGGGGTCTTCTCCCCCCGGTCCCACGTCGAGGCCTTCCTCGCCTGGGCCGCGCCGACCAAGGACGTCCGCCCCGTCTTCCAGCAGCGCCTCGCCCAGGACGCGCCCGTGCTCCGCCGGGTCGTCGAGCAGCGGCTCAGCGGCGAGGTCTCCGCGACCGCCGCCGCCTGGCGCACCGGACTCGCCTACGGCGCGGGGGCGCTGGAGAGCGCCGTCGCCGCCGGGACCCTCACCCTCGACCTCCTCGACGGCGCCACCGCCGGACTCGACCGCTCGGAGATGGGCCCGCCCGGAGCGACCACCGTCGTCCCCCAGGGCGAGCAGCCCGACAGCGACTTCCACCGGACCGTCGGCGAGGCCGGCGTGACCTCGGCCCCGTCCCCGTGGTTCGCCTCCTTCCGCCTCCTCACCAACCTCTTCTACGAGCAGCTGCCGCTGCTCACCGTCTCCCCGATGCAGCGCTACTACACCTGCTTCGCCGTCGCCGAGACGGTCGACGAGGTCCTCGGCGTCTCCTGGCGCGAGCGCATCGCCGCACGTCACCCCGCCGGGAGCACGAGTTCCGCCGCCCACGCCCCGAGCGCCGCTCCGGGCACCGCCCCCGAGGGAGCCCTTCGATGACCGCCCCCGTGATCGGCAGCCCGACGGACCCGCGCGGGGCCGTGCCGCCCGAGCCGGCCACCGCACCGGCACCCGCCCCGACCTCCGCGCCCGCGCGGTCGGCGCCGGTACCCGAGCCGCTCTGGTTCCTGCGGGTCAACCCGCTGCGCCGGGCCCGGCTCGCCGACGCCGGACTGCGCCGGCAGCTCGTCCTCCTCACCGCCGCCGAGCAGACCCTCGCCGAGGCCGCGGCCGCCGCCTCCGACGAGCTGTACGAGCGGATCGGCGCCGCGACCGACGACGCGGACCGGCGGGCGCTCATCGCCCTGCGCCGCGCCGTGAACAGCGGCAAGGCCCCGAAGGCGACCCCGGAGGAGGCCGGCCCCGTGATCGGCGCCTGGCTCGAAGCCCGCCGGGAACGCGACCGGATCCGCGCCGAACTGGTCGACGGCTACCCCGACGCTGCCGAACGCGAGCGCGGGGTCCTCGCCGAACTCCTCGGCGACGCCGACCTGCTGCGCTCGCTCGCCCTCGTCGCCCCCGAGGTCCACCAGGAGGCCGAACGCTACCGCGCCGCCGTCCGGGCCCCCGGCCGGGTCCCCGCCAAGAGCCGCAAGTCCGAGCGCGGACTCATCCAGTACGTCACCCGCGCCATGGTCCGCACGAGCCCCCTCGCCCGCTTCACGGCCGTCGGCATCGCCGAGCCCGACCCGGCCGCGCCCGGCCCCGACGAGGCGGGCTTCGGCGGCGCGACCGCCTTCCCCGGTCTCGACCGCGTGATGCTCAACTACGTGCTCGGCGGCCTGCCCGACCCCGCCGACCGGGCGATCGAGGACCTGTGGATCGGCCTCCCGCCGACCTCCGCCCCCGACCCGGCGGCCGGCAAGCTCTTCTTCCTCAAGCCCTCGCCCGAGGGGATGCGCCGGGCCGCCGTCGCCCTCGACGGACCCGCCGGAGACCTCCTCGACGCGGTCTCCATGGGCCCCCGACCCTTCGTCTCCGTCGTCGCCCACGTCGCCGAACGCTCCGGCATCGCCGCCGCGGACGCCGACCAGAAGGTCCGCGGCGCCGTCGCACAGGGCCTCCTCTGCACCTTCCACGAGGCCGAGGACGGCTCCACCGACTACGACGTCCTGCTCACCCCCGACGACCCCCGTCCCGTGACGAAGCTGCTCACCGACCGCGTCAAGGCGGGCCTGCCCGCCTTCACCGCCGCACCCGCCGCCGGACGCGGCGACGCCCTGGCCGAGCTGCGCGGAGCCCTCGGAGAACTCAGCCACGCCGCCGGCCGCCCCGCCCACGTCACGGTCGAGGAGGACTACGTGATGCCACCGCTCAAGGTGGCCACGGAACCCTGGAAGGAGTCCCTGAAGGACCTCGGCCCCGCCGTCGAGCTCCTCACCGTCTTCGACTGGCTGCACGACGTCCGCGTCCTCATGACCGCCGCGTTCGTCGAGCGCTTCGGCCCCGGGGCCAACGTCCCCCTCGCCGCCCACGCCCCCTTCGTCGTCGGCGAGGTCTCCCGCCGCGCCGCCGCCATGGCCGCCGTCTACGGCCCCGACGGCCCCGGCGACCCGACCGCCCTCAAGGGCATCGGCCCCGCCGACGGCTCACTGGAGCGCATCTACGAACTGCGCCGCGAGGTCACCGCATCGCTCCACGCCCTCATCGGAGAGGCCGTCGAGCGCGGCGACGACACCCTCCGCATCAGCCCGGAGCAGGTCGCGGGCCTCACCGGCGACCTCCCGGAGCGCTTCCGCCGCGACCCGCTGATCTACGGCATCCTGCTCCAGCGCGGCGACGGCCACCTCGTCCTCAACGACGGCCTGCCGGGCCACGGCATGCTCTACGCCCGCTTCCTGGAGGCCGACCGCCGCCTCGGCGGCCGCGCCCTGCCCCGCCTCGCCGACCACGTACGCCGGGTGTACGGCTACGACGGCGCCCGCGTCACCGAGGACCTGGGCCTGCACCGCCTCAACGTCAACGCCCACACCCCGATCCTGCCCGGCGGCCTCACCCCCGACGACTGGTTCGGACTGCGGCTCGCCCACGACCCCGAGACCGACTCCCTGCGCGTCGAGGACGCCGACGGCGCCCCGCTGCGGGTCCTCCCGCTCGGCACCGGCCACCCCGGCCTCTTCCCGCCGCCGCTCTCCGTCGCCTCCGGCCTCGCCATCAGCGGCCGCCTCTTCAACGCCCTCCCCAACAGCTGGCACGCCGCCACCCCCTGGGACCGCACCGCCACCCGCGTCGCGCCCCGGATGGCCGTCGGCGACGTCCTCATCGGCCGCCGACGCTGGTACGGCGGAGAGGAACTCGGCACCGCCCTCGCCGCCGGCCCCGAGGAGCACGAACGGCTGCTCGCCCTCAACGCCTGGCGCGCCAAGTACGGCGTACCCGAGGAGGTCGTCGTCAAGACCGTCCCCGAGGACGAGGGCCCGCTCTCCGTCGGAGCCCCCGACATCCAGTCCAAGCGCCTCCAGCAGAAGCCCCAGTACGTGGACCTGAGCAGCGCGCTCGGCGCCCGCGTCCTGCCCCGGATGCTGGAGCGCCGCGGCGCCGACACCGGCGGCAGTTACCTGGAGGAGGCGCTGCCCGGAGTCGTCGACGGCACCCACGCCACCGAGTGGGTCGTCGAGGTCGGCCGTACCGCCGGCGGCCGCTTCACCTACCACCCGACGACCGAGGCGGAGGAGCGATGACCACGCCCGCGAAGGCGCTCAGGACGCGCCCCGACCTGCACTACGCGCCCGTCCCCGGCGGCGTCTACTTCAGCGGCGTCCGCGCCCGGTTCGTCCTGCGCGGCTCCGAGGTCCTGCACGCCGTCGCCCAGGGCTGCGTCCCCCTCCTGGAGGGCGGCACCGACGAGGACGCGCTCGTCGCCGAGATCGGCACCGAGCGCGCCCGCCCCGCCGTCCGCCTCCTCGTCGACAGGCTCCGCGAGAACGGACTGCTCCTCGACCCGGCCGCACACACCGCGCCCGAACCGCCCGCCGACGTCCGGGCCCGGCACGCCGAGGCACTCGCCCGCCTCGAAGGCCTCCTCGACGACCCGTACGGGGCCTTCGCCCGGCTGCGCGCCGCGACCGTCCTGGTCACCGGCCCGCCCACCGCCACCGGACCGGCCGCCCGCGGCCTGCGCCGGGCCGGGGTCGGCACGGTCCTCACCGACCCGCGCGACCCGGCCGCCGTCCCGGACGCCGTCCTCGACATCCGCGAGGACGACGGAAGCCCGGCACCGTCCGCCGACGCGCCCCTCGTCGTCCCCGTACGCCTCGGGGGCACCGGCGTCACCCTCGTCGGCCCCGCCCTCACCGATCCCTCGGACCGGACCGTCCGCGACGCGTTCCACACCCGGGCCCGCGCCTGGGCCGACGCCGAGTCCACCGCACCCGCACCCCGACCCGTGGCGGACGCGCTCGCCGGCGCCCTCGGCGCACAGCTCCTCGTCGACGTCCTCACCGGCACCGCCGACCCGGGCGAGGCCCACGTCGTGCACGGGACGGACCTGACCTCCGACCGGGTCACCGTCGGGGGAGCCCACCAGGCGGCCGCGACCGGCCGACCGGGCTCCCTCCCCGAGGGTCCGTACACCCTCGGCTCCGCCCCCGCCGATCCCCGCCCCGAACCGGACGAGGCACGCGAGACGGCGACCCCGCTCACCGCCCGCTGGACCGGGCCGCTCGCCCTCGCCGAGGGCGCCGACCTGCCCCAGATGCCGCTCGCCCTGCGCGCCGCCGAACTCCGCACCGGCGGCACCACGACCACGGTCCTCGCCTGGGCCGCCCACCAGGAGACCGCCACCGCGGCGGCCGTCCTGCAGGCCCTGCGGGCCCTCATCCCCGGGGCTCCCACCCCGGCGGCAGGCCCGCCCGCCCGCATCCCCGGGGATCCCACCCCGGCGGCAGGGCTCACGAGGGAACACTGGCTCCTCGACGGCGCACTGCGCCTGCTCGCCGAGGAGACAGCGCCCCTTCCGGCGAAGACCGACACCCCGCACGTGCCGCCCGCGGCCCTCCCGGCGGGCGCTCCCGCCGCGGCCGCGGGCGGCGTGGCGTGCGAGGGCCTCGACGCGGAGGGGCTGCGGATCCTCGCCGGACTCCGCGCCCTGCTGCCCACGGAACCCGCGATACGGCTCCACGCCGTCACCGGACTCGACTGGCGGCTCGCCGAGGTGACCGCCGACGGCGCCGCGCTCGGCCGGGCCTGGGGCGCCGACGCGGCCGAGGCCGCCCGGTACGCCCTGTGCACCGCTCTCGCCCGCGTCCAGACCGCGGACGCCCCCGGCACCGTCGACCCGCTCTCCACCGACGCCCTGCTCCTCGCCGACCGCGCCGCCCTGGACGCCCTCCGCGCCCAGCTGGCCGCCCGCACCGGCACCGCCTACCGGGGCGAGGCCCACCGCCACGACCCCGTGCTCGGCGAGCTCCCCCTCTGGTACGGCCCCGTGGAGGCCCACGATGCCCACTGACACGCTCACCCCCGTCCCCGCCCCCGCCCCCGCCCTCGCCCGGGGCCCTGGGCTCGACGTCCACCCCGCCGACGAGGCGTGGCGCCCCGCGCTCGACGCCCTCGCCGGCCTCCTCCCCGAGGGCACCGTCGCGGTCGACCGCGGCTGGCACCTCGACTGGGAGCGGGCGCGGTTCGACGAGGCCGCCGCCACCGGCCGGCCCCACCTCTCCGTCCGCGTCCTCGCCGACGAGGTCCTGGTGGGACCGCTCTGGCGGCCCGGCACCGACGCCGGCTGCGCCGGCTGCGCCGAGGTCCGCGACCGCACCGTCCCCGACCACCCGCTCGCCGGCGACCTGCGCCACGCGACCGCGGCCCCCGGGCCGGGCGCGCCGCTCCTCCCCGAACTGCTCCGGGCGACCCTGGAGCACCTGGCGAGGCGGCCGCTCGGGCCCGGCGAACTCTTCTCCGTCTCGCCGCGCGGCCTGCGCCGGCACCGGATCGCCCGCAGCTTCCACTGCCCGCTCTGCGGACCGGCGGACGCCCTCCTCGACGGCACCCGGACCCCGGCGCCGCTCACCCCGACCGACCGGCCCGCCTTCCCGGACGACTGCACCCGCACCGCCGCGAGCCGGCTCGTCGAGCGCGGCGTGCTCCAGGACCGCCTGGTCGACGACCGCTTCGGTCCCGTCCGCGCCCTCCTGCGCGAGTCCCGGGCCCCCTTCGCGATGAGCATGGCCGTCGTGCCGGACGCCCCGGCGATGGGCCACGGCCGCGCCCGGACCTTCGCCGAGACCGGACCCGTGGCGGTCCTGGAGGCGTACGAGCGGCTCGCGGGCTTCCCGTACGACATCCCGGTCCTCACCCACCGCTCGTACACCGAGGTCGCGGACCACGCCGTCGACCCGGCGGGGCTCGGGCAGTACACCGCCGAGCAGCTCGCCCACCCGACCAGCCGGGCCACGCCGTTCGACGCCGACACCCCGATGGACTGGGTGTGGGGCCACGACCTGGACGACGGCCGGGCCCTGCTCGTCCCCGCCGACCACGCCTTCTACCAGTACGAGTACAACCACCGCCGCGACCGCCGGGCCGCACGCGCCGCCGGCACACCCGGCCGCAAGCACTACTTCTACGAGTCGTCCAGCGGCTGCGCCGTCGGCGCCAACCTCGAAGAGGCCGCCCTGCACTCGCTGTTCGAGCTCGCGGAGCGGGACGCCTTCCTGCTCTCCTGGCACCGGGCCGCGCCCCTGCCGACCATCCCGAACTCCTCCCTCACCGACCCCACCAGCCGGGCTATGATCGAGCTGATGGAGTCCCGCGGCTTCGACGTGCACCTCCTCGTCGCCACCCGGGACATCGGCCTGCCGGTCGTCTGGGTGCTCGCGGTCAACCGCCTCAACCCCTTCCCCGCCACCTTCTCCTCGGCCGGCTCCGGCGCCGACCCGCAGTCCGCGATCCGGGGCGCCCTGCGCGAGGTCGCCCAGCTCGTCACCAACCCGGTCGACTGGACCCGCGAGACCGTCGAACCGATGGTCGAGGACCCCTGGCTGGTCCAGGAGCTGGAGGACCACGTCCGTTTCTCCTCGCTGCCCGAGACCGCCGCCCGCGCCACCGCCGCGCTCGGGGGACCCCGGGTCACGCTCGACGAGGCCTTCCCCGACTGGCCGGGCCGCATGGCGCGGGGCTCCGGCGGGGACGTGCGGGGCGCCCTGGACTTCGTCCGCGGACTGTTCGCCGAGGCCGGGCTCGACCGGATCGTCCTCGTCGACCAGACCAGCCGCGAACACGCCGACGCCGGCATCCACGTGGCCCGCGCGGTCGTCCCCGGCATCGTCCCGATGTGCTTCGGCCACGCCCAGCAGCGGCTCGCCGGACTGCCCCGGCTCACCGCCGCCCTGCGCGGCACCGGGCAGGAGCACCGGGCGATCCCCCTCGACCCCCACCCGTTCCCGTGACCGCCCCGACGGCCCCCCGCGCGGCCGCCGGCGCGGAGGCGCCGCCCCGCCGCGGCCCCGTCGACCTGCCAGGCCCCGAGGGCGACAACAGCATCGCCCGCGAACCCCTCTGGTACGCCTACGGGGCGGGCGACGACGCACCCGGGGCACCCCCGTGGACCTGGGTCCCGCAACCACCGCCCGACACCCACGTACCGCCCCCGCCGCCGCGCGGGGGCGGCCCGCGCGAGACCCTGCCGCTCGGCACCCACGACCGGCTCGCGGCGCTGCCCCACCCCGGGCCGCCGCCCGGCGGTCCACGGGGGCCGGGCGCGGCCGAACCGGTCGGGGACCGGCTCGGCCGCGCCCTCGTCACCGCCTTCGGGCCCCAGCGGAGAGAGCCCGAGAACCCCTACAACGACCACCGGCCGTACGCCTCGCCGCGCTGCCTGTTCCCCGTCCACGCCTTCGTGGACGGGGGCGCGGGCATGCCGTGGCGCCTCCTCGAACCGGACCGGCACGCCCTCACCGGCACCCGGGAGGCCCCCGCGGGCAACATCGTCCTCACCGGCCGGTACACGAGCGTGCCGCCCGCCTACCAGTGGTTCCGCGGCTCCCTCATCGCGATCGAACTGGGCTTCGTGCTGCGGGCGTTGAGCCTCGGTCTCGAACTCTTCGACGTGCCGGCCAGGCTCCGGCTCCCCGGCCCGGACGCCCACGCGCTCCTGCCCGCGCTCGGCCTCGACGACGCCTGGGCCTGGTCCCTGCCGTTCGTCGTGGAAGTCGACGGCGGGGGAGCGCCGCCCGGCGGCACGGTCCCCGTCCCCGGGCCGCCGGCCCACCTCGCCCGCACCGACCCCGCCCTCGACGCGCTGATCCGCGTCAACCGGGAACAGACCTACGACCCCGCCCCCGCCCCGCTCACCACCGCCGTCCCGGCCGGCCTCGGCCCGTCGGCGACCGCGCCGGACTGGGCCGAGCTGCTGTGGCGGCGCCACTCCGGACGCATGCCGAGGGCCCTGCACGGCATGAGCGGACGCCGCGCCGACGTGCCCGCCGAGGCACTCGACAGCGCCGCCCGCTGGCTCTCCGTACCGCCGCCCGGCACCGAACTCGCCGCGGCCTTCGCGATGCTGACCGTCACCGCCGTCGTCCAGGGCGTCGACGGGCGGACCGACGGCGTCCACCGGCTCCGGGACGGCGCCGCGCACCTCCTGCGCGCCGACCCGACCGCACCCGAGCGCCTGGAGGAGCAGTACGGCTACGGCGTCTCGCCCGTCAACGGCTGCGGCATCCGCCACGCCCCCCTGACCGTGTTCCTGTCCGTACGGACCCGGGAGCTCTTCGCGCGCCTCGGGACCGCCGGCTGGGGCGCCGTCCAGCACGCCGCCGGCTGGGCCGCGCACGGACTCTGCCTGTCCGCCGCCGCCTCCGGCCTCTTCGCCCGCCCCGTGCGGGCCTTCAAGGAGATTCCCACCCAGCGCGTCCTCGGCCTCGCACCCGACGAGATGATCGTCCTGTCCGTGGTCGTGGGAGTACCGCAGGACACCGGCGGCGCGCTGCTCGACCTCAGACTCTGAAGGAGCGTCCCCGTGACCCCGACCCCGACCCCCGCTGCGGCCACCGCCCCGCCGCCCGCGGCGCCGGCGACCGCATGGACCGCCTGGCACCTCCACCTCGGCACGACGGCCCGGTCGGCACACGACCGGGTCGTCACCGACGTCATCGGTCCCACCGTCCGCGAACTCGCCCCCGGCACGCCCTGGTTCTTCATCCGCTACTGGCAGTCCGGCCCGCACCTCCGGCTCCGCGTGGGCGACCTCGACGGGGCCGCACGCACCCGCGTGGCGGCCGCGCTCGCCGCACGCCTGGCCGTCGCCGGAGCGCCCGCGCCGGGCGAGGAGCCGCTCGACCCCGCCGCCTACCGCAGCGGGGCCGAGCGGCTCGCCGCCGCCGGCGAGACCGGCGAGAACACCTCCGTGAAGGCCCTGCTGCCGCCCGGCGTCCACCCGGCGGTCTACGAGCCGGAGTTCGACCGCTACGGCGGCCGGGCCCTGATGCCCGCCGCCGAGTCCCTCTTCACCCTGTCCAGCCGCCTCGTCCTCGCCGCCCTGCCCCGGGTGGGCGACGAGCGGCAGCGGGCCCTGCTCGCCCTGCGCGGCACCGTCGCCGTCGCGGCCGCCCTCGGGGACCCGGCGGAACGCGCGTACTACTACGCCCACGGCCTCGGCGCCTGGCGCGCCTGGGCCGCCGAGGCGGGCCACCCGGCCGAACTCCTCGACACCGTCACCCGGGTCGAGGGGACGGTCGCCCTCGACCCGGACGCCCACGGCCCCTTCGCCGACTGGCACGCCCGGATCGCCGCCCACGCGGACGAGATCCGCGCCCAGTCGCCGGCCCACCCGGGCATGGTCCTCTTCTCGCACGCGCACATGCTCCACAACCGGCTCGGCCTGAGCCTCCTGGAGGAGCTGCGCACCTACGCCGTCCTGGCCCGCGCCTTCCCCCTGCCGGAGGGCGCCCCCGTACCGCGGAACGTCTGACCTAAGCCCCCCCACGGGGAACACGAAAGGCCCGACCGGTCGCCGGTCGGGCCTTTTCGTGGTGCTCGCCCGCCTACTCGGGGCGCGGGTCCCAGCGGAAGCTGCGGACGGCGATCAGGGCTCCGATCACGCCCCAGGCGGCGAGGACCGCCAGGTCGCGCCACTGGAAGCCGGCGTCCTGGGTGAAGAGCGCCAGCATGGCGTCGTTGAACGGCTTCACGGGCAGCAGGCCCGCGATCGTGTTCAGCAGCTCGGCGTGGATCGGGAAGTAGCTGCCCGAGATGAAGACCAGCGGGAACTGGATGAACTGCACGACGGCCGGGGCCGCCTCCGAGTTCTTGATCAGCGAGGCCACGCCGACGCCCAGCGCGCAGAAGCTGGCCGCGCCGAGGACGAGGGTGACCAGGACCGCGCCCCAGTGGGTGGGCAGGTCCACGCCGTAGAGCGCGCCGATGCCGAAGACGAGCGCGACGTCGACGATGCTCACGACGACGCAGTGCACGAGCAGACCGGCGAAGTAGACCCAGGCCGGCAGCGGCGTGGCGTGCAGCCGCTTCAGCACGCCGGTCTGCCGGCGCATCGCCAGCACGATCGCCAACTGGCCGTAGCAGGCCCCGAGTACGGACACGGCGGCGATCACCGGCGTGTAGTACTGCATGCCGGTCAGGCCGAAGAAGAAGTCCTCGCCCTCGCTGCCGCTGAACACGGCCCCGAAGATGCTGATGATCACGATGGGCAGGACGAACGTGAAGACCATCGACTGCGGGTTGCGCCAGAACGACAGCTGCTCGTAACGGATCTGATGGCCCAGCAGGGCCAGCGGGTTCCGTTCGCGCGGGGCGTCCGCGCGGGCCGCCGGGACCGCCGGGGCGGTCGTCTCGGTGCTCGGGGGGATCAAGGTGGTCATGAGCGGCTCCGTCCGGGTCGGCGGCCTCGTCCCGCGGGCGCCTTGCGCTCCCGCGCGGACGACGGCGAGGAGGCTTCCTGCTGTACGTACTCGCTGGTCAGGCTCAGGTAGACGTCCTCGAGCGTCGGCTGCTCGACGGTCAGCCGGTCGAGCGTCGCACCCCGGTCGAGCGCCCAGCCGGTCAGCCGGTGCAGCGCGGCCGTCGCCTCGGTCGTCTCGGCCGTCACCAGGCCGTCCTCCACGTCGCTCACCTGCAGGGGAACGTCGGCGAGCGCGGCGCCGGGCGGGAGCGCGAAGCGGATCCGGGTCTGGGCGCTGTCGCGGCCGCCCAGGGTGTCAGGGGTGCCGGAGGCGACGATCCGGCCCTCGGCGATGACCACGACCGAATCGGCCAGCGCCTGCGCCTCGTCCATGTAGTGGGTGGTGAGGACGATGGTCGTGCCGTCGTCGCGGAGGTTGCGCACGACGTCCCAGGCGCCCCGGCGGGCGTTGGGGTCGAAGCCGGTCGTCGGCTCGTCGAGGAACAGCAGCCTGGGCCGGCCGACGACGCCGAGCGCCAGGTCGAGCCGGCGCTTCTGGCCCCCCGACAGGTCCTTGACCTTGGCGCCCTTCTTCTCCTCCAGGCCGACGAGGTCGAGGAGTTCGTCGACGTTCCGCGGGTCCGGGTAGTAGCCCGCGTTGCGGGCCACCGTCTCCCGCACCGACAGATAGGGCTCCACGGCGATGTCCTGGAGGACGAGGCCGACCTGGCCGCGCAGCCAGTGGCCGTCCGCCTTGACGCCGGGGTCGCGGCCGAGGACCTCGACCCGGCCGCCGTCGCGCTCCCGGAAGCCCTCCAGGATCTCCAGGGTGGTGGTCTTGCCCGCGCCGTTCGGCCCGAGCAGGGCGAAGATCTCGCCCTCGGCGACGCTGAAGTCGACGCCGCGCACGGCCTCGTGGTCGCCGTACCGCTTGTGCAGGCCTTCCACGGCCACCGCGGCGGTCACCGCGGTCCCTCGGCTCGTGTCACTGTGTGCCTCCCGGTGTGGTGGTGGGACGTCGTGGGGTCGTCGCCCGCAGACGGACTCCGGGGCGCCGCCTCGACGTTAGGCGCGGGCCGGGGGCCCGGCCGGGCCCCGGAGGGGCGGCGGTGACGGACGTCATGGAAGCCGCGACAGTTGTCAGAGGGGGGCGTGACCCGCGTTGCCGGGGGCCGGTGGGCGACCCATGCTCGGGGTGCGGCGGACGGCCGGGCCGCGGGATTCCGCGGCCGGTGGCGCCGACGGTGCCGACACAGCAGCGACACGGAAGGCGGTCTCAAAGGTGCGGTTCGGGGATCTGGACGAGTGGGGAGCGGAGGAGCGGCCGCACGTCTCGGTGGTCGGTGCCGGCATCGGCGGACTGACGCTGGCCGGTGCGCTCTCCTCCATGGGAGTTCCGTACACGGTGTACGAGCAGACGCGGCGGCTCGCGGAGGTGGGGGCGGGAGTCCAGCTCTCGCCCAACGCCGTGCGGCCGCTGCTGCGGCTCGGCCTCGGCCCTGCCCTGCGCGAGCGGGCGGTGGCGATCGAGGCCATGGAGGTACGGGGGTGGAGCGGGCGGCCGATCGCCCGGACGCCCCTGGGCGCGGAGTGCGAGCGGATGTTCGGAGCCCCGTACTACACGGTGCACCGGGCCCACCTGCACGACGCGCTCCTGACCCTCGTCGACGGGGGCAGCCTGAAGCTGGGCGAGCGCCTGAGCGGGGCGCGGGAGGCGGACGGGCCGGACGGCGGCGTGCGGCTGTCCTTCGAGGACGGCACCGTCCGCGGGGCGGAGCTGGTCGTGGGCGCCGACGGCATCCACTCCACCGTCCGCGAGGCGTTCCGCCGCGACGAGCCCGAGTTCTCGGGTCTCGGCATCTACCGGGGCCTGGTGCCCGTGGACCGGCTGCCGGACGAGGCCCGCGCGCCTCTGGTGCGCCTCTGGCTCGGCCCGGGCGGGCACTTCGTGTGCTACCCGGTCGCGGCGGGGGAGTACCTGAGCTTCGCGGCGACGGTGCCGATGGCGCAGTCCCCGGGCGAGTCCTGGTCGGTGCCGGGCGACCCGGAGGCGCTGCGCCGGGTCTTCGGCGGCTGGACCGGTCTGGTCGCGGACGTCGTGGGCGCCGTGGAGTCGACCCTCCAGTGGGCGCTGCACGACCGGCCGCCGCTGGACGTGTGGTCCTCGCGCCGGCTGACCCTGCTCGGCGACGCGGCCCATCCGATGCTGCCGTTCATGGCGCAGGGCGCGAACCAGGCGATCGAGGACGCGATGGACCTGGCGGCCTGCCTGGCCGATCCGGCGTCCTCGACGACGGCGGCCCGGCTCGACCGCTACCAGGCGCTCCGGATCCCCCGCACGGCGGAGATCCAGCGCGGCTCGCGCGGCAACGCCGGGATCCTGCACCTGCCGGACGGCCCGGCCCAGCGGCGCCGGGACGCGCGCATGGCGGTCCACGCGTCCCTCCGGGACCGGGCGATGCTGTACGCGCACGAGACGGGCAGGAGCGTGGTGCCGACCCCGGCGTGATCAGGTTATTGGTCTGGACCTATTGTGCGGCCCTGCCCGCGACGGTACGTTCGACCCGGCTGCGCAGCCGGCACATACCGCACCGCAACGCTTCACATCGCATCGTCACGCACTCCGCCGGGGCATCCCGGCGTTTTCAGGAGGACATGCCATGAACCGTCGCATCGCAGCCGTACTCGCCACCGCGGCCACGGCCGGAGCGCTCGCGCTCGGCACCGCGGGCACCGCCGAGGCCGCGGGTCCCGGCTTCTACCCGCGCAGCCACCACTCCTCGTACGCCGAGTGCCAGGCGGCCGGCGTCGCGGGCCGTCCGCTCTGGGGCGCGCTCTTCCTCTGCGAGCCCTTCGCCCCGTCGCGCCCGGACGTCTACGTCCTCTGGGTGCGCTACTGACCCGGCCCCCGGCCCGGGCGGCGGCGGCCGCCCGGCCCGGGGACCGCCCACCGGCCGGGGGCCCGCCCGGAGAATCGGTTCAGCACTCGATGATGTTCACCGCGAGCCCGCCCCGCGCGGTCTCCTTGTACTTGACGCTCATGTCCGCGCCGGTCTCCTTCATGGTCTTGATGACCTTGTCGAGGGAGACCAGGTGGCTGCCGTCGCCGCGCATCGACATCTTCGCCGCCGTGACGGCCTTGACCGCCGCCATGCCGTTGCGCTCGATGCACGGGATCTGCACCAGGCCGCCGACCGGGTCGCAGGTCAGGCCCAGGTTGTGCTCCATTCCGATCTCGGCCGCGTTCTCCACCTGCTCCGGCGTGCCGCCGAGGACCTCGGCGAGCGCGCCCGCCGCCATCGAGCAGGCCGAGCCGACCTCGCCCTGGCAGCCGACCTCGGCGCCGGAGATCGAGGCGTTCTCCTTGAAGAGCATGCCGACCGCGCCGGCCGCCAGCATGAAGCGGACGATGCCGTCTTCCTTCTCCTCTTCCGAGGCGGCTCCCGCCCCGAAGTTCGTGTAGTAGTGCAGGACGGCGGGGATGATGCCGGCCGCGCCGTTCGTCGGGGCGGTGACCACCCGGCCGCCCGCCGCGTTCTCCTCGTTCACGGCCATCGCGTAGAGGGTGATCCACTCCATGGCGTGCATCTTGGGGTCGCCCTCGGAGCGCAGCTTGCGGGCCAGGTTCGCGGCGCGCCGGCGCACCTTCAGACCGCCGGGCAGGATGCCCTCGCGGGACATGCCGCGCGAGACGCAGGACTGCATGACCCGCCAGATCTCCAGCAGGCCCGCGCGGATCTCGTCCTCGGTGCGCCAGGCCTTCTCGTTCTCCAGCATCAGCGCGGAGATCGACAGGCCCGTCTCCTTCGCGAGGCGGAGCAGCTCGTCGCCGGTGCGGAAGGGGTACTTCAGGACGGTGTCGTCCGGGACGATCGGGTTCTCGCCCTGGACGGCGTCCTCGTCCACGACGAAGCCGCCGCCGACCGAGTAGTACGTCTTCTCCAGGACCGGGGCGCCCTCGGCGTCGTACGCGAAGATCGTCATGCCGTTGGCGTGGTACGGCAGCGCCTTGCGCCGGTGCAGGATCAGGTCGGCGTCGAAGTCGAAGGGGATCTCGTGCGCGCCGAGCAGGTTGATCCGGCCGCTCGACTTGATCCGCTCGACCTCGTCGTCGGCCGTCTCCACGTTCACCGTGCGGGGCGAGCTGCCCTCCAGGCCCAGCAGGACCGCCTTCGGGGTCCCGTGGCCGTGGCCGGTCGCACCCAGGGAGCCGTACAGCTCCGCCCGGATGCGGGCGGTGTGGGCCAACAGGCCCTCGTTCTTCAGGCGGCGGGCGAACATCCGGGCGGCTCGCATCGGACCCACCGTGTGGGAGCTCGACGGGCCGATGCCGATCGAGAACAGGTCGAAGACCGAGATGGCCACGAAGACTCCTTGTGGGGCTAGACGCCGTTGTCTGCCGGGGTGGAGCAGAGAAGCGCGAAGAAGGACGTGCGGTACAGCGCGGGGACATGGGGTGGGGCACCGCGCTCACCGTCCAGTGTGCGCGGTGCCCCAGGGTTCCGGTCGAACAAAAGCGTACGAAACTACTTCAGGCCGGGGTACAGCGGGTGCTTGTCCGCCAGCGCGGTGACCCGCGCCTTGAGGGACTCGGCGTCGAAGCCGGGCTTCAGGGTCTCCGCGATGATGTCGGCGACCTCGGCGAAGTCCTCGGCCTGGAAACCGCGGGTGGCGAGCGCCGGCGTGCCGATGCGCAGACCGGAGGTGACCATCGGCGGGCGCGGGTCGTTCGGAACGGCGTTCCGGTTGACCGTGATGCCCACCTCGTGGAGGCGGTCCTCGGCCTGCTGGCCGTCCAGCTCGCTGTCGCGCAGGTCGACGAGGAGCAGGTGGACGTCCGTGCCGCCGGACAGGACGGAGACACCGTGGGCGGTGACGTCGTCCTGGACCAGGCGCTCGGCGATGATGCGGGCGCCGTCCAGGGTGCGCTGCTGGCGCTCCTTGAACTCCTCCGAGGCCGCGACCTTGAAGGAGACGGCCTTGGCCGCGATCACGTGCTCCAGCGGGCCGCCCTGGAATCCGGGGAAGACCGAGGAGTTCAGCTTCTTCGCGAACTCCTTCTTCGCCAGGATGATGCCGCCGCGGGGGCCGCCGAGCGTCTTGTGCGTGGTGGAGGTCACCACGTCCGCGTACTCGACCGGGTTCGGGTGCAGACCGGCCGCGACCAGACCCGCGAAGTGGGCCATGTCGACCCACAGGTAGGCCTCGACCTCGTCGGCGATCCGGCGGAACTCGGCGAAGTCCAGCTGGCGCGGGTAGGCGGACCAGCCCGCGATGATCACCTTGGGGCGGTGCTCCTTGGCGAGGCGCTCGACCTCGGCCATGTCGACCAGACCGGCCTCGTCCACGTGGTACGCGACCACGTCGAACTGCTTGCCCGAGAAGTTCAGGCGCATGCCGTGGGTCAGGTGGCCGCCGTGCGCCAGGTCCAGACCCAGGATCGTGTCGCCGGGCTGGGCGATCGCGAAGAGGGCGGCCTGGTTCGCGGAGGCGCCGGAGTGCGGCTGGACGTTGGCGTACTCGGCGCCGAACAGGTCCTTGATCCGGTCGATCGCGATCTGCTCGGCCACGTCGACGTGCTCGCAGCCGCCGTAGTAGCGGCGGCCCGGGTAGCCCTCGGCGTACTTGTTGGTGAGGACGGAGCCCTGCGCCTCCATGACGGCGACCGGAGCGAAGTTCTCCGACGCGATCATCTCGAGGGTGGACTGCTGACGGCGGAGCTCGGCGTCGACGGCGGCGGCGACGTCCGGGTCCAGCTCGTGGAGGGGAGTGTTCAGAAGCGACATGAATCGATCCCTAGGGGTGTCGGGTTAGCCGGCGGTGAACGCGGCGTACTCGTCGGCGGTGAGCAGGTCCTCCGGCTCGCCCGTGAGGCGTACCTTGAACAGCCAGCCACCCTCGAACGGAGCGGTGTTCACGAGGGACGGGTCGTCCACGACGTCCTGGTTGGCCTCGACGATCTCGCCCGTCACCGGGGCGTACAGGTCGCTGACCGACTTGGTGGACTCCAGCTCGCCGCAGGACTCGCCCGCGGTGATCGTGGAGCCGACCTCCGGGAGCTGGGCGTAGACGACGTCACCGAGCGCGTTGGCGGCGAACTCCGTGATGCCGACGGTCGCGACACCGTCCTCGGCGGCCGACAGCCACTCGTGCTCCTTGGTGTAGCGCAGCTGCTGGGGGTTGCTCATGGCCTGATTCTCCTGGATCGGGGGAGTGCTGATGAACGAGGGTCTTGCGGGATGAGACGCGAAGTGAGACGGACGCGTCACTTCTGGCGCTTGTAGAACGGCAGTGCCACGACCTCGTAGGGCTCGTGGGTGCCCCGGACGTCCACACCTACACCCTGGGTGCCGGGCTCGGCGTGCGCCGCGTCCACGTACGCCATGGCGATCGGCTTTCCGAGGGTGGGGGAGGGGGCGCCGGAGGTGACCTCGCCGATCACCACGCCGTCCTTGACCACCGAGAAGCCGGCCCGCGGGACCCGGCGGCCCTCGGCGACCAGACCGACGAGCTTGCGCGGCGGGGCGGTCTCGGCACGCTCGGCGGCCTTCTCCAGCGCCTCTCGGCCGACGAAGCGGCCGTCGTTCGTCGTCTTCTCGAACTTCACGACCCGGCCCAGACCCGCGTCGAAGGGGGTCAGCGCGGTGGTCAGCTCGTGGCCGTACAGCGGCATGCCCGCCTCCAGGCGGAGCGTGTCGCGGCAGGACAGGCCGCAGGGAATCAGACCGACCGGCGCGCCGGCCTCGGTCAGCGCCACCCAGACCTGCTCGGCGTGCTCGGGCTTCAGGAACAGCTCGAAGCCGTCCTCGCCGGTGTAGCCGGTACGGGCGATCAGCGCGGGCACCCCGGCGACCGTGCCCGGCAGGCCGGCGTAGTACTTCAGACCGTCCAGGTCGGCGTCCGTGAGCGACTTCAGGATGCCGGGGGACTCCGGGCCCTGGACCGCGATCAGGGCGTAGGCGTCGCGGTCGTCCCGGACCTCGGCGTCGAAGCCCTCCGCGCGGGCCGTGAGCGCGTCCAGGACGGTCTGCGCGTTGGAGGCGTTGGCGACGACCATGTAC
Organism: Streptomyces sp. NPDC014891; assembly: GCF_043081085.1. NCBI lineage: Bacteria > Bacillati > Actinomycetota > Actinomycetes > Kitasatosporales > Streptomycetaceae > Streptomyces > Streptomyces sp. NPDC014891. The sequence goes on along the minus strand of NZ_JBIBWF010000005.1, from coordinate 237,596 downwards.
TCCGTCTCGCCGAGGCGGTACACGATCAGGTCGTCGAGGATCCCGCCGTCCTCCTGGCAGATCATCGTGTAGCGGGCGCGGCCCACGCCCACCGTGGAGATGTTGCCGACCAGGGCGTGGTCGAGGAGCTCGACGGCCCGCGGGCCGGTGACCGTGATCTCGCCCATGTGGGAGAGGTCGAACAGGCCCGCCCGGGTGCGGACGGCGACGTGCTCGTCCCGCTCGCTGCCGTACCGGAGCGGCATGTCCCAGCCGGCGAAGTCGGTCATGGTCGCGCCCAGCGAACGATGCAGGGCATCGAGGGCGGTCAGACGGGGGGCAGTGCTCATGGGTGGCTCCCGGGTCCCAAGGGCGTGATCGGTGACGAAACACATGACGGGCGAGGACGTCCTCCCCATCTGTCATGGAACCTGAGAGGTTCACCGAGAGCATCTCGTCGCCGGGAGACCGGCACCGAGAGGTCGGCTTGCACCTTGGGTGGGGACACGGCACGGTGTCCCGCTTTTCAGATCTGCCTCATCCACGCGGTACGGGGCCTGAGAGATTCAAGGGAGGGTCTTGCTCCTTCGGCGTCCGGACACGCCTGGCGTCCGGAACTCTCCCGCGCGGATTCGAGCGGCCGGTATGCGATTGTGCGGCGACTGTGCGCGCCTGGCGCGCACATCATTGCACGCGAGGTCGGCGTGGCACATCGCTTGTGTCCCATTACCGCTTCTTTACACTTTGTGGGCAAGGGTCTTCCCGGGCCCGGCAGGGGGAGAAGCGATGAGGTACGAGCACACCGGCGCATATGCCCGAAGTACCGGCATACCGTCCCAGCGGGCCCGCGCGCGCACCCGCGGCCGCGGACGGCTCCTGCGCGACCTGCGCGAGCGCGGCGGCCGCGGCCCCCGCGCCCTCACCTTCGCCCCCGGCGACCTGGTGGTCGTCTCCGGCCTGCCCGGCAGCGGCAAGTCCACCCTGATGCGACGCGCGGCCGACGGCGCCGGCATCGACTCGCAGGACACCCGGGAGCGCTGGGAGGCCCGCATGCCCCGCCTCCTGCCGTACGCCGTCTACCGCCCCCTGGTCCGCATCGCGCACTACGCGGGCCTGCACCGCGCCCTGCGCTCCGGCGCCGGGGTGATCGTGCACGACTGCGGCACCCAGTCCTGGGTCCGGGGCTGGCTCGCCCGGGAGGCCCGGCGCCGCGGCCGCGCCCTCCACCTGGTCCTCCTCGACGTGGACCCGGACACCGCCCGCGCGGGCCAGCGGGCCCGCGGCCGGGGCGTCTCCGCGTACGCCTTCGCCCGGCACCGGCGGGCCGTCGCCCGGCTCGTCGCCGCAGCGGAGTCCGGCCGGCTGCCGCACGGCTGCGCCTCCGCGACCCTGCTCGACCGGGACGCGGCGGACCTCCTGCGGACGATCGGCTTCCGCCAGGCGGCCTGAGGCGGGCGGCCCGGGCCCCGGCGGCGCGCGACCGCCCGCCGCGGCCCGGGCCGCTGTGACGTACGCCCCTGTCCCGGAGTGTCCGTACCGCTTCTTTTGGCCACGGCGGCGCCGGGGCGGCGTTAGGGTGCTGCCGGGGCGGCCGGTACGGCAGGCCGTGCGAGAAGGGGAAACGCGACCGTGGACGTGACGTGGCCGGGCAACGAGCTCGAAGAGGTCCTTGCCGCCTCACTCGGCAACCCCGCGGCGGGCGCCCGCCTGGTCGAGGTCCTCGGCCGCAGCCCGGTCTGGGTGCCCCTGCCCAACGGCGGCGGACCCGACAGCCCGAACCTCGACCTCGCCACCATGGAGATCGACGGCGCGGCCTACGTCCCCGTCTTCAGCTCCGAGGAGCAGTTCCTCGCCTGCGTCGGCGGCCACATGTCGTTCACCGTCGCCCCTGCCCGTGACTTCGCCCGCGGCCTGCCCCCGCAGCTCGGCATCGCCGTGAACCCCGGCGGCGTCGTCGGCGTCCCGCTGCCCCCGCCGGCCGTCGCCGAGCTGTGCCGCGTCGGCCGCACCCCGCTCGACGGGCCCGCCACCGGCGGCCGCGTCCGGCTCTTCGAGCCCGACTGGCAGGACGACCCGGTCGACTTCCTCGCCGCCGCCTCCGCCGAGTTCGAGGCCACCGGCGTCGTCACCACCGCCCGCCGGGCCCTCGCCAGCGTCGAGGGCACCGAACCCGCCCTCTTCATCGGCGTGCAGCTCGCGGCCTGGGACGGCGTCGACCGCAACGCGCCCCTGGACGCCCTCGGCCGCGCCCTCGGCCGCGTCGAGTGCGCCTGGCCGGTCAACCTCATCCTGCTCGACATGGCACAGGACCCGGTCGGCGACTGGATGCTGGAGCGGGTGCGCCCCTTCTACCAGCGCGCCGCCGTGTGACGGACGGCCTGTTTAAGCTGAACTTCTCGACAGCAGGCACAGACGTCGGCAACAGCGACGGCGACGGAAGAGGGGCAGGACCCAGGGTGAGCGCGTCAGGCACCGCGGCGACCGGACAGGTCGAGCACATGCTGCGCCAGGTGGCACCCGGACGCTACGACGCGTACGAGCAGCTGCTGCACGCCCTCGCCGACGGCGAGCTGTGGATGCTGCTCTGGCAGGGCTCGCCCGGCTCGTCCGACGCCCAGTACGGGAACATGGAGGTCGACGGCTTCGGCTACGCGCCCTGCGTCACCTCCGCGCAGGAACTGGCCGCCTCCGGCTGGCACCGCGCCCACGAGCTCGTCACCGGCCGGGAGATCGCCCGCGCCCTCTACCCCGACCGCTGGGGCGTCTGGCTCAATCCGCACGCCCCCGGCGGCGGTGTCGGCATCCCCTGGGCCGACCTCCGCCGGATCGCCACCGGCCTCGACCGGATGCCCGCCGGGCCGCTCCGGGTCACCGAGCCCACCCTGGAGATCCCGCAGTTCTACGCCCTGCTCACGCAGAACGCGCACCGCACCCCCGCCGTCCGGGCGCTGCGCCGCGGCTGGGTGCAGCCCGCGCTCGGCTCCCCGTACCTCGCCATCGGCCTCGACCTGTACGACACCTCGGCGGCCGCCGTCGACACCGTCCGGTCGATGATGCGCCAGTCCATCGGCGCCGTACCCGACGGGCTGCCCGTCTCCACGGTCGCCCTCTCCGACGGGTACGACCCGGTGGCCCTCTGGCTGCGCGCCAACGGGCGCCCGTTCTACGACCGCGAGGCGCACGCCGGACGCGGCGGGGCGCCCGCCCCGGGCTACGGATACCCCCCGCCCGCGCCGTCCGGATACTGAGACGTACACCTTCTCCCCTCCTTCCCCATCAGCCTCCGGAGTCCGCTCCGGAGGCTTTCGTTCGCCCCAATTCAGGAGCTCGAACGCATAGTTGAGGGGACATGTCCGATTGAGGGGAAGAGGCCCCGAGATGGTCCGCTCAGGCGCCCCCGACGTCCGGATAACGGAAGTCGCAGCACCGCATCACGTTTGAGCAAACATTCCTCGTCAGGGCTGGCGGGTGATCACAAGCACATTGAAGACTCCCCGGAACACCGGGCGTTCGGCTCCTTTCGAGCAGGTCGCCCGGCAGGTTGTTCCACCGAGCCGCTACCCGCGGCGGGCAAGGGCCGGCTACCGGCGGCCGAGAGGGGTCCTCACCACGATGACGGCACCACTGCACGAGAAGAGTGCGGGCGAGGCGACCGCCACCGTCGATGGCGCGCCCGTCGCCCCCGGCTTCCCCGAGGCCGGCGCCCCCGCCAAGGCGATCGAGGGCCGCTCGCCCTGGCAGATCGCCTGGACCCGGCTCAAGCGCGACAAACTGGCCCTCGCGGGCGCCTTCGTCGTCGTCTTCCTCATCCTCGTCGCGATCTTCGCGCCGGTCATCGTCGGCCTCCTCGGCCACCCGCCGGACGAGTTCCACGAGGACCAGATCGACCCCCTGTTCGGCACCCCGATCGGCTCCTGGGGCGGCGTCAGTTCCGACTTCCTCTTCGGAGTCGAGCCCGTCAACGGCCGCGACGTCTTCAGCCGTATCGTCTACGGCGCCCGGATCTCGCTCCTCGTCGCCTTCCTCGCGGCGGTCTTCGCCGTCGTCCTCGGCACGGTCCTCGGCATCATCGCCGGCTACTTCGGCGGCTGGGTCGACGCGGCCCTCAGCCGGGTCATGGACGTGATGCTCGCCTTCCCGCAGCTGCTCTTCACGATCGCCCTCGTCTCCGTCCTGCCGAACCAGCTCCTCGGCCTCGACGGCTCCGGCGTCCGCATCGCCGCCCTGGTGCTCGTCATCGGCTTCTTCGGCTGGCCGTACGTCGGCCGCATCGTCCGCGGCCAGACCCTCTCGCTGCGCAACCGCGAGTACGTCGAGGCCGCCCAGAGCCTCGGCGCCGGCCGCCTCTACATCCTCCGCCGCGAGCTGCTGCCGAACCTGATCGCCCCGATCACGGTCTACGCGACCCTCATGATCCCCACCAACATCCTCACCGAAGCGGCGCTCAGCTTCCTCGGCGCGGGTGTCAAGCCGCCCACGGCCTCCTGGGGACAGATGCTGTCGACGGCCATCACCACCTACGAGTCGGACCCGCTGTTCATGGTGATCCCCGGCTTCGCGATCTTCATCACCGTCCTGGCGTTCAACCTCTTCGGCGACGGCGTGCGTGACGCGCTCGACCCGAAGGGCTCCCGCTGACCGTTCGCCGACGACCCGCACGACCCGCCCCTGCCGCTGGCGACAGGAGGCTGAACCCCAATCGGCGGACCGCCGTACGGCCGCCACTATCCCGGAGGTTGCTGGACCCATGCTGAAGAGCTCTCAGCGCAGAATCGCCGCGGGCGCGCTGCTCGCGGCGGCCACGATGGTCGTCACCACCGCGTGCGGCGGCGGCAACGGCGGCGGCAGCGGCGACAAGGGCAAGGGCGGTGCGCCCGGCTTCAACGCCGGTGTGAACAAGGTCGCCAACGCCTCCGACAAGAAGGGCGGCGAGCTCAAGTTCATCGGCTCGCAGGAGGCCGACTCGTGGGACCCGCAGCGCGGCTACTACGGCTTCGTGTGGGACTTCGCGCGCTACTACACCCGTCAGCTGGTCACCTTCAAGGCCGAGCCGGGCGCCGCCTCCACCGAGCTCGTCCCGGACCTCGCCACCGACGCCGGCAAGGTCTCGGCCGACGGCCTCACCTACACCTTCACGCTGAAGGACGGGGTGACCTGGGAGGACGGCAAGCCGATCACCTCCAAGGACATCAAGTACGGCATCGAGCGCATCTGGGCCCAGGACGTCATCTCCGGCGGCCCGATCTACCTCCAGCAGGTCCTCGACCCCAAGGGCGAGTACAAGGGCCCCTACAAGGACACCTCCGCGGACAAGCTCGGCCTGAAGGCGATCGAGACCCCGGACGACAAGACCATCATCTTCAAGCTGCCGGTCGCCAACGGCGACTTCCTGCAGATGCTGGCCATGCCCGCCGCCTCCCCGGTCCGCCAGGACAAGGACACCAAGGCCAAGTACGGCCTGAAGCCCTTCTCCTCCGGCCCGTACAAGTGGGACTCGTACACCCCGAACAAGTCCATCAAGCTCGTCCGCAACGACAAGTGGGACGCCAAGACGGACACCGTCCGCAAGGCCCTGCCGGACAAGGTCAGCGTCACGTTCACCACGAACGCCGACGACATGGACAACCGCCTGGTCGAGGGCGAGTACGACCTCGACATCAACGCCACCGGCGTCGGTGCCTCGGCCCGCCAGAAGGTGCTCCAGCAGCACAAGGGCAACGTCGACAACCCGCAGACGGGCTTCATCCGCTACGCGGTCTTCCCGCAGACGGTGATCCCCAACATCGAGTGCCGCAAGGCCATCATCTACGCGGCCGACTCCAAGTCCCTCCAGACCGCCCGCGGCGGCCCGCAGGCCGGTGGCGACATCGCCACCAACATGCTTCCGCCGGCGATCAAGGGTGCCGACCCGAAGGCCGACCCGTACGGCAAGCTCGGCGGCGCCCCGGACCTGGCCAAGGCCAAGGACGCGCTCAAGAAGTGCGGCAAGCCGAACGGCTTCAAGACCACGATCGCGGTCCGCAACAACAAGAAGATCGAGATCGCGACTGCCGAGTCCCTCCAGCAGTCGCTGAAGGCCGTCGGCATCGAGGCCGAGATCGACCAGTTCGACGGCGCCCAGACGTCCGGCATCATCGGTTCGCCGAAGGTCGTCAAGGACAAGGGCTACGGCATCATCATCATGGGCTGGGGCGCCGACTTCCCGTCCGGCCAGGGCTTCCTCCAGCCGCTCGTCGACGGTCGCTTCATCCTCCAGAGCGGCAACAACAACTTCTCGGAGCTGAACGACAAGGCCGTCAACGGCCTGTTCGACCAGGCGCTGAAGGAGACCGACCCGGTCAAGGCCGGCGAGCTCTACAAGCAGATCAACACGAAGGTGTCGGAGGCCGCGGTCTACCTGCCCTTCACTCACGAGAAGAACATCATCTGGCGCAGCTCCCGGCTGACCAACGTCTACACGGCGGACGCCTACAACGGCCGCTACGACTACGCGTCGCTCGGCGTCGTCAAGTAATCCGACCCGTTCCACCGGCGCACCACCCGCCGCCAGGTCCGAAGGGCAGGTGATGGCCGAGGGCGGCGGCCGGGGGACCCGATCGGGTCCCCCGGCCGCCGACCGGCCGACCGCATGCTTGCATACATAGTCCGGCGACTCTTCGCGGTCGTCGTGATGCTGCTCGTCGTCACGCTCGTGACGCTCAGCATCTTCTTCCTCATACCCAAGCTGACCGGCAGCGACCCTGCCGCGATGTTCGTCGGCAAGCAGGCGGATCCGGCATCCATCGAGGCCGTCCGGCAGAAGCTGGGCCTGGACGAGCCGATCCTGGTGCAGTTCTGGCACTTCGTCTCCGGCATCTTCGTCGGTCGCGACTACACCGGCGGCGGCGACACCATCCACTGCGCGGCGCCCTGCTTCGGCTACTCGTTCCGCACCGAGCAGGACGTCTCGGAGATGCTGGTCGACGCCTTCCCCGTCACCCTCTCCATGGTCATCGGCGCCGCGGTGCTCTGGCTGGTGCTGGGCGTCTCCACCGGCGTCGTCTCCGCCCTCAAGCGGGGCACGATCATCGACCGCGCCGCCATGATCACCGCGCTGGCCGGCGTCTCGCTCCCCATCTTCTTCACCGCCATGCTGGCGATGCTGATCTTCCGTACCCAACTGGGCTGGCTCAACGCCTCGTACACGCCGATCACCGAGTCCTTCGGCGGCTGGTTCGGCGGCCTGCTCCTGCCCTGGGTGACCCTCGCCTTCCTGTACGCGGCGATGTACGCGCGGCTCACCCGCGCCACCATGCTGGAGGTCCTCGGCGAGGACTACATCCGCACCGCGCGGGCCAAGGGCCTCCCGGAGCCGGTCGTGCTCGGCAAGCACGCCATGCGCTCCACCATGACCCCCATCCTGACCATCTTCGGCATGGACCTCGGCGCCCTCGTCGGCGGCGCGATCCTGACCGAGACCGCGTTCAGCCTCCACGGCCTCGGCGGACTCGCCATCAAGGGCGTCAGCGAGCGCGACCTGCCGCTGATCCTGGCCGTCACGCTGATCACCGCGGCCTGCGTCGTCCTCGCCAACCTCGTCGTGGACCTCCTGTACGCGGTGATCGACCCCCGAGTGAGGCTCGCATGACGGACAAGCTGACGAAGACCGGCGCGGCGGTGGGAGAACCCGTCGGCACCGGGTCCGCCCCCTCCGACGCCTTCCTCGACGTGCGCGACCTGAAGATCCACTTCCCGACCGACGACGGTCTGGTCAAGTCGGTCGACGGGCTCAGCTTCCAGCTGGAGAAGGGCAAGACCCTCGGCATCGTGGGCGAGTCCGGCTCCGGGAAGTCGGTCACCTCGCTCGGCATCATGGGCCTCCACACCGTCGGCCAGTACGGCCGGCAGAAGGCCCGCATCTCCGGCGAGATCTGGCTCGACGGACGCGAGCTGCTCTCGGCCGACCCGGACGAGGTCCGCAGGATGCGCGGCCGCGACATGGCCATGATCTTCCAGGACCCGCTGTCCGCGATGCACCCGTACTACACGGTCGGCAACCAGATCGTGGAGGCGTACCGCGTCCACCACGACGTCGACAAGAAGACGGCGCGCAAGCGGGCCGTCGAACTCCTCGACCGGGTCGGCATCCCCGAGCCCGCCAAGCGGTTCGACAACTACCCGCACGAGTTCTCCGGCGGCATGCGCCAGCGCGCGATGATCGCCATGGCGCTCGTCAACAACCCGGCCCTGCTCATCGCCGACGAGCCGACCACCGCGCTCGACGTGACCGTGCAGGCCCAGATCCTCGACCTGATGCGGGACCTCCAGAAGGAGTTCGGCTCCGCGGTCGTCATCATCACCCACGACCTCGGCGTCGTCGCCGAGCTCGCCGACGACATCCTCGTGATGTACGGCGGGCGCTGCGTCGAGCGCGGACCGGCCGAGTCCGTCTTCTACGAGCCGCAGCACCCCTACACCTGGGGCCTGCTCGGCTCGATGCCGAGGATCGACCGCGACCAGACCGACCGGCTCATCCCGGTGAAGGGCAACCCGCCCAGCCTCATCAACATCCCGGACGGCTGCGCCTTCAACCCCCGCTGCCCGTACGCGGACGTCCCCAAGGGCGGCGTCACGCGCACCCTGCGACCGGAGCTGGCGCCGGCCGGGGACCGCCACTTCTCGGCCTGCCACATGCCGCAGGAGGAGCGGACCCGTATCTGGACCGAAGAGATTGCGCCGAAACTGTGAGCGAGACCATGGAACCCCTCCTCAAGGTCACCGGCCTGAAGAAGCACTTCCCCATCAAGAAGGGGCTTCTCCAGCGGCAGACCGGCGCGGTCAAGGCGGTCGACGGGATCGACTTCGAGGTCCTGCCCGGTGAGACGCTCGGCGTCGTCGGCGAGTCCGGCTGCGGCAAGTCCACGATGGGCCGGCTGATCACCCGGCTGCTCGAACCGACCGGCGGCACCGTCGAGTTCCAGGGCAAGGACATCTCGCACCTCGGCGTCTCGGGCATGCGTCCGTTCCGCCGGGACATCCAGATGATCTTCCAGGATCCGTACGGTTCGCTGAACCCGCGCCACACGGTCGGCACGATCGTCTCGGCCCCCTTCAAGCTCCAGGGCGTCGAGCCCGAGGGCGGCGTGAAGAAGGAGGTCCAGCGCCTGCTCGGACTGGTCGGGCTCAACCCGGAGCACTACAACCGCTACCCGCACGAGTTCTCCGGCGGCCAGCGCCAGCGCATCGGCATCGCCCGCGCCCTGGCCCTGAAGCCGAAGCTGGTGGTGGCGGACGAGCCGGTCTCGGCCCTGGACGTCTCCATCCAGGCGCAGGTGGTCAACCTCCTGGACGACCTCCAGGAGGAGCTCGGCCTCACGTACGTGATCATCGCGCACGACCTGTCGGTCATCCGGCACGTGTCGGACCGTATCGCGGTGATGTACCTCGGCAAGATCGTGGAACTCGCGGACCGCAAGTCCCTCTACGAGAACCCGATGCACCCGTACACCCGCGCCCTCATGTCGGCGGTCCCGATCCCGGACCCCCGCCGCAGGGGCGCGAAGAGCGACCGCATCCTGCTGACCGGCGACGTCCCGTCCCCGATCGCCCCGCCGCCGGGCTGCCGCTTCAACACCCGCTGCTGGAAGGCGACGGACGTCTGCCGCACGCAGGAGCCCCCGCTGGTCGAACTCCGTCCGGGCCAGCGGGTGGCCTGCCACCACCCGGAGAACGCGGACGCGCTGACGATCCCGGGGGCGAGGGAGTCCCTGGAGGTGACGACGGCACCCGTGAAGACGGAGACGTCGGTGGCGCCGGTGACGCCGGAGAAGACGGAGACGGCGTCGGAGCCGACGGCCGTGGAGAAGCCGGCCGAGACGGCGCCGGAGTCGACGGAGGCCGAGCGGAAGCCGGAGGCTCCGGCCGCGACGCCGGAGCCCGCTGCCGAGGGCGACGCGCCGAAGGCGTGACGCGGGGGAGGCCCCCGGTGCCCAAGGGCACCGGGGGCCTTCGCGCTTACGGGGACCCGGGCGGCGGGACCGCTGCGGAACGCCGGGCGCCGGTCCTCGGACCGGGGTCCTGCCGGGGGCGGGCCGGCTTCCGCCGCCTCCCGCCCCGCCGGGCGAGCCGCGTCCGCGGGGCCGCCGGCGTCGGGGGTCCGGGGGCGGAGCCCCGGTCCCGTCAGGGTTTCGGGAAGGGGCGGGGCGGGGGAGTTCCCCGCCGTACCCGGGGACACGCCCGCGGGCGGGGAGCCCGCGGTGTGGGGCGGGACCGGTGGGGACTACCGGGACAATGGGCCGGTGCTCCACGACCTGTTCACCCCCTCCGTCCAACACGCCCTCGACCTCGTCGGCATCTTCGTCTTCGCCATCTCCGGCGCCCTCCTCGCCGTCCGCAAGAACTTCGACGTCTTCGGCATCGCCGTGCTCGCCGAGGTCACCGCCCTCGGCGGCGGTCTCTTCCGCGACCTGGTCATCGGCGCGGTACCGCCCGCCGCCTTCACCGATCTCGGCTACTTCCTCATGCCGCTGATCGCCGCGGGCCTCGTCTTCTTCCTCCACCCCGAGGTCGAGCGCACCCAGAACGCGGTGAACGTCTTCGACGCCGCCGGCCTCGGCCTGTTCTGCGTGACCGGTACGACGAAGGCGTACGACTACGGTCTCGGCCTCACCTCCTCCGCCGCGCTGGGCCTCGCGACGGCCGTCGGCGGCGGTGTCCTGCGCGACGTGCTCGCCAACGAGGTGCCGTCGCTGCTGCGCTGGGACCGTGACCTGTACGCCGTCCCCGCGATCGTCGGCGCCGCGATGGTCGCGCTTTGCATCCGCTTCGACCTGCTCAACGCCTGGACCAGCGGCGCCGCCGTCCTCACCGCCTTCCTGCTCCGCCTGCTCGCGATGCGCTACCACTGGCGCGCGCCCCGGGCCTGGCACCGCCGGTCCTCCGCACGCGAGGAACCGGAAAAAGCTACCGCTCAGTAGCTACCTGGGGTACCGTCGGAAGCATGAGCACGAGCATCGAGACCCCCGCCGCCACGAGCGGGCACGACAGCGGGCGCGAGGACGAGCGCACGTACGAGTTCGACCGCGACACCGCCGTCGTCCTCCGGGAGCCCGGCGTCTACGACGCCGAACTCTCCGCGGGCTGGACCATCATCCACGCCGTCAACGGCGGCTACCTCCTCGCTCTGCTCGGCCGCGCCCTCGGCGACCACCTCCCGCACCCCGACCCGTTCACGATCTCGGCGCACTACCTCACGCCGTCCGTGCCGGGCCCCGCGGTGATCAGGACGGAGACCGTCCGCACCGGCCGCACGCTCTCCACCGGCCAGGCCTCCCTCTTCCAGTACGCCGAGGACGGCACCGAGGTCGAGCGCATCCGGGTCCTCGCCTCCTACGGCGACCTGGACACCCTCTCCGACGAGGTCCGCACCACCGCGGCCCTCCCCGCGATGGCGGCCGTCGAGAACTGCTTCAGCGCCGCCGACGGACCCACCCCGGCCATCCCCGGCTCCTCGGCGATCGCCGACCGGCTCGACCTGCGGCTCGACCCGGCCTGCGTCGGCTGGGCGATCGGCGCGCCCTCCGGGAAGGGCGAGATGCGGGCCTGGTTCGGCCTCGCGGACGGCCGCGAGCCGGACGCCCTGTCGCTGCTCCTCACGGTCGACGCGCTGCCGCCGACCTCCTTCGAGCTGGGACTGAAGGGCTGGACCCCGACCGTCGAGCTCACCACCCACATCCGCTGCCGCCCCGCCCCGGGCCCGCTGCGGGTCTCCATCACCACCCGCAACCTCGCCGGAGGCTTCCTGGAGGAGGACGCGGAGGTCTGGGACAGCGCCGACCGCCTGGTCGCGCAGTCCCGTCAGCTGGCCCGCGCCCCGCGCGCCTGACGCGGTTCCGGCCCCGACCCCGGGCCGGAACACGACAGGGGCCGGACGCCCGGGGCCCGCACACCCCGGAGCGCGTACGGCCCGGAGCCGGCGAAGCCGGACCCGGACGCGACCGACCGGCCGCGTCCGGGCCCCCGGCACGGCAGCCGTCCCGGCCCCGCCGGCCACCGCGCCCGGCGGCGTAAACCGGCCACCCGCCGGGGCAGCGGGCACGGGCTCGTAGAATCGACCCACCATGGCTTACCTCGACCACGCCGCGACCACGCCCATGCTGCCCGAGGCGATCGAGGCGATGACCGCCCAGCTCGCCGTCACGGGCAACGCCTCCTCCCTCCACGCCGCCGGACGGCGGGCCCGGCGGACCGTCGAGGAGGGGCGCGAGACCCTCGCCGCCGCGCTCGGCGCGCGGCCGAGCGAGGTCGTCTTCACCTCCGGCGGCACCGAGGCCGACAACCTCGCCGTGAAGGGCCTCTACTGGTCCCGCCGCGACGCCGACCCCCGCCGGACCCGCGTCCTGGCCAGCCCGGTCGAGCACCACGCCGTGCTCGACGCCGTCGACTGGCTCGCCGCCCACGAGGGCGCCGACGTCGAGTACCTGCCGGTCGACCGGTACGGCCGTGTGCACCCCGAGGCCCTGCGCGAGGCGATCGCCCGCGATCCGGCATCGGTCGCGCTCGCCACCGTCATGTGGGCCAACAACGAGATCGGCACCGTCATGCCGGTACGCGAACTGGCCGATGTCGCGGCCGAGTTCGAGGTGCCGCTGCACGCCGACGCCGTCCAGGCCGTCGGCCAGACCGAGGTCGACTTCGCCGCGTCGGGCCTCGCCGCGATGACCGTCTCCGGCCACAAGATCGGCGGGCCCTACGGCATCGGCGCCCTGCTCCTCGGCCGCGAGCACACCCCCGTGCCCGTGCTGCACGGCGGCGGCCAGGAGCGGCACGTCCGCTCCGGCACCCTCGACGTCCCGGCCGTCGCCGCCTTCGCGGTCGCCGCCCGGCTCGCCACCGAGCGGCGCGAGGAGTTCGCCCGGGAGATCGGCGCACTGCGCGACGAACTGGTCGCCGCGGTCAGCGCGCTCGTCCCCGACGTGATCCTCGGCGGCGACCCCGTCGAGCGGCTGCCCGCCAACGCGCACTTCACCTTCCCGGGCTGCGAGGGCGACTCGCTGCTCCTGCTGCTCGACGCGGCCGGGATCGCCTGCTCCACCGGCTCCGCCTGCACCGCGGGCATCGCCCAGCCGAGCCACGTCCTCCTGGCCACCGGAACCGACCCGGACCTGGCCCGCGGCACCCTGCGCTTCTCCTTCGGGCACACGTCCACCAAGGAGGACGTCGCGGCCGTCGCGGACGCCATCGGCCCCGCGGTGGAACGCGCCAGGTCGGCGGGCCTCAGCTGACCCGGGGCCCCCGCCCGGGCCCATGCCGCGGGACGCGCCCCGGCGGGCCCACCGACCCGAGCGCGGCCCATGCCCGGACCGCGGCCCGGGACCGGGGACGACGCCCCGGGCCCCCTGACCGGCCCGAGCAGCCGGGGCCCGCTCCCACCCCGCCTCAGACGCGCGCCTTGGACGCCTCCCGCACCAGCTTCAGATAGCGGTCCCAGTCCCAGTGCGGGCCGGGGTCGGTGTGGTCGGTGCCCTCGACCTCGACGTGCCCGATGATGTGCTCCCGGTCCACCGGGATGCCGTACCGGGCGCATATGTCCGCCGCCAGCCGCGCCGATCCCGCGTACATCGCCGCCGTGAAGTCCTGCGGACGGTCGACGAAGCCCTCGTGCTCGATGCCGATGCTCCGCTCGTTCATGTCCCGGTTCCCGGCGTGGAAAGCCACGTCCAGCTCCCTGATCATCTGTGCCACGTGCCCGTCCTTGCGGACCACGTAGTGCGCGGCGGCCCCGTGCCCCGGGTCCTTGAAGACCTTCAGGGCGGTCGCGTAGCTGCCCTGGACGACATGGATCACGATCCGGTCGATCCGGTAGTCGTCCGGCCGGTCGGCCCGCCGCCAGTTCGCCCGCGACGCCGAGGTCCACTCGGCCGCCCGGTGGTCCAGCTCCCCCTCGACCCGCTTCTTCTCCATCCCCGGCAGCCGCCACCAGGCGCGCGCCAGCTCGTCCCGCGCCAGCACCGCCGTCCCCAGGACGGCGACCCCGCCGCCCAGCAGCACCGCGCGCCGCCCCACCCGTCGGCCGGAACCGGAGTCCCCGCCGGAACCGCCGGACCTGCCCGCACCACTCGTCTCGCTCCCCATGCCTCCGAGAACGCTTACTACCGCGACCGCGGTTCCCGGTGCCCCGTACCCTGGTAGGGCTATGACTCAGACTCCGCCCCCGCACCCCCGCACCCGCCCCCTCCGGGTACTCGCCGCCATGTCCGGCGGAGTGGACTCCGCCGTCGCCGCGGCCCGCGCCGCCGAGGCCGGCCACGACGTCACCGGCGTGCACCTCGCCCTCTCCGCGAACCCGCAGTCCTTCCGCACGGGAGCCCGCGGCTGCTGCACGATCGAGGACTCCCGCGACGCACGCAGGGCGGCCGACGTCATCGGCATCCCGTTCTACGTGTGGGACCTCGCAGAGCGCTTCCGCGAGGACGTCGTGGACGACTTCGTCGCGGAGTACGAGGCGGGCCGCACCCCCAACCCGTGCCTGCGCTGCAACGAGAAGATCAAGTTCGCGGCGCTGCTCGACAAGGCGCTCGCCCTCGGCTTCGACGCCGTCTGCACCGGTCACTACGCGACCGTCGTCCTGAACGAGGACGGCACCCGCGAGCTGCACCGCGCCTCCGACATGGCGAAGGACCAGTCGTACGTGCTCGGCGTCCTCGACGAGAAGCAGCTGGCGCACGCGATGTTCCCGCTGGGCGACACCCTCACCACCAAGGACGAGATCCGTGCGGAGGCGGAGCGGCGCGGCCTCGCCGTCGCGAAGAAGCCCGACAGCCACGACATCTGCTTCATCGCCGACGGCGACACCCAGGGCTTCCTCGCCTCCCGCCTGGGCAAGGCGGAGGGCGACATCGTCGACGAGTCCGGTACGAAGGTCGGCAGCCACGAGGGCGCGTACGGCTTCACCATCGGCCAGCGCAAGGGCCTGCGGATCGGCCACCCGGCCGCGGACGGCAAGCCGCGCTACGTGCTGGACATCTCGCCGGTGAACAACACGGTCACGGTCGGCCCGGTCGAGGCCCTGGACGTCACGGCGCTGACGGCGATCAAGCCCCGCTGGTGCGGCACCGCGCCCGAGGGCGAGGGCCGCTACACGGCCCAGCTCCGCGCCCACGGCGGCGAAACGGCGGTGACGGCCGCCCTGGAGGACGGCGAACTGACGGTCGCCTTCGACGAGCCGGTCCGCGGGGTCGCCCCGGGACAGGCGATCGTCCTCTACGACGGCACCCGCGTGGTCGGCTCGGCCACGATCGCGACGACGACCCGCCGCACCCCGGAACCGACGGCGACCCCGGCCTGATCGACGAGACACCCCCTAGGCGGTCAAGCCGCCTCCGCCGGTTCCCGGTCCTCCGTGAGGAACTCCTCCAGGACCGGGGCCAGCACGTGCGGGGCCACGTCGTGGGTCTGGCCCGTCAGGGTGCGGTGGCGGGCCCGGGGGAGGGACTCCGTCACCGCGCGGGCCGCCTGCCGGGTGCCCGCCGGGCTCGCGCCCCCGTCGACCACCAGGACGCGCGCCCGGATCCGGGCGAGGAGACCCTCCGGGACCGTCCCGTCGCCGAGGACGGCGACGTCGTACGCGAGGGTGTGCGCCAGCTCCGCGAGCCCGGGCCGAAGCTCCGCCGGCACCGTCGACTCCGCCAGGAACAGGTCGAGCGCCTCGGCGGGACGGCCCGCGCCGAGCAGCTCCGCCACCCGCCGCCGCCGTTCGGCCGCCGCCGCCGAGTACGGCGGCTCGAAGACCGACACCGCCCCGGCCGGCAGTCCGGCGGCCACCGCGGCGAGGACCAGCGCGCCACCGGTCCCCGTCCCGTGCAGGGCCGCTCCCGGGCCCGCCGCCCCGACCACCGCGGCCAGGTCCTCGACCTCCCGCTCCACCGCGTACGGCCCGCCGTCGCCGCTGTCGCCGCGCCCCCGCCGGTCGTACGCCACGACCGAGAAGCGCCGGGCCAGCAACCCGCCCAGCAGCCGCTCGCCCGCCGCCGTGCCCAGCGCCCCGCTCACCAGGACCAGCGGCGGCCCCTCCCCGTACCGCTCGTACGCGATCGGCGTCCCGTCCCGCGACACGACCCGTCCCCGAACCCCGGCCGGCGGGGTGCTCACCTCATCCATGGCAGGTGAGACCGGAGCCGCCGCCCGAACTCATCGCCCCGCGACGGGATTTCCCGGAGAGATTCTGAAGTCCCTGGTCAGGGCCTACGGTGGGGCCATGAACATCTGCGTCTTCCTCTCAGCGGCCGATCTCGACGAGCGCTACACGACCCCCGCCCGCGACTTCGCGCGCCTCCTCGGCAAGGCCGGCCACACCCTGGTCTGGGGCGGCTCCGACACCGGTCTGATGAAGGTCGTCGCCGACGGCGTCCAGGAGGCCGGCGGCCGACTCGTCGGCGTCTCCGTCGACTTCCTCGCCCACAAGGCCCGCCCCGGTGCCGACGAGATGGTCGTCGCCCGCGACCTCGCCGAGCGCAAGGCGCTGCTCCTCGCCAAGTCCGACGCGATCGTCGTCATGGTCGGCGGCACCGGCACCCTCGACGAGGCCACCGAGATCCTGGAGCTGAAGAAGCACGGCAAGCACCGCAAGCCGGTCGTCGTCCTCAACACCGCGGGCTTCTACGACGGACTGAAGACCCAGTTCCGCCGGATGGAGGAGGAGGGATTCCTGCCGATCCCCCTCGCCGACCTCGCCCTCTTCGCCGACGACGCCCCCACGGCCCTCGCCCACCTGGAGGAGAACATCGCCGCCCGCTGATGCGAGCATGGTGACCATGGCTACACATGTGATCACCGGAGCCGGTTCCGGCATCGGCGCGGCCGTCGCGCGCCGCCTCCACGCGCGCGGGGACGACCTCGTGCTCCACGCCCGCGACGCGGGGCGGGCCAAGGAACTCGCCGCCCTGTTCCCCGGCGCCCGGACGCTCGTCGGAGACCTGGCGGACCCGGACCGGCTCTCCTGGGCGTTCTCGCACCAGACCATGCCGGAACGGGTGGACACCCTGCTGCACATCGCGGGCGTCGTCGACCTCGGGCCGATCGGGGACCTCACCCCCAAGACCTGGCACCACCAGCTCGACGTCAACCTGGTCGCCCCGGCCGAGCTGACCCGCCACCTCCTGCCCCAGCTGCGGGTCTCCCAGGGCCACGTCGTCTTCGTGAACTCGGGCGCCGGCCTCGCCGCGCACGCCGAGTGGGGCGCGTACGCCGCCTCCAAGCACGGCCTCAAGGCCCTCGCCGACTCCCTGCGCCACGAGGAACACGCCAACGGCGTGCGGGTGACCTCCGTCTACCCGGGCCGCACCGCGAGCCCCATGCAGGCCAAGGTCCACTCCCAGGAGGGCAAGGAGTACGACCCCTCCCGGTGGATCGACCCCGAGTCGGTCGCGACGGCGATCCTCACCGCCGTCGACCTCCCGCGCGACGCGGAGATCAACGACCTCACCGTTCGTCCGGGACGCTAGACATGGGCGAGACGCAGACCGAGGACGACCGCCCGCTCTGGGGACCCGCCACCGGCGTCGGCTCCATGCCGGGCGGCGACGCCCGGGAGACCGCCAAGACCGTCACGGGCTCCTTCGAGGACTTCCCGTTCCTCGCGGAGCTGCCCGCCCGCGGCCCCGGCGCCGACATGATCGGCCGCACCATCGGGATGCTCGTCGACCTCTACGCGCACGTGGAGCCCAGCGGCTGGCGGATCAGCGACCGCCCCGGCCGCGACACCCGCCGCGCCCGCTCCTGGATGGGCGAGGACCTGGACGCCCTGGAGGAGTTCACCCAGGGGTACGAGGGCCCGCTCAAGGTGCAGGCGGTGGGCCCCTGGACCCTCGCCGCCGCCCTGGAGCTGCGCGGCGGCGAGGCCGCGCTCGGCGACCCCGGCGCCTGCCGCGACCTCGTCGGCTCGCTCGCCGAGGGCCTCCACGGGCACCTCGCGGACCTGCGCAAGCGGATCCCGGGCGCCCGGATCGTCCTCCAGCTCGACGAGCCCTCGCTCACGGCCGTCCTGCGCGGCCAGGTCCGCACCGCCAGCGGCTACCGCACCCACCGGGCCGTCGACCGGCAGGTCGTGGAGAGCGCGCTGCGCGAGGTGCTCGCCGTCCACGACGGGCCGGTGATCGTCCACTCCTGCGCCCCCGACGTGCCGTTCGCGCTCCTGCGGCGGGCCGGGGCGGCGGGCGTCTCGTTCGACTTCTCCCTGCTCACCGAGCGTGACGAGGAGACGATCGGAGAGGCCGTGGAGGCCGGCACCCGGCTCTTCGCCGGTGTGGTGGCGTCCACCGACGGCCCATTGTCCGACCCGGGCGGTAGCGTCATGGGTGTCAGGACGCTGTGGCGCAGGCTGGGGCTGAATCCGGGGACTCTCGCGGAGTCCGTGGTCGTCACCCCGACGTGCGGGCTCGCGGGCGCTTCGCCCGCCTACGCCCGCGCGGCGCTCGCCCACTGCGCCCGGGCGGCGAGATCGCTCGCGGACAACCCAGAGTGACCGGGTTTCGAGGCACGGGAGGACGGACGAAGGTGGCAGTCGAACAGGGGGCCCTGCCCGCCGAGGCACGGGAGAAGCACGCCGACCTGGCCGAACAGGTCGAGGAGCACCGCTTCCGGTACTACGTGAAGGACCAGCCGGTCATCAGCGACGGCGACTTCGACCGGCTCCTGCGCGCCCTGGAGGCGCTGGAGGAGGAGTACCCGGAGCTGCGCACCCCGGACTCGCCGACGCAGAAGGTCGCGGGGCAGTACGAGACCGAGTTCACCGCCGTCGAGCACCGCGAGCGGATGCTCTCCCTCGACAACGCCTTCGACGAGGCCGAACTGGCCGCCTGGGCCGAGCGGATCGCGCGGGACGTCGGCGGCCCCGGCTACCACTACCTGTGCGAGCTCAAGGTCGACGGCCTCGCGGTCAACCTGACGTACGAGCACGGCCGGCTCACCCGGGCCGCCACCCGCGGCGACGGCCGCACCGGCGAGGACATCACGCCCAACGTCCGGACGATCGCCGACATCCCGGAGCGGCTGCACGGGGACCGGATCCCGGCCCTCGTGGAGATCCGCGGCGAGGTCTACTTCCCCATGGAGGACTTCCAGGGGCTCAACGCCCGCCTGGTGGAGGCCGGCGACAAGCCCTTCGCCAACCCGAGGAACGCGGCGGCGGGCTCGCTGCGCCAGAAGGACCCGAAGGTCACCGCCTCCCGCCCGCTGCACATGGTCGTGCACGGCATCGGCGCCCGCGAGGGCTTCGACATCGACTGCCTCTCCCACGCGTACGAGCTGCTGCGCGAGTGGGGGCTGCCCACCGCCCGGCACAACAAGGTGGTCGGCTCGCTCGCCGAGGTGCGGGAGTTCATCGCGTACTTCGGGGAGAACCGCCACTCCGTCGAGCACGAGATCGACGGGGTCGTCGTCAAGCTCGACGAGATCCCCCTCCAGGGCCGGCTCGGCTCCACCGCGCGCGCCCCGCGCTGGGCCATCGCCTGGAAGTACGCGCCGGAGGAGGTCAACACCAGGCTGATCGACATCAAGGTCGGCGTCGGCCGCACCGGCCGCGTCACGCCGTACGCCCAGGTCGAGCCGGTGACCGTGGCCGGGTCCGAGGTCGAGTTCGCCACCCTCCACAACCAGGAGGTGGTGAAGGCCAAGGGCGTGCTGATCGGCGACACCGTGGTGCTGCGCAAGGCCGGCGACGTGATCCCCGAGATCCTCGGGCCGGTCGCCGACCTGCGGGACGGCAGCGAGCGGGAGTTCGTGATGCCCGCCGAGTGCCCGGAGTGCGGGACGCCGCTGAAGCCGATGAAGGAGGGCGACATCGACCTCCGCTGTCCGAACGCCCGGACCTGCCCGGCCCAGCTGCGCGAGCGCCTCTTCTTCCTCGCCGGACGCCAGTGCCTGGACATCGAGAACTTCGGCGCGGTGGCCGCGGCGGCGCTCACCCGCCCCCTGGAGCCCGCCGAGCCCCCGCTGGTGGACGAGGGCGACCTCTTCGACCTGACGATGGAGCAGCTGCTGCCGATCAAGGCGTACGTGCTGGACCCGGACAGCGGACTGCCCAAGCGGGACCCGAAGACCGGCGAGGAGAAGATCGTCACGGTCTTCGCCAACCAGAAGGGCGAGCCGAAGAAGAACGCCGTGGCGATGCTGGAGAACATCGCGGCGGCGAAGACCCGCCCGCTGGCCCGCTTCATCAACGGCCTGTCGATCCGGCACGTGGGGCCGGTCGCGGCCGAGGCGCTGGCCCGCGAGTTCCGCTCCCTGGAGCGGATCGAGCAGGCGAGCGAGGAGGAGCTGGCCGCGGTCGACGGGGTCGGCGGGATCATCGCGGCCGCGGTGAAGCAGTGGTTCGCCGAGGAGTGGCACCGCGAGATCGTGCGCAAGTGGCGTGCCGCCGGGGTCAGTCTCGAGGACGAGGGCGCGGGGGAGGAGGTCGGCCCGCGTCCGCTGGAGGGCCTCACGGTCGTGGTGACCGGAACCCTGGAGAAGTTCACCAGGGATGGCGCAAAAGAGTCCCTCCAGAGCCTCGGTGCGAAGGTGACCGGTTCCGTTTCGAAGAAGACCGCCTTCGTGGTCGTCGGCGAAAACCCTGGTTCGAAGTACGACAAGGCCATGCAACTGAAGGTTCCGGTTCTCGACGAGGACGGCTTCGGCATCCTGCTCGAACAAGGACCCGAGGCCGCTCGGGAGGCCGCCGTCCCGGTCGCCGAGTAGCCGCCCGCGGCCCGCCCCCGACCCGCCCGAAGTCCGTGCGACGGTCACCCGTTCGGCGCATACCAGATCGTTACGGGTGGCCAGGTCGCATTCGGGCAAGACAGGGAGAGCGCTGCCCGTCGACGCCCTCGGCGGCCTAATGTGGTGACCGTGCGCCCGGTCCTGCACGACCGCGCGAGGGTTCTGCCGGTCGCGGCGCCAGGACGACGGCCCCGTGGCACGACGTCCGACCGCCCGGCGGCGGCCCGGACGACGGACGGCCGGACGACGGACAGCCGCCTGACCGCGGCGCATCGCACACCGACGGCACCGCCGCCTGTGAGAGGGACGGGAATGGAACCGACCGAGAGCGCCGCCCCGGTCCCACGGCCGCACGGCCGTACGGGGTCCCCGGGCTTCACCTCCCGGCTGCCCGCAGCCGTGGTGGGCATCGCCGCCGTCGTGCTCGTCGTCGGCCTCCAACAGGGCCTGAGCGCCGGCAGCGGCCTCTTCCCCGGCGGAGTCACCGGCTGGTCCCTCGCGCTCCTCACCGGCCTCATCGTCGGCCACCTGGTCGCCCTCGGCCGCGACCGCTGGTGGGGCGGCACGGGCTCGGGCGCCGCCCTCACCCTCGCCGTCCTCCTGCTCTACGGCTGGGTGCCGGCCGGACTCGTCTCGATGACCGTGGTCACCCTGGTCGGCGCCGCCCGCAGGCACCGCTGGCGACAGGGCCTGCTGCACGGCGCCGCCGACGTCCTCGGGGTCGCCGCCGCCGCCCTCGTCCTCGCCCTCTTCGGCGACGTCCCGACCGTCGAACGGCCCTGGCAGCCCCTCGACTGGACCATCGGGGACCTCCCGGAAGTCGTCCTCGCCGCCGCCACCTACCTCGTGGTGACCCGGCTCCTCCTGTGGTACACGCTGGCCCCCCAGACCCGCGGACTGCCCACCGTCGCCCGCACCGCGCTCCTGAGGCAGGGCCTCGTCGCCGTCGCCCTGCTCGGCATCGCCCCGCTGATCTGCGTCGTCGCCGCCACCCGGCCGGTCCTGCTGCCCCTCTTCGCCGTCCCCCTCATCGCCCTCGACTCCACCCTGTGGATCGCCCGGGCCCGCGCCGAGGAACAGCTGCGCGACCCGCTCACCGGACTCCCCAACCGCCAGTGGCTCCTCGAACGGGCCTGGACCGCCCTGGAGGAGGCCGAAGGCGAGGGAGCCCGCGCCGCCCTCGTACTGATCGACCTCGACCGCTTCCGGTCGGTCAACGACACCCTCGGACACCTCGCGGGCGACCGGCTGCTCCTGCAGATCGCCGACCGGCTCCGCCACGCCCTGCCCCGCGGCGCCGAGGCCGCCCGGCTCGGCGGCGACGAGTTCGCCGTCCTGCTGCCCACCGCCGACTCCACCACCAGCGCCCAGCGGGTCGCCCGCCACCTCGTCGCCGAACTCTCCTCCCCGCTCGACCTCGACGGACTCACCCTCGTCCTGGAGGCCAGCGCCGGCGTCGCCGTCTTCCCCGACCACGCCCTCGACGCCGAAGGCCTGCTGCGCCGTGCCGACGTCGCCATGTACCAGGCCAAGCGGGACCGCACCGGCGTCGAGGTCTACGAGTCCAAGCGCGACTCCAACACCCCCGACCGGCTCGGCCTCCTCGGCGACCTGCGCCGCGCGCTCGACGCCGGCGAGGTCGAGCTCCACTACCAGCCCAAGGTCCGCTTCGACGGCCAGGTCGCCGGACTCGAAGCCCTCGTCCGCTGGGTCCACCCCGAGCGCGGCAAGGTCCCGCCCGACGAGTTCATCGCCATCGCCGAGTCCTCCGGACTCATGCCCCACCTCACCGAGTACGTCCTGGAGACCGCCCTCGCCCAGGTCGCCCGCTGGCGCGCCCAGGGGCTCGACGTACCGGTCGCCGTCAACGTCTCGCCGCGCGACGTCCACACCCCCGGCTTCGCCGGCGCCGTCGCCGCCCGGCTCGCCCGCCACGGAGTCCCGGCCGGCGCGCTCCAGCTGGAGATAACGGAGCACGTCCTCCTGGAGGACCCCCAGCGGGCCGCCGACACGCTCAACGGCCTCACCGGCCACGGCGTCAAGATGTCCCTCGACGACTTCGGCACCGGCTACTCCTCCCTCGTCCACCTGCGCCGGCTCCCGGTCAGCGAACTGAAGATCGACCGCTCCTTCGTCGCCCGGCTCGCCGTCGACACCGAGGACGCCGAGATCGTCCGCTGCACCGTCGACCTCGCCCACTCCCTCGGGCTCCTCGTTGTCGCCGAGGGCGTCGAGGACGACGAGACCTGGGAGCGCCTGCGCGACCTGGGCTGCGACGCCGTCCAGGGCTGGCTGGTCGCCGCCGCGATGCCGCCCGGCGAGGCCACCGCCTGGCTGCTCGCCCGCGGCGAGCACGGCTGGCGCCGACCCGCCGACATCGCCGCCGAGGTCGCCGTGGACCACCCCTCCGGCCAGGCCGTTCCGTAGCCCGTGTCCGCCCGGGGCGCCGCCCCGGGCAAACCGTTTCACGGGCAGCGGCACCGGCCCCATAGGATGGGCCCACACCATCAAGCTCACCCCGTGAGGATCCGCATGCCTGGCATCACGCGCGAGGAGGTCGCCCACCTCGCACGGCTGGCGCGTCTGGAGCTGAAGGGCGAAGAACTCGATCACTTCGCCGGCCAGCTCGACGACATCATCGGCGCGGTCGCCCGCGTCTCCGAGGTCGCCGACCAAGACGTCCCGCCGACCTCCCACCCGCTGCCGCTGACCAATGTCATGCGCGCGGACGAGGTCCGTCCGTCGCTCACCCCCGAGCAGGCGCTCTCCGGCGCTCCGGCCCAGGAGCAGCAGCGTTTCAAGGTGCCGCAGATCCTGGGGGAGGACTAACCGCCATGACGGACAACATCATCAAGCTCACCGCGGCCGAGATCGCCGCGAGGATCGCCGCCGGCGAGCTGACCGCCGTCGAGGTCGCCGAGGCCCACCTCGCCCGCATCGAGGCCGTCGACGAGAAGGTCCACGCCTTCCTGCACGTCGACCGCGAGGGCGCGCTCGCCCAGGCCCGTGCCGTCGACGAGAAGCGGGCCCGCGGCGAGAAGCTCGGCCCGCTCGCCGGTGTGCCGCTCGCACTCAAGGACATCTTCACCACCGCCGGCATGCCGACCACCGTGGGCTCGAAGATCCTCGAGGGCTGGATCCCGCCGTACGACGCGACCCTGGTCAAGAACCTGAAGGCCGCCGACGTCGTCATCCTCGGCAAGACCAACATGGACGAGTTCGCCATGGGGTCCTCCACCGAGAACAGCGCCTACGGTCCGACCGGCAACCCCTGGGACCTCACCCGGATCCCCGGCGGCTCCGGCGGCGGCTCGTCCGCGGCCCTCGCCGCGTACGAGGCCCCCCTCGCCATCGGCACGGACACCGGCGGTTCGATCCGCCAGCCCGCCGCCGTCACCGGCACCGTCGGCGTCAAGCCGACCTACGGCGGGGTCTCCCGCTACGGCATGGTGGCCTTCTCGTCCTCCCTCGACCAGGGCGGCCCCTGCGCCCGCACGGTCCTGGACGCGGCCCTCCTGCACGAGGCGATCGCCGGGCACGACCCGCTCGACTCGACCTCCATCGACGCCCCGGTCCCGCAGGTCGTCGAGGCCGCGCGCAACGGCTCGGTGGCCGGCATGCGCGTCGGCGTCGTCAAGCAGTTCCGCGGCGAGGGGTACCAGGCCGGCGTCGTCCAGCGCTTCGACGAGTCCGTCGAACTGCTCAAGGAGCTGGGCGCCGAGATCGTCGAGCTGGACTGCCCGACGTTCGACCTCGCCCTTTCGGCGTACTACCTGATCGCGCCGTCGGAGTGCTCCTCCAACCTGGCCCGCTTCGACGCCATGCGCTACGGCCTCCGGGTCGGCGACGACGGCACGCGGTCCGCCGAGGACGTCACCGCCCTCACCCGCGAGGCCGGGTTCGGCGACGAGGTCAAGCGCCGCATCATCCTCGGCACGTACGCGCTCAGCTCCGGCTACTACGACGCGTACTACGGCTCGGCCCAGAAGGTCCGGACCCTCATCACCCGCGAGTTCGAGAAGGCCTTCGAGGAGGTGGACGTCATCGTCTCCCCGACGACCCCCACCACCGCCTTCCCGATCGGCGAGCGCGCCGACGACCCGATGGCGATGTACCTCGCGGACCTGTGCACCATCCCGACCAACCTGGCCGGCAACGCCGCCATGTCGCTGCCCTGCGGCCTGGCGCCCGAGGACGGTCTGCCGGTCGGCCTGCAGATCATCGCTCCCGCCATGAAGGACGACCGGCTGTACAAGGTCGGCGCCGCCGTCGAGGCCGCCTTCGTGGAAAAGTGGGGGCACCCGCTGCTCGAGGAGGCTCCGTCGCTGTGAGTGCCATGGCTAAGAAGGCCAAGAACTTCAAGAAGTCGAAGACCGGCGTCTACGTCTCGCTGGCGACCACCGCGTTCGGCGCCGTCAGCGTCGCGAAGCAGGCCAGGCTGGCCCGCAACGACAACGACATGCTGCGGCTGATCGACTCCGCCGTGTCCGCCGCCGCCATCGTTACCGGCCTGGCGATCCTCTACCGGGAGCTGAAGCGCCTGGGCGACGACGACGTCCTGCTGGGCTGAGAGGGAAAGTCTCACCGTGACCGTCACTGAACTGCTGTCGTACGAAGCGGCGCTCGCCGAGTACGACCCCGTCATGGGCCTGGAGGTCCATGTCGAGCTCGGCACCAAGACGAAGATGTTCTGCGGCTGCTCGACCGAGCTGGGCGCGGAGCCCAACTCGCAGACCTGCCCGACCTGCCTCGGCCTGCCCGGCTCGCTGCCCGTCGTGAACGCGATCGGCGTCGAGTCGGCCGTCAAGATCGGCCTCGCGCTGCACTGCGAGATCGCCGAGTGGTGCCGCTTCGCCCGGAAGAACTACTTCTATCCGGACATGCCGAAGAACTTCCAGACCTCCCAGTACGACGAGCCGATCGCCTTCAACGGCTACCTGGACGTCCAGCTGGAGGACGGCGAGGTCTTCCGCGTGGAGATCGAGCGCGCCCACATGGAGGAGGACACCGGCAAGTCGCTGCACGTCGGCGGTGCCACCGGCCGTATCCACGGCGCGTCCCACTCGCTGCTCGACTACAACCGGGCCGGCATCCCGCTCATCGAGATCGTCACCAAGCCGATCGAGGGCGCGGGCGAGCGGGCCCCCGAGGTCGCCAAGGCGTACGTCGCCGAGCTGCGCGAGCTGATCCGCGCGCTCGGCGTGTCCGAGGCGCGGATGGACAAGGGCCAGATGCGCTGCGACGTGAACCTGTCGCTGCGTCCCCACGGCACCAAGACCTTCGGCACCCGCTCGGAGACGAAGAACGTCAACTCGCTCCGCTCGGTGGAGCGGGCGGCCCGCTTCGAGATCCAGCGCCACGCCGCGGTGCTGTCCTCCGGCGGCACGATCGTGCAGGAGACCCGTCACTTCCACGAGGACGACGGCTCCACCACCTCCGGCCGCATCAAGGACAACGCCGAGGATTACCGGTACTTCCCGGAGCCCGACCTCGTGCCCGTCGCCCCGGCCCGCGCCTGGGTCGAGGAGCTGCGGGGCACGCTGCCCGAGCTGCCCCGGGTGCGCCGCAACCGGCTGCGCGAGGAGTGGGGCGTGTCGGAGCACGACATGCAGTCCATCCTCAACGCCGGCGCGGTCGAGCCGATCGTCGCGACGATCGAGGCGGGCGCGGACGCGGCCTCGGCCCGCAAGTGGTGGATGGGCGAGCTCGCCCGCAGCGCCAACGAGCAGGGCGTGTCGCTGGAGGAGCTGGCGATCACCCCGGCGGACGTGGCCCGGGTCTCGGCCCTGGTCGCCGCCGGCGATCTGAACGACAAGCTGGCCCGCCAGGTCATCGAGGGCGTCCTCGCCGGCGAGGGCACCCCGGACGACGTCGTCGAGAAGCGCGGTCTGAAGGTCGTCTCCGACGACGGCGCCCTCGGCACGGCGGTCGAGGAGGCCATCGCGGCCAACGCGGCCATCGCCGACAAGATCCGCGGCGGCAAGGTCGCCGCGGTCGGCGCCCTGGTCGGCGCGGTCATGAAGGCCACCCGCGGCCAGGCGGACGCGGCGCGCGTGAAGGACCTGATCCTGGAGAAGCTGGGCGTCAGCGAGGGCTGATCCCCTGCGCGCACGGATCTGTGCACGGCCCCGCACCGGAGTCCCGGTGCGGGGCCGTGCCACGTCCCGAGCCCGGACGCCCGGTCCTGACGACGGCCGGGCGCCGGGTGCCGACCACAGCCGGGGCGCTGACGGCAGCCCGGCTCCGGCAGCGGCCGTGGTCCGGCGACGGCCCGGCTCCGGCAGTGGCCGTGGTCCGGCGACGGCCCGGCTCCGGCAGCGGCCGTGCCCGGCGGCAGCCCGGCGCGCTTGGACTCCTGTCACGGCCTCTTGGACGTTCACCACCGCGCCCCCGCCGGGTCTTCCGCGCGTCACCCGGCGTCACTACCGTCCCCGGCGTACCACCCAATGGCTCGAAGGCGAACCATTGGCCGTCGACTGGAGGTCGGTCTTGTCCCCCGAGAAGTCCCGGATGTCCCGCAGAAGGCTCCTCGCCCTGGGCGGAGGTGCGCTCGGCGCCGCCGCGGCGGGCTCGCTGCTCCCGCCCTCGCTCCAGGAGGCGATCGCCGCGGGGCCGCCGCAGGGTGGTCTGTCGGCCGTGCGGCACGTGGTGATCCTCATGCAGGAGAACCGTTCCTTCGACCACTACTTCGGCACCCTGCGCGGCGTCCGCGGCTTCTCCGACCGCAACGCCGTCGAGCTGCCCTCCGGCCGGCCCGTGTTCGAGCAGCCCGCCGCCCTCGGCCGGACCGTGCTGCCCTTCCCGATCCGCGGCGCCGCCCGGACGCAGCAGAAGGACCTCCAGTACATCGGGGACCTCGACCACTCCTGGGGCGGCGGCGCCAAGGCCTGGCGCGACGGCTGGATGGACGGCTGGGTCTCGGCGAAGACCGCCGCGACCATGGCGTACTACGACCGGCGGGACATCCCGCTGCACTACGAGCTCGCCGACACGTTCACCGTCTGCGACGCCTACCACTCGTCCATCCACACCTCGACGAGCCCCAACCGCAACCACCTCTGGTCCGGCTGGACCGGCTTCGAGGCCGACGGCAGCCGGGCCGTCACCAACGCCGCGTACGCCGAGGGCACCCACCCCGGCTACGGCTGGTCCACCTACGCCGAGCGGCTCGAAGCCGCCGGGCGCAGCTGGAAGACGTACACCGAGTGGGAGAACTTCACCGACAACAACATCGAGTTCTTCACCACCTTCAAGAAGATCGCCCGCAAGGCGCTCGCCCGGACCGGCGGACACACCTTCATGGAGTCCTTCTACGCCGCCGTCCGCGACACCGGTGACACCGCCGAGCGCACCCGCCTCCTCGGGCTCCTGGAGGAGGGCGTGGCGGGCCTGACCGCGGCCGAGCGCTCCCTCTTCGAGCGCGGGCTGCGCCGGGTCGAGAGCGGCACCCTCGCCGACGCCTTCCGCGCCGACGTCGCCGCCGGCACCCTCCCCGAGGTCTCGTACCTCGTGCCGTCGGCGATCGACTCCGAGCACCCGGGCTCCTCCTCGCCGATCGCCTCCGCGTCCCTCGTCTACAAGGTGCTCGACGCCCTCGGCGCGCACCCGGACGTCTGGCGCCACACCGTCGTCCTGATCAACTACGACGAGAACGACGGCTTCTTCGACCACGTCCCGCCGCCGGTCCCGCCGGCCGGGAACACGGACGAGCGCTGGAAGGGGCAGCCGACCGGGCTCGGCATCCGCGTCCCGCTGCTCGTCGTCTCCCCCTGGTCGGTCGGCGGCTACGTCTGCTCCGAGACCTTCGACCACACCTCGGTGATCCGCTTCCTGGAGAAGCTGACCGGCGTCCGCGAGCCGAACATCACCCCCTGGCGCCGGACCGTGACCGGCGACCTCACCTCCGCCTTCGACTTCCGGCGCGGGCACCGGCAGCCCGACGTCGAGCAGCCGGGCCCGGTCCCGCCCTTCAGCGGCCGCTGGCGGCCCCAGCCCCCGGCCGAGCAGCGGATGCCCGTCCAGGAGCCCGGGGTCCGC
This sequence comes from Streptomyces sp. NPDC014891, assembly GCF_043081085.1. NCBI lineage: Bacteria > Bacillati > Actinomycetota > Actinomycetes > Kitasatosporales > Streptomycetaceae > Streptomyces > Streptomyces sp. NPDC014891. The sequence continues at coordinate 208,847 of NZ_JBIBWF010000005.1, read as the reverse complement.
CGGGCCCGCCCGCTCCCGTACCAGCCGGACGCCGCCGCCACCTCCGCCGCCGGTTCCGTGCGGGTGGCGCTCAGCAACACCGGGAAGGCCAGCGCGCACTTCGCGCTCTACCCCTACGCGGGCGAGTTCGCCGTGCCGCAGCACCAGGACGTCCAGGGCACGGGGGAGTGGACCGTGCCCGTCCCCGGCGAGCGCTACCGCTTCACGATCACCGGCCCCAACGGCTTCCGCCGCGAGTTCGAGGGACCGGCGGCCGGCGGCGCCGAGCTGGCCTCCCGGATCGACTACCACGACCGCGACCTGCACCTCACCGTGCGGAACACCGGACCGGCGCCCGTCTCCTTCACGGTGAGGCCGCTCGGGTACGTGGACGAGGACGACCTGGGGGACTGGACCCGCACGGTCACCGTGCGGCCCGGGAGGACCCGTACCGTCGTGCACTCGGCCGCAGACGCACACGGCTGGTACGACGTCGAGGTCACCGCCCCCGGCGGGTTCCGCCGCCGGCTCATGGGCCACATCGAGAACGGCCGCGCCAGCGTCTCCGGCTGAGCACCCACGGTGAGCGGCTGCCCGGGGGGCCGGGACCGAGGTCCGGGACCTCCGGCCCGACCCTTCGGGCATCCCTGTGAGCATCGACACGAAACGGACAAACGATCTCGCTCGGCTGCGAGAGTGGGCCCACACAGGTGAAGCGTTCCTTCTCGGGCTGTTCCCGCTGAGGATCCTCGAACCACCCAGGGAGCACCCCCTTTGGCAGCCATCGCACGGTGGTGCGTCACGCACCGCCTCGTCGCCGTCCTGCTGTGGCTCGCCGCCCTCCTCGGGGTGGGCACCGCGGCCGTCGTCGCCGGCAGCGCGTACTCCAACGACTACGAGGTCCCCGGCACCGAGTCCGGCCGTGCCACCGCGCTCATGGAGCGCGGCTTCCACGGCCTGGGCGGGGACAGCGACACCATCGTCTGGCACACGGACCGGGGCAGCGTCCGCGCCGACGCCGTCGAGCGGCGCATGACCGCGATGCTCGACGAGGTCGCCGGACTCCCCGGCATCGCCGCGGTGACGTCCCCCTACGGCGACACCCGGGGCCAGGTCAGCGAGGACGGGCACACCGCCTACGCCACCGTCGTCTTCCGCGAGCAGGCCGACGACATCCCCGAGACGCAGGCCCGCGCCCTCGTCGACACCGCGAAGGCCGCCGAGCGCGACGGTCTCGAGGTCGAACTGGGCGGCAGCGCCGTCGCCCTCACCGAGGCTCCCGGCGGGCACATCGCCGAGGTCGTCGGCGTCGCCGTCGCGGCCGTCGTCCTCTTCCTCGCCTTCGGCTCCCTGGCCGCCTCCGCACTCCCCATCGCGACCGCGCTCGTCAGCGTCGGCATCGCCTACTCCGGGATCGTGCTCCTCGGCCATCTGATGACCGTCGCCGACTTCGCCCCCATGCTCGGCATGCTCGTCGGCCTCGGCGTCGGCATCGACTACGCGCTGTTCATCGTCACCCGGCACCGCAGAGGACTGAAACGCGGGCTGTCCGTCGCCGAGGCCGCCGAGACCGCCGTCGCCACCACCGGCCGCGCCGTCGTCTTCGCCGGTGCCACCGTCTGCATCGCCCTGCTCGGCATGCTGATCCTGCGGCTCAGCTTCCTCAACGGCGTCGCCATCGCCGCCTCCCTCACCGTCGTCCTGACGGTCGCGGCCTCCGTCACCCTCCTGCCGGCCCTGCTCTCCCTCATCGGCATGCGGGCCCTGTCCCGGCGCGAACGCCGGACCCTCGCCGAGCACGGCCCGCAGCCCGAGCTGCCCACCGGCTTCGCCGCCCGCTGGTCCGCCTTCGTCGAGCGGCACCCCAAGCTCCTGGGGCTCGTCGCCGCCGTCGTCATGGGCGTCCTCGCGCTGCCCACCCTCTCGCTCCACCTGGGCACCTCCGACCAGGGCAACGGCCCGGCCACCGCGACCACGCGACAGGCGTACGACCTGATCGCCGACGGCTTCGGACCCGGGGTGAACGGCCCGCTCACGCTGGTCGCCGGGCTCGACGGCGCCGACGACCGGATCGCCCTCGACCAGCTGCCCGCCGCCCTGTCGGCCACCAAGGGCGTCGCGTCCGTCTCCCCGGTGACCTACAACAGCTCGGGCGACACCGCCGTCCTCACCGTCGTGCCCGACTCCTCGCCCCAGTCCAAGGCCACCAGCGAACTCGTCGACCGGCTCCGCACCGACGTCCTCCCGACCGCCGAGAACGGGACCTCGCTCGACGTGCACGTCGGCGGTGTCACCGCCTCGTACGACGACTTCGCCGAGATCATCATCGGCAAGCTGCCGCTCTTCGTGGGGGTCGTCATCGCCCTCGGGTGCCTGCTCCTCCTGGTGGCCTTCCGCTCCCTCGGCATCCCGCTCAAGGCCGCCGCCATGAACGTCGCCGCCGTCGCCGGCGCCTTCGGGGTCGTCGTGGCGGTCTTCCAGTGGGGCTGGGGCAGCGAACTCCTCGGCCTCGGCAGCGCCGGGCCGATCGAGCCCTTCCTCCCGGTGATCATGGTCTCGGTCCTCTTCGGACTCTCCATGGACTACCAGGTCTTCCTGGTCAGCCGGATGTACGAGGAGTGGCTGGAGACCGGCGACAACCGGCGGGCGGTGCGGGTCGGCCTCGCCGAGACCAGCCGCGTCATCAACTCCGCCGCCGTGATCATGATCGCGGTCTTCCTCGCCTTCGTCCTCTCCGGCGACCGGGTCATCGCGATGTTCGGCATCGCGCTCGCGGCGGCCGTCGCCCTCGACGCCTTCGTCCTGCGGACCCTGCTGGTCCCCGCCCTCATGCACCTGCTCGGCGGGGCGAACTGGTGGCTGCCCAGGTGGCTCGACAATCTGCTGCCCCGCATCAGCATCGAGACCCCGGAGTGCCGCGAGGCCGCCGACGCGCGTGGGAGGATACCGGCTCAGCGTGTGACGGCCGTGGCAGCGGTTCCGGCCGCAGAGGAGAGGAACGACGATGTTCGCGATATCGCTGGGTGACGACGGCGCCGAACTGAGGCCCCTGGAGCCCGCCCAGGCCGAGGAGTTCCTCGCCCACATGGACCGCGGACGCGCGTTCATCGGCGAGCACATCGTCCTCCCCGACGTCGTCACGGACAGCGCGTCCGCCCGCTCCTTCCTCCACGCGTACGCCGAGAAGGCCGCGCACGACACCGGACGCATCTACGGCATCTGGACCGGGGGCACGCTCGTCGGCGGCGTCCTCTTCCGGACCTTCGACGCGACCCACGGCACCGCCGAGGCGGGCTGCTGGCTGGAGCCCTCCGCCGCCGGGAAGGGCCTGGTCACCCGCGCCTGCCGGGTCATCATCGACTGGGCGATCGAGGAGCGCGGCATCCACCGCGTCGAATGGCACGCCTCCGCGAAGAACGGGCCGAGCATCGCCGTCGCCCGCCGCCTCGGCATGACCCGCGAGGGCGTGCTCCGGGAGAACTACCCGCACCGCGGCGTCCGCGCCGACACCGAGGTCTGGGCCGTCCTCGCCCCCGAGTGGCGCGCTGCCAAGGCCGCCTGAGCCGCCTTCCTCATACGGTTCTCATACGGGGCGCCTAGCGTGCCGCGCATGGACACCAAGACGACGACAGAGAAGACCGGCGAGACACCGGAGGCCGGGACCGCCGAGGCGCCCGCGCCCGCCGAGGAGACGGCCGCGGTCGCCCTCGACAAGCAGGACTCCGAGCCCGCCGCCGCGGCGACCGACGCACCCGACGACGAGGCCGGCCTCGCCGCCGCCGACGAGCTGTCCGCCGAGGCGGCCGCCCCGGCCTCCGCCGGCATCGGCGGCGCCGCCGCGGCCGTCGTCTCCGCCGCCCTCGGCGCCGTCGCGCTCACCGGCACCTGGACCGGCAAGGTCGTCTCCGAGCGCGAGACCCTCCTCGGGCAGATCAAGACCTCCGGATCCGGCACCCCCGCCCAGCAGATCTCCGAGATCTACGGCGACGCCTGGCACAGCACCGCCCTGGTCAACGGCGTCTTCGCGCTGATCGCCCTGCTCGTCGCCGTCCTCGTGCTCGTCCTCCCCGGGCGCCCCGCCTGGGTCCGCTCGGTCGCCGTCGCCGGCGCCGTCCTCGGCGGACTGGGCGTCCTGCTGTCGGTCGGCACCTACTTCGACCTCTTCCTGAGCCTGCCGACCGCCGGATCCTGACCCCGGATACCCGAGGGACGCGGGGAACGCCTAAGGCCCCCCGCGACCCCGCCTAAGGATCCCCGTACGCCGGACATGCGGCACACGCCCGATGCGGCCGCACCCCCTGGGACACGACAGTGGAGGCATCGCAAGGAGCGATGCCGACACCGGAAGAACCAGGGAGCACCCCATGTTCGCGTACGAACTCCACCGCATGAACCACGCCCAGCTCGTCCGCGAGGCCGCCGTCCAGCGGCTCACCCACGAGGCCGCCGAGACGGCACGCTCCGCCCGGGGGCTGCGCCGCCTCGGCCGCCGCAGCGGAGGCCAGGACGCGGAGGGGCGGGTGGGAGACGGCGGACGCGGCCACTTCGTCCGGGCCGCGTGACCCCCGTATGAGCGACGGCGCGGACGGCTGTGCGATGCTCGGCGCCGTGGAGACCAGGTCAGTCAGCCCCGTGTTCGTCGGTCGCGCCGGCGAACTCACCGCCCTCACCGAGGCGCTCTCCCGCGCGACCGCGGGAGAGCCCCAGGCCCTGCTCATCGGCGGCGAGGCGGGCGTCGGCAAGACCCGGCTCATCGAGGAGTTCCTCGACACGGCCTGCGCCCGGGGCGCCGTCGTCGCACTCGGCGGCTGCGTCGAGCTCGGTGCCGACGGACTGCCCTTCGCCCCCTTCGCCGCCGCGCTGCGCTCGCTGCGCCGACGCCTCCCCGAGGAGCTCTCCGCCGCCGCCGAGGGCCAGCAGGCGGAACTCGCCCGCCTCCTGCCCGAACTGGGCGAACCCGGCAGCCACGACTCCCCGGACGAGGACTCCACCGCCCGCCTCTTCGAACTGACCGTACGGCTCCTGGAACGGCTCGCCGCAGACCGCACGGTCGTCCTCGTCCTGGAGGACCTGCACTGGGCCGACGCCTCCACCCGGCACCTCCTCACCTACCTGCTCCGCACCCTGCGCCGCGGCCGCATCGTGGTCGTCGCCAGCTACCGCGCCGACGACATCCACCGCCGCCACCCGCTGCGCCCCCTCCTCGCCGAACTCGACCGGCTCCGCACCATCCGCCGCATCGAACTCGCCCGCTTCACCCGCACCGAGGTGCACCGTCAGCTCACCGGCATCCTCGCCGCCGAACCCGACCCCGCCCTCGTCGAGGAGGTCTTCGAACGCTCCGACGGCAACGCCTTCTTCGTCGAGGAACTCGTCGTCTCCCACGAGGCCGGCTGCGCCGCCGGCCAGCTCAGCGACTCCCTGCGCGACCTCCTGCTCGTCCGGGTCGAGACGCTCCCCGAGGACGCCCAGCGGATCGCCCGGATCGTCGCCGAGGGCGGCTCCACCGTCGAGTACGGACTCCTCGCCGCCGTCGCCCGGCTCACCGAGGACGACCTCATCGAGGCCCTGCGGGCCGCCGTCGGCGCCAATCTCCTGCTCGCCGTCCCCGACGGCGACGGCTACCGCTTCCGCCACTCCCTGGTCCGCGAGGCCGTCAGCGACGATCTGCTCCCCGGCGAACGCTCCCGCCTCAACCGCCGCTACGCCGAGGCCCTGGAGGCCGAACCCGGCCTGGTCCGGGCCGACGAGCGCGCCAACCGGCTGGCCACGTACTGGTACCACGCCCACGACCCCGCCAAGGCCCTGCCCGCCGTCCTCAGCGCCTCCGTCGCCACTCGCAAGCGCCACGCCTACGCCGAACAACTCCGGCTGCTCGAACGGGCCATGGAGCTCTGGGAGGACGCCCCCGCCGAGACCCGCGGCTCGCTCCGGCCGATGGACTACGCCGAGGCCTACCCGGCCTGCGGCTGCGACCCCGAGACCGCCGCGCTCAGCTACCTCGACCTGCTCGCGGAGGCCGCCGTCGCCGCCCGGCTCAGCGGCGACCGCGAACGCGCCCTGAAGATCTGCCGCACCGCGCTCCGCGTCCTCGACGACGCCGAGCCGGGCGACCCCCTGCGCGCCGCCTGGTTCTGGACCGAACGGGCCCGCCTCCAGTCCAACCTCGGCCGCGGCGACGGCTGGGAGGAGATCGCCCGCGCCCAGGAACTCGTCAAGGGCCTCCCGCCGTCCGCCGTGCACGCCGTGGTCCTCGTCGGCGCCGCCGGCTGGGGCATGCTCCGCAACCCCGGGCCGGACGCCCTCACCGCCGCCGAACGCGCCGTCGAGTACGCCCGGCTCGTCAACGCCGAGTCGATCGAACTCAACGCCCGGCTCACCCTCGGCACCCTCATGACCGCCGCCGGCGACGTCGAGGCGGGCCTCGCCGAGATGCACGCGGTACGCGAACGCACCGCGACCCTCGGCCAGTTCACCGAGACCGCCCGCGCCCACATCAACATCTCCTCCGCCCTCGAATCCCTCGGCCGCTCGGCGGAAGCCGTCGAACTGGCCGAGACCGGCATCCGCGTCGCCCGCTCCTACGGGCTCGTCGACAGCATCGGCTGGGTCGAGTCCAACCGCGCCGAGTCCCTCTTCTCCCTGGGCGGCTGGGACGAGGCCGGAGAGATCGCCGCCCGGCTGGTCCGCTCGGCCACCAGCAGCAAGCCCCGCGGCTCCGCCTCCCTCCGCCTCGCCCAGCTCGCCGTCGCCCGCGGCGAACTCGACGCTGCCCGCGGCCACCTCGCCGACGCCCGCGCCGCCTACGGCTGCGACACCATCCCGCAGTACGTCCTGCCGATGGCCCAGGTCGACATCGCCGTCGCGGCGGCCGAGGGGCGCGTCGAGGACGTCCGGACCCGGCTCGCCGCCACCGTGGCGGCGGGCTTCCCGCCCAGCACCCACCGCTACGGCTGGCCCCTCGTCCTCACCGCCGTCACGGCCGAGGCCGACAGCAGGGGACTGCCCGCCGCCGACGAGGGCCGCGCCGAGGCGCTCGCCGTCGTCCGCCGCTGCGTCCGCGCCCTCGCCACCCCGGCCCCCGTCTGGGAGGCGTACTCCCGGCAGGTCTCCGAGGAGATCGCCCGTGCCGAGGGCCGCGAGACGGCGGCCCGCTGGGCCGAGGTCGTGGCCGCCTTCGAGCCGCTCGGACGCCCGCACCAGCTGGCCCGGGCCCGCCACCGCCTCGCCGACGCCCTGCTCGTCGAGGGCGGCCGCCGCGAGGAGGCCACGGCCCTGCTCCGGGAGGCCCGCGCGACCGCGGTCCGCCTCGGCGCCCGCCCGCTCCGCGAGGACGTGGAACTCCTCGCGGCCCGCGCCCGCCTCTCCCTCACCGAGGAGAAGCAGGCCACGGTCCCCGCGGAGCCGGCGGACGACACCTTCGGCCTGACCCCCCGGGAGCAGGACGTGCTGCGCCTCGTCGCGGCCGGCCGCACCAACCGCCAGATCGCCGAGGAGCTCTTCATCTCGCCCAAGACGGCGAGCGTCCACGTCTCCAACATCCTCGCCAAGCTCGGCGTCTCAGGCCGGGGCGAGGCCGCCGCCCTGGCCCACCGCCTCCACCTCCTCGCCACACCCCTCTGACCCACCGGGCCCGCCGCCCTCCGCCGTGTCGCCGGCCGCCCCGCCGCCCGTCGCCGCCTCCCCCGCCGTCGGGCGGCGGGGGCCCGTATCGTCACGCGGCCCGGCGTGAGGTCCATGGGCCCCCGGGACGGGTCGGCGTCACCCGGGTCCTCCCTGGTCAGCGCCTGCCCGCGGAGCTCCTCCTCGGTGTGCCTATGGCCGGGCGCGAACAGCTCCGCCGAAGGGTCGAGCACGGTCACCGGCTCCTTCAGCGCACCTCCAGCCGGAGAATCCTGTCGTCCCCGGAGCCGGGCGTGCCCCGGCCGTCGGTTTCGCTGGTCACCAGCCAGAGCCGCCCGCCGCCCCCCGCGAGGACCGTGCGCAGGCGTCCGTACTCCTCCGAGAGGAACGCCTGGGGGTCCCCCGAGCGGTCCGCCCCGGCGAGCGGGACCCGCCACAGCCGCTCGCCTCTGAGCCCGGCCATCCAGATCGCGCCCCGTGCGTACGCGATCCCGCTGGGGGAGGCCTCCGAGGTCGGCCACTGGGCCACCGGGTCCACGAACCCGGCCTTCCCGGCCCGCCCCTCCGCCTCCGGCCAGCCGTAGTTCTTCCCGGGCTCCACCAGATTCAGCTCGTCCCAGGTGTTCTGCCCGAACTCGGCGGCCCACAGCCGGCCCTCGTCGTCCCAGGCGATCCCCTGCACGTTCCGGTGTCCGTACGAATAGACCACCGAACCGGGGAAGGGATTCCCGGGCGCCGGCTCGCCCTCCGGCGTCATCCGCAGGATCTTCCCGCCGAGCGACTCCCGGTCCTGGGACAGACCGGTCTGTCCCGTCTCCCCGGTCCCCGCGTACAGCATCCGGTCCGGCCCGAACGCGATCCGCCCGCCGTTGTGCACGGCACCCTTGGGGATGCCGGTCAGCACGGGCTCGGGCGCGCCGAGGCGGTCGCCGTCCCCGCCTCCGTACCGCATGCGCACGATGCGGTTGTCGGACGCGGCCGTCAGGTACGCGTACACCCAGCCGTCCCGCACGGCGAGGCCCATCAGACCGCCCTCGCCGCCCGGCACCACCCCGGGCACCTCGCCGAGCGGGGTCTTCGCCCCGGTCCGCCCGTCGACCCGGGTGATCGTCCGCTCGTCCCGCGAGGACACCAGCAGATCCCCGTCGGGCAGCTCCGCGAGCCCCCAGGGCGACCTGAGCCCCTCGGTGAGCGTGCCGGTCACCGTCGCCCGCGCGCCCGCGGTCGCGGACGGGCCGGCCGAGCCGCCGGGCGTCGCCGGGGCGGACGCCGTCGCCGACGTCGGCGGGGCCGTGCCCGGCCGATCCTCCGTACCTCCCGAGGAGCAGCCCGCCACCAGGACCAGCACGGCGGCGCCCCACAGGGCCTTCACAACTGCAGGACGGCTCATGGCGCGGTCCCCTTCGACGAGTCGAGCGGCATCCCTTCACCCTTGATACACCGCTCGACGCGATCAGGTTCCCGATGCCACGGCCCGATCCGCGCCGCGGTCAGTCCCAGGACCCCCGGGCCGCCGGCAGGGCCGCGATCTCCGCCAGGTCGGCCGCGGTCAGCCGGAGTCCGGCCGCCCGGGCGTTCTCCACGGCCCAGGACTCCCGCTTCGTGCCCGGCACCGGCACGACGTGCCGCCCCCGGCCCAGCACCCAGGCGAGCGCCACCTGCGCCGGGGTGACCTCCGCACCGTGCCGCGCGGCCACCCGCCGCAGCCCCGCCACCAGCGGCTGGTTCGCCGCCATCATCTCCGCCGTGAACCGCGGGTGCCGGGCCCGCGGGTCGTCCGGCTCGAAGCCGCCGCCCGGGGTCAGCGTCCCGGTCAGGAAGCCGTTCCCCAGCGGCATCGCGGCCAGGAAGCCGACCCCGCGCACCGCGCACCACGGCAGCAGCCGGAGCAGTGCCTCCTGGGACCACACCGACAGCTCCGCCTGCACCGCCGCCACCGGGAACACCTGCTGGATCCGCTCCAGTTGGCGGATCGTTCCCTCGTAGCCGTCGCGGCTGAGCCCGGTCGCGCGCCGGCGGGCCGAGCGGCTGCCGACCGCGCAGAGCCCGAGCGCCCGCACCTTGCCGGCCGAGACCAGCTCGGCCATCGCGCCCCAGGTCTCCTCGACCGGCACCTCGGGGTCCGCGCGGTGCAGCTGGTACAGGTCGATCACATCGGTCTGCAGGCGCCGCAGCGAGGCGTCGCACGCCCGACGGACGTACCCCGGCCTGCCGTTGGCGACCACGTGCCGGCGCTCGCCGCCGTCGCCGACGAGCAGTCCGCACTTCGTCGAGACGAAGGCGTCCGCCCGTCGCTCCTTCAACACCCGCCCCACCAGAAGCTCGTTGGTGAACGGCCCGTACATGTCGGCGGTGTCGAGCAGGCTCACCCCGGCGTCCAGCGCCGCGTGCACGGTCCGCAGCGAGCGGTCCCCCCGCTGTTCCGAACGGCTGTACGCCCAGCTCATCGGCATGCACCCCAGGCCGATCGCACCCACGTCGAGCGCCGTCGCCCCGATAGTCCTGCGCTCCACCTGCCGGTACCCCTCCCTGTGCCGTCCCCCAAAGTAACCAATGGCGCACGGGATTCTTCGCATAGCCTCCCGGTCATGAGATGCGAGAACACCACCGCTGACGTGTGGCTTCCGATTCCCGCGGACGAGATCGACGATCTCCCCGAGCCGGGCGCGTCGGGCCTGGACTACCGCTTCTGGGACGGCGGACCGGAGTTCCCGGCCGACCCGGCGCGCTGCGCCTTCTACGTCGTCCCGTACATGAAGGGCTCCGAGATCGCCGTACGGCCGCTGGCCGCGATGACCTCGCTGCGGGTCGTGCAGACGCTGTCCGCCGGCATCGACCACGTGACCCCCGGGCTCGACGCGCTGCCCGCGGGCGTCGCCGTCTGCAACGCCAAGGGCGTCCACGAGGCCAGCACCGCCGAACTCACGCTCGCCCTGATCCTGGCCTCGCTGCGCGGCATCCCCGGCTTCGTGCGCGGCCAGGACGCCGAGCGGTGGCGGGCCGGCTTCTACCCGGCCCTGGCCGACAAGTCGGTCCTCATCGTCGGGTACGGATCGATCGGCGCCGCCATCGAGGACCGGCTCGCGCCCTTCGAGTGCGCGCGGGTGGCGCGCGTCGCACGCTCCGCACGCACCACAGCGCGCGGCGAGGTCCACGCCCTGACGGAGCTGCCGGCGCTCCTGCCGGAGGCCGACGTCGTCGTGCTCTCCACCCCGCTCACGCCCGCGACCAGGCATCTCGCCGACGCCGGGTTCCTCGGCCGGATGAAGGACGGGGCGCTCCTGGTGAACGTGGCCCGCGGTCCCGTCGTCGACACCGCGGCCCTGCTGAAGGAGGTCGAGAGCGGCAGGATCACGGCGGCACTCGATGTCACCGACCCGGAACCGCTGCCGGCCGGACACCCCCTGTGGCACGCTCCGGGTGTCCTGATCAGCCCCCACGTCGGAGGGTCCACCTCGGCCTTCATGCCGCGGGCGAAGCGGCTGATCGCGACGCAGCTGCGGCGGTTCGCGGCGGGCGAGCAGCCGGCCAACACGCTGCTCACCACCGGCTGAGCGGCCGTGCTGGGCCGGCCGGGTGGCGCGCGCCTCCGACACGCGCCACCTGCACGTCGCCCGGTAGTCACGGAGAGTACTGCGACCCTGTCCCTGAGTGACCGTCCTGGTGTATCGTCCCGGAGCGGGGGGACTGCGTCGAGTACGGGCTGACGCTGGGAGCGAAGTGACGGGTCATCAGATTCCGAGGGGGGCGACGGGTGAAGTACGGCCGAAGGACCGGCGATCCGACGCGGCGACGCCGCCGGCGGCGGGCCTTCCGGACCTCGCCGCCGGCCTCGCGTGTTCCGTGCCGGACCAGGCCGCGCCGCACCGTGAGCCCCGAGCGCCCGAACCGCAGGGCACCGGGCCGGCGGCCGACGCGCACGCCGGGCCGGGAACCGGACCGGGGGCCGGGCCGGACCGTCCGGCCGGGGGCGGCGGTGCCGAACCGCCGGGCCCGGCCGCTCGACCCGGCGGCGCCCCGGCCGCCCGCGCCGCCGCGCCGCTCACGATCCCCGTGGGGGACGACGTCCCCGCGGCCCCTGGCGACTCCACGCCACCCGGCGCCCCCGGCGCCGTCGGGGCGGCAGAAAGCGGCGGTTCCGGCGGTTCCGGCGGGGCGTCCGCGCTGGAGCCGGCCGTCGTGCGGAGGGCCGTCGCCCCTGCGGTCCGCGCACCGGGCGCCCCGCCGGAGCGGGCCGTCCCGGTCGTACGGGACCCCGCAGGCCCCCACGACTGCGACGGGCACGCGCCCGGCCGCGCCGACGAGCCGCCGGCGCGGCCGCACGACGCCGCCGGGTGCGGCGGCCCGGCTCCGGAGGGACCGGTGACCGCCCCCGGAGCGGTCCTCGACCGGCGACCCGCCGCCACGGGCGCCGAACCCGGCCACCCGGACCCCGACCGGCCCCGCCTCGGATCGCTCCTCGCCCAGATCGCCCTGGTGGTGATCTGCGCGGGCTACACGACCGGCGCCTCGCTCGGCTGGGGATCGCCCGGGCTCGCGCTCTTCATGGGCGACTTCGGACTCAGCGCCGCCGCCCTCACCGCCGCGGTCTCCTGCTTCCTCTACGGGCGCGCCCACCGCGGCAGCGCCCGCCCCGCCTGGCTGCTCTTCGCGTTCTCCTCCTTCATGGCCTCCGCGGGCAACGCCGTCTGGGGCTGGTACGAGGTCGTGCTCCGCACGGAGGTGCCCGACTCCTCCGTCGCCGACCTCTTCTTCTTACTCTTCGCCCCGCCGGCCATCGTCGGCCTCCTCGTCCTCGCCAAGAAACCCGTCACCCGGGCCGGCTGGGTCTGCCTCGCGCTCGACGCCTGGCTCATCGGGGGCTCGCTCCTCACGCTGTCCTGGAGCCTCGCCCTCGCCCGTACCGCCCACTTCCAGAACGAGCCGGTGTCCCAGGCGGCACTGTCGCTCGCCTATCCGCTGCTCGACATCGTCCTCGTGAGCATGGTCCTGGTCCTCCACTTCCGGCGCTCGCAGGCGAACCGGTCGGCGACCAACACCGCGATCGCGGCCCTCGCCCTGACCGTGCTCTGCGACGCCCTGTTCACCTCGCCGCTGCTGCGCGAGAACTACGCCTCGGGCCAGCTGCTCGACGCCGGCTGGTTCGCCGGCTCCCTGCTGCTCGCCTACGCGCCCTGGGGGGTGCGCCGGCTCCCGGACACCGCCGTCGCCGCCGCGCGGGGCCAGTGGCTGCACAGCCGCCCGGTCGCCGGCTCGCTCGCCGCGCTCACGCCCTACCTCGCCGCCGCGGTCTGCACGCTCGGCATCCTGTACAACGTCGTGGAGGGGCGCCGGGTCGACCGGGTCGTCGTCCTCACCGGCTGCACGGTGGTCCTCGCCCTCGTCGTGCGCCAGGGCATCATGCTCCTCGACAACATCGCCCTGACCCAGGAACTGGCGCAGAAGGAGAACCACTTCAGGTCGCTCGTGCAGGGCTCCAGCGACGTCATCATGATCGCCGCGCCGAACGGGATCCTCCGCTACGTCAGCCCCGCGGCCACCGGGGTCTACGGACGGGACGCCGAGGAGCTGATCGGCTCCGAGCTGGCCTCGCTGATCCACCCCGAGGACCTCGGCGCCGTCGTGCACGAGGTGCGGCGCTTCCTCGCCGCCTCGCCCGCCAAGGAGCCCACGACCCGGATCGAGTGCCGCTTCCGCTCCGGCCGGGGCGACTGGCTGAACGTCGAGTCCACGGTCAACCGGCACCAGGGCGGACTGATCTTCAACAGCCGGGACGTCACCGAACGCGTCCGGCTCCAGGCCCAGTTGCAGCACAACGCCGAGCACGACCCGCTCACCGACCTGCCCAACCGGGCGCTCTTCACCCGGCGGGTCCGGCAGGCGCTCGGCGGCCGCCGAGCCTCCGACGTGGGCACCGCCGTGCTCTTCATCGACCTCGACGGCTTCAAGGGCGTCAACGACCGCCTCGGCCACCAGGCCGGCGACGACCTCCTCGTCCAGGCCGCCCGCCGGCTGCACGACTCCGTCCGCGCCGGCGACACGGCCGCCCGGCTCGGCGGCGACGAGTTCGCCGCCCTCATCCTCGGCGACGGCGGCCGCGACCAGGCGGCCCGCCGGCAGCAGGTCCAGGAGATCGCCGACCGGCTCCGCCTCACCCTCTCCCGCCCCTACCGCGTCGACGGCGGCACCGAGGTCCGGGTCGCCGCCTCCATCGGCGTGGCCTTCGCCGAGCCCGGCATCGAGGCCGGCGACCTCCTGCGCAACGCCGACCTGGCCATGTACCGCGCCAAGGCGGCGGGCAAGGACCGCGTCGAGCTCTACGCCCCCCAGATGCAGGCCGAGGTGGTCCGCCGGACCGAGCTCGCCGCCCGGCTGCGGACCGCCCTCCACGACGGCGAGTTCGCCCTGCTCCACCAGCCGGTCGTCGACCTCGCCACCGGCCGGATCGCGGCCGTCAGCGCCCAGGCGCGCTGGCGCTCGGCCCAGGGCATCCTCTTCACCCCCGCCGAGTACCTCCGGGTCACCGACGACGCCGAGCGCACCGCCGAGCTCGGGCGCTGGCTGCTGGAGGAGGCCGTCGAGCAGGCCGCCGAGCGGGCCGGAGCCGGCCACCGCGTCCCCGTCGCCATCCGGATCTCCGCCCGCCGCCTCATGGACCGCTCCCTGCCGCTCGGCTCGATCGAGGCCCTGCTCACCCGGCACGGACTGGCCTCCGGCTCGCTGATCGTCGAGCTCGCCGACAGCGACCCCAGGATCCCGCTCGACGACCTGGAGCAACGCCTGATCACCCTGCGCCGCCTCGGCGTGCGGATCGCCCTCGACGGATTCGGCAGCGGACATGTGGCGATCAACGCCCTCCGCAGGCTTCCCGTCGACATACTGAAGCTGGACCGGGGCCTCGTCGAGGGCGTCGTGGAGTCGGCCCGCCTCCGCAAGATCACCCGCGGGGTGCTCCGCATCGCCGACGAGCTCGGCATCCGGACCGTCGCCGAGGGCGTCGACGTACCGGAGCAGGTCGTCGCCCTGCGGGCGATGGGCTGCAGCCACGCCCAGGGCATGGCCTTCTCGGGCCCGCTCGACGAGTACCGGCTGCGCAGGGCGCTCGTACGGGACGCGTACCCGCTGCCCGGAGCGGTCCCCGTGCGGGCCGGAAACCGTCCCCCGTTCCGCTCAAATAATGAGACGCCCGTCCCACCCACTTGACAGTGGTGAGGGCTGAGAGGGAGGGTCATTGCCATGCGCACCCGAATTCTCGTACTTGGAAAGCGCGTCGGCTGAAGCAGGGCCCCGGTAGGCCCCGCTTGAAACGCACCCGACGCGCTCCCCTCGCTTGCCTCACGGCACGAGGGGTTTTTTGTTGCACTGGCTCACCCCCAAGCCGTCCCAAACCCTCGTAAAACCCTCTGCTTCGAGAAGAGATGCTGATGACCGACCAGGCCACCGGGCACCATCCGCAGCCGCGGCCCCGTAGCGGCGCTCAGGCCGCCACCGCCGTCGAGCACGTCACGGGCGCGCAGTCCCTCATCCGCTCTCTCGAAGAGGTGGGCGCGGACACCATCTTCGGTCTCCCCGGTGGCTGCATCCTCCCGGCCTACGACCCGCTGATGGACTCGAAGAAGGTCCGCCACATCCTGGTCCGCCACGAGCAGGGCGCGGGCCACGCGGCCACCGGCTACGCCCAGGCGACCGGCAAGGTCGGCGTCTGCATGGCGACCTCGGGACCCGGTGCGACCAACCTCGTCACCCCGATCGCCGACGCGCACATGGACTCGGTCCCGCTCGTCGCGATCACCGGCCAGGTCGCCTCCAAGGCGATCGGCACGGACGCCTTCCAGGAGGCGGACATCTGCGGCATCACGATGCCGATCACCAAGCACAACTTCCTGGTCACCAAGGCCGAGGACATCCCGCGGACCATCGCCGAGGCCTTCCACATCGCCTCCACCGGCCGTCCCGGCCCGGTCCTGGTCGACATCGCCAAGGACGCCCTCCAGGCGAAGACCACCTTCAGCTGGCCGCCGCAGACCGACCTGCCCGGCTACCGCCCGGTCACCAAGCCGCACGCCAAGCAGATCCGTGAGGCCGCCAAGCTGATCAGCGCGGCCAAGCGCCCCGTCCTGTACGTCGGCGGCGGCGTCATCAAGGCCGGCGCCACCGCCGAGCTGAAGATCCTCGCCGAGCTCACCGGCGCCCCGGTCACCACCACCCTGATGGCGCTGGGAGCCTTCCCGGACAACCACCCGCTGCACGTCGGCATGCCCGGCATGCACGGCGCGGTCACCGCCGTCACCGCGCTGCAGAAGGCCGACCTGATCGTCGCCCTCGGCGCCCGCTTCGACGACCGCGTCACCGGCAAGCTCGACAGCTTCGCCCCGTACGCCAAGATCGTCCACGCGGACATCGACCCGGCCGAGATCGGCAAGAACCGCGCCGCCGACGTCCCGATCGTCGGTGACGCCCGCGAGGTCATCGCCGACCTGGTCCAGGCCGTCCAGGCGGAGCACAGCGAGGGCAACAAGGGCGACTACACCGCCTGGTGGAGCGACCTGAACCGCTGGCGCGAGACCTACCCGCTCGGCTACGACATGCCGGACGACGGCAGCCTCTCGCCGCAGCAGGTCATCCAGCGCATCGGCGAGCTCACCCCCGACGACACGATCTTCGCCGCGGGCGTCGGCCAGCACCAGATGTGGGCCGCCCACTTCATCGAGTACCAGCGCCCGGCCACCTGGCTGAACTCCGGCGGCCTGGGCACGATGGGGTACGCGGTGCCCGCCGCGATGGGCGCCAAGGCCGGCATGCCCGACCGCCCGGTCTGGGCGATCGACGGCGACGGCTGCTTCCAGATGACCAACCAGGAGCTCACCACCTGCGCCCTGAACAACATCCCGATCAAGGTCGCCATCATCAACAACGGTGCCCTCGGGATGGTCCGCCAGTGGCAGACCCTCTTCTACAACCAGCGCTACTCGAACACCGTCCTGCACTCCGGTCCGGACGACGTCCAGGCGAACAAGGGCACCCGCGTCCCCGACTTCGTCAAGCTGTCCGAGGCCATGGGCTGCGTCGCCCTGCGCTGCGAGGACCCGGCGGACCTGGACAAGGTCATCGCCGAGGCCAACGCCATCAACGACCGTCCGGTCGTCATCGACTTCATCGTCCACGAGGACGCCCAGGTCTGGCCGATGGTCGCCGCCGGCACCTCGAACGACGAGGTCATGGCCGCTCGGGGCGTTCGCCCCGACTTCGGTGACGGCGAAGACGACTGAAGCGCGGAACGAAGCAGAGCGAAAAGGAAGAGACCCAGACCATGTCCACCAAGCACACGCTCTCCGTTCTCGTCGAGAACACGCCCGGCATCCTCGCCCGGATCGCCGCCCTGTTCTCGCGCCGCGGCTTCAACATCGACTCCCTCGCCGTCGGCATCACCGAGCACCCCGACATCTCCCGCATCACCATCGTGGTCAGTGTCGAGGACCTGCCCCTGGAGCAGGTGACCAAGCAGCTCAACAAGCTGGTCAACGTCCTGAAGATCGTCGAACTCGAGCCCAGCGCTGCGATCCAGCGCGAGCTCGTCCTGGTGAAGGTCCGCGCCGACAACGAGACCCGCTCCCAGATCGTCGAGATCGTGCAGCTGTTCCGCGCCAAGACCGTGGACGTCTCGCCCGAGGCGGTCACCATCGAGGCCACCGGATCGAGTGACAAGCTCGACGCCATGCTCAAGATGCTGGAGCAGTTCGGCATCAAGGAGCTCGTGCAGTCCGGCACGATCGCCATAGGGCGTGGTTCCCGGTCCATCACGGACCGGTCCCTCCGGGCCCTCGACCGCAGCGCCTGAGGTCCGGCGCCGCGGGGACGTCGGAGGTCGGCGGGCGGTCCATCCGCCGGTCCGACTGACGAGACCCGAAAACCTTCCTCCCGCTCCCCGCCGTACGGTGGGACGCAACACCAGCACTTCAAGGAGATACCCAGTGGCCGAGCTGTTCTACGACGACGACGCCGACCTGTCCATCATCCAGGGCCGCAAGGTCGCGGTGATCGGATACGGCAGCCAGGGCCACGCCCACGCGCTGTCGCTCCGTGACTCCGGTGTCGACGTCCGCGTCGGTCTGCAGGAGGGGTCGAAGTCCAAGGCCAAGGCCGAGGAGCAGGGCCTGCGCGTGGTCTCCGTCGCCGAGGCCGCCGCCGAGGCCGACCTCATCATGATCCTGACCCCGGACCCGATCCAGGCCCAGGTCTACGAGGAGTCCATCAAGGACAACCTGAAGGAGGGCGACGCGCTCTTCTTCGGCCACGGCCTGAACGTCCGCTACGGCTTCATCAAGGTGCCCGAGGGCGTCGACGTCGCCCTGGTCGCCCCCAAGGGCCCGGGCCACCTGGTCCGCCGTCAGTACGAGGAGGGTCGCGGCGTCCCGTGCATCGCGGCCGTCGAGCAGGACGCGACCGGCAGCGCCTTCGCGCTGGCGCTCTCGTACGCCAAGGGCATCGGCGGCACCCGCGCCGGCGTCATCAAGACGACCTTCACCGAGGAGACCGAGACCGACCTCTTCGGCGAGCAGGCCGTCCTCTGCGGTGGCACCGCGGCGCTGGTCAAGGCGGGCTTCGAGACCCTGACCGAGGCCGGCTACCAGCCGGAGATCGCCTACTTCGAGTGCCTGCACGAGCTGAAGCTCATCGTCGACCTCATGTACGAGGGCGGCCTGGAGAAGATGCGCTGGTCGGTCTCCGAGACCGCCGAGTGGGGCGACTACGTCACCGGCCCGCGGATCATCACCGACGCCACCAAGGCCGAGATGAAGAAGGTCCTCGCGGAGATCCAGGACGGCACCTTCGCCAAGGAGTGGATGGCCGAGTACCACGGCGGCCTGAAGAAGTACAACGAGTACAAGACCCAGGACGAGAACCACCTCCTGGAGACCACCGGCAAGGAGCTGCGCAAGCTCATGAGCTGGGTGAACGACGAAGAGGCGTAAGCCTTCGGGACGGGGGTCGGACAGATGTCCGGCCCCTGTCCGCATCGTTGGACACGCCGTCCAACCACGGACGGGTGATCCTTCCAACGAGGCGCATGAACGGCGCCCCCGCACCACTACACTGCTCAACAACATTCGCGTTCAGGCCCACAGCGTCGTGCGCTTTCACGCGGCAAGCCCCCTCCACCGCCTGCGGCCGTCGGGACGGCCGTCCGCACTGGATCTGTGAGGACTCACGTGAGCTCGAAACCCGTCGTACTCATCGCTGAAGAGCTGTCGCCCGCCACCGTCGACGCCCTGGGCCCGGACTTCGAGATCCGGCACTGCAACGGCGCGGACCGCGCCGAACTGCTGCCCGCCATCGCCGACGTGGACGCCATCCTGGTCCGTTCCGCGACCAAGGTCGACGCCGAGGCCATCGCCGCCGCGAACAAGCTGCGCGTCGTCGCCCGCGCCGGCGTCGGTCTGGACAACGTCGACGTCTCCGCCGCCACCAAGGCCGGCGTGATGGTCGTCAACGCCCCGACGTCGAACATCGTGACCGCCGCCGAGCTCGCCTGCGGCCTGCTGGTCGCCACCGCGCGCAACATCCCGCAGGCCAACACCGCGCTGAAGAACGGCGAGTGGAAGCGCTCCAAGTACACGGGCGTCGAGCTGAGCGAGAAGACCCTCGGCGTCGTCGGCCTCGGCCGCATCGGCGTCCTGGTCGCCCAGCGCATGTCGGCCTTCGGCATGAAGATCGTCGCGTACGACCCCTACGTGCAGCCCGCCCGCGCCGCCCAGATGGGGGTGAAGCTGCTGGCCCTGGACGAGCTCCTGGAGGTCGCCGACTTCATCACCGTCCACCTGCCGAAGACGCCCGAGACCCTCGGTCTCATCGGCGACGAGGCGCTGCACAAGGTCAAGCCCTCCGTCCGGATCGTCAACGCCGCGCGCGGCGGGATCGTCGACGAGGCCGCGCTGTACTCGGCGCTCAAGGAGGGTCGCGTCGCCGGCGCCGGCCTCGACGTGTACGCGAAGGAGCCCTGCACGGACTCCCCGCTCTTCGAGCTCGACCAGGTCGTCTGCACCCCGCACCTCGGCGCGTCCACGGACGAGGCCCAGGAGAAGGCCGGCATCGCCGTCGCCCGCTCGGTGCGCCTGGCGCTCGCCGGCGAGCTCGTGCCGGACGCGGTCAACGTCCAGGGCGGCGTCATCGCCGAGGACGTCAAGCCGGGTCTGCCGCTCGCCGAGAAGCTCGGCCGGATCTTCACCGCCCTCGCGGGCGAGGTCGCGGCCCGTCTCGACGTCGAGGTGTACGGCGAGATCACCCAGCACGACGTGAAGGTGCTCGAACTCTCCGCGCTCAAGGGCGTGTTCGAGGACGTCGTCGATGAGACCGTGTCGTACGTGAACGCCCCGCTGTTCGCGCAGGAGCGCGGTGTCGAGGTGCGCCTGACGACCAGCTCCGAGTCGCCCGACCACCGCAACGTGGTCACCGTGCGCGGCACCCTCGCCAGCGGCGAGGAGGTCTCGGTCTCCGGCACCCTCGCCGGCCCCAAGCACCTCCAGAAGATCGTCGCGGTCGGCGAGTACGACGTGGACCTGGCGCTCGCCGACCACATGGTCGTGCTGCGCTACGAGGACCGCCCGGGTGTCGTCGGCACCGTCGGCCGGATCCTCGGCCAGGCCGGTCTGAACATCGCGGGCATGCAGGTGGCCCGCGCCGAGGAGGGCGGCGAGGCGCTCGTCGTCCTGACCGTGGACGACACCGTCCCGGCCGCCGTGCTCACGGAGATCTCGGCCGAGATCGGCGCGGCCTCGGCCCGCTCGGTCAACCTGGTCTGAGGTCCCGCACGACCCCGTACCCGGTCGATGGACGATCGTCTGACACAGGCGTCCACCGGCCGGGTACCGTGCTGTCACGGGACACCGGGAAGACCTGCTCGAAGGCGCCCGCCCGTTCCCCTTCTCCAGGAGGCGGCGCCCGGCGGGCCCCGAGGTCCTCATGGGGGAGCGACGGGCCCGGACGGGGGAGTGACGGGCCCGGCTCAGCGCCACGGGATGTTGCGCCACGGGCTGCCCTCGTGGGCCGTCAGGGCGCGGTGGGCGGCCACGTTGCCCTCGTGAAAGCAGCCGTACTCCTCCCCGTCGAAACGCAGCACCCTGCCCAGCGCGTACCCCGCCGAGTACTCCTCCCAGGACGCGTACGCCGACCGGGCGAGCGCCCCCGCGTGGACGATCGCCTGTTCGGCCTCGGGAGGTGCGCAGAAGCGGGCCGAGAGGCCCCAGCGCGTGAGGTTCACCGCGCGCCCGTAGTCGTACGCGACCGTCCTGCGCACCCGTCCGTCCGGCGGCAGTAGCCCCTCGGCCCGGAACCGGGCCTCGTAGCGCACGATGCGGCGTACGAGCTCCTCGATGTGCCGCACCGCCGCCGGGCCCGCGCCCAGGTCCTGGGCGTGTCCCGCGGCCGTCTCGCGCCACTCGTCGGGCGTGGGCACCGCGGCGCGCGCGTGCCGCAGCTCCTCGCGGATCCGGAGGGCGAAGTCCGGCTCGGGCGGGCTGTTGCGCCCGTCGAGGAGCGCGTCGAGCTGCTTGCGCCAGCCGGCCCGGTCGGTGACGCCCCAGGCCTCGCGGAGCGAGTCGAGGTCCTCGGTGTAGTCCCGGTAGTGGCACCCGACGTCGTTCCACGGAACGCCGTTGCCGTAGGCCAGATGGGCGCCGCAGGCGAGTCCGAAGGCGAGGGGGCCGTGCAGCGGCCCGTGCCGCAGAGCGGCGAAGCGGTCGCCCGAGCCGTGCTCGCGCTCGCGGTACGCGCGCAACCACCCGGCCCGGTGCTCGGGCGTGGCCGGCAGCAGCAGCTCCCCGGGGGTGCCGCCGTTGACGGCGAGCAGCGCCCGGGGGTCCCGCCAGGCGCACTCGGCGGCCCACTGGAGGGTGATCCGGTGGAACACCAGGTCCGGTTGCCAGGGCGGCAGCATCCCGCGGGTGAGGAGCGGCCGGACGACCAGCCCCTTGGGGAGCTGCCGGGGCCGCCAGTAGACCGATGCGGGTTCGGCGTCCACCTCGGCCCGCGGAGCACCGATGAAGAGCTCGGCCCGGGCGAGGACACGGATCTGTTCCGCGAAGTCGCCGCGCAGCACCGCCTCGTGGAGCAGCTGCTCGGTCTCGGACGGCGGCGTCCAGGGGGCGGCGTGCGGTGCGGGCTTGCGGCGGGGGCTCATGACCACGGGATGTTCCGGTAGGGGCTCGAAGGGTCCTGGGTGAGGGCGCGATGGAGGGCCGTGGACTCCTGGTACATCGGCTCGGGGTCCCCCTCGTCGAAGTGGATCAGCCGGGCGAGCAGATAGCCGAGCGAGAACTCCTCCCAGGAGCGGTACGCCCGTCGCGCCGGTTCGAGGACCTTCAGGACGGACTCCTCGGCCTCCCGCGGATCGCAGTACCGCGCGCCCAGGGCCAGGCGCACGACGTTCACGGCCCGGCCGTGGTCGAAGGCGGCGAGGGTGTCGACCCGGCCGTCCGGCGGCAGGAGGCCGTCGGCACGGAAGCGCTCCTCGTAGCGGGTGATCCGCCGCAGGAACTCCGCGGCCTCGGCCCGGTCCTCGCCGTGGGGGTCGTCCCGCTCGAACGCCGCGGTCACCGCGGCGGCCCACTCCTCACCGGAGGGAGCGGCGCCCAGCCGGGCGGTGAGGGTGCGCCGGACGCCCAGGACGGACTCGGGGACCCTGCCGACCAGCCGGGTGGCGATGAGGATCCGCAGCTTGTCCCGGAAGTCCGCCCGGTGGTGGACGGCCCAGGGCCGGCGCAGCCGGGAGACGTCGGTCGGGTAGTCCTCGTACTGGGCGCCGAGGCCGTTCCACACCAGGCCGTTGAGGACGGCGAGGTGCGCGCCGAGCGCGAGGGCGTGCGCGACCGGGCCGTGCAGCGGGCCGCCCGCGTGGGTGAGCAGGCGGAGGCGGGGCGGGCCGCCGCCCCGGTCGCTCGCCTCCCGCCAGGCCTGCCGGTCCCGGGCCCGGGCCGGGAGGGCCGCGGCGAACGGGGTGTCGGGATTGACCGCGAGCCACCACCGGTCGTTCGGCCAGGCGGCGGCGAGCCGGCCGAGAGTGGTCTGCTGGAACACCCAGTCCGGGTGCCACGGCGGCAGCATGCCCTCGGTCAGCACCGGTACGACGGTGCGCCGGGCGGACCGGTCGCGCCGGGAGATCAGGGGAGGGACGTGACCGGGGACGTCCGCCTGCGCCCGTGCCTGCAGGACGTACAGCCGGGTCCGTCCGAGGGCGTCGAGCACGGCGGCGCGGTCGTCGCGTTCCCCCGCCTCGTACAGCAGTCGCTCGGTGTGCGTCGGCGGCGCCCCGTTCCCCGTGGTCATGGGGGAGATTCTATGAACGGGCCGAACCGGCCCGGCGGGGCGGCCGTTCGGAACCCGGCGGACTCAGAGCCGCGCCGACTTGAGGGACATGTGGAGCAGCAGGCGGTCCTCGCCGTCGTCCAGGTCCAGGCCGGTGAGCTGCTCGACCCGGGACAGCCGGTAGTAGAGGGTCTGCCGGTGGATGCCCAGGGCGGCCGCCGTGCGTCCCGCCTGTCCCGCGTTGTCGAGGAACACCTCGGCGGTGCGGGCCAGTTCGGCGTGGGCGGGGACCACCAACGGGGCGACGGCGGGGTCGACCTCGGGGTGGTACAGCGCCGCGAGCAGGCGGTACGGGCCGATCCCGGCCCACTCCGCCACCGGCCCGAGGCTCGGCTGCGCCGTGGCGGCGCGCGCGGCCGTGTTGGCCTCGCGCCAGGCCGCCGGGAGGTCCGTGAGGCCCCGGCGGGGGTTCGCGATGCCGGCCGGGGAGGCGGAGCGCAGCCGGTCGGCGGCCGTGCGGGCGGGGGAGAGGTCCTCGGCGGTGCGGAGCCGTACGAGGGCGGCGAGGGACTCGCCGGAGTCCCCCTCGGGGAGCACGGCGACCGCCGCCGCGCCGGGGACCGACCGGATGGAGGGGGCCTCGCCCTGCCAGGGGGTCACGCAGACGACGGCGTGCAGACCGTCCCCGCTGGGGCCGAGGGCGACGCGGAGGGCCGCGACGGCCATCTCGCTCTGCCAGCCGCGTCCGGCGGTCAGGGTCGCGGCGAACTCGCGCGAGAGGTCGGCGTCGGCGCGCTCCTCGTCGGCGAGCAGGTCGCCGATCCGGGTGGCCACCTCCATGGCGGCCGTGAGCCGGGCCGGCGGGGGGCCGGGCTCGGCGTCGAGCAGCCAGACGTAGCCGAGGACGACACCCCGATGGCGTACGGGCAGGCAGATGCGGTCGCGGAACACCCCGGCGTCCGGGGCGGCCGGGATGCGGACCGGGCCCGTCGCCCGGGTGATGCCGAAGCCCTCGAACCAGGCGCGGACGGCCGGGGTCGACTTCCGCGTCAGGATCGACCGGGTGCGGACGGGGTCCATCGCGCTGTCGTCGTCGCTGTCGTGGGCACCGAAGGCGATCAGGCCGAAGTCCCGGTTCTCCAGCGTCGCGGGTGCGCCCAGGAGCGCGGAGATCTCGTCCACCAGTTCTTGGTAATCGCCCTTCACAGCGCCATTCTCGCACCCTCTCAGACATATGTATGAGAGGCCGCCCACGGATGCGTGACAGCTGTAGATGGCGGACGATCGGAGCGGTCCCTAGGTTTCACGGTGGTTCCTCGTGCTGTTCCCGGATTCTTCGCAAAGACCGGGTACGGCCCCCTTCGTCCCCCTGTCCTTCTGGAGGTCCCCGTGCTGGGTCCCGTGATCCTCGCCGCGTCGCGCAGCGACAAGATGCGCCGTTTCGTGTCGGCCGCCCCCGGGACCAAGCAGGTCGTCGCCCGCTTCATCGCCGGTCAGACGGTCGAGGACGTCGTCCCGATCGTCCAGGAGCTGAGCGACCGCGGCCTGGAGGTCACCCTCGACGTCGTCGGTGAGGACATCACCACCGTCGAGCAGTCGTACGCCGCCCGCGACGCCTACCTGGAGCTCATCGGGCGCCTGAAGGAGCTGGGCCTCGGCGAGCGCGCCGAGATGTCCGTGAAGCTCTCGATGTTCGGCCAGTCGCTGGAGAACGGCCACGAGCTGGCCCTCGCGAACGTCCGCCCGGTCGTGGCGGCCGCCGCCGAGATCGGCACCACGGTGACGCTGGACGCCGAGGACCACACGACCCTCGACTCGATGTTCGCCATCCACGAGGAGCTGCGGAAGGACCACCCGCAGACCGGCTGCGTCATCCAGGCCTACCTCTTCCGCACCGAGGACGACGCCCGCCGCCTCGCCGCGAACGGCTCCCGCGTCCGGATCGTGAAGGGCGCCTACAAGGAGCCCGCCTCGGTCGCCATCCAGGACAAGCCCGGGATCGACAAGGCGTACGTCCGGATCATGAAGATCCTGATGGACGGCGAGGGCTACCCGATGATCGGCTCCCACGACCCGCGCCTGATCTCCATCGGCCAGGAGCTCGCCCGCCGTGCCGGGCGCAAGCTGGACGAGTACGAGTTCCAGATGCTGTACGGCATCCGCAGCGAGGAGCAGAACCGCCTCGCGGCCGAGGGCCACCGGATGCGTGTCTACACCGCGTACGGCACCGACTGGTACGGCTACTTCATGCGCCGCCTCGCGGAGAAGCCGGCCAACCTCCTCTTCTTCGTCCGCTCCATCCTCACCAAGGGCTGAGCCCACCTCTCACAAGGAGTCACGAGACTTATGGACGCTGTCACCCAGGTCCCCGCTCCGGTCAACGAGCCGGTGCACAGCTACGCCCCCGGCTCCCCCGAGCGCGCCCGCCTCGAGACCAAGCTCAAGGAGCTGGCCGAGAACCCGCGCGAGCTGCCGATGACCATCGGCGGCGTGAAGCGCCTCGGCGGCGGCGAGGAGTTCAAGGTCGTCCAGCCGCACAACCACAAGGCCGTCATCGGCACCTTCCGGGGCGCCACCGAGAAGGACGCCCAGGACGCCGTCGACGCGGCCCTGGCCGCGGCCCCCGCCTGGCGCGCCATGTCCTTCGACGACCGCGCCGCGATCATCCTGCGCGCCGCCGAGCTGCTCGCCGGCCCGTGGCGCGAGACGCTGGCCGCGTCCACCATGCTCGGCCAGTCGAAGACCGCCCAGCAGGCCGAGATCGACACCCCGTGCGAGCTCGTCGACTTCTGGCGCTTCAACGTGGCGTACGCCCGCCAGATCCTCGCGGAGCAGCCGCCGGCGAACTCCCCGGGCGTGTGGAACCGTCTGGACCACCGCCCGCTGGAGGGCTTCGTCTACGCGATCACGCCGTTCAACTTCACGGCCATCGCGGGCAACCTGCCCACCGCCCCCGCCCTCATGGGCAACGTGGTGGTCTGGAAGCCGTCCCCGACGCAGACCCACTCCGCCGTGCTCCTCATGGAGCTCCTGGAGGAGGCCGGCCTGCCGAAGGGCGTCATCAACCTGGTGACCGGCGACGGCATCGCCGTCTCCGAGGTGGCCCTGAACCACCCCGACCTGGCCGGCATCCACTTCACGGGTTCGACCAGGACCTTCCAGCACCTGTGGAAGACGGTCGGCACCAACATCGAGAAGTACCGCTCGTACCCGCGGATCGTCGGCGAGACCGGCGGCAAGGACTTCGTCGTCGCGCACCCCAGCGCCGACCGCGCGATCCTGAAGACCGCGCTGACCCGCGGCTCCTTCGAGTTCCAGGGCCAGAAGTGCTCCGCGTCCTCGCGTGCGTACGTCCCCGCGTCCATCTGGAACGACGGCTTCAAGGAGGAGTTCGCGGCGGAGGTCGACGGCATCACCATGGGTGACGTCACCGACCTGTCGAACTTCATCGGCGCCGTCATCGACGAGCGCTCGTTCGCCAAGAACAAGGCCGCGATCGACCGCGCCGCGGCCGACCCGACCTGCACGATCATCGCCGGCGGCACCTACGACGACTCGGTGGGCTACTTCGTCCGCCCGACCGTCATCGCGTGCACCGACCCGGAGAACGAGGTCTTCAAGGCCGAGTACTTCGGTCCGATCCTGGCCGTCCTGGTCTACGAGGACGAGAAGTACGACGAGATGCTGACCCAGATGGAGTCGGTCTCGGACTACGCCCTCACCGGCTCGGTCATCTCCGGCGACCGTGCCGCGGCCGCGTACACGATGGAGAAGCTCCGCTTCGCCGCGGGCAACTTCTACATCAACGACAAGTCGACCGGCGCCGTCGTCGGCCAGCAGCCGTTCGGCGGCGGCCGCGCCTCGGGCACCAACGACAAGGCCGGCGCCCCGCAGAACCTGATGCGCTGGACGCTGACCCGCGCCATCAAGGAGACGCTGGTCCCGCCGACCGAGTACGGCTACCCCCACATGGGCTGACGCCCCCGCCTCCCCCGGAGGCCCGCCGCGCGAGCGGCCCCCGATCACCGCCCCCCTCCCCGGTCCCCCAACCGAGGACGGGGGCGGTTTCAGGTTCGGTCATCCGACCGGCGCCGACCACGGCCCCGGCTCTCCCCGAGAGCCGGGGCCGTCGGTGACCCGGTGAGCTGTGGTCCCGCGCTCGACGGGTCCAGGTGCGGCTACCGCGGGATGACGAATCCGCGGGTGGGCCGGTGACGGTCGAGTGCTGCCACACGGGCGACGACGTCCCCGGTGATGTCCCGGCCGTCGTCGGGGTCGACGACCCGCCAGGCACCCGCTCGGCGTGCCGGGTCCACCGGCTCCAGGGTGCCGGGGATCCCGTACTTGCGCATCGAGTCGTGCAGGGCCTTGACGTCGCGCGCGTCCATGGCGGCTCTCCTTGCGTCGGCAGGCGCCAAGCCTATTCAGGCTGAGGCGGGTGGACGGCGCAGTTGCCGGGGTTGATCGGGCCGCAGCCGCCGGGCGGGGTGTGCCGGACCACGCCGACCAGCTGCCCGACGCGTCCGGTCCAGAGCTCCGGGTCGGGGGTGTAGCCCGCCTGCTCGATCAGGGCCATGGTGCGGGTGATGACGTCCGGGTCGCGGCGGGCCGCCTCCGGGCGCTCGGGGTAGTGGTGGACGGTGCGGCCGAGGCGGCTGCACAGCGTGGCATACAGGTGGGTGTGGAGGATGAGCGCGTGCCAGCCCTCGTCGACCTCCTTCGTCGGGGAGATCCGGGCCGTGGGGAAGAACGCCGCGGCCGCGACGAACTTGAGCGCCTCGACCACGACCCGGCCGGCCTTGTCGGCGGTCCACTCGGGGTTGTCGTCCAGGACCGTGTGCATCACGCCGTTGAACGCGGCGTCACTGAGCATGGCGCGGGCGCCGGCCGGGCTGCCGGGCGGCTCGGGACTGGCCGAGCAGGGGGTGGGGTTGCCGGTCGTGCAGGCCATGGGTCCTCCTGGTGGTGGATGTCCGATGGTGCAGGGCCCGCCCTGCTGAGGGGCGGGAGTCACTGGGCGATGCCGACGACGAGCGTCGCGAGGATGCCGAGGGTGATCAGGCAGTAGAGCGCCTGGCGCTGCCACTCCTTCACGAGGACGAGGGGGTGAGCGGGGGCAGCCCCGGGCGGGCCACGTAGGGCGGCCGCCGCTCCGTGGTCGCGCGGTGGTCGCGGAGCGCCGTGACCATGGACCGGGCAACCACCGCGAGCATCCGGGCGTAGGACCACGTGCCGAGCGGGCCGGTGCCGGGCCCGTCCTGCTGGAGCTGCGCCCAGTCCCTCAGGGCGCCCTGCCCGCGCACCGGGCGCTCGTCGGAGGGGATGGTCTCGATGCCGACGGCGAGGCCGGCGCAGTGCGTCAGGAGGGTGTCCGTCAGCCGCGCGAGTTCCAGGGTCCCGACGGTGTCCTGCATGGTGAGGGCCCGGCGGACGGTCGCCATGGCCGCGTCTTCGGCATGCTCCTCGATGGTCGTAGTGATCTGGAGGAGAGCCGGACCGAGATCTACCTCGATGATGCGGTCGGACTGCTCGGCCATCGGGTGCTCCTGCCGTCGCGGGCTTTCGGTACGACGACGGTAGGAGCGGTGCGCGCGAGGAGAGGGTGGAGATTCCCCCACCCCTGTCTGGCGTCAGGCCGCGAGGACGCCCACCTTCACGGCCAGCTCGGCGGCGCGGCGCCGACGCGCGGTCACCTTGGATTCGGCCTGTTCCAGAAGGATCGCCCGGGCGTACCCGTTGTACTTGATCGTCTCCGGTGCCGCCTCGTGCGCCTGCGCCAGGGTCGCGATGGCGACGTCCGGCTGTCCGTCGAGCTGGTAGCCGCGGGCCTGCTCGATGCGGTGCCGCGCGCGGCGCGGGCGGGACGGGATCGCGGTGGCGTCCGCCCGAGCCGCCTGCCGCACGGATTCGGGGCCGGAGTGCAGTTCGACCGCGACGGTCACGGCGTGGGCGCCCATGATGGCCCGGGAGAACGAGGTGACCGGGTGGTAGTAGGTCTCCGGTAGCCGGGCGGCCATGTCCTGTGCGGTGTCCCAGTGGTGCCATGCCGCTGCCGTCTCGCCGCGGCGCGCCGCGGTGTACCCGGCCTCGAAGGTCAGGGCGCCCGCGATGGCGAGGACCTCGCGCGAGGCGTCCGGGAGGAGCGGCTGGAGGAAGGCGAGCGCCTCCAGGTTCACGGCGTCGGCCGCGTCGTAGTGCCCGGGCCCGGAGTCCCGGTGCGCCTGTGTGAGGAGCCACGCGGAGACGCCGATGGTGTGCGCGTCGTCCGACTGCTGGGCGGCGACCATGCTCCGCTCGGCAACGCGCCACAGGAGCGAGGCGTCGGGCTGGTAGGCGAGGAAGAACTGCGACAGGCTGTAGACCTCGGCGAGGACGGCCTGCGCCGCGCGCCAGTCCGCGGGGGCCTGCGCCTGCTTCACCGCGAGCCGGGCATCCCTGATCAGGTCGGGCAGTAGGGCGCCGATCTGCTCGCGGTGGTTCGGTGCGGAGTGCCGGGCGGCCCATGCGGCAGCGAGGCGGGCGGCGATGTGCCGGGCCGGCGGAGCCTCGTCGGTGGAGCCGGGCCCGAAGCTGTCGACGGCTGCGCGCACTGCGGCGAGCCGCGGGTGCCCGGGGCCGACGAAGAGGTCGATGCGCATGTCGTTTCGTCCTGTGAGGTCGGCGAGGTTCCGGACGCGGAGGGCCTCGGCGATGCGGTACACCGTCTCGAGCCCGGGTGCCTGGAGGCGGCCGCGTTCGATGTCCTTCACCCAGTCGACGGACCTGCCGAGAAGGCCGCCGAGGACCGTGCGGGTCATGCCACGGCGCTCACGGAGGATCTGCATCCTCTGCCCGAAGGCCAGGCGGTCGGCATACGGGTCGGGGGAAGCATCAGATGGCACGGCCTTGCCCCTATCTCTGCACGGACTCGACACCCGACAGGGTAGGGGGCAGGACCTTGGCTGTGTGATCCACAAAGCAAGAATCCGCTCCCTCCCGGCGTGGCGGACTTGGGCCCGGACGACTTACGGGCCGCCCGGTGACGATTTCGCGGACGGGGGCGGTTCTCATCGTGCGGGCTTAGGCTGCTGGGAGGGGGTTCGGTGAGGAGGCACGACATGCCCGGTTCGACGACACTCGGCCCTGGGCACGGGGTCGACGCGGTCGAGCATCTCGACGCGTTGCGGATGATGTCCCTGGTCAAGCGGCTCCACGGGCTGCTGACGGAGTCGGGGCCCGACCGGATCACGGACGCGCAGGCCGCGGCCCTGAGCGGGGGCGAGGCCTCCTCCCGGGAGGAGCTCGCCGGCTGGCTGGAGCGGGTGGGCCGGGATCTGGAGAGGGCTACGGCCTGAGGTCGGCGCGCCGCGCGAGGAAGTCCCCGATCAGCTCCGCGATCGCCGGCGCGTGGGTCTCCAGGGCGAAGTGGCCCGTCGGGAGCAGGTGGACCTCGGCGTCCGGGAGGTCCCGGCGGAACGCCTCGGCGCCCGCGGGGACGAAGATCTCGTCGCCCTCGCCCCAGACCGCGAGCAGCGGGGCCCTGCTGGTGCGGAAGTACTCCTGGAAGGCCGGGTAGAGCGCGAAGTTGGAGCCGTAGTCGGCGATCAGGGCGAGCTGGATGCCGTCCTGGCCCGGGCGGGCCATGAGCGCCGCGTCGTGGTGCCAGGCGTCCGGGCTCAGCAGGTCCCGGTACGCGGCCGGCACGCCCGTCTCGTACTGCCACCGGATGCCGTCCAGGGAGCGGATGGCGCGCACCGGTGCCTCCGTCTCCGGGGTGCGCTCCTCGATCAGGGCGAGGACCGGCGCCCAGGCCTCGGCGCCGAGCCCCTCCTCGTAGGCGTTGCCGTTCTGGGTGACGATCGCGGTGATCCGCTCCGGGTGGGCGAGGGCGAGGCGCAGGCCGATGGGGGAGCCGTAGTCCTGGAGGTAGATCGCGAACCGCTCCAGCCCCAGGATCTCCGTGAACTCCGAGGTGAGCGAGGCCAGTTCGGCGAAGGTGTAGTCGAAGTCGGCGGCGTCGGGGGCCGCGCTGCGGCCGAAGCCCAGGTGGTCGGGGGCGATCAGCCGGTAGCGGTCGGCGAGCAGCGGGATCAGGTCGCGGAACATGTGCGAGCTGGTGGGGAAGCCGTGCAGCAGGAGGAGGACGGGCGCGTCGGCCGGACCGGCCTCCCGGTAGGCGATCTCGTGGCCCCGGACCGTGGCGGTGCGGTGGTGGACGGACAGGACGTC
The DNA here is from genome assembly GCF_043081085.1 of Streptomyces sp. NPDC014891. Lineage (NCBI taxonomy): Bacteria > Bacillati > Actinomycetota > Actinomycetes > Kitasatosporales > Streptomycetaceae > Streptomyces > Streptomyces sp. NPDC014891. The sequence continues at coordinate 177,737 of NZ_JBIBWF010000005.1, read as the reverse complement.
GGACGTCATATCTAACCCCTTGCGTGCGTGACAGCGGTTATGCGAGCACTCAAGCAGGCGCCCTCTAACCTGTCAATGGTTAATTAGGGGTTAGAAGTGCTGTGGGAGTCTGGGGGCATGACCCTGAGGACCGCGCCCACCCACGAACTCGGGGCCGACCGGCTCCGCTCCGTACGCGAGCTGCTCGACGAGGCCTTCGGTGGAGATTTCTCCGACGAGGACTGGGACCACTGCCTCGGCGGCGTCCACGCCTGGATCGAGGACGAGCACGGCATCGCGGCCCACGGCGCCGTCGTCCTGCGCCGCGCCCGCCATCGCGGGCGCTCCCACCGCGTCGGGTACGTCGAGGCCGTCGCCGTCCGGGCCGGCCTCCGGCGGCAGGGGCTCGGCGGCGCCGTGATGGCCGCACTGGAGCGGGTGATCGACGGGACCCACGCCTTCGGGGCCCTCGGCGCCTCGGACGAGGGGGCCGCGCTCTACCGGGCGCGCGGCTGGCGGGTCTGGGAGGGTCGCATCGAGGCGATGGGGCCCGAGGGGCCCGTCCGGCTCGCCGAGGAGGAGGGGCACGTCCTGCTGCGCCCGGCGGCCGGCCGGACACTGCCCGATCCCGCCGCCGCGCTCGTCTTCGACTGGCGCGACGGCGACGTGATGTGAGGAGGGGTCAGGGGGAGGTCGGGCGCTCCTGGTCCACCCGCCCCTTGGCCGTCTCCAGGTGCGAGGTGAACAGGGCGGAGAACATCGAGGCGAGGGCGATGGTGATCGCGAGCCCGCCCGTGCCGAGCGTCCCGACGAAGCAGGCCGCCGTCGCGGCGCCGACCACGACGGCCCACACCGCGAGCGCCGCCTTGCCGCGGCGGCTCAGGAACAGCCACCGGCGCGGGGCGGCCGGCCGGGCGTCCAGGGCTCCGGCGGGGCCGGCCGTCGCCGCCCGCGGCCGCTTGAAGTAGCCGTACACCAGCCACTCCCCGCACGGCTCCCAGCCCTCCGGCTCCAGCTCGGCCAGCACCCTGGCCCGGCGCCCGGCGCCGATGACCTCGCGGCGGTACTCCCAGCGCAGGGTCGCCGTCGCGGGACGGCGGCAGACGAACCGGCCGAGGGGGTCCAGGGACTCCACCTCCCAGCCCTGGTCGCCGTGGACGGCGAGCATCCGGCGGTCGTTGAAGAGGTCCGCCGTCCAGGTCCAGCTCTCCGCCCGGTCGTCCGGTTCGCCCGGCAGCGGCGCGAGGCCGCCGAGCCGGGCGGCGAACGCGGCGGCCGGGCCGAACTCCTCCTCCGGGTGCGCACCGGTGCCGGAGAGGTGCCCGCGCAGGTCCTCGACGGTGGCGTCGACCTGCTCCGGCGGCACGCCCGCGGAGCGCAGCGCGTCGGCGAGCTCGGTGAAGTAACGGTCGGATGCGGTGGTCATGCGGTGGTTCCCCCTGGGTGGAGCGTGGTCTCGACGGCGCGGTGGAAGCGCAGCCAGTCGCGGCTCTCGGTGGCGAGGTGCTCGCGCCCCCGTGCGGTGAGCCGGTAGTAGCGGCGCCCCGGGCCGCGCTCCGCGGCGCGGAACTCGGCCTCCACCAGACCCGCTTCCTCCAGCCTGTTCAGTACGGGATAGAGCGTCCCGCCCTTGATCTCGCCGAGTCCCGCCTCGGCGAGCGCCTTGGCGATCTCGTACCCGTAGCTCTCGCCGTCGGTCAGGCGGGAGAGGACGAGCAGGTCGAGGACTCCCTTGAGCCAGCTGGATCTGCGGTCTGCGGCCATGGGTGTATTGCACCATCAGCTAGATAGCCATGCAAACTAGATAGCGGGGCCGAGTTCATCGGGCGACCAGCATCTTCCCCAGGTTCTCGCCCCGCAGCATCCCGAGGAACGCGCTCACGATGTGCTCGAAGCCGTCCACCACCGTCACGTCCAGGGGCAGCGAGCCGTCACGCAGCCCCGGAACGGCGAGCTCGTACAGCTCCTCCAGGGCGTCGGAGTGGTCGCGGACCAGGAACCCCTCCAGCCGGATGCTCTTGCCGACCACGTCGAAGAGGTTGCGCGGAGCCGGCGGGGGAGCGGAGAGCGAGTGGTACTGGCCCACCGCGCCGACCCAGGCGATCCGCCCGAACGGGCGCAGCGCGCCGATCGCCGCCTCCAGATGGTCGCCCCCCACCCCGTCCAGCACCGCGTCGAGCCCGTCCGGCGCCGCCGCGGCGAGCAGCTCCGGGACCGGGCCGTCGTGGTAGTCGAAGGCCGCGTCGAAGCCGACCCGCTCCGTCAGGTACGCCGCCTTCCGCGCCGAACCCGCGCTGCCCACGAGCCGGCCCGCGCCCAGCAGCCGGGCCAGCCGGCCCGCCGCGGTGCCCACCCCGCCCGCCGCGGCCGAGACGAACAGGTCCTCACCCGGCTGGAGGCGCGCGATCCGGGTCAGGCCGACGAAGGCCGACAGGCCCGTACCGCCGAGCAGGCTCAGGTGCGCCGCGAGCGGGACGCCGGGGCCGAGGTCCGGGACCTTCCTCGCCTCGGCGGGGGACACGACGGAGTGCGTGCGCCAGCCCCGGCGGTGCAGGACGAGGTCGCCCGGCCGCAGCGCGGGGTCGCGGGACTCCAGGACCCGGCCCAGCGTGCGGCCCTCCATGGGGGAGCCCAGGGTCCAGATCTCGTCCGAGTCCATCGCCTCGCGGTGGTAGGGGTCGACCGACCACTGGAGGTTCTCGACCAGGGCGGTGCCCGGCTCCGGTGCCGGGACCGCGGACTCGGTGAAGGCGAAGAGGCCGGGCGTGGGGAAGCCGTCCGGACGGGCGGTCTGCCGGACGGTGATCATGGTGTCGTTCGTCATGCCGCCGACCGTAGGAAGGAATCCGGCGGCCGGGCAGGGGGTAGCGTCGATGGCCGCGGCCCCTCCATGAACGCCGCTCATAGATACAGGTGGGAGCCCCCGTGACCGAACTCGCGCCCCGCGAACTGCGCGTCTTCGTCGCCGTCGCCGACACCGGCGGCTTCTCGGCGGCCGCCGCCGTCCTCGGCATGACCCAGTCCGCGGTCTCCCACTCGGTGCGGGGCAGCGAGCGGCGGCTGGGCGCGGTCCTCTTCGACCGCGGCCGGTCCGGCGCGACCCCCACGCCGGCGGGCGCGGTGGCCCTCGCGCACGCCCGGCGGGTCCTCCGGCTCCTGGAGGTGATGGGCTCCGAGGTGCGCGCCGCGGCGAGTGCGGCGGCAGGCGCCGGGGCGGGCGCGGGCGCGGGCGTCCTCGCCGGGCCGCTGCGGATCGCGGCCTTCCGCAGCGCCGCGCTCCATCTGCTCCCGCGGGCCCTGGGGCGTCTGACGGAGCGGCACCCGGGGATCGTGCCCGAGGTGCGGATCGTGCGGGAGGTGGGGCGAGGGACCGCCGGCGAGGTGCTCGACGGGCGGGCCGACCTCGGCATCGCGACGCTCGGCACGACCTCGCCCGTCCCGCCGGAACTGGTCGGCGGCGTCCTGGTGGAGGAGGGGTACGCGCTGGTGCACCCGGCGGGCCATCCGGCACCCCGCTCGCTCCCGCTCATCGACTGGACCGAGAACTGCACCTCGTACACGCGCGACTGGTGGGCCGGGCAGGAGTGGCTGCCGCCCGCCACCGTCCGGGCCGAGGACGACGGGACAGTGCTCTCGATGGTGGGCACCGGCTTCGGGATGGCGGTCATGCCGGAGCTGTCCCTGGTCGGAGCGCCGCCCTCGGTCGAGATCACCGATCTCGGTCCGGACCGCCCGACCCGCTCCGTCGGCTACGTCACCACCCCTGAGCTGGCCTCCTCGCTCGCCGTACGGGCCCTCATCCGCGAGCTGCGGGCCATCGCGGGCTGACGCGCCGTGGCGCGCCGTCTCAGATAGTAGGAAGTCCGAGTAATTGTGGAGACAGATGAGGGGACCTGCCCTAGCTTTGTAGAAGCCGAACGTCTCGCTTCATCAGCGAATGGCGGTCGAGAGCGCGACGCCCTGTGCAGGCAACCCCTGCGGCGGCGCTCCCCGCCCCTGCCGGCGCCTTCGATCACCACTGATCTCCGCACTTCAGATCACCACTGATCTCAAGGAGTCGATCCCCCATGGCAACTCAGACCGCCCGCCGCGTCCGCCACTCCGCCAACCGTCCCAGCGACGAGGCCCGCCAGAACGCCGCCGCCGCCCTCCAGCGCGCCCTCGACCGCCGTGACAACGGCGGCTCCACCGGCCACTGACCCACCGTCGTCCGAATAGCGCTTCGTCCGCATGATGGACGAGACGTGTCAGACGATGGGACGAAGAGTAGGGTGCCGACATGTCTCACAGCATCAATCTCGCAGTCATTCCCGGCGACGGCATCGGCCAGGAGGTCGTGGCCCAGGGCCTCAAGATCCTCGCGGCCGTCCTTCCCCAGGACGTGAAGCTGGAGACCGAGGAGTACGACTTCGGCGCCAAGCGCTACCACGCCACCGGTGAGACCCTCACCGACGCCGACCTCGACTCGCTCAAGAAGCACGACGCCATCCTGCTCGGCGCCATCGGCGACCCGTCCGTGCCGTCCGGGGTCCTGGAGCGCGGCTTCCTCCTGAAGCTCCGCTTCGCCTTCGACCACCACGTGAACCTGCGTCCCTCGAAGCTGCTCCCCGGCGTCGCCACCCCGCTCGCCGGGCAGCCCGAGATCGACTTCGTCGTGGTCCGCGAGGGCACCGAGGGCCCGTACACCGGCAACGGCGGCACGATCCGCAAGGGCACCCCGCACGAGGTCGCCACCGAGGTCTCGGTCAACACCGCCTTCGGTGTCGAGCGGGTCGTCCGCGACGCCTTCGCCCGCGCCCAGGCCCGCCCGCGCAAGAAGCTCACGCTGGTCCACAAGAACAACGTGCTGACCTTCGCCGGCCACCTGTGGACGGACATCTTCACCAAGGTCGCGGCCGAGTTCCCCGACGTCACCACCGACTACCTGCACGTCGACGCCGCGACGATCTTCCTCGTCACCGACCCGGCCCGCTTCGACGTGATCGTCACCGACAACCTCTTCGGCGACATCATCACCGACCTCGCCGCGGCCGTCTCCGGCGGCATCGGCGTCGCCGCCTCGGGCAACATCAACCCGAGCGGCGCGTTCCCGTCCATGTTCGAGCCGGTCCACGGCTCCGCGCCGGACATCGCGGGTCAGGGCAAGGCCGACCCCACGGCCACCGTCCTCTCCGTCGCGCTCCTGCTCCGCCACCTCGGCTACGAGACCGAGGCCGCCCGGGTCGAGGAGGCCGTCGCGGCCGACCTCACCGAGCGGGGCGACTCCGTCCGCACGACGGACGAGATCGGCGACGCGCTCGCCGCGCGAGTAGCGAGCTGACCCGCGCCGACTGACTCTCCACAGCAGCCGCCGGGTCGCCTCAGCGCCCGGCGGCTGTACCTGTGCGGCCGCAGGGTGCAACCATCGAACCCTGGACCGTGTTCACCCGTTTCGTGCACCGGCCCCCACGAGCGATAATCGAACGTGGGGCCGCGGCATGCGGGCATGCTCGGACGTCCACGTACCGCGGACGTCAGCCGCAGACTGAGGCGTGAGCGCGGTCCGACACACACAACCGGTGAAGGACACGCACTCATGACGACGCCCACCATCGAGCTCAAGCCCTCCTCCAGCCCGCTGTCCGACGCGGAGCGCGAGGCGATCCTGGCCAACCCCGGGTTCGGCCGCCACTTCACCGACCACATGGTCACCATCCGGTGGACCGAGGGCCGGGGCTGGCACGACGGGCAGCTCGTGCCGTACGGCCCGCTCTCCCTGGACCCGGCGACCAACGTCCTGCACTACGCGCAGGAGATCTTCGAGGGCCTGAAGGCCTACCGCCGCCCCGACGGCTCGGTCGCCAGCTTCCGTCCCGACGCCAACGCCCGCCGCTTCCAGGCCTCCGCCCACCGGCTCGCCATGCCCGAGCTGCCCGTCGAGACCTTCGTCGAGGCCTGCGACGTCCTCGTCCAGCAGGACAAGGCGTGGGTCCCGGCGCACGGCGGCGAGGCCTCGCTCTACCTGCGTCCGTTCATGATCGCGACCGAGGTCGGCCTGGGCGTCCGCCCGGCCAACGAGTACCTCTTCGTCGTCATCGCCTCCCCGGCCGGCCCGTACTTCCCCGGCGGCGTGAAGCCCGTCTCCATCTGGCTCTCGGAGAACCGCGTCCGCGCCGTCCCCGGCGGCGTCGGCGACGCCAAGACCGGCGGCAACTACGCGGCCTCGCTGCTCGCGCAGGCCGAGGCCGCCGAGAAGGGCTGCGACCAGGTCGCCTACCTCGACGCCGTGGAGCACAAGTGGGTCGAGGAACTCGGCGGCATGAACCTGTACTTCGTGTACGGGAACAAGCTCGTCACCCCCACCCTCACCGGTTCGCTGCTCGCCGGCATCACCCGCGACTCGCTGCTCAGGCTGGCGGCGGACCTCGGCCTGGAGCCGGAGGAGGGCCGCGTCTCCATCGACCAGTGGCAGGCCGACAGCGCGAACGGCTCCCTGACCGAGGTCTTCGCCTGCGGCACCGCCGCCGTGATCACCCCCGTCGGCACGGTGAAGTCCGCCCGGGGCGAGTGGCAGCAGTCGGGCGGCGAGCCCGGCGAGGTCACGATGAAGCTCCGCGAGGCGCTCCTCGCCGTCCAGACCGGCAAGGCCGAGGACGTCCACGGCTGGATGCACCAGCTGGGCTAGTCGCCCGCCTCGGAGGACGCCCCGCCGGCCGTGCCGGGCCCACGGCCCGGCCGGCGGGGCGTCTCCCTGAGAACGGCTCCCTGAGAACGGCTCCCTCGGATCGGGCCCGGAGTCCCGCCCGCCGTCGGGGCCCGCGATCCGTCCCGCGGCCGGGCCCACGGCTCTGCCCGTTGACCGGGTCCCGGGCCTGGCCCGGCCCCGTCCGAGGAGGCCGGTCCTACTCCGCGGTCGCCAGGGCCTCCGGAGCCGTCGCGTCCACCGGGGCCCTGTTCGGCGTCAGGACCGCGTACAGGGTTCCGCCCACGAGGCCCGACAGCACGAAGCTGCAGTCGATCCCGCCGGTCAGCGCCAGCAGCGGCCCCTCGTACAGGGGCGTCGACACCCCGGCGAGGCCGACCGCCGCGCCGATCGCCCAGGAGGCGGTGGCGCGCGGGTGCCAGCCCGCCGAGTACCAGTAGATCCCGCCGCGCGAGCGCCGGTTGTAGACCTGGAGGGCCTCGGGGTCGTACGCGCCGCGGCAGCGCACGTGCCCGATCAGGGTGATCACCGCCCAGGGCGTGCCGATCGCCGTGAGCAGCAGCACGAACGAGGTCATCGCCGACTGGGCGTCCGAGGCGAAGTGTCCGAGGAAGACGAAGGCCGTCGCGACCGCCGCGACCACGAGCGTGGCCCGGGCCCGGGTGGCCTTCGGCAGGATCGCGTCCAGGTCGAGGCCCATCGAGTACAGCATCAGCCCCGCGTTGCCGACGGATCCGGCGGTGGCCGCGAGCAGCAGCGGGACGAGGTACCAGGCGGGCGAGGCGGCGACCAGCGGCCCGGCGTAGTCGAGTCCGCCGCGGGCGGCGAGCGCCGTGAACGTGCCGAAGAGCTGGGGGACCAGCAGTCCGACGAGCAGGCCGAGACAGGTGGCCCGCCAGACGGACCGGGAGCTGTGCCGCTCGGGGGAGACGTACCGGGTGTAGTCGCCGAGCAGGGTGATGAAGGCGACCGGTCCGCTGAGGCCCGCCGCCACCGCCGAGAGCAGCCAGGTCGGCCAGAACGAGCCGAGCAGGTAGGGGGTGTCCGGCACGGCGGCCGCCGTGAAGTCGCCGGCGTACGCCAGGAGTCCGAGGGCGAGGAGCACGGTCATGACGACCGAGAGCGCCTTGCTCAGCTTGAGCAGCAGCCGGTAGCCGTACACCGCGGCGACCGCGGTTCCGGCCGCCAGCAGCGCGTAGACGGCCGCGTGCGCGGCGCCGCCGGTCGGGAGGCCGACCAGCCGGGCAAGCGTTCCCACCATCACGTCGCCGCCGATCCAGAGGGTCAGCGCCGTGTAGCCGAGGGAGAGCAGCAGGCCGACCACCGAGCCGACCAGCCGGCCCCGGACACCGAAGAAGGCGCCGGAGGAGGTGGAGAGGTTGGTGGCGGTGCGGAGCGACACGAGGGCCAGCGGGGCGGTGACCGCGACGCCGACCAGGGTGCCGGTGAGGACGGAGGTCACCGAGGCCCAGAGCCCGAGCCCGAAGGAGACCGGCAGCCAGCCGAAGACGATCACCCCCAGGCAGAGGTTGGACCCGAGCAGGATCGCGACGAGATCCCGGGGCCCGCTGGTGCGTTCGGCCTCGGGGACGGTGTCGACTCCGCGCTGTTCTATGGGCATGGGGTCTCCTGGGACGGGAGCGGCGGGCATATTTAGAGCGACGCTCAATGTGACCTGAGCCAGCACGCCGAGTCAATGCTTGGAGGAAAGCGGCTGAACATTTAGAGTGTCGCTCAAAAGAGTGGCGAGGGGACGGCCCGCCCCGTACGCGGGACGGCGGACCCCGGCCGCACCGACCGCCCGCCCCGACCCGCCTGCGCCGACCCACCTGCACCGCTCCGACCGGCCGGGGCGTCCCGACGACCAGCCCTGCGAACGCCCCCGGCCCACCCGGACCGTCTAGCCCCACGAGGACCCGTCACCATGACCTACCGCATGCCCGCCGAGTGGACGCCGCACGAGCGCACCTGGATGGCCTGGCCCAGCCCCAACCCCACCTTCACCAACGCCGAGGAGCTGGCCGAGGCCCGTACGGCCTGGGCGTCCGTGGCCCGCGCCGTACGCCGCTTCGAGCCCGTGACGATGGTGGTGGCCCCCGGCGACGCCGACTCCGCCCGCGCCCTCGTGGGCGAGGACGTCGAGCTGGTCGAGCGGGACCTCGACGACGCCTGGATGCGGGACATCGGCCCGACCTTCGTCACCGACGGCACCGCACTGGCCGCCGTCGACTGGGTGTTCAACGGCTGGGGCGCCCAGGACTGGGCCCGCTGGGAGCACGACTCGAAGATCGCCCGGCACGTCGCGGACACGGCGGGCGTCCCGGTCCTCTCCTCCCCCCTCGTCAACGAGGGCGGCGCCCTCCACGTCGACGGCGAGGGCACCGTCCTGCTCACCGACACCGTGCAGCTCGGCTCCGGCCGCAACCCCGGGTGGACCCGCGAGCAGGTCGAGGCCGAGATCCACGCCAAGCTCGGCACGACCAAGGCGATCTGGCTCCCGCACGGCCTCAGCGGCGACTACGGCCTCTACGGCACCCAGGGCCACGTCGACATCGTCGCCGCCTTCGCCCGCCCCGGCACGGTCCTCGTCCACAGCCAGCAGGACCCGGCCCACCCCGACTACGAGCGCTCCCGGATGTACGTGAACATCCTGCGCGGCCAGACCGACGCCCAGGGACGCCCCCTGGAGGTCGTCGAGATCCCCGCCCCGACCGTCCTGAAGGACGAGGAGGGCGACTGGGTCGACTACTCGTACATCAACCACTACCTGTGCAACGGCGGCGTGGTCCTCTGCGCCTTCGACGACCCGCACGACGAGCTGGCCGCCGAGATCTTCCGCCGCCTCTTCCCGGAGCGCGAGGTCGTCCTGGTCGACGCCCGCACGATCTTCGCAGGTGGGGGCGGTATCCACTGCATCACCCAGCAGCAGCCGAAGGTCTGAGGCCGGGAGGGGGATGAGGTAGAACGTACGAGTGACCCGTATGGACCCCTCCGACCCCTCCCGCCCCTCCGTCGCGGCCGCCCCGCCCCGCCGGCGCAACCAGGCCGCCCCGCCCCGCGAGGAGCTGCTCGCCGCCGCCATGGACACCATCGCCGAGCGCGGGCTCGACGGGCTCACCATGGCGGGGCTCGGGCGGCAGGTCGGGATGAGCAGCGGGCACCTGCTCTACTACTTCCGCACCAAGGACGAGCTGCTGCTCCAGACCCTGGAGTGGAGCGAGGGGCGCCTCGGCGCGGAGCGCAGCGCCCTGCTCTCCCGGCCCGGGACCGCCCGCGAGCGGCTCGACGGGTACGTCGACGTCTATGTGCCCGACGGCCCGCGCGATCCGCACTGGATCCTCTGGCTGGAGGTGTGGAACCGGTCCCAGAACGCGGACGCCGACGCCCGGGTCCGCCAGGCCGCCATCGAGGGGGCCTGGCACCGCGACCTGGTCGCGATCCTCGCCGAGGGCGTCTCGCGCGGCGAGTTCCGGCCGGTCGACCCGGACCGCTTCGCCACCCGCACGAGGGCGCTCCTGGACGGCTTCAGCGTGCACGTCGCCGTCGGCGTGCCCGGCACCGGACGCGAGCAAGTCCTGGCGCACGTACGAGAGTTCATCGAGCAGGACCTGCTGCCGCGACCCTGACCGCGACCCTGACCGCGACCCTGATGCGACCCTGGCCGCGACCCTGGCCGCGGGCCGGCCCGCCGCCGTCCCCGCCCGGGCCGCGACCACAACGCACGCAAGTACACGGGATCGTTGCCCGCTGCACCCTTGTTGCCCCGGCGTCACCTCCGGCACGGTTCCGGTCCATGGGACGAGAGCACTGGAAGAAGATCTGGGTCGGCTCCGCCGGCAACATGGTCGAGTGGTTCGACTGGTTCGTGTACGCCAGTTTCGCCACCTACTTCGCGGGGGCGTTCTTCCCCGAGGGGAACGACACGGCCAAACTCATGAACACCGCCGGCATCTTCGCCGTCGGCTTCTTCATGCGTCCCGTCGGCGGCTGGCTCCTCGGCCGGGTCGGCGACCGCAGGGGCCGCAAGGCGGCCCTCACCCTCACCGTCACCCTGATGTCCGCCTCCGCGCTCCTCATCGCGGTCGCGCCCACCTACGCCGTCGCCGGGTACGGCGGCGCCGCGGTCCTCCTGGTGGCCCGCCTCCTCCAGGGACTGTCCGTCGGCGGCGAGTACGCCGCCAGCGCCACCTACCTCACCGAGGCCTCGGCCCCCGAGCACCGCGGCTTCGCCTCCAGCTTCCAGTACGTGTCGATGACCGCCGGCCAGATCCTCGGCCTCGGCCTGCTGCTCGTCCTCCAGCACACCCTCTCCACCGAGGCCCTGCACAGCTGGGGCTGGCGCATCCCCTTCGTCCTCGGCGCCCTCGGCGCGGCCGTCGTCTTCTACCTGCGCCGCACGATGCTGGAGACGGAGGTGTACGAGACCACCGCCGACGACGGGGTCGCGAGCGACCAGAAGGGCACCCTCACGGCGCTCTGGGCGCACCGGCGCGAGGCCTTCCTCGTCGTCGCGCTCACCATGGGCGGCACCGTGGCGTACTACACGTACACCACCTACCTCACCAAGTACCTCTCCAACTCCGCAGGCCTCCCCAAGCAGACCGCCACCCTGGTCTCCTTCTGCGCCCTCATCGTCTTCGCCTGCCTCCAGCCGCTGGCCGGACGCCTCTCCGACCGCATCGGCCGCCGCCCCCTGCTCATCACCTTCGCGGTGGGCTCCACGCTCCTCACCGTCCCGATCCTGACGATGCTGAAGCACGCCGGCTCCTTCTGGCCGGCCCTCGGGCTCTCGCTGCTCGCGCTGGTCGTCGTCACCGGCTACACCTCGATCAACGCCTGCGTGAAGGCCGAGCTCTTCCCCACCGGCATCCGCGCCCTCGGTGTCGCCCTGCCGTACGCCGTCGCCAACGCCCTCTTCGGCGGAACGGCCGAGTACGTGGCCCTCTGGTTCAAGGACGCGGGCGTCGAGTCGGGCTTCTACTGGTACGTGGCGGGCTGCGCGGCCGTCTCCCTGGTCGTCTACCTCACGATGCGCGAGACCCGGGACATCGACCTGGGACGGGTCGGCACGGACGGAGGCGACGCCCGGCCCGGCCGCGAGCCGGACCGGCTGCCCGTATCGTGAGATCCCCGTCCCGCCGGGACGCCACCTGTGTCAGACTTCCGGCGTGCTTGCTACCACGATGATTATCGGCAGCAGCGCGCCGGTCCGCAGTGGCCACTGAATCGCGGCACGACCCCCGCGGCAGTGGACACCGTGCCTCAGACCCGCGCGCAGACCTCTCGCACCCGCGAGGGGTTTTTTCGTTTTCCGGCCCCACCCGCGCCGGAGACCGACGCCGCGTGAGAATGGGGGCAAGTGGATCCATACCTTCCGGAGCCACATCCGACAGGAGCCATCACAGCCATGACCACGGAGAACGCCGAGAGCCCGGGCCTCGACGACAGCTTCCATGTCTTCGACACGACGCTGCGCGACGGGGCGCAGCGTGAAGGCATCAACCTCACCGTCGCGGACAAGCTGACCATCGCACGGCACCTCGACGAGTTCGGCGTGGGCTTCATCGAGGGCGGCTGGCCCGGGGCCAACCCGCGCGACACGGAGTTCTTCGCCCGCGCCCGCCAGGAGATCGACTTCAAGAACGCGCAGCTCGTCGCCTTCGGCGCCACGCGCAGACCCGGCGGCGACGCGGCCGCGGACCCGCAGGTCAAGGCGCTCCTCGAATCCGGCGCCCCGGTCGTCACGCTGGTGGCCAAGTCGCACGACCGGCACGTCGAGCTCGCCCTGCGCACCACCCTCGACGAGAACCTGGAGATGGTCCGCGACACCGTCTCTCACCTGGTCTCCGAGGGCCGCCGCGTCTTCGTCGACTGCGAGCACTTCTTCGACGGCTACAAGGCCAACCCCGACTACGCCAAGGCCGTCGTCCGCGCCGCCCACGAGGCCGGGGCCGACGTCGTCATCCTCTGCGACACCAACGGCGGCATGCTCCCGGCCCAGATCCAGGCCGTCGTGGCCACGGTCATCGCCGACACCGGCGCCCGCCTCGGCATCCACGCCCAGGACGACACCGGCTGCGCCGTCGCCAACACCCTGGCCGCCGTCGACGCCGGCGCCACCCACGTCCAGTGCACCGCCAACGGCTACGGCGAGCGGGTCGGCAACGCCAACCTCTTCCCCGTCGTCGCCGCCCTGGAGCTCAAGTACGGCAAGAAGGTGCTGCCCGACGGCGCCCTCGCCGAGATGACCCGGATCTCGCACGCCATCGCCGAGGTCGTCAACCTCACCCCCTCCACCCACCAGCCCTACGTCGGCGTCTCCGCCTTCGCGCACAAGGCCGGGCTCCACGCCTCCGCGATCAAGGTCGACCCCGACCTCTACCAGCACATCGACCCCGAGCTGGTCGGCAACACCATGCGGATGCTGGTCTCCGACATGGCCGGCCGGGCCTCCATCGAGCTCAAGGGCAAGGAGCTCGGCGTCGACCTGGGCGACGACCGCGCGCTCGTGGCCCGTGTCGTCGAGCGGGTCAAGGAGCGCGAGCTCCAGGGCTACACCTACGAGGCCGCCGACGCCTCGTTCGAGCTGCTCCTCCGGGAGGAGGCCGAGGGCCGGGCCCGCCGCTACTTCCGCACCGAGTCCTGGCGCGCGATCGTCGAGGACCGCCCCGACGGCACCCACGCCAACGAGGCCACCGTGAAGCTCTGGGCCAAGGGCGAGCGGATCGTCGCCACCGCCGAGGGCAACGGGCCCGTCAACGCCCTCGACCGCGCGATGCGGCTCGCCCTGGAGCGGATCTACCCGCAGCTCGCCAAGTTCGAGCTGGTCGACTACAAGGTCCGCATCCTGGAGGGCCGCCACGGCACCGAGTCCACCACCCGCGTCCTGATCACCACCAGCGACGGCAACGGCGAGTGGTCGACCGTCGGCGTCGGCGAGAACGTCATCGCGGCCTCCTGGCAGGCCCTGGAGGACGCCTTCACGTACGGCGTGCTGCGGGCCGGGATCGACCCCGCCGAGTAGCCGGCCCGCTGCCCGAAGCGCCGCTCTATGTCTTGTTTGTCGCGCTTCGGGTAGCGTCGAACCATGAGGACCAGGCCGCTCTCCGTACTGTCGGCCCTCGGCGGGCTGATACTGCTGCTGCTCCTGGTCCTGGCCCCCTCCGCGGGTGCCAGGGCCACGTGGATCCCCGACGCGGCCGCCGCCCTGAGACAGGGCCCGGTCTACGTCGACCCGGGCGCCGCCGACCAGCTGTCGACGTCCGAGGCGAACGCCCTCGCCCAGAAGATCAAGGACGCGGACAAGCCCCTGTTCGTGGCGGTCCTGCCCGCGAACGCCCAGTTCCCGCCGAAGGACCTCCTCGCGAACCTGCGGACGCAGACCGGCGTCACCGGCCTCTACGCGGTCCGCCTCGGCGACCGCTTCGACGCGGGCGCCGACCGCGCCGTGATGTCCCAGCAGGCCGTGCGCAACCTGGTCACCTCCGTCCGCCAGCCGGGCGTCGACGCGGCCACCGAACTCAACAACTTCGTCGACCAGGCCCTGCCCACCCTGCGGGGCTCCGCCCCGGCCGGCTGGGGCGCCGTCGGCACCGACTCGGACGTCCCCGTCGCCGGCCTCGTCACCCTGGGCGCCGTGGTCGTCGCGGGCGGCGCCGGCGCCTACGCGGTCACCCGGCGCAAGCGGCTCCGCAAGGAGGCGGAGGAGCGCGCCGCACTCGACAAGCTCCGGGTCGTCGTCGACGAGGACATCACCGCCTTCGGCGAGGAACTCGAACGCCTCGACTTCCACCCCGCCGAGCCGGGCGCCGACGACGCCATGCGCGCCGACTACGAACGCTCCCTCGACTCGTACGACAAGGCGAAGTCCCTGATGGCCTCCGCCGCCCGGCCCCACGACGTCCGCGCCGTCACCGAGGCCCTGGACGACGGCCGCCACGCGCTGGCCGTCCTCGCCGCCCGCCGCGAGTCCCGGCCGCTGCCCGAGCGCCGCGCCCCCTGCTTCTTCGACCCTCGGCACGGTCCCTCCACCGAGGACCGCACCTGGAGCCCGGCGGGCGGAACGGCCCGCCAGGTCCCGGTCTGCGCGGCCGACGCGTCCCGCCTCGACGACGGCCTCGACCCGATGGCCCGCACGGTGGACGCGGACGGCGTCCGCCGCCCGTACTGGGAGGCGGGCCCGGCCTACGGCCCCTGGGCCGGCGGCTACTTCGGCGGCGGCCTGCTCCCCGGCCTCCTGATGGGCACCGTCCTCGGCTCGATGCTCTCCACCCCGGCCTACGCCGCCGAGTACGGCGGCGGCGACTTCGAGGGCGGCGACTTCTCGGGAGCCGACTTCAACACCGGCGACTTCGGAGGCAGCGGCTTCGGCGACGGCGGCGGCTTCGGAGGCGGCGACTTCGGCGGCGGAGGCGGAGGCGACTTCGGCGGGGGCGGGTTCTAGGGCCAGGGCGGTTCCGCCGTGGCTCCGGCACCGCGGGTAGGCTGCGACGATCACGGCGCTCGACGGGGAAACGGACCGGCACCGCCCGGGGGTACGTGGCCTCGAAGCCGCCTACGTCAGAGCGGGCCGTCCACAGGACGCCGGCGCCCGATGGCATGAGGGCCGTCGACGCCCTGGCCGACGCGTTCCGACTGCGGTGCGCCCCGGCACGCGCGGGCCCGCTCAGACCCTCTGGAGATCGTCATGGCGCCACTGGTCACCCTCCTGCACCCCGGAAGCATGGGAGCCGCCGTAGGTGCCCAGCTGCGCGCGCGGGGCTCGACCGTGCTGTGGTGCCCCGAGGGCAGGAGCGACGCCACGCGCCGCCGGGCCGACGCGGCCGGCCTGCAAGGCGCGTCGTTCGAGGAGGCGGTTCGCCGGGCCGACATCGTCCTGTCCCTCTGCGCACCCAGCGCTGCGGAGGACGTCGCGGCACGTGCAGCGACCCTGGGGCTCGCGGAGGGAGCGGTGTTCGTCGAGGCGAACCCCTTGGCACCCGAGCGGGTCGTGGCCCTCGCGGCCGGGATGCGGCCCGCGACGGTGATCGACGGAGCTGTCGTGGGCTCGCCGCCCACCGGCGGCAAGTCGCCGCGCCTGTACCTGTCGGGTGAGAGTGCCGCCGCCGAGCGCGTCGCCGACCTCTTCAGGGGAACGGACGTCGTGGCACGTGTCGTGGGGCAGGAACTCGGGCAGGCCTCCGTACTGAAACTGATCTACTCGGCCTACCAGAAGACGTCTCGGCTGGTAGCCGCCCTGGCGTACGGTGCGGCCGACGCCTACGGAGTCACGGACGAACTCCTCGACATGGCCGGTGGACGCACGCGCAGCTACCTGATGGAGACGGACTACATCCCGAAGACTGCTGCCAGGGCGTGGCGCTGGGCCCCCGAGCTGGCGGATGCAGCCGACCTCCTGGATTCCGTCGGTCTGCCGGCCGACACCGTGCGGGCAGCGGCGGAGACGCTCCAGCGGTGGTCACCGGACGCAGAGGGGCGGCTCGAGGTGGCCGAGGCGTTGCAGGCACTCAGGGACGCCCGACCCTGAGACCGTCGAAGGAGGGGCCGGGCGAAGGTCACGGCTCCGGCGATCGGGGATGTCAGCGGACGAGCTTGCGGATGACGATGCCGACCGTCAGCGTCGTGAAGACGAGTCCCCCGATCGTGAAGCAGACGGCCAGCGCCGTCCAGTCGTACGTCTTCGCCTCGGAGGGGGCACCCACGCCGACGTTGAGCCACAGGGCGCAGGCGAACACGAGCGACTTCCCCGCGGCGGTCAGATCCGTCAGTCGTTGACAGCCCAGGCCGGGCGGTGCCCCCGAGAGGCGCAGCGCGACGGCGGTCGCGAGGATGCCGCACACCAGGGCGCGGGCCGGGTTGCGGGCCCGGACTCCCCAGCCGAAGACGCCCCCCAGCAGGCCGTGGCCCACCAGCCGCCGCACCCATGGGGTCTGGGCCGCCTCGCGCTGCCGGATCCGGTAGTACAGCTCGTCGGCCTCCGCCGTGCGGCGCTGCCGTGCCAACGTCGTCCGCACCGCTTCCAAGGAGTTGGCCGTCACCTTGGTGAACACCCGCTCCAGGAACTCGTTCACCTGCGAGGAGCGGCGGAACACCGCGTTGCCCAGGTCCACTTCCTGCACGGTCGAGTCGCCGGCGAGGCGGAACCGGGCTGGGCCCGAGGGCATCGAAAGCGCCTCGGTCACCACCGAGTTGTCCAGGCCGACGACCAGCGGGGCGCCGTCCTCCGCCGTCACTCGCACACGGCGGACCGTGGACGAGCGGAGGGTCAGTTCCAGTGGCTCGGGCGGGGGCGTGGTGTCGGAGGGCGCCCGAGTCGAAGCTCCGCCGGCTCGCGGTCGTGGCACCGCCGCGGCTGTCCGCCGCACCCCTTTGACGTCGACGACGCCCTGGACGTCGCTCTCTTCGAGGCAGCCCGCCTCCCCCGGTACGACCATGCCGTTGATCCGGAGGAAGTCCCTGCAGTGCACGCCGATGCCCTTCAGCGGGGAGTCCAGGCGCACCCGGCGCAGCTCCACCGAGGTGGCGTCGATGTCCCGCAGGTCGAGCGAGGCGAGCCAGAGATCGTCGAACACGAGGGACTCGGTCACCCGGACATGCTCCAGGTGCACGTCGGGACGGCCGCGCCGACCGGACGTGGCCTGGCTCCGGACGGCTAGTGCCGCCGTACGCATGTTCTTGAGCTGCACGCTGCCGCGGACGGCCGCGATCTGCACCGATTCGCCGACACGGACGTTGTTGACTCGGAGTGGCCCGCAGGAGTGGACGTCGATCACGGACGCCGTCGACTCGTTGATCGAGATCTCGCAGTTCACCGGTGCGTTGCGGATGGTCAGCCGACCGATCCTCGAATTCGTGACGAGGATGGCGTCCGCCGCGCAGTGGTCGAGTACCAGCTCCTCGATGACGCATGAGCGGACGGAGACGATTCCCGCCGCGTCGACGTACACGAGCTCGAGCCGGTCGGCCGAGACCCGGTCGAGATGGAGTGGTCCGTCGACGTCTTGCTGCCTCACGAGCAGATCGCGGCCGTCCCCCGTGAGGGGGCCCGCGCCCACCGCGTCCGCCAGCGCTCTCAGATTGTTGATCACGTGTCCCCCCGGGGCCCGCCCGCACAGCTTCCGTTTCCCCCGTACCGCCCGGCGGCGGAGGTCAGCGGGCGGGCGCGGCCGTTCCGCTGAGGAACGCGGCGAGTTCGCGCCCGGACCTCGCCGGCACCGTCCCGGCAGCGGCGGCCTGCGAGACGACCAAGGCGGTCTCCTCCGCGGTCCGAAGGTCGGTGCGGAGCAGGAGGTGGAACAGTTCCTCGTCCGGTTCAGCGGCCGCCAGGTCCTTCAGGGTCGCGTCCCAGACATCCAGGCGCTCGTCCGTGTCGCGGTCGCCGCGCCCCGCGGACCTGACGGCGCAGTCCTCGCGGGGCAGCCACAGGAGTACCTGGAGCCACGGTTCGTCCACCGCCCCCGCGAACTGGCGCAGATGCGCGAGGCTGCCCACGTGCACCACCGGAATGCCGCCCGCCGCACGCATCGCGTCGAGGTCGTCACGGTCCACGGCGTACGTGTTGCCGTATCGCTCGGTCTCCAGGAGGACCCGTCCGGCTGCTCTCAGCGAGCCGAGCTGTTCCGCCGTGGCCATCCGGTACCCGGCGGTCCGGCCGGTGCCCACCTTCACCTTGACCAGTTGCGCGAAGCGGGCGTCCAGTGCGTGCAGCGCTTCGCTGATCGTGTCCTTCCCGGCCGCAGGGGGACCGAAGAGGAGCACCCCTCGTACCCCGGTCATGCCGTCACCCTTCCGAAGCCGGACACCAGGTCGTGTGCGGCGCCCTCCACTTGCTCCGCCAGCGGTGTCGCCGCGGTCATGCGGTTGTCGATGAGGAGGTGATCCCGCACCGGACGCTGGTCCAGGGAGATCGTGGACAGGTACGCGCGCCAGTTGGCCAGCTTCCAGGTGTCCCGGCGTGCGTTCCTCGCGGTCAGCCGCTCCTGCATCGACGACTCGTCACTGTCGACCCAGAGGATCTCGGCGCCGGCGCCGGTACGGTCGCAGCGCCGGAGCAGCCGGGCGAGCCACTGGGTGTCCGCGACCTCCTTGAGGAACGGCGCGACCGCGATGACGGGCACTCCGTGCTCCACGTTCTCCCAGCAGGTCTTCATCAGGCAGTCGTACTCCAAGGGACGCACCCGCTCCCCGTACAGGGGGCTCTGCCGGTCGTCCGGGTCGCCGCCGAGGGCGGTGAGGAGGGACTCCGTGAGCGGGCGCGTCAGGGTGTCCTTGTCGAGGAGCGACCAGCCGGTGGCCAGGGACAGGAGCTTGCCCGCCTCCGACTTGCCCGATCCGGCGAATCCCGCGACCAGGACGAGCGGTACGCGCTCGGTCGTCGAGGTCGCCCCATGCGTCGACAAATGATCCCCCTGGCAATGTCGGCAAACGGCCCGCACCTGCGGTGCGGCGCTCAGAATAGCCCCAATCGCTGGACAGAGCAGTGCCGTTGAAGAGAGGCTTCGGCTCCCGGAAGGCTCAGACCAGCGGCTTCACCGACATCAGCAGGTGGCGGTGGGTCGTCTGTGGGCCGTCGGTGAGGAGGGCCCGCTGGCCCGGGCCCAGGAGGTGGAAGTGGACCTCCGGGGTGTCCAGGGTGGTCAGCGCGTCCAGGAGGTAGCCGGGGTTGAAGGCGACCGTGAGGGTGTCCGGGCCCGTGAGGGTGGCCGGGAGGTGCTGGGAGGCGACGTCGTCCTCGTAGCCCGCCTGGAGGTGGATCGCGGCGGGGGTGAAGGTGAGCTGGACCGGGCTGTCGCCCTCCGCGACGACCGCGACCCGCTTCACCGCCTCGGCCAGCGGGGCCCGCGCGGTGGCCGCCAGGGCGTGGTCGCCGAGCGCGAACAGCTTGTCGTGGCGGGGGAGGCGGCCGTCCAGCAGCCGGGTCGTGGTGCGCAGGCCGCCGTTCTCGAAGCCGATCGAGCCGCCGTCCAGGGCGAGCACGGCCGGCCCCGTGCCCGCCAGGGAGCGGGCGATCTCGGTGAGGCGGCGGGCCGGGACGACCACGTCGGCCGCTTCGCCGGAGGTCTCGGCCCCGGGCTTCCACTCCAGGGTGCGGACGGCGTAGCGGTAGCGGTCGGTGGCGGCGAGCGTCATGGTCGTGCCGTCCAGGGCGAGCCGTATGCCGGTGAGGACCGGCAGCGCGTCGTCCCGGCCCGCCGCCACGGCCACCTGCCCGACCGCCGTGGCGAACGCGTCCCCGTCCACCAGGCCGCGGACCTCGGGCAGCGCGGGCGGGGCCGGGTAGTCCTCCAGCGGCAGCAGGGAGAGTCCGAAACGGGCGTCGCCGGAGGTCACCGAGAGGCGGGCGCCCTCGACGGCGAGCCCGGTGCGGCCCCGGGGGAGGACCTTGCAGATGTCGAGCAGCCGCCGGCCCAGGACCAGGGCGCGGCCCTCGATGTCCGTGTCGGCCTCGACCTCGACCCGGGCCGAGGCCTCGTGGTCGAGGCCGGAGACCCGCAGCCGGCCGTCCGCCGCCTCCAGGAGGAGGCCGCCGAGGACGGGCAGGGGGGAGCGGGCCGGCAGGACGCGCGCGGCCCAGGCGACGGCTTCGGTCAGTACGCCGCTGTCGATACGGAGTTCCATGCCGCCGACGCTAGACGCCGGCACTGACAACGCCGAGCGCCCGCCGTCCGCTGCTGCGGAGGGCGGGCGCGCTCGTGGTGACTCAGGCGGCGTTCTTGATCGCGGAGATGTCGAAGTTCAGCTTGACCTTGTCACTGACCATCACGCCGCCGGTCTCCAGCGCGGCGTTCCAGGTCAGGCCCCAGTCGGAGCGCAGGATCTCGGCGGAGCCCTCGAAGCCGACGCGCTCGTTGCCGTACACGTCCGTCGCGGAGCCGTTGAACTCCAGGTCGATCGCGAGCGGCTTCGTGACGTCCTTGATGGTCAGGTCGCCGGTGATCCGGTACTTGTCGCCGCCGAGCTGCTGCGCCTCCAGGGAGCGGAAGGTCATCAGCGGGAACTGCTCGGCGTCGAAGAAGTCGCCGCTGCGCAGGTGGCCGTCGCGGTCGCCGATGCCGGTGTCGATCGAGGCGATCCGGACGTCGATCGAGGCGGTGGAGGCGCCCGGGTTCGCGCCGTCCAGCCTCAGGACGCCCTCGTGCTCGGCGAAGGTGCCGCGGACGTTGGTGACCATGGCGTGACGGACGGTGAAGCCGATGCTGCTGTGGGCCGGGTCGATGGTGTAGTCGCCGGTCAGGGCGGCGAGGGCCGGGTCGACGGGGAGGGTGGCGACGGCGACGGCGGACTCGTTGCTCTTGCGGTTGAAGATACCCATGACTGACAACTCCTTGATCGGGACGTGTGCTGATCGGTTCTTGTTGAACCTTCAACGAGAATGACTGTAGACCCATTCCGTTCAACCTTCAACATCTCTGGAGGATGTTCACCCGAACGGCGTCGACGAGGCGACCGCGGGGGCGGGGCGGCCCGCGCCCCGGGGCGGCCGCCGACCCCGCCGTTCCGGCCCGGCCGAAGCCCCCTCCGGTGGTCGCTTGGACTAACCGAAGGGGGTTCTTGGACTGGAGGGGCCCGCGCGGCGCGATCTCGTTGACGGTGCCGCCGGGGCGGGGGCCAACTAGTGCGCATGTCCCTCCCCCCTTCGCGAAGAATCCGTGCGGCCTGCGCCCTCGCCGTCGCTTCCTCCGCCGTGTTCGCCCTGGCCGGGCCCGCCCTGGCCGACGGTGCCGCGGCCCGCGGGGCGACCGGCGCCACCCCGGCCGCCGCCACCTCGGCGGCCGCCACCCCAGACGCCCCCGGCGCCGCGGACGGCCCGGTCATCGCCTCGAGCCGGCTCACCGTGGCCGTCGCCGAGGACTTCCCCCGCGTCCTCGCGTACACCGACCGCGCGAGCGGCGCCCGGCTCCTCGGCAGCACGGCCCCCGTCACGAAGGTCGTCCTCAACGGCACCGCCCACGACGTCCGGGTCAAGGCCGCCCCCGCCCTGACGGCCTCCTCCGCCGCGTACACCCTCGTCTTCCCCGACCTGCCGGGCGTCGAGATCGACGCCCGGCTCGGCGTCGACGGGCGGACCACCACCTTCCGGGTGACCGCCGTCCGCGACACCGAGGCGTTCCGCGTCGGCACGCTCGACATACCGGACCACGACCTGGTCTCCGTCGGCTCCTCGGACCCCGGCGCCGCGACCGCCTTCACCCGGCTCGACCCGGACTCCACCCGGACCGCCGACGTCTTCGCCCGGATCACCGACGCGACGGCCGCCGAGCCCGCCCCGGTGGGCGCCGGCTACGCGATCGTCAGCACCGGGCGGCTCGCCGCCGCCGTCGAGTCCAACTCCAGCTACGACAAGCCCTCCGGCGCGTCCGCCCGTGACGGCGCCCGCTTCTGGCACCAGGCCCGCACGCGGGCCGCCGGCGCCGGCACCGAGACCCGGGTCGGCGTCTGGTCGGGCCAGTGGACCTACCGCGGCGAGGGCGCCCCGAAGCCCGCGACCGGCGACGGACTGCCCTGGGCCAAGGTCGTCGTCACCCCCGACGCCAACGGCGACGGCACCACCGACTGGCAGGACGGCGCCGTCGCCTTCCGCGCGATCGGGATCAGGGCCCCGGGCAGCGAGGACACCCCCGACCGGGTCGTCGCCCACATCCCGTTCAACTTCGCCTCGCAGGCCACCCACCCCTTCCTGCGCACCCTCGACGACGTCAAGCGGATCTCGCTCTCCACCGACGGACTCGGCCAGTTCGCGCTGCTCAAGGGGTACGGCTCCGAGGGCCACGACTCCGCCCACCCGGACTACGGGGGCAACTACAACAAGCGGGCCGGCGGCCTCGCCGACCTCAACACCCTCCTCAAGGAGGGCCGGAAGTGGGGTGCGGACTTCGGCGTCCACGTCAACGCCACCGAGGCCTACCCCGAGGCGAGGAACTTCAGCGAGACCCTGGTCGACAAGACGAAGCCCGGCTGGAACTGGCTCAACCAGAGCTACTACATCGACCAGCGCCGCGACATCAACAGCGGCGACCTCGCCCGCCGCTTCCAGCAGCTCCGCGACGAGACCGACCGCAACCTCTCCACCCTCTACATCGACGTCTACTACACCCACGGCTGGATCGCCGACGAGACGGTGCGGGCCGTGCAGGCCCAGGGCTGGAACGTCGCCACCGAGTGGTCCGACAAGTTCGAGCGGGCCTCCCTCTGGTCCCACTGGGCCAACGACCTCGACTACGGCGGCGCCACCAACAAGGGCCTCAACTCGCAGATCATCCGCTTCATTCGCAACGGCGAGAAGGACGTCTGGAACGACCACCCGGTCCTCGGCCAGACCGCCCTGGTCGACTTCGAGGGCTGGACCGGCGAGACCGACTGGAACGACTTCACCGCCAACGTCTGGCAGCGGAACCTGCCCGCCAAGTACCTCCAGCAGGAGCGGATCACCCGCTGGAACGGCGACGACCTCACCTTCACCGGCGGCGTCCGCGGCACCGTCGAGAACGGCGTCCGCGCCTTCTACGAGCACGGCCGCAAGGTCCTCGACGGCGAGCGGTACCTGCTGCCCTGGGACGACGGCAAGAAGCTCTACCACTACAACAGGACCGGCGGCACGACCAGTTGGGCCGTCCCCGCCGGGACGCGCTCCTACTCGGTGTACCGGCTCACCGACAACGGGCGCGTGAAGACCGCCACCGTGCGGCCCGTCGACGGCCGGATCACCCTGGACGCCGCCGCCGGACAGCCCTACGTCCTCTACCCCGACCGCGCACCCGCGCAGCACGCCCCGAAGTGGGGCCAGGGCACCCCGGTCGCGGACCCCGGCTTCAACGACGCCGCGCTCACCGCCTGGACCAGGACCGGCGGCGTCGCCCGGGACACCGACGCGCAGGGCCGCAACAGCGCCAGGCTCACCGGCGCCGCCGCCGCCTCGCTCGCCCAGCGGATCACCGGCCTCGTCCCGGGCCGCCGGTACACCGCCTCGGCCCTGATCGAGGTCCAGCCCGGGGCCACCCGGCCCACCACCCTCTCCGTCGGCGGGCGGACCGTCACCGTCGAACGCTCCGCGCTCCAGGACCGGGTCGCCGCCTCCGACTGGAACGGCACCCGCCTCCAGCGCGCCAAGGTCGCCTTCACCGCGCCGCGCGGCGCCACGACCCTGCGGATCGAGGCCGCGGCCGGCAGCGCCGCCGCCGTCCGCGTCGACGACGTACGGATCGTCGCCAACGCCCCCGCCACCCGGCCCGGGGCCCTGGTGCACGAGGACTTCGAGGCCGTCGACCAGGGCTGGGGCCCCTTCCTCAAGGGGGACGCGGGCGGCACCACCGACCCGCGCACCCACATCGCCCAGCTGCACGCCCCCTACACCCAGGCGGGCTGGAACGGGAAGCTGATCGACGACGTCATCGGCGGCGCCGAGTCCCTCAAGTCCCACGACGAGAACAGCGGACTCGTCTACCGGACCGCCCCCTGGACCGTCCCGATGAAGGACGGTCACCGCTACCGCGTCGAGTACGCCTACCGCTCCAGCCACGCGGGCGCGTACGAGTGGATCACCGGCTACGACCGCGCGGACGGCACCCAGGCCGAGACCCGCCGCACCCCGATCGGGCAGCAGCGGACCGACGGGCGCTTCTCCGAGACCGTCACCGCCGGTTGCGGCGACACCTGGACCGGCCTGCGCAAGCGCGCCGACGCACCGGACGGCGCCGACTTCGTCCTCGACGACTTCACCGTCACCGACCTCGGCCCGGCCGCCGAACGCGCCGCCTGCGGCACCCTCACCCTCACCGCCCCCGAGACCCTGCTGCCGGGCCGCCCGAACAAGGTCACGGCCGTCTTCGGCAACGACGAGGCGACCGAGGTCTCCGGCGCCCTGGCCGCGCTCGCCCTGCCGGCCGGCTGGACCGCCGAACCGGCCGCCCCCGTCGCCCTCGGCACGGTCGCGCCGGGCGGCAGGGCCACCGCCACCTGGCAGGTGACGCCCCCGGTGGACGCCGCCTACCGGCCGTACACCCTGGACGCCGCCCTCGCCTACACCGTCGGCGGAGGGGCGCGGAAGCTCGCCGCCGCCACCACCGTCCGCACCCTGCCCCCGCCGCCCACCGCCGACAGCTGGGCCGGCGACCTCGACTGGACCTCGGCCACCAACGGCTGGGGCCCGGTCGAGCGCAACCTCTCCAACGGCGAAACCGGCACCGGCGACGGCTCCCCGCTGCGCATCGGGGGAGTGACGTACGCCAAGGGCCTCGGCACCCACGCGCCCTCGACGGTCCGCTACTACCTGGGCGGCCGCTGCACCTCCCTCACCGCCGAGGTCGGGGTGGACGACGTCCAGGCCTCGCGGGGCAGCGTCCGGTTCACCGTGCTCGCCGACGGGGCCGCGAAGGTGACGTCCCCGGTCCTCCGGGCCGCGGACCCGGCCTGGTCGCTCACCGCCGACGTCACCGGCGCCGACTACGTCGACCTGGTGGTCGACGACGGCGGGGACGGCAACGGCAACGACCACGCGGACTGGGGCGGCGCCCGCTTCCACTGCGGAGGCTGACCCTGCCGGGGAACAACGGGCCCGCGCCCCTCACGGGAGGCGCGGGCCCTTCCGCGCGCGTCCACTAGGTTGGGGTGCCGGCCCTGGCCCGACGAATCCCCGCCCGCCGGGGTCTATGTCGGACCCCTACAAACACGAGGGGTGCCTGGCTGTTGACTCGTGCCGAACGGTCCCTCGTTCTGTCCAGCCTCACCAGGATTCGACACGCGAGACTGTACGGAGTCGACGGCGGGGTTTTCTTGTCCGACTTCGTAGGGTCGGTACATGACCGTTGTGGACCAGATCCCGAGCGAGCCCGTCGACGCCCGTGGCCGAGTGGCCGAGCTGCACGTCCTGCGCGAGCAGGCCCTCAGCGGCCCGAGTGAGCGCGCGACCGAGGCCCAGCACGCCAAGGGCAAGCTGACGGCGCGCGAGCGCATCGAGCTGCTGCTCGACCCTGGTTCCTTCAACGAGGTCGAGCAGCTCCGCCGGCACCGCGCCCAGGGCTTCGGCCTGGAGGCGAAGAAGCCGTACACCGACGGCGTGATCACCGGATGGGGCACGGTCGACGGCCGCACCGTCTTCGTCTACGCGCACGACTTCCGGATCTTCGGCGGCGCGCTGGGCGAGGCCCACGCCACGAAGATCCACAAGATCATGGACATGGCCATCGCGGCCGGTGCCCCGCTGGTCTCCCTGAACGACGGCGCGGGCGCCCGCATCCAGGAGGGCGTCTCGGCGCTCGCCGGCTACGGCGGCATCTTCCAGCGCAACACCCGCGCGAGCGGCGTCATCCCGCAGATCTCGGTGATGCTCGGCCCGTGCGCCGGCGGCGCGGCCTACAGCCCGGCGCTGACGGACTTCGTCTTCATGGTCCGCGAGACCTCGCAGATGTTCATCACGGGACCGGACGTCGTCAAGGCGGTCACCGGCGAGGAGATCACCCAGAACGGCCTCGGCGGCGCCGATGTCCACGCGGGCGTCTCCGGCGTCTCCCACTTCGCGTACGACGACGAGGAGACCTGCATCGCGGAGGTCCGCTACCTCCTGTCGATGCTCCCGCAGAACAACCGCGAGAACCCGCCGGCCGTCGCCTCCGAGGACCCGGCGGACCGCCGCTCCGACGTCCTCCTCGACCTGGTCCCGGCCGACGGCAACCGCCCGTACGACATGCACAAGGTCATCGAGGAGCTCGTCGACGACGGCGACTACCTGGAGGTCCACGAGCGCTGGGCCCGCAACATCATCTGCGCGTTGGCCCGTCTCGACGGCCAGGTCGTCGGCATCGTGGCCAACCAGCCGCAGACGCTGGCCGGCGTCCTCGACATCGAGGCCTCCGAGAAGGCCGCCCGCTTCGTGCAGATGTGCGACGCGTTCAACATCCCGATCATCACCCTTCTGGACGTGCCCGGCTTCCTGCCGGGCGTCGACCAGGAGCACGGTGGAATCATCAGGCACGGCGCGAAGCTGCTCTACGCGTACTGCAACGCGACCGTGCCCCGGATCTCCCTGATCCTGCGCAAGGCCTACGGCGGCGCCTACATCGTGATGGACTCCCAGTCCATCGGCGCCGACCTGACGTACGCCTGGCCCACCAACGAAATCGCGGTCATGGGCGCCGAGGGCGCCGCCAACGTGATCTTCCGCAAGCAGATCGCGGAGGCCGAGGACTCGGAGGCCATGCGGGCCCGCATGGTCAAGGAGTACAAGGCCGAGCTGATGCACCCGTACTACGCGGCGGAGCGCGGCCTGGTCGACGACGTCATCGACCCCGCCGACACCCGCCAGGTGCTCATCAGGTCCCTCGCGATGCTCCGCACCAAGCACGCCGACCTGCCGTCCCGCAAGCACGGCAACCCGCCTCAGTAAGAGGAGTCATCCACGTGACCACGCCTGCCAACCTTCTCCGTGTCGAGAAGGGCCACGCCGACCCCGAGGAGCTGGCCGCCATCACGGCGGTGCTGCTCGCCCGTGCCGCCGCCCGGTCCGACGAGGACCCCGCCGCGGGCCACCGCGGCCGCACCACGGCCGGCTGGCGCCGCCTGGAGCGCGAGCACGGCTTCCGCGCCCCGCACAGCTGGCGCTGAGCGACGCAGGAGGGCCGGAACCCGGTATCACCGGGTTCCGGCCCTCCTGTGCGCGTACGGGGCCCTGTGGCGCCCGCACGGCCCCTGACACACGGAAAGGCCGCGCCCCCCGAGGGGGAGCGCGGCCTTCGCGGTACGGGGCGCCAGGGGGACAGCTACCGCAGGCGTGCCATGAGGGCGTGCTCGACCAGGGTGATGAGCGCGCTCTTGGCGTCGGCGCGGTGCCGGGCGTCCGTGGTGATGATGGGGGTGTCCGGGCCGATCTGGAGGGCCTCGCGGACCTCCTCCGGCTGGTAGGGCTGGTTGCCGTCGAAGCCGTTCAGGGCGATGACGAACGGCAGGCCGCTGTTCTCGAAGTAGTCGACCGCCGGGAAGCAGTCGGCGAGACGGCGGGTGTCGACGAGCACGACGGCGCCGATGGCGCCGCGGACCAGGTCGTCCCACATGAACCAGAAGCGGTCCTGACCGGGCGTACCGAAGAGGTACAGGATCAGGTCCTGGTCCAGGGTGATGCGGCCGAAGTCCATGGCGACGGTCGTCGTCGTCTTGTCGCCGGTGTGCGTGAGGTCGTCGATGCCCGCGGACGCGGACGTCATGACGGCCTCGGTGCGCAGCGGGTTGATCTCAGAGACGGCGCCGACGAACGTGGTCTTGCCCACGCCGAAGCCACCCGCCACCACGATCTTCGCGCTGGTGGTTGAACGGGCCGCGCCGCCGCTAGAGCTTGCGAAGTCCACTGAGCACCCTTTCGAGCAGTGTCACGTCTGGCTGACCGCCGGCGGCCTCGTCGCCGCCCGGCTGGTGGATGGCGACGAGCCCGGCCTCGGCCAGGTCGGCCACGAGGATTCGGGCGACGCCGAGGGGGATGGAGAGAAGGGCCGAGATCTCGGCGACCGATTTGATCTCGAAGCACAGCCGGCAGATCCGCTGGTGCTCGGGCAACTGCCCCTGCAGCCGGGACGGATCGGCCGTCGTGCTGACCAGCGCCTCGATGGCGAGCTGGTAGCGCGGCCGGGTCCGGCCGCCGGTCATCGCGTACGGACGCACCAGCGGGTTGTGCGAGCCGCCCGAACTGCTGGAGCCGGCGGCCGACGGAGCGCGTGAGGAGCCCTGCGCACCCGCGGGCTGGGCGTGGGGCTGCCGATAGGGCTGCGACGCGCCCTGTCTGCTCGGGGTGGAGGGAAAGTTGAACCGGTTCTGCGCGGTCTCGCCGAGCGGCGCCTGGTGCGCGTCATAACCGTTGTACGGGCTTGAGCCCGGTGGTGTTCCCACGTCTCCTCCTCCGACTGCCTCGCGGTCCATGTCCCTTGGAACCGCGCCACCGCACCTTACGGGGCGGTGGCGCGAAACGCACTGTCTGTCTGTTAGTTGAGAAGACTTCCCTGAAGCTCCGCCCGGAGGTCGGGGGTCAGGACGGTGCCCGCGCGATCCACGAGAAGGGCCATCTCGTAGCCCACGAGACCGATGTCCGCCTCGGGGTGGGCGAGCACGGCCAGCGAGGAGCCGTCCGAGATCGACATGATGAAGAGGAAGCCCCGCTCCATCTCCACGACGGTCTGGTTGACCGCCCCGCCCTCGAAGATCCGGGACGCGCCCGCGGTCAGCGAGGTCAGTCCGGAGGCGACGGCCGCCAGCTGGTCGGCGCGGTCCCGGGGGAACCCCTCGGACATCGCCAGCAGGAGTCCGTCGGCGGAGACCACCACCGTGTGGGACACCCCGGGGGTGTTGTCCACGAAGTTGGTGATCAACCAGTTCAGATTCTGCGCCGCCTGGCTCATGCTCACACTAACGCTCCTGGTTGTAGGTACTGCCCGGGCCGAGGCCCGATCCGTTCGTGTCCGTTCCCGCGCTGCGTCCCTGCTGGACCCCGCGGCGCAGGTTGCTCAACCTGCCCCGGACGTCCTCGGGTGCGCGGGAGACCTGGGGGCCGCCCTGCGGGGTCTGCTCAGCCGTGCCCTCGACCAGGTTGGCCTTCGGGACCCGGCGGGGAAGTCCGGACGAGGTGACCCCGCCCGCCTTCGGGTCCTTGAGCTTCCCGGCCCGCTGCCAGCGCTCGTCGTTGGTCGAGCGCCATTCGTCGGCGGGGTCGGCTTGGTTCTGCTGCTCCTGCGCCGGCTGCGCGGGCTTGGCCTGCTGCGGTGCCTGCTGCTGCGGCGCCTGCTGGGTCGGCGAGGCGACGCTGCCGCGGCGCGGCAGTCCGGCGTCGGTCAGTGCGTGGCCGGCGTCCGGGGCGGCACTCTGGGTCGGACCCGGACGGTCGAAGCCTACGCGGTCGGGGGCCTGCGCGGGAGCGCTCGGGGCAGATTCCGATTCCGCTCCGAACGGCTGCTGGTAGCCGCCCTGGTAAGCGCTCTGATCCTGCCAGTC
This sequence comes from Streptomyces sp. NPDC014891, assembly GCF_043081085.1. Lineage (NCBI taxonomy): Bacteria > Bacillati > Actinomycetota > Actinomycetes > Kitasatosporales > Streptomycetaceae > Streptomyces > Streptomyces sp. NPDC014891. The sequence continues at coordinate 148,114 of NZ_JBIBWF010000005.1, read as the reverse complement.
TCCCTGGTGGGACTGGGTATCGAACGCATTGCCGTACTGCTGGTGTTCGGTTCCCGGGGTCTCGTACGAAGCTTCCGCATAGCCCTGCTGCGGGTACGCCTCGTAGCCCTGCTGCGGGTAGGCGTAGCCGTCCTGCTGCTGCGGGAATCCGGCCGCGTACTCCTGGCCGTACTCCTGAGACTGCTGGGGCTGCTGCTGTCCGTACTCCTGCGCCGGGGCGTAGGGATCGGCCGGGAACTCCTGGCCCTGCCGGCCGTACTCCTGGTCCTGGGTGTACGGGCCGGACTGAGGCTGGGCCTGCTGCCCGAACTCCTCGGCCGGCTCCGCCTCGTCGCGGAAGAGCGGCCGCTCGCCGCCCTGCGCCTGGGCCTCCAGGGCGGCACGCCGCCCCTCGCGCTTCAGCGAGCGGTTGACCGGGTCGAGCGGGCGCTCCTCCTCGGCCTGCTGCTCGTAGCGCGAGTCGTCGAAGCCGAGATCGGCGGCGGTCAGCATCGGCTGCTGCTGCGGCGGGGCGCTCTCGAAGGCGCTCTGCTGCTGCTGCGGAATGATCTGCGAGACGGTGAAGTCGTCCTGGAGCGGCTGCTCGCCACCGCCACCGTGCGTGATCGCGTCCGGCAGCATGACCAGCGAGGTCGTACCGGCCTGCTCGCCCGAGGGGCGGAGCTGGACCCGGATGCCGTGCCGGTCGGCGAGCCGGCCGACCACGAAGAGGCCCATGCGCTGCGAGACGGCGGCGTCCACGGTCGGCGGGTTGGCCAGCTTGTGGTTGATGTCCGCGAAGTCCTCGGCGGTGAGGCCGATGCCCTTGTCGTGGATCTCGACCATCACGCGGCCGTCGGGGAGACGGGTCGCGGTGACGCGGACCTTGGTCTGCGGGGAGGAGAACGTGGTGGCGTTCTCCAGGAGCTCGGCGAGCAGGTGCACGAGGTCGGTCACGGCCTGGCCGTGGATCTCGGCGTCCGGCACGCCCGCCAGCTCGATGCGCTCGTACTGCTCCACCTCGGAGGAGGCGGCGCGCATCACGTCGACCAGCGGGACGGGCTGGTCCCAGCGGCGGCCGGGCTCCTCGCCGGCGAGGACGAGGAGGTTCTCGCCGTTGCGGCGCATACGGGTGGCCAGGTGGTCCAGACGGAAGAGGTTCTCCAGCTGGTCCGGGTCGGCCTCGTTGTTCTCCAGGTCGGTGATCAGGGTCAGCTGGCCCTCGATCAGCGACTGGTTGCGGCGCGAGAGGTTGGTGAAGATCGCGTTGACGTTGCCCCGGAGCATGGCCTGCTCGGCGGCGAGCCGGACGGCCTCGCGGTGGACCTGGTCGAAGGCGCGGGCGACCTCGCCGATCTCGTCCTGCGTGTCGATGGGGATCGGCTGCACACGGGTGTCGACACGGCCGGGCTCGGTGCGCGAGAGCTGGTCGACCAGCATCGGCAGGCGCTGCTCGGCGATGCCGAAGGCGGCGGTCCGCAGCTGCTGCATGGCGCGGCTCATCTGGCGGGCCATCATCCCGGCCAGGATGAAGGCGGCGAGCAGGGCGATGACGACGATGCCGCCGTTGACCCAGGCGTCCGTCTTGGCCTCGTCGGAGATCTTGGCGGCCTCGGCCACGGCCTTGTCGACGAGGGCCTTCTCGACCTCGGAGTAGCCCTCGAACTTGGCGGTCGAGACGGCCATCCAGGACTCGGCCGTGATGCCCCTCGCCTTGAGCGACGCGAGGCCGTCGGGGTCCTTGGCGGTGCCGATCGCGGTGGCGGCGCCCGAGTAGACGGAGCCGTCCTTGCCCTTGGGCAGGTCCAGGCCGGCGGCCTGCATCTGCTTGGCGCCCGCGGCGGCCTTGCCCGCCATGACCTTCTTCAGCATCTCGACGTCCTCGGGCATACCACCGGAGGAGAACTCGCCGAGGGCGATCTGCTCCAGGTAGTTGTACGAGTTGAACGCCACGGACTGCTGCGCGAAGACCGCCTCGGTGCGGCTGGGCCGGACCAGGAGCTGGGTGCCGATGGAACGCTGGAGGGACTCGGCGCCCTTGGCCAGCTGGATGGCGTAGACGCTGCGGCCGTAGGCCGTGACGTTGCCGGTGCCGAGGCCGAGCTCGTTGGAGAACTCGGTGAGGTAGTGCTGGACGCCGGTGTACTGGAGCTGCGTGTTCACCGGGTCGAGGGAGCGGGTGTACGCGGCCTTGCGCAGCGCCTCGAGCTTGGGCTCCTCCTCGCGGAAGAGGTTCAGGCGGCGCTCCAGGCCCTGGCCCGAGGGCAGGTCCTTGGCGGCCTCGTCGAACTTCACCTTGGCGGCGTCGGTCGCGGCGTACGCCTTGGTGACCTCGTCGCTCTTGCGGTCCTCGGCGGTCTTCGCCGCCAGCAGCGGGGCCGCGGTGAGGTCGCGCTCGTTGAGCAGGGCGGTGCTGTACTCCGAGGCGGCGCGCACGATGAGCGCCGTCTTCTCGGCGTCCTGCGCCTCCTGCCAGGTGTCGATCGATCCCTTGACCTGGAAGCCGCCCATGACGAGGCCGACCAGCACGGGTATGCAGAGGATCGCGTTCAGCCTGGTGGGCACCCGCCAGTTGCGGGGCGAGAGCTTGCTGGAGCTGCCCGGGGCAGGGGCCACGGCGGGCTGCGTCACGGGCACGTCGGCGGGCGACATCGCCGTGCGCGACGGCGGGGTGAAGTTGCCCCGTGTCTCCTGCTCCGCGGAGCTTTCCTTGCTGCGCCTCACTCGACCAACAACCTCTCGGCGTCGGCACCTACGTTGTGCCGGTGTTTCGTTCAGGGCCGTACTACTCGGGAGTTCATGAATTGCAGCACGTGAAGGGTGTCGGTTCCAAACAGTGGGATGCGGACGGTTTCACGGGCCTGCGCGTCGCATAAAACGGGCATAAAGAGCGAGCCCCGCCAAAAGACGGGGCTCAGGTGAGCGCAGCGACACCGATCGGATGCATCGGGTGTCCGGGGCGCCCCAATTCTCTGTCGAAACGTTATGAACGCGCGGGCGGTCGTGTCGAACGACACAGACCGCCCCCGGCGCGGTGGCACGGGACAACCGCCCTGGGCGTCCGGCTACTTGAGCCGGGCCATGAGGGCGTGCTCCACCAGGGTGATGAGCGCGCTCTTGGCGTCGGCGCGGTGCCGGGCGTCCGTGGTGATGATGGGGGTGCCGGATCCGATCTGGAGGGCCTCGCGGACCTCCTCCGGCTGGTACGGCTGGCTCCCGTCGAAGCCGTTCAGGGCGATGACGAACGGCAGGCCGCTGTTCTCGAAGTAGTCGACCGCCGGGAAGCAGTCGGCGAGACGGCGGGTGTCGACGAGCACTACGGCGCCGATGGCGCCGCGGACCAGGTCGTCCCACATGAACCAGAAACGGTCCTGACCGGGCGTACCGAAGAGGTACAGGATCAGGTCCTGGTCCAGGGTGATGCGGCCGAAGTCCATGGCGACGGTCGTCGTCGTCTTGCCACCGGTGTGCGTGAGGTCGTCGATGCCCGCGGACGCGGACGTCATGACGGCCTCGGTGCGCAGCGGGTTGATCTCGGACACGGCGCCGACGAACGTGGTCTTGCCCACGCCGAAGCCACCCGCCACCACGATCTTCGCGCTGGTGGTCGACCGAGCAGCACCGCCGCTAGAGCTTGCGAAGTCCACTGAGCACCCTTTCGAGCAGAGTCACGTCCGGCGTGCCGCCGGTCTCTCCGTTGCCCGGCTGGTGGATCGCCACCATGCCGGCCTCCGCCAGGTCGGCGACGAGGATGCGGGCGACGCCGAGGGGCATCGACAGCAGCGCCGACACCTCGGCCACCGACTTGACCTCACGGCACAGGTGGCAGATCCGCTGGTGTTCCGGGAGGAGCGTGGCGAGGTGCGCCGGGTCGGCCGTGGTGCTGACCAGTGCCTCGATGGCGAGCTGGTAGCGCGGCCGGGTCCGGCCGCCGGTCATCGCGTACGGACGCACCAGCGGCTGGTCGCCCTCGTGCCCGTACTCGTCGACTGACGCGCCGTACGGATCGTGAGAGGCGGGGGGCGGGGTCATGAATCCTCCGGGCGTGACAGCAAGCCTTCTGCCGTCTGATGGGGCCGGTGGGGGGCCGGGTGGGGCGGCCGGACGGATAACGGTGCCAGGGCGGTACGGAGGGGCGTACCGCCCTGTCGAGCGGTCGTGCGGTGGGGTCCTGTCCGGGAGGCGGACCGGCTAGTGGAGCAGGCTTCCCTGGAGCTCCGCGCGGAGATCCGGGGTGAGGACGCTGCCGGCCCGGTCGACCAGCAGCGTCATCTCGTAGCCCACGAGGCCGATGTCGCACTCGGGGTGCGCGAGCACGGCCAGCGAGGAACCGTCGGAGACCGACATGAGGAAGAGGAAGCCTCGCTCCATCTCCACCACGGTCTGCGCGACGGGGCCCCCCTCGAAGATCCGGGACGCGCCCGCGGTCAGCGAGGTCAGTCCGGACGCGACCGCCGCCAGCTGGTCGGCGCGGTCACGGGGGAATCCTTCGGACATGGCAAGCAGGAGTCCGTCGGCGGAGACCACCACCGTGTGGGACACCCCGGGGGTGTTGTCCACGAAGTTGGTGATCAACCAGTTCAGATTCTGCGCCGCCTGGCTCATCGCGTTCAACTAACGCTCCTGCTGATGGTTCGGACCGAGGTGGATGCTACCCGTGGTCGAGTTGCCCGCCTGCCGGCCCTGCTGGATGCCGCGGCGCAGATTGGTCAGCCGGCCGCGGACGTCGTCGGGTGCACGCGAGACCTGGGGGCCGGCCGTGTGGGCCTGCTCCTGTGCGGTCCCGGGTACGAGGTTGGCCTTCGGCACGCGCCGGGGGAGGCCGGAGGTGGTGACGCCGCCGGCCGCGGGCTTGCGGACCCGCTCGGCCTGGCGCACCAGCTCGTCGTTGGGCGAGGTCCGCCAGGCGGCCGCGCCGTTCTGGCGGCCGTCCGCCGGGTCACCGGCCGGACGCTGCTGCGGGGCGGACGGCTGCGGGGCGGCCTGCGCCTGCTGCTGCGCCTGCTGCTGGGCCTGCTCCTGCTGGAACCAGTTGGTCTCCAGCGTGTCGTACAGCGGCGTACGGCCGTCGCCGGTACCCGCCGGCGGCAGGGCCTCCGGGCGGCGCGGCTGCTGGAGCTGCGGCTGCTGGCCCTGCGGCTGGACCGGCTCCGGGCGCGGGGCGCCGAAGTCGCCGCCGGTCCGCTGGCGCGGGGCCGGAGCCTGAGGGGCCTGCTGCTGCGCCTGCGGGACGTACGGCTGCCGGCCGAACTGCTGCTGCTGGCCGCCCTGGTAGCCCTGCTGCTGCGGGGCCTGCTGGGGAGCCTGCTGCGGGCCGCCGAAGTCGGGCCGGGCGAACTGGCCGGTGGAGCCGGGGCCCTGCGGCGCGCCGAAGTCGGGACGCGGGAACTGCGCGGTGGACGCCGGGTCCTGCGCACCGCCCTGGTACCCCTGCGGGGCCTGCTGCTGCGGCACCTGCTGCTGCGGGGCCTGGGGCCGGCCCTGCTGCGGCGCGCCGAAGTCGGGGCGCGGGAACTGGCCCGTGGAGCCGGGGCCCTGGGGCGCCGGGAACGAGCCGGTCGTCTCCGGGTCCTCGTGCCCGCGCGGCGCGTCGAGCGGGGTCATCTCCTGCTGCGGACGGCGGACCGGCTGCTGGGCCTGGTCGTTGCCCCAGCTCGCCGCCTGCGGCCGCTGCTGCTGGGGGGTGCCCCCGGGCAGCTCGGCGCGCGGGAGGTCGTACCCGCCGGTCGGCTGGCCGCCCTGGGCGGGGCCCTGCGGCTGCGGAGCGCCGGGTCCGGCCTGCGGGCCGGAACGGCTGCCCCAGACGTCCGTACGGGACGGGATGGCGCTCGCGGCACCGCCGATGAGACCGCCGCCGGGGCCCGGACGCAGCGGGTCGCCGCCCTGCGGGCCCTGCGGGCTCTGGGGGACCTGCGGCAGCTGCCCGGTCCGGTCGAGCGAGGCGTTCTGCGGCTGCGGGGCCTGCGGGGCGCCCTGCGGGCCGCCGGCGAGCGGGGCGCCGTCGCGGGTGGGCAGCGCGGCGCGGGGACCGCCCGCACCGACCTGGCCGCGCGGCGCACCGGTGCCGAGCCGGCCGGCCGCCGAGGACGGCGCACCGCCCTGGCCCGGGCGTCCGCCGGGGCCGCCTGCCGCGCCGGGACCGGCGGGAAGCCGCCCGCCGGGGGCGGAGGCGCCGGGCGGCATCGCGCCCTGGCCGCCGGCACCCGGCTTGGGCATCGGCTTCTTGCCGCCCTGGGCGACGTCGACCGGCAGCATGACGAGCGCGGTGGTGCCGCCCGAGTCCGAGGGGCGCAGCTGGATGCGGATGCCGTGTCGCAGGGACAGGCGGCCGACCACGAAGAGGCCCATGCGGCGGGAGACGGAGACGTCCACGGTGGGCGGCGAGGCGAGCCGCTCGTTGATCGCGGCGAGGTCCTCGGGGGAGAGGCCGATGCCGGTGTCGTGGATCTCGACGAGCACGCGGCCGTCGGGCAGCGCGTGGCCGGTGACCCGGACCTTGGTCTGCGGCGAGGAGAACGAGGTGGCGTTCTCCAGCAGCTCGGCGAGGAGGTGGACGAGGTCGTTGACGACCCGGCCGGCGACCTCGGTCGCGGGGACCGAGGCGAGTTCGATGCGCTCGTACTGCTCCACCTCGGAGGCGGCGGCACGCAGGACGTCGACCAGCGGGACCGGGCGGGTCCAGCGGCGGCCCGGCTCCTCGCCGGCGAGGACGAGGAGGTTCTCACCGTTACGGCGCATACGCGTCGCGAGGTGGTCGAGCTTGAAGAGCGAGGACAGCTGGTCCGGGTCGGCCTCGCGCGACTCCAGCTCGGAGATGAGCGAGAGCTGGCGCTGGATGAGGCCCTGGGAACGGCGCGAGAGGTTGGTGAACATCGCGTTGACGTTGCCCCGGAGGAGGGCCTGCTCGGCGGCGAGTCGGACGGCCTCGCGGTGCACGTCGTCGAAGGCCGCGGCCACCTGGCCGATCTCGTCCCGGGAGTGCACACCGACGGACTCGACGGAGGTGTCGACGTCCTGCGGGTCGGACTCGGAGAGCTGCTTGACGAGCTCGGGCAGGCGTTCCTGGGCGACCTTGGTCGCGGTGTCCTGGAGCCGGCGCAGCGAGCGGATCATGGAGCGGGCCACGACGAAGGCGCCGATGAGGGAGACGCCGAGGACGAGGAGGATCAGCGCACCGTTGACGATGGCGTCCCGCTGCGACTCCTGGCGGAGCTCACGGGCCAGGCTCTCCATGTCGCCGAGCAGACCGCGCTCGATGCGGTTCATGGTGGCGATCTTGGTGCCGTACTCGTCCGTGAAGTTGAGGTGGCCGCGCTTGTTGGCCCGCTCCATGGCGCCGTCCATGTTGAGGACGCGCTCGGCGTACTTCTCGGCGGCGGTGATCGAGGGGTTGCCGCTGTTCAGGGACGCGAGCCGCTCGGTGGCGTCGCCGCCGGTCGACTCGTAGATCGCCTGGAAGGACTGGAGTTCACGGCCCTCGGAGTTGAGCGCGGCCTCGGCGTAGAGGCGGTCGCCCTGCTGGATCCTGCCCTTGGTCCGGTCGCTCGGCGGCAGGGCGGAGGCGATGATCGCCTGCTGGATGGAGGCGTACTCCTTGGCGGACGAGAACGCGGCGAGCGCGCGGGTCCGCTTGATCATCTCGGGGTTGCTGGTCGCCTGGGCCATGTCCTGGGACAGGCTGAGCAGCGAGCGGATGAGACGGCTGTACGCCTCGACCGTCACCGAGTGGGAGACGCCGTCCTCGTAGGCGTTGCTCCGGATCGTGTGCAGACCGCTGACCTGCGAGGCGATCTGGTTGACGTTCTGCCGGATGCTGCGCAGCGCCTCGTCGCCCTCGGTGGCCGGGATGGCCTCCGTGGCCTGGAGGAACGCCTTGTACTCGAGGTCGGTCTTCCGGCGCGGGTTGGCGACCTGGTAGTCGCTGACCGGGCGGCCGTTGGCCAGCGGACCCGCGGAGAGGTCGCGCTCGGACTGGAGGGCCTGCGCGAGGTCGGTGGCCTCGCGGGTCAGCTTGGTGAGCAGCTGCATGTGGTCGAGCTGCTCCATGTCCTGGAGCGACTCGCTGATGCGGATGCCGCCCAGGGTGGTCGCCGCGACCACGGGGAGGGTGAGGAGCGCGACCAGGCGCGTGGAGATGCGCCAGTTGCGCAGGGCTATTCGAGGGCCGACCTCGTTCTCCGCCCGGGCCTTGGGGGGCGTGTCGGTCGGCTCGGCGGAGCCGGCCGCCGCGCTCGTGCGCCTGCCGCCGTCACCGGCGTCGCCGGACGGGCCCTGACCCTGGTTCGGGGTGTGCGGGGCCGAGGGACCGCGGTCGGTCCCGGCACGCGGTTCCTGCTCCGCCGGAGCATCCGCTCGGCCCTGACGGGCCTGGGGAGACCCCGAGCCATCCCTCTTGAAACGTCCCTGCACTAGCGTCGCAACCTCTGGACCAGGCGTCCTTCCGGGTGAACGGAGAGGACGGTGTCGGTGTCAATCGGGGTGCGTGGAGGGCACCCCAGGTGGTCGTCGGTGACCGGCGCACTTCCCCCTTCCCCGCCCCTGGGCCGGCGCTGCGTTGCGCCCCCTGCGTGCCGGCTTGAATCCCGCGGCGGTGCGTGGAATTCCAGCACAGTGCCGGACCTCCAACAAGGGCCGCGTGTCGCGCCGGGCGGGTCATGACAACCTGTGCGCACGACGTCACCCGACGTAGAAGATGATCACGGAGGATTCGGACTTTTCCTCTCCAATGGCCGCGCGTACCCGTGTGTCCCAGTCGCCATGATCAGGAGCGGAATGGAGCATTCAGTGGCGTAATGTCCCTTTCCGTGGCGACAGGCGACGGTCCGTAATGCCCGGATTATGTCGCCCGTGGTGAGCAAACTCACACGATGATCGATGTCTTAGCCATGCATTCGAAGGGAATCGCATGTTTAGCCTGACGCTTTACACCCCTTCGCGCCCGAACGCGGCGCCCGCTCCGGAACAAGGTCAGATCACCGCGATGAAGACGACGACGCCCGGCACCACGGCCAACCCCCGCCGTTCCACCCTCGTCCACCTCTCGGACGCCGCAGAGCTCGGCCGGGTCGCCCTGCCCGAGTACGCGGCCGAACTGCCGACCAGGACGGCCAACCCGCGCCGCACCGTCCTCATGCAGCCCCCGGCCCCTTACCAGCCGCAGCCGTACGCCTCCGCGACCCGCTGACGCCACCCCCGCGCCCGCCCGCGTCATCCTTGTCACGGCCCCGGTGACATCGCCGGTCGGCCGCCCCGCGCCGCGTTAGCCTGGAGCGTCAGACTCCAGCCAGCACCAAGTGAGGGGCGACAGCACTCGTGCGCATCGCCAGATTCTCGATCGACGGCAATGTGGCCTTCGGCGCCGTCGAGGGCGAGGGAAGCGTCGAATCCGGCGGCCTCGTCCTCGACATCATCAAGGGCATCCCGTACACCGACTTCGAGCTCAGCGGCACCAAGGTTCCGCTGAGCAAGGTACGGCTCCTGCCGCCCGTGCTCCCCAACAAGGTCGTGGCCATCGGCCGCAACTACGCGGAGCACGCCGCCGAACTCGGCAACGAGGTCCCCGACGTCCCCGTCGCCTTCTTCAAGCCCACCACCTCGGTGATCGGCCCCGGCGACGCCATCGAGTACCCCTCCTTCTCCAGCGAGCTGCACCACGAGGCCGAACTGGCCGTGGTCATCGGCCGCATGTGCCGCGAGGTGCCCCGCGAGCGCGTGAAGGACGTCGTCTTCGGCTACACCTGCGCCAACGACGTCACCGCCCGCGACGCCCAGCGCCGCGAGAAGCAGTGGGCCCGTGCCAAGGGCTTCGACACCTCCTGCCCGCTGGGCCCCTGGGTCGAGACGGACCTGAGCATCGCCGCCGCGGGCGACCTGACCATCCAGGCCACGGTCAACGGCGAGCAGCGGCAGCTGGGTCGGACGAGCGACATGATCCGCTCCATCGAGGACCTGGTCGTCCACATCACCGAGGCCATGACGCTGCTCCCCGGAGACGTCATCCTCACCGGCACCCCCGCCGGGGTCGGCCCCCTCAACGTCGGCGACGAGGTCGCCGTCACCATCGAAGGCATCGGCACTCTCACCAATAGGGTGATCAAGCGTGGCTAACGCGAACATCCGCGTCCGTTTCTGTCCCTCGCCGACCGGCAACCCCCACGTGGGCCTGGTCCGCACCGCCCTCTTCAACTGGGCCTTCGCCCGGCACAACGAGGGCACCATGGTCTTCCGCATCGAGGACACCGACGCTGCGCGCGACTCCGAGGAGTCGTACAACCAGCTGCTCGACTCGCTGCGGTGGCTCGGCCTCGACTGGGACGAGGGCCCGGAGGTCGGCGGCCCGCACGCGCCGTACCGCCAGTCGCAGCGCATGGACATCTACAAGGACGTCGCCGACAAGCTGCTCGCCGGCGGCTACGCGTACCCCTGCTACTGCACCACCGAGGAGCTCGACGAGCGCCGTGAGGCCGCCCGCGCCGCCGGCCGCCCCTCCGGCTACGACGGCCACTGCCGCGACCTCACCGACGAGCAGAAGGCCGCGTACGAGGCGGAGGGCCGCGCGTCGATCGTCCGCTTCCGGATGCCCGACGAGCCGATCACCTTCACCGACCTGGTCCGCGGCGAGCTCACCTTCACCCCGGAGAACGTGCCGGACTACGGCATCCTCCGGGCCAACGGCGCCCCGCTGTACACCCTGGTCAACCCGGTCGACGACGCCCTGATGGAGATCACCCACGTCCTGCGCGGCGAGGACCTGCTCTCCTCCACCCCCCGCCAGGTCGCCCTCTACAAGGCGCTCATCGAGCTGGGCGTCGCCAAGGAGATCCCCTCCTTCGGGCACCTGCCGTACGTCATGGGCGAGGGCAACAAGAAGCTCTCCAAGCGCGACCCGCAGGCCTCCCTCAACCTCTACCGGGAGCGCGGCTTCCTCCCCGAGGGCCTGCTGAACTACCTGTCGCTCCTCGGCTGGTCCTTCTCGGCCGACCAGGACATCTTCACCATCCCGGAGATGGTGGCGAAGTTCGACATCGCCGACGTGAACGCCAACCCGGCGCGCTTCGACCTCAAGAAGGCCGAGTCGATCAACGCCGACCACATCCGCATGCTGGACGTGAAGGCGTTCGCCGAGGCCTGCGAGCCCTGGCTGCGGGCCCCCTTCGCCGACTGGGCCCCCGAGGACTTCGACCGGACCGCCTGGGAGGCCATCGCGCCACACGCCCAGACCCGTGTCACCGTCCTCTCGGACATCACGGCCAACGTGGACTTCCTCTTCCTCCAGGAGCCGGTCTTCGACCAGCCCTCGTGGGACAAGGCGATGAAGGGCGAGCCCGCGGCCCTCCTCACCACCGCCCGCGAGAAGCTCGACGGCGCCGACTGGAGCGACCCCGAGTCCCTCAAGAACGCCGTGCTGGCCGCCGGCGAGGCCCACGGCCTCAAGCTCGGCAAGGCCCAGGCCCCGGTCCGCGTCGCCGTCACCGGCCGCACGGTCGGCCTGCCCCTCTTCGAGTCCCTGGAGATCCTGGGCAAGGAGAAGACCCTGGCCCGCATCGACGCGGCCCTGGCGAAGCTCGCCGCCTGACCCCTGCCGCGCGGTACGGTCGGTCCATGACCATCCGCGCGGTGCTGTGGGACGTCGACGACACGATCTTCGACTACGCCCGTGCCGACCACGCCGGCATGAGCGCGCACCTGACGGCCGAGGGCCTGGTGGACGGATACGCATCCGTCGACCAGGCCCTCGGCCGTTGGCGGGAGCTGACCGTGCTCCACTGGCGCCGCTTCGAGGCCGGCGGGGTCGACTTCCAGGAGCAGCGGCGCGACCGCGTCCGGGACTTCCTGACGCGGCCGGGTCTCACCGCGGCGGAGGCCGACGGCTGGTTCGAGCGGTACGTCTCCCACTACGAGGCCGCCTGGGAGCTCTTCCCCGACGCGGTGCCGGTCCTGGACCTGCTGGCCGATGACTATCGTCACGGGATTCTCTCCAACTCCAGCCTGCACAACCAGGAGCGGAAGCTGCGGGTCCTCGGCGTGCGGGACCGCTTCGAGACCGTGCTCTGCGCGGCGGAGCTCGGGGTGGCCAAGCCGGCCCCGGAGGCCTTCCACGCCGCCTGCACCGCCCTTGACCTGCGCCCGAGCGAGGTGGCGTACGTGGGGGACCAGCCCGACATCGACGCCAGGGGGGCCGTGGAGGCGGGCCTGCGGGGCATCTGGCTGGACCGGGCGGACACCGGCGGGCGCCCCGAACTCAAGCGGATCACGAGCCTCCGCGAGCTTCCGGCCCTGCTCGGGGGCCCTACCCGTTTTGGAGCACCGTCCACCTTCGGGTAATGTTCTTCCTGCGCCGAGGGGAACAAGCCGAAAGGCAAGAACCCGGAAAGCGCAAGCCGAGCAAGATCCTCCCTGGTGGGGACATTGCCCCGGTGGCCTATGGTGTAATTGGCAGCACGACGGTTTCTGGTTCCGTTAGTCTTGGTTCGAGTCCAGGTAGGCCAGCTCGCAGAGCTTTATCTGCAACCTGTGGATGGCATCCACGAAGCCCCCGTTGTGTAGCGGCCTAGCACGCCGCCCTCTCAAGGCGGTAGCGCCGGTTCGAATCCGGTCGGGGGTACTGATCCATCCTGTAGGTCACTTGGGTAGCTCCCGGTCGATCTACGGTGACATCACCCGGTTCCGACCGGGTGGGATCGCTAGGGCCCCCGTTGTGTAGCGGCCTAGCACGCCGCCCTCTCAAGGCGGTAGCGCCGGTTCGAATCCGGTCGGGGGTACGGTGTAACCACCATGGCCTAT
>NZ_JBIBWF010000005.1:0-135254 GCF_043081085.1 Streptomyces sp. NPDC014891 | reverse complement strand
GTGCCCCCGTTGTGTAGCGGCCTAGCACGCCGCCCTCTCAAGGCGGTAGCGCCGGTTCGAATCCGGTCGGGGGTACGGTGTAACCACCATGGCCTATGGTGTAATTGGCAACACTACGGTTTCTGGTACCGTCATTCTAGGTTCGAGTCCTGGTAGGCCAGCTCGCAGAGCTCATCTGCACCGCGGATCACATCCGCAAGGCCCCCGTTGTGTAGCGGCCTAGCACGCCGCCCTCTCAAGGCGGTAGCGCCGGTTCGAATCCGGTCGGGGGTACAGACAGAAGAAGCCCTTCCCTTCGGGGGAGGGCTTCTTCGCTGTCCGCTGCCGTCGACACAACTCCGGCCCACCGCTGCGGCGTTGAAGCGGTGGGCCGGTACGAACGGGAGGGAGCGGGAGGTCAGCCGGTGCGGCGGAGCGCCTCGGAGAGGCGGGCCGCGGCGTCGATGACCGCCTGGGCGTGCATACGGCCCGGGTGACGCGTCAGGCGCTCGATCGGACCGGAGACCGACACGGCGGCCACCACGCGGTTCGACGGGCCGCGTACGGGCGCGGAGACGGACGCGACGCCCGGCTCCCGCTCGCCGATCGACTGGGCCCAGCCGCGGCGCCGAACGCCCGAGAGGGCCGTCGCCGTGAAGCGGGCGCCCTGGAGGCCGCGGTGGAGCCGCTCGGGCTCCTCCCAGGCCATCAGGATCTGCGCCGAGGAGCCGGCCTTCATCGTCAGCGTCGAGCCGACCGGGACGGTGTCCCGCAGGCCCGAGAGGCGCTCGGCCGCCGCCACGCAGATGCGCATGTCGCCCTGCCGGCGGTAGAGCTGGGCGCTCTCGCCGGTGACGTCGCGCAGATGCGTCAGCACCGGGCCCGCGGTCGCGAGCAGACGGTCCTCGCCGGCCGCGGCGGCGAGCTCCGCCAGCCGCGGTCCGAGGATGAACCGGCCCTGCATGTCACGCGCCACCATCCGGTGGTGTTCCAGTGCCACGGCCAGTCGGTGGGCCGTGGGTCGTGCGAGTCCCGTCGCCGCGACCAGTCCTGCGAGGGTGGCCGGACCGGACTCCAGGGCGCTCAGGACAAGGGCTGCCTTGTCGAGAACGCCTACGCCGCTAGAGTTGTCCATGCAACGATATTCGCGTCTCACTCTGTGAAACGCAAGTTCAATTTCCTGCGGAACTTGTCACTCTGGTGAGGCGGCCGCACAACGGCCCGCGAAACGGGTCTCTAGTTGTGCCGGCGTAGACGTCGGCCGGAGGGAAAGCGATGGGTAGGACACTCGCGGAGAAGGTCTGGGACGACCACGTCGTCCGGCGCGCCGAGGGCGAGCCCGACCTCCTCTTCATCGATCTGCACCTGCTGCACGAGGTGACCAGCCCCCAGGCCTTCGACGGCCTGCGCCAGAACGGCCGGCAGGTGCGGCGCCTCGACCTCACCATCGCCACCGAGGACCACAACACCCCGACCCTCGACATCGACAAGCCGATCGCCGACCCGGTCTCCCGCGCACAGCTGGAGACCCTCCGGAAGAACTGTGCCGAGTTCGGCGTCCGGCTGCACCCGCTGGGCGACGTCGAGCAGGGCGTCGTCCACGTGGTGGGACCGCAGCTGGGTCTGACCCAGCCGGGCACCACCGTCGTCTGCGGCGACTCGCACACCTCCACGCACGGCGCCTTCGGCGCGCTGGCGTTCGGTATCGGCACCAGCCAGGTCGAGCACGTGCTCGCCACCCAGACGCTGCCGCTGGCCCGCCCCCGGACCATGGCCATCACGGTCGACGGTGAGCTGCCCGAGGACGTCACCGCCAAGGACCTGATTCTGGCGATCATCGCCCGGATCGGCACCGGCGGCGGCCAGGGCTACATCCTGGAGTACCGCGGCTCCGCCATCGAGAAGCTCTCGATGGAGGCCCGCATGACCATCTGCAACATGTCGATCGAGGCCGGCGCCCGCGCGGGCATGATCGCCCCGGACGAGACCACCTTCGCGTACCTGAAGGGCCGCGCCCACGCCCCCGAGGGCGAGGACTGGGACGCCGCCGTCGCGTACTGGAAGACCCTGAGGTCCGACGAGGACGCGGTCTTCGACGCCGAGGTCGTCATCGACGCCGCCGCCCTGGCGCCGTTCGTCACCTGGGGCACCAACCCGGGCCAGGGCGCGCCGCTTTCGGCGAACGTCCCCGACCCGGCTTCGTACGAAGACGCTTCGGAGCGCCTGGCCGCGGAGAAGGCCCTGGAGTACATGGGGTTGACCGCCGGGCAGCCGCTGCGCGACATCAAGGTCGACACCGTCTTCGTAGGCTCCTGCACCAACGGCCGCATCGAGGACCTGCGCAACGCCGCCGCCCTGCTGGACGGCCGCAAGGTCGCCGACGGCGTCCGCATGCTGGTCGTCCCCGGCTCCGTGCGGGTCGCCCTGCAGGCCGTCGAGGAGGGCCTGGACAAGGTCTTCAAGGAGTCCGGCGCCGAATGGCGGCACGCGGGCTGCTCGATGTGCCTGGGCATGAACCCCGACCAACTGGCTCCCGGTGAGCGCTCCGCGTCCACCTCGAACCGCAACTTCGAGGGCCGGCAGGGCAAGGGCGGCCGGACCCACCTGGTCTCACCCCAGGTCGCCGCCGCCACCGCCGTGCTGGGCCATCTGGCCTCCCCGGCCGATCTGTCCGACGTCGCCACCACCGCGGGGGTCTGAGGAACCATGGAAGCTTTCACCACCCACACCGGCCGGGCCGTCCCGCTGCGCCGCAGCAACGTCGACACCGACCAGATCATCCCGGCCCACTGGCTCAAGAAGGTCACCCGCGACGGCTTCGAGGACGGCCTGTTCGAGGCCTGGCGCAAGGACTCCGAGTTCGTCCTCAACCGCCCCGAGCGGCAGGGCGCCTCGGTCCTGGTCGCCGGACCCGACTTCGGTACCGGCTCCTCCCGCGAGCACGCCGTCTGGGCGCTCCAGAACTACGGCTTCCAGGCCGTGATCTCCTCCCGCTTCGCCGACATCTTCCGCGGCAACTCGCTGAAGAACGGACTGCTCACCGTGGTCCTGCCGCAGGAGACGGTCGACGCGCTCTGGGAGCTGACCGAGGCCGACCCGACCGCCGAGGTCACCGTCGACCTGGAGCGCCGCAAGGTCCTGGCCGAGGGGATCGACGCCGACTTCGAGCTCGACGAGAACGCCCGCTGGCGGCTCCTGAACGGTCTCGACGACATCAGCCTCACCCTTCAGAACGAAGCCGACATCGCGGCCTACGAGGCGTCCCGACCGGCCTTCAAGCCCCGTACAATTACGGTCTGAGCAGCGCTTTTCCACGACTGCGCCCCCCACCGCCCGGTGGGGGGCGCAGTCGCTTGTTGAGACCCTGTCGGGCGACAACTCGCCCTAGATGGCACAATCGGTGCATGGAACGCGACAGCCAACTCGAGCTCTACGAGTCAGTCGCCGCCCGATTGAAGGAAGCGCACACAAGAGTGCGCTCACTGCAAGTCCCGGAGGGCGTAAGGATGGCGCTGTCCCGGAAGCTGCTGGTCGTGACGGCCGCGGCGAAGCACGATCTCAAGGACGCGGCAACGCGTCTGGACCGGTTGATGAAGGACCTCGACGAGGGCCGATTCCCAGAGGACGACTGACACCAGGAACTCCGCAGCGGATCTACCGCGTTGCGGCACTAGGGTGATTAGCCCGTTTCGTGTTTGATTTGCGGTATATACATGCCTAACGTGCGAAAAAGCTTGAACACTTTCGTTCTGGCAATGTCTCCGAAGGGGAAGACGTGAACAAGGCGCAGCTCGTAGAAGCGATTGCCGACAAGATGGGCGGTCGCCAGCAGGCCGCCGAAGCCGTCGACCACGTGCTCGACGCCATCGTGCGTGCCGTGGTCGCCGGCGACCGGGTCTCCGTGACGGGTTTCGGCTCGTTCGAGAAGGTCGACCGTCCGGCCCGCTACGCCCGCAACCCGCAGACGGGTGAGCGGGTGCGGGTCAAGAAGACCTCGGTTCCGCGCTTCCGTGCCGGTCAGGGCTTCAAGGACCTGGTCAGCGGCTCGAAGAAGCTCCCCAAGGGCGGCGAGGTCTCCGTCAAGAAGGCCCCCAAGGGCAGCCTGACCGGCGGCGCCTCCGCCACCGTGAAGAAGGCCGCCGCCAAGAAGGCGACCACCGCCAAGAAGGCCGCCGCGAAGAAGGCGACCCCGGCGAAGAAGACCACCACGGCCGCCGCGAAGAAGACCTCCGCCGCCGCCAAGAAGACCACCGCGGCCGCGAAGAAGGCGACCCCGGCGAAGAAGACCACCACGGCCGCCGCGAAGAAGACCTCCGCCGCCGCCAAGAAGACCACCACGGCCGCCGCCAAGAAGGCGACCAAGGCCACCGCCAAGAAGACCGCGCCCGCCGCCAAGAAGGCCACGGCGACGAAGGCGCCCGCCAAGAAGACGACGGCGCGCAAGACGACCGCCAAGAAGACCGCCGCCAAGAAGTAGGACGAGCGGTAGACACCCGCCGGGCCGGGCTCCCCCCAGGGAGCCCGGCCCGCGGCGCGTCCGGGGCCCCGACGGCGGGGACCGGGCGCGTCAGAACGTCTGGAGCGTCACCAGGGTGATCCGCAGGCCGGCCCCCGAGGTGCCCGGCTCCGCCTCGATCCGGACCCGCTGCCCCGGCCGCAGCATCCGCAGCCCGCCCGCCTCGAAGGCCGCCGCCCCGAACTCCACGGGGGTGCCGTCGTCGAGCAGCACACTGCCGCAGCGGGTCTCGGAGTCGTACGTGAACGCGGTCGCCTGCATGGACCGCAGCCTATCCGGCCGCCGGCAGCCACCGGGCCGCCGTCCGCGGGCCGAGCCCCAGCGCCCCGGCCGCCGCCAGGTCCTCGCCGGTGTCGACGTCCCGGCGCACCGAATCCACCCCCGCGAGGAGGATTTCCACCGCGCCCGAAGACAAATGCCGAAGCCGCGACGCACCCCCGAATGCCGGTTCCAATTCCACTCCCGGACCCGCCGAGAGGAATGTCGTACCTATTTCGGCGGCATCCGCGAGAAAAGCCCTGGGAAATTTCCCGGCCGCCTCCAGGACCCGGGTCAGCTCCTCCGGCCGGAGCGCCGGCAGGTCCGCGTTGAGCGCGGCGACCCGGGCGCGGGGCCGCCGGGACCGCACGGCGCGGACCCCGTGCGCGAGCGCCGCGTTGAGCCCCGCCGCCGGAGCGTCCGGCACGATGCGCGCGCCCAGGGCCGAGAGCGCCGCCCCGGCCGCCGGATCGTCCGTGACGACGACCACATCCCGTACCCGCGGGCAGTCCAGCACCGCCCCCACGGTGTCCTCGGCGAACGCCAGCGCCAGCCGCGGGCGCAGCCGGGACCCGGCCGCCGCGGCCAGCCTGCTCTTCGCCAGGGCGAGGGGCTTCAGGGGTACGACCAGGGACCAGCCGTCGTCCGCATGCGTGTTCATCGCGGCCCATTCTGTCCCGCCCACGCGGTCCCCAGGAGGGCCCGGGGCGTACGGTGTCACTCGACAGAGCAGGAGCATGGGGCGACACTTGACCCCCTGCCAGCCTGTCCCGGAGAAAGGTGTACGCGTGCCCCGCCGCAGAATCGGCTTCTGGTACCGCCTCGCGGCGGTCATCGCCAAACCCCCCCTGGTGGTTCTGTTCAAGCGGGACTGGCGCGGTATGGAGCACATTCCGGCCGACGGCGGATTCATCACCGCGGTCAACCACAACTCCTACCTGGACCCGCTGTCGTACGCGCACTACCAGTACAACACCGGCCGGGTCCCGCGCCTCCTCGCCAAGGCGGGCCTCTTCAAGACCCCCTTCGTCGGGATGATGCTGCGCGGCACCGGGCAGATCCCCGTCTACCGGGAGACGACGAACGCGCTCGACGCGTTCCGCGCCGCCGTCGACGCCATCGAGCGCGGCGAGTGCGTCGCCTTCTACCCCGAGGGCACCCTCACCCGGGACCCCGACATGTGGCCCATGGCCGGCAAGACGGGCGCCGCCCGCGTCGCGCTGCTCACCCGGGCCCCCGTCATCCCGGTGGCCCAGTGGGGCGCCAACCTGGCGATGCCGCCGTACGCCAAGGAGAACAAGCTCAGCCTGTTCCCCCGCAAGACGCTGACCGTGCAGGCCGGTCCGCCCGTCGACCTCTCCCGCTTCTACGGACTGGAGCCCACGCCCGAGGTGCTCCGCGAGGCGACCGAGGTCATCATGGCCGCGATCACCGCGCTCCTGGAGCAGATCCGCGGCGAGCGGGCGCCCGCCGAACCGTACGACCACCGCAGGGCGCGCCTGGAGCAGCGGCGCAAGGCCGCCGAAGGGGGCACCAAATGACCAGGGCAGCGGTCTTCGGCAACGGATCCTGGGGCACCGCGTTCGCGATGGTGCTCGCCGACGCGGGCTGCGAGGTGAGCCTCTGGGGCCGCCGTGCCGAACTCGCCAAGGAGATCAACGCCTCCCGCACCAATCCCGACTACCTGCCGGGCGTCGAACTCCCCGCGGCGATCACCGCCACCGCCGACCCGGCCGAGGCGGCCCACGACGCCGACTTCACCGTCCTCGTCGTCCCCTCCCAGACCCTCCGCGGCAACCTCGCCGCCTGGGCGCCGATGCTGGCCCCCGACACCGTCCTCGTCTCCCTCATGAAGGGCGTCGAACTCGGCACGGCCAAGCGCATGAGCGAGGTCATCACTGAGGTCGCGGACGTCCCCGCCGAGCGGGTGGCCGTCCTTACCGGCCCGAACCTGGCCAAGGAGATCGCCGCCCGGCAGCCCGCCGCCGCCGTGGCCGCCTGCGTCGACGAGACGGTCGCCCAGCGCCTCCAGGCCGCCTGCATGACCCCGTACTTCCGCCCGTACACCAACACCGACGTGGTGGGCTGCGAGCTCGGCGGGGCCGTCAAGAACGTCATCGGCCTCGCCGTCGGCATCGCCAACGGCATGGGACTCGGCGACAACTCCAAGGCCACGCTCATCACCCGCGGTCTCGCCGAGACGACCCGGCTGGGCCTCGCCATGGGCGCCGACCCGCTCACCTTCTCCGGCCTCGCGGGCCTGGGCGACCTCGTCGCCACCTGCTCCTCGCCGCTCTCCCGGAACAACACCTTCGGCACCAACCTCGGCCGCGGGATGACCCTCCAGGAGACGATCGCCGCCACCAAGCAGACCGCCGAGGGCGTCAAGTCCTGCGAGTCCGTGCTCGACCTGGGGCGCCGCCACGGCGTCGACATGCCCATCACCGAGACGGTCGTGTCCATCGTCCACGACGGCAAGCCCCCGATCGTCGCGCTCAAGGAGCTGATGTCCCGCAGCGCGAAGCCCGAGCGCCGGTAGCCCCGCGCCGGGCGCACCGCCGCCCCTCCGCCGCGCCGCCCCGCACTGGGCCGGACGCGCGCGAGGGGACCGGGGTCGCAAGGCCGTTCGGGCCGCGCAGGGTACGCTCATCGCGATATGAGCGAGAACACCCAGAGCCCCCGCAAGCCGCGCGTGGCCGTCGTCTTCGGCGGACGCAGCTCCGAGCACGCCATCTCCGTCGTCACGGCGGGCGCCGTCCTGAGCGCCATCGACCGGGACAAGTACGACGTGCTGCCCATCGGCATCACGACGGACGGGCGCTGGGCGCTCACCGCCGACGCCCCCGAGCGCATGGCCATCGCCGACCGCGCCCTGCCGAACGTCGCCGACCTGGCCGAGTCCGCCGAGGGCGGCGTCGTCCTCTCCGTCGACCCCGCCAACCGCGAGGTCGTCCTCACCGAGCCCGGCACCGTGCCGAGGGCCCTCGGCGAGGTCGACGTGGTCTTCCCGATGCTCCACGGCCCCTACGGCGAGGACGGCACCCTCCAGGGCCTCCTGGAGCTCTCCGGCGTCCCCTACGTCGGCGCGGGCGTCCTCGCCTCCGCCGTCGGCCAGGACAAGGAGTACATGAAGCGGGTCTTCGTCTCCTTCGGCCTCCCGGTCGGCCCGTACGAGGTCGTCCGGCCGCGCGAGTGGGAGCAGAACCCCGCCGCGGCCCGCAAGAAGATCGTCGAGTTCGCCGCCGAGCACGGCTGGCCGCTGTTCGTGAAGCCGGCCCGCGGCGGCTCCTCGATGGGCATCACCAAGGTCGACGACCTCTCCGGCCTGGACGAGGCCATCGAGGAGGCCCGCCGGCACGACCCCAAGATCCTCGTCGAGTCGCTGCTGCGCGGCCGCGAGATCGAGTGCGGCGTCCTGGAGTTCGAGGACGGGCCGCGCGCCAGCGTGCCGGCCGAGATCCCGCCGGTCACGGACCACGACTTCTACGACTTCGAGGCCAAGTACATCGACTCGGCCTCCGGCATCGTGCCCGCCCCCATCGGGGACGAGGCCACCGCCGAGATCCAGCGCCTCGCCGTCGCCGCCTACGAGGCGGTCTCCTGCGAGGGCCTGGTCCGCGCCGACTTCTTCCTCACGGAGGACGGCGACTTCGTCATCAACGAGATCAACACCATGCCGGGCTTCACGCCGATCTCCATGTACCCGCGCATGTGGCAGGAGAGCGGCGTGAGCTACCCCGAGCTCGTCGACCGGCTGATCCAGGCCGCGCTGACCCGCTCCACGGGCCTGCGCTGACCCGAAGAACCCCGAAGACCGTGCCGCCGCCCTCAGAGGCTGGGCGGCACGGTCTTCCGTACGGGATCGGCGAGATCCGCGAGCGGCGTCATGTCGTGCGTGTACTGCTCGCCGAGGGTCACCTCGACATACGTCTTGCGGTACGTCGAGGTGAACCGCGGCCCGCCGCGCTCGGGACGCTCCAGCATCCAGTTCACGCCGTTCGCCTCGACGCCCTGCGCCTTGGGATCGCTCATCTTTTCGGGCCGGGGCACGCCGCAGCGCAGTACGATCGCACCGTCACCCCAACCGGCGGTCAACTCGGAGCCGGGCTCCGGGTCACTCCGTTCCAGCCCCGCCACGGTGTCGGGAAGCTCCTTCGCCAGTGCCTGGCAGAAGACGGCCTCCGCCGCCGGCGGGCTGGGAACCTCGACGGACGCAGCCGCGCCGGGCGAGGAGCAGCCGGCGGCGGCCAGCAGCAGAACGGCTGCCGTGACGGCGGCGGGCAGGCCGAAGGGCCGGTGGGAAGACATCACCGGCCAAGCGTAGACGGGGGCTACAGATGAACGACCGGGCAGGTGAGGGTGCGCGTGATGCCGTCCACTTGCTGGACCTTCGCGACCACCATGCGGCCGAGCTCATCGACCGTGTCCGCCTGCGCCCGCACGATCACGTCGTACGGACCGGTGACGTCCTCCGCCTGGATCACCCCCGGGATCTTGGAGATGGTGTCGGCGACGGTCGACGCCTTGCCCACCTCGGTCTGGATGAGGATGTACGCCTGAACCACGGAACCTCCAGGGCGACCACGAGGATCTTGTGGGAGAAAGGGACGCCACGGTACCGCGTCGCCGCGGGCCGCGGGGAGACCTGCGTGTCCCGAGGCGCTCGCGGGGTGGCGTACGCAGGACAGAAGTTGACGGCTTACTTGACGGTACCCAGCACGGTGACGGCCCGCGACCCGCGGCGCGCGCAGACGCGCCGCCGCCCGCAGGCCGGCACGAAGACACGAGGTGAGGCGCGGTGAAGGGCACAGTCGGAGAGCTGGGCGAGTTCGGGCTCATCAGGGAGCTCACGTCCCGGCTCACGTCCACCCCGGCGGTACGGATCGGGCCGGGCGACGACGCCGCGGTCGTCTCCGCACCCGACCGGCGGGTGGTGGCCAGCACGGACATCCTGCTCGAAGGACGTCACTTCCGCCGCGACTGGTCGACGGCGTACGACGTCGGCCGCAAGGCCGCCGCGCAGAACCTCGCCGACATCGCCGCCATGGGCGCGGTCCCCACGGCACTCCTCCTCGGCCTGGTCGTCCCGGCCGAGCTGCCCGTCACCTGGCCCACCGAACTGATGGACGGACTGCGCGACGAATGTCAGGTCGCGGGCGCCGCCGTGGTCGGCGGCGACGTCGTCCGGGGCGACACGATCATGGTCTCCATCACCGCGCTCGGCGATCTGCGCAACCACGACCCGGTCACCCGCGGCGGCGCCAAGACCGGCGACGTCGTCGCCTACACGGGATGGCTCGGCTGGTCCGCCGCCGGGTACGCGGTCCTCTCCCGCGGCTTCCGCTCGCCCCGCGCCTTCGTCGAGGCCCACCGCAGGCCCGAACCGCCGTACCACGCGGGCCCCGCGGCCGCCGGCCTCGGCGCCACCGCCATGTGCGACGTCAGCGACGGCCTCATCGCCGACCTCGGCCACATCGCCGAGGCCAGCAACGTCCGCATCGACCTGCGCTCCGGCCTCATCGACATCCCGACCCAGATGAACGACATCGGCCAGGCCGTCGGCGTCGACCCCATGCAGTGGGTGCTCACCGGGGGAGAGGACCACGCCATCGTGGCCACCTTCCCGCCCGACGTGAAGCTGCCCGCCCGCTGGAAGGTCATCGGCGAGGTCCTCAACCCCTCCGCCCTGCCGCAGGTCACCGTGGACGGCGCGCCCTGGCACAGCGTGGGCGGCTGGGACCACTTCGGGGAGACCGAGTGAGCTCCGCACCGCCGCTGGTGCTGACCGTCGCCGGATCCGACTCCGGCGGCGGCGCGGGCATCCAGGCCGACCTGAAGGCCATGCTCGCGCTCGGCGTCCACGGCATGAGCGTCGTCACCGCCGTCACCGCCCAGAACTCGCAGGGCGTCCTGGGCGTCTGGGAACTGCCCGTCGAGGCCGTGCGCGCCCAGTACCGGGCCGTCGTGGACGACATCGGCGTCCAGGCGGTCAAGACCGGCATGCTGGCCTCCGCCGCCCTCGTGGAGACCGTCGCCGAGCTGCTCGCGGACACCGCCGCCCCGGTCGTCGTCGACCCGGTCGGCGTCTCCAAGCACGGGGACTCCCTGCTCGCCGCGAGCGCGCTCGACTCCGTCCGCACGAAGCTGCTGCCCCGGGCCGCCGTCGCCACCCCGAACCTGGACGAGGTGACACAGCTCACGGGCGTCCACGTCGTGTACGAGTCCGACATGCGGGTCGCGGCCGAGGCCGTCCTCTCGTACGGACCCGAGTGGGTCCTGATCAAGGGGGGACACCTGCCCACCGGCCGGGAGGCCGTGGACCTGCTCACCGACGGCTCGGAGGAGCACTGGCTGCGCGCCCCGCGCCACGACAACCGGCACACGCACGGGACGGGCTGCACGCTCGCCTCGGCGATCGCGTCCGGGCTGGCCAAGGGGCTTCCGGTGGCGGCGGCGGTACGGGAGGCGAAGGACTACGTGACCGGGGCCATCGCCGCCGGATTCGCGCTGGGCGCGGGCATCGGGCCGGTCGACCACGGCTGGCGGTTCAGGGACTGAGGACCCCGCCGGCCCTCGCGCCGGCGGGACCCCCGGGCCGGGCGCGGAGGAGTCCGGGCACGGCAAAAGGCCGGTTCACCTGGGTGAACCGGCCTTTCAAGGCAACCGCAGGGGCTGCGCTACGACAGAACACGTCGCAATTAGCGCGAGACCTTGCCGGCCTTGATGCACGAGGTGCAGACGTTGAGCCGCTTCGGCGTCCGACCGACCACGGCACGCACACGCTGGATGTTCGGGTTCCAGCGACGGGGCGTACGGCGGTGCGAGTGCGAAATGTTGTTGCCGAAGCCCGGCCCCTTGCCGCAGACGTCGCAGTTGGCAGCCACGGGTCACTCCAAAGACTTCAGAATTACAGTGAAATCCGGCGCACCGGAATCAGGAGTCTGAAGTGGCTTGCCGGGGGATGGCCCGGCGTGGAACCGGGCAACCGAAGCAGCATACAACGGCTGGCTCGGTGGAACGAAACTACCACGGTCTCGGCGGACCTCGCCCCGGGGCCCGGTCACCGGGGGTCCCCTCCCGCGCGAGCGAAACCGAGAGCTTGGGGGACGGACACCTCGGGTCTACCCTGCGGTGAGCCCGCCGCCGAAGGAGGACCCCCCGTTGTCGCGAGCCCTTCACCCCTTCGAGGAGCTCGTCGAGCTCGACGCCGAAGCGGTCAGGTCCTGGTGCGCGCGCTCGCTCGACGCGCTCGGCCGGGAGCGCGAGGAGATCGACGCGATCAACGTGTATCCCGTGGCGGACGGGGACACCGGCACCAATCTGTACCTGACCGCGGAAGCCGCCCACCAGGCCGTCGAGGCCGTCTTCGCCGCAGCCGCCGCACCCCGCCCCGACACCGCCGAGACCGTCCGGGCCATGGCGCACGGCGCCCTGCTCGGCGCCCGCGGCAACTCCGGCACCATCCTGTCCCAGCTGCTCCGCGGCATGGCGGGCGTCCTCGCCCACGGCTGTGACGGTGATCACCTCGCCCGCGCCCTCGACGAGGCCGCGACCGCGGCCCGCCGGGCCGTCGCCCACCCGGTCGAGGGCACCATCCTCACCGTGGCGAGCGCCGCCGCCGCCGCCTGCGCCGGCGGCGGCGGTCTCGTCGAGGTGGCCAGGAACGCCCACGACGGGGCCAGGACCGCCCTCGCCGCCACCTGCGGACAGCTCGACGTCCTCGAACGGGCCGGAGTCGTCGACGCGGGCGGCCGGGGCCTGGTGACCGTCCTCGGCGCCCTCCTGGAGACCGTCACCGGACGGACGCCCCCGCCGGCCCCCGAGGCGAGGACCGCCCCCGCCCCCCGGGAGGACTGCCCGGCCGAGGACGGGCCGGCCTACGAGGTGATCTACCTCCTGGAGGCCGGGGACGAGGCCGTCGACCTCCTCCGGTCCCGCCTCGACGCCCTGGGGGAGTCCCTCGTCGTCGTCGGCGGCGACGGGCTGTGGAACGTCCACGTGCACGTCGACGACGCCGGCGCCGCCGTCGAGGCCGGCATCGAGGCCGGACGGCCCCACCGCATCCGGATCACCCACTTCGCCGCCGACTCGGCGGCCTCCACCGCCCGCGGCGAACGCGCCCAGCGGGCCGTCGTCGCCGTCGTCCCCGGCGAGGGCCTCGCCGGACTCTGCGCCGAGGCGGGCGCCACGACCGTACGGACCCTGCCCGGCGAACAGCCCGCCGCCGACGCCCTCCTCGACGCGATCCGGCGGGCCCACGCGCGCGAGGTGGTCCTGCTGCCCAACGACGGCGACCTCCGGCAGACCGCGGCCGCCGCCGCCGAACACGCCAGGGCCGAGGGCATCCGCGTCGCCCTCATCCCGACCCGGGCCGCCGTCCAGGGCATCGCCGCCCTCGCCGTCCACGAACCCGACCGGCGCTTCGACGAGGACGTCGTCGCCATGACCGCCGCCGCCGGAGCCACCCGCTACGCCGAACTCGCCGTCGCCGAACGGCAGTCCTTCACCTCGGCCGGCGTCTGCCAGGCCGGCGACGTCCTCGGCCTCATCGAGGGCGACGTCGCCGTCATCGGCACCGACCTCGCCGAGACCGCCCGCACCGTCCTCGACCGGATGCTCTCCGCCGGCGGAGAGCTCGTCACCCTCGTCGTCGCCGACGACACCCCGCCCGGACTCGCCCCCGACCTGGAGGCCCACGTCCGGAGCGGCTACCTGGCCGTCGACACCACCACCTACCACGCCGGCGCCGGCGCCCCGCCCCTGCTCATCGGGGTGGAATAGCGGCTTTTCCCGACGCTCCTCCCCGGCATCCGGGACGACTGTCGGTCGCGTGGTGTGCAATGGAACGCGTGCCCGCGCTCGACGAACCACTCAAGAAGTCCCTCGGCCCCGCCACCGCCAAGGTCATGGCCGAGGCGCTCGACCTGCACACGGTCGGCGATCTCCTCCACCACTACCCCCGCCGGTACGCCGAGCGGGGGGAGCTGACGACCCTCGCCGACCTGCCGCTCGACGAGCACGTCACCGTGGTCGCCCAGGTCGCCGACGCCCGTGTGCACACCTTCAACGGCGCCAAGGGACGCGGCCAGCGCCTCGAGGTGACCATCACCGACGGCAGCGGCCGCCTCCAGCTGGTCTTCTTCGGCAAGGGCGTGCACAAGCCGCACCACGACCTGCTGCCCGGCACCCGCGCGATGTTCGCCGGCAAGGTCTCGCTCTTCAACCGGCGCCTCCAGCTCGCCCATCCCGCGTACGAACTCCTCCGCGGCGACGACGGGGAGCGCACCGACGTCGACGTCTGGGCCGGGGCCCAGATCCCGATCTACCCGGCCACCACCAAGCTGGAGTCCTGGAAGATCGCCAAGGCCGTCGACGCCGTCCTGCCCAGCGCGGTCGACGCCGTCGACCCGCTCCCCGACGCCCTGCGCGAGGGCCGCGGGCTCGCCGAACTCCCCGACGCCCTCCGGCTCATCCACCGGCCCCGTACCAAGGCCGACATCGCCGTCGCCCGCGAACGCCTCAAGTGGGACGAGGCGTTCGTCCTCCAGGTCGCCCTCGCCCGCCGCCGGCACGCCGACACCCAGCTCCCCGCCGCCGCCCGCCGGCCCGTCCCCGGAGGCATCCTCGACGCCTTCGACGCCAAGCTGCCCTTCACCCTGACCGACGGCCAGCGGAAGGTCTCCCGGGAGATCTTCGACGACCTGGCCACCGAGCACCCGATGCACCGCCTCCTCCAGGGCGAGGTCGGCAGCGGCAAGACGATGGTCGCGCTGCGCGCCATGCTCGCCGTCGTCGACTCCGGCGGACAGGCCGCCATGCTCGCCCCCACCGAGGTCCTCGCCCAGCAGCACCACCGCTCCGTCACCGAGATGATGGGGGAGCTCGCCGAGGGCGGGATGCTCGGCGGCGCCGACCGCGCCACCAAGGTCGTCCTGCTCACCGGCTCCATGGGCGCCGCCGCCCGCCGGCAGGCCCTGCTCGACCTGGTCACCGGCGAGGCCGGCCTCGTCATCGGCACCCACGCCCTGATCGAGGACAAGGTCCGCTTCCACGACCTGGGCCTGGTCGTCGTCGACGAGCAGCACCGCTTCGGCGTCGAGCAGCGCGACGCCCTCCGCGGCAAGGGCAAGCAGCCCCCGCACCTCCTGGTGATGACCGCCACCCCCATCCCGCGCACGGTCGCCATGACCGTCTTCGGGGACCTGGAGACCAGCGTCCTCGACCAGCTGCCCGCCGGACGCTCCCCGATCGCCACCCACGTCGTCCCCGCCGCCGACAAGCCGCACTTCCTCGCCCGCGCCTGGGAACGGGTCCGCGAGGAGGTCGGCAAGGGACACCAGGCGTACGTGGTCTGCCCCCGGATCGGCGACGAGGAGGACCAGAAGAAGAAGGCGAAGGCGTCCGCCGAGGACGAGGCCGAGAAGCGCCCGCCGCTCGCCGTCCTCGACGTCGCCGAGAAGCTCGGTGCCGGGCCCCTCGCCGGACTCCGCATCGCCGTCCTGCACGGCCGGATGCACCCCGACGACAAGGACGACGTCATGCGGCGCTTCGCCGCCGGCGAGCTCGACGTCCTCGTCGCCACCACCGTCATCGAGGTCGGCGTCAACGTGCCCAACGCCACCGCCATGGTGATCATGGACGCCGACCGCTTCGGCGTCTCCCAGCTCCACCAGCTCCGCGGCCGCGTCGGCCGCGGCTCCGCACCCGGCCTCTGCCTCCTCGTCAGCGAGATGCCCGAGGCCAGCCCCGCCCGGCAGCGCCTCGCCGCCGTCGCCGCCACCCTCGACGGCTTCGAACTCTCCCGCATCGACCTCGAACAGCGCCGCGAGGGCGACGTCCTCGGCCAGGCCCAGTCCGGCGTCCGCTCCTCGCTGCGGGTGCTCACCGTCATCGACGACGAGGAGGTCATCGCCGCCGCCCGGGAGGAGGCGACCGCCCTCGTCCTCGCCGACCCGGACCTCACCGCCCACCCCGGTCTGCGCACCGCGCTCGACGCCCTGCTCGACAAGGACCGGGAGGAGTACCTGGAGAAGGGCTGACCGCGCGCCGGGGACCCGCGGTCATATCCTGAGACGTACGCACTGGACGACGCAGGACGAGGACACCGATGACCCGCGTGATCGCCGGAACCGCCGGCGGGCGCCGCCTGGCCGTGCCGCCCGGCAACGGCACCCGCCCCACCTCCGACCGGGCGCGCGAAGGCCTCTTCTCCACCTGGGGCGCGTTCCTCGGCACCCTCGACGGGGCCCGGGTCGCCGACCTGTACGCCGGCTCCGGCGCCGTCGGCCTGGAGGCGCTGTCCCGGGGCGCCGCCCACGCCCTCCTCGTCGAGGCCGAGCCGCGCGCCGCGCGGACCATCCGGGAGAACATCTCCTCGCTCGGCCTGCCCGGCGCCGAACTCCGCACCGGCAAGGCGGAGCAGATCGTGACCGGAGCGGCCCCCGCCGACCCCTACGACCTGGTCTTCCTCGACCCGCCGTACGCCGTCGGCGACGCGGAGCTCCGGGAGATTCTCCTCACACTCCGCTCGGGGGGCTGGCTCGCGGACGACGCCCTCGTCACCGTGGAGCGCAGCACCCGAGGCGGGGAGTTCGGCTGGCCGGACGGTTTCGAACCACTGCGGGCCCGTCGTTACGGCGAGGGAACGTTTTGGTACGGTCGCGCCGCCTCACCGTGCGAAGACGCACGATGACCGGACCGGAGAGCGAGGGACCCACGTTGCGCCGCGCCGTCTGTCCGGGGTCATTCGACCCCATCACCAACGGACACCTCGACATCATCGCCCGTGCCTCCAAGCTGTACGACGTCGTGCACGTCGCGGTGATGATCAACCAGTCGAAGAAGGGCCTGTTCACGGTCGACGAGCGGATCGAACTGATCCGCGAGGTCACCGCCGACTTCGGCAACGTCGAGGTGGAGTCCTTCCACGGGCTGCTCGTCGACTTCTGCAAGCAGCGCGACATCCCCGCGATCGTCAAGGGGCTGCGCGCGGTCAGCGACTTCGACTACGAGCTGCAGATGGCCCAGATGAACAACGGCCTCACGGGCGTGGAGACCCTCTTCGTCCCCACCAACCCGACCTACAGCTTCCTGTCGTCCTCGCTGGTCAAGGAGGTCGCCGCCTGGGGCGGCGACGTCTCCCACCTGGTCCCGCCGACGGTCCTGCCCCGGCTGACCGAGCGCTTGGGCCGGAAGTGACGCGCGGCCACCACCGCTGACGCTCCGTCACCCGGTGTCGGACGGGCCCCGACTGCCCTTACAGTCGTCCCGTCCGTCTCCATCCAGCTGTAGAGAGTGGCGAGCACCCGGTGGACGTGCAGAAGAAGCTCGACGAGATCGTCGCGACCGTTCAGGGCGCCCGCTCCATGCCCATGTCGGCATCCTGCGTGGTCAACCGCGCCGAGCTGCTCGCCCTGCTCGAAGAGGTGCGGGAGGCCCTGCCCGGTTCCCTGGCCCAGGCCCAGGAGCTGATCGGCGGCCGCGCGCACATGGTCGAGCAGGCCCGCCAGGAGGCGGAGCGGATCATCGAGGCGGCCCACGCGGAGCGCGGCTCGATCGTCTCCGACACCCAGGTCGCCCGGCAGTCCCAGGAGGAGGCCGACCGGATCCTCTCCGAGGCCCGCAGGGAGGCGGAGGAGGTCCGCGCGGAGGCCGACGACTACGTCGACTCCAAGCTCGCGAACTTCGAGGTCGTCCTCAACAAGACGATCGGCTCCGTCGACCGCGGCCGCGAGAAGCTCCTCGGCCGGGGCCCCGGGCTCGACCAGAACGGCTACGCCGACGAGGACGCCCCCGAGTACAGCTCGGACCCGCAGACCCTGATCCACCGGGCCGACGAGTACGTCGACGCCAAGCTCGGCGCCTTCGAGGCGGTGCTCAGCAAGACCCTGGAGGCCGTCGGCCGGGGCCGGCAGAAGCTGCACGGCCGGATCGCCACCGACGCGCTGGGCGAGCACATGGCCGCCCAGGACGGTCTCGTCGGATCCGTGCACACCAGTGACTCCGACTACCTGGCCGGTCTCGCGGAGCTCGCCGACCCCGAGCCGGTCCAGATCCCCGCCCAGCAGCAGGCGCAGCCCCAGGCCGACCCGTACGCGGCCTACCAGCAGCCCCAGGGCGACCCGTACGCCGGCTACCAGCAGGTCCAGCAGCAGCCCGACCCCTACGCGTACCAGCAGCAGCCGCAGCACACGGACCCGTACGGCTACCAGCAGCAGGACCCGTACGCGTACCAGCAGCCGGTCCAGCAGGACCACGCGCAGGGGCAGCAGCAGGGCGGCTCGCTCGAC
This sequence comes from Streptomyces sp. NPDC014891, assembly GCF_043081085.1. NCBI lineage: Bacteria > Bacillati > Actinomycetota > Actinomycetes > Kitasatosporales > Streptomycetaceae > Streptomyces > Streptomyces sp. NPDC014891. The sequence goes on along the minus strand of NZ_JBIBWF010000005.1, from coordinate 117,212 downwards.
GAGACGAGCTTCTTCGACACGAGCATGATCGACCTGGAGCAGCTGCGCCGCTACGAGCAGGGGCAGTAGCCGGGCCGGTCAGGCCCCCGAGGGCCGGATTGGGCCCTGAGCGAAGCGTCCAGTATCCTGGCTCTTCGGTCGCGCGTATCTCCGCGATCCATGCTGCCCGCGTCTGGCAGCCTCCTCGACGCAGCACGACTTTCGAAAGCAGGAAGAGCCCTGAGCACGCGCCTCGACCACCGCAACCCCCTCGTGTTCGACACACACGAGCTGGGGCGGCGTCCTGGTGCCCTCCAGCGGCTCTCGCGTTCGATCGAGGCCCCCGGGGACCTCGGCGTCGAAGGAGTGATCGGAGTGCCCGAGGGCGCCCCGGTCGACATCGATCTCCGTCTTGAGTCGGTCATGGAAGGGGTGCTTGTCACAGGCACCGCCCGTGCATCGGCCGAGGGGGAGTGCGTAAGGTGTCTGGAGCCCGTCGAGCTCGAGCTCGACGTGGACTTCCAGGAGATGTTCTCGTACCCCGACTCCGACGACCGGGGCCGCTCCAAGGCGGCCGCGGACGACGAAGCCGAGGCCGACGAGGACATGATCCCCCTCGAGGACGGCATGTTCGACCTCGAACCCGTGCTGCGTGATGCGGTGGTGCTCGCACTGCCGATGCAGCCGGTGTGCCGGGAGGACTGTGCGGGCCTGTGTTCCGAGTGCGGAACCAACCTGAACGAGAACCCGGACCACCACCATGACGCCGTCGACATCCGTTGGGCGGCACTGCAGGGACTCGCCGGTTCGCTGGGAACCGATGAGAAGGACAACATGAGCGGCAAAGCCTCTGACGGGGACGTCCGAAGCGCCGCCGAGAAGCAGGAGAAGTAGCCGTGGCTGTTCCGAAGCGGAAGATGTCGCGCAGCAACACGCGCCACCGCCGGTCGCAGTGGAAGGCTGCGGTCCCCACCCTGGTTTCGTGTGAGCGTTGCCAGGAGCCGAAGCTGCAGCACATCGCGTGCCCGAGCTGCGGCACCTACAACAAGCGCCAGGTCCTCTCGGTCTGATCGGGCTGGTGAGAGGCGCAATGTCTGAGTCCCGCAAGACGGACGACAAGACGGACCATGCCTCGTCCCACACGCTTCTGGAAGGGCGGCTCGGCTATCGGCTCGAGTCCGCCCTTCTGGTGCGTGCGCTGACCCACCGTTCGTACGCGTACGAGAACGGCGGTCTGCCCACCAACGAGCGGCTGGAGTTCCTCGGGGACTCCGTGCTCGGTCTGGTGGTCACGGACACGCTGTACCGGACCCACCCCGACCTGCCGGAAGGCCAGCTGGCCAAACTGCGGGCCGCGGTGGTCAACTCGCGTGCGCTGGCGGGCGTGGGGCGCGGACTCGAACTCGGCTCCTTCATCCGGCTCGGCCGGGGCGAAGAGGGCACGGGCGGCCGGGACAAGGCGTCCATCCTCGCCGACACCCTTGAAGCGGTGATCGGCGCGGTCTATCTCGACCAGGGCCTCGAAGCGGCGTCCGAGCTGGTGCACCGGCTCTTCGACCCGCTGATCGAGAAGTCCTCGAACCTCGGTGCCGGCCTGGACTGGAAGACCAGTCTCCAGGAGCTCACCGCGGCCGAGGGTCTGGGTGTGCCGGAGTACCTCGTCTCCGAGGAGGGTCCGGACCACGAGAAGACCTTCACTGCTGCCGCCCGCGTCGGTGGTGTCTCGTACGGCACCGGCACCGGCCGCAGCAAGAAGGAAGCGGAACAGCAGGCGGCGGAGTCCGCGTGGCGCTCGATCAAGGCCGCCGCGGACGAACGCGCGGCGGCGGCGAAGGCCGCGGCCGAGGCGGGAGAGGTCGCCGACCCCTCTCCGACCGCCCACCGGGCGTCGGCCTGACCGGCCGCATCCCCGCTTCCCGGGAACCCCGCCCCACGGCGGGGTTCCCGTCTTTTCCGGGCGGTGTGCGCCGGTAGGGTGGGAGTGCTGTCGACGACGTACGTCCGGAGGAGTCCCGTGCCCGAGCTGCCCGAGGTCGAGGTCGTCCGGCGGGGCCTGGAGCGCTGGGTCGCCGGGCGGACCGTGACCGATGTCGAGGTGCTGCACCCCAGGGCCGTACGGCGCCATCCGGCCGGCGGCGCGGACTTCGCGGCGCGGCTCGAGGGGCGGCGCTTCGAGGTGGCGCGCCGCCGGGGCAAGTACCTCTGGCTGCCGCTGGCCGAGACCGGCACGTCCGTCCTCGGCCACCTCGGCATGAGCGGACAGCTGCTCGTCCAGCCCGAGGGCACCGCGGACGAGAAGCACCTGCGGATCCGGATCCGCTTCGACGACGCGGCCGGCACCGAACTCCGCTTCGTCGACCAGCGCACCTTCGGCGGACTCTCGCTCCACGACCAGACCCCCGACGGGCTCCCGGACGTCATCGGGCACATCGCGCGGGACCCGCTGGACCCGGAGTTCGACGACGACGCCTTCCACCGCGCGCTGCGGTTGCGCCGGACCACGGTCAAGCGCGCGCTGCTCGACCAGTCGCTGATCAGCGGCGTCGGCAACATCTACGCGGACGAGGCCCTCTGGCGCTCGCGGCTGCACTACGACCGGCCGACGGCGACCCTGACCCGGCCGCGCTCCGCGGAACTGCTCGGGCACGCCCGTGACGTGATGAACGCGGCCCTCGACGTCGGCGGCACCAGCTTCGACAGCCTGTACGTCAACGTCAACGGCGAGTCCGGCTACTTCGACCGCTCGCTCGACGCCTACGGTCGCGAGGACGAGCCCTGCCGCCGCTGCGGCACTCCGATACGCAGGCGGTCCTGGATGAACCGCTCCAGCTACTTCTGCCCGCGCTGCCAGCGTCCGCCGCGCGCGACCGTCTGACGGTCCGCTCCGGAATTTCGTCCGGACCGGGGTCCCGCGCGGTCCGTCGCCTCCGCGGCGCGGGCGTCCGGGCGCGCTCGGCGAGCCTCCGCGCGGTTCTGCGCTCAGCCCGACACGGGCGCCGCGCGCTCCGCGTCGTAGCTCGCCCGGGCCGCCTCGACCTCGGGCATACGCCCCTCCACCAGGGCGATCAGGCCGATCAGCCGCTCCGCGACGTCCCGGCCGAGGGGGGTGAGCCGGTAGTCGACCCGAGGCGGGTTGGTGGGCTGTGCCTCGCGGTGCACGAGGCCGTCGCGCTCCAGCGCGTGCAGGGTCTGCGACAGCATCTTCTCGCTCACGCCGTCCACCCGGCGCCGCAGCTCGTTGAAGCGGAACGTCCCCTCGTGCAGGGCGCCCAGGGTCAGGCTGCCCCAGCGGCCCGTCACGTGCTCCAGCGTGCCGCGCGAGGGGCAGGCGCGGGCGAACACGTCGTAGGCGAGGTCCTCGGTCATGCGTCCACCGTACTCCCGTGCAGCGCTTACCACCAGAGGTGCGCTAACCATGGGTTTGCGCTTTCGGAAAGTTAGTGCTCTACTTCCGGTCGTAGCCCCACCGCCCCCGTTCGAGGAGCCCCGCTGTGACCACCCCCGTCGTCTCCATCGCCTACCACTCCGGCTTCGGCCACACCGCCGTCCTCGCCGAGGCCGTCCGCGCCGGCGCCGCGGACACGGGCGCCACCGTCCACCTGATCGACGTCGACGGGATCACCGACACCCAGTGGGAGCTGCTCGACGCCTCCGACGCGATCGTCTTCGGCTCCCCGACCTACATGGGGACCGCGTCCGGCGCCTTCCACCGGTTCGCCGAGGAGACCTCGAAGCGCTGGTTCGCGGACGCGTGGCTGGACAAGCTCGCCGCCGGCTTCACCAACTCCGGCTCCAAGAGCGGCGACAAGCTGCACACCCTGCAGTTCTTCCAGACCCTCGCCGGCCAGCACGGCATGACCTGGGTCAACCTCGGTCTGAAGCCCGGCTGGAACACCAGCGACGCCTCCGAGAACGACCTCAACCGACTCGGCTTCTTCGCCGGCGCGGGCGCCCAGACCCACAACGACCTCGGCCCCGAGGGCGTGCACAAGGCCGACGTCGCCACCGCCGAGCACCTCGGCCGCCGTGTCGCCCTGACGGCCCGCACCTTCGTCGCCGGCCGCGCCGCCGTCTGACCGTCCCCATGCGGGAGGGCCCCGTCACCGGTCGGTGACGGGGCCCTCCCGTGCGTCTCCCCGGAGCGTCCGGGCGGCTCAGTAACCGAAGTCCTGGGTCCACCAGGGGCCGCCGTCGGCGAAGTGGACGCCCACGCCGAGGGTGGTGAAGTCGCAGTTCAGGATGTTGGCGCGGTGGCCGTCGCTGTTCATCCAGGACGCCATCACGGCCGCCGCGTCCGCCTGGCCGCGGGCGATGTTCTCGCCGCCGAGGCCCGAGATCCCCGCCTTCTCGGCGCGCACCCACGGGGTGGCGCCGTCCGGGTCCGTGTGGTCGAAGAAGCCGCGGGCCGCCATGTCCGAGCTGAACGCGCCGGCCAGCGCCGCGAGCCGGGTGTCCGCGCTCACCGGAGAGCAGCCCACCTTGGCGCGCTCGTCGTTGACGAGGCGCACGACCTCGGCCTCCGCTGCCGCGCTGCGGTCGGTGATGGTGGGGGCCGCCGACTTCCGGGCCGGGGCCTCGGTCGTCGGGTCGGGCTTCGGCTCCGGCTTCGGGGCGGGGGCCTTGGTGGTGGGCGCGGCCGTGGTCCGCGGTGCCGTCGGCTTGGCGGGCGCCTTCGTCGGGGCCTTGGTCGGGGCCTTGGTCGGCGTCTTCGACGGGGTCGGCTTCGCCGTGGGGGTCGGCTTCGCGGACGGGGTCGCCGACGGCGAGGCCGTCCGGCCCTTGTCCGTGCCCGTCGTCGCGGGGGTGTGCGGGCCGCCCCGCTCGCCGGTCGGGGTCTGCGTGGCCCCGCCCTGCGTCGTCAGCTCCGGCGCCTGCCGGGACTGGCTGGGGCGCTCGCTCGAACCGGCGCTGCCGACGGTGAGGGTGTCGCCGCCGGGCAGCAGGCCCGAGGTGACGGCGATGGCGCCCACCGCGACGGCGGCGGAGGCTCCGAGCAGGCCGGTGCGCACGGGGCTGCGCCGCTTGCGGCGGGCACCCCGGTGACGGCGGTCCGATCCGTCCGCGTAGTCTTCTGCGGCGGGTGCGGCTCCGGCGCGACGGTGGCGTCCCATCTGGTCTGCCTTCCTCTTGCTGGTCCTGCTGTGGTCCTGTGCGGGCCCTCGGGGCCTTTGCTGATCTTTGCTCTCGGTACCGTTTCGGGCCGGCGCTCGAACGGCGCGGGTCCGAATGGGTGAGGCGTGTTCGGTCGGGACTGTAGTCCATGCGGGCCGGGGGCGATGTGCTCATCTGGCAATCCGCCCGTTAGCGTGCAGGCATGGATGACGACGTTCGGATGACCGCCTGGGTACGCGGCCGGGTACAGGGAGTGGGCTTCCGCTGGTTCACCAGGGCAAACGCTTTGGAGATCGGCGGCCTGGTCGGCTTCGCCCTGAACCTCGACGACGGCCGGGTGCAGGTGGTGGCCGAGGGGGCGCGTGAGAATTGCCACCGTCTGCTCGCCTGGCTCCACTCCGCCGACACACCCGGGCGCGTGGACGGCGTCACTGAGATCTGGGCCACCCCGCGCGGTGGCTACGACGGCTTCGCCATCCGCTGACGATCACTCTCCGACACCCTCTCCCGGTGACCGAGAGGGGTACCGGGGGAACGGGCGGTAACAGCCGGACGACGGGGAAAGCCCCTGGTGGTTGCCAAGGAGCGCCCGTCATGGAAGGCTGCCGGGTAAGGATGATCGCGACGCCCTGAGGCACCGAGTTCCAGAGGCCCCGCCGCCCGCTGAGCGGCCCGGGACTCCTCGGTAGGCCCTTCAAGCGGGGCGTGATCGTGTTGACCGTCAAACTTTTTGGTGAGACTCTGGAATCCCCGCGCACCTTAGCTGTTTGGCAGTGGAACCGGCACGACAAGCAAGTGCTGCCGAGCACCGCGGGTGCGAAATCCCTCACGACCCAACCGCTACGGTCGGTCACTCATTGTGGAGGACCACTCATCATGGCAAAGGCGCTTCTCGGTTACGTCGGCGGCTCCGACCCGCGACTCCTCGCCGAGATGCGACGGCTCCAGCAGCGCGTCCAGGACCTGGAATCCGAGCTGGTACGGATCCAGTCCGAGAACGACTCGCTCGCCGCGGCCGCCGCTCAGCACCAGGGAGAGTCGCTGCTGAACAGCATCGACCTCGACGTACCCCAGGCGGAGCCTGCGCTCACCTGACAACCCAGCCCCGAGGGGCCAGGTGGGAACCACTCACGCCGGCACCGCCGACGGCAGATCCATGCCGGTGGGGCCGACCGAGTACTCATGTCGGCAGAGCGGACATGCAAGGGGCGCTCCGGCGTCCCTTCCTTCTTTCACCCGCCGTTCCCCTCCCGTACCCCCCTTCTCACCCGAGGATCTGCCCTGCACCTTCGCGGGTGAAACGCGCGGGCCCCGGTAGAGTCCGGGCGTGCACCTCAAGGCCCTGACCCTCCGCGGATTCAAGTCGTTCGCCTCGGCCACCACGCTGCGGTTCGAACCGGGAATCACCTGCGTCGTGGGCCCCAACGGATCGGGCAAGTCCAACGTCGTGGACGCCCTGTCCTGGGTCATGGGCGAGCAGGGCGCCAAGTCGCTGCGCGGCGGCAAGATGGAGGACGTCATCTTCGCCGGCACGACCGGGCGCCCGCCGCTCGGCCGTGCCGAGGTGTCCCTCACCATCGACAACTCCGACGGCGCGCTGCCCATCGACTACGCCGAGGTCACGCTCACCCGCATCATGTTCCGCGGCGGCAGCAGCGAGTACCAGATCAACGGCGACACCTGCCGGCTGCTCGACTTCCAGGACCTGCTCTCCGACTCCGGCATCGGACGCGAGATGCACGTCATCGTCGGCCAGGGCCAGCTCGACTCGGTGCTGCACGCCGACCCGATGGGCCGCCGCGCCTTCATCGAGGAGGCCGCGGGCGTCCTCAAGCACCGCAAGCGCAAGGAGAAGGCGCTGCGCAAGCTCGACGCGATGCAGGCCAACCTCGCGCGCGTGCAGGACCTCACCGACGAACTGCGCCGCCAGCTCAAGCCCCTCGGCCGGCAGGCCGCCGTCGCCCGCCGCGCCGTCGTCATCCAGGCCGACCTGCGCGACGCCCGGCTCCGTCTCCTCGCCGACGACCTCGTCCGGCTCCAGCAGGCCCTCACCGCCGAGGTCGCCGACGAGGCGGCCCTGCTCGCCCGCAAGGAGGCCACCGAGGGCGAACTGCGGGCCGCGCTCGCCCGCGAGGCCGCCCTGGACGCCGAGGCACGCGCGCTCGTGCCCCGCCTCGAACGCGCCCAGCAGAACTGGTACGCCCTCTCCCAGCTCGCCGAGCGCGTCCGCGGCACCGTCTCCCTGGCCGACGCGCGCGTGAAGAGCGCCACCGCCGCACCCGTCGAGGAGCGCCGCGGCCGTGACCCGGAGGACCTGGAGCGCGAGGCCGCCCGCGTCCGCGAGCAGGAGGCCGAGCTGGAGGCCTCCCTGGAGGCGGCCGAACGCGCCCTGGAGGACACCGTCACCCACCGCGCCGAGCTCGAACAGGCGCTGGCCTCCGAGGAACGCCGCCTCAAGGACCTGGCCCGCGCCCTCGCCGACCGGCGCGAGGGCCTCGCCCGCCTCCACGGCCAGGTCAACGCCGCGCGCTCGCGCGCCGCCTCCGCCCAGGCCGAGATCGACCGCCTCGCCGCCGCCCGCGACGAGGCGGGGGAGCGGGCGGCCGCCGCCCAGGAGGAGTACGAGCAGCTCAAGGCCGAGGTCGACGGCCTCGACGCCGAGGGCACCGAGCACGGCGAGCGCCACGAGGCCGCCCGCCGCGCCCTCGCCGAGGCGGAGACCGCGCTCGGCGCCGCCCGCGAAGCCGCCGCCACCGCCGAACGCGGCCGCGCCGCGACCCAGGCCCGGCACGACACCCTCGCCCTCGGACTGCGCCGCAAGGACGGCACCGGCACCCTGCTGACCGCCGGACTCAGCGGCCTCCTCGGCCCCGCGGCCGAACTGCTCGCCGTCACCCCCGGATACGAGGTCCCCGTCGCCGCCGCCCTCGGCGCGGCGGCCGACGCGGTCGCCGCCACGGGCCCCTCCGCCGCCGCCGAGGCCCTGCGCCTGCTGCGCAAGCAGGACGCGGGCCGCGCCTCGCTGCTGCTGACCGGAGCCCCCGAACCCGAGCGCCCGGCAGAGACCGGAGACGCCCCCGGAGGCCACCCGTGGGCCGCCGACCTCGTCCGGGGCCCGGACGAACTCATGGCAGCGGTACGCCGGTTGCTCGCCGGGATCGTCGTCGTCGACGACCTCGACCAGGCCGCCGAGCTGGTCAGGTCCCGGCCCGCGGCGACCGCCGTCACCCTGGAGGGCGACCTGCTCGGGGCGCACTTCGCCCAGGGCGGCTCCGCTGGCGCGCCCAGCCTCCTCGAAGTGCAGGCCTCGGTCGCCGAGGCCGCCGCCGAGCTCGGCGAACTGGCCGTGCGCTGCGAGGAGACGGCGGCCGCCCGCGGCGAGGCCGAGGAGCGGCGCCGTACCGCCGCCGCCCTCGTCGAGGAACGCGACACCCGGCGCCGTACCGCCGAACGGGAGAAGTCCGCGGTCGCCCAGCAGCTCGGCCGGCTCGCGGGCCAGGCCAGGGGAGCGGCCGGCGAGGCCGAGCGGACCGCGGCCGCCGCCGCCCGCGCCCAGGAGGCCCTGGAGAAGGCGACCGCCGAGGCGGAGGAACTCGCCGAGCGGCTGCTCGTGGCCCAGGAGGCCGCCGCCTTCGGGGAGGACGGCGACGAGGAGCCCGACACCGCCGTCCGCGACCGGCTGGCGATCGACGGGTCCAACGCGCGCCAGACCGAGATGGAGGCCCGCCTCCAGGTCCGCACCCACGAGGAGCGGGTCAGGGGGCTCGCCGGCCGGGCCGACTCGCTCGACCGGGCCGCCCGCGCCGAACGGGAGGCACGCGCGCGCGCCGAGCAGCGCCGGGCCCGGCTGCGCCACGAGGAGCGGGTCGCCGGAGCCGTCGCCGCCGGGGCCCGGAGCCTGCTGGCCCATGTCGAGGTGTCCCTCGGCCGCGCCGAGCAGGAGCGGGTGGTGGCGCAGGCGGCGCGGGCCGACCGCGAGGAGGGCCTGACGACCGCCCGGGCCCGGGGCCGCGACCTCAAGGCCGAACTCGACAAGCTGACCGACTCCGTGCACCGGGGCGAGGTCCTCGGCGCCGAGAAGCGGCTGCGGATCGAGCAGCTGGAGTCCAGGGCCCTGGAGGAGTTCGGGGTGGAGGCGACCGCGCTGGTCGCCGAGTACGGACCGGACCAGCCGGTGCCCCCGTCGCCGGGCGCCGAGGGCCCCGAGGGAGCCGACACCGGGGAGACGGGGGAGGGCCCGTCGGCGGACGACGCGGGGCGCCCCTTCATCCGTTCGGAGCAGGAGAAGCGCCTCAAGGCGGCCGAACGGGCGTACCACCAGCTCGGCAAGGTCAACCCGCTGGCCCTGGAGGAGTTCGCCGCCCTGGAGGAGCGGCACCGCTTCCTCTCCGAGCAGCTGGAGGACCTGAGGAAGACCCGGGCCGATCTGCTTCAGGTCGTGAAGGAGGTCGACCTGCGGGTCGAGCAGGTCTTCACCGAGGCCTACCGGGACACGGCCCGGGAGTTCGAGGGCGTCTTCTCGCGGCTCTTCCCGGGAGGGGAGGGGCGGCTCGTCCTCACCGACCCCGACGACATGCTCACCACCGGCGTCGAGGTGGAGGCCCGACCGCCCGGCAAGAAGGTGAAGCGGCTCTCGCTGCTCTCCGGCGGCGAGCGCTCGCTGACCGCCGTCGCGCTGCTGGTCTCGATCTTCAAGGCCCGGCCCAGCCCGTTCTACGTGATGGACGAGGTCGAGGCGGCGCTCGACGACACCAACCTCCAGCGGCTGATCCGGATCATGCGGGAACTCCAGGAGTCCTCGCAGCTGATCGTGATCACCCACCAGAAGCGGACCATGGAGGTCGCGGACGCGCTGTACGGGGTGTCCATGCAGGGGGACGGCGTCTCGAAGGTGATCAGTCAGCGTCTGCGCTGAGTCCGGGCAGGACTCATTACTTCAAGTCTTGAACTCAAGTCACCTCGTGATGCTTATTAAGTCACATGACATGGGCTATTGACTTAGAAACTTGAAGGCATAGTCTCTGCAACGTTGCTTTAACCTTCACGTGGTGGGCGGCGTGAAGTTGTGCGCCACTGGAAGGGCTTCCCCCCATCGAGGAGTCCATGTGTCCAATACCGCGCAGGCGCCCACGCCGCCGCCTTCCGGCGGCCGCACCGCACATCCGGACCACCTCGGCCACGTCATCTTCATCACCGCCTCCGCGGCGATGGGCGGATTCCTCTTCGGCTACGACAGCTCCGTCATCAACGGCGCCGTCGAGGCGATCCGCGACCGCTACGACATCGGCTCCGGCACCCTCGCCCAGGTCATCGCCATCGCCCTGATCGGCTGCGCGATCGGCGCCGCCACGGCCGGCCGGATCGCCGACCGCATCGGCCGCATCCGCTGCATGCAGATCTCCGCGGTGCTCTTCGCCGTCAGCGCCGTCGGCTCCGCGCTGCCCTTCGCCCTCTGGGACCTCGCCCTCTGGCGGATCATCGGCGGCTTCGCCATCGGCATGGCCTCCGTCATCGGCCCGGCGTACATCGCCGAGGTCGCCCCCGCCGCCTACCGCGGCCGCCTCGGCTCCTTCCAGCAGGCCGCCATCGTCATCGGCATCGCCGTCTCCCAGCTGGTGAACTACGGCATCCTCCAGCTCGCCGACGGCGACCAGCGCGGCGAGATCGGCGGCCTGGAGGCCTGGCAGTGGATGCTCGGCGTCATGGTCGTGCCCGCCGTCCTCTACGGCATGCTCTCCTTCGCCATCCCCGAGTCCCCCCGCTTCCTCATCTCGGTCGGGCGCAACGAGCGGGCCAAGGAGGTCCTCGCCGAGGTCGAGGGCAAGGGCGTCGACCTCGACGCGCGCGTCGCCGAGATCGACCGGGCCATGCGCAGCGAACACAAGTCCACCTTCAAGGACCTGCTCGCCGCCGGCTCCCGCTTCCGGCTCTTGCCCATCGTCTGGGTCGGCATCGGACTCTCGGTCTTCCAGCAGCTCGTCGGCATCAACGTCGCGTTCTACTACTCGGCGACGCTCTGGCAGTCCGTCGGCATCGACCCGTCGAGCTCGTTCTTCTACTCGTTCACCACGTCGATCATCAACATCATCGGCACCGTGATCGCGATGGTCCTCGTCGACCGGGTCGGCCGCAAGCCGCTCGCCCTCGTCGGCTCCATCGGCATGGCGATCGCCCTCGCCTTCGAGGCCTGGGCCTTCTCGGCCGACCTCGTCGACGGCAAGCTGCCCGAGACCCAGGGCGTCGTGGCGCTCGTCGCCGCACACGTCTTCGTGCTCTTCTTCGCCCTCTCGTGGGGCGTGGTGGTCTGGGTCTTCCTCGGCGAGATGTTCCCCAACCGGATCCGCGCCGCCGCCCTCGGCGTCGCCGCCTCCGCCCAGTGGATCGCCAACTGGGCCATCACGGCCAGCTTCCCGTCCCTCGCGGACTGGAACCTGTCCGGCACCTACGTCATCTACACGGTCTTCGCCGTGCTCTCGATCCCCTTCGTGCTCCGGTACGTCAAGGAGACCAAGGGCAAGGCGTTGGAGGAGATGGGCTGATCCCCGCTGCCCCTCTCCTCACCCACGGAACTGCCCCGGTCCCCGGCCCCACGCCCGGGACCGGGGCAGTACGCGCGTCCCGGGGGCGCCGCACCGTCCGAGCCGTCATCCCGCGAGCCGCGGCACCACGGCGTCGCAGAACAGCCGGACGCTCCGCCACCCCTCCTCCAGCGGCATCCCGCCGCACAGCGGATGCAGCACGAGGCTCTCCGGATCGAGCGCCAGGCACTCGTCCGGGGTCACGACCCGGTAGACCCCCTCGGCGCGCAGCTCCGCCACCGTCGTCGCCGTCGACCGCACCGCCGAGCGGATGTCCTTCGACTGCCAGGAGGCGTACGTCCGGGCCTCGTGCAGGAAGTGCTCCCCGTGGACGGCCCAGGTCCGGTCCGGGTCCTCCGACAGGTGCAGCAGCGGCGTCACCTCGGCCGGCATCATCGTCCAGCCCTCCGTGCCGTACTCCGCGCACCGCTCCCGGTAGTACGCCTCCAGCTCCGGGAGGTGCGCGCTGGGGAAGAACGGCAGTCCGAGCCGGGCCGCCCGCCGGGCCGCCGCCCGGGAGGACCCCCCGACCAGCAGCAGCGGATGCGGCTGGGTGAAGGGCCGCGGGGTGACCCGTACCGTACGGCCCCCGTACGTGAACGGCTCCCCGGTCCAGGCCGTGAGCAGCGTCTCCAGGAGCAGGTCCTGCAGCTTCCCGCGCCGCCCCCAGTCGACGCCCCGCTCCTCGTACTCCTCCGGGCGGTAGCCGATGCCCGCCACCGTCACCAGGCGCCCGCCGCTCAGCAGGTCGAGGACGGCGATGTCCTCGGCGAGCCGCAGCGGGTCGTGCAGCGGGCCGATGATCGCGGAGACCGTCACGGCGATCCGCCGCGTGGCGCCGAAGACCGCTCCCGCGAAGGCGAAGGGGGAGGGCAGCCAGTTGTTCGCGACCCCGTGGTGCTCCTCGGTCTGCACGGTGTCGACCCCGTGGGCGTCGGCGAACGCGGCCATCTCGACGGCGGCGCGGTAGCGGGCGGAGAGGGACTCGGGGGTCGCGCGGGGATCGACGAGGTTGAACCGTACGACGGTGAACGGCATGGGAAGTCTCCCTCCGCTGGTGGGATGCCGGCGAAGGGGGACGTTATCTGACGTTGCGTCAGATGGAAACGGTCTCGCGCGTCCCGGCGGGCTCCGCGGGCGTCGCGGACCCGGCGGACTGCGTCCGCGGCAGCACGGCGTACAGCAGGCCCGCCACCACGATCGTCGCCGCCCAGCCCAGGCCGTTCTCACCGATCCAGGAGGAGGCGAGCGGGCCGGCGAACCAGTCGACCTTCGTGAAGAGGAGACCCGCGAGGAGCGCGACCGCCCAGGCCGTCATCGCCTGCCAGGCGAAACCGCCCCGGTACCAGTACGCGCTGGTGCGGGTGGTGTCCATGAGCGCCGTCGCGTCGTACGACCGGCGCCGCAGCATGTCCACGCCGAAGACGCCGATCCAGGCCGAGAACGCCACCGCGAGCAGCGTCAGGAAGGAGATGAACGAGCCGATGAAGCTGGTCGCCACCACCATGAGCAGGAAGCCGAAGACCAGGCTGATCACCGCGTTGACGCTGACCGCCGCCGCGCGCGAGACCTTGATGCCCAGCGTCTGGGCGGTGAACCCGGCCGAGTACATCGACATCGAGTTGATCAGGAGCATCCCGATCAGGGCGATCACCAGGTACGGCACCGAGATCCACATCGGCAGCAGCTCGCCTATGAAGGAGACCGGGTCCTGCGCGGAGGCCAGGTCGGGGGTCGACACCGCCATGACCGCGCCCATCAGGACCATCGGCAGCACCACGATCCCCGCGCCGCCGACCGTGGAGCCGACCATCGCCCCCGACGAGGCCGTGCGGGGCAGGTAGCGGGTGAAGTCGGGTCCCGAGGGGACCCAGCTGATGCCGCCCGCCGCGATCGTGCCGATGCCCGCGATCATCATGGCCGTGGAGCCGGCCGGCTTGGCGAAGACCGCCGACCAGTCCGTGTTCGCCGCCAGGTAGACCAGGACGAGCACCGAGAAGGCCCCGAAGAGGTACGTGGACCACTTGCTGCACACCCGGAGCGCGTTGATGCCGAGGCCCGAGACGAGGAACGTGCAGGTGACGAAGAGCAGCAGCGTCACCACGATGAGGACGGTGTTCGACCTCACACCGAAGAGCAGGTCGAGCACGGTCAGCACCGCGTAGGCGCCGGTGACCGCGTTGATGGTCTCCCAGCCCCACCGGGCCACCCAGATCAGCGCACCGGGAAAAAGGTTTCCGCGCTGACCGAACACCGCCCGGGACAGCGCCATCCCGGGGGCGCCGCCCCGCTTGCCGGCGATCGAGATCAGCCCGACGATCCCGTACGAGAGGACCGGCGCGGCGACCGCCACGGCCAGGACCTGCCAGAAGTTGAGGCCGTTGAAGACGATCAGGCCGGCGCCCATCGTGAGCAGCAGCACACTGATGTTGGCCGCGACCCAGGTCGGGAAGAGCTCGCGGACCCGCCCGGTCCGCTCGTCGTCGGGGACGGGTTCGAGACCGCGGGTCTCCAAAGCGCCGTCGTGCGTCGCGCCTGCGGCTTCGGAGGCGTCGTGGGGCATGGGGGTACTCCGTACAGATGTGGGGGGAACCCACCCAGCGTACGTGCTCTTTCTCCGGTCCCTTCGTGGCCGATACTGGTCGGGTTATGGAACTCATCCTTGCTGTAGTCATCGCTCTGGTCGTCGCGGTCGCCGTGACGAGCGGGCTCGTGATCAGCGGTCGCAAGAAGAAGCAGCTGCCGCCGGCCGAGCCGCCGTCCACCACGCCGACCGTCACCGCTCCGCCCGCCGAGCCGCACGTCGGCGAGGAGGCGGAGACACCGCGGGAGGAACCACGCCGCACGGTCGAGGAGGTCCGGCTCCCGGCCGAGGAGGCCGTCGAGACGCCCGCCGCCGTCGAGGACCCCGTCGTCGCCCCGCCCGAGGCCCCCGAGATCGAGGTCCCGGAGCCCACCGCGGGCCGTCTCGTGCGGCTGCGGGCCCGGCTCGCCCGCTCGCAGACCTCGCTCGGCAAGGGGCTGCTCACGCTCCTGTCGCGCGAGCACCTCGACGAGGACACCTGGGAGGAGATCGAGGAGACCCTTCTCACGGCCGACGTCGGCGTCGCCCCCACCCAGGAGCTCGTCGAGCGGCTCCGCGAGCGGGTCCGGGTGCTCGGCACCCGCACCCCGGAGGAACTGCGCACCCTGCTCCGCGAGGAGCTCGTCGTCCTGCTCGGCGCCGACCTCGACCGGACCGTGCACACCGAGAGCCCCTCGGACGTGCCCGGCGTCGTCATGGTCGTCGGCGTCAACGGCACCGGGAAGACCACGACCACGGGCAAGCTGGCCCGTGTCCTCGTCGCCGACGGCAAGTCCGTCGTCCTCGGCGCGGCCGACACCTTCCGCGCCGCCGCCGCGGACCAGCTCCAGACCTGGGGCGAGCGCGTGGGCGCCCGGACCGTCCGGGGCCCGGAGGGCGGCGACCCGGCGTCGATCGCCTTCGACGCGGTCAAGGAGGGCATCGCCGAGGGCGCCGACGTCGTCCTCATCGACACCGCCGGCCGGCTCCACACCAAGACCGGCCTCATGGACGAGCTCGGCAAGGTCAAGCGGGTCGTCGAGAAGCACGGCCCGCTCGACGAGGTCCTGCTCGTCCTGGACGCCACCACCGGCCAGAACGGTCTGATCCAGGCCCGCGTCTTCGCCGAGGTCGTCGACATCACCGGCATCGTGCTCACCAAGCTCGACGGCACCGCCAAGGGCGGCATCGTCGTGGCCGTCCAGCGCGAGCTGGGCGTCCCGGTCAAGCTGATCGGCCTGGGCGAGGGCCCGGACGACCTGGCGCCCTTCGAGCCGGGCGCCTTCGTGGACGCCCTGATCGGCGACTGACCGCCGGCCGCGCGCACGCGTGAGGGCCCCCCGCCGGTTCGTGGCGGGGGGCCCTCGTGTCGGTACGGGTCCGGCGCGGCCCGGGGTCCGGCGGCCGGTGCCGCCGGACCGCTCAGAAGTGGGTGCGGTGGCAGATGTACGCCAGGGTGCCGAGCAGCAGCCGCGCCTGCGGCGGCGCGCCCGCCGTGTCCAGCGTCGGGGGACGCAGCCAGCGCACCGGCCCGAGGCCGCCGAGGTCCGACGGGGGAGCGGTGACATGGGCGCCGGGGCCC
Source organism: Streptomyces sp. NPDC014891 (assembly GCF_043081085.1). Classification (NCBI taxonomy): domain Bacteria; kingdom Bacillati; phylum Actinomycetota; class Actinomycetes; order Kitasatosporales; family Streptomycetaceae; genus Streptomyces; species Streptomyces sp. NPDC014891. The sequence continues at coordinate 101,398 of NZ_JBIBWF010000005.1, read as the reverse complement.
AGGCAGTGCAGATCCAGATCGGCGTCGTCCCAGCCCATCCGGTAGAGCAGCTGCGGAAGCTCCGCCGCCGCCCCGGGGGCCACGAAGAACCGCGCCCGGCCGGTCGGCGTCGCGCACACCGGGCCGAGCGGCAGGCCCATGCGTTCGAGCCGGACGAGCGCCCGGCGGCCCGCGGCCTCGGCGACCTCGATCACGTCGAAGGCCCGCCCCACCGGGAGGAGCATCGCCGCGCCGGGGTGCTCCGACCACGCCTTGGTCGCGTCGTCGAGTCCGGCGCCCGCCGGGACCGGTTCGGCGAAGGAGAGGGGGTGCGCTCCCGGGGCCGTACACGACGGATCCCCGCAGGAGCACTGGCCGGAGACCGCCCGCGCCCCGGGCACCACGTCCCAGCCCCACAGTCCTGTGTACTCGGCCACCGCTGTGCACTCCGTGGCGCGAACGCGGCGACGAGCGCCGGACCGCATCTCACGAATGCCGCCGATCGTGAAACCCATGTCCCCTCCAACGGGTCGAGCGCGCCGGTGGTTACGACCCGAAGCATAGTCGTCACCCTGTGTCACGGTCCGTCGCCGGGGGTGGCGCACTGTCGTGTACGGGGTGGTGCGGACCGGTGCGCGCGCCTCTCCGCGCTTCCGTCCGCCGACTCGGGTTCGTCGCATGTCAAGTGAATCGCGTTCCATGGGCGGCGAGTTCATTCGAAGGGGTGGCGAATGGTGGCGTTTCTTGAATCGCCCTCGTGGAGGGGTGATCGTAGGATTACTTTCGGTACTCGAACCGCGCGGTCGTCTGCACCCGCGGGTATGCCGGAGGCAACCCGGTTTCCAGTTCGAAGGAGTGCGAACGCCGGACGGGTGCCGCGAGACGCGGCATTCTGGTAGGGGTTCAGGTGACAGGCGATCAGGTGAATGGGGGCGTTCCCGTGGGCGGCAACGGCGCAGAGGGTACGACTGCCGGGAAGCGCCCGAACGAGCAGCTGGGTTCGTGGTTCGTGCGCAGCGGCTGGTCGAAGGGCGAACTCGCGCGCCAGGTCAACCGCCGGGCACGCCAGATGGGTGCGCACCACATCTCCACCGACACCTCGCGGGTCCGCCGCTGGCTCGACGGCGAGCAGCCGCGCGAGCCCATTCCGCGCATCCTGTCGGAGCTGTTCTCCGAGCGCTTCGGCTCCGTCGTCGCCGTCGAGGACCTCGGCCTGCGCACCGCCCACCAGTCGCCCTCCGTCTCCGGCGTCGACCTGCCCTGGGCCGGACCGCAGACGGTCGCCCTGCTCGGCGATTTCTCCCGCAGCGACCTCATGCTCGCCCGCCGCGGCTTCCTCGGCTCCTCCCTGTCGCTCGCCGCCGGCCCCGCCCTCATCGAGCCGATGCAGCGCTGGCTCGTCCCCACCCCCGCGGGCGACCTCGAACGCCCCGACGCGCTCTCCGACGCCCGCCGCCCCAACCGGCTCTCCGAGATCGAACTCGACCTCCTCGAATCCACTACGGCCATGTTCCGCAAGTGGGACGCCCAGTGCGGCGGCGGACTGCGCCGCAAGGCCGTCGTCGGCCAGCTCCACGAGGTCACCGACCTTCTCCAGGAACCGCAGCCGGCCGCCACCGCCAAGCGCCTCTTCACCTGCGCCGCCGAACTCGCCGAACTCGCCGGCTGGATGAGCTACGACGTGGGCCTCCAGCCCACCGCCCAGAAGTACTTCGTGCTCGCCCTGCACGCGGCCAAGGAAGCCGGCGACAAGCCCCTCGGCTCGTACATCCTGTCCTCGATGAGCCGCCAGATGATCCACCTGGGCCGGCCCGACGACGCCCTCGAACTCATCCACCTCGCCCAGTACGGCAGTCGGGACTGCGCCACCGCCCGCACCCAGGCCATGCTGTATGCGATGGAGGCCCGCGCCTACGCCAACATGGGCCAGCCCTCGAAGTGCAAGCGGGCCGTCCGGATGGCCGAGGACACCTTCGCCGACGTCGGCCTCGACGGCGAGCCCGAGCCCGACTGGATCGGCTTCTTCTCCGAGGCCGAGCTCAACGGCGAGAACTCCCACTCCTACCGCGACCTCGCCTACGTCGCCGGACGCTCCCCGACCTACGCCTCCCTCGCCGAGCCCGTCATGGAGCGGGCCGTCGAGCTCTTCGAGAAGGACGCCGACCACCAGCGGTCCTACGCCCTGAACCTCATCGGCATGGCCACCGTCCACCTCCTCAAGCGCGAGCCCGAGCAGTCCGTCGTCCTCGCCGAGAAGGCCCTCGGAGTCGCCCGCAGCATCCGCTCCGAGCGGGTCAACACCCGGCTCCGCAAGACCGTCGACCACGCCGCCCGCAACTTCAGCGACGTCGCCGAGGTCGTCCACCTCACCGACCGGCTCACCCAGCTGCTCCCCGAGGCCGCCGAAGCGGTCTGACCCGTCCGGCGCCCCGGCGCCGCCCCGTACTCCGGCCGCGCCGGCCGTCCCGTACTGCCCGACTCGGCTCCCCCGCCGCAAGGTCACACGGACGCCGGCGCGGCCGGTCCCGCGTCCCCGGACCCCCGGGCCCCGTCCGGACCCCCGTTCCCGTGTCCCCGGACCCCGCGCCACCCCGTGCCCGGGCCGTGCGCCGACCCGTGCCCGGGCCCGTCACCCCGTGCGGAGGGTACGGGCGCCGTCCCGCCGCCACGGAGCCGTTCACGGTCGCGTAACACGCCCCACCCCTTCGTCACCGCTCCGAAACATCGAGCGGCATCGGCGGAAACGGCCCTGCGCGAATCTCTGGCGCATAACCGGCCACCCCTCACGGCCGCAGCCGCCCGCCGGCCCCGCCCCCGCACAGGCCGCATTCGACGACGAGGAGACGCCGATGGCACCAGCCATCACGACCCTGGCAGCAGACGCCCCCGAGCTGTCCGCCGCCAACACCGGGTTCATGCTCATCTGCTCCGCCCTGGTCATGCTGATGACCCCGGCGCTCGCCTTCTTCTACGGAGGCATGGTCCGCGTCAAGTCCACCCTCAACATGCTGATGATGAGCTTCATCAGCCTCGGGATCGTCACGATCCTCTGGGTCCTCTACGGCTTCAGCCTCGCCTTCGGCACCGACTCGGGCTCGATCATCGGCTGGTCCTCCGACTACGTCGGCCTCAGCGGCATCGGCGTCACCGAGCTCTGGGACGGCTACACCATCCCGGTGTACGTCTTCGCCGTCTTCCAGCTGATGTTCGCGATCCTCACCCCGGCCCTGATCAGCGGCGCCCTCGCAGACCGCGTCAAGTTCACCGCCTGGGCCCTCTTCATCGCCCTCTGGGTCACCGTCGTCTACTTCCCCGTCGCCCACTGGGTCTGGGGCTCCGGCGGCTGGCTCTTCGAGATGGGCGTCATCGACTTCGCCGGCGGCACCGCCGTCCACATCAACGCCGGCGCCGCGGCCCTCGGCGTCATCCTCGTCATCGGCAAGCGCGTCGGCTTCAAGAAGGACCCGATGCGCCCGCACAGCCTCCCGCTGGTCATGCTCGGCGCCGGTCTCCTCTGGTTCGGCTGGTTCGGCTTCAACGCCGGATCCTGGCTCGGCAACGACGACGGCGTCGGAGCGGTGATGTTCGTCAACACCCAGGTCGCCACCGCCGCCGCCATGCTCGCCTGGCTGGCCTACGAGAAGATCCGCCACGGCTCCTTCACCACCCTGGGCGCCGCCTCCGGCGCCGTCGCCGGCCTCGTCGCCATCACCCCGGCCGGCGGCGCGGTCAGCCCGCTCGGCGCGATCGCCGTCGGCGCCATCGCCGGCCTCCTCTGCGCCATGGCCGTCGGCCTCAAGTACCGGTTCGGCTACGACGACTCCCTCGACGTCATCGGCGTCCACCTCGTCGGCGGTGTCCTCGGCTCGCTGCTCGTCGGCCTCTTCGCCACCGGCGGCGTCCAGTCCGACGCCAAGGGCCTCTTCTACGGCGGCGGCCTGGAGCAGCTGGGCAAGCAGGCCGTGGGCGTCGTCGCCGTCCTCGCCTACTCTCTGATCGCCTCCGCGGTCCTCGCGCTGATCATCGACAAGACGATGGGCATGAGGGTCAGCGAGGACGACGAGGTCTCCGGCATCGACCAGGTCGAGCACGCCGAGACCGCGTACGACTTCAGCGGAGCCGGCGGCGGCGCGTCCTCGCGCTCCACCGCCGCCGCCCCCGCCCCGGCCGTCACGGAGAACAAGAAGGTGGACGCATGAAGCTCATCACCGCGGTCGTGAAGCCGCACCGGCTCGACGAGATCAAGGAGGCCCTGCAGGCGTTCGGCGTCCACGGCCTCACGGTCACCGAGGCCAGCGGCTACGGCCGCCAGCGCGGCCACACCGAGGTCTACCGGGGCGCCGAGTACACCGTCGACCTGGTCCCCAAGATCCGCATCGAGGTCCTCGTCGAGGACGAGGACGCCGAACAGCTCATCGACGTCGTCGTGAAGGCCGCCCGAACCGGCAAGATCGGAGACGGCAAGGTGTGGAGCGTGCCGGTGGAGACCGCCGTACGCGTCCGCACCGGCGAACGCGGCCCGGACGCCCTGTAAGCAGCGGTCCGGACGCACCGTACGCACACGAAGGAGCCGCCGGGTGACGAGCCTCGAAGTCAGCGAAGAGACCGAAGAATCGGGACCCGGCGGTTACGCGGCGGCCCGGCTGCTCCTCCTCCACGAGAAGGAGCGGTCCGGGCCGCCGCGCCGTGCCGCCCTCGCCCGGCTCACCGACGAATGGCTGGCCGCGCTCTTCGCGGCCGCCGCCCCACCCCGCGGGGTCGCCCTCGTCGCCGTCGGCGGCTACGGCCGGGCCGAGCTCTCCCCGCGCAGCGACCTCGACCTCCTCCTGCTCCACGACGGGAGCGCCGACAAGGCCGCGATCGCCGCCCTCGCCGACCGCCTCTGGTACCCGGTCTGGGACCTCGGGCTCGCCCTCGACCACTCCGTACGCACCGCCGCCGAGGCCCGCGCCACCGCCGCCGACGACCTCAAGGTCCACCTCGGCCTCCTCGACGCCCGGCCCGTCGCCGGCGACCACGGACTCGTCGCCGCCCTGCGCACCACCGTCCTCGCCGACTGGCGCAACCAGGCCCCCGCCCGCCTCCCCGAGCTCGACGCGCTCTGCCGCGAGCGCGCCGAGCGCATGGGCGAGCTGCAGTTCCTCCTCGAACCCGACCTCAAGGAGGCCCGGGGCGGCCTCCGCGACGTCCAGGCCCTCCGCGCCGTCGCCGCCTCCTGGCTCGCCGACGCACCCCGCGAGGGCCTCGACGCCGCCCGCCGCCGCCTCCTCGACGCCCGCGACGCCCTCCACCTCACCACCGGTCGCGCCACCGACCGGCTCGCCCTCCAGGAGCAGGACGCCGTCGCCGCCGAACTCGGCCTCCTCGACGCCGACACCCTGCTCCGCGAGGTCTACGAGGCCGCCCGGACGATCTCGTACGCCACCGACGTCACCTGGCGCGAGGTCAACCGGGTCCTCAAGGCCCGCTCCGCCCGGCCCCGGCTCCGCGCCCTCCTCGGCGGCCGGGGCGGTACCGGACGCGGCGCCGGGAAACCGCCCGTCGAGCGCGCCCCGCTCGCCGAGGGCGTCGTCGAGATGGACGGCGAGGTCGTCCTCGCCCTCTCCGCCCGGCCCGAACGCGACCCCGTCCTGCCCCTGCGGGCCGCCGCGGCGGCCGCCCAGTCCGCCCTGCCGCTCTCCCTGCACGCGGTCCGCCGCCTGGCCGCCACCGCGCCCCCGCTGCCGGTGCCCTGGCCCGCCGAGGCACGCGAGGAACTGGTCACCCTGCTCGGCGCCGGCGAGGCCACGGTCCCCGTCTGGGAGGCCCTCGAAGCCGAGGGCATCGTCACCCGCCTCCTCCCCGACTGGGAGCGCGTCCGCTGCCGCCCCCAGCGCAACCCGGTCCACACCTGGACCGTCGACCGCCACCTCGTCGAGACCGCCGTCCGCGCCGCCTCGCTCACCCGCCGCGTCGGCCGCCCCGACCTCCTCCTCGTCGCCGCCCTCCTCCACGACATCGGCAAGGGCTGGCCAGGCGACCACTCCGTCGCCGGCGAGACCATCGCCCGCGACCTCGCCACCCGGATCGGCTTCGACCGCACCGACGTCACCACCCTCGCCACCGCCGTCCGCCACCACCTCCTCCTCGTGGAGACCGCCACCCGCCGCGACCTCGACGACCCCGCCACCGTCCGCGCCGTCGCCACCGCGGTCGGCTCCGTCGGCACCCTGGAACTCCTGCACGCCCTCACCGAGGCCGACGCCCTCGCCACCGGGCCCGCCGCCTGGTCCGCCTGGCGCGCCTCCCTCGTCGCCGACCTGGTCAAGCGGGTCGCCGGCGTCCTGGCGGGGGAGACCCCGCCCGACCCCGAGGCCGCCGCACCCAGCGCCGAACAGGAACGGCTCGCCATCGAGGCCCTGCGCACCGGCGAACCCGTCCTCGCCCTCCGCACCGAACCGGTCGCCGGAGAACCCGAGGAACCCGAACCGGTCGGCGTGGAACTCGTCATCGCCCTGCCCGACCGGCCCGGCGTCCTGCCCGCCGTCGCCGGCGTCCTCGCCCTGCACCGGCTCACCGTCCGCGCCGCCGACCTGCGCGCCGTCGACCTCCCCGGCGGTCTCGGGGCGGGGGAGGGGCCCGTCCTCGTCCTCGACTGGCGGGTCGCCGCCGAGTACGGCTCCCTGCCCGAGGCCGCCCGGCTCCGGGCCGACCTTGTCCGCGCCCTCGACGGCTCCCTCGACATCCCCGCCCGGCTCGCCGAGCGCGAGGCCGCCTACCCCCGCCGGCGCGGCCTCACCGCCCCGCCGCCCCGCGTCACCGTCGCCGCCGCGGACTCCCGCCTCGCCACCGTCATCGAGGTCCGGGCCCAGGACGCGCCCGGCCTGCTCCACCGCATCGGCCGGGCCCTGGAGGGCGCGGAGGTACGGGTGCGCAGCGCGCACGTGTCGACGCTGGGCGCCAACGCCGTCGACACCCTGTACGTGACCCGCCCCGACGGCTCCCTCCTCCCCGACGAGGAGGCGATCGACCTGGCCCGGGCCCTGGAGTCGGAGCTGAGGTGACAGCGTGACGCGCCGACCTGCCCGTCGTTGAGCACGGAGTGCTCCCCGCGCGAGCGGGGGCGATCCGGTCGCTGCAAGACGCTCGGCGAGCGTGTCCAACCTGCTCTCCGCCCACGCGGAGATCTGCTCCCGCTCACAGTTCTCGGTGGGCGGGAGCGATTCCTTTGCCGGGCCGGATACTCTGGAGGGCGATTCTCCGCCCCCGACCCCAAGGACCGACGAGCGCCGTGTTCGATACTCTCTCCGACCGCTTGGCGAATACCTTCAAGACCCTCCGGGGCAAAGGTCGCCTGTCCGAGGCGGACATCGACGCCACCGCCCGCGAGATCCGTATCGCGCTGCTCGAAGCGGATGTCGCCCTGCCGGTCGTCCGGTCCTTCATCAAGCAGGTCAAGGAGCGCGCCCTCGGCATCGAGGTCTCGCAGGCCCTGAACCCGGCCCAGCAGGTCATCAAGATCGTCAACGAGGAGCTCATCGGCATCCTCGGCGGCGAGACCCGGCGCCTGCGGTTCGCCAAGACCGCGCCCACCGTGATCATGCTCGCCGGTCTCCAGGGTGCCGGTAAGACCACCCTCGCCGGAAAGCTCGGCCTCTGGCTCAAGGGCCAGGGCCACTCCCCGCTGCTCGTCGCCTGCGACCTCCAGCGCCCCAACGCCGTCACCCAGCTCGGCGTCGTCGCCGAACGCGCGGGCGTCGCCTTCTACGGCCCGCAGCCCGGCAACGGCGTCGGCGACCCCGTCCAGGTCGCCAAGGACTCGATCGAGTTCGCCCGGACCAAGATGTACGACGTCGTGATCGTCGACACCGCCGGCCGCCTCGGCATCGACCAGGAGCTGATGCAGCAGGCCGCGGACATCCGCGACGCCGTCAGCCCCGACGAGGTCCTCTTCGTCGTCGACGCCATGATCGGTCAGGACGCGGTCAACACCGCCGAGGCCTTCCGCGACGGCGTCGGCTTCGACGGCGTCGTGCTCTCCAAGCTCGACGGCGACGCCCGCGGTGGTGCCGCGCTCTCCATCGCCCACGTCACGGGCAAGCAGATCATGTTCGCCTCCAACGGCGAGAAGCTGGACGAGTTCGACGCGTTCCACCCGGACCGCATGGCGTCCCGCATCCTCGGCATGGGCGACATGCTCTCCCTCATCGAGAAGGCGCAGCAGACCTTCGACGAGGAAGAGGCCGCCAAGATGGCCTCGAAGCTCGCGTCGAAGAAGGGCCAGGAGTTCACGCTCGACGACTTCCTGGCGCAGATGGAGCAGGTCCGCAAGATGGGCTCCATCTCGAAGCTGCTCGGCATGCTCCCGGGCATGGGCCAGATGAAGGAGCAGATCGCCAACATCGACGAGAAGGACGTCGACCGGACGGCCGCCATCATCAAGTCGATGACCCCGGGCGAGCGCCAGGACCCGACCATCATCAACGGCTCGCGCCGCGCCCGTATCGCCAAGGGCTCCGGCGTCGAGGTCAGCGCGGTCAAGGGCCTCGTCGAGCGGTTCTTCGAGGCCCGCAAGATGATGTCCCGCATGGCCCAGGGCGGCGGCCTCCCCGGCATGCCGGGCATGCCCGGCATGGGCGGTGGCCCCGGCCGGCAGAAGAAGCAGGTCAAGCAGGCCAAGGGCAAGCGCAAGAGCGGCAACCCGATGAAGCGGAAGGCCGAGGAGCAGGCCGCCGCCGAGCGCCGCGACCAGGCGCAGCAGGGCGGCGCCTTCGGCCTGCCGGCGCCGGGGCAGACCCCGAAGGACTTCGAGCTGCCGGACGAGTTCAAGAAGTTCATGAGCTGACGGACGTCCCGGGCCGCGTGCCCGGGACGGCGTGAGGGGCCCGTGGCGGGACGAGACCGCCGCGGGCCCCTTCTCATCCCTCCGGATCACCCGCGGTGCCGCGGGGGACGGGCTCTTCGATACTGGGGCCACAGCCGCCCCGAGGAGAGCCACGTGGCCAACCCCGTACCCCCGCGCGACCGGACCGACCAGCCCTGGCGCTCGGAGGGGGCCCCGCCGCCACCGCCGGCCAAGAGGAAGATGCCCGGCGGCTGGGGAGGGCTCATCCTCACGGCCCTGGTGGTCTACCTGATCGCCAACCTCGTCCTGTCGTTCTTCAACCGGGGCGACGAGCCGACGATCTCGTACACCGAGTTCGACAAGCAGGTCGCCGCCGGGAACGTCACCAAGATCTACTCCAAGGGCGACGCGATCGAGGGGCAGCTCAAGAACAAGCAGCCCGTCCCCGACGGCGACGGCGACTACACCGAGTTCACCACCCAGCGCCCCGCCTTCGCCGACGACGACCTGTGGGCCCAGCTGACCAAGCAGAACGTCGTCGTCACCGCCGAGCCGGTGGTCCGGGAGCGCAGCTTCCTGGCCAACCTCCTCCTCTCGCTCGCGCCGATGCTGCTGCTCGTGGTGCTGTGGATCTTCATCGCCCGCCGGATGAGCTCCGGCATGGGCGGCGCGGGCGGCATGCTCGGGCGCAAGACCCCGCCCAGGCCCGTGGAGCTGGAGCCGGGGGCCACCCGCACCACCTTCGCCGACGTCGCCGGCATCGACGAGGTCGAGGGCGAGCTCAACGACGTCGTCGACTTCCTCAAGAACCCGCAGGCCTACCGGGACATGGGCGCCAGGATGCCCCGCGGCGTGCTGCTCGCCGGTCCTCCCGGGACCGGCAAGACCCTGCTCGCCCGGGCCGTCGCCGGCGAGGCGGGGGTGCCCTTCTTCTCCGCCTCCGCGTCCGAGTTCATCGAGATGATCGTGGGCGTCGGCGCCTCCCGGGTCCGGGAGCTCTTCGCCGAGGCCCGCAAGGTCGCCCCCGCGATCATCTTCATCGACGAGATCGACACCATCGGCCGGGCCCGGGGCGGCGGCTCCGGGATGGGCGGCCACGACGAGCGCGAGCAGACCCTCAACCAGATCCTCACCGAGATGGACGGCTTCAGCGGCTCCGAGGGCGTCATCGTGCTCGCCGCCACCAACCGCTCCGACGTCCTCGACCCCGCCCTCACCCGGCCCGGCCGCTTCGACCGGATCGTGCACGTCAACCCGCCCGACCGCGGCGGCCGCGAGGCCATCCTCCGCATCCACACCCGCGAGATCCCGCTGGCCCAGGACGTCGACCTGGAGCAGGTGGCCCGGACCACCCCCGGCATGACCGGCGCCGAACTCGCCAACCTCGCCAACGAGGCCGCCCTGCTCGCCGTGAAGCGGGACCAGAAGGCCGTCACCCGCTCCGACCTCTCCGACGCCCTGGAGAAGGTCCAGCTCGGCGCCGAACGCCCGCTGGTGATGCCCGCGGAGGAGCGGCGCCGTACCGCGTACCACGAGAGCGGCCACGCCCTCCTCGGCATGCTCCAGCCCGGCGCCGACCCCGTCCGCAAGATCACCATCGTGCCCCGCGGCCGCGCCCTCGGCGTCACCCTGTCCACCCCCGACTCCGACAGGTACGCCTACACCGAGGAGTACCTCCGCGGCCGGATCATCGGCGCCCTGGGCGGCATGGCCGCCGAGCAGGTGGTGTTCGGGGTCGTCACCACCGGCGCCGAGAGCGACCTGGAGCAGGTCACCAACATCGCCCGCGGCATGGCGGGCCGCTGGGGCATGAGCGAGCGGGTCGGCCGCCTCACCGCCATCCCGGGCGACGCCCAGCAGGCGTACGGCCTCTCGGCCGCCCCTGCGACCCTCGACACCGTCGACGCGGAGATGCGGCGCATCGTGGACGAGTGCTACGAGAGCGCCGTGCGGCAGCTCCGCGAGCACCGCGGACGGCTCGACGCGCTGGCCGCCGCGCTCCTGGAGAACGAGACCCTGGAGGAGGCGGCCGCCTACCGGGCGGCGGGCATCGACCGCCCGGGCCGCGAGGACTGAGCCGGCCCCGGGGGCCGCCACCCGCGCGCGGGCGTCCGCGTGCCGCGGCGTCCGCGCCGCCGGCCCGGGCCGGCTACGGCACCCGGGCGATCACGTACCGGAAGACGTTCGGCATCCACACCGTGCCGTCCGCGCGCGTGTACGGGGCGATCGCCTCCTCGATCTCCTTCTCCACCTGGGTCAGGTCCCTCACCCGCACGGCCTCGTCGAAGGCCCCCGTCGACAGCAGCCCGCGCACCGCGCTGCCCCCGTTCGCGTACCCGAACGGGCAGGACACCCGGCCCGAGCCGGCGGGCCGCAGCCCCGCCCCGGCCACCAGCCCCTCCAGGTCCGTGCGGAGGGCCGGCCGGCGGTCCGCGAGGCGCGCCGCGACCCGCAGCACCGCCTCCGTGGAGCACCGCTCGGGCGGCCCCCAGCCGGCGACGACGACCGTCGCCCCCGAGAGGGCCGTACGGGTGAGCGCCGACAGCTCCGGCAGCATGGCGTCCGTCGTGTGGAAAGCGGTGATCACGTCGTGGACGGCGCCCTCGGGGGGCTCCTCCATGACCGTCACGCCCTCGGGCAGCCGCGCCCTCGCCAGCTCCACGCGCGCGTGGTCCCGGTCCGCACCGGTCACCCGGGCGCCCCGCGCCGCCGCCATGAGGAGCGCCAGACCGGAGCCGCAGCGGAGTCCCAGCACCCTGGTGCCGGCGCCCACGCCGAGACGGTCGTACACGGCCTCGTAGAGCGGGACGAGCATCCGCTCCTGGATCTCGGCCCAGTCGCGCGCGGGGTGGTGCGGGACGAGCGTAGGTGTCATGGAAAACTGCCCCAATCCGTGCTCGGACGACGACCCCCCGTAGCCAGGGAACTGCGCATCCGGTGCCACGTCCAGTGCTCGTACCGCACCGATTCGTCCGGGGAAGAGCCGACCCGGTAATGTCCCTGTCAGGCTTCCCGCTCCTCTCCGGCCAGGTTCCCCGAGGAGCGCGCGCACCGCCTCCGCGCGCCGGGGCGTATGCGCCACTACACCCCGGCTTGCCGCCCCCTGCGTGACTCCTCCGCAGATCGGCGCACTGGCCCTCGTCCCGACCCATCGACGGCAACTGACGGGTACGTGCAAAATATTTGGGATGCCCCGGAATGGAACCCGGGGGCACTCCGGCTCGTTAGACGCGACGTGAGCACGACACCACCTGTTCTCGCCGCAGAGCTGGCACAGGCGTGGGCCGACATTCAGCGGCACCACCCCGAGCTGCCCGATCTTGCCGCGCCCGAGTCCCTGATCGGAGAGTCCTCGTCCGCCTGCGGCGCCGAGCTCTCCTTCGAACGACTGCTGCACGAGGCAGTCCACGGCATCGCCGCCGCCCGGGGTGTCCGCGACACCTCCCGGGCCGGCCGCTACCACAACCGCAGATTCCTCGCGATCGCCGAGGAGATGGGGCTCGACCACCCCGAGGAGCCGCACGCCAGCAGCGGCTTCTCCCTGGTCACGCTCAACCCCGAGGCGAGGCGGCGCTACCGCCCCACCATCGAGCGGCTCCAGCGCGCCCTCAAGGCCCACACGGTCGCCACCGCGGCCGACACCAAGCGCTCCTTCCGCGGACCGGCCGCCCGGCACGGCTCCTCGGGCGGCGGCGTCCGCGTCAAGGCCGTCTGCGACTGCGGACGCAACGTGCGCGTGGTGCCCTCGGTGCTCGCCCAGGCCCCGATCGTCTGCGGCGGCTGCGGCAAGCCCTTCCGCATCCCGGAGACCGTGGGCGCCGTGAGCTGACCTCGCGGTGTGTGGCACAATGGCTAGCTGTACTCGACAGTCGCACAGGACCCCTCTCTCCTCCGGCTGACGCGTCCATCGGGCATCCGAGTACCGCAACCCCACGTGGCATCTCAAAGTGCCCAACCACGTCAAGACCAGGAGACACCACTCCAGTGGCAGTCAAGATCAAGCTCAAGCGCCTCGGCAAGATCCGCCAGCCTCACTACCGCATCGTCGTCGCCGACTCGCGCACCCGCCGCGACGGCCGCGCGATCGAGGAGATCGGCCTCTACCACCCGACGTACAACCCGTCGCGTATCGAGGTCGACTCCGAGCGTGCGCAGTACTGGCTGTCCGTCGGCGCCCAGCCGACCGAGCCGGTTCTCGCCATCCTGAAGCTCACGGGCGACTGGCAGAAGCACAAGGGCCTCCCGGCCCCCGAGAAGGCTCTGCTCGTCCCCGCGACGAAGGAGGCCAAGCGCGCTTCGTTCGACGAGTTCGCGAAGGCCCTCGAGGGCGGCGACGACAAGGGTGAGGCCATCACCCCCAAGGCCAAGAAGGCCGACAAGAAGGCTGACGAGGCCGAGGCCGCGTCGACCGAGTCGACCGAGGCCTGAGCATGCTCGAGGAGGCTCTCGAGCACCTCGTGAAGGGCATCGTCGACAACCCCGACGACGTGCAGGTCGCCTCGCGCACCCTGCGTCGCGGCCGCGTCCTGGAGGTCCGGGTCCACCCGGACGACCTCGGCAAGGTGATCGGCCGCAACGGCCGCACCGCACGCGCGCTGCGCACCGTCGTGGGCGCCATCGGCGGCCGTGGCATCCGGGTCGACCTCGTCGACGTGGACCAGGTCCGCTGAGCAGGCCGGCAGCATCACCTTAGTTGTGCCGGCACGGGCCGGGGAGGGCTTTCGAGCCCGCCCCGGCCCGTTGTCGTTCGCGTCGTACGAGCTGTGTGACAGGAGAGTGTGGAGCAGTGCAGTTGGTAGTCGCGCGGATCGGCCGCGCCCACGGGATCAAGGGCGAGGTCACCGTCGAGGTGCGCACGGACGAGCCCGAACTCAGGCTCGGCCCCGGTGCCGTACTGCTCACCGACCCGGCCGCGACCGGGCCGCTGACCATCGAGACCGGCCGCGTGCACAGCGGCAGGCTGTTGCTGCGCTTCGAGGGCGTCCGCGACCGCAACGCCGCCGAGGCCCTGCGCAACACCCTCCTCATCGCCGAGGTCGACCCGGCGGAGATGCCCGAGGAGGAGGACGAGTACTACGACCACCAGCTCATGGACCTGGACGTGGTGCTCGCCGACGGCACCGAGATCGGCCGCATCACCGAGATCTCCCACCTGCCGTCCCAGGACCTCTTCATCGTCGAGCGCCCCGACGGCACCGAGCTGATGATCCCGTTCGTCGAGTCGATCGTCACCGAGATCGACCTGGAGGAGCAGCGGGCCGTCATCGACCCGCCGCCCGGCCTCATCGACGACCGCGCAGAGATCGCCTCCTCCCGAGACGAGGACGGCGACGGGCCGGGCGGGCCGTCCGGCGACCCGGAGTCCGACGACGAGTCCGGTGAGGGCCAGGCATGAGGCTCGACGTCGTCACCATCTTCCCCGAGTACCTCGAACCGCTGAACGTCTCCCTCGTCGGCAAGGCCCGCGCGCGCGGACAGCTCGACGTGCACGTCCACGACCTGCGGGAGTGGACGTACGACCGGCACAACACCGTCGACGACACCCCGTACGGCGGCGGTCCGGGCATGGTCATGAAGACCGACCCGTGGGGCGACGCGCTCGACCAGACCCTCGCCGACGGCTACGAGAGCGGCGCCCACGGCCCGGTCGTCGTCGTCCCGACCCCCAGTGGCCGCCCCTTCACGCAGGAGCTCGCCGTCGAGCTCTCCGAGCGGCCCTGGCTGATCTTCACCCCGGCCCGCTACGAGGGCATCGACCGCCGCGTCATCGACGAGTACGCGACCCGCATGCCCGTCTACGAGGTGTCCATCGGCGACTACGTCCTGGCCGGCGGGGAGGCCGCCGTCCTCGTCGTCACGGAGGCCGTCGCCCGTCTCCTGCCGGGCGTCCTCGGCAACGCCGAGTCCCACCGGGACGACTCCTTCGCCCCCGGCGCCATGGCCAACCTCCTCGAAGGGCCCGTCTACACCAAGCCGCCGGAGTGGCGCGGCCGGGGCATCCCCGACGTGCTCCTCAGCGGTCACCACGGCAGGATCGCCCGCTGGCGACGGGACGAGGCCTTCCGCCGCACCGCCGCCAACCGGCCCGACCTCATCGAGCGCTGCGACCCCGCCGCCTTCGACAAGAAGGACCGCGAGATCCTCTCGATGATGGGCTGGGCCCCCGAGCCCGGCGGCCGATTTTGGCGCAAGCTCCACGACGTGGAAGAATAGGCCGCTGCCGTCCGTCCGGCGCGCGCCCCTGCCACAGGGGGAACGACGCGGCCAGGCGCGGACGGTCTTCCCGTTCATTTCGGATTCGCTCCGAACGTACCGCTGATGACCTGTGGCATCAGCGAGGAAAGAGACCTCCATGGCCTCCCTGCTCGACCAGGTCAACGCGGGTTCGCTCCGCTCCGACCTCCCCGCCTTCCGCCCCGGCGACACCGTGAACGTCCACGTGCGCGTCATCGAAGGCAACCGCTCGCGTATCCAGCAGTTCAAGGGCGTCGTCATCCGCCGCCAGGGTTCGGGCGTCAGCGAGACCTTCACGGTCCGCAAGGTCTCGTTCTCCGTCGGCGTCGAGCGCACCTTCCCGGTGAACAGCCCGATCTTCGAGAAGATCGAGCTCGTGACCCGCGGTGACGTCCGTCGCGCCAAGCTCTACTACCTCCGCGAGCTGCGCGGCAAGGCCGCCAAGATCAAGGAGAAGCGCGACCGCTGAGCCTCGGCTCCCGGCACGCTCGACGCTTCCGAGCCCGCGCACAGGCAGTCCGGATAGGCTCTGCCAGCGATGGACACCGAAGCACAGCACACGGAGCGCGACCCCTCTTCCGGTACGGAGGACGGGTCGCGCTCCGCGCGCGTTTCCGAGGACGCGCAGGGCCCGGGGGAGACGCGGGACCCGGGGGACGCCGGGACCGCGGAGGAGACCGCGGAGCGCGCCGGAGCGGGGCCGAGCGCCTCCACCTGGCGGCGCACGGCACTCGTGGGCGGCGCCTGCGTGATGTTCCTGCTGCTCCTGAGCCACTTCGTGATGCAGCCCTTCCTGATCCCCAGCCGGTCCATGGAACCGACCCTCCAGGTCGGCGACCGGATCCTGGTCAACAAGCTGGCGTACCGTTTCGGCAGTGAGCCGGAGCGCGGCGACGTCGTCGTCTTCGACGGCACCGGCTCCTTCGTCCGCGAACAGCCCCCGGGCGACCCCGTCACCGGCCTCCTGCACGACGGCGCCGCCGCCCTCGGGCTCGCCGAACCCGACGAGACCGACTTCGTGAAGAGGGTCGTCGGCGTCGGCGGCGACCGGGTCGTCTGCTGCGACGCCGACGGCCGGCTCACGGTCAACGGCGTCCCCGTGCAGGAGTGGTACGTGAAGCTCGGCGACCGGCCGTCCAGCGTGCCCTTCGACATCGTCGTCCCCCCCGACAGGCTCTGGGTCATGGGGGACCACCGCAGCCAGTCGAGCGACTCCCGCGACCACCTCGGCAGCCCCGGCGGCGGCATGGTCCCCGTCGACCGGGTCGTCGGCCGCGCCGACTGGATCGCATGGCCCCTCGGCCGCTGGACCACCGTCCAGGAGACCGACGCCTTCGACGCCGTACCGGCCGCGCCGGCCGGCGGGCACGGGGCGGCGCCCCATGGGTAGCCGGGGACGGCCGCCCGGCGGCGGCCGCACCTCCGACCGCGGTCCCGAGCAGCCCGCACCCCTGCCGGGCCGGGCCGAGCGGCGCCGGCTCGCCCGCAAGGTCAAGCGGCGCCGGCAGCGCTCGGCGATCCGCGAGATCCCCATCCTGGTCACGGTGGCCGTCCTCATCGCGCTCGTGCTGAAGACCTTCCTGGTCCAGGCGTTCGTCATCCCCTCCGGCTCCATGGAACAGACGATCCGGATCTCCGACCGGGTCCTCGTCGACAAGCTCACCCCCTGGTTCGGCTCCCGCCCGCAGCGCGGCGACGTCGTCGTCTTCAAGGACCCCGGCAACTGGCTCCAGCAGGAGGCCGCGCCCCCCGCCGACGACCCGGTCGGCATCAAGCAGGCCAAGCAGTTCCTCACCTTCATCGGGCTGCTGCCCTCCGCCGACGACCGCGACCTCATCAAGCGCGTCGTCGCCGTCGGGGGCGACACCGTCCGCTGCTGCGGCAAGGACGGGCGGCTCACCGTCAACGGGGTGCCGCTCGACGAGCCCTATCTGCACCCGGGCAACGAGCCGTCGACCATCCCCTTCGAGGTGAAGGTCCCGCAGGGCCGCATCTTCGTCCTCGGCGACCACCGGTCCGACTCGGCGGACTCCCGCTACCACCTCGACGAGAAGGACCGCGGCACCGTCTCCGAGGAGCAGGTCGTGGGGCGCGCCGTGGTGATCGCCTGGCCCGTCGCCCACTGGCGCGGCCTGGAGGAACGCGGGACGTTCGCCGCCGTACCGGACGCGCGTGCGAGTTCCGAGTCCGCGCTCGGCGCGTCGCATAGTGTGTCCCAGCGGAATCTCAACGGATTCACCGGGCTCCCGACCCCTGCGGAACTTCTGCTCGTTATGGGAGTGGTGGGCCTGTCCCTGTTCCGGGGCAGGCGATCGCACGGACTGAGGAGTGGATGTGGGGGATTTGGCCGTCGGCGCACGATCCGGACACGATGAGCCCGACAGGAGGGCCGGCGGGGCCTTCGGCGATGACACGACGGGTGACGACGTGACGGATGACGGGCGGGCGCAGCCGCCGAACGGCGGGGCACCGGGCGGCGGGACGCCGGACGACGGCGACGGGGCGCCGGGCGGCGCCGACAGCGCCCCCCGGAGGCAGCGTTCCTTCTGGAAGGAGCTGCCCCTTCTGGTCGGCATCGCGCTCGTCCTCGCCCTCCTGATCAAGACCTTCCTGGTGCAGGCGTTCTCGATCCCCTCGGAATCGATGATGAACACCCTCCAGCGGGGCGACCGGGTCCTCGTCGACAAGCTGACCCCCTGGTTCGGCTCCGAGCCCGAGCGCGGCGAGGTCGTCGTCTTCCACGACCCGGGCGGCTGGCTGGAGGGCCAGGAGACCCCCACGCCCAACGTGGTCCAGAAGTTCCTCAGCTTCATCGGCCTCATGCCGTCCGCCGAGGAGAAGGACCTCATCAAGCGGGTCATCGCCGTCGGCGGCGACACGGTCTCCTGCAAGGAGGGCGGCAAGGTCGTCCTCAACGGCGTGCCGCTGGACGAGACCTCGTACCTCTACCCCGGCTCCGTCCCCTGCCAGGACTCCTTCGGCCCGATCAAGGTCCCCGAGAACCGCATCTGGGTGATGGGCGACAACCGCCAGAACTCCCTCGACTCACGGTTCCACCAGCAGCTCCCCGGCGGCGGCACCGTCTCCGACGACGAGGTCGTGGGCCGCGCCGTCGTGATCGCCTGGCCGGTCACCCGCTGGGCGACCCTCCCGGTGCCCGAGATCTTCGACAACCCCGCGCTGAACAAGGCCCTGGGTGCCGCCCCGCTGGGCGCGGCCGGTCTCGCCGGAGCGCTCCCGCTGGTCCTGTGGCGCCGGAAGAAGGTCGCCGCACGGCATACCGCCGAGTAGTGACCCGCGGGTAGGGTGCCGTCCCGGACCGTCGACAGACCAGCGGTCCGCCGACAGACCTACGGGGTGCGCACATGAGCGGAAACATACGGACCAAGGGCGGCCGCGGCCGCCTCGGCAGCACGCTGTCGGGGCTGGCCGTGGCCGTCGGCTGTGTGCTCTTCCTCGGCGGCCTGGTCTGGGGTGCGCTGCTCTACCAGCCGTACTCCGTCCCCACCGACTCCATGACCCCCACCCTCGACGTCGGGTCCAAGATCCTCGCCCAGCGCGTCGACGGGGACGAGGTACGGCGCGGCGACGTCGTCGTCTTCACCGACCCGCTCTGGGGCGACTCGCCCATGGTCAAGCGGGTCGCGGCCGTCGGCGGCGACACGGTCGCCTGCTGCGGCGCGGACGGCCGTCTCACCGTGAACGGCGAGCCCGTCGACGAGCCCTACCTGCGGCCCGGACCGGGCGGCCGGATCATCGCCTCCGGCACGGAGTTCTCCGTGACCGTCCCGGCCGGCAACCTCTTCCTGCTCGGCGACGACCGGCACACCTCGCTCGACTCCCGTACGCACATGGAGGAGGCCGGACAGGGCTCCGTGCCCCGCTCCTCCGTCGTCGCCCGGGTCGACGCCGTCGTCTGGCCCGCGAAGGGCCTCCTGGACCGGCCCACGGGCTTCGCCGGCCTGCCCGGCGGGATCTCGGAGCCCGGCCCCGTCATGCCCCTCCTCGGCGCCGTCGCGGCCGGAGCCGTCCTGGTCCTGGCCGGAGGCGCGTACGGGCCGGTGGCGCAGCGCGCGGCGCGGATCGCGAAGCGCCGGTCGGCGGGCGCCGCGCCCGAACCGCGCGAGAAGGTGGGTACATGACGGACGCATCGGGCACCGCCCCAGGCACGGAGGTCCGGCGGGTGGCGCGGGTCGTGCTGCTCGACCCCGACGACCGCATCCTGCTGCTGCACGGCTTCGAGCCCGAAGACCCCGGCCAGACCTGGTGGTTCACGCCCGGCGGGGGCCTGGAGGGCGACGAGAGCCGCCAGGAGGCGGCCCTGCGCGAGCTCGCCGAGGAGACCGGCATCACCGACATCGACCTCGGGCCGGTGCTCTGGACGCGGTACTGCTCGTTCCCCTTCGACGGCCGCCGCTGGGACCAGGACGAGTGGTACTACCTCGCCCGCACCCGGCGGACCGAGGCGGCGCCCCGGCCACGGGCCCTCACCGAGCTGGAGAACCGCAGCCTCGCGGGCCTCAGATGGTGGACCTCCGCCGAACTGTCCGCGGCGCGTGAGACGGTGTACCCGACCAGACTCGCCGAGCTGCTCCGCACACTGCTCGACGAGGGACCTCCGCGTGCACCGGTGGTTCTCGCCCCGGAAATCGTTTAGGGGCGCGTCCGCCTGGCGCACAATAGGGGGACGCACGGCTGAAGGGGAACATGCCATGAGCGCCGAGGACCTCGAGAAGTACGAGACCGAGATGGAGCTGAAGCTCTACCGGGAGTACCGCGATGTCGTCGGGCTGTTCAAATACGTGATCGAGACCGAGCGGCGCTTCTATCTCACCAACGACTACGAGATGCAGGTGCACTCGGTCCAGGGCGAGGTCTTCTTCGAGGTCAGCATGGCGGACGCCTGGGTCTGGGACATGTACCGGCCGGCCAGGTTCGTCAAGCAGGTCCGCGTCCTCACCTTCAAGGACGTGAACATCGAGGAGCTCAACAAGAGCGACCTCGAACTCCCCGGCAGCTGAGCCGCCTCCTCACCCGCACGGGTGAGGAGGTTCTCCCCAGGCCCCCGGCCGTCCACAGCGCCGCACACGGCCACACCCACCTCCGTCACAGTCGGTGACGGAGGTGGTACCGCATGAACAGGACCCAAGCGCTCGGTCGGTACGGAGAAGAGCTGGCAGCCCGCCGGCTCACCGCGACCGGCATGCACATCCTCGCCCGCAACTGGCGCTGCGGCCGGACCGGCGAGATCGACATCGTCGCCCGCCACGGCGAGACCCTCGTCGTCTGCGAGGTCAAGACCCGGCGCGACGGCGGGTTCGAGGACCCCATGGCCGCCGTGACCCCCCGCAAGGCGGACCGGCTGCGCCGCCTCGCCGCCTGCTGGATCGACCGCAACGGCGTCCCGGACTCCGTCCAGGGCGTCCGCATCGACCTCATCGGCATCGTCCTGCCCCGCCGCGGCGCCCCGCTCCTCACCCACGCCCGGGGGGTGGCCTGAGATGGGCTTCGCCCGCACCTGCTCCGTCGCCCTCGTCGGCGTCGAGGGCGTCGTCGTCGAGGTCCAGGCCGACCTCGAACCCGGAGTCGCCGCCTTCACCCTCGTCGGCCTCCCCGACAAGAGCCTCAGCGAGAGCCGCGACCGGGTCCGCGCCGCCGTCGTCAACTCCGGCGCCGAATGGCCCCAGAAGAAGCTGACCGTGGGGCTCAGCCCGGCCTCCGTGCCTAAGGGGGGATCGGGATTCGACCTGGCCGTGGCGGCGGCCGTCCTCGGCGCCGCCGAGCGCATCGATCCGCGCGCCATCGCCGATCTCGTCCTCATCGGCGAACTCGGCCTCGACGGACGCGTCCGGCCCGTCCGCGGCATCCTCCCCGCCGTGCTCGCCGCCGCCGACGCCGGCTACCGGCAGGTCGTCGTCCCCGAGCAGACCGCGGGCGAGGCCGCCCTCGTCCCCGGGGTCTCTGTCCTCGGCGTCCGCAGCCTCCGCCAGCTGATCGCCGTCCTCGGCGACGAACCCGTCCCCGAGGAGGAGCACACCGAGCCCGGCCGGCCCGACGCCATGCTCGCCGGACTCCTCGTCCCGGGCGCCGGCCTCGGCACCGGACTCGCCGCCGACCCCGCCGAAGGGCCCGACCTCGCCGACGTCGCCGGCCAGCACCGCGCCCGCCGCGCCCTGGAGGTCGCCGCCGCGGGCAGCCACCACCTGCTGCTCTCCGGCCCGCCCGGAGCGGGGAAGACGATGCTGGCCGAGCGCCTCCCCGGCATCCTCCCGCCGCTCACCCGGCAGGAGTCCCTCGAAGTCACCGCCGTCCACTCCGTCGCCGGCCTCCTCCCGCCCGGTGAACCCCTCGTCCGCCGGGCCCCCTACTGCGCACCGCACCACTCCGCGACCATGCAGTCCCTCGTCGGCGGCGGGAACGGCCTGCCCCGGCCCGGCGCCGTCTCCCTCGCCCACCGCGGCATCCTCTTCCTGGACGAGGCGCCGGAGTTCTCAGGGAAGGCGCTCGACGCCCTCCGCCAGCCCCTCGAATCCGGGCACGTCGTCATCGCCCGCGCCGCCGGCGTCGTCCGCCTCCCCGCCCGCTTCCTCCTCGCTCTCGCCGCCAACCCCTGCCCCTGCGGACGCCACACGCTGCACGGCGCCGGCTGCGAGTGCCCCGCCGCACTCGTCCGCCGCTACCAGGCGCGGCTCTCGGGGCCCCTCCTCGACCGCGTCGACCTCCGCGTCGAGGTCGAGCCCGTCACCCGCGCCGACCTGCTCGGCCGGGGCGGCCGCGGCGAGACCACCGGGGCCGTGGCGGACCGCGTCCGCGAGGCCCGGGCCCGCGCCGCCGCACGCCTCGACGGCACCCCCTGGAGCGTGAACAGCGAGATCCCCGGACACGAACTCCGCACCCGCTATCTGGCCGCACCCGGAGCCCTCGCCGCCGCCGAGCGGGACATCGAGCGCGGACTCCTGACCGCCCGCGGCCTCGACCGGGTCCTCCGCGTCGCCTGGACCGTCGCCGACCTCGCCGGACACGACCGCCCCGACAGCGAGGACATCGCCCTGGCCCTCGAACTCCGCACCTCCATCGCCCGGGGCGTACCCGCCGGAGCGGGGGCCCTCTCATGACCGGTCCTGCCCGCCACCCCTCCGGCCCGGACGGCCCGGACGGCCCGGACGAGCCCGGCCGGGCCGCGGGCGGCCCCGCCCCCCGCGCCGCCCGACCCGCCCGCCCCGGTGCACCCGACGACCCGGCCGGGCCCTCCGGGCCGCGCCCGGGCGCTTCCGGCCCCCGCCCCGTCCCCCACGGCTCCGTCAGCGTGGACGAGCGGCTGGCCCGGGTCGTGCTCAGCCGGGCCGTCGAGCCCGGCGACGAGCACGCCGGGCGCTGGCTCCGCCGCTACGGAGCCCGCGGCTTCGCCGACCGGCTGCTCGACCCCGCACCCGCCGCCCCGAGGGACGGGGACGACGGCCCCTTCCCCGGCACCGGGCCGAAGCGCGTCGCCTCCTGGCGACTCCGCGCCACCACCGCCGACCCCGCACGCGACCTCGAAACCGTCCACGACCTCGGCGGACGCTTCCTCGTCCCCGGCGACACCGAGTGGCCCAGCCAGCTCGACGACCTCGCCGACACCCGCCCCCTCGGCCTCTGGGTCCGCGGACCCGCCGACCTGCGCGCCTGGGCCCTCCGCTCGGTCGCCCTCGTCGGCGCCCGCGCCTGCACCCCGTACGGCGCGCACACGGCGGCCGACCTCGCCACCGGGCTCGCCCGCCGGGGCTGGGTCGTCGTCTCCGGAGCCGCCTACGGCATCGACGGGGCCGCCCACCGCGGAGCCCTCGCCGCCGGCGGAGCCACCGTCGCCGTCCTCGCCTGCGGCGTCGACACGCCCTACCCGAGGGGTCACGACCAGCTCATCCGACGCATCTCCGAACAAGGCCTCGTCGTGGGGGAGTTGCCGCCGGACAGCCATCCGACCCCGAGCCGCTTCATCCTCCGCAACCGGGTCATCGCCGCCCTCACCCGGGGCACCGTCGTCATCGAGGCCCAGCACCGCAGCGGTTCACTCGTCACCGCCCGCGCCGCGACCCGCCTCGGCCGCCACACCATGGGCGTCCCCGGCCCCGTGACCAGCGGGCTCTCCGCCGGAGTCCACGAACTCCTGCGCGGCGGCGCCGCCCTCGTCACCGACGCCGACGAGATCGTCGAACTCGTCGGCGACATGGGGCAGCTCGCCCCGCCGCGCCGGGGACCCGTCCTCCCGCGCGACCTCCTCGCCCCCGCCGCCGCGCACGTCCTCGAAGCCGTGCCCGCCCGCGGCCCCGCTCCCACCACCGCCATCGCCCGCCGAGCCGGAACCACCCCCGACGACACCCTCGCCAGGCTGTACGAACTCCATTCCCTCGGCTTCGTCGAACGGCTCGGAGAGGGCTGGCGGTTGACGAACACGACCACTCCCGCGTCGAACGCGCGGCGAGGCGGTCCTTGACCTGGAGCATTCGGGTGAAAGGGTGAAGCCGATGAACAACCGAGTTCTCTCGGCCGCACCCGAGGGGCCGACGCGCGCCACGGCCCGGGTTCGAAGATGTGGTCGACCGCGTCCACCGGGAGCGGCGCGAACCGCCGGCGTTCGCGCACCGCGACCGCGCACTCACGCTACGCTCACCAGAATTCCGTCCAGGACACCCGCACCGGCCCAACCGACAGCAGAACGGCTCAAGGCAACGCATGCCCCAGCACACCTCCGGGTCTGACCGCGCTGCGGTGCCCCCAGCAGCCCGGGGCACCGTGCGACCACCCGCACCGACCTCACTCGACGAACTGTGGCGGTCGTACAAGGACACGGGCGACGAGCGGCTGAGGGAACAGCTGATCCTGCACTACTCGCCCCTCGTCAAATACGTCGCGGGACGCGTCAGCGTCGGGCTCCCGTCCAACGTGGAACAGGCCGACTTCGTCTCCTCCGGCGTCTTCGGCCTCATCGACGCCATCGAGAAGTTCGACGTCGAGCGCGCGATCAAGTTCGAGACGTACGCCATCACCCGGATCCGCGGCGCCATGATCGACGAACTCCGCGCCCTCGACTGGATCCCGCGCTCCGTCCGCCAGAAGGCCCGCAACGTCGAGCGCGCGTACGCCACCCTCGAAGCCCAGCTCCGGCGCACCCCCTCCGAGACCGAGGTCGCCGCGGAGATGGACATCACGCTGGAGGAACTGCACGCGGTTTTCAGTCAGTTGTCCCTGGCGAACGTCGTCGCCCTCGAAGAGCTGCTGCACGTCGGCGGCGAAGGCGGCGACCGGCTCTCCCTGATGGACACCCTGGAGGACACCGCCGCGGACGACCCCGTCGAGGTCGCCGAGGACCGGGAGCTGCGCCGGCTGCTCGCCCGTGCCATCAACACGCTCCCCGAGCGGGAGAAGACCGTCGTCACGCTCTACTACTACGAGGGCCTCACCCTGGCCGAGATCGGCCACGTCCTCGGCGTCACCGAGAGCCGCGTCAGCCAGATCCACACCAAGTCCGTCCTCCAGCTCCGGGCCAAGCTGGCCGACGTCGGACGCTGACCGGAGGCGAGCCGGTCGTACAGTGGAGCCGTGCCCAGGATTCGAGCGGCCTCCGTGGCCGAGCACCGGACGATGCAGCGCGGCGCCCTCCTGGACGCCGCGCGTTCCCTGCTGTCCGAGGGCGGGACGGAGGCGCTGACCTTCCCCGCACTCGCCGAGCGCACGGGCCTCGCCCGGTCCTCGGTGTACGAGTACTTCCGATCGCGCGCGGCCGTCGTCGAGGAACTGTGCGCCGTCGACTTCCCCGTCTGGGCCGCCGAGGTCGAGCTCGCCATGGACGGCGCGGACACCCCGCAGGGCAAGGTCGAGGCCTACGTCCGCAAGCAGCTGGAGCTGGTCGGGGACCGCCGCCACCGCGCGGTCGTCGCCATCTCGGCCAGTGAGCTCGACGACGGCGCCCGCGAGAAGATCCGCGCGGCCCACGGCGGCCTCGTCGCCATGATCGTCGAAGCCCTCGCGGCGCTGGGCCAGCCGCAGCCCCGGCTGGGAGCCATGCTGCTCCAGGGCGTCGTCGACGCCGCGGTCCGCCGCATCGAGCTCGGCGCGGCCGAGGACCCCGCCGAGGTCGCCGAGGCGGCGGTCACCATGGCCCTCCACGGAGTCAACGGCACCGCCTCCTGACCGCTCGGGACGGGCCCTCCCCGCTCAGGGACGGGCCCTCACCGTTCAGCGACGGGCCCTCACCGTTCAGCGACGGGCCCTCACCGTTCAGCGACGGGCCCCTCACCGCCCCGGCCCGGCCCGGTCGCCCCCGACCGGCAGCAGTCGGGACGGCCCCCGCGGGACCAGGACCAAGGGGTTCAGATACCAGTCGCCTCTCAGCAGGCCCCAGTGCAGGCAGGACTCCGGACAGTGCGTGCCCGGCGCGACCCGGGCGATCGCCGTACCCGCCGGGACCCGCGTACCGGCCGCCACCAGCGGCTCCACCGGCGAGAAGGTGGTGCGCAGCGGGGGAGTGCCCGAGCCCGGCAGCGTCAGCGTGACGACCCCGCGCCCGCCGACCGGCCCCGCGAAGGTCACCGTGCCGGCGGCGGGGGCCACCACCGGGGTGCCCGGCGCCGCCGCCAGGTCGACGCCGCGATGACCGGCCGCGTACGGACCCGGCGGCGGCTGCCAGCCGCGGACGATCTCCGCGGGCGGGCCCACCGGCCACACCAGGCCGAGGAACAGGATCAGTGCCGTGAGGTGCATGGGAGAACGCTCCCCCGCGCCCCGGCCCCGCGGCGGAGCCGGGCGGCATCTGTGGACCGGCGCCCGGATGTGGACAGCGCCGTCACCCGCTGCTCCCGGGGTCCCGTACACTTCCTATGGCGACCCGGGTCACCGGGTCGACTTCGCACGCCCCGCCACTGCCGTCACCGGCCGTGGCAGCGCCTTTCGGTCCCTCGCGGGCATGGCGCGCCGGGGCGTCAGGAACATAACCGAGAAAACCCAAGGAGATACGGCCATGGCCGTCGTCACGATGCGGGAGCTGCTGGAGAGCGGCGTCCACTTCGGTCACCAGACCCGTCGCTGGAACCCGAAGATGAAGCGCTTCATCTTCACCGAGCGCAACGGCATCTACATCATCGACCTGCTCCAGTCGCTGTCGTACATCGACCGCGCCTACGAGTTCGTCAAGGAGACCGTCGCGCACGGCGGCTCCATCATGTTCGTCGGTACGAAGAAGCAGGCCCAGGAGGCCATCGCCGAGCAGGCGACGCGTGTCGGCATGCCGTACGTCAACCAGCGTTGGCTCGGTGGCATGCTCACCAACTTCTCCACCGTCTACAAGCGTCTGCAGCGCCTCAAGGAGCTCGAGCAGATCGACTTCGAGGACGTGGCCGCCTCCGGCCTCACCAAGAAGGAGCTCCTGGTCCTCTCCCGCGAGAAGGCCAAGCTGGAGAAGACCCTCGGTGGTATCCGCGAGATGCAGAAGGTGCCGAGCGCCGTCTGGATCGTCGACACCAAGAAGGAGCACATCGCCGTCGGTGAGGCGCGCAAGCTCCACATCCCGGTCGTCGCGATCCTCGACACCAACTGCGACCCCGACGAGGTCGACTACAAGATCCCGGGCAACGACGACGCGATCCGCTCCGTCACCCTGCTCACCCGCGTGATCGCCGACGCCGTCGCCGAGGGCCTCATCGCCCGCTCCGGCGCCGCGACCGGCGACTCGAAGCCGGGCGAGAAGGCCCAGGGCGAGCCGCTCGCCGAGTGGGAGCGCGACCTGCTCGAGGGTGAGAAGAAGGCCGACGAGGCTCCCGCCGCCGCCGAGGCCCCCGCCGCCGAGGCCGCTCCGGCCGAGGCCGCCGCCGAGGCTCCGGCCGCGGACGCCGAGCAGGCCTGACCCTTCAGGACCTTCGGGTGACGACGGCGGGGGCCCACGAAGCCCCCGCCGTCCACCCGTGGACCCGCCCGATCTTTCAGACTTCGAGAGAGAAACAGACTCATGGCGAACTACACCGCCGCTGACGTCAAGAAGCTCCGCGAGCTCACCGGCGCCGGCATGATGGACTGCAAGAAGGCCCTCGACGAGGCCGACGGCAACGTCGACAAGGCCGTCGAGGCCCTGCGCATCAAGGGCCAGAAGGGTGTCGCCAAGCGTGAGGGCCGCTCCGCCGAGAACGGCGCCGTGGTCTCCCTCATCGCCGACGACAACACCTCCGGCGTCCTCGTCGAGCTGAAGTGCGAGACGGACTTCGTCGCCAAGGGCGACAAGTTCCAGGCCGTCGCCAACCAGCTGGCCGCGCACGTCGCCGCCACCGCCCCGGCCGACCTGGAGGCGCTGCTCGCCTCCGAGATCGAGGCCGGCAAGACCGTGCAGGCGTTCGTCGACGAGGCCAACGCCAACCTCGGCGAGAAGATCGTCCTGGACCGCTTCGCGCAGTACGCGGACGGCTTCGTCTTCGCGTACATGCACCGCACGATGCCGGACCTGCCGCCGCAGATCGGTGTCCTCGTCGAGTTCGACAAGGCCGACGCCGCCGTCGCCAAGGGTGTCGCCCAGCACATCGCCGCCTTCGCGCCGAAGTACCTCACCCGTGAGGACGTCCCGGCCGAGGTCGTCGAGACCGAGCGTCGCGTCGCCGAGGAGACCACCCGCGCCGAGGGCAAGCCCGAGGCCGCGCTCCCGAAGATCGTCGAGGGTCGCGTGAACGGCTTCTTCAAGGACGCGACGCTGCTCGGTCAGCCGTACGCCCTTGACAACAAGAAGTCCGTCCAGCAGATCCTGGACGAGGCCGGTGTCACCCTGAAGCGCTTCACCCGCATCAAGGTCGGCATCTGAGTCCGTACGCGAACGCGACGGACACCGGACCCCGGTAGGGTCTGAGGCAGTCGTCCGCGCACGCGCAGGACGACCGCAGATCTGACGAGGAGGCCATTGCCGTACGGGAAACCCGCGAGGACCCAAGGCAATGGCCTCCTTCGTATGTGCACGAGGAGATCTCCATGAACCAGGGCGCCGTACAGGGCGACGACAACAACGGCAAAAAGGCCGGCCGCTACATGCTGAAGCTGTCCGGAGAAGCCTTCTCCGGCGGTACCGGCCTGGGCGTCGACCCCGACGTCGTGCACGCCATCGCGCGTGAGATCGCGGCCGTCGTCCGCGACGGCGCGGAGATCGCGATCGTGATCGGCGGAGGCAACTTCTTCCGTGGCGCCGAACTCCAGCAGCGCGGCATGGACCGGGCCCGCTCCGACTACATGGGCATGCTCGGCACCGTGATGAACTGCCTCGCCCTCCAGGACTTCCTGGAGAAGGAGGGCATCGACTCCCGCGTCCAGACCGCCATCACCATGGGCCAGGTCGCCGAGCCGTACATCCCGCTGCGCGCCGTGCGCCACCTGGAGAAGGGCCGCGTGGTCATCTTCGGCGCGGGCATGGGCATGCCCTACTTCTCCACGGACACCACCGCCGCCCAGCGCGCCCTGGAGATCGACGCCGAGGCCCTCCTGATGGGCAAGAACGGCGTGGACGGCGTCTACGACTCCGACCCGAAGGCCAACCCCGACGCGGTCAAGTTCGACGCACTGGAGTACGGCGAGGTGATCTCCCGCGACCTCAAGGTCGCCGACGCCACCGCCATCACCCTGTGCCGGGACAACAACCTCCCGATCCTCGTCTTCGAACTGCTCACCGAGGGCAATATCGCGCGCGCGGTGAAGGGTGAGAAGATCGGCACGCTCGTGAGCGACCAGGGCACCCGGGCCTGACCCGAACCGGGGAACCGCCCCGCAAGGGGATGGACAGAGCCCTGCCGGTCGTACACCGTGCAGGACACAACGCGACGACACGCAGGAGCATGTGGTGATCGAAGAGACCCTCCTCGAGGCCGAGGAGAAGATGGAGAAGGCCGTCGTGGTCGCCAAGGAGGACTTCGCCGCGATCCGCACCGGCCGTGCGCACCCGGCGATGTTCAACAAGATCGTGGCGGACTACTACGGTGCCATCACCCCCATCAACCAGCTGGCGTCCTTCTCCGTCCCGGAGCCGCGGATGGCCGTGGTGACCCCGTTCGACAAGAGCGCGCTGCGCAACATCGAGCAGGCGATCCGGGACTCGGACCTCGGCGTCAACCCGAGCAACGACGGCAACATCATCCGGGTGGTGTTCCCCGAGCTGACCGAGGAGCGCCGCCGGGAGTACATCAAGGTCGCCAAGGGCAAGGCCGAGGACTCGAAGATCTCGATCCGCTCGGTCCGCCGCAAGGCCAAGGAGACCATCGACAAGCTCGTCAAGGACGGCGAGGTCGGCGAGGACGAGGGCCGCCGCGCCGAGAAGGAGCTCGACGACACCACCGCGAAGTACGTCACGCAGGTGGACGAGCTGCTCAAGCACAAGGAAGCCGAGCTGCTCGAGGTCTGATGAACGACTCTTCCTGGGGGGCCCCGGCCGGTTCCGGCCGTGGGGGACCCGACCAGGGGCCCGTCCCGGCGGGTCCCGCATACGATCGGCATCAGGCGGCGCAGACTCGGCCCATGCCCATCGTGCCCGACGTTCCCGCCGGCGGATTCCAGGACGATCACGGTCGGGGGGCCGCTCACCAGAGCGGTCCCCTGTTCCGCGACGAGACGCCGCACGAGCACCCGCAGGAGCCCATGCCCAGCCCCACCCCGCCTCCGCCGCCCGCGCCGCCGGCGCCACGGCAGAAGAAGAGCGCGGGGCGCAATCTGGGCGCGGCCATAGGGGTCGGGGTCGGCCTCGGGGCCGTCATCATCGCCTCGCTGTACGTCTGGGCCCCGGCGTTCGTCGGCGTGATAGCGGTCGCCGTCGTGGTCGGGCTCTGGGAGCTCACCTCCCGCCTCCAGGAGCGCAAGGGGATCAGGGCTCCACTCGTCCCGCTCGCGGTCGGCGGTGCCGCCATGGTCGTCGCCGGCTATGTCCGGGGGCCCGAGGGCGCCTGGGTGGCGATGGCGCTCACGGCGCTCGCGGTGCTCGTCTGGCGGATGACGGAGCCTCCCGAGGGCTATCTGAAGGACGTCACGGCGGGTGTCTTCGCGGCGTTCTACGTCCCGTTCCTGGCGACGTTCGTGGCGCTCATGCTCACCGCCGACGACGGTCCGCAGCGGGTGCTGACGTTCCTGCTGCTGACGGTGGTCAGCGACACGGGCGCGTACGCGATCGGCTGGCGCTTCGGCAAGCACAAGCTGGCGCCGAGGATCAGCCCCGGAAAGACCCGCGAGGGCCTGTTCGGGGCGGTGGGCTTCGCCATGGCGGCGGGTGCGCTGTGCATGCAGTTCATGATCGACGACGGCGCCTGGTGGCAGGGGCTGCTGATGGGCCTCGCCGTGGCGGTCAGCGCGACGCTCGGCGACCTCGGCGAGTCGATGATCAAGCGGGACCTCGGTATCAAGGACATGGGGACCCTGCTTCCGGGACACGGCGGGATCATGGACCGGCTGGACTCGCTGCTGCCCACGGCCCCGGTCGTGTGGCTGCTGTTCGTGGTCTTCGTCGGCTCCACCTGACCGGTACGCGCCGCGCACGGGCCCGTCACCCCTCCGGGGGCGGCGGGCCCTCGTGCGTGCGGGCCCGTGCGGCGTACGGACGGCGCCACCGAGCCGAAAGGTCCTCCTATGGGCAGAATGCGGTCATGGCATCCACGGCAGGCGCGGGTGGCGGACCCGCGGGCACGCGGCTCGTCCTGCTGACCCTCGCGGCGGGCCAGTTCCTCATGGCCCTCGACAGCTCCGTCATGAACGTGGCGATCGCGACCGTGGCCGAGGACGTGGGCACGACGGTGACCGGCATCCAGGGAGCCATCACCGCCTACACCCTGGTGATGGCGATGTTCATGATCCCCGGAGGCAAGATCGGGGTCCTGATCGGCCGCCGGCGCGCCTTCATGGTCGGCTGCGTGATCTACGGCTGCGGCTCGCTGACCACGGCGCTCGCCCCGAACCTCCCCGTCCTGCTCCTCGGCTGGTCGCTCCTCGAAGGCGTCGGGGCGGCGCTCATCCTGCCGTCGATCGTGGCGCTGGTGGCCGGCAACTTCCCTGCCGGACGCCGGGCCGCGGCGTACGGCATCGTGGCGGCCGCGGGAGCCGTGGCGATCGGGCTCGGCCCCCTCATCGGCGGAGTCGCCACGACCTACTTCTCCTGGCGCTGGGTCTTCGCCGGCGAGGTCCTCGTCGTCCTCGTCATCCTGCTGTTCGCCCGGCGCATCGCCGACACCACCGACCAGGAGCGCCCGCGCATCGACCTCCTCGGCGCCGTCCTGTCCGCCGCCGGGCTCGGGGTGTTCGTCTACGGCGTGCTGCGCTCGGACGAATGGGGCTGGGTCCGGCCGAAGGCGGACGCGCCCGCGTGGCTCGGGGTGTCGCTGACCGTGTGGCTGATGATGGCGGGCCTCCTCCTGCTGTACCTCTTCCTGCGCTGGGAGGCCCGGCTCGTCGAGCGGGGCGGGGAACCGCTGGTCCACCCGGCCATGCTGCGGAACAGGCAGCTCACCGGTGGTCTGACGATGTTCTTCTTCCAGTACCTCGTGCAGATGGGCGTCTTCTTCGTCGTCCCGCTCTACCTCTCCGTGGCCCTCGGCCTCTCGGCGCTGCAGACGGGTGCGCGGATCCTGCCGCTCTCGCTGACGCTGCTGGCCGCCGCGGTCCTGATCCCCCGGTTCCTCCCCGCCGTGTCCCCGCGCCGGGTGGTACGCACCGGGGTGCTCGCGCTGCTGGCCGGCGCGGTCGCCCTGATGGCCGCGCTGGACGCGGACGCCGGGGCGGAGATCGTCACGGTCCCGCTGCTCCTGATCGGCTTCGGGATGGGCGCCCTGGCCTCCCAGCTCGGCTCGGTCACGGTCTCCGCGGTCCCGGACCGGGAGAGCGCGGAGGTCGGCGGCATCCAGAACGCCGTCACCAACCTCGGCTCCTCGATGGGTACGGCGCTGGCCGGCTCGCTGATGATCGCGGCGCTCACCTCCTCGTTCCTGACCGCCGTGGAGCGCAACGACGCGATCCCGGCCGAGGTGAGGAGCCAGGCCGCCGTCGAGCTCCAGAGCGGCGTCCCGTTCCTCTCGGACGCCCAGCTGACGACGGCCCTCGACGAGGCGGGCACCGGCGAGGAGGTCACCGCGGCAGCCCTGGAGGCCAACGAGACCGCCCGCCTGGACGGCCTGAAGGCGGCCCTGGCGATCCTGGCGGGAGCGTCGGTGGTCGCCCTCTTC
Organism: Streptomyces sp. NPDC014891; assembly: GCF_043081085.1. Taxonomy (NCBI): domain Bacteria; kingdom Bacillati; phylum Actinomycetota; class Actinomycetes; order Kitasatosporales; family Streptomycetaceae; genus Streptomyces; species Streptomyces sp. NPDC014891. The sequence goes on along the minus strand of NZ_JBIBWF010000005.1, from coordinate 69,166 downwards.
TTCACCCACCGCATCCCCAGGACCCAACCCGGTGCACCGGCGCCCTGACCCGACGCGCCGGGGTCCGGATCACCCGGACCGGAAGCGGCCGCGGGCCCGGACGAGGAGTACCGGCCCCGGGGCCCGGCCTACCGGCCCATGGCCTCCGTGACGGCGTCCACGATCGGCATCCAGACGTCGCGCTTGTCCTCGAACGTCGTGGCGCCCTCCCTCTTCTTGCCGGAGAACCTGTGGGGCACCCACTCGCTCGTGAGGTGGATCATCGGGCCGTCGAGCGACACGACACCGGCTTTCTGGAGCGCCGAGATCACGCGCTTGAATTCCCCTCCCTTGATGGACTGACGCCCCTCCAGCTTCTTGTCGAAGACCGCGGGGGTTCCCTTGTGCCCGTGGTTCCTGAGGAGGTTCATCAGCATCTTCACGAACCTGATCGCACGTTCGTTCGGCTCCGCGGACGGAAGCTCCATGGTCTTCTGATAGGGGAACCACGGGTAGCCGATCTGCCGGCCCGGAGGAATGGACACCTCGAAGCTGTCGACGGGCGGGTTCCCCGCCAGCTGGGCATTGCACAGCAGGCCGCCCGTCAGCTCGAACGTGACACTCGTGCTGCCGTCCTGAAGGTCGTCCGAGCCCACGACGTTCGGGCGAAGGGAGACCTGCACGCTGTCGCCCGAGACGCGGAGATCACGGCAGCGGATGAAGCAGTCGGGGCCGAAATTCGCCGAGCCGGAGCTGGGATTCACGGTGACCAGGCCGGGGAAGGTCAGCGAGAGGGATGCGAGCGGGCCCTTCAGGTCGACTGTTCCCTCCTTGTCGAGGACGACGTCGACGCGGATGCTGTTCCGGCTTCCGCTGTTCTCCCACAGCGTGAGCTCGCCTTCCATGTGCAGAGTGTCGCCAGGGGGATCGGAGGCGGCCGGGGGTTCCCCGCCCGAAATGCTGACCGATACTTCGACATTGTGGCGCTCGGACGCCATGAGGGATGCGTGAAGCGCGGCGAACTGCCACTCGTCGACGACGAGTTCGTCTTCCTTCGCGGAGATGAACTCGAAGAGGAGCCCGGTCGCGAGACCCACGGGCTGAAGGTCCTCTCGAATCTCGATCCGGTCGAATCTCTCGGCTGCGACATAGGCCGAGAACACCGGATTGGCCCACCGGTTCTCGCTTCGGAACGGATGGTCGTCGATGAACTCGCGAATCTTGTTCCGGTACTCGGCCTTCAGCGGGTCCGGACACCACGAGAGATCGGGAGCCTTCGAGTTCAGCAGGTGGTGCGCGAGCCAGTCGATCTGCTCGCCGGGCGTGTACGCCCTGCTCGGTGCGAGGCCGAGCTGTTCTGCGAGTTTCCGCGTCTTCTCCTGTTCGCGCTTCAGGAGCTGCTCGATGATGTCGCCGAGCACCGTGATCCGCCGCTCGTTGCCCACCTCGGGCAGGAAGGAGTTCCGGATCTTGAGCAGATTCCCTTCGAGGAGGAGGGCGACGGCGTACAGGACCGGTGCGTAGCCGATGAAGGAGTCCGCCTGATTCCCCTCCACCGCGCCCGAAAGGGCCTTGAGTACGGTGTCCCGGGCCTCGATGTAGGTGTCGCTCTCCTTCGACTGCGCTTCCCCCACGTACAGGTCGATGTACGTCGCGCGCTGGTCGGCGTCGAAGTGTGAGATCTCGAACCAGTTCGCACTGTTTCCCGGAAAGTTCGCCCAGACGTCCTCCAGTACTCGCTCGCGACCGAAGAGCACCAGGGAATGTCTCTTCTCCGATGCGGCGAAGAGCGTCTGGATGTACTCGTACCACGAGGCGCCGGAAACCCTCATGCGTGCCTCGTCGAGGGCGTCGATGAGGATGAAGGACGTCGGACTCTCGGTGAGCCGGTGCAATCCGTCCGTGGTCGTCGTGTAGTCGCACAGGCGGGCGCGTAAGGCGTCGCCGCTCACGGCCATGTCCTGGTCCAGCAGCCACAGGGGGGCCTGCTTGACCGCCGACACCTGCTCCGCGAGCCGGGACTTTCCGGTGGCGCCGCGCGCGGAGATGAGAGTGATCAGCGGGGCAGGGCTGGAATCGAGTATGTCGAGATTCGGCGGAATGAAGGTCTCGTGCGGTTGCGAGATGCGGAAAGCCCTGGATCCGTGCCCGGTGAAGTTTCCCTCCGGTAGGCGTTCCAGAAGGTCATCGAATGAAAGTGCGATACCCATGTGCGGCCCCTGACGTCGGCGCGTGGGCGCACACGCTAGCGCCTGGTCGGGCGCGGTGAGGGGGAATCCGCATTTCCCGTCGGCCTCGTCCCGGACGGGTGGAAGACACGACCGGAGACGCGCGTGGCGTGGGGCGCGAGAAGCCGGCGCTCAGGCCGCCTCGTACTCGTGGGCCCTGCCGCCTCGCCAGGTCACCCAGGCCGGGTCGTCGAGGAGGTCCTCGGCGTCCCGGAGGCCCGCGCGGCGGAGGAACTCGACCACGTCCTCGTCGCTGTGGGCGAGGCCGAGGATGGTGCCGCGCGCGGTGACGCGCCTTCCGCCGGAGGGGGAGGGCTGATGGACGACGATCGGGGCACTGTCCATACCTCCAGGATGCCCCCGGCCGACTCCGGGCCGCCCGGGGACGGCCCGCGGACGGCCCGGACGCCCCGGGACGACCGGCACCGGAGGCTCGGGCCCCTGGTTACCGCGTTCCGTCTGCGACACTGGGGGAACCATGCCCAAGCCCGGAGAACTCACTTTCGTCGCCCCCCGCGGAGCCAAGAAGCCGCCGCGGCACCTGGCCGACCTCACGCCCGCCGAGCGGAAGGAGGCCGTCGCCGCGATCGGTGAGAAGCCGTTCCGCGCCAAGCAGCTGTCCACCCACTACTTCGCGCGGTACGCGCACGATCCCGCCGAGTGGACCGACATCCCGGCCGCCTCGCGGGAGAAGCTGGCCGGGGAGCTGCTGCCCGATCTGATGTCCGTCGTCCGGCACATCTCGTGCGACGACGACACCACCCGCAAGACCCTGTGGCGGCTGCACGACGGCACGCTCGTCGAGTCGGTGCTCATGCGCTACCCGGACCGGGTGACCATGTGCATCTCCTCGCAGGCCGGCTGCGGGATGAACTGCCCGTTCTGCGCGACGGGGCAGGCCGGGCTCGACCGGAACCTGTCGACCGCCGAGATCGTGCACCAGATCGTGGACGGCATGCGGTCGCTGCGCGACGGGGAGGTGCCCGGGGGACCGGCGCGGCTCTCCAACATCGTGTTCATGGGCATGGGGGAGCCGCTCGCGAACTACAAGCGGGTCGTCGGAGCCATCCGGCGCCTCACCGACCCCGAGCCGGACGGCCTCGGGCTCTCGCAGCGCGGGATCACCGTGTCCACGGTGGGTCTGGTGCCCGCGATGCTGCGCTTCGCCGACGAGGGCTTCAAGTGCCGTCTCGCCGTCTCGCTGCACGCCCCGGACGACGAGCTCCGGGACACCCTGGTGCCCGTTAACACGCGCTGGAAGGTCCGCGAGGTCCTCGACGCGGCCTGGGAGTACGCGGAGAAGTCCGGCCGCCGGATCTCCATCGAGTACGCGCTCATCCGGGACATCAACGACCAGGCGTGGCGCGGCGACCTGCTGGGCCGACTGCTCAAGGGGCGCCGGGTCCACGTGAACCTGATCCCGCTGAACCCGACGCCGGGTTCGAAGTGGACGGCCTCGCGTCCGGAGGACGAGAAGGCCTTCGTCGAGGCCATCGCCCGCCACGGCGTGCCGGTGACCGTGCGGGACACCCGGGGCCAGGAGATCGACGGTGCCTGTGGACAGCTGGCGGCCGCCGAACGCTGACCTTGTACTCTGAGGTCGAACACATCTCCATATTCCGACAGGGGAGCGCCACAGCGCTGAGAGTGCGGTCACCGTAGGACCGCAGACCCTCTGAACCTTGCCCAGGTCATTCTGGGTAGGAAGTTCGGTCGTTAACTCAAGCTGTTGCGCCCTGCCCGCGTCCGGTCCGCCGGTCGTGGGCAGGGCCGCGTCTCTTCCTGGTCACACCCAGGAGGAATCTCAGTGAGCACCATTCCGGTGAGCATCAAGAAGGCCGCCGCCGCCGCGCTCGTCGCGGCGCTCGGCGTCACCACCCTCGCCGCCTGCGGCGCGGACGACGCCGGCAAGGCGTCCGGCCCGTCCGGCGCGCCCGCGCCCAAGACCGTGACCCTCGTGAGCCACGACTCGTTCAACGCCTCCAAGGAGGTGCTGGCCGCGTTCACCCGGCAGACCGGCTTCACCGTCAAGGTGCTGAAGAGCGGCGACGCCGGCGAGGCCGTCAACAAGGAGATCCTGACCAAGGGCTCCCCGCAGGGCGACGTCTTCTTCGGCGTCGACAACACGCTGCTGTCCCGCGCCCTCGACAACGGGATCTTCGTGCCGTACGCCGCGAAGGGCCTCGACGGTGTCCCGGCCGCGTACCGGCTCGACAAGGAGCAGCGGGTCACCCCGATCGACTCCGGCGACATCTGCGTCAACTACGACAAGAAGTACTTCGCCGACAAGAAGCTGGCGCCGCCGGTGACCTTCGACGACCTGGCGAAGCCCGCGTACCGGGACCTGCTCGTCGTCGAGAACCCCGAGCGCTCCTCCCCGGGCCTCGGCTTCCTCCTCGGCACGGCCGCGAAGTACGGCGACGACGGCTGGCAGGACTACTGGAAGAAGCTCAAGGCCAACGGCGTCAAGACCGTCGACAGCTGGGAGCTCGCCTACAACCAGGAGTTCTCCGGCTCCGCCGGCGGCAAGCAGGCCAAGGGCGACCGGCCGCTCGTCGTCTCGTACGCCTCCAGCCCGCCGGTCGAGGTGCTCTACGCCGAGCCGCAGCCGAAGACCGCCCCCACCGGGGTGTCCACTGGGACCTGCTTCCGGCAGACCGAGTTCGCGGGCCTGCTGAACGGCGCGAAGAACCCCGAGGGCGGCAAGGCCCTGATCGACTTCCTGATCTCCAAGAAGTTCCAGGAGGACATGCCGCTCCAGATGTTCGTCAACCCGGTGGCGAAGGACGCGGCCCTGCCCGAGCTGTTCACGAAGCACGGCGTCGTGATCGACAAGCCGGAGACCATGGCGCCCGAGAAGATCGCCGAGAAGCGTGACCCGTGGATCCAGCAGTGGTCGTCACTCGTTCTGAAGTAGTCCCCGACCGCCGGGGAAGCGCGGCGCGGCTCGGCCTGATGGCCCTGCCCGTCGCCTTCTTCGCGCTCTTCTTCGCCTGGCCCGTCGTCTCGATCGTCGAGCGCGGGCTCCGGGTCGACGGGCTGTGGCGGTTCGGCCGGTTCGGCGAGACGCTGAGCCGGCCGGAGATCCTCGACGTCCTGTGGTTCACGCTCTGGCAGGCGCTCGCCTCCACCGGTCTCACCCTGCTGATCGCGCTGCCCGGCGCGTACGTCTTCGCGCGCTTCGAGTTCCGCGGGAAGGTGCTGCTGCGCGCCGTCGTCACCGTGCCCTTCGTGATGCCGACCGTCATGGTCGGTACGGCCTTCCTGGCGCTCGTCGGGCGCGGCGGCCTCCTCGACGAGCTGTGGGGCGTACGGCTCGACACCACGGTCTGGGCCATCCTGATCGCCCATGTGTTCTTCAACTACGCCGTGGTCGTACGGACCGTCGGCGGACTGTGGGCGCAGTTGGACCCGCGGCAGGAGGAGGCGGCCCGGGTGCTCGGCGCGTCCCGCTGGCGGGCGTGGCGGACGGTGACCCTGCCGGCGCTGGCCCCCTCGGTGGCCGCGGCGGCGCTCATGGTCTTCCTGTTCACGGCGAGCTCCTTCGCCGTCGTGGAGATCCTCGGCGGCTCCACGTACTCCACCCTGGAGACGGAGATCTACCGGCAGACCGTCGTCCGCTTCGACCTGACCACGGCGGCCGTCCTCACGATGCTGCAGTTCGCCGCCGTCGGCGCCGTCCTCGCCGTGCACGCCCGGGCCGTCCGCCGACGGGAGACGGCGCTGCGGATGGTGGCGCCCGAGCAGACGTCGCGCCGGCCGCGGGGCGTCGGCCAGTGGGCGCTGTTCGCGGGCGTGCTGCTGTCGATCGTCCTGCTGGTCGTGCTGCCGCTCGGGGTGCTCGTCGAGCGTTCCTTCGCCACCTCCCACGGCTACGGGCTCGACTACTACCGGGCCCTCCAGACCCCGGACCCCTCCGGCACCTTCCTGGTGCCGCTGCTCGACACGATCGGGAACTCGCTGCGGTACGCGGTCGTCGCCACCCTGATCGCCCTCGTCGTCGGGGGGCTCGCCGCGGCCGCGCTGACCAGGCGCGCCGGGCGGCTCGTGCGGGGCTTCGACGCGCTGCTCATGCTGCCGCTGGGCGTGTCGGCCGTGACCGTCGGCTTCGGGTTCCTCATCACGCTGGACGAGCCGCCGCTCGACCTGCGGGCCAGCTGGATCCTCGTACCGCTCGCGCAGGCGCTGGTCGGCGTGCCCTTCGTCGTACGGATCATGCTGCCGGTGCTGCGGGCGGTGGACGAGCGGCTGCGGGAGGCCGCGGCCGTGCTCGGTGCCTCGCCGTGGCGGGCCTGGCGGGAGGTGGACCTGCCGCTGGTGCGGCGGGCCCTGCTGATCGCCGCCGGCTTCGCGTTCGCCGTCTCGCTGGGCGAGTTCGGCGCGACCGTCTTCATCGCCCGTCCCGACAGCCCGACGCTGCCGGTGGCGGTGGCCCGGCTCCTGGGCCGGCCCGGCGAACTCAACTACGGCCAGGCCATGGCCCTCTCGACGATCCTCATGGTGGTGTGCGCGGTGTCCCTGCTGCTCCTCGAACGGCTCCGGACCGAACGCACCTCGGGGGAGTTCTGATGCTGGTACTCGACGGGGCGACCGTGCGGTTCGGGGCGCGGGCCGCGCTCGACGGCGTGGACCTGGAGGTCGCCGACCACGAGATCGTGTCCGTGCTCGGGCCCAGCGGGAGCGGCAAGTCCACGCTGCTGCGGGCCGTCGCCGGGCTGCAGGCCCTCGACGGCGGGCGGGTGCTGCTGGGCGGCGCCGACCAGCGCGGGGTGCCGGTGCACCGGCGGGGCGTCGGCCTGATGTTCCAGGACCACCAGCTGTTCCCGCAGCGCGACGTCGGCGGCAACGTCGCCTTCGGCCTGCGGATGCGCGGGGCGGGCAGGGCGGAGCAGGCCGGGCGGGTGGCGGAGCTGCTCGACCTCGTCGGCCTGCCGGGCGCCGAGCGGCGGCCCGTCGCCGCTCTCTCCGGCGGTGAGCAGCAGCGGGTGGCGCTGGCCCGGGCCCTGGCGCCCAGCCCGCGGCTGCTGATGCTCGACGAGCCCCTCGGCCAGCTCGACCGGGGGCTGCGGGAGCGGCTCGTCGTGGAGCTGCGGCAGCTCTTCGGCCGGCTCGGCACGACGGTGCTCGCGGTGACGCACGACCAGGGAGAGGCCTTCGCGCTGGCCGACCGGGTGGTCGTGATGCGGGACGGGCGCATCGCCCAGTCGGGTGCGCCCGTCGAGGTGTGGTCGCGGCCGGCCTCGGAGTTCGTGGCCCGTTTCCTGGGCTTCGACAACGTGGTGGCGGCCCGGGTGACCGGTCCGGTCGCGGAGACGGCCTGGGGGAAGGTCCCGGTGCCGGACGGGTCGCCGCAGGGCGAGCGCCGTCTCCTGGTCAGGCCGGGCGGGGTGCGGCTGGTGCCCGCCGAGGAGCGGCCGGCCTGGACCGTCGAGTCCCGGACCTTCCGCGGGAGCCGGGTGGCCGTACGGCTGCGCCCGATGGAGGGGCCGCCGCTGGACGCGGAGCTGCCGCTGCGGGAGGTGCCGGAGGAGGGCGCCGCGGTGGGGGTGGAGTTCCGGGTGGAGGACGTGGTGGTGCTGGGGGACGACACCCCGTAGTGGTGCGATGACTTTCCCGGGGCCGTGGAGTCTCCTGGTTGTTCGTCCTGCTGTCGACCACCCGGGAGGTACCCCATGGGCCAGCTGCTCAGAGTCCAGAACTTCATGGTCTCGTCCGACGGATTCGGCACGGGGGAGGGGCAGAGCCTGGAGCGCCCCTTCGGGCACGCGGACCCCGGCGCGCTGTTCGCCTGGGCGGGTGCCACGGCGAGCTGGCCCAACCGCACCGATCCCGGGGGCAGCCGCGGTCTGGACGACTACTTCACCCGGGACTTCTCCCACCACATCGGCGCCGAGATCATGGGCCGCAACAAGTTCGGGCCCCAGCGCGGCCCGTGGCAGGACCACGAGTGGCAGGGCTGGTGGGGTGACGAGCCGCCGTTCCACACCCCGGTGTTCGTGATGACGCACCACCCGCGTCCGTCGTTCACGCTGTCCGACACGACGTTCCACTTCGTCGACGGCGACCCGGCGAGTGTGCTGGCGCGGGCGAAGGAGGCGGCGGACGGCAAGGACGTCCGGCTGGGCGGCGGGGCGACCGTCGTCCGCGCGTTCCTGGACGCGGGCCTCGTCGACACGCTGCACGTCGCGGTGGCGCCGGTGAAGCTCGGGGCGGGGGTACGTCTCTGGGAGTCGCCCGACGAGCTGCTCGACCGGTACCACCGCGACGTCGTGCCCAGTCCGGGCGGCGCGGTCACGCATCACCTGTTCTGGCGGAAGTGAGGCGCCCTCGCCGCCCGCCCTCGCCGTCCTCCCCGCCCTCGGGGGACGCCTCAGGGGGGTGCCGTGCGGACACGGCACCCCCCTGAGGTCCGGCTCAGCCGGTCAGCGGCAGCGCCGCCAGTTCGGCCACGGCCCAGGTGAGGGGCAGGAAGACCACGAGCAGGGCGCCGGCGCGCAGCAGGGCTGCCGAGCGGAGGACCGTGGGCGGGGCGCCGATGCGGAGCAGGGCCTCGGTGGTGTGGGCGCGGCTCTGCCGGGACTCCAGGGCCGCGGTGAGCAGGGTCGCCGTCGTGCAGGCGAGGACGAGGGCAGCGCCCAGGCCGGTGAGCGGGCCGAAGGCGCCGGGCCCGGTGTCCTCCTGGTGGAGGGCGGCCGCCGCGAGCGTCCCGGAGAGCACCGCGCTGACCACGCCCAGGGGGCGGCCGATGCGCCGGGCCTCGTCCATCAGGACGCGGCCCGCGAGCAGCCGGGTGGCGCCCGGCCGGACGGCCTGGAGGAGGCGTCCGCAGCCGTGGACGATGCCGGGGCCGGCCATCGCGAGGCCGACGGCGGTGAGGACCCAGCCGGCCAGGACGCCCGCCGGGTTGCCGTCGAAGCGGCCCGGCAGGGGGAGGGCGGCGCCGCCTCCGCCCCGGCCCGCGTAGGTCTCGACGGCCAGGCCGACCGCGACCAGGGCGACGCCCCAGGGCAGCCCGGACGGCATCGGCTTCTCCGCGCCCTCCGGCGGGGCGGGCGCGGGGCGCGGCCGCAGGGTGAGTCCGGCGGCCGTGGCGGCGACGACGGGGAGGACGGCGAGCAGGGTGAGGGCGGCGGCGAGCGGGATCGGCTGGTCGGCGGCGAGGAGCTCGGCGGCGGCCCCGTCGAACGGCAGGCCGGTGATGTCGCCGCGCAGGTGCAGGTAGAACAGCAGGGCGACCGCGGAGCCCAGGGTGCAGGCGACGGCGGTCGACGCGGCGGCGATCGCGGTGAGGCGGGCGGGGCCGAGGCCGATGGCGGAGAGCCCGGGGCGCGGACGGGTGCTGGGGTCGGTACGGGCGACCGCGACCGCGAACTGGACGGTCGCGGCGAGCGGCAGGACGCACCAGAGCAGCCGCAGCACGGACGCCGAGGACCGCTCTGGGTGCCCGACGGCGTATCCGAGGGTGCAGAGCAGGAGGAAGCCGACCCCCGCCGCCGCGACGGCGACGAGGAGCCGGCGCGTCTGGACGAGGGGGTGGGCCCCGCGGGCTAGACGGAGAGCGAGCACGCCGCGACGCCCTCCGCCCCTGACGCCGGGGGTACGGTGCCGACCCGGCGTCCGTCGAGGAGGGCGACCGTGCGGTCGGCGAGCGCCGCGACCTCGGCGTCGTGGGTGGCGAGGAGCACGGTGATGCCGTGCGAGCGGGCGGCGGCGGTCAGCGTGCGCAGGACCTGGGCGCCGTCGGCCCGGTGCAGGATCGCGGTGGGTTCGTCGGCGAAGAGGACCGACGGGGTGGTGACCAGCGCGCGGGCGATGGCGATGCGCTGGCGCTCCGCGTGGCTGAGGGCGTGCGGGCGCTTGCGGGCGCAGGCCCCGATGTCGAGCCGGTCCAGCCATTCGACGGCGGCCGTCCGGGCGGCCCGGTGGGGGGTGCCCCGGAGCAGCAGCGGCAGGGCGGCGTTCTCCCAGCCGTTGAGCTCGGGCACGAGGCCGGGTTCGGGGTCGATCCAGCCGAAGCGGTCGCGGCGGAGCCGTTCCCGGTCGGCGGTTCCCAGGGTGTGCACCGGGCCGCTGTTGAACCAGACCTCGCCCTGCTGGGCGACGAGCTGGCCGGACAGGCAGCGCATGAGGGTGGTCTTGCCGCTGCCGCGCGGGCCGACGAGGGCGAGGATCTCGCCCTCGCGGACGCCGAGGGAGACGCCGCTGAGGGCGTCCGCACCGCCCAGGGAGCAGTGCAGGGAACGCGCCCAGAGCACGTCGTTGTCCGGTGGTGCCATCGCGTACACCTCGATGTCGGATCCGATCTGTGTCCCCCGTCCGGGGGAACGAAGGGACGGGCCTGTCGGTCACTGGGCACCGTAAGTATTCGGATCCGTTTGTACGGACAGCACACGGCCCGGGCCGCCGCCATCCACTCGGATGGCCGCAGGCCCGGGCCGGGGTCACGCCGTGAGGGCGGCGTGATGTCGTGCGCCTCGCGGGGCGGGGACCTTAGAGCTTGGTCCAGGCCTCGGTGAGCACCGAGCGCAGGATGCCTTCGATCTCGTCGAAGGTGCCCTGGTCGGCGATCAGCGGCGGGGCGAGCTGGATGACCGGGTCGCCTCGGTCGTCGGCGCGGCAGTACAGGCCGTTCTCGAACAGCGCCTTGGAGAGGAAGCCGTACAGGACGCGCTCGGTCTCCTCGTCCGTGAAGGACTCCTTGGTGACCTTGTCCTTGACGAGCTCGATGCCGTAGAAGAAGCCGTTGCCGCGGACGTCGCCGACGATCGGGAGGTCGTGCAGCTTCTTCAGGGTCTCGAAGAAGTTGCCCTCCTGGTCGAGGACGTGCTGGTTCAGGCCTTCCTTGTCGAAGATGTCGAGGTTGGCCAGGGCCACCGCCGACGACACCGGGTGGCCACCGAAGGTGTAGCCGTGGAGGAAGGTGTTGTCACCCTTGTAGAAGGGCTCCGCGATGCGGTCCGAGACGATGCAGGCGCCGATCGGGGAGTAGCCCGAGGTCATGCCCTTGGCGCAGGTGATCATGTCCGGCACGTAGCCGAACTTGTCACAGGCGAACATCGTGCCGAGGCGGCCGAAGGCGCAGATCGTCTCGTCGGAGACGAGGAGCACGTCGTACTGGTCGCAGATCTCGCGGACGCGCTGGAAGTAGCCGGGCGGCGGCGGGAAGCAGCCGCCGGCGTTCTGCACCGGCTCCAGGAAGACGGCCGCGACGGTCTCGGGGCCCTCGAAGAGGATCTGCTGCTCGATCTGGTCGGCGGCCCAGCGGCCGAAGGCCTCGGGGTCGTCGCCGTGGATCGGGGCGCGGTAGATGTTGGTGTTCGGCACCTTGTGCGCGCCGGGGACCAGCGGCTCGAAGGGGGCCTTCAGGGCCGGCAGACCCGTGATGGACAGGGCGCCCTGCGGGGTGCCGTGGTAGGCGACCGCACGCGAGATGACCTTGTACTTGGTGTGCTTGCCCTGCAGCTTGAAGTACTGCTTGGCGAGCTTCCAGGCGGTCTCGACGGCCTCGCCGCCACCGGTGGTGAAGAAGACCTTGTTCAGGTCGCCCGGTGCGTAGTCCGCGAGGCGCTCGGCGAGCTCGACGGCCTTGGGGTGCGCGTACGACCACACGGGGAAGAACGCGAGCTCCTGGGCCTGCTTGTACGCGACCTCGGCCAGTTCCTTGCGGCCGTGTCCGGCGTTGACCACGAAGAGACCCGCGAGACCGTCGAGGTAGCGCTTGCCCTTGTCGTCGAAGATGTAGGTGCCCTCACCCCGCACGATGGTGGGAACGGGCGCGTTCTCGTACGACGACATGCGGGTGAAGTGCATCCACAGGTGGTCGTAGGCGGTCTTTGACATGTCACTTCGGGACTGGGTCACGATTATCGAGTTCCCCACATATAGGTCTGCTTCTTGAGCTTGAGGTAGACGAAGCTCTCGGTGGAGCGCACGCCGGGGAGGGTGCGGATGCGCTTGTTGATCACATCCAGCAGGTGGTCGTCGTCCTCGCAGACGATCTCCACCATGAGGTCGAACGAGCCGGCGGTCATCACCACGTACTCGCATTCGGCCATGGCCGTCAGGGCTTCCGCAACCGGATCAAGGTCACCCTCGACGTTGATGCCGACCATCGCCTGCCGCCGGAAGCCCACGGTGAGCGGGTCGGTGACGGCGACGATCTGCATGACGCCCTGGTCGAGCAGCTTCTGGACGCGCTGCCGCACGGCGGCCTCGGAGAGGCCCACGGCCTTGCCGATCGCCGCGTAGGGGCGGCGGCCGTCCTCCTGGAGCTGTTCGATGATCGCCAGGGAGACGGCGTCGATCGTCGGGGACGAACCGGTTCCGGTTCTGGGTTCTGTGCTTCGACTGGCCACGGCTTCACTGTGCACCGAGAATGTCGGTCTCGCAACCCCAGATCGATGAAATTCGTTGTTGAGGTCCTCGAATCACGCGGAATCCGAAGATGGAGGAGGGTGGGCCTGTTGAAAGCGTCAGCCGAGCGATTAGGCTGAGGTGTCTCGCCCATCGGGACGCCGCACAAGGACGTGCGACGACAGAACGTGACAGGAGGGGTGGCAAGTGACCACCGAGCTGCGCCGGCTGCGTAACTACATCAACGGGGAGTTCCGCGACGCGGCCGACGGCCGCACCATCGAGGTGGTCAACCCGGCCACCGGCGAGGTGTACGCCACCTCCCCGCTCTCGGGCCAGGCCGACGTCGACGCCGCGATGGAGGCCGCCGCGGCCGCCTTCCCCGCCTGGCGTGACAGCACGCCGTCCGAGCGCCAGAAGGCACTCCTCAAGATCGCCGACGCCTTCGAGGAGCGCGCCGAGGACCTGATCGCCGCCGAGGTCCAGAACACCGGAAAGCCCGTCGCCCTCACGGCGAGCGAAGAGATCCCGCCGATGGTGGACCAGATCCGCTTCTTCGCCGGTGCCGCCCGGATGCTCGAAGGCCGCTCGGCCGGCGAGTACATGGAGGGCATGACCTCCATCGTCCGCCGCGAGCCGGTGGGCGTCTGCGCCCAGGTCGCGCCGTGGAACTACCCGATGATGATGGCCGTGTGGAAGTTCGCCCCGGCGCTCGCCGCGGGCAACACCGTCGTCCTCAAGCCCTCGGACACGACCCCCGCGTCGACCGTCCTGATGGCGGAGATCATCGGCCAGATCCTCCCCAAGGGCGTCTTCAACGTCGTCTGCGGCGACCGCGAGACGGGCAAGGCGATGGTCGAGCACCCGACCCCCGCCATGGCCTCCATCACCGGCTCCGTGCGCGCCGGCATGCAGGTCGCCGAGTCCGCCGCCAAGGACGTCAAGCGCGTCCACCTGGAGCTGGGCGGCAAGGCCCCGGTCGTGGTCTTCGAGGACACCGACATCGACAAGGCCGTCGAGGACATCTCCGTCGCCGGCTTCTTCAACGCCGGCCAGGACTGTACGGCCGCCACCCGCGTGCTCGTGCACGAGTCCATCCACGACGAGTTCGTCGCCGCGCTCGCCAAGGCCGCCTCCGAGACCAAGACCGGACAGCCGGACGACGAGGACGTGCTCTTCGGCCCCCTCAACAACGCCAACCAGCTGAAGCAGGTCACCGGCTTCATCGACCGCCTCCCGGCGCACGCCAAGGTCCAGGCCGGCGGCCACCGGGTCGGCGACAAGGGCTACTTCTACGCCCCGACCGTCGTGTCCGGCCTCAAGCAGGACGACGAGATCATCCAGAACGAGGTCTTCGGCCCCGTCATCACCGTCCAGTCCTTCACGGACGAGGCCCAGGCCCTGGAGTACGCGAACGGCGTGGAGTACGCCCTCGCCTCCTCCGTCTGGACCAAGGACCACCAGCGCGCGATGCGCATGTCCAAGGCCCTCGACTTCGGCTGCGTGTGGATCAACACCCACATCCCGCTGGTCGCCGAGATGCCCCACGGCGGCTTCAAGAAGTCCGGCTACGGCAAGGACCTCTCCGGCTACGGCTTCGAGGACTACACGCGCATCAAGCACGTCATGACCTCCCTGGGCTGAACCCCCGCCTGAACGCCACGCGGCCCCGGCACCCCGGTCGACAGGGTGTCGGGGCCGCGCCGCGTCGCTCGACGGAGCGTCCATTGCCCCGGCCCGGGGCCTCCCGGGATGCTGCACGGGTGAGAGCGACAGCCAGGAACAACATCTCCCGCCGGTCCCTGCTGCGCGGCATCGGGGGTGCCGGGGCCGCGAGCCTGCTCGCCGCCGGGTGCGGGGTCCCCGCCGCCTACGTCGACGAGGCCGACCGGGCCGGCCGCGACCTCTCCGCCCGGGACAGGACGCTCGACTTCGCCAACTGGCCGCTCTACATCGACACCGACGACGAGGACGCCCGGAAGCGGCCGACCCTCGACGCGTTCCGCGCGCGCACCGGGATCTCCGTCCGCTACACCGAGGAGATCAACGACAACGACGAGTTCTTCGGCAAGATCAGCCCGTCGCTGATGAACCACCAGCAGACCGGCCGCGACCTGATCGTCGTCAGCGACTGGATGGCCGCCCGCTTCGTCCGCCTCGGCTGGGCCCAGGAGATGGACCGCGCCCGCCAGCCGAACGTCACCGAGCACCTCGACCCGCAGCTCCGCTCGCCCGCCTTCGACCCGGGCCGGCTGCACACCGTCCCCTGGCAGTCCGGGATCACCGGCATCGCGTACAACCGCCGCAAGCTCGGCCGTGAACTCCGCTCCACCAAGGAGCTGTGGGCCGACGACCTGCGCGGCAAGGTCACCCTGCTGTCCGGGCTCGACGAGTCCTTCGCGCTGCTCATGATGGGCCGCGGCGTCGACGTCACCCGGTGGACCGGCGACGACTTCCACGCCCTGTGCGAGCAGGTCGAGGGCCTCGTGAAGTCCCGGCACATCCGCCGCTTCACCGGCAACGACTACATCAAGGACCTGTCGACCGGCGACGTGCTCGCCTGCCAGGCCTACTCGGGCGACGTCATCCAACTCCAGGCCGACAACCCGGACATCGAGTTCGTCGTCCCCGAGGAGGGCGCCGAACTGTGGGCCGAGTCCCTGCTGGTCCCCAACCTCGCGCAGCACAAGGCGAACGCCGAGAAGCTCGTCGACTACTACTACGAACCCGAGGTCGCCGCCGAACTCGCCGCCTGGGTCAACTACGTCTGCCCGGTGCCGGCCGCCCAGCAGGTCCTCGCCGACTCCGGCGACGAGGAGCTCGTGGCCCTCGCGGAGGACCCGCTGATCTTCCCGGACGCGGACATGCGGGGACGTCTCGCGATCGCCCGGGACATCACCGCCCGGGAGCGGCAGGACTTCACGAAGCGGTGGAACGCGATCGTCGGCCTGTGAGCCGCGCGGGGGGTCGCCGCGGGGGTCGCACCCACGGCACCCCCCCGTTTCTGAACGCGTTCAAGAAGGGCGTACGCTGCCCTCATGAGCGACTCGAACGGGCCGAGAGCCCTTCTCACGCGCATCCGCGTCTGGCTGATCGTCTTCGTCGTCTGCCTGGTCCTGAGCGGGATCACCGCGTTCCCGCTCGTCACCGAACTCCGGCTCCTTGACTCCGCGCTCGACGGCTGGGCGGCCCCCGCGGCCGACCTGCTCCCCGGACTCGCCGAGTGGATCGACCGGGTGCGGGGCGGCCTGGAGACCGCCGACGCGCAGGCCCCGTACCTGCTCTACGGCACCGACTGGCTCGCCTTCGCGCACCTCGTCATCGCGGTCGCCTTCTACGGCGTCCACCGCGACCCCGTCCGCAACGTCTGGGTCGTCGAGTTCGGCATGATCGCCTGCGTCGGCATCATCCCGCTCGCCCTGATCTGCGGACCGATCCGGGGCATCCCCTTCTGGTGGTCGGTGATCGACATGTCCTTCGGCGTCGTCGGGATCCTGCCCCTGCTCCACGTGCGCCGGCTGATCAAGCGGCTCGAAGCCGCCACGGCACCGGAGCCCGTGCCGGCCGGCGCCCGCTAGTCCGGCAGGCCGTACGCCGCGACCATGAGGTTCAGGGCGGTCGGGTTCATGTCCTGGCCCTTCGCGTCGGTGGAGTTGACGCTGTAGACGAGGGTGCGCGCGCCGTCGCGGGTGGAGGCGACGGCCGCGTTGTACCCCCAGCGGCCGCCGGTCTTCCCCCAGACCTCGCGGCCCCCGAGCCTCTTCATCGACAGGCCCGAGGAGTGCGCTGCCGGATCGCCGGACTTCAGGTCCGCGACCTTGGGCAGCGTGAACATCTCCTCCAGGAGCGGCCCCCGCACCACCCGGCCCGCGAACAGCGCCCGGGTGAACCGCTCCAGATCGGCCGTGGTCGAGACGAGGTCGCCGGCCGCCCAGCCGTCCGTCACCCCCCACACCGAGACGTCCCGTAGCCCGGTCGTCCCGTCGTCGAGCCGCATCGTCTGGTAGCCGTGGTTGTACGGGCCCGGGAGCTCGGCCGCCTCGCCCGGCAGGAAGGTGTCCCGGAGACCCAGCGGGCGCAGGATCCGCCGCTCCACCTGGTGCTCGTACGTGTCGCCCGTGACCCGCTCCACGATCAGACCGGCGATCGTGTACCCGATGTTGAGGTAGTGCTGCTTCGTGCCGGGCCGGAACTCGCGCGGCTTCGCCGTCGCCGAGCGGACCATGTCCTCCGGGTCGTGGACGTCGAAGCGGTGCGCGTACCACTCCTCCACCGTGTCGCCGACGCCCAGGTCGGGTGCCGGGATGCCGTGTGTGTGGTTCAGGAGCTGGCGCACCGTCACCGTCGCGTACCGGCCGGGGATCAGCTCCGGCAGGTAGGAACGGGCCGTGCGGTCCAGGTCGATCCGGCCCTCGGAGGCCAGCTGGAGGACGGTCGCCGCCGTGAAGACCTTCGTCACCGAGCCGGCCCGGAAGCGGGCCCCCGGGTCCGCCGGGGCGCCGCTCACCAGGTCGTGGACGCCGGCGCTGCCCCGCCAGACCCCCTCGGAGCCGCCGACCCGGACGAGCGCGGCCGTGGCGTCGGCCCGCGGAAGCCCGGCGATCACCGCGCTCAGGTCCGGGCTCGCCGGGCGGGCCGCCGGGGCCGGCGCCGTCACCGGAGCGGCCGGAGCCGCGAAGGCCGGTGCGAGGGCCGGCCCCGCGGCCACCCCCAGGACGAGGGCGGTGGCGAGCAGCGAGCGGGTGGACGTCCTCATGGTCAACTCCGTGGGTGTGAGCCGTTGTTCTCGACGACTCCATCCTGCTGACCCGCGACGCTCACCGGATCGCCCGCACCGGCGGTCTTCCCGTGGTCAACTCCTCGCCGACCAGGGGGAGAAGGCCGGACCGCCGGCTCCCCCGGGCGGGGGAGAGCCCGCCGCGACCAGGCCCGTCTCGTACGCGCAGATCACCGCCTGGATCCGGTCCCGCAGGCCGAGCTTGGCGAGCACGTTCCCCACGTGCGTCTTCACCGTGTGGTCGCTCACCACCAGCTCCGCGGCGATCTCCGCGTTGGACAGGCCGCGCGCCAGGAGCAGCAGCGTCTCCCGCTCCCGGCCGGTCAGCACGTCGAGCCGGGGGTCCGGGGCGGTCCTGCGCGGACCGCCCGCCGTGTACTGCTCCACCAGCCGACGGGCCACGGACGGTGCCAGCAGCGAGTCGCCGGCCGCCACCACCCGTACCGCGTGCACCAGATCGTCCCGCCGGACGTCCTTGAGGAGGAAGCCGCTCGCACCCGCGTGCAGCGCCTCGTAGACGTACGCGTCGGTGTCGAAGGTCGTCAGGATCACCGTCCGGCAGCCGCCGCCCGCGCTGATCTCCCGGCAGGCCTCGATGCCGTCGGTGCCGGGCATCCGGATGTCGAGCAGCGCCACGTCCGGGGCGTGGCGGCGCACCGCATCGACCGCCTCGGCGCCGTCCCCGGCCTCCGCCACCACCTCGATGTCCGGCTGCGCGTCGAGGATCATCGCGAAACCGCTGCGGACCAGTTCCTGGTCGTCCGCGACCACCACCCGGATCGTCGTCATCTCCCCGCCTCCGCCGTGGACGGTACGGGCAGCAGGACCCGCACCTCGAAGCCCCGGCCGTCCGGACCGGGGCCGGTTGTCGCCGTCCCGCCGTGCGCGGCGGCCCGCTCCCGGATGCCGGTGAGGCCGTGGCCGCCGGATCCCCGCGTCCCCGCCGCCGGCGCGGGGCCGCGGCCGTCGTCCGTCACGGTGACGTGCAGGACGCCGTCGGCGTGCGCGAGCAGGACCTCGGCCCGGCGCGCGTCCGCATGTCTGACGACGTTGGTCAGGGCCTCCTGCACGATCCGGTAGGCGCTCGCGCCGGTCGCCGCCGGCAGCGCCCGGACCCCGCCCCGCGTCGTGTACGCGACCGGCAGGCCGCCGGACCGCACCCGCTCCACCAGCGCGGGGATCCCGGAGATGTCCGGCTGCGGCTCCCGGGGCGGCGCCCCCTCGGACCCCTCCCGCAGCAGACCCAGCATCTGCCGCAGCTGGGTCATCGCCTCCCGGCCCGTCTCGGAGATCGCCTCGAACGCGGCCTCCGCGCGCTCCGGCGCCGCCCGGACCGCCACCGGGCCCGCCTCCGCCTGGACGACCATGAGGCTCACCGCGTGCGACAGGATGTCGTGCATCTCCCGTGCGATCCGGGCCCGTTCGCGCGCCGCGGCCCGCTCGGCCTCGACCAGGTGCGCGCGCTGCCGCGCGTCCTGGAGCCGGCCGAACACGTAGGCCGCGCCGAACACGAAGAGTGAGAAGGTCAGTTCGCGGGCCGACCGGGTGTTGAGCCAGACCGAGACGGGCACCGCGACCAGCATGAGCCCCGCCGTCGCCAGCCGCTTGCGCGCCGGGGAGTGCAGCGCCACGGTGTAGACGATGACGAGTCCGGTGTACGGCAGCGGCTGCCCCGGTCCGTCCACCGCCACGATGTACAGCGTGCTCGCCGCCAGGATCGCGAGGAGCACGGCGACCGGTGCCCGCCGCCGCCAGACGAGCGGGACTACCGTGAGCGTCGTCAGCCCGTACGCGGTCCAGGTCGCCGGTTCGAGTTCGGGCGGGCGCGGCACCACGAACGGCATCGTCATCGCCGCCTGGACGAGCAGCGCGATCCCGGCGTCCACCGCCCACGGATTGGCCCCGCCCCAGGTCCGCGTCCGCTCCCACCGGGCGCGGACGTCCCCGCGTCCTCCCATTACGGTTTGCGGCCCACCGCGCCGAACTGCGCGACCACGGGGGCGCCTTCGGCGGTCGCGCGCCAGCGCGAGCAGGACAGGACGCCCGGCTCCAGGATGTCGAGCCCGTCGAGGAAGGAGACGAACTCGGTGCGGCTGCGGGCGGTGATCGGCGGGGTCGCGTTCTCGTTCCAGAACGCCATCGCGGCTTTGTTGCCCTCCCCGCCGAGCTCCGGCTCCAGCGTCGGGTGGGTGAGGACCAGGTGGCTGCCGGAGGGGACGGCGTCCATCAGGGTGCGGACGATCGACCGGGCCTTCGCGGTGTCCAGGACGAAGTTGAGGATGCCGAGCATCATCACGGCGACCGGACGGGAGAGGTCCAGGGTCGCTCCGGCGGCCGCCAGGATCTTATCCGGCTCGTGCGCGTCGGCGTCCACGTAGTCCGTGACGCCCTCGGGGGCGCTGGTCAGCAGCGCGCGGGCGTGGGTGAGGACGATCGGGTCGTTGTCGACGTAGACGATCCGGGAGTCCGGCGCGACCCGCTGGGCGACCTCGTGCGTGTTGTCGGCGGTCGGCAGACCGGTGCCGATGTCGAGGAACTGGCGGACCCCGGCGTCCGCGGCGAGGAAGGTGACGGCGCGGCCGAGGAACGCCCGGTCCGCGCGGGCGACTTCGCCGATGCTCGGGTAGAAGCCGGTGACCTGGTCGCCCACCGCGCGGTCGACCGGGTAGTTGTCCTTGCCGCCCAGCCAGTAGTTCCACACCCGCGCGTTGTGGGCGACGTCGGTCCGGATCCGGTCGTTCATGCCTGGGCCTTTCGCAGGACGGCGGCGAGGGCGTCGACCCGGTTGGTGGTGATCGAGTCGACCCCGTTCGTGATCAGCTTACGCATGCTCCGCGAGGTGTCGGCCGTCCAGGCCGAGACGAGCAGGCCGTCCCGGTGCACCCGGTCGGTGAGGGCCCGACTCACCAGGCCGAAGCGGTAGTTGAGCCAGCGGGGCCGCACCACGTCGAGCAGGACCGGGCGGGGCGGGGCGAGCGAGGTCCAGGTGAGGGCGATCTCGGCGGCCGGGTCGGCCGCGCGCACCTGGAGCATGGCGACGGCCCCGGCGCAGTAGTAGGCCCGCTCCCCGGCGCCGCACTCGCGGACCGTCCGGACGATCGTCCGGACCGAGTCCTCGTCGCCGCCGGGCAGGTCCAGCATCAGCCGCCTGTCGCCGGCCGCGAGCAGGGCCTCGCGCAGGGTGGGGACGCCGTCGTACGTCAGCTCGCGGAGCTGCTCGTAGGAGAGGACGCGGAGCGGCCGGTCGTGGCCCCACAGCCGCTTGAGGGTCTCGTCGTGGAGGAGGACGGGCACGCCGTCCCTGGTCAGCCGGACGTCGACCTCGACCGCGTCCGCCCCCCGCTCGATCGCCGAGGCGATCGAGCTGAGGGTGTTCTCGCGGACGCGGTACGGGTCGCCGCGATGGCCCACGACGGTCACGGAGGCCGGGGCCACGGCGGGTGTCACGACGGCGGTCGGGTCCATGGGGGTGTCGGAGTCCATGGGCCCATTCTCGCCGTCGCGGGCGGGCGGGCCAGTCGTCAGCGCGCGAGCCAGGTGTCGGTGTACGCGTCGATCTCGGCGGCGATCCGGTCCTTGCCGGGCCGGTCGAGGAACGAGGCCTCCACCGCGTTCTTCGCGAGGGCGGCGACACCGCGCTCGTCGAGGCCGAGGAGGCGGGCCGCGACCGCGTACTCGTTGTTGAGGTCGGTGCCGAACATGGGAGGGTCGTCGCTGTTGATCGTGACGAGGACGCCCGCGTCGACCATCTGCCGGATCGGGTGCTCGTCCAGGGTGGCGACGGCCCGGGTGGCGATGTTCGAGGTCGGGCAGACCTCCAGGGCGATGCGGTGCTCCGCCAGGTGGGCGAGGAGCGCCGGGTCCTGGACGGAGCTGGTGCCGTGGCCGATGCGCTCGGCGCCCAGGTCGTTGATCGCGTCCCACACGGTCTGCGGGCCGGTCGTCTCGCCCGCGTGCGGCACGGAGTGCAGGCCGGCCGCCCGCGCCCGGTCGAAGTACGGCTTGAACTGGGGGCGCGGCACGCCGATCTCCGGGCCGCCGAGGCCGAAGGAGACCAGGCCCTCGGGGCGCAGCCCGTCCGTGGTGGCGAGGCGGGCGGTCTCCTCGGCGGAGGCCAGGCCGGCCTCGCCGGGGATGTCGAAGCACCAGCGCAGGACGGTGCCGAACTCGGCCTCGGCCGCCTTGCGGGCGTCCTCGATGGCGGCCATGAAGGCGCGCTCGTCGATGCCCCGGCGGGTGGACGAGTAGGGGGTGATGGTGAGCTCGGCGTACCGGATGTTCTGCCGGGCCATGTCACGGGCGACCTCGAAGGTCAGCAGCCGGACGTCCTCGGGGGTGCGGACCAGGTCGACGACCGAGAGGTAGACGTCGATGAAGTGGGCGAAGTCGGTGAAGGTGAAGTAGTCGGTCAGCGCCTCCGGGTCCGTGGGGACCTTGGAGTCGGGGTGCCGGGCGGCGAGCTCGGCGACGATCCGGGGCGAGGCGGAGCCGACGTGGTGGACGTGCAGCTCCGCCTTGGGCAGGCCCGCGATGAAGGGATGGAGATCGGTCATCCGTTCATCGTAGGCCGGACGGTTCCCCCTCACGGGTGAGGCCGTAGCATGGCGGGACCATGATGGGGGAGGCCCATGTCTGACAACCAAGACCAGTCGCGGGGCGGGTACGACCCGACGGACCCGTGGGCTCCGCCGAACCGTGACGGGGTGGAGCTGAGCAAGGGGGCGACCCCGTCGCCGCCGCCGGTGCACGACCAGCAGACCGTCACGTCGTTTCCGCTCGCTTCGCCCGGCCCCGCCGAGGTGCCGCCGCCGCCGGTCGCCCCCGGCGGCCCGGCGGCCACGCCCGGGGCGTACGGCTACCCGGCGGCGGACACGTCCGGCGGGTACGGCTACCCGGCGGCGACCCCGCCGGCTCCGACGGGCTCCGGGTACGGCTACCCGGGCTACCCGTCGCCCGGCGGCTACCCCGGCCAGACGGGCTGGCAGCAGTCCCCGTCCAACGGCATGGGGATCGCCTCGATGGTGCTGGGCATCATCGCGGTGGCCGGATTCTGCCTGTGGGGCCTGGGAGCCATCCTCGGCATCCTGGCGCTGATCTTCGGCATCATCGGGGTCAAGAAGTGCGGCCGGGGCGAGGCGACCAACCGGGGCATGGCCGTCACCGGCATCGTGCTCGGCGCGATCGGCACCGTGGTGAGCGCCGTCTTCCTGGGGTTCATCATCTGGGCGGCCAGCCAGGACTCCGGCTCGTTCGACTCCGGCTACGACGACGACCCGTTCGCGTCGAGCCTGGTGGTCGAGAGCGGCCGCTGAGCCGCTCCGGACGCTGAGCGACTCCGGCCGCCGGGCCGGACGCGCCAGCGCGAGAGGGCCCCGCACCCCCTGGGTGCGGGGCCCTTCCGCGTACCGGTCGCGCGATCCCGCCGGTGCCGTGCCGCTCAGGCTCCCTGGCGCAGCCGCTCGCGCGCCTCCATCAGGGCGAAGCCCAGCAGGTTCTCGCCGCGCCAGCGGGCCGGGTCGTGGGCGGCGGGGTCGTCGGCCGCCAGGCCGATGCCCCAGATCCGGTCCACCGGGCTGGCCTCCACGAGGACCCGGGTGCCGGTGCCGAGGAGGTAGGAGCGCAGGGCCTCGTCCGAGGCGAACTTGTGCACGCTGCCCTCGACGACGATCCCGAAGCGCTCCCGCGCCCACACCGCCTCGTCGAAGCCCCGGACGAGCCGGCCCGCCTTCTTGGCCTCCGCCGGGGTACGGGCGGCCAGCGCGGCCCGCTCCGCGTCGGCGTCCTCGAAGAGGCGGGCCTTGGCGGCCATCATCCAGTGCTCGGCCGTCGCGTACGACACGCCCGAGACCACGAAGGGTGCCGGCCACCACTGGCTGAGACAGCTCGCCGTGAGCCGCCCGTCCGGGTGCGGACGGTGACCCCAGAAGTGCAGCCACTTCACCCGATCACCCCGGTTGACCTGCTGTGTCAGTGCCTCGATCGCGCTCATGCATGGGAGTGTGGCATTCGCCACGGACACTCCGTACGGAGATTTTCCGGCCGCCTCGACACATGGTCGACCGATTCCGTCGCGTAACCAAAAGGCAACAACGGAATCACTTGTTGGGCCATCATCCCTCTGTCAGGATCGGCACTCAATTCGAGCTGGGACAACGGAGAGCGTCATGGGCAACCGCTTCCAGGTGACGGACCGCTTCGCGGACGGCGCACAGTACATCGGCGGGCGGCTCCGGGCCGGGACCTCCGGCCGGGAACACAGCGTGATCGACCCGGCGACCGGGGAGAGCGTGTACACCTACACGCTCGCCTCCACCGCCGACGTCGACGAGGCGGTCGCCGCCGCCAAGGCCGCCTTCCCGGGCTGGGCCGGCGCGACCCCAGGGGAGCGTTCCGACGCGCTCCACCGCTTCGCCGCCGTCCTCGCCGAGTGGGCCGAGGACTTCGCCCGCGTCGAGTCCCTCCAGTGCGGCAAGCCGCTCAAGCTCACCACCGAGTTCGACGTGCCCGGCACCGTCGACAACGCCGCGTTCTTCGCGGGGGCGGCCCGTCACCTCCAGGGCCAGTCGGCCGCCGAGTACAGCGGCGACCACACCTCGTACGTCCGCCGCGAGCCCATCGGCGTCGTCGGCTCCATCGCCCCCTGGAACTACCCGCTCCAGATGGCCGCCTGGAAGATCCTGCCGGCCATCGCCGCCGGCAACACGATCGTCCTCAAGCCGGCCGAGCTGACCCCGCTGACCTCCCTGATGTTCGCGCAGGCGGCGAAGGAGGCCGGCATCCCCGACGGAGTGGTCAACATCGTCAACGGCGCCGGCAGGACCGTCGGCGAGCACCTCGTCGGCCACCCCGACGTCGTCATGACCTCCTTCACCGGCTCCACCCCCGTCGGCAAGCGCGTCGCCGAGATCGCCACCGCCACCGTCAAGCGACTCCACCTCGAACTCGGCGGCAAGGCCCCCTTCGTGGTCTTCGACGACGCCGACCTGGAGGCCGCCGCCCACGGCGCCGTCGCCGCCTCCCTCATCAACAGCGGCCAGGACTGCACCGCCGCCACCCGCGCGTACGTCCAGCGCCCGCTCTTCGACGCCTTCGTCGCCCGCGTCGCCGAACTGATGGAGACCGTCCGGCTCGGCGACCCCTTCGACCCGGCCACCGACCTCGGCCCGCTCGTCAGCCACCGCCACCGCGACGCCGTCGCCGGCTTCGTGGAGCGGGCCCGCGGCTACGCCACCGTGGTCACCGGCGGGGAAGCCCCCGGCGGCGACCTCAAGGACGGTGCGTACTATCGTCCGACCCTGATCACCGGCGCCGCGCAGGACAGCGAGGTCGTGCAGTCCGAGATCTTCGGGCCGGTCCTGGTCGCCCTCCCCTTCGACGGCGACGACGAGGGCATCCGGCTCGCCAACGACACCCCCTACGGCCTGGCCGCCTCCGCCTGGAGCCGGGACGTCTACCGCGCCAACCGGGCCACCCGCGAGATCAAGGCCGGCTGCGTCTGGGTCAACGACCACATCCCCATCATCAGCGAGATGCCCCACGGCGGTACCAAGGCGTCCGGCTACGGAAAGGACATGTCGGCGTACTCCTTCGAGGAGTACACGCAGGTCAAGCACGTGATGTTCGACAACACCGCGGTGGCGGCCAAGGACTGGCACCGCACGATCTTCGGGGACCGATAGCAGCCCGCCGCCAGACCAGCGGCCACACCATCCCGAAAGGGCACAGCGCATGGAGCAGTACGAGCCCGACAGCCTCTCCGCCGCGCAGGTGGCGGCGATACGTCGCAGCCTGACGAGCGGCCGGGGCGCCCTCACCCGCCGTTCGATGCTGCGCGCGGGCGGTGTGGGCGCGCTCACCGTGGGAGGCCTCGCCTCCCTGAGCGCCTGCGGCATCCCGCCGGCCAAGCGGGAGGGCCAGGGGCCCGCGTCCATCGACGACTCGGCCAAGGAGAAGACCCTCGCCTTCTCCAACTGGACCGAGTACATGGACGTCAGCGAGGACGAGAAGTCCCGCCCGACCCTGGCGGCGTTCGCGAAGCGCACCGGGATCAAGGTCAAGTACACCGAGGACATCAACGACAACGTCGAGTTCTTCGGCAAGATCAAGCCGCAGCTCGCGGCCGGCCAGGACACCGGCCGCGACCTGATATGCGTCACCGACTGGCTGGCCTCCCGGATGATCCGCCTCGGCTGGGCCCAGAAGCTCGACGCCTCGAACCTCCCCCACGCGTACGCGAACCTCTCCGCCCAGTTCCGCACCCCCGACTGGGACCCCGGCCGCGCCTACTCGTACCCCTGGACCGGCATCTCCACGGTCATCGCGTACAACGTCAAGGCCACCGGCGGCAAGAAGGTCGACTCGGTCACCCAGCTCCTCGACGACCCCTCGCTCAAGGGCCGGGTCGGCTTCCTCACCGAGATGCGCGACTCCGTCGGCATGACACTGCTCGACCTCGGCAAGGACCCGGGGAACTTCACGGACGCCGACTACGACGCGGCGATCGGACGCCTCCAGAAGGGCGTCGACAAGAAGCAGATCCGCCGCTTCACCGGCAACGACTACACCTCCGACCTCGACAAGGGCGACATCGCCGCCTGCCTCGCCTGGGCCGGCGACGTCATCCAGCTCCAGGCGGACAACCCGGACATCAGGTTCTCCATCCCCTCCGCCGGCTACATCACCTCCAGCGACAACCTGCTCGTCCCCGCGCAGTCCCGGCACAAGACGAACGCCGAGAAGCTCATCGACTACTACTACGAGCTCCCCGTCGCCGCCCAGCTCGCCGCGTACATCAACTACGTGTGCCCCGTCGACGGGGTGAAGGACGAGCTCTCCAAGATCGACCCCGAGCTCGCGAACAACACGCTGATCCTCCCGGACAAGGCCATGGCCAAGAAGTCCCACGCCTTCCGCTCGCTCACCAGCGCGGAGGAGACGGCGTACGAGGAGAAGTTCGCCAAGCTCATCGGAGCCTGAGGCCCCCGTCGTCCACCTCTCTCTCACTCCCCGGGACCACAACCCATGACTGACAAGACTCCTCACACCGGAAAGACCACGGGCGGCGGCGACGTCCGTCTCACCGGGATCAGCAAGTCCTACGGCTCCTTCACCGCCGTCCACCCGCTGGACCTGACCGTCCCGCAGGGCTCCTTCTTCGCCCTCCTCGGCGCCTCCGGCTGCGGCAAGACCACCACCCTGCGGATGATCGCCGGCCTGGAGGACCCCAGCACCGGCACCGTCTTCCTCGGCGACAAGGACGTCACCGACCTCCCGCCGTACAAGCGGCCGGTCAACACCGTCTTCCAGTCCTACGCCCTCTTCCCGCACATGGACATCACCGAGAACATCGCCTTCGGCCTGCGCCGCCGCGGCATCAAGTCGGTGAAGAAGCAGGTCGACGACATGCTGGAGCTCGTCCAGCTCGGCGACAAGGCCCGCCACAAGCCGCACCAGCTCTCCGGCGGCCAGCAGCAGCGCGTCGCCGTCGCCCGCGCCCTCATCAACCACCCCCAGGTGCTCCTCCTCGACGAGCCGCTCGGCGCCCTCGACCTCAAGCTGCGCCGCCAGATGCAGCTGGAGCTCAAGCGCATCCAGACCGAGGTCGGCATCACCTTCGTGCACGTCACCCACGACCAGGAGGAGGCCATGACGATGGCCGACCAGGTCGCGGTGATGAACGGCGGCCGCGTCGAGCAGCTCGGCGCCCCCGCCGACCTGTACGAGAACCCGAAGACCACGTTCGTCGCGAACTTTCTCGGCACCTCCAACCTCATCGAGGCCGAGGTCCTGGAGACGGGCTCCGCCACCGCGGACGTCCTCGTCACGGCCGGCGGCGGCAAGCTCCGCGTCCCCGCCGGCCGCTGTACCTCCGCCGTCCGCCAGGGCGGCAAGGTGCTCGTGGGCGTCCGCCCCGAGAAGATCTCGCTGACGCACAAGGACGACGCCGGCTCGATACCCGACGGCCGCAACCGCGTCACCGGCCGGATCGCCGACTCCTCCTTCATCGGCGTCTCCACCCAGTACGTGGTGAACAGCCCGGCGGGCGCGGAACTCCAGGTCTACGAGCAGAACGTCGAGAGGGACACCCGGCTCGTCCCCGGCGCCGAGGTCGTCCTGCACTGGAACCCGGCGCACACCTTCGGGCTCGACGCCGACCAGGACATCGACGCCGGTGTGGAGACGGTGGAGGACGCCGGATGACCGCGACCCTCGTGAAGGACGCGCCGCCCACCGAGGAACCGGTTCTGCGCAAGCCTTCGACCCGCAAGCGGCTCGTCCCGTACCTGCTGCTGCTCCCCGGCATCGTCTGGCTGCTCGTCTTCTTCGCGCTGCCGATGGTCTACCAGGCCTCCACCTCCGTCCAGGAGGGCAGCCTGGAAGCGGGATTCCAGGTCACCTGGCACTTCCAGACCTACTGGGACGCCTTCCAGGAGTACTGGCCGCAGTTCGTCCGCTCCCTGCTCTACGCCGGGACCGCGACCATCCTCTGCCTGCTGCTCGGCTATCCGCTCGCGTACCTCATCGCGTTCAAGGCGGGCCGCTGGCGCAACCTGCTCCTGGTCCTCGTGATCGCCCCCTTCTTCACCAGCTTCCTCATCCGGACGCTGGCCTGGAAGACGATCCTCGCCGACGACAGCCTCGTCGTCGACGCGCTGAACGCGCTCCACGTCCTCGACGTGACGAGCTGGCTCGGCTGGACCGAGGGCGACCGCGTCCTCGCCACCCCGATGGCGGTCGTCTGCGGTCTCACGTACAACTTCCTGCCCTTCATGATCCTGCCCCTCTACACCTCCCTGGAGCGGATCGACGGCCGGCTGCACGAGGCCGCGCAGGACCTCTACGCCTCCCCGGCCACCACCTTCCGCAAGGTGACCTTCCCGCTGTCGATGCCCGGCGTCGTCTCCGGCACCCTGCTCACCTTCATCCCGGCGAGCGGCGACTACGTCAACGCCGAACTGCTCGGCTCGACCGACACCAAGATGGTCGGCAACGTCATCCAGTCGCAGTTCCTCCGCGTCCTCGACTACCCGACGGCGGCCGCGCTCTCCTTCATCCTCATGGCGATCGTGCTGGTCATGGTCACCGTCTACATCCGCCGAGCGGGAACGGAGGACCTCGTCTGATGGGGACGATGCGCTGGATCCGTCGCAACCTGGTCGTCATCGCGGGCCTGCTCACGCTCGCGTACATGATCCTGCCCAACCTCGTCGTGATGGCGTTCTCCTTCAACAGGCCGAAGGGACGCTTCAACTACTCCTGGCAGGAGTTCTCGCTCGACGCCTGGAAAGACCCCTGCGGCGTCGCCGACATGTGCGAGTCGCTCTCCCTCTCGCTCCAGCTGGCCGCCTGGGCGACGGTCGGCGCGGTCGTCCTCGGCACGATGATCGCCTTCGCGCTGGTCCGCTACCGCTTCCGGGCGCGCGGCGCGATCAACTCGCTGATCTTCCTGCCGATGGCGATGCCCGAGGTCGTCATGGCCGCCTCGCTGCTCACCCTGTTCCTCAACATGGGCATCGAGCTCGGCTTCTGGACGGTCCTGATCGCCCACATCATGTTCTGCCTGTCGTTCGTCGTCACGGCCGTCAAGGCGCGGGTCATGTCCATGGACCCCCGCCTGGAGGAGGCCGCACGCGACCTCTACGCGGGGCCGGTGCAGACCTTCCTGCGCGTCACCCTGCCGATCGCCGCCCCCGGCATCGCCGCCGGCGCGCTGCTCGCCTTCGCGCTCTCGTTCGACGACTTCATCATCACCAACTTCAACGCGGGCTCCACCGTCACCTTCCCCATGTTCGTCTGGGGCTCGGCGCAGCGCGGAACCCCCGTTCAGATCAACGTCATCGGCACCGCGATGTTCGTCCTCGCGGTACTGGTGGTCGTGGCCGGGCAAATCATTACGAACCGGCGCAAGAAAACAGCAACAGCCTGACCGAGCCCCGGTCGGGCACCGAAGGAGTTGGAAACCATGGCCCCAGTCGCCATGCGTCTCGCTGCACAATCTCTCTCCGACGCCCAGCCCGTCCCCTTCTGGCTGGAAGACCCCGGCAAGCCCGGCGCCCTGCCCGCCCTCACCGGTACCGAGACGTGCGACCTGCTCGTCGTCGGCGGCGGCTACAGCGGACTGTGGACCGCGCTCCTCGCCAAGGAGCGCGATCCCGCCCGGGACGTCGTGCTGATCGAGGGGCGCGAGGTGGGCTGGGCCGCCTCGGGCCGCAACGGAGGATTCTGCGCCGCCTCCCTCACCCACGGCTTCGGCAACGGGCTCGCCCGCTGGCCGGGCGAGCTGCCGAAGCTGGAGGAGCTCGGCGAGCGCAACCTCGACGGCATCGAGGAGGCGGTCGCCCGCTACGGGCTGGACTGCGACTTCGAGCGCACCGGCGAGATCGACGTCGCCACCGAGCCCTACCAGGTCGACGAGCTCCACGAGGTGTACGAGGAGATCGAGCGGCTCGGACTCGCGGACGGCATCGAACTCCTCGACCGGGACGCCGTCCGGGCCGAGGTCGACTCGCCGACCTTCCTCGGCGGGCTCTGGGACCGCCGCGGGGTCGCCATGCTGAACCCCGCCAAGCTGGCCTGGGGCCTGAAGCGGGCGTGCCTGGACCTGGGCGTCCGCGTCTTCGAGAACACCCCGGGCCTGGAACTGGTGCAGGCCGGCGCCGGCATGGGCGTGCGGACCCCGTACGGCAAGGTCCTCGCCCGCCGGGTCGCCCTCGGCACCAACGTCTTCCCGTCGCTGGTCAAGCGCGTCCGCGCGTACACCGTCCCGGTCTACGACTACGCCCTGATGACCGAGCCGCTCAGCGCCGAGCAGCTCGCCTCCGTCGGCTGGAGGAACCGGCAGGGACTCGGCGACTCCGCCAACCAGTTCCACTACTTCCGGATCACCGCCGACCACCGCATCCTCTGGGGCGGCTACGACGCGATCTACCCCTTCGGCGGCAAGGTCAGCGCCGAGATGGACCACCGCCCCGAGACGTACCTCAAGCTCGCCGAGCACTTCTTCCGCTGCTTCCCGCAGCTGGAGGGGCTCCGCTTCAGCCACGCGTGGGGCGGGGCGATCGACACCTGCTCCCGCTTCTCGGCTTTCTTCGGTACGGCGTACCAGGGCAGGGTGGCGTACGCGGCCGGGTTCACCGGACTCGGCGTCGGCGCCACCCGCTTCGGCGGCGACGTGATGCTCGACCTGCTCGCGGGGGAGCGCACCGAGCGCACCGAGCTGGAGATGGTCCGCCGCAAGCCGCTGCCCTTCCCGCCCGAGCCGATCGCCTGGGCCGGCATCGGCATCACCAAGTGGGCGCTGGCGAAGGCCGACGAGAACGGGGGCCGCCGCAACCTCTGGCTCAAGGCGATGGACCGGGTGGGGCTGGGCTTCGACAGCTGAGGCCGCACGGCCCTCCGGCCGGCCTCTGTGAGCCACATCACAACTGCCGGGTAGCTGAAACCGCGTAAGAGCAGCCGCCCGAATCGCTCTCTCCGTACGGACACCGTGTCCACACGGAAGGAGACCGTTGCGATGACTGGTACGGGGGCCTCGGGCGCCAAGAGCGCGGTGGAGTGGCTGGCCTCGGTCGCACCCGATCCCGAGGCCTGCCGGTGGGAGTGGGAGCGCAACCCGCACGGGGTCGCGCTGCTGCCCGCCGGCAGGCGCTGGGACGTCCTGATCCTCCCCGCCGAGCTGGGCTATCCCACGCTCGACGTGCTGACCCGCCTGGTGGGCAGGCCGGGCCCGGTCCTCGCCGACTTCGGCGACGCCCGGATGGGCTTCTTCGTGCCGCCCGGCACCGTGACCCGCTGGCTCGGCACCGGGGTGCGCGGCGCGGGCGCCGGGACCTGGATCGTCGTCCCGTACCCCGGCCGGTCGACCGGAGCGGTCCGCTGGCTGGTGGCGCCGGACGGCGCGGGCACCCTCACCGACGCCGCGCTCCTGGAGCTCGCCATGCACGAGGCGGCGGGTCGGCTCGGGCGGTCGCGGGAGACGCCGTAAGGGACGTCCCGCCGGGCGGATCGGACGGACGCGTTCCGTCCGGAGGGCGGATCGCCCCGTCCGCCGTGCGGACGTCGGGGCCAGAGGTCTTGACCACTCGATTGGTCTGGACCATGCTGAGGCGCGCTCCCACCTCGATTCCCCCATCCCCGGAGGCAGTTGTGGACCGCGCCAGACCCCTCACCCTGCTCCTCGCAGGCGTCCTCGCCGCCGGAGGACTCGCCGCCCTCGGCCCCGCCGCCCAGGCCGCCGACGCCGAACTCGTCCGCAACGGCGGCTTCGAGGCCGGCCTCGACGGCTGGACCTGCACCGCCGGCAGCGGCGCCGCCGTCTCCACCCCCACCCGCAGCGGCACGAAGGCCCTCCAGGCCACCCCGGCCGGCAGCGACAACGCCCGCTGCTCCCAGACCGTCACCGTCAAGCCCAACTCCTCGTACACCCTCAGCGGCTGGGTGCGCGGCAGCTACGTCTACCTCGGCGCCTCCGGCACGGGCACCACCGACGTCTCCACCTGGACGGGCTCCGCGCCCGACTGGCAGCGGCTCGCGACCACCTTCACGACGGGCGCCTCGACGACCTCGGTCACCGTCTACACCCACGGCTGGTACGGCACCCCCGCCTACCAGGCCGACGACCTCTCCCTCTACGGCCCCGGCGGCGACCCCGTCCAGCTCCCGGCCGTGCCCGGCGGCCTCGCCGCCGGCTCCCCGACCTCCACCAGCGTGCCCCTGACCTGGTCCGCGGTCTCCGGGGCCACCTCGTACAACGTCTACCGCGGGACCACCAAGGTCCAGACGGTCAGCGGCACCTCGGCCACCGTCACCGGGCTCACCGCCTCCACCGCGTACACCTTCCAGGTCAGCGCCGTGAACAGCGCGGGCGAGTCGGCCAAGTCGGCCGCCGTGAGCGCGACCACGACCAGCGGCGGCGGAGGCGGCAACCCCGGCCTGCCCGCGCACGCCCTCGTCGGCTACCTGCACGCCAGCTTCGCCAACGGCTCCGGATACACCCGGATGGCCGACGTCCCCGACTCCTGGGACGTCATCAACCTCGCCTTCGGCGAGCCGACGTCGGTGACCTCGGGCGACATCCGCTTCAGCCTGTGCCCGGCGACCGAGTGCCCGAACGTCGAGTCGGTCGCCGACTTCAAGGCCGCCATCAAGGCCAAGCAGGCCGCGGGCAAGAAGGTCCTCATCTCGATCGGCGGCCAGAACGGCCAGGTGCAGCTCTCCACCGCCGCCGCCCGCGACACCTTCGTCTCCTCCGTCTCGAAGATCATCGACGAGTACGGCCTCGACGGCCTCGACATCGACTTCGAGGGCCACTCGCTGTCCCTGCAGACCGGTGACACCGACTTCCGGAACCCGACCAGCCCGGTCATCGTCAACCTGATCCAGGCGGTCAAGACCCTCAAGGCGAAGTACGGCCAGAACTTCGTCCTGACCATGGCCCCGGAGACCTTCTTCGTCCAGCTCGGCTACCAGTACTACGGCTCCGGCCCCTGGGGCGGCCAGGACCCGCGCGCCGGCGCCTACCTGCCGGTCATCCACGCCCTCCGCGACGACCTCACCCTGCTGCACGTCCAGGACTACAACTCGGGCTCCATCATGGGCCTGGACAACCAGTACCACTCCATGGGCGGCGCCGACTTCCACATCGCGATGACCGACATGCTGCTCACCGGCTTCCCGGTCGCGGGCAACACGGACCGCTTCTTCCCCGCGCTCCGCGCCGACCAGGTCGCGATCGGCCTCCCGGCCTCCACCCAGGCGGGCAACGGCCACACGAGCCCGGCCGAGGTCAACAAGGCCCTGGACTGCCTCACCCGGAAGACCAACTGCGGCACCTACCAGACCCACGGCACCTGGCCCGCCCTGCGCGGCCTGATGACCTGGTCGATCAACTGGGACCGCTTCAACCAGTGGCAGTTCTCGCAGAACTTCGACGCGTACAACTGGAGCTGACCGCCAGGATCAGCAGCGACAGGCAGAGACTGGCCAGGACGTCCAGCGGCCAGTGGTAGCCCCGCAGCACCAGCCCGGTCCCCGTCACCGCCGTCAGTACGGCGGCGGCGGGGATCAGGCGGTTCGAGACCAGGAAGGCCGCGCCGAAGTAGGCGACCATCGCCGTGGCCGTGTGGCCCGAGGGGTAGTAGCCGTGGGCCCAGGGCTCCAGCGGGCCGGGGCGGGCCGTCCACTCCTTGAGCGGGATCACGAGGAGGGGCACCGCGGCCATCGCGAGACCCGCGTACAGGGCGGCGAGCCGGCGGCCGCGCCACACCGCGTACGCCATCGCGCACGCGAGGACGGGGAGGGCGACGGTCATGTTGCCGAGGTCGGCGGCGAGTTCGGAGAGGGGCCGGGGGACCGAGTCCACCAAGGCCCGGGACACCCGCTCGTCGAGCCTGGCCAGGGGGCCGTGGACGAGCACCTGCCAGGTCACGACGACGAGGGCGACGAGCGCCGAGAAGAGAGCCGGCCGCCCTGGAACAGGGGGGGTGGTTCCAGGGCGGCCGAGAGGATCGGATCGCCGCACGCCCCGGGGGGTGTGGGGCGGGCGGCCGTCCGATCGGTGAGGAGTTCCGGAGCACGAGGCTCCAGGGGTGTGCGCGGCGGCACGGTGTGGACGGTGCTGGGGAGGCTCCGCCCGGGGTGTTTCTCTCATCTGCAGAAACCGTACGTCAGAGAAGGGGGGACCGACAGCGGGAAACGCGTCCCGCCATCGGCCCCCCACACAGTCTTCACACGGAGTGTCAGATCCGAGGTCCCGCCCCGCGCCGGATCCGTCACCGGATCCGTCACCGGACCGGCCCGGGAGCCGGTGCCCCGGCCTGCCGCCGGGCCCGTGCCGGGCCGGTCGCCCGGCCCGGCACGGTCGCCGGATCAGATCTGGGCGAACGCGTTCTCGATCACGTCGAGGCCCTCGTTGAGCAGGTCCTCGCCGATCACCAGCGGCGGCAGGAAGCGCAGCACGTTGCCGTAGGTGCCACAGGTCAGGACCAGCACGCCCTCGGCGTGGCAGGCCTTGGCCAGCGCGGCGGCGGCCTCCGCGTACGGCTCCTTCGTGTCGCGGTCCTTGACCAGCTCGATGGCGATCATGGCGCCGCGGCCGCGGATGTCGCCGATGGCCGGGAACTTCTCCTGCATGGCGGTGAGGCGGGTCTTCATGACCTCCTCGATGCGGCGGGCCTTGGCGTTGAGGTCGAGCTCCTTCATCGTCTCGATGGAGCCCAGGGCGCCGGCGCAGGCCACCGGGTTGCCGCCGTAGGTGCCGCCCAGGCCGCCGCCGTGGACGGAGTCCATGATCTCGGCGCGGCCGGTGACGGCGGCGAGCGGCAGGCCGCCCGCGATGCCCTTGGCGGTGGTGATGAGGTCGGGGACGATGCCCTCGTCCTCGCACGCGAACCACTGGCCGGTCCGGCAGAAGCCGGACTGGATCTCGTCGGCGACGAAGACGATGCCGTTGTCGTTGGCGAACTTCACGATGGCCGGCAGGAAGCCCTTGGCCGGCTCGATGAAGCCGCCCTCGCCGAGGACCGGCTCGATGATGATCGCGGCGACGTTGTCGGCGCCGATCTGCTTGGTGATGTTGTCGATCGCCTGCGCGGCGGCCTCGGGGCCGCAGTTCTCCGGGCCGGTGGGCCAGCGGTAGCCGTAGGCCACCGGCACGCGGTAGACCTCGGGGGCGAACGGGCCGAAGCCCTGCTTGTACGGCATGTTCTTCGAGGTCAGCGCCATCGTGAGGTTCGTACGGCCGTGGTAGCCGTGGTCGAAGACGACGACGGCCTGGCGCTTGGTGTACGAACGGGCGATCTTGACCGCGTTCTCGACGGCCTCGGCGCCGGAGTTGAACAGCGCGGACTTCTTGGCGTGGTCGCCCGGGGTCAGCTCGGCGAGCGCCTCGCAGACCTCCACGTAGCCCTCGTACGGCGTCACCATGAAACAGGTGTGGGTGAAGTCCTGCAGCTGCGCGGAGGCGCGGCGCACGACGGCCTCGGCGGAGGCGCCGACCGAGGTCACGGCGATGCCGGAACCGAAGTCGATCAGACGGTTGCCGTCGACGTCCTCGATGATGCCGCCGCCGGCCCGCTGGGTGAAGACGGGGAGCGTGGAGCCCACGCCACCGGCGACCGTGTCGAGACGGCGGGCCTGAAGCTCCTGCGACTTCGGACCGGGGATGGCGGTGACGATGCGCCGCTCCTGCGGGACAGCGTTCATGCGGGGCTCCTGGGGGTGTTCTGGACGCACTTGCGGGTTTCCTCCGCAGGCTAGGCGCGGGGGAGGGGCGGGGGCATGCGCCGATCGGGAGTGGTGGGGGGTGTGTCGTTGTCCGGGATGGACAGGGCGGGGGTGGAGAGGGGGTGGGGAAGGGGTGAACGAGAGGGAGGGGAGGGCGCCTGCGCCACCCGATCGGGACGGGGACGGGGCCCGGCTCCCGTCGGCGTACGGGCACACGGGTGGGTGAAACCCC
Organism: Streptomyces sp. NPDC014891; assembly: GCF_043081085.1. Taxonomy (NCBI): domain Bacteria; kingdom Bacillati; phylum Actinomycetota; class Actinomycetes; order Kitasatosporales; family Streptomycetaceae; genus Streptomyces; species Streptomyces sp. NPDC014891. Next base: position 33,375 of record NZ_JBIBWF010000005.1, on the reverse strand, counting down.
TCCGGGGCGTCCCCGGGCCACTAGATTGACGGTGGCACAGAGACGGCGACCTGGCTGGTCAGGGGGCAGGGGTTCATGGAGACCGACGGCACGTACGAGTCACGCGACCCGTTCGGCGGTGCGGCGTCACCCCCCTCAGGACGGATCCCGCCGCCGGTGCCGCGCCCCGCGGGTCCGCCGCCGACCGGCGCGCCCCCCGCCCGCCCGCCGGCCGGCCCCCCGCCCGTCCCCGCACACGAGCCGCCCGCCGCCCCGCCGCGGCCGGCCGGGGCTCCCGCGACGCGTCACCCCGTCGTCGAGTGGCTGGACGCCCCCCGCCCCGAGACCGGGCTCGGCATCTGGCGGTTCCGGCACGTACCGCCGCCGCCCGCCGGGCCCGCCAGGCTGGCGCCCGCCACCGTCGCCGGCATGCTGATCCCCGTCGCCGTCGGCCTGCTCATCTGGTCGGCCTACCGGCGCGGCACCCTCCCGTACATGTACGCGGTGCTCCAGACCCTCACCCCCGGCGACTGGTGGTACCACGGCACCACCGCGCCCCGGGACTGGCACGGCCAGGCGGCGCACGCCGTCTTCGGCGGCTTCGTCTTCGTCGGACTCGTCTGCGCGGTCGCCGCGCTGGGCTCCTGGGGCCGCATCGTCCGGCACTATCTCGGCCGCTTCCGGGCGCCCGTCCGCGCCGTGATCGCCGCCGTGGGAGCCCTGATCGCGCTGGCGTTCGTCTGGCCGGAGGCCTTCGGACTCGGCTGGGACCCGCTGCCCCTCGCCCTGCCCGTGCTCTCCCTCGTCTCCCTCGTCGGAGGCGGCTACGACATCCTCGAATCGCCCGTCCTCGTCTATCCGCTGTACGCGCTGATCACCGCGCTCGCGGTATGGCCCTTCGCCCGCGTCGGCGAGTGGGGGAGCCTCTACCGGGCCTGGCGCGCCCGCCGGGCCGCCGGCGCCACCGCGCCGGCACCCGAATCCGCCCCGGGCGTCCCCCGCTCCCAGTGGCCCGAACTGCGGGAGGCGGGCCAGCACCGGGCCGCCGACCTGCTCGCCGGCGAACTGGCCACCGGCCGGATGAACGACGTCGACTGCGGCCGGGTGCGCCGCGCCTGGCAGGACACCGACCGCGATCCAGCCCGCCGCGCGGCCCTCGTGCGGACGCTGCTGGACCAGGGCGCGGCCACGGGCGCCCACCCGTCCGGCGACCGCGACCTGCCCCACCGCTCGGCCGCCCACGACCTGCTCGTGGACCAGGTGAGGATCGGCCGGTACACGACCGCCGAGCGCACCCCGCACGCCTACCAGGGCGCCGGACTCGCGCTCGACCCCGGACTCCTCGGCACCTCGCTCCTCGCGGTGGGCCCGTCGGGAACGGGCAAGACGCGCTCCCTCGTCGCCCCCGTCGTCGAGTCCCTCACCCTCCAGGCGCTCACCGGCGCCTGCGCCGTCGTCGCCGTCGGCCCGGACGGCTCGCAGCTCGGTCCCGACGCGGCGTACGACGTCGTGATCCGGCTCGGCGACCCGGCCTCCCGGTACGACCTCGACCTGTACGCCGGGGTCACCGACCCGGACGCGGCGGCCGCCTTCCTGGCCGAAGGGCTCGTGGGCGACGTGGAGGGCATGGAGACCCGGCGCGCCGCCACCGTCCTCGCCCAGCTCATCGGCCCCTACCGGGCGGCGTACGGCGGCTTCCCCACCGTGCCCGTCCTGCGGGAACTGCTCGAAGCGCGCCCCGAGGCGCTCGCGGCCCTGCTCGACCTGCTGCCCGCGGACGGCGCGCCGACCATGCGCCGCGAGCTGGACTCCCGCATGCGCCAGATCGGCACGGCGACCGATCTCGGGCCGGTGCTCGCCGACCGGCTCGCCGCCCTCGACCGGCCCGCCTTGGCCGACTTCTTCGGCGGCGGCCGCGAGACGCGGGCCTTCTCCCTGGCCGCCGTCGCCCAGCACCCGATGCGGGTGCGGATCAGCCTCCCGGAGGGCGGCCACGAGGAGGCCTCCCGGCTCCTCAACCGACTGCTGCTCGCCCAGTTCCAGTCCGTCACCCGGGACCGCGCGGGGCGCGGCCACACCGCCTTCCTCGTCCTCGACGACGCGGCCGGCGCGCTCACCCCGGGCACGGTACGAGCCCTCCAGCGGCTGCGCCCGCAGAAGGCGGCCGTGGTCCTCGCCCTCCGTACGCTCGCGGAGGTCCCCGAGGCGCTGCACGGCCCGCTCCTCGCCGTCGTCGGCTGCCGGATGGCGTTCGCCGGACTCCCCACCTGGGACGGCCGGGCCTTCGCGGACGCGTGGGGCACCGAGCGGGTGGAGACCACCGAGGTGGCCCACCACACGGTGTTCGCCGACCAGCCCATGACCCGGGCCTTCCACGCGCTGCGGAAACTGGTGACCGGCAAGGCCGTGACCACCGAGGCCGTCACCGTACGAGAGGTGGAGCGGCAGCGCTGGTCCGCGTCCGATCTCGCGCACGACGTCCCCGCCGGGCACGCCGTGCTGTCCCTCGCCCATGTGCGGGGCGAGCACACGCCGCCGCTGCTGATCGACCTGCGGGGCTGAGGCAGGGGCCGGACGCCGGCCGTCGCCCGGGCCCCGCGCCGTGGGCCGCCACCCGGGTGCCCCCGAGCCTGAGCGGCCACCCCGCCGCCCTGGCACAATCGGGGGCGCCGCTCGGCTGAGCGGCGCCCCCTCGCTCAAAGGTCCGACGGTCCCCAATGCCGCCCACCCTCGCCTCGCTCGTCCAGCACTCCTCCCTGAAGCTCGTCGTCCGGGCGGGGGAGGACCGCCTGGACACCCCCGTCCGCTGGGCGCACGTCAGCGAGCTCGCCGACCCCGTCCCGTACATGGAGGGCGGCGAGCTCCTCCTCACCACCGCGCTCACCCTCGACGCGGAGGACCTGGAGGCGATGCGCCGCTATGTGCGGCGGCTGCTCGGCGCGGGGGTCGTCGGGCTCGGCTTCGCCGTCGGCGTCAACTACGACGAGATCCCGGCCGCCCTGCTCGACGCGGCCCGCGACGAGCACCTGCCCCTTCTCGAAGTGCCCCGCCGGACCCCCTTCCTCGCCATCAGCAAGGCCGTGTCCGCCGCCATCTCCGCCGACCAGTACCGCGCCGTCACCGCCGGCTTCGACGCCCAGCGCGAGCTGACCCGCGCGGCGCTCGCCGAGGGCCCCGAGGCCGTCGTCGCCCGCCTCGCCGCCCATGTCGACGGCTGGGCCGCCCTCTACGACACCTCCGGCACCGTCGTCGCGGTCTCCCCCGAATGGGCGGCGCGCCGGGCCGCCCGGCTCACCACCGACGTGGAGCGCCTCCGCGACCGGCCCGCGCCCGCCAGCGCCGTCGTCGGCGGCACGGACGACCGCGTCGAGCTCCAGTCGCTGGGCACCGGCCGGCGCGTCCGGGGCGCCCTCGCCGTCGGCACCGGCGCCCCCCTCGGGACGGCCGAGCGGTACGCCGTGCACTCGGCGATCGCCCTGCTCACCCTCACGACGGAACGCTCCCGTTCGCTCCAGGCGGCCGAGCAGCGGCTCGGCGCGGCGGTCCTGCAGCTGATGCTCGCCGGTCAGTCCGACCACGCGCGCGCGGTGGCCGGGGACGTGTACGGCGGGCTCCTCGACGCCCCCTTCCGGCTGCTCGTCGCCGAGACCGCGGGCGCCGAGCCCGCCGGCGAACCGGCGCTCCAGGTCCTCGCCGAAGCCCTGGAGTCCGCGGCCGCGCGGGCCGGGGAGGCGGTGCTGACCGTGCCCGAGAGCGAGCAGCGGCTCGTCGTCCTCGCCGGCGACGCCGGCGCGGTCGTCGCCGCCTGCGAGGGCTACGCGGAACGGGACGCCGAGGACGCCGGCCTCACCATCGGGCTCTCCGCCCCCGCCGGCCCGGTCACCGCCGCCGCCGCGTACAAGCAGGCGGAACAGGCCCTCTCGGTCGCGCGGCGGCGGGGCAAGGCCCTCGTCGAGCACGAGGACCTCGCGACGGGCTCGGTCCTGCCGCTCCTCGCTGACGACGCGGTCCGCGCCTTCGCCGACGGCATGCTGCGCGCCCTCCGGGACCACGACGCCACGGGCCGCGGCGACCTCGTCGCCTCCCTGCGCGCCTGGCTGTCCCGGCACGGCCAGTGGGACGCGGCCGCCGCCGACCTGGGCGTGCACCGGCACACGCTGCGCTACCGGATGCGGCGGGTGGAGGAGATCCTCGGCCGCTCGCTCGACGACCCGGACGTGCGGATGGAACTCTGGCTGGCGCTGAAGGCCACCGGGGAGGGCGGGGCGGAGTAGCGGCGGCAGCCGCCGGGGGCGCCCGGGCCCCTTCGTCGAACTCCCGCCCGCCCCGCCCCCAGGGCGCGAGGGGACGCCGACGACCGGATTTAGCTGTCCCCACCCCACCCTCAGGGCGGCGACGGGAGGTCGACGACCGGACCTAGCTGTCCCCGCCCCCGTCGTCCCCGCCGCTCCTCACGCCCGGTCGGCGGTTGCCGCTGCGCACCGCGCTTCCGAGGGCCAGGGTCACGGCGGCGACCCCGCGTACCCAGCGCGGGCCGCCCCGCGCGGCCCACACCACGCACACGCAGCCTCCGACGACCAGTACCAGGACGCCGGTCAACGCGACCATGATCATGCGAGTCCCCCTGTCCTCCGTGTCCCCGCACCGCCTCCGCGGTGGGGTCCCGACATCCTGCCACCTCCCGTCCGCACCCTCCCGGCGCGCGGAACCCCGGCCCCGCCTGCCCGATCGCGGGCAGTTCTCCTGGTCATCCGGCCGGTGACTCCTTACTCTCCTGCTCATGACAAGCCCCGCCGTCGATCCGGCCCCCGAGACACCGGCACCCCGGGCCGCCGCCACACCCGGGCCCCGCACGCCCGCCACCCCGCCCGCCGCGCCGGTCCGCCGGATCACCGGGGCCGTCTGGGCCGCGCTCGGCATCGTCTACGTCGTCTGGGGCTCCACGTACCTCGGGATCCGGATCGCCGTCGAGACGATGCCGCCGTTCCTCTCCGCCGGCGTCCGCTTCGTCACCGCCGGACTCCTCCTCGCCGGGATCATCGCCTGGCGCCAGGGCCCCGCCGCCCTCCGGGTCGACCGGCGGCAGCTCGGCTCCGCCGTCCTCGTCGGCCTGCTCCTGATCCTCGGCGGCAACGCCCTCGTCGTCCTCGCCGAGACCTCCATACCCTCCGGCCTGGCCGCCCTGCTGATCTCCGTCGTCCCGGCCTGGGTCGTCATCCTGAAGGCCGCCACCGGCCTGCGGCCCAGCGCCGGGGGACTCGCCGGAGTGCTCCTGGGGCTCGTGGGCCTCGCCGTCCTCACCCTGCCGGGGATCAGCGGCGAGGTGAAGGTCGGCGGCGTCGTCCTCGTCGTGGTCGCCACCCTGCTGTGGTCCGTGGGCTCGTTCTCCTCCGCCCGCCTCCCGATGCCCCCGAACCCCTTCACGGCCAGCGCGTACGAGATGGTCGCGGGCGGTCTCGCCGGCATCGCCCTCGGCCTCTTCCGGGGCGAGCAGCACGGCCTCGACCTCGCGGAGATCTCCACCCGCTCCTGGATCGCCCTCGCCTACCTGATCGTCTTCGGCTCGCTGATCGCCTTCACCGCGTACGCCTGGCTCCTCCAGGCCGCGCCGCTGTCGCTCGTCGCCACCTACGCCTACGTCAACCCGGTCGTCGCGGTCGCCCTCGGCGCCCTCGTCCTGAACGAGGCCCTGTCGTGGCCCATCGTCCTGGGCGGCGCGATCGTCGTCGGCGGAGTCTGCCTCATCGTCTCCACGGAGCGGCGCGGCTGACCGCCGGGGCTCCCGCCCCGGTCCGCCCCGGCCCGCGGCCGCCCGCCGCACCCCCTCGCTTCGGCCAATTCGGACAGCCCTTCCGGCCCATCACTCCACACCGGACAAGCCCACGGGCGCCGCCCCGGCCCTAACGTGTCACGAGAGCAATCGCTCGCACCCCCCGATACGGAAAGGGCCGGGACGCAATGACGACCACCCACGCCTTCTGGCTCGCCGGCCGCGAGGCCACCGGCGAGGCCACCTTCGACGTCACGAACTCCTTCGACGGACGTCTGGTCGGCAAGGTCAGCGTGCCCACCGAGGCCCAGGTCGAGGAGGCCGTCGCCGCCGCGCACGCCGTCGTCGACGAGTTCGCCGCGACCCCGGCGCACGTCCGCGCCGCCGCCCTCGACCACGTGTCGAAGCGGCTCGCCGAGCGCACCGAGGAGATCGCCCTGGTGATCTCCGCCGAGAACGGCAAGCCCATCAAGTGGGCCCGCGGTGAGGTCGGCCGTGCCGTCTCCGTCTTCCGTTTCGCCGCCGAGGAGGCCCGCCGCTGGAACGCCGGCGAGGCCCAGCGCCTGGACACCGAGGCCGGCGGCGCGGGCCGCCTCGCGCTGACCCGCCGCATCCCCAAGGGTGTCGTCCTCGGCATCGCGCCGTTCAACTTCCCGCTGAACCTCAGCGCCCACAAGGTCGCCCCGGCCATCGCCGTCGGCGCCCCGATCATCCTCAAGCCGGCCCCGTCGACCCCGGTCTCCTCCCTGATCCTGGGCGAGATCCTGGCCGAGACCGACCTGCCGGCCGGCTCCTGGTCGATCCTGACCGTGCCGAACGACCGCATGCCCGCCCTCGTCAAGGACGAGCGCCTCCCGGTCATCTCCTTCACCGGCTCGGACACGGTCGGCTACGCCATCCAGCAGTCGGTGCCCCACAAGCACTGCACCCTGGAGCTCGGCGGCAACGCCGCGGCGGTCGTCCTCCCCGACTGGTCCTCCGAGGAGGACCTGGAGTGGGCGGCGAGCCGCATCGCCACCTTCTCCAACTACCAGGGCGGCCAGTCCTGCATCTCCGTCCAGCGCGTGATCGTCGACTCCTCCGTCCACGACCGCCTGCTGCCGAAGATCGTCGCCGCCGTCGAGGCGCAGGTCACCGGTGACCCGTCCGACGCCGCCACCGACGTCGGCCCGCTGGTCGACGAGGCCGCCGCGAAGCGCGTCGAGTCCTGGGTCGACGAGGCCGTCGCCGCCGGCGCGAAGCTCCTCGCGGGCGGCAAGCGCGAAGGCGCGACCTACGCCCCGACCGTGCTCACCGAGCTCCCGGCGGACGTCACCCTGGCCCGCGCCGAGGTCTTCGGCCCGGTCCTGACCATCACCCGGGTGGACGGCGAGGCCGAGGCCTTCGCCGCGGTCAACGACTCCGACTTCGGCCTCCAGGCCGGCGTCTTCACCCACGACCTCCAGGCCGCCTTCCGCGCCCACCGGGCCCTCGAGGTCGGCGGCGTGATCGTCGGCGACGTCCCCTCGTACCGCGCCGACCAGATGCCGTACGGCGGCGCCAAGCGCTCCGGCGTCGGCCGCGAGGGCGTCAAGTACGCCATGGACGACTACACCTACGAGCGCGTCCTCGTCCTGACGGGCCTCGCGCTCTAGGAGCACGGCGCGGGGCGGCGGAGTACGGCACGACCGGTACCCCGTACGGCCCACGACCACGAGACCAGGCGGTCCGAACCCACTGTGCGGGGGTTCGGACCGCCTTTCGTCGTACCGCCGGGCCTCCGCCCGTCCCCACCGGCGCCTCCGTACGCCGGAGAGACGGTTCTCCCGCCTGTCCGGACCCCGGGAAATCGGGTACGACGGACAGTGAGACCGAGGAGGTGTCCATGTCCGCCCCCACCCAGCGGCCCAGGGTCACCGCGCACGAGGCCCGGCAGACCGCCGAGGCCGCACGTGAGCGGGACTGGCACAAGCCCAGCTTCGCCAAGGAGCTCTTCCTCGGCCGGTTCCGGCTCGACCTCGTCCACCCCCATCCGCTCCCCGCCGACGAGGACGCCCGGCGGGGCGAGGCCTTCCTCGCCGCCCTCCGCACGTTCTGCGAGACCCGGATCGACGGCGGCCGCATCGAGCGCGAGGCCCGCATCCCGGACGAGACGATCGCCGGACTCAAGGAGCTCGGCGCGCTCGGCATGAAGATCGACCGGAAGTACGGCGGCCTCGGCCTCACCCAGCTGTACTACAACCGGGCCCTCGCGCTCGTCGGCTCCGCGAGCCCCGCCGTCGGCGCCCTGCTCTCGGCGCACCAGTCGATCGGCGTACCGCAGCCGCTGAAGCTCTTCGGCACTCCGGAGCAGAAGGACGCCTTCCTGCCCCGGCTGGCCCGTACGGACATCTCCGCGTTCCTGCTGACCGAGCCGGACGTCGGCTCCGACCCGGCGCGGCTGGCCACCACCGCCGTGCCCGACGGAGACGCGTACGTCCTCGACGGCGTGAAGCTGTGGACCACCAACGGCGTCATCGCCGACCTGCTCGTCGTGATGGCCCGGGTCCCCGCCTCGGACGGCGGCCCCGGCGGCATCACGGCCTTCGTCGTCGAGGCCGACTCGCCCGGCATCACCGTCGAGCACCGCAACGCCTTCATGGGCCTGCGGGGCCTGGAGAACGGCGTCACCCGCTTCCACGGCGTACGGGTCCCCGCCGAGAACCGCATCGGGCCCGAGGGGGCCGGCCTCAAGATCGCCCTCACCACCCTCAACACCGGACGGCTCTCGCTGCCCGCCGCCTGCGCCGGCGCCGGGAAGTGGTGCCTGAGGGTCGCCCGCGAATGGGCGGGCGTGCGCGAGCAGTGGGGCGGACCGGTCGGCCGGCACGAGGCCGTCGGCACCAAGATCTCCTTCATCGCGGCCACCACCTTCGCGCTGGAGGCGGTCGTCGACCTCGCCTCCCAGATGGCCGACGAGGACCGCAACGACATCCGCATCGAGGCCGCCCTCGCCAAGCTGTACGGCTCGGAGATGGCCTGGCTCATCGCGGACGAACTCGTCCAGATCCGCGGCGGTCGCGGCTACGAGACCGCCGACTCGCTGGCCGCCCGCGGCGAGCGCGCCGTCCCCGCCGAGCAGGTCCTGCGCGATCTGCGGATCAACCGGATCTTCGAGGGGTCGACCGAGATCATGCACCTGCTGATCGCCCGCGAGGCGGTCGACGCCCACCTCTCCGTCGCCGGGGACCTCATCGACCCCGGGAAGTCCCTCACCGACAAGGCGAGGGCCGGCGCGCGGGCGGGCGGCTTCTACGCCCGCTGGCTGCCGGGACTCGTCACCGGACCGGGACAGCTGCCCGGCGCGTACGGGGAGTTCGGCGAGCTGGCGCGGCACCTGCGGTACGTCGAGCGGACCTCCCGCAAGCTCGCCCGCTCCACGTTCTACGCGATGTCCCGCTGGCAGGGCCGGATGGAGCTCAAGCAGGCCTTCCTCGGCCGGATCGTCGACATCGGCGCGGAGCTCTTCGCGATGAGCGCGGCCTGTGTACGGGCCGAACTCCTGCGCACCACGGGCGACCACGGGCGGGAGGCCCGCCAGCTCGCGGACGCCTTCTGCGACCAGGCCCGGCTGCGGATCGAGGAGTTGTTCGGACGGCTCTGGTCCAACACCGACGACGTCGACCGGCGGGTCGCCGACGGCGTCCTGGCCGGCCGGTACACCTGGCTGGAGGAGGGCATCGTGGACCCGGGCGACGAGGGCCCGTGGATCGCGGACGCGAGCCCGGGACCCTCGACGGAAGCGGACGTCCACCGCCGGATCCCCTGACGCCTCCGCGCGGACGGCGCGGAGGCGCCGCCCGAGGCGGGCCCGGTCCGGTCCGAGGCGGTTCCGGTCCGGTCCCAGGCCGGTCCCGTCCCGTCCGGTCTCAGGCGTCCCCGTCCACGCCCCCGTCCACGCTCCGGACCGCGGCGCGGGCAGGGGACGGGGCACGGCAGGATGGGGCGGGTGACCGTCATCGACATCCCCGGATCCAAGTCCGTCACCGCCCGCGCGCTCTTCCTCGCCGCCGCGGCCGAGGGCACCACCACCCTCCTGCGGCCCCTCGTCTCCGACGACACCGAGGGCTTCGCCGAGGGCCTGACCGCCCTCGGCTACGCCGTCCGCCGCGAGGCCGACGCCTGGCACGTCGAGGGCCGTCCCGCCGGCCCCGGCGCGGACTCCGCCGACGTGTACTGCCGCGACGGAGCCACCACCGCCCGCTTCCTGCCCACCCTGGCCGCCGCCGGCCACGGCACGTACCGCTTCGACGCCTCCGCCCAGATGCGGCGACGACCCCTGGGCCCGCTCAGCACCGCCCTGCGCGACCTCGGCGTCGACCTCCGGCACGGCGGCGCGGAGGGCCACCACCCCCTCGACGTCCACGCCCGCGGGGTGAAGGGCGGCGCGCTCACCCTCGACGCCGGCCAGTCCTCGCAGTACCTGACGGCGCTGCTGATGCTCGGCCCGCTCACCGCCGAGGGCCTCGACATCACCGTCACCGACCTGGTGTCGGAGCCGTACGTCGAGATCACCCTCGCGATGATGCGCGCCTTCGGCGCCGAGATCACCGAGGAGCGGGGCCGGGAAGGCGGCCGCACCTACCGCGTCGCGCCCACCGGCTACCGCGCCCGGACCTACGGCGTCGAGCCCGACGCCTCCACCGCCAGCTACTTCTTCGCGGCGGCCGCCCTGGAGCCCGGCCGCTCCGTGACCGTCCCCGGGCTGGGCACCGGCGCCCTCCAGGGCGACCTCGCCTTCGTCGAGGTGCTGCGCCGCATGGGCGCCGACGTCGACACCACCGCCGCCGGCACCACCGTCCGCTCCACCGGCACGCTGCGCGGCCTCACGGTCAACATGCGCGACATCTCCGACACCATGCCGACCCTCGCCGCCCTCGCGCCCTTCGCCGACGGCCCGGTCCGCATCGAGGACGTCGCCAACACCCGCGTCAAGGAGTGCGACCGCCTCGACGCCTGCGCGGAGAACCTGCGCCGGCTCGGCATCACGGTCCGCACCGGCCCCGACTGGATCGAGATCCAGCCGGGCGCGCCCTCCGGCCCCGTCGAGATCGCCACCCACGGCGACCACCGGATCGTCATGTCGTTCGCGGTCACCGCCCTGCGCACGCCCGGCATCACCTTCGACGACCCCGGGTGCGTGAAGAAGACCTTCCCGGACTTCCACCGGGTCTTCGGCGGCTTCGCCGGCACCCCGTGAGGGCCGCCGCCGCGTGACGGCCGGCGGTCCGGCGGGGCGGCCATCCACGTGAAGACCGCCACCCCGTGAAGACCGCACGGCGTTTGCGGCAAGAATGGGGGCATGAGCGACCGCCCCTCTCCTCTCGCCGACCCCCATATCGCCTTCGACGTCTCCGAAGGACGCCGGGACATCGTCGTCCTCGGCTCGACCGGGTCCATCGGCACGCAGGCCATCGACCTGGTGCTGCGCAACCCCGACCGCTTCCGGGTCACCGCCCTCGCCGCCTCGGGCGGCCGGGTCGCGCTGCTCGCCGAGCAGGCGCACCGGCTGAAGGTCGCCGCGGTCGCCGTGGCCCGCGAGGACGTGGTGGAGGAGCTCCGTGCGGCCCTGAAGGCGCTGTACGGCTCCGAGCCGCTGCCCGAGCTCCTCGCCGGCCCCGACGCGGCCACCCGCCTCGCCGCCTCGCCGTGCCACACCGTCCTCAACGGCATCACCGGCTCCATCGGCCTGGCGCCGACCCTCGCCGCCCTGGAGGCGGGCCGGACCCTCGCCCTCGCCAACAAGGAGTCGCTGATCGTCGGCGGCCCGCTGGTGAAGGCGCTGGCGAAGCCCGGCCAGATCATCCCGGTCGACTCCGAGCACGCCGCCCTCTTCCAGGCCCTCGCCGCGGGCACCCGCGCCGACGTCCGCAAGCTGGTGGTCACCGCGTCCGGCGGCCCGTTCCGCGGGCGCACCCGCGCGCAGCTCGCCGACGTCACCCGCGAGGACGCGCTGGCCCACCCGACCTGGGCCATGGGCCCGGTGATCACGGTGAACAGCGCCACCCTGGTCAACAAGGGCCTGGAGGTCATCGAGGCGCACCTCCTCTACGACATCCCCTTCGACCGCATCGAGGTCGTCGTCCACCCGCAGTCCTACGTGCACTCGATGGTCGAGTTCACGGACGGCTCCACGCTCGCCCAGGCCACCCCGCCCGACATGCGCGGCCCGATCGCGATCGGCATCGGCTGGCCCGAGCGGGTCCCCGACGCGGCCCCCGCTTTCGACTGGAGCAAGGCCTCCACCTGGGAGTTCTTCCCGCTCGACACCGAGGCGTTCCCGTCGGTCGCGCTGGCCCGGCACGTCGGCGAGCTGGGCGGCACGGCTCCCGCCGTCTTCAACGCCGCCAACGAGGAGTGCGTGGAGGCGTTTCTCGCGGGACGGCTGCCGTTCAACGGAATCATGGATACGGTCACAGCGGTCGTCGCGGAGCACGGCGTTCCCGCCTCGGGAACCTCCCTCACCGTGCCGGACGTCCTCGAAGCGGAGACCTGGGCGCGCGCCCGGGCCCGAGAGCTCGCAGCGAAGGCAACAGCGGAGGCCCGCGCATGACCGAAATGCTCCTGTACATCCTGGGCCTCGTGCTGTTCGCCTTCGGCCTGCTCGTCTCCATCGCCTGGCACGAGCTGGGCCACCTCTCCACGGCCAAGCTCTTCGGCATCCGCGTGCCGCAGTACATGGTCGGCTTCGGCCCCACGATCTGGTCGAAGAAGCGCGGCGAGACCGAGTACGGCATCAAGGCCATCCCCGCCGGCGGCTACATCCGGATGATCGGGATGTTCCCGCCCGGCGAGGACGGCAAGATCGAGGCCCGCTCGACCTCGCCCTGGCGCTCGATGATCGAGGACGCCCGGGAGGCCTCGTACGAGGAGCTCCGGCCCGGCGACGAGACGCGGCTCTTCTACACGCGCAAGCCGTGGAAGCGCGTGATCGTGATGTTCGCGGGACCGTTCATGAACCTGGTCCTGGCGGTGGCGCTGTTCTTCGGCTCGATGATGACGCTGGGCATCGAGGGCCAGACGACCCAGGTCGCGGGCGTCCAGAAGTGCGTGATCGAGCAGGACGAGAAGCGCGACAAGTGCGCCGCCGGCGACCCGGTCTCCCCGGCCTTCAAGGCCGGCCTGAAGGACGGCGACAAGATCGTCGCGTTCAACGGGGCCCCCGTGGGCGACTGGGACACCCTCTCCGACCGCATCCGCGACACCATCGGCCCGGCGACGATCACCGTCGAGCGGGCCGGTCAGCGCCTTGAGCTGCGCCCCGACCTCGTCGCCAACAAGGTGCTCGCCAAGGACGAGGACGGCCGGGTCGTCCAGCCGGTCCGGTACGTCGACGCCGGCTACCTCGGCTTCGCCTCCAAGACCGAGGTCGCGCCGCTCAGCTTCGGCGAGACCACCGACCGCATGGGCGACCTCCTGGAGAACGGCGTCCACTCGGTCATCGCCCTCCCGGGCAAGATCCCCGGCCTGTGGGACGCCACCTTCGGCGACGGCGAGCGGGCGGACGACTCGCCCGTCGGCGTCGTCGGCGCCGCCCGCATCACCGGCGAGCTGATGACCGTCGAGGCCCCGCCGACGACGATCCTCGTGATGTTCATGAACCTGCTCGTCGGGTTCAACGTGTCGCTGTTCCTGTTCAACATGCTCCCGCTGCTGCCGCTGGACGGCGGTCACATCGCGGGTGCCCTGTGGGAGTCCGTACGCCGTCACACGGCCCGGATCTTCAAGCGCCCCGACCCGGGCCCCTTCGACGTGGCGAAGCTCATGCCCGCCGCGTACGTGGTGGCCGGAGTCTTCGTCTGCTTCACGCTGCTCGTCCTCGCCGCCGACCTCGTCAACCCGGTGAAGATCACGTAGCCCGCAGGGGGGCCGGACCCGGTGGTGTCCGGCCCCCCGTCCCCGGGGCGGTAACCTCGGACACCTGAGCCCGCCGACGCACAACCTTGAGGTTGCACAAAAGATGACCGCGATTTCTCTCGGTATCCCGACCGTCCCGACCCGGCTCGCCGAGCGGCGCAAGAGCCGCAAGATCCAGGTCGGCACCGTGGCCGTCGGCGGTGACGCACCCGTCTCCGTGCAGTCGATGACCACGACCCGCACGTCCGACATCGGCGCCACGCTGCAGCAGATCGCCGAGCTGACGGCCTCCGGCTGCCAGATCGTGCGCGTGGCCTGCCCCACCCAGGACGACGCCGACGCCCTCTCGGTCATCGCGCGGAAGTCGCAGATCCCGGTGATCGCCGACATCCACTTCCAGCCGAAGTACGTCTTCGCCGCGATCGACGCCGGCTGCGCCGCCGTCCGCGTCAACCCCGGCAACATCAAGCAGTTCGACGACAAGGTCAAGGAGATCGCCAAGGCGGCCTCCGACGCCGGGACCCCGATCCGCATCGGCGTCAACGCCGGCTCGCTCGACGCCCGCCTGCTCAAGAAGTACGGCAAGGCCACCCCCGAGGCGCTCGTCGAGTCCGCCCTCTGGGAGGCGAGCCTCTTCGAGGAGCACGGCTTCCGCGACATCAAGATCTCGGTCAAGCACAACGACCCGGTCGTCATGGTCGAGGCCTACCGCCAGCTCGCCGCCCAGTGCGACTACCCGCTGCACCTCGGCGTCACCGAGGCCGGCCCCGCGTTCCAGGGCACCATCAAGTCGGCCGTCGCCTTCGGCGCGCTGCTGTCCCAGGGCATCGGCGACACCATCCGCGTCTCCCTCTCCGCGCCGCCGGCCGAGGAGATCAAGGTCGGCATCCAGATCCTGGAGTCGCTGAACCTGCGCCAGCGGCGCCTGGAGATCGTCTCCTGTCCGTCCTGCGGCCGCGCCCAGGTGGACGTCTACAAGCTGGCGGAGGAGGTCACCGCCGGCCTCGACGGCATGACCGTCCCGCTGCGCGTCGCCGTCATGGGCTGCGTCGTCAACGGCCCGGGCGAGGCCCGCGAGGCCGACCTCGGCGTCGCCTCCGGCAACGGCAAGGGCCAGATCTTCGTCAAGGGCGAGGTCATCAAGACCGTCCCCGAGTCGAAGATCGTCGAGACCCTCATCGAGGAGGCGCTCAAGATCGCCGAGCAGATGGAGAAGGACGGCGTCGCCAGCGGCGAGCCGTCGGTCGCCGTCGCCGGCTGAGCGGTCCCGGCCCCCCCGAAGCCCCCCGTCCCGCCCGGGACGGGGGGCTTCGTCCGCGCGGAGGGCCCCGCCCCAGGCGGGAGGGGTACAGTGCGGAGACCACGTAGAACCGTACGGTGAGGCCCCCTCGTGCTGACACAACCCGCCACCCGGGTCCTCGAACCCGCCGACCTCGGCGCCGCACTCGCCGTTCTGGAGAGCGCCCCCGTCGAGAACGCCTTCGTGACCGCCCGCGTCCAGGTCGCCGGGCTCGACCCCTGGCGCCTCGGCGGCGAGATGTGGGGCTGGTACAGCGAGGGACGGCTGCGCTCGCTCTGCTACTCCGGCGCCAACCTCGTCCCCCTCTGCGCGACGCCCGAGGCCGTGCGCGCCTTCGCCGACCGGGCGCGCAGGACCGGACGCCGCTGCTCCTCGATCGTCGGGCCCGCCGAGCCCACCACCGAACTGTGGCGCCTGCTGGAGCCCAGCTGGGGCCCCGCGCGCGACGTCCGCGCCCGGCAGCCGCTCATGGTCGCCGAGGAGCCCTCCACGACCGTCGCGCCCGACCCGCTGGTGCGCCGCGTCCGCAAGGACGAGATGGACGTGATCATGCCCGCGTGCGTGGCCATGTTCACCGAGGAGGTCGGCATCTCCCCGCTCGCCAACGACGGCGGACTGCTCTACCAGGCCCGGGTCGCCGAGCTCGTCGGCTCCGGCCGCTCCTTCGCCCGCATCGAGGACGGCAAGGTGGTCTTCAAGGCGGAGATCGGCGCCGCCACCCGCCAGGCCTGCCAGATCCAGGGCGTCTGGGTCGCCCCCGAGCACCGCGGCAAGGGCCTCTCCGAATCGGGCATGGCCGCCGTCCTCCAGTACGCCCTGGCCGACGTCGCACCCGTCGTCAGCCTGTACGTGAACGACTACAACACCCCCGCGAGGGCCTCGTACCGCCGCGTCGGCTTCCAGGAGACCGGTGCCTTCATGAGCGTGCTGTTCTGAGCACCCGGCCGCTTGTAGGGTGCGCCGCATGGATGACGCAGAGGTCATGATCGGACCGGTCAATCTCGCCGCCCGGGTGGACGAGGCACTCGCCGTGCAGGCGGTCGCCTTCGGCCTGGACCAGGACGAGGTCGCCGTGCGCCGCCACATCGTGCTGCGCCACCTGCTGAACCCGGGCGCCCGCGCCCACGGGGCCACCACCCCCGACGGGAGGCTCGTCGGGTTCGTGTACGGGATGCCCAACGACCGCGGCCACTGGTGGTCCACCGTCGTCGAGTCGTACCTGCGCTCCACCGGCACCGTCGAGTGGCTCGACGACTCGTTCGTGATCACCGAACTCCACGTCCACCCTGACCACCAGGGGCGCGGTGTGGGCCGCGAGCTGATCACCGCCATCACCGACGAGGCCGCCGAACCCCGCTCGATCCTCTCCGCCATCGACACCGACAGCCCGGCCCGCGGCCTCTACCGCTCCCTCGGCTACCACGACCTCGCCCGCCAGGTGCACTTCCCGAGCGCCGTCCGCCCGTACGCGGTGATGGGCGCGTCCCTGCCGCTCAAGCGCCGGAACTGATTTCTCCGACCCGGGGAGGCCCGGCTAATCTCGGGGCCATCATCCTTACCCGGCAGGAGTACGAGAACCATGGCCAACGCACCGGTCCAGCGCATGTCCCAGTTGATGGCGAAGACGCTGCGCGACGACCCGGCCGACGCCGAGGTCCTCAGCCACAAGCTCCTCGTCCGCGCCGGCTACGTGCGCCGCACCGCCGCCGGCATCTGGAGCTGGCTGCCCCTCGGCAAGAAGGTCCTCTCCAACGTCGAGCGCATCGTCCGCGAGGAGATGGACGCCATCGGCGCGCAGGAGGTCACCCTCCCCGCGCTGCTGCCGCGTGAGCCCTACGAGGCGACGGGCCGCTGGGACGAGTACGGCGCGGAGCTCTTCCGCCTCCAGGACCGCAAGGGCGGCGACTACCTGCTCGGCCCGACGCACGAGGAGATCTTCACCCTCCTCGTCAAGGACCAGTGCTCGTCGTACAAGGACCTGCCGGTCATCCTCTACCAGATCCAGAACAAGTTCCGCGACGAGGCCCGCCCCCGCGCCGGCATCCTCCGCGGCCGCGAGTTCCTCATGAAGGACTCGTACTCCTTCGACACGGAGGACGAGGGCCTCGCCCGGTCCTACGCCCTGCACCGCGAGGCCTACCAGCGGGTCTTCGAGCGCCTCGGCCTCGACTACCGCATCGTCGCGGCCACCGCCGGCGCCATGGGCGGCTCGAAGTCCGAGGAGTTCCTGGCCCCCGCCCAGGCCGGCGAGGACACCTTCGCCGACTGCCCGAACTGCGACTTCGCCGCGAACACCGAGGCCGTCTCGTACCCGCTCGCGCCGGTCGACGGCTCGGCCGTCGCGGCCGCCGAGGAGATCCCCACCCCGGACACCCCGACGATCGAGACCCTCGCCGCCTCCCTCGGCGTCCCGGCCTCCGCCACCCTCAAGAACCTCCTCGTGAAGGTCGACGGCGAGATCGTCGCCGTCGGCGTCCCCGGCGACCGCGAGGTCGACATGGGCAAGGTCGAGGACCACTTCGCGCCGGCCGCCGTCGAGATGGTCACCGAGACCGACTTCGCCGAGCGCGCCGACCTCGTCCGGGGCTACGTCGGCCCGCAGGGCCTGGAGAAGGTCCGGTACGTCGCCGACCCGCGCGTGGCGCCCGGCACCGCGTGGATCACGGGTGCCAACAAGGAGGGCATGCACGCGAAGAACGTCGTCGCGGGCCGCGACTTCGAGGTCGAGGAGTACGTCGACGTCGTCGTGGTCGAGGAGGGCGACCCGTGCCCCCGCTGCGGCACCGGCCTCACGCTGGACCGCGCCATCGAGATCGGCCACATCTTCCAGCTGGGCCGCAAGTACGCCGACGCCCTCAAGCTCGACGTCCTGGGCCAGAACGGCAAGCCGGTCCGCGTGACCATGGGCTCGTACGGCATCGGCGTCTCGCGTGCCGTCGCCGCGCTGGCGGAGCAGACGGCCGACGAGAAGGGCCTGTGCTGGCCGGCCGAGGTCGCCCCGGCCGACGTCCACGTCGTCGCCGCCGGCAAGGCCCTCCAGACCGAGCTGGCCCTGGAGGTCTCCGGCAAGCTGGCCGCCGCGGGCCTGCGCGTCCTGGTCGACGACCGCGCGGGCGTCTCGCCGGGCGTCAAGTTCACCGACGCCGAGCTCATGGGCGTCCCGAAGATCCTGGTCGCCGGCCGACGCTCGGGCGAGGGCGTCGTGGAGCTGAAGGACCGCCGCACCGGTGAGCGCGAGGAGCTCACCGTCGACGAGGCCCTGGCCCGCCTCACCGCGTGACGCGAACGGGGTGCGGAGCCGTCCGGCGGCCCCGCACCCCGTCGTCGTGCCCGGGGTCGTCGTGCCCGGGCGGTCACTTCTCCGGGTGGCCCCGCACCCCGTCGTCGTGCCCAGGCGGCGCTCACTCCTTTGGCGGCGCCGGCTCCACCGAGGCGCCCGTCAGGTCCTCCACCGGTTCCACCCCGGCCCCGTCCACCAGTCCCCGCGGGTACACCGGCGGGGCGGCCGGCCGTGTCGCCGCGCCGTCCGCCTCCTCCGCCCCGGCCCCCGGCGTCGCCCGCTCCAGGAACCGCAGCAGCTCCACCGGAATCGGCAGCACCAGCGTCGAGTTCTTCTCGGCCGACACGGCCATCACCGTCTGCAGCAGCCGGAGCTGGAGCGCCGCGGGCTGCGCCGACATCACCCCGGCCGCCTCCGCCAGCTTCTTCGAGGCCTGCAGCTCGGCGTCCGCGTTGATCACCCGCGCCCGGCGCTCCCGGTCCGCCTCCGCCTGCCGCGCCATCGAGCGCTTCATCGTCTCCGGCAGCGAGACGTCCTTGATCTCGACCCGGTCGATCTGCACGCCCCAGCCGATCGCGGGGGAGTCCAGCATCAGCTCCAGACCCTGGTTCAGCTTCTCCCGGTTCGACAGCAGGTCGTCGAGGTCGCTCTTGCCGATGATCGACCGCAGCGAGGTCTGTGCCATCTGCGAGACCGCGAACTTGTAGTCCTCGACCCGGATCAGCGCCTCCGCCGCGTCCACGACCTTGAAGTAGACGACCGCGTCGACCCGCACCGTCACGTTGTCCCGCGTGATGCCCTCCTGCGCGGGCACGGGCATCGTGACGATCTGCATGTTCACCTTGTGGAGGCGGTCCACGACGGGAACGATCATCGTGAAGCCGGGCGTCCGCACGTCCTGGCGCAGCCGGCCGAAGCGGAAGACGACCCCGCGCTCGTACTGCTTCACGATCCGCGCCGCCGCGCCCGTGTAGACGGCCATCGCCGCGGCCGCACCGGCAGCCGCCATCAGCAGCTCTTCGATCATCACGGCCCCCTGAGTCGAGCCGAACGGTACAAAAAGGGTATTCCCCTACAGCCAGCCCGCGAACTCCAGGAGCAGCTCGGCATCCTGCCGCCGTCCCGCGGTGAGCGCCCGCGTGCCCGATTCGACCGCGCGGAACAGGGTCCAGCCGCGCAGCCGCTCCCGGTCCAGGTCCAGGGAGTCCGCCAGCCGGTTGACCCGCCGCCGGGCCGCGGAGGCCCCCGAGGAGGCGGCCACCAGGTCCTCGACCCGGTCCCGTACGAGCCGGGCGAGGTCGTACGCCCGCTCGCCGACCAGCGGCTCGGGGCCGACGGCCAGCCACGGCGCGCGGTCCCCGCCGAGCACCTTGCCCTGCCGGAAGTTCCCGTGCAGCAGCAGCGTCTCCGAGGGGCCGGCCAGCAGCTCCTCGCGCGCCGCCAGCGCCGCCGCCGTCAGCTCGGCGGTCGCCTCCCCGGCCAGGTGCGGGGCCATCGCCGCGGCCTGGCGGGCGGTCCGCTCGGCCACCGTCTCGAAGCCGTGGCCGGTGGCCGGCTCGACCCACAGCTTCCGCACGGTCCCGGCCGCCTCCAGGAGCGCCTTGGCCTCGGGGAGCGAGCGCAGCGCGACCTCGGGGTGCAGGCGTTCGAGGAGGAGCGCGCCCTCCGCGGCCTCGTCGAGCAGCTGGACCGCGCCCCAGCCGTTCCAGTGCGCGAGGGCGTCCCGCTCCAGGTCGGGCCGGGCGAACGCGGGCGCGAGCTTGAGGGCGGCGGGGGAGCCGTCGGACCGCCTGACGAGGACGACCAGGCTGCTGCGTCCGCCGGGCGCCATCACCCGCTCGCCGTCCAGCGAGGCGCCGTCGAGCACCTGGTCGGCGAGCCCGGGCAGCCTCCCGAGCCACTCGGCCGCCGCGGCGTCCCCGTACGTCTCGCCGAGCGTCCTGATCAGTCGCTGCGGCGGTTCGAAAGCCATGCGTACGTTGTTCCTTCGGTCGGGGCGGGGCTCACACCCGCTCGGCGAGCCCAGGAAAGGTTACGTCGCTGCCGCGCCAGCGCACCGCCCGTACCGCCGCCTCCCGCAGCGCGGCGGCCGCCTCGCGCCGCCGGGGGCCCTCGGCGGCGCGGACCAGATCGGAGTAGACCCCGGCCACCCGGTCCTCCAGGACGGCCGCGAGCCGGGCCGCGCCGGCCGGGTCGGCGACCCGGAACGGGAGCTCGTACGCGGCCTCGGCCGCCACCGGCGCACCGCCCAGGTCGCGGACGCTCCGGCGGAGCGCGTCCCGGCGGGCCCGGTGCGCCTCGTACGCGGCGGTGGCCTCGGCCCGGCGGTCCGGACCGATCCGGCCGCCGACGACCCCGTACCCGTAGACCGCCGCGTGTTCGGCGGCCAGCGCGGCCTGGGTCGCGTCGAGGGCGCTCATGCCCGTGCTCCTTCGGTCAGCAGATAGGCGTGGGCGGCGCCGGCGGCGGCCACCGAGGCCAGCAGCCGGGCGTACTCGGGCGGGGCGGTGAGCAGGGCGGCGGTGTGCGCGTCGGCGGCCGCGTGCTCGGCCGCCGCGAGCTCCTTCAGCGCGGCCCGGGGGTCGGCCGCGACGGCGGGGGACGGGCGGGAGGGGCGGGCCGAGGCGGGTGCGGAGGCGCGGGCGCCGGTGGTCGCGCCGGTGGTCGGCGGGGCCGTCGCGGGCTTCACGGTCGTCCCGCCCTCGCCGAGCGCCGCGGCGTGCGCCGCTACGGAGCGTCGCAGCGGGGTCAGCCGGGGAGCGAGGGCCGGATGGGCGGCGAGGGCGGCGTCGTAACGTTCCAGCAGGGTCCTGGAGGCGGTCACGGAGCGCAGTCGGAGCGCCGCCTCGGCGCGCGCCACCCGTTCGGCCTCCCGTGCGGCCGGGTCGGGCTTCCGGGGACCCGGGTCCCCGGCGGAGGTGCAGCCCGCGAGCGCGGCCGCGGCGGCCGAGGCCCCCGCCGTCAGGAGTGCGCGCCTGCCCGTCGTCGTCACGCTCTCTCCCTCAGCCGTGGTACGTCGTCGAAGATCGTCGGGATCACCGCAGGCGAGCGTACCCGCGGGCCCCGGGCCGGTGGACGGCAACACCCTCCCGGACCGGATACCCTTTGGTCTGACACGCGACGAACCCACAACAGCACACGCGGCCGAGGAGTCACCCGGATGAGCACCACCCAGAGCGACAGGCTGCGCGGACTCGTGGAGCCGCTCGTCGCCGCGAAGGACCTGGATCTGGAAGAGATCGAGGTGTCCCGGGCCGGCCGCCGCGGGCTGCTGCGGATCGTCGTCGACTCGGACGAGGGCGTCGAGCTGGACGTCTGTGCCGAGCTGAGCCGCGCGATCTCCGAGAAGCTCGACGAGAGCGACGCGATGGGCGAGGGCGAGTACGTCCTCGAAGTCAGCTCCCCCGGTGCCGACCGCCCGCTGACCGAGCACCGCCACTACGTGCGCGCCACCGGCCGCCTGGTGAAGTTCCAGCTCGCCGAGGACGGCGAGCTCGTCGCCCGGATCCTCGCCGTGGACGAGGACGGCCTCGACCTCGAAGTGCCGGGCGTGAAGGGGCGCAAGCCCACCGCCCGCCGGGTCGTCTTCGCCGACATCGCCAAGGCGCGTGTCGAGATCGAGTTCAACCGCAAGGACAAGAAGGAAGAGGAGGCGTAGCCGTGGACATCGACGTGAAGCTTCTCAAGGGCTTGGCGCATGAGAAGGAGATCTCCTTCGACCTGCTGGTCGAGGCGATCGAGTCGGCCCTCCTCATCGCCTACCACCGCACCCCCGACGCCCGCCGCCACGCGCGCGTGGAGCTGGACCGGGCCACCGGCCACGTGACGGTGTGGGCCAAGGAAGACCCCTCCGAGCTGGAGGAGGGCCAGGAGCCCAAGGACTTCGACGACACCCCGTCCGACTTCGGCCGGATCGCGGCGAGCACCGCCCGCCAGGTGATCCAGCAGCGTCTGCGGGACGCCGAGAACGACGTGACGTTCGGCGAGTACGCGCGCCGCGAGGGCGACGTCGTCGCCGGTGTCGTGCAGCAGGGCAAGGACCCGAAGAACGTCCTGGTCCGGCTGGACGACAAGCTGGAGGCCATCCTCCCGGTGCAGGAGCAGGTGCCGGGCGAGGAGTACACGCACGGCCTGCGCCTGCGGACGTACGTCGTCCGGGTGGCGAAGGGCGTCCGCGGCCCCTCGGTCACGCTGTCGCGCACCCACCCCAATCTGGTGAAGAAGCTGTTCGCCCTGGAGGTGCCGGAGATCGCCGACGGTTCCGTCGAGATCGCCGCCATCGCCCGCGAGGCCGGCCACCGCACCAAGATCGCCGTCCGTTCCACCCGTTCGGGCCTGAACCCCAAGGGCGCCTGCATCGGCCCGATGGGCAGCCGCGTCCGCAACGTGATGGCGGAGCTGCTCGGCGAGAAGATCGACATCGTCGACTGGTCGGACGACCCGGCCGAGATGGTGGCGAACGCGCTCTCCCCGGCGCAGGTGTCCAAGGTCGAGGTCGTGGACCTGGCGGCCCGCTCCGCCCGGGTGACGGTCCCCGACTACCAGCTGTCGCTGGCCATCGGCAAGGAGGGGCAGAACGCCCGCCTCGCCGCGCGCCTCACCGGGTGGAGGATCGACATCCGCCCGGACACCGAGCCGAGCGGTTCCGAGGCCTGAGACCGTTTTTGGCCAACAACTGTTCGATTCTTGCCCCAAACAGGTGAGGTCGGTACGGGGAGGTAGACTTAATCGTGTCTGGCCGGACGCATGCCCGCGCGTGCCCTGAGCGAACCTGTGTGGGATGCCGGGAGCGAGCGGCCAAGAGCGATCTGCTGCGGATCGTGGTGAACAAGGACGAGTGCGTCCCCGATCATCGCGGTACGCTGCCCGGCCGGGGTGCGTACGTGCACCCCGCCGTGGCTTGTCTCGACCTGGCGGTCCGCCGCCGAGCGTTCCCGAGGGCCTTCAGGGTCCAGGGCCCGCTCGACACGGCGGACGTACGCCTCACCGTCGAACGGCCGGCACCGCAGTGAAGAAGTACGGCACGGAACACCGTGCGGTCAGGTACCTCGCGAGTTGGAAGTAGGTCGAGATTGCGATGAGCACTCGATGAGTACGCGATGAGTACGCCCATGAAGTAGCGACGGTCCGGCGGTAACCCGGACCTCAAAGGAGCGAAGTGGCTAAGGTCCGGGTATACGAACTCGCCAAGGAGTTCGGTGTGGAGAGCAAGGTCGTCATGGCCAAGCTCCAAGAACTCGGTGAATTCGTCCGTTCGGCGTCCTCGACGATCGAGGCGCCGGTCGTGCGCAAGTTGACTGATGCTTTGCAGGGTCCCGGTGGCAACGCCGGCAAGACCGCTGCCAAGCCCGGCGCGCCTCGCAAGGCCGCCCCCTCGAAGCC
Source organism: Streptomyces sp. NPDC014891 (assembly GCF_043081085.1). Taxonomy (NCBI): domain Bacteria; kingdom Bacillati; phylum Actinomycetota; class Actinomycetes; order Kitasatosporales; family Streptomycetaceae; genus Streptomyces; species Streptomyces sp. NPDC014891. Next base: position 9,789 of record NZ_JBIBWF010000005.1, on the reverse strand, counting down.
CGCGGCGCCGTCTCCGGCCGCCGCGGCCCGTCCCGCTGCCCCCAAGCCCGGCGCCCCGGCCCCCAAGCCGGCCCCCGCCGCGCCTGCGGCCCCGGCCACCCCGGCCGCGCCCGCGAGCAGCACCCCCTCTCCGGCTCCGGCCGCCTCGGGCCCCCGCCCGGGCCCGAAGCCCGCGCCCAAGCCGGTCACCCCGGCTCCGGCCGCCCCCGAGTTCACCGCGCCTCCGTCGGCTCCCGCCGCCGGTCAGCGCCCCGGTGGCGCCGCTCCGGGCCCCCGCCCCACCGGCGAGCGTCCCGCCCGTCCGGGTCAGGGCGCACCGCGTCCGCAGGGCCAGGGTGCCCCGCGTCCGCAGGGCCAGGGCGCTCCCCGGCCGGGCGGTGCCCGTCCGGCCGGCCCGCGTCCGGGCAACAACCCCTTCACCTCGGGTGGCTCCACCGGCATGGCGCGTCCGCAGACGCCCCGTCCCGGCGGCGGTGCCCCCCGTCCCGGCGGCCCCGGCGCGACGCCGGGCGCCCCGCGCCCGCAGGGCGGCCCCGGTGGCGCCCCGCGCCCGCAGGGTCAGGGCGGCGCTCGCCCCACCCCCGGCGGCATGCCCCGTCCGCAGGCTCCGCGTCCGGGCGGCGCGCCCGGCGGTAACCGTCCCAACCCGGGCATGATGCCGCAGCGTCCCGCTGCCGGCCCGCGTCCCGGTCCGGGCGGCGGCGGCCGTGGTCCCGGCGGTCCCGGCGGTCGTCCGGGCGGTCCCGGCGGCGGCGGTCGTCCCGGCTTCGCCGGTCGTCCGGCCGGTCCCGGCGGCGGCGGCTTCGCCGGTCGTCCCGGCGGTCCCGGTGGCGGCGGCGGTCGTCCGGGTGGTCCCGGCGGTGGCGGCGGCTTCGGCGGTCGTCCCGGCGGCTTCGGCGGTCGTCCCGGCGGTCCCGGTGGCCGTGGTGGCACGCAGGGCGCCTTCGGTCGTCCCGGCGGTCCCGCGCGTCGCGGTCGCAAGTCGAAGCGTCAGAGGCGCCAGGAGTACGAGGCCATGCAGGCCCCGTCCGTGGGCGGCGTGATGCTCCCGCGCGGTGCCGGCGAGGTCATCCGCCTGTCGCGCGGTGCCTCCCTCACCGACTTCGCCGAGAAGATCGGCGCCAACCCGGCGTCGCTCGTCGCGGTGATGATGAACCTCGGTGAGATGGTCACGGCCACGCAGTCCGTCTCCGACGACACGCTGCAGATGCTCGGCGACGAGATGAACTACCAGGTTCAGATCGTCTCCCCGGAGGAGGAGGACCGCGAGCTCCTCGAGTCCTTCGACATCGAGTTCGGCGAGGACGAGGGCGGCGAAGAGGCTCTGGTCTCCCGTCCGCCGGTCGTCACCGTCATGGGTCACGTCGACCACGGTAAGACCCGACTGCTCGACGCGATCCGCAAGACGAACGTCGTCGCGGGCGAGGCCGGTGGCATCACGCAGGGCATCGGCGCCTACCAGGTGGGCACCGAGGTCAACGGCGAGGACCGCAAGATCACCTTCATCGACACCCCGGGTCACGAGGCGTTCACCGCCATGCGTGCCCGTGGTGCGAAGTCGACCGACATCGCGATCCTCGTGGTCGCGGCCAACGACGGCGTCATGCCGCAGACGATCGAGGCGCTCAACCACGCCAAGGCCGCCGGCGTCCCGATCGTCGTCGCGGTCAACAAGATCGACGTCGAGGGTGCGGACCCGACCAAGGTCCGCGGTCAGCTGACCGAGTTCGGCCTGGTGGCCGAGGAGTACGGCGGCGACACGATGTTCGTCGACATCTCCGCCAAGCAGGGTCTGCACATCGACTCCCTGCTGGAGGCCGTCGTCCTCACCGCCGACGCCTCGCTCGACCTGCGGGCCAACCCGAACCAGGACGCGCAGGGCATCGCGATCGAGTCCCACCTCGACCGCGGCCGCGGTGCCGTCTCGACCGTCCTGGTCCAGCGCGGAACGCTGCGCATCGGCGACACCGTGGTGGTCGGCGACGCGTACGGCCGCGTCCGGGCGATGCTCGACGACAAGGGCAACAACGTCGAGGAGGCGGCCCCGTCGACTCCCGTCCTGGTCCTGGGTCTCACCAACGTCCCGGGTGCCGGCGACAACCTCCTGGTCGTCGACGAGGACCGTACGGCCCGTCAGATCGCCGAGAAGCGCGCTGCGCGTGAGCGCAACGCCGCCTTCGCCAAGCGCGTCCGCCGGGTGTCCCTCGAGGACCTCGACAAGGTGCTCAAGGCCGGTCTCGTCCAGGAACTCAACCTCATCATCAAGGGCGACGCGTCCGGTGCGGTCGAAGCCCTCGAGGCCTCGCTGCTCCAGCTCGACGTCGGCGAAGAGGTCGACATCCGCGTCCTGCACCGCGGTGTGGGTGCGGTCACGGAGTCGGACATCGACCTGGCCATGGGCTCCGACGCCATCGTCATCGGCTACAACGTCCGTGCGGCCGGCCGTGCCGCGCAGATGGCGGAGCGCGAGGGCGTCGACGTCCGGTACTACTCGGTCATCTACCAGGCGATCGAGGAGATCGAGGCGGCGCTCAAGGGCCTCCTCAAGCCCGAGTACGAAGAGGTCGAGCTCGGTACGGCGGAGATCCGCGAGGTCTTCCGCTCGTCCAAGCTGGGCAACATCGCCGGTGTCCTCATCCGCTCCGGCGAGGTCAAGCGCAACACCAAGGCGCGCCTCGTCCGCGACGGCAAGGTCATCGCCGAGGACCTCACGATCCACGGTCTGCGCCGCTTCAAGGACGACGTCACCGAGATCCGCGAAGGCTTCGAGGGCGGTATCAACCTCGGAAACTTCAACGACATCAAGATCGACGACGTCATCGCGACGTACGAGATGCGCGAGAAGCCGCGCGCCTGATCGCGTCCGATCGCAGCAGTGAGCCGGGGCCGGTCGGCGGAAACTATTCCGTCGATCGGCCCCGGCCGTTGCGTGTACGGTTTCGGATGTCCCCGCCGAGCGGTCGGCGGGCACACCGAACCCGAACCGGCGGGACATCCGGACATACATGTACGTGGGGACACTGTCCTTCGATCTGCTCCTCGGCGACGTTCGTTCGTTGAAGGAGAAGCGCTCCGTCGTCAAACCGATCGTCGCCGAGCTCCAGCGGAAATTCGCGGTGAGCGTGGCCGAGGTCGGCGGCCAGAACCTCCATCGACGGGCCGAGATCGGCGTCGCGATGGTGTCGGGGGACACGGGGCACCTCAGCGACGTACTGGACCGGTGCGAGCGGCTCGTCGCCGCCCGCCCCGAGGTGGAGCTGCTGTCGGTGCGCCGCAGGCTCCACACTGATGAAGACTGAAGTTGAGCAAGGCAAAGAAGGAGAAGGACCAGTGGCCGACAACGCGCGGGCGAAGAAGCTGGCAGACCTCATCCGGGAGGTGGTCGCCGAGAAGCTGCAGCGCGGCATCAAGGACCCCCGCCTGGGCACGCACGTGACCATCACGGACACCCGCGTCACCGGCGACCTGCGGGAGGCCACGGTCTTCTACACGGTCTACGGCGACGAGGAGGAGCGGGCGAGCGCCGCCGCCGGCCTGGAGAGCGCCAAGGGCATCCTCCGGTCGGCCGTGGGCCGCGCGGCCGGGACCAAGTTCACCCCGACCCTGGCCTTCGTGGCCGACGCCCTCCCGGAGAACGCCCGGACCATCGAGGACCTCCTCGACCGGGCGCGCGCCTCGGACGAGCAGGTGCGCGAGGCGTCCTCGGGCGCCACCTTCGCCGGAGACGCCGACCCCTACAAGAAGCCGGGCGAGGACGAAGCCGCCGAATGAGCAACGCAGCGAAGACCCCCCCGGCCCAGGCCGGGCGGGGTCCCCAGGACGGCCTCGTCATCGTCGACAAGCCGTCGGGCTTCACCTCGCACGACGTCGTGGCCAAGATGCGGGGGATCGCGAAGACCCGCCGCGTCGGCCACGCGGGCACCCTCGACCCCATGGCCACCGGTGTCCTCGTCCTCGGCGTGGAGCGGGCCACCAAGCTCCTCGGTCACCTCGCGCTGACCGAGAAGGAGTACCTGGGCACCATCCGCCTCGGCCAGACGACGATCACCGACGACGCCGAGGGCGAGATCACCGCCTCGGTCGACGCCTCCAAGGTGACCCGCGAAGGCATCGACGCGGGCGTCGCCGAGCTGACCGGCGCCATCATGCAGGTGCCGTCGAAGGTCTCCGCGATCAAGATCGACGGCAAGCGCTCGTACGCCCGCGTGCGGGGCGGCGAGGAGTTCGAGATCCCGGCCCGTCCGGTCACGGTCTCCTCCTTCCAGGTGTACGACGTCCGCGAGGCGACCGCCGAGGACGGCACCCCCGTCGTCGACCTGGTCGTCTCCGTCGTCTGCTCCTCCGGTACGTACATCCGGGCCCTCGCCCGGGACCTCGGCGCGGGCCTCGGCGTGGGCGGACACCTGACCGCGCTGCGCCGCACCCGGGTCGGCCCGTACAAGCTGGACTCGGCGCGGACGCTCGACCAGCTCCAGGAGGAGCTCACGGTCATGCCGGTCGCCGACGCCGCCTCGGCGGCCTTCCCCCGGTGGGACGTCGACGCGAAGCGGGCCAAGCTGCTCCTCAACGGCGTCCGTCTGGAGATGCCCGCGTACCCGGCGGGTCCCGTCGCCGTCTTCGGGCCCGAGGGGACGCTGCTGGCCCTGGTGGAGGACCAGAAGGGCAAGGCCAAGAGCCTGGCCGTGTTCGGCTGAGTTCGGCTGATCCGAGCGGTTCGGAGCCCCTCGGGGGCTCGCGGTGGGGCGGGCACGCACGCGTGCCCGCCCCACTCGTCTCCCCCCCCCCGGGATTCCCCCGCGAGATCCTGTCCGGCGGAACACCGGAGAACCACCCGATCAGGGAGGCGCTCGAAGTGAAAGGGGGAGCGCCAGGGGGCGCTTTCCCTCCCGATGGTCTCCCGTGTGATCAACGGCGACCTACCGTCGACACCATGGGACGCGGGGACCTGGCGACGCTGGTGCGGATCTGCGATCCGGCGGGACGGCCGCGCGGCACCGGTTTCCTCGCCGACCACCACGGAACGGTCGTCACCAGCCACGAGGCCGTCGACGGGCTCAGCCGCGTCCTCCTGCGCACGCCCGACGACCGGACCTGGCTCGCCGAGGCCGAGGCCGTCACCCCGCTGCCGGAGAGCGGCCTCGCGCTCGTCCGGACCGAGGGCCTCGGCGTCCGGCCGCTGCCGCTGGCGACCCGGCCCGAGATCGAGCCCGGCACCTACGTGCGGATCCCCGCCCACGGCTGGCGCGAGGCGCGGGTCCTCGGCCCCGCCGCCGTCACCTACACCGCCGCCGACCGCTTCCACCGCCTCTCCGACGCCCTCGAACTCGCCGTCGGCACCGAGGGCGCCGACGCCCTCCGGCTCGGCGGCCAGGCCGCCGGCGGCCCCGTCCTCGACACCGCCACCGGCACCGTCCTCGCCGTCCTCGGCACCGCCCTGCACGGCGACCGCCGGGCCGCCGGATACGCCGTGCGGCTGCGGACCGACGACCGGCTCGCCGCCCTCCTCCGGCGCAACGCGGCCACCGTCCCCGCCTACGGACCCGACCTCAACCTCGCCGGCATCCTCGAACTCACCGCCACCTCCACCGGCCCCGCACGGGAACCCGACCCCTGGCCCGAGCCTGTCGAACGCCCCGACTGCGTCCGCGAGTTCGCCCGCTTCGCCGCGGGCGGGGCACCGGTGCTCGCCCTCGTCGGCGCACCCGGCACCGGACGGACGACCGCCCTCGCCGCCCTCTGCGCCCGCCGCGCCCGCGGCGTCGCCCCGGCCCCCACCGTCCGGCTCCGCGGAGCCGACCTGCGCGCCGAGGACCGCTCGCTCGCCGACGCCGTCGGCCGGGCCCTGGGCCAGGCCGGCCGGATCGTCGCCGCCTCCGGAGCGCCCGGCGACACCGGCACCGCCACCCCCGAACGGGCGGCCGCCCTCGCCCACGAGGCGGGCCGCCCCCTCCTCGTCGTCCTCGACGGCCCCGAGGAGATGCCGCCCCGGCTCGCCCACCGCCTCGCCGACTGGACCGCCGCCACCGAGACCTGGCTCCGCGCCCACCACGTCCGCCTCGTCACCGCCTGCCGCCCCGAGCACTGGGAACGCGCTGGCGCCCTCTACCGCCCCGGCGCCCTCCACCGGCCCGCCCCGGGCCGCCGCGACCCGGCCTCCCGAGGGCTGCCGGCCGCCCTCGTCCTCGGGCCCTACTCGGCCGCCGAGGCCCGGGCCGTACGCGCGGGGTACGGGCTGGGGGAGGAGGACCTCGCGGAGGCCGACGCCCGCCACCCGCTGGCCCTGCGACTGCTCGCCGAGGTGCGGGCCGCGCTGCCGGCCGACGTCCCCGGACGCCCGGACCGCGAGGAGATCTTCACCGCCCACCTCGACCTGATGTGCCTGCGGATCGCCGTCCGGATCGCCGCCGGATCCCGGCCGCTGCCCTCCGGGACCGCCGTGCGCCGCCTCGCCGCACGCGTCACCGGCCAGGTCCACGAGGCGGCCCGCCGCTGCCTCGGCCCGGGCCACGGCGTCCTCGACCGCCCCTCCTTCGAGGAGCTCTTCCCCTGGCGGGAGGGCTGGGCCTCGGCGGTCCTCACCGAAGGACTGCTGGTTCCAGCGGGAGCGGGCTACCGCTTCGCCCACGAGGAGCTCGCCGACTGGGTGCAGGCCGCGCACCTGGACCTGGACGCCGCCCTGGCGGCGCTCCTCCCGCAGGGACCCGCCGCCCCGCCGGATCCCGCGGCCCCGCCGGATCCCGCGGCCCTGTCGGGATCCTCGGCCCTGGCGGGGTCCGCGGCTCTGTCGGGGTCCGCGGCTCTGTCGGGATCCTCGGCCCCGTCGCAGCCCGCGTCCCAGTCGGAGCCCGCGGCCCCATCGGGGTCCGCTGTCCCGCAGGGACCCGCCGCCCCGCCTGCGCCCCGCGCCCCCTCGGCGCTCCCCTCCGCCGGTCCGCCCGGCCCGGCGCCCGGGCCCGCCGTGCCGCGCCCGCGCACCCCCGACGAGGCGCCACCACCGGTGCCCCGGCACCGCATCGGACCCGTCCTCCAGGCCCTCCTGCTGCTCCACCGGGAGCGGGGCCCGGCCGCCCTCGCGCCCCGGCTCGCGGTGCTCGCCGAGGCCCTCGGGCGCTACGCCGCGATCCCGGGCGGGGCCTCGGGCGACGGGCCCTGGTGGGCCGCCCGGCTGCTCGGCGAGACCCTGCGGCGGCTGCCCGACCCCCGGCCCTGCCTGCCCGTCCTCCGGCTGCTCGCCGACCGGATCGGCGCGGGCACCGGACCGGACGCGCCGCACGCGGGGCGGCACGCCGTCTTCGCCGCGTTCGGGCCGGACTTCTGGCTGGCGCTCCCGCTCGGCGAGGACGAACGGATCGACCTGCTGCGCCGGCTCGTCCCCGCGGACCCGGCCCCCGTCACGGACCCCGGCGGACCGGCCGGCGAGGACATCGGCGAGACCATCGACGAGGAGCGGTCCCTCGGCGTCGTCGCCGCGCTGCTCGCCGCCGACCCGCGCGGCGTGCAGCCCCAGCTCTGCCGCTGGTTCGGCGACGACCGCGCCCTCTCCGCGCACCCCGGCGCGACCGTGGCCACCGCCGCCCGGGACCTGCTGCACACCCACCGGGGACGTGCCGTCGACGACCTGTGCGAGGCGCTCGTGGCCACCGCCCACCCGCTCGCCGACGGCCTCCTCGCCACCCTCGCCGAGGACGAGCCCTCCGCCGTCTGCCGGGCCGTGGACCGCTGGGCCCACGACGACGGGCGCCCGGAGCGGCGGGTCGCCGCCGCCGCGTACGGCCACCTGGCCGCCGACCACGCCCACCGCCCCGCCGACCGGGAACTCCTCCGCTTCGCCGCCCTCGCCCTGCTCTCCCGGCCCGGCGACCGGCCCCTCCACGGCGCGGCCCTCGGCCTCCTGATCCGCGACCCGCACACCCGGGACCGGTACCTGCCCCGCGCCCTCGCCGAACCCCGGGTGCCGCCCGCGGCCCTCGTGGCGGCCCTCCCCGCCGACCCCGGGCCGGTCCTCGCCGCCCTCGGGGCACGCCTGGACGGCACCGGCGAGGCCCCGGCCGCCGCCCTGCGGGCCCTCGCCGACGTCGACACGCCCGCGCTCGCCCGCCGGGCGGCCGCCCTCGTCCGCGGCTACCTCGTCCGCCACCCGGAGGGCGCCGTCCACGCGGCCGCCTTCGTCGACCACCGCCTGGAGCACGGCCCCGCCGCCAGGGCCGTCCTCTTCCCGCTGGTCGCGGGCCTGATCCGGGGCGGCCCCGCACCGGTCCGCCGCGCCCTCGCCCCCGTCCTCGCCGCGCCCGGCACCGGAGCCTCCCGGTACCTGCGGACCGAACTCCTCGACGTACTCCTGGAGCACGAGCGGTCCACGGGCGGGACGGGGGAGTCCACCGTCCTGGACGCCCTCCTGGCGGCCGCGGCCGAGGACGCCGAGCGGCGCAGCGAGCCGCGCACCCGGGCGCTCACCCACCGGGTCGGCACCCTCTGGTCCCGTACGCCCGACGGAACGCTCCTGTTCGACCGGGCCCTGGCGGGACGGGTCCGCGGCCGGCCCGTGTTCGCCGGGCTGCTCGCCGGCTGGGCGTCCGCCGACCCCGGGGCGTGGGTGCCGCTGCTCGGGGCGGAGACCCTCCGGGCGCTGCGGACCCACGGCACTTCCATGCCGATGCGAACCGACGGCCCCGGGCATGGCAGTCTTAGACCTGCGTAATCGGCGAACAGGCGGACGAGGAGCGGTCACAGTGCAGCGCTGGCGTGGCTTGGAGGACATCCCCCAGGACTGGGGGCGCAGCGTCGTCACCATCGGCTCCTACGACGGGGTGCACCGCGGACACCAGCTGATCATCGGGCGGGCCGTGGAGCGCGCCCGGGAACTCGGCGTCCCCTCCGTGGTGGTCACCTTCGACCCGCACCCCTCCGAGGTCGTGCGGCCCGGCAGCCACCCGCCCCTGCTCGCCCCGCACCACCGGCGCGCCGAGCTCATCGCCGGCCTCGGCGTGGACGCGGTGCTCGTCCTGCCGTTCACCGCCGAGTTCTCCCAGCTGTCCCCGGCCGACTTCATCGTCAAGGTGCTCGTCGACAAACTGCACGCGAAGGCCGTCATCGAGGGCCCGAACTTCCGCTTCGGCCACCGGGCCGCCGGGAACGTCGCCTTCCTGTCCGAACTCGGCGCCACCTACGACTACGAGGTCGAGGTCATCGACCTGTACGTCAGCGGTACGGCGGGCGGCGGCGACCCCTTCTCCTCGACCCTCACCCGCCGCCTGGTCGCCGAGGGCGACATGGCCGGGGCCGGCGAGATCCTCGGCCGTCCGCACCGTGTCGAGGGCGTCGTGGTCCGCGGCGCGCAGCGCGGCCGCGAGCTCGGCTTCCCGACGGCCAACGTCGAGACCCTCCCGCACACCGCCGTCCCCGCCGACGGCGTCTACGCCGGCTGGCTGACGGCCGCCGGGGAGCGGATGCCGGCCGCCATCTCCGTGGGCACCAACCCGCAGTTCGACGGCACCGAGCGGACGGTGGAGGCGTACGCGATCGACCGCGAGGGCCTCGACCTGTACGGGCTGCACGTGGCGGTGGACTTCCTCGCGTACGTCCGCGGGATGCTGAAGTTCGACACCCTGGACGACCTCCTGGAGGCGATGGCCGGCGACGTGAAGCGCTGCCGGGAGCTGACCGAGGTCTACGACCGGGAGAACCCCCAGGCCGGCTAGGGCCTGTCTCCTTGAAGGGCTATGGGCGCCATTCCTGCTGGTAGGCGGGGTGCTCGGCGTATGACTGGCCAAGGACTCGCAGCGCGTATGC